>NZ_JBYSYI010000001.1:0-1463903 GCF_058783105.1 Achromobacter sp. FW305-C-30-7 | reverse complement strand
CGTCCCCCCCCCCCCCCCCCCCCCCCCCCCCCCCCTGGCCGGTAAGAGACTTATTGCTTGGCGGCGGGCTGGCCCAGGCTGGCCAGCTTGCTGTCCAGTTCGGCCAGCTGCTTCTGCTTTTCGGCCTGGCCCAGCGTGGCGTCGGCTTCGACCTTGGCCTTCTCGCGCGCCAGTTCGATCTGGCGGATCGGCACCAATTGCTGGTTGTCGGAGGGACGGAAGCCCTGGTAGGTCAGCGCCTTCAGGTTGGCCAGTTCGCGCTCGGCGTCCTTGCCCTTGCCGTAGTTGACGAAGAAGTCGCGGATGCGGGCCTTCAGGTCGGCGGGCAGGTCGCTGCGCATGACCAACGGATCCGCCGGGATCAGCGGCGACTTCCACAGCACGCGCACGCTGTCGTTGGCGTCCTTGCCGGTGTTCAGGCGATAACGCTCCAGCGCCTCGGTGTTGTTGACGGCCACGTCCACCTGCTTGTTGATGACCGACAGCAGATTGGTTTCGTGGTTGCTGGCGCGCACCGTCTTGAAGAAGGTCTTGGGCTCGATCTTGTTGGCGGCCCACAGGTAATAGCCCGGCACGGCCGTGCCCGAGGTCGAGTTGGGATCGCCCGCGCCGTAGCTCAACGTGCCGCCGCGCTTGAGCACGTCGTCCAGCGTCTTCAGGTTGCTGTCCTTGTTGACGATCAGCAGCGACCAGTAGCCGGGATTGCCGTCCTTGTCGATGACGGAGGCGAACACTTCGCCCTTGGCGCGGTCCACCGCTTCGATCGCGGACTTGTTGCCGAACCAGCCCATCTGCACCTTGTTGAAGCGCATGCCTTCGATGATGCCGGCGTAGTCGGACGCGAAGAAGGGCTTGACCGGCACGCCGATGGCGCGGCTCAGGTCGTCGATGACCGGCTGCCAGACCGACTTCAGGTTGGTGGAAGATTCCGTCGAGATGATGCCGAAGTTCAGGGTCTTGGCGTCTTCGGCGTGGACCTGGGTGGACAGGGCCGCGGCGGCGATCAGGGTGACAAAGGTTCTGCGTAGCATGGAAGGCTCCGGGGATAAACGGGTCGGGAAGAATCAGGCGGCTTGCGCCAATCGGGGCAGCGGCGCCATGCCGGGCATGGCCGGCGCTTGCGGCGCGTATTCGGGAAGCAGCTCGCTCAGTTCGGAGCCGTACAGGTCGCTGAGCATGGACGGCGTCAGGTCCGCGGAAGGACCGTCATAGACCACCTTGCCGTGGCGCAGCGCGACCACCCGCGGGCAGTAGCGCAAGGCCACATCCACCTGGTGCAGCGACACCACCACCGCCACCTTGCGGCTGCGGTTGATCTGGGCCAGCGTGTCCATCACGCGGCGCGAGGATTCCGGGTCGAGCGAGGCGATGGGCTCGTCGGCCAGGATCACGCGGGCGTTCTGCACCAGGGTGCGGGCGATGGCCGCGCGCTGTTGCTGGCCGCCGGACAACGTCGAAGCGCGTTGAAATGCGTAGTCGTCTATACCAACCTGGGCAAGCGCTTCGAGGCCTTGGCGCACTTCGCCGCGCAGGAACCAGCGCGTCAGGCTGCGCCACAGCGGCACGCGCGGCAGCAGGCCGGTCAGCACATTGGTGATGACCGGCAGGCGGCCCACCAGATTGAATTGCTGGAACACGAAACCGATGCCGGCGCGCGCGGAGCGCACGTCGCGGCTCAGGCGGCCGTCGCGCTGGATCATGCGGCCGTTGACGGCCACGCTGCCCGCATCGCCCGCCACGAAGCCCGACAGGTGACGCAGCAAGGTCGACTTGCCCGAACCCGAGGCGCCCAGCAAGGCAACCATCTCGCCGTCGGCCACTTGCAGGTTCACGCCGTCCAGCGCCTTGGCGCCGGCGTGGAAGCTCTTGCTGAGCCCTAGTACTTCGATGGCGTAAGTCATCGTTGAATCCCCATGGAATGTGTTCATGGCCGCATTCTGTTTTCGCGGCATGACAGCACGATGACCTGGGAATCGATTCATTTGGCGGAAAATAGGGACACCGCAATGATCTGAAAGACGTTCGTCATAAATGGCCGCTTCCAGCCCGGCGCGCCCAGGTATATTGGAAATATTCCCTCACCAGCCTGGCGTTCATCATGATCAAAGGTTCCTGCCTGTGCAGCCGAGTCGCCTACGAGATCAGCGGCCCGCTTACCGACGCCCTCAACTGCCATTGCACGATCTGCCGCAAAGCGCATGGCGCCGCGTTCCGCAGCCGGGCCACGGTCCAGGCCAAGGACTTCGCCTGGACGCGGGGCGAAAACCACGTCACGTGGTATTGCTCGTCCCCTGGCAGCTACCGCGGCTTCTGCGAAGCCTGCGGCACGCCCTTGCTGACCCGTTTCGATCAGACCCCGGACGTCTACGGCTTGCCGCTGGGTCCGCTGGACGATGACCCGGGCATCAAGCCGGCCGCCCATTGTCATGTGGCCAGCAAGGCGCCCTGGTTCGACATCAGCGACGATCTGCCGCAATACCCCGACGCGTATGGCGCGATGGAAGAAGACCATCCGCAAGCGGTTACATAAAAATTCAACCGAGAAGTTGAATTTCTTCGGGAGGGTGGGCTATATTCAACCTTATGGTTGAATCAAATCCCTCCCCCGTCCTCGATGCCGTCTTTCGCGCGCTGGCCGATCCCACGCGCCGCGACATGCTGCGCAGCCTGGCCCAGGGCGAGCAGACCATAGGCGAGCTGGCGGCGCCCCACAGCATGAGTTTCGCGGGCGCCTCCAAGCATGTGCAGGCCCTGGAACGCGCCGGCCTGGTCCGGCGCTCCATCCGCGGCCGCACGCATGTATGCAGCCTCAATCCGGAACCCATGGCCGAGGCCATGCAGTGGCTGCGCTTCTATGAACAATTCTGGTCGGGCAAGCTGGGCGCGCTGGAAGCCGCGCTCATCGCCAGCCGCCCCCCGGCCGCATCTTCTGGAGAACAACATGAGTGATCACGGCGTCGTCCTGGACCCCACCTCCATCCGCTTCACGCGGCTCCTGCCCGCCAGCGTCGACGAGGTCTGGGCCTTTCTCACTGAATCGGAAAAGCGGGGCCTCTGGCTGGCGTCCGGGGACATGGAACTGCGCGAGGGCGGCGGCGTCACGCTGCGCTTCATGCATGCCGACCTGTCCTCGGTGGCCGAGCCCGTGCCCGAGGCCTACAAACCGTATGAAGGCGGCGTCACCACGCAAGGCATCATCACGCGCTGCGAACCGCCGCGGTTGTTGGCGTTCACGTGGGGCGGCTCCCCCGGCCATCCGTCCGAAGTCACGTTCGAGCTGTCGCCCCAAGGCCAGGAGACACGCCTGGTGCTGACGCACCGCAAGCTGTCCTCGCGCGATGGCATGGTGGACGTGGCCGGCGGCTGGCATGTGCATCTGGGCGTGCTCGAAGCCCGGCTGGCCGGCCGCGCTCCAGGCCCGTTCTGGTCCGTTCTCGGCCGGGTGGAAGAAGAATATCGGGAGCGGATCCCGTCCGGCCAGAGTCGTTGAGCAACAACTATCACGGCGCAGTGACAGATAAATACTGGCTAATCACTGCGCTTTGCAGTAACATAAGTCCGTGATTTTTCCGCAAAAACCGGGCTTCGGTCACTCTGCGTGCCAACCTGTACCCCCTGCGGGCATTGCTCCGGGCCAACCCAGGACGTGCCCGGCTTTGCCGGAACAACCCCGCCCCCGCCGGGCGCACCGCCAACCCAACGGTCGCGGGGCCCGGCAGCAACAGATCCATCCCGCTTCTTCCGGCGATTTGCGCAAAACGCGCCGCCGCGACCAAGCCGCGCACCGCGCACACATTACCCTCGCGGCGCGAGTATCCGTCATTTCAGACATCCGCTTCGGATGCCGTGGCCCCTACCCGCGCTTGCCCGGACGTTTTACGTTCAAACCGCTGGATCCGCTAGTCCGGGTCCGACGCGCTTGCCGCCTTGCGCGGCGTGCCTTGCCGCCGGCATGGCTGCGCGTTTTGATAGGAGAAAAGAATGGCTAAAGAAGAACTCATCGAACTGGACGGCATCGTTGACGAAGTGCTGCCCGATAGCCGCTACCGCGTGAAGCTGGACAACGGCATCGAAGTCGGCGCCTACGCCTCCGGCCGCATCCGCAAGCACCGCATCCGCATCCTGGCGGGCGACCGCGTCACCCTGGAAATGTCGCCGTATGACCTGACCAAGGGCCGCATCAACTTCCGCCACAAGGACGAGCGCGGTCCCGCCCCGCAGCGTCCCCAGCAGTTCCGCCGCTAAGCCAGGACCACAGGGCCGGCCCCGCGCCGGCTCCCTTCCTTTCGCGCCAGCCCTAAACCTGGACCGCGAAATGCCGTAATGCGTGGAGCGCCCGTTCATGAAAGAATGGCGCCCTCTGCCAGGCGCAACGCCGGCAGGAAGAGCATGAAGCAAGATGGACCTGACACAAGATCTGCAAGCCGCCGCTGACCAGCTTACCCTTGCGCGAAGAAAATTCGTCAAGGGCGAGGAAGGCCTGCGCCTGCTGCACCAGTCGCGCGAGGCCTTCATCAACAGCCTGCGCAATACCGGCCTGACTTACGCCGACGCCAAGACCAAGTACGACAACTGTCTGGACGACCAGGAAGCCGAGCAGCTCCACGTGCGGCAGCAGATGGACTATGCGGAACGCGTGCACCAGCACGTGCTGCACCTGATCGCGCAGCAGGCCGCCACGGCCTGAAGGCGCGCGGAGCGGCCCCTGCGGCGCCCCCCGCCCCCAGCGGGATCAGGGTTTGAATGCCCCGATGAAGATGGCCGGATCGACGCGCGCGTCGTTCAGGCTGACGTTCCAGTGCAGATGCGGACCGGTCGCGCGGCCGGTCGCCCCCACCTTCCCCACCAGTCCGCCGCGCGGCACCTCGTCGCCGACTTTCACGTCGATGGCCGACATGTGGCAGAACATGCTGACGAAGCCCTGGCCATGGTCCAGGAACACCGTCTTGCCATTGAAGAAGTAATCCCCCACCAGCACCACCACACCTGCGGCCGGCGCCTTGATCGGCGTGCCCGAGGGTACGGCAAAATCCAGGCCCGAATGCGGATTGCGTTCCTCGCCATTGAAGAAGCGCCGCAGGCCGAACGGGCTGGACAGGCGGCCGCCGTTCACCGGACGGTCCAGCAGCAGGTTGCTGGGCGTGACGCCGGCGCGATAGGCGCGGTTGGCTGCGGCCTGCTCGGCCTGTTCGCGTTCGATGCGCTTCATGTCGTCCGGATCCGGATTGACCTGGCGCGGATTCTTCAGCGTGATGTGCTGGGCCTTGTATTCCTTGGCGCCTACCTTGAACGGCAGCGCGCGCTTGCCTTGCGCGTCCTTGACCTCCGCCTGCTGTTCGCCCGGCTTCACGCTGAGCGGGATGCCGACCACGGCGATCCACTGCTTGCCCTCTTCGCGCACCACCAGCACGCGCCGCCCCAGGAAAGTGACTTCGGGCGCGCGCTCGGCGTTGCCCAGGCCGAGGACAGCGACGCCGCCCGGCACGGGAACGTTGAGCTTGCGGCTGATGAAGCCGGCCTGCTGTGCGCGGGCCGGCAGGCCCAGGCAGAGAGCGGCCGCGGCCAAGCCCAGCCGCAGGACGTCGCGACGATGATGCATGGCGTTCACAGGCACAGGTTGGCGGGCTCGATGATGCTCTGGTCGCGGCGCGCGATGCGCGTGGACAGGCGCACGTCGGTCTTGCCCTTCCAGTGTATGGTCGTCAGCACGGCCTCGACCCCCAGGCTGTCTTCCTGGATCAGTTCAAAGCCGTTGCGCACCGCCTTCTGCTGGAAATTGATGCCCAGGTTCTTCCACGATTCCGCCACGCAGGCCGTGTAGTCCTCGGGCGTGCGCTGGGTGGAGCCGTAGAAGACCGGATCGCGGTCGCGCACGTCTTTGACGTTGGCGCAGGCCGACAAGGCTGCCAGGACAGTAAGGGACAAAACGGTGCGGACCTTCATGGCGATGGGACTCTCGAGCGGCGGGAGGTGAAAGGGGCGGCCAATATAACGCAGCGCCGGATCAAGCCTGCGGCGCGCGGCGGGCCGATTTGGGACGAAAGGCTGTAATGACTTCCGGCCGGGTCTCGGCGTACGGGCCGCCGATGAGATCGATGCAATAGGGGATGGCGGCGAAGATGCCCGGCACCAGCACGGCGCCGTCCTCGCCCTTCAGCCCTTCCAGCGTTTCACGGATGGATTTCGGCTGGCCGGGCAGGTTCACGATCAAGGCGGCATGGGCGGGCGTTTCCCGGATGACCGCCACCTGGCGCGACAGGATGGCCGTGGGCACGAAGCGCAGGCTGATCTGGCGCATCTGCTCGCCGAAGCCGGGCATTTCCTTGGTGGCGACGGCAAGCGTCGCCTCCGGCGTGACGTCGCGGCGCGCCGGACCGGTGCCGCCAGTGGTCAGGACCAGGTCGCAGCCGCAGCCGTCCACCAGCTCGATCAGCGTCTCCGAGATGCGCGCGGGCTCGTCGGGGATCAGCCGGTCCACCGCCTGCCAGGGCGAGGCCAGGGCACCGCCCAGCCATTCGCGCAGCGCGGGCAGTCCCAGGTCCTGGTACGTGCCGCTGGAGGCGCGGTCGGAAACGGACACCAGGCCCACGATCAGTTCGTCGGGGTGCTTGCGGGCGATACGGGTAGTGGTGGTCATGGGCTGCACGATCTGGGTAAGGGGCATGCGGGCGGCGCGGTTGCGGCGACGGGACGAGGTCAATCATGGAAATCCAGAAGAACCCCGCCACAGCGATGCTATCGCATTCTTTCCCTGCGGGAATCGCGGCGGCAGGCAGCGCGCCAGCGCCGGACCCTGTGGCAAAAAGGCGAATCGGCTTTGGCCCCGCTTTCCCGCGCTTGTTCCGGTCATGCCCGCTCGATAACATCCGCTAACAAACTTACCCCTATAGAGAGAGCCCCGCGCGGCATTGGTTCCCCATGTTCAAACGCACACTACGGCAGCATGCGCTGGCAGCGGCGCTGGCCCTGGCCGCGGCGGCTGCCGCCGGGTGGGGCGCCCTGCACGCCCTGGCGCTGAAGACGGAGCCGGTGCCGGCCGCCGCGCCGGGCATCTATATTCCCAACCTGGGCAATACGCTGCAGGAACAGACGCGCAACCTGTCCCGCATGAGCCAGGCCTTGCGCACGGGCGACCGGCTGGTGATCCTGGGTTCGTCCGAGTTGACCAGCAACGACCTGCGTTTCGTGCCCTACCGCTACCTGGCCGACGAATTGCAGATGCCGGTGCTGGCCTACGGCCATTCGGGCTTCCAGTCGCTGGGCATGCAGCTGGTGCTGGCGGCCATGGCCGAGGACTTGTCGCCGGCATCGCGCGTGGTCGTGATGCTGTCGCCGGGCTGGTTCGACGGCGAGGGCGGGCTGGGGCCGGACGAATTCAAGGAGCACGCCAATCCGCTGCTGCCCCGCCTGCTGCGGCAGCCCGAGGGACGGGCGGAGCTGGTCCGCTGGCTGCAGGCCAAGGGCGATGCGGGCGTCGCCTGGTCGATGGCGGCCGAGCAGGCTTACGTCTTCCGCCAGCGCCTGGTCGAACTGTGGGCGCCCGCCCATGCGGCGCCCGTCCCCGAGCGCGAACGCGAGGGGCCGCCCACGGCCGCCCGGGTGGTGGATTGGGAAGCGCTGGCGGCCCAGGCGCAGGGCGCCGAACAAGCCCTGATGGGCGGCAACCGCTACGCCGTGCGCGACGAGTTCTTCAATAAATACCTGCGCAGCATTCCCGCGGGCGGCAAGACCGCCTATCAGCCGCAGCCGCTGACCGGCCGCGACGAACTGCGCGAACTGGACGCCCTGATGGCTTTGCTGCGCCAGCGCGGCGTCAATGCCCTCTTTGTCATGCAGCCGCTGCACCCCCTGGTATTCAAGGACCTGGACCGCTTCGGCCCGGTGCAGCGGGAAGTCGCGGTGCTATGCCAGCGCTACGCCATGCGCTGCATGGACATGTACAGCGCGCCCTTCGAAGTGGGGACGCTGCGTGACGTGCAGCACCTGGGAGAGCTGGGCTGGCTGCGCGTGAACCAGAAGATCGCGGAAGTTTTCTACCCATGAAGGAGGGCCGGCAATGAAACGCACCCTGTGGCTGTGCCTGCTCTACCTGGGCGTCCTGGCGGTGATGCTGATCCAGGCGGATACCTCGGCAAATCTGGGCAAACCGATGGAAATCGAGTTCCAGTATTCGAAATTCTGACCCTGGGCGGGGTCCGCTGCCCGTACTTGGTAGCCGCAAGCAACCAGTGACAGGTCACAAATCTGCAATAATCGGCTCCTCTCGCCGGAACCTCCCCCGCCTCCATGTTCGACCTCTTCCACGGCCTAGACCTCTGGGTTGGCCTCAGCCTTGCGCTGGCCCTGACATTCGTCCTGGCCTTCGAATTCATCAACGGATTCCATGACACGGCGAACGCCGTGGCCACGGTCATCTACACCAAGGCCATGCCGCCGCATCTGGCGGTGGTGCTTTCCGGCATCTTCAACTTCCTCGGCGTGCTGCTGGGCGGCGTGGGCGTGGCCTATGCCATCGTGCACCTGCTGCCGGTGGAACTGCTGATCAATGTGGACACGGGCCGCGGGCTGGCCATGGTGTTCGCCATGCTGGCCGCGGCCATCGCCTGGAACCTGGGCACCTGGTACTTCGGCATCCCGGCGTCCAGCTCGCACACGCTGATCGGCTCGATCCTGGGCGTGGGCCTGGCCAATGCGCTGATCACCGACCTGCCGCTGGCGGACGGAGTCAACTGGGGCAAGGCCATCGACATCGGCCTATCCCTGGTGGTGTCGCCGGTGGCCGGCTTCCTGGTGGCGGGCGGCCTGCTGCTGGCGCTCAAGCGCTGGCTGCCGCTGTCGAAGATGCACAAGACGCCGGAACAGCGCCGCGCCCTCGACAACAAAAAGCATCCGCCCTTCTGGAACCGCCTGGTGCTGGTGCTGTCCGCCATGGGCGTGAGCTTCGTGCACGGCTCCAACGACGGCCAGAAAGGGATCGGCCTGATCATGCTGGTGCTGATCGGCATCGTCCCCGCCAATTTCGTGCTGGACACCAACAGCACCACCTACCAGATCGAACGCACCCGCGACGCCGCCAACCACCTGAACGTGTTCTACCAGCGCAACGAAGCCATGCTGGGCGACTACCTGGCGCTCAAGCGCGTGGACGCGACCACCGAGCTGCCGCGCAACTTCCGCTGCGATCCCGAGCTGACCATGCCGACCATCGCCGCGCTGCAGACCGATCTGCACGGCGTGTCGAATTACGCCGACCTGTCGGCCGAAAAGCGCATCTCCGTGCGCCGCTACCTGCTCTGCCTGGACGACACGGCCAAGAAGGTCGCGCGCATCGAAGGCCTGCCCGCGCGCGAACGCGCCGACCTGCAACGCCTGCGCGCCGATCTGACGGCCACCACCGAATACGCCCCCTTCTGGGTGATCGTGGCGGTCGCACTGGCGCTGGGCGCGGGCACCATGGTCGGCTGGCGCCGCGTGGTGCTGACGGTGGGCGAAAAGATCGGCAAGCAGGGCATGACCTATGCACAGGGCATGTCCGCACAGGTGACCGCCATGGGCGCCATCGGCATCGCCAACGTCTTCAGCCTGCCGGTGTCCACCACCCACGTGCTGTCCTCGGGCGTGGCCGGAACGATGATCGCCAACAAGAGCGGCCTGCAAGGCAGCACCGTGCGCAACATCCTGATGGCCTGGGTGCTGACCCTGCCCGCCTCGATGCTGCTGGCCGCCGGCCTGTTCTGGATTGGCGTGCAGATCGCCGGCTGATGGTCTTACGGCCGTGCAGGCAATCTGCACGGCCGATGCAACACTCTGGCTACCCCGCCAGGCTTCCGCCCGGCATGGCCCGCGTCTACCATGACGCCATGGCTACCTCAAATCCCATCCTGCATTACATTTTCGACCCGCTCTGCGGCTGGTGCTACGGCGCCGCGCCGCTGGTGGAAGCGGCTTGCGCCGTGCCCGGCCTGGACATCGCGCTGCACGGGGGCGGCATGATGACGGGCGGCAACCGCCAGCCGGTCACGGACAGGCTGCGCCGCTATGTCATGCCGCATGACGAACGCATCGCCGGCCTGACCGGCCAGCCCTTCGGCGACGACTACTACGACGGCCTGTTGCGCGATGAGGGCGCGGTGTTCGATTCGGAGCCGCCCACCACCGCCATCCTGGCCGCGCAGACGCTGGCCGGGCGCGGACTGGACATGCTCAAGCGCATCCAGCGCGCCCACTACGTGCAGGGCCTGCGCATCGCCGATCCGGCGGTGCTGGAGTCGCTGGCGGCCGACATCGGCCTGGACCCGGAAGCCTTCCGGGCCGCCTATGCCACCGCCCAGGGGGCCGAAACCGCCGCGCACATCGCCGCCAGCCGCAGGCTGCTGGCGCAGGTCGGCGGCAGCGGCTTTCCCACCCTGGCGCTGGAACGCGCTGGCATCTACGAAATGCTGGAGCCCAGCCGCTACCTGGGCCGTCCCGAGGAATGGCAGGCGGACCTGCGCGCGCGCATCGGGCGCGGTTAAAGCCTGCGGCGGCGCCTCAGGCTTCCTCGATGTCCCCGTCGCGCTGCAAGGCCCGGTGCATGGCCGGGCGATCACCCAGCCGTTCCGCATAGGCGGTGAACACAGGCGTCTCAGGCACGACTTTTACTTGCATCATGTACTGCAGGGTGCCGCCCAGCACGATGTCCACCGCCGAGAACTTTTCGCCCAAGAAAAACGCCCGCGCCTGCAAGACCCGGGTCAAAACCTGCTCGACCTCGTCGGCCGACCCCCAGCCCAGCGCGCTGCCCGGGTGCGGCGTCTTGAAGGCGCGTTCGGCCATGGCAGGCTCGAACACGCCGGTGGAATACGCCAGCCAGGTCAGGTAGGGACCGCGCAGCGCGTCGCCCACGACCGGCCCCAGGCCGGCTTGCGGGAACAGATCGGTCAGATAAAGGGCAATGGCCGGCGTTTCGAAGACCGGCACGCCGTCATGCACCAAGGCCGGCACCTTGCGGTGCGGATGGATGTCGATGTAGTCCGAGGGCATATGGCCCGCGCCGTCGCTGCCGCGGATGGACACCATTTCGGTGTCGTAGGGCACGCCCAGTTCTTCGAGCAGCCAAAGTATCCGGAACGACCGCGAGCGCGGCGCATGATAAAGCGTAAGCATGGTCGGCCTCCGTGGAAGTCCAACCATTTTGCTCCGCGGGCGTTACGCCGCCAAGGCCAGCAACACCCCGTATCCCGCCATGCCCAGCAGCACCGCGACGCCGGCATTGCTGACCAGGCGCGCAGCCACGGCGGTCACGACCAGGCCGCCGACGTAGGGGCCGATATTCGCCGCCTGGTCGCCAGCGGCCAGCAGGTCGGGCACGATCACCGCCGCCGCGATCCCGGCCAGCAGCGACGGCCCCAAGGCGGCCAGCGCCGAACCTTCGCGCGACAGGTGGCGCAGCAGCCGGCTGCGCTCGGACAGCATGAAAGGCAAGGCGCGCGTCAGGTAGGTGATGGCCGCCATGGCGATCACCGCGCCCCAGAAACCCAGTCCGTCGGTGTTCATGCGGACCTCCGCAGGCGATAGGCGGCGCAGCCGATGACCGCGCCGGCCAGGATGGCGAGGCTGGTATGGCCCAGCGCGGCCACGGCGCCGGCGCCGGCCACCGCCGCGATGATGGGCAGGCCCATGCCCCGCTTTGCGCTCTGGCACACCAGGGCCATGAACAGTGCGGGCAGCGCAAAGCGCATCACCTGGGACAGCATGGGGTAGTGGCGCTCCAGTCCGTCTCCCGCGTACACGCCGACGGCGGTCCCGGCGATCCAGGTCAGCCAGGCGCCCAGACCCAGCGCGATCATCCAGCGCTGGCGGCCCGCGGGCTCCACGGCCTGCAAGCGGTTGAAGGCGGTGGCGAAGACCTCATCGGTGAGCAGGAACGCAACCTTCAGGCGCTGATTCAGCGCCGCGGGCAGGAAACGCGACAGCAGCGGACCGTACAACAGATGGCGGGCGTTGAGCAGCGAGCACAGCGCCACCACCCATAGCCACGGGGTGCCGGCCTTGATGGAAGCGAGCAGCAGGAATTGGCTGGCGCCGGCGTAGACCAGCACGGAAATCAGCACCACTTGCAGCGGCGACAAGCCCGCCGCCACGCCGGCGATGCCGAAGGTCACGGCCACCGGGAAGTAGCCGATCATGACGGGCAGGCAGGATTTCAGGCCATCGATGCGGGCGCTGCCCGCAAGAGCGGGCGCGGGGGCAGGAGGTGTCTGCAAGGGTTTTCGCTGGTGTCGTTCCACAACCAGCTAGTTTACCCATCCGCGCACCGCCGTTACTTGTCTTCCAGGCCCAGCGCGCGCAGTTGCGCCTTCAGGCGGCGGACTTCCTGGCTCAGGTCCAGGATCAGCGCCGCCGCGTCCAGGCCCGCGCCATAGTCCCGCAACAGGCGGCGGGCGTCCAGCGCGCGCTGCAAGTCTGCGCTGTAGAAGCGCCATTCCGCAGGCCCCTGGCCGCTGGCGGTGACGATGCCGACCTCGACCAGGCGCACGACCCATTCGACTTCCTCGCCGCAGGCGCGGGCCAGATCGTCGGCGGACAGCGGCCGGGACTTGCCCACGACCGTGGCGCTGGTGACGACTATTTTTTTCATGGTCATACCCCCAGGTGGCGCCGCGGATTGAAGGGCAGGTCCTGCTGCAGCTTGCGGTAGGCCTCCTTGGCCGCCTCGCTGTCAGCGGGCGGCAAGACCAGGTCCAGCACCAGGTAAAGATCTCCCGGAGGATCGCCTGGAATGCCGCGGCCGCGCAGGCGCAGCTTGCGGCCGTTGGCTGACCCTGCGGGGATCGAGACTTCGACCGTGCCGCCCGGCGTGGGCGCATGCACGCTGGCGCCCAATGCGGCTTCCCAGGGCGCCACCGGCAGCGTCATGTAGAGATCGCGGCCGTCGGCGCGGTAGCGCGGATGCGGCTTGAAACGGACTTCCAGATAAAGGTCGCCGTTCTCGCCGCCGCCGTAGCCCGGCATGCCCTGCCCGGCCAGCCGGATGTACTGGCCTTCGCGCACGCCGGGGGGGATGCGCACGCTGAGCGTGCGGGTCTGCATATGGGGGCGGCCCTGCTCGTCCATCTGCATGGAACGCAGGCTGATGTCGCGCGTGGCGCCCTTGAGCGCATCTTCGAGGTCCACCTCGATCGCGGCGTGGTGGTCCTCGCCGCGCGCGCGGAACTCCTGTTGCTGCTGCGTCCCGCCGCGCCGGCTGCGGCCGCCGAACAGCGAGGAGAAGAACTCGCTGAACTGCGCCTCGTCGCCGGGCGCCGCGCCGCGGTGGAATTCGAAGCCTTCGTCCCAGCCGGGCGGCGGCTGGAAGCTGCCCTCGGGCGATACGCCGGCGGCCAGATTGTCGTAGGCCAGGCGCTTTTCCTTGTCGCGCAGCACGTCGTAGGCTTCGTTGACGTCGCGCATGCGCGTCTCGGCGTCGCTTTCCTTGCTGACGTCGGGATGGTATTTGCGAGCGAGCTTGCGGTAGGCGCGCCGGATGTCGTCTTCGGAGGCCTCCCGCTCCACGCCTAGAATGCTGTAGTAGTCCTTGAACTCCATTTGCAGCCCTTGGCAAAGCGTTGCGGCCGCCTCCGGTTGCGCCGGATCCGGCCTGGGATATCAAGAAGATAGGGGTTATGGAGCGATTTTTCAATGCGCCAGGCCAAGCCTGTTCCCGGCCTGGCGTAGTATCTGTTCTTTCAACGGGGCGATTCCGCCCGGACCACAACGCAGGATTCACAATGAAGATGAGCAACATCCCCTTCGGCACCACCGACTGGTCCGAGGTGGAACGCACCGAACACGCCGGCGACACCGGCATGGCCTATTGGCGCACCCGGCAGTTCGGCGACCTGCGCGTGCGCATGGTCGAATACACGCCGGGCTACCTGGCCGACCACTGGTGCAGCAAGGGCCACATCCTGTTCTGCCTGGAAGGCGAACTGCACACCGAACTGGAAGACGGACGGCAGTTCGTGCTGACGCCCGGCATGAGCTACCAGGTCGCGGACCAGGCCGAGCCGCACCGCTCGTCCACCGCCGTGGGCGCCAAGCTCTTCATCGTCGACTGAGGCCCCGGCGCGACAGGCCTGCCGCAGATGCGTTACGCTTTGAAGTGAAGTAGCCGCGGCCTGCCGCCGCGGCGCATGCCATTTGCCGTCCGACTGGAGACTAGATTTTGGGCGCCCCGCTTACGCTATTCGTCGATTCCCTGTTCCTCAGCCCCTACGCCATGTCGGCCTATGTGGCGCTGACTGAAAAACAGCTGCCGTTCGAGGTGCGCCCCATCGACCTGGAAGCGGGTGAACAACGCATGCAGCCTTATCAAAGCCGCGCGCTGACCTCCCGGGTGCCGGCATTGACCCACGCGGACTTCTGCCTGACCGAGTCCAGCGCCATCACCGAATACCTGGAAGACGCCTTCCCCGCACCGGCGCACGCCGCGCTCTATCCGCGCGACCTGCGCCAGCGCGCCCGCGCCCGTCAGTTGCAGGCCTGGCTGCGCAGCGACCTGGGCGCGCTGCGCCAGGAACGGCCGACCGAAACCGTGTTCTACGGCGCCGCCGGTCTGCCGCTATCGGATGCCGCGCACGCCGCCGCGGCCAAGCTCATCCACGTGGGCACCCATCTGCTGGGCACGGGCCAGACTTCGGTGTTCGATGAATGGAGCATCGCGGATACGGATCTCGCGGTCATGCTCAAGCGTCTGTTCCAGGACGACCTGCCCGACGCCCTGCGCGCCTATGCCGAGGCCCAGTGGCAGCGCCCCTCCGTCCAGAAATGGCTGGAGCACAACGCCGCCGCGCGCGCCTGACCCGAGCGGGAGCCGCGATGCAACTGCTGGATCACGTCTCCATCGCCGTTTCCCGCCTGGACACCGCCCGGCCCTTCTACGACGCCATCATGCAGGCGCTGGGCGCGGACAAGGTCTATGACCGCCCCGACGCGCTCGGCTACGGTGAACGCTGCCAGGCCGGCCACAGCCAGCACAGCTACCTGTCCGTATTCGCCGACGACGCCGCCGCTGCCCCGGCCGCGCGCCGCCACTGGTGCTTCAAGGCGCCCAGCCGCGCCGCGGTCGACGCATTCCACGCCGCCGGCCTGGCCCATGAGGGGCGCGACGACGGCGCGCCGGGCCTGCGCGAGCATTACCACCCCCACTACTACGCCGCTTTCCTGCTGGACCCTTCGGGCAACCGCATCGAAGCAGTCTGCCACGACCCGGTTTGAACCGTCGCCCGGCTGCCCGGCCCTAAAGGGGACGGGGAGATCAGTCCCATTTGACCTGCGTCAAGACCCTTGATGTTGCACCGCAACATCAGTTGCGGTGTAATGGAGAGGTCAACTCGGCCGGTTCCACTCGGAATCGGCGCGGCGGTTTGCCGCCGCAAGCAACCTACAGGAGATCGCTATGGCCGGATCCGGCAACGATCGCGTACCCGCCCCGCCCTTCAACCCCTGGACGGCCGCCTACGAATACGCAGTGGACGCCTGGCAGCGCGGCGTGCTTTACGCCGATGTGATGCGCCAGCGCGGCAACCAGTACCACGAGCACATGGCCAAGCGCGCCCCGAATGTGCTGAGCATGGAATCCGAATTGGTGATGGACGGCCGCTGTCTGCCGCGGCCCGTCAACTACGGCCTGCTGCGCATCAAGCCGCCGGAAGGCGTGGAAACCGATCCCATCAAGCGGCCCTTCCTGGTGGTCGACCCGCGCGCCGGACACGGCCCCGGCATCGGCGGCTTCAAGCCCGAGAGCGAGATCGGCGTGGCGCTGCGCGCCGGCCACCCCTGCTACTTCGCTACCTTCCTGCCGCAGCCCATGCCGACCCAGACCGTCGAGGACGTGATGATGGCCGAGGCCCGCTTCCTCGAGGAAATCATCGCGCTGCACCCCAACGCCGAAGGCAAGCCGGTGGTGGTGGCCAACTGCCAGGCGGGCTGGCAGATCATGATGACTGCCGCAGTCCGCCCCGAACTGTTCGGCCCCATCATCGTGGCAGGCGCCCCCCTGTCGTACTGGGCCGGCTGGCGCGGCATGAACCCCATGCGCTACGCCGGCGGCCTGTTGGGCGGCAGCTGGCTCACCGCCATGACCAGCGACCTGGGCGACGGAAAATTCGACGGCGCCTGGCTGGTGCAGAACTTCGAGAACCTGAATCCGGCCAACACCCTGTGGTCCAAGCAGTACAACCTGTACGCCAATGTCGACACCGAGGCCAAGCGCTACCTGAGCTTCGAGAAATGGTGGGGCGGCCATGTCTTCCTGAACGGCCCGGAAATCCAGTACATCGTCGACAACCTGTTCGTGGGCAACCGCCTGGCCACCGCCGGCCTGGTGACCTCGGACGGCATCCGCATCGACCTGCGCAACATCCGCTCGCCCATCGTGGTGTTCTGCTCCAAGGGCGACAACATCACGCCCCCGCCGCAGGCGCTGGGCTGGATCCCCGACCTGTACCAGGACGAATCCGAAGTGCTGGCGCATGGCCAGACCATCGTCTATGCCGTGCATGAAAGCATCGGCCATCTGGGCATCTTCGTGTCCGGCAGCGTGGCGCGCAAGGAGCACCAGGAGTTCACGTCCAACATCGACATGATCGACGTGCTGCCGCCGGGCATCTATCAGGCGGAAATCGCCGACAAGACGCCCGACACGCCCAACGCCGACCTGGCTTTCGGCAACTACGTGCTGTCGTTCGAGCAGCGCAGCCTGGACGACGTGCGCGCCATCGTCGAGCGCAACGAAGAGGACGACCGCCGCTTCGCCGCCGTCGCCCGCATTTCCGACATCAACCTGGGCATGTACCGCAGCTTCGTGCAGCCCTGGCTGCGCGCCCTGGTCACGCCGCAGTCGGCGGAATGGTCGCAGCGCCTGCATCCGCTGCGCCTGCCCTATGAACTGATCTCCGACCGCAATCCGGCCATCGCGCCCATCGCGCAGGTCGCCGAGCAGGTGCGTGAACATCGCCAGCCGGTTTCGCCCGCCAACCCCTTCCTGATGGCCCAGGAAATGTTCTCGAACCTGATCGAGACCAGCCTGAACATCTGGCAGGAACTGCGCGATTCCGCCGACGAGCGCACTTTCATGGGCGTGTACGGCTCGCCCCTGGTGCAGGACCTGGCCGGCCTGGGCGCGCGCTCCGGCCCGCCGCGCAAGCACCCTGGCGTATCGCCCGAGCACCGCCGCTTCATGGAAGAGCGCGCCGCCGAGCTGCGCTCGCTGATGCTGGAAGGCGGCCTGCGCGTCGCCGCGATCCGGATGCTGCTGTACGTATCGGGCGCCGAAGGCGGCCTGGACGAACGCAGCTATGCGCTGATCCGCAAGATGCGCGCCGAATCCGACACCGCCCTGTCGCTGCAGGAATTCAAGGACATCATCCGCGACCAGGCCTTGCTGATGACCTTGGACGCGGCCGGCTCGATCCAGGCCATACCGCAGCTGCTGGAGAATGCGCCCGCCCCCGCGATCCGCGAGACGCTGGACACCATGAAGCATGTGCTGGAAGCCGCCGAGCCCCTGAGCGAGGCCGCCCGCATCAGCCTGGACGAGATGGAACGCCTCTTCGAGTACGCCGAGCGTCGCGCGCAGAAGCGCGACGAGGCGCTGCAACCCGCGCCCAAAAAGACGCCGGCCGTGACGCGCAAATCGGTGCGCGCGGCGGCGGCCAGGCACGAAGCCCCCTCGGCCGCGGCCCAGCCTGCCGTCCCGGTACGCGCCAAGCGCGGCGCCACCGCCAAACCCGCTGCGCGTCCCGCGCGCAAATCCGCCAAGGCCAAATCCGCATGACGCTGCCCCCTACGTCCCATTACGACAGGCTCATCGCGCGCGCGCAGACGCTGGCGCCGGCGCATTGCGCCATCGCCCATCCTTGCGACGAACCCTCGCTGTCGGCTGCGCTGGAAGCGCGCGACCTGGGCCTGCTCAAGCCCATCCTGGTGGGTCCCGAGCAGAAGATCCGCGCCACCGCCGCCGAGCACAAGCTGAACCTGGGCGATGCCCGCATCGTCGACGCGCCGCACAGCCACGCGGCCGCTGAATGCGCGGTCGCGCTGGTGCGCAGCGGCGAAGCCGAACTGCTGATGAAAGGCAGCCTGCACACGGACGAACTCATGCATGAAGTGGTGGCGCGCAGCACCGGGCTGCGCAGCAGCCGGCGCATCAGCCACGTCTTCATCATGGAAGTGCCGACCTACGCGGAACCGCTCTTCATCACCGACGCCGCCATCAATATCTTCCCGGACCTGGAAACCAAGGCCGACATCATCCGCAACGTGATCGACCTGCACCACGGCTTGGGCTTGGGCGAGCCGCGCGTGGCCATCCTGTCGGCGGTCGAGCAGGTCAACCCCAGCATCCCCAGCACCATCGAAGCCGCCGCGCTGTGCAAGATGGCCGACCGCGGCCAGATCGCGGGCGGCCTGCTGGACGGCCCGTTGGCGCTGGACAACGCCATCAGCCCCGACGCCGCCCGCATCAAGGGCATCCGCTCGCCGGTGGCCGGCGTGGCCCAGGTGCTGGTCGTGCCTGATCTGGAAGCCGGCAACATGCTGGCCAAGAACCTGACCTTCCTGGCCAACGCCGAAGCGGCCGGCATCGTGCTGGGCGCGCGCGTGCCCATCATCCTGACCAGCCGCGCCGACAGCCCGCGCTCGCGTCTCGCGTCCTGCGCGGTGGCCGCGATCTACGCACACCACCTGGCCCAGCAACAAGCCCGTCCGCTAGCCTGAAGCACCACACGCAACCCGGAATCACAGCGCCATGACCGATACCATCCTCGTCATCAACGCCGGCAGTTCCAGCATCAAGTTCTACCTGTACGACATCGACGGCGCGCAGGAGCTGGCCCCGCGCCTGGGCGGCCAGCTCGAAGGCATAGGCACCTCGCACCCCAAGCTGAAAGTGCGCGACGCAGCCGGCCAGACCCTGGTCGAACGCGAGATCGCGCCCAGCCACGCGCCCGACGTGCCCAACGGCCAGGAAGTGGTCGGCACCTGGCTCAGCGGCCACCTCGGCGGCGCGCCGCTGGCCGTGGGCCACCGCGTGGTGCACGGCGGACCCGACCTGTCCGAGCCGGTACTGATCGACGACGCCATCCTGGCCAAGCTCGACACCTTCACGCCGCTGGCGCCGCTGCACCAGCCGAACAACCTGGCGCCCATCCGCGTGATCCGCGAGCGCCGCCCCTGGATCCCGCAAGTCGCCTGCTTCGACACCGCGTTCCACCGCAGCCATTCCGACGTGGCCGACCGCTACGCCCTGCCGGAACGGCTGTACCAGGAAGGCGTGCGCCGCTACGGCTTCCATGGTCTGTCCTACGAGTACATCGCGCAGCGCCTGCGGAAGGCGCTGCCGGACATCGCCGGCGGCAAGATCATCGTGGCCCATCTGGGCTCGGGCGTTTCCGCCTGCGCCATGCACCACGGCAAGAGCGTGGACAGCACCATGGGCTTCACCGCGCTGGAAGGCCTGCCCATGGGCACCCGCCCCGGCCGCCTGGATCCCGGCGTGGTGCTGTGGATGATGGAACGCGGCATGAACCACGACGAGATCGAGCACCTGCTCTATCACGATTGCGGCATGAAGGGCCTCTCCGGCATCAGCAACGACATGCGCGAACTGCTGGCCAGCGACGCCCCCTCGGCCAAGCTGGCGCTGCAATACTTCGCCTGGCGCGTGGCCGAGGGCATGATAGGCCTGGCCTGCGCCATGAACGGCGTGGACGGCATCGTCTTCACGGCGGGCGTGGGCGAGAACTCCGCCGAGATCCGCCAGGCCATCAGCGAGCACTGGGGCTGGCTGGGCATCAAGCTGGACCCGGAACGCAACGCCCGCCACGGGCCGCGCATCTCCAGCGACGACAGCCGCATCGGCGTCTACGTGGTGCGCACCAACGAAGAACTGATCATCGCCCAGCACACGCTGGCGCTGGTGAAGCAGCGATGAGCGCGGCACTGCCGCTGGCCGGCAAGCGCGGCCTGGTGACAGGCATCGCCAACGCGGACTCGATCGCCTGGGGCTGCGCCAAGGCCTTCCGCGCCCTGGGCGCGGAGTTGGCCGTGACCTACCTGAACGACAAGGCCCTGCGCCATGTGGAGCCGCTGGCCCGCCAGGTGGACGCGCCGCTGCTGCCGCTGGACCTGACGCGCGCAGGCCAACTCGAGGCTGTCTTCGACAGCGTCGCTGCCGAATGGGGCCAGCTGGATTTCGTGCTGCACTCCATCGCCTTCGCGCCGCGCGACGATCTGCACGGCCGCGTGACCGACTGCTCGCGCGAGGGCTTCCTGCAGGCCATGGACCTGTCCTGCTGGTCCTTCATCCGCATGGCCAAGCTGGCCGAGCCGCTGATGCGCAAGGGCGGCGCGCTGTTCTGCATGAGCTATTACGGTTCGCAGATGGTGGTCGAGCACTACAACATGATGGGGCCGGTGAAGGCCGCGCTGGAATCCGCCACCCGCTATCTGGCGGCGGAACTGGGTCCGCAGGGCATACGCGTGCACGCGATATCGCCGGGGCCGTTGAAGACGCGCGCCGCTTCGGGCATCGCCGAGTTCGACGCGCTGCTGGACCGGGCCCAGGCCAAGGCCCCCACACGCAGCCTGGTGTCCATCGACGACGTGGGCGAAGCCACCGCCTGGCTCGCCACCGACGCCGCCCGCCGCATGACCGGGCAGACGATATACATCGACGGCGGCTATCACATCATCGACTAGCCGGGGGGGCGCCTAGCAGGGGGCGCCTAGCCGGGGGCGCCGAGCCGAAGCTCCCTACCCCAGCGCCGCGGGCGGCGCCTGGCGCCAGCGTTCGATCGCTTCCACCGCCTGTTCGGGGCTACCAAAAATCTTTTCGCGGCCGATCTTCTTGACCAGGCCGGAACGTTCCAGCGCAGTGCGGAACTGGCCGTGTCCGCCTGCCACCAGCAGCGTGATGCCGCGCTCATCCAAGGTGCGCTTGAGCTCGTACAGCGCCTCGACCGCATCGGCGTCGGCCTGGGTCATGGCCTCGGCGTCCAGTACGAACCAACGCACGTCGCCCGCCTGCTCGATGATCTCGCGCGCGCGCCGGCGGAAGGCATCGGCGTTGAAGAACCACACCGAGGATTCGAACAGCCAGATCACCGCGCCCGGCACCGGCCGCGCCTCGGGATTCAGGTGCAGCTTGCCCAGCACCGTTTCCCCCGGAAGCCGGCCCAGCAAGGCATCGCGCGGATTGCCGGACACGTACATCGCATACAGCAGCGTGGCGCCCACCGACACCGCCACGCCTTGCAGCACGCCAAAGCCCACCACGCCCACCGCGGCCAGAATGCCGAACGCCAACTCGATGCGCGAGATGCGGGCCAGGCGCATGAAGGCGTGGCCGTCGAACAGGCTGATGGCGGCCAGCAGCAGAATGGCCGACAGCACGGCCTGCGGCAGCCAGTACAGCGGTCCGCTCAACAGGCCCACCACCACCGCCAGCGCCGCCGCCGCGGTGACGCTGACCAGCGGCGAGGAACCGCCGGCCACCAGTCCCACCGCCGTGCGCGAATCCGCGCCGGTCACCACGAATCCCTGGAACAGGCCCGCCGCCATATTGGCCGCGCCAAAGCCCACCAGCTCGCGGTTGGGATCCACGTGTTCGCCCGTGCGTGCGGCGAAGCTGCGCGCCGTCACGATGCCGCTGGAAAAGCTGACCACCAAGACCCCCGCCGCGCCCAGCAGGATGCCGTCCAGGCCCTCCAGCCGCACCGGCAGGCTCAGCGCCGGCAAACCGGCGGGCACCTCGCCCACCACGGCGATGCCCAGCCCGGGGAAATTGAACAGCCACGACAGCAGGCAGGCCAGCACCACCAGCAGAATGGGCCCAGGCCAGGTCGGCCGCCATCGCTTCACCGCCACCAGCAGCGCGCAGGAGGTCAGGCCCAGGATCAACGTCGGGATCTGGATTTCGGGCAGGCGCCGCGACAACTCCAGGAAGGGATGCACCAGGCCGCTGTTGCGCAGGCCCACCCCCGTCAGGCCGCTCAGCTGCGACAGGGCCAGCGTAATCGCCACCCCCGCCATGTAGCCGATCAGCACCGGCCGCGACAGCAGGTTGGCCAGCACGCCCAGCCGCAGCGCGCGCGCGATCAGGCAGCCCACGCCCACCGTCAAGGCGATGCCGGTGGCGGCCACCAGCCGGTCTTCCGGCGAGGTCAGCGCCATCCCGGTCAGGGTGGCGGCGATCAGGGTGCAGGTGGCCGTATCCGGCCCGACGATCAAGGTGCGCGACGAACCGAACAAGGCGTAACCCAGCATCCCGGCGATGGCCGCCCACAGGCCGGCCACGGGCGGCACGCCCATCATGGCCGCGTAGGCCAGACCCACCGGCAGCGCCACCGCCGCCACGCTCAGCCCGGCGGTGACGTCGCGCCGCGCCGATTCCCGGGTGATGCCGCGGAAGTTGTTGAGGCCGGGAATGAAACGTAAGTTCATGATGCTGCGAGGGAAAATCGGGAAGGAAGCGCGCTCGGAGCGGCTGTTTGCGCCAAGGCTACACCAAGCCGGCCAAACCGGGGCAGCCGCCATCAAATAGCCTGCATGAAAAAGCCGCCCCATCGGGGCGGCTTCGGCTTTGCAGGGCAAACCGCTTTACTTGGCGTAGCGGGCTTCCAGCACGGCCACGGCGGGCAGGGTCTTGCCTTCCAGGAATTCCAGGAAAGCGCCGCCGCCGGTCGAGATGTAGCCGACCTGCTCGCCGATGCCGTACTTGGCGATGGCGGCCAGCGTGTCGCCGCCACCGGCGATCGAGAAGCCTGCCGATTCGGCGATCGCACGCGCCACCACTTCGGTGCCGTTGGCGAACTGGTCGAACTCGAACACGCCCACGGGGCCGTTCCAGACGATGGTGCCGGCTTGCTTCAGGATCTCGGCCAGTTGCGCCGCGGTCTTGGGGCCGATGTCCAGGATCATGTCGTCGTCGGCCACGTCTTCAGCCGCCTTGACGGTGGCTTCGGCGTCGGCGCCGAATGCCTTGGCGCACACCACGTCCACCGGAATCGGCACGGCCGCGCCGCGCTGCTTCATGATGTCGATCACGGCGCGCGCCTGGTCGACCTGGTCGGGTTCGGCCAGCGACTTGCCGATGGACAGGCCGGCGGCCAGCATGAAGGTGTTGGCGATGCCGCCGCCCACCACCAATTGGTCGACCTTGTCGGCCAGCGATTGCAGGATCGACAGCTTGGTCGACACCTTGGAGCCGCCCACGATGGCGACCAGCGGGCGCTTGGGCTCGTGCAGCGCGCGGCCCAGGGCGTCCAGTTCGGCGGCCAGCAGCGGACCGGCGCAGGCCACGGGCGCAAAGCGCGCGATGCCGTGGGTGGTGGCTTCGGCGCGGTGAGCGGTGCCGAACGCGTCATTGACGTAGACGTCGCACAGCGCCGCCATCTTCTTGGACAGCGTCTCGTCGTCCTTCTTTTCGCCAACGTTGACGCGGCAGTTTTCCAGCAGCACGACCTGGCCGTGATCGACCTGGACGCCGTCGACCCAGTCGCGCACCAGCTGCACGGGCATGCCCAGCAGTTCGGACAGGCGCTGGCCGACCTTGGCCAGCGAATCGGCGTCGGTCAGCACGCCTTCCTTGGGACGGCCCAGGTGGGAGGTGACCATGACGGCGGCGCCGGCGTCCAACGCCATGCGGATGCCGGGCACCGAGGCGCGGATGCGGGTGTCTTCGCTGATGCGGCCGGCGTCGTCGAACGGCACGTTCAGATCGGCGCGGATGAACACGCGCTTGCCGGACAGGGCGCCGGACTTGGCCAGCGCGGACAGAGTGTTGACCTTGGACATATTTGGATTCCTACGATGGGCGTACAAAGGGGACGAACCCATTTTCCGCAAGCGCGGAAAACAAATCCGTCCCCTCTATCTAGCCGTGTTGCTTACTTGGCCGACATCAGCGCGACGGTGGTGTCGAGCATGCGGTTCGAGAAGCCCCACTCGTTGTCGTACCAGGACGAGACCTTGACCAGACGGCCCGAAACCTTGGTCAGCGACGCGTCAACGGTGCTGGAGGCCGGGTTGTGGTTGTAGTCCACCGAAACCAGGGGCTCGGTGTTGTAGTCCAGGATGCCCTTGAGCTCGCCTTCGGAGGCGGCCTTCAGGATGCCGTTCACTTCTTCGGCGGTCGTGTCGCGGCTGGCCACGAACGACAGGTCGACCAGCGACACGTTGATGGTCGGGACGCGGATAGCGTAACCGTCCAGCTTGCCGTTCAGTTCCGGCAGCACCAGGCCCACGGCGGCGGCGGCGCCGGTCTTCGTGGGGATCATGCTCATGGTGGCCGAACGCGCGCGGCGCAGGTCTTCGTGGTAGACGTCGGTCAGGACCTGGTCGTTGGTGTAGGCGTGGACGGTGGTCATCAGGCCGTTTTCCAGGCCCAGCTTGTCGTTCAGCGGCTTGACCAGCGGGGCCAGGCAGTTGGTGGTGCACGAAGCGTTGGAGATGACGGTGTCGGTAGCCTTCAGCACGCCGTGGTTGACGCCGTACACGATGGTGGCGTCGACGTCCTTGCCGCCGGGGGCCGAGATGATGACTTTCTTGGCGCCGCCCTTGATGTGCGCGCCGGCCTTTTCCTTGGTCGTGAAGAAGCCCGTGCATTCCAGCACCACGTCGACCTTCAGCTCGCCCCAGGGCAGCTCGGCCGGGTTGCGGTTGGCCAGCACGCGGATCTTGTCGCCGTTGACGACCATGAAGTCGCCGTCGACTTCGACGGTGCCCGGGAACTTGCCGTGGGCGGTGTCGTAGCGCGTCAGGTGGGCGTTGGTCTTGGGATCGCCCAGGTCATTGATGGCGACGATTTCGATATCGTGCTTCTTGCCACCTTCGTAGTGGGCACGCAGGATGTTGCGGCCGATGCGACCGTAACCGTTGATGGCGACGCGAATAGTCATGACTGAGCTCCTTTTTACAAAACTTGCTTGACGGTCTCGGCCACCTTGTCGGCGGTCAGCCCGAAGAACTTGAACAGTGCGCCGGCGGGCGCGGATTCACCGTAGCGGTCGATGCCGACGACGGCGCCTTCCAGGCCCACGTACTTGTGCCAGAAGGCGGTAATGCCGGCTTCGACGGCCACGCGCGGCAGGCCCTTGGGCAGCACGGATTGCTTCCAGGCGGCGTCCTGGCGGTCGAACACGTCGGTGCTGGGCATGGAGACCACGCGCACGGCGATGCCGTCCTTGGCCAGCTGCGCCTGCGCATCCAGCGCAATGGCGACTTCCGAGCCGGTGGCGATGATGACGGCGCGGGCGCCTTCGGCGTCGCGCAGCACATAGCCGCCGCGGGCGATGGCCTCGACGGTGGCGGCGTCGCGCGGCACGAACGGCAGGTTCTGGCGCGACAGCAACAGGGCCGTCGGGCCGCCGTCATGCACGTCCATGCCGATGCTGGTCGGGCGCGTCACGGCCGCGTTCCAGGCCACGGCGGTTTCGGCCGTATCGCAAGGACGCCACAGCGACAGGTTGGGAATCAGGCGCAGGCTGGAGGCGTGTTCGATCGACTGGTGGGTCGGACCATCTTCGCCCAGGCCGATGGAGTCGTGGGTGAACACGTGCACCACACGCTGCTTCATCAGCGCGGCCATGCGGATGGCGTTGCGCGAGTAGTCGGAGAACGTCAGGAAGGTGCCGCCGAACGGCAGGTAGCCACCATGCAGGGCCACGCCGTTCATGATGGCGGCCATGCCGAATTCGCGCACGCCGTAGTTGATGTGGCGGCCGAACTGGATACCCTTGTCGCCGGCGCGGACGGCGGCAACGCCCTTCCAGTCGGTGAAGTTGGAACCGGTCAGGTCGGCCGAACCGCCCAGCATTTCCGGCAGCAGCGGAGCCAGGGCGGTAATCGCGAACTGCGAAGCCTTGCGGGTGGCGACGGTTTCAGCTTTTTCCAGCGTGGCGTCCAGGAACGCCTTGAACTGTTCGGCGTAGCCGGCGGGCATTTCGCCCTTCATGCGGCGCGTGAATTCGGCTGCTTCGGCGGGGAATTCGGCGGCATAGGCGTCAAATGCCGACTGCCATTCAGCCTGGGCGGCGGCGCCCTGCTTGCGGCCATCCCAGCCGTCGTAGATGTCTTGCGGAATCTGGAACGGCTCCGACGACCAGCCCAGCGCGGCGCGGGTGGCGGCGATTTCGTCCTTGCCCAGCGGCGCGCCGTGCACATTGTGCGTGCCGGCCATGTTGGGCGAACCCTTGCCGATGACGGTGCGGCAGACGATCAGCGTCGGCTTTTCCGATTGCTTGCGCGCAGCCTTGATGGCGGCGTCCACGGCCGCGACGTCATGGCCGTCCACGCCGCGGATCACGTTCCAGCCGTAGCCTTCGAAGCGCTTGGCGGTGTCGTCGGCGAACCAGTGCTCGACGTGGCCGTCGATGGAAATGCCGTTGTCGTCATACAGCACCACCAGCTTGCCCAGCTTGAGCGTGCCGGCCAGCGAGCAGACTTCGTGCGAGATGCCTTCCATCAGGCAGCCGTCGCCGGTGAAGGCGTAGGTGTGATGGTCGACCAGCGTGTGGCCGGGCTTGTTGAACTCGGCGGCCAGCAGCGCTTCGGCCAGCGCCATGCCCACGGCATTGCCCAGGCCCTGGCCCAGCGGGCCGGTGGTCGTTTCCACGCCCGGGGTGATGCCCACTTCGGGGTGGCCCGGCGTCTTGGAATGCAGCTGGCGGAAATTCTTCAGTTCTTCGATCGGCAGGTCGTAGCCGGTCAGGTGCAGCAAGGCGTAGATCAGCATCGAGCCGTGGCCGTTGGACAGCACGAAGCGGTCGCGGTTGGCCCAGGCGGGATCCTTGGGATTGTGACGCAGGTTGCCGGCCCACAAGGCCTGGGCGATTTCCGCCATGCCCATGGGAGCACCCGGATGCCCGGAGTTCGCTTGTTGCACGGCGTCCATCGCGAGGGCGCGGATGGCATCCGCCAAGGCAAGTTTAGGGGCGGTCGGATTGCTCATTCGGAAGGCTCTTTGAAGCTGGCGGGCCTACGATCGAAATAGGGGCCAGTTGAGTAGGTTGCGAAGCATGGGATTTTAGCATCCAGGGGTTTCCCCGACGCCATCGGCCAGAAGGCGGCCCCGTGCTAGGCTACTGGCCCGAGAACAAGCGCCCCCACGCCGGGCCCGCTGCGCCGGCTAGCTGCTCCCCAAGAAGCGTTTTTTGCCTTGGAACGGCCCGGCGGCAAGAAAGTCTTTCTCCACATCAGATCAGTTTGCGCACATTCATGTCAGCCCCCCGTTTCTTCTGCGACATCCCCCTGACCGCCGGCGCCCGCGTGGCGCTGCCGGACGCCTTGGCGCACCATGCGCTGCGCGTCCTCCGGCTGCGCGCGGGCGAAGCCGTGGCGCTGTTCAACGGCCAGGGCGGCGAATATCCCGCCACGCTCGAGGTGGACGGCAAGGCCGGCTTTGCCCAGCTGGGCCAATTCCTGCCGCGCGAAGCCGAACTGGCCGGACGCGTTACTTTGGTGCAGGGGCTGCCCTCCGGGGACAAGATGGACTGGGTGGTGGAAAAGGCCGTGGAGCTGGGCGCCGCGCGCGTCTGCCCCATCGCCGCGCAGCGCAGCGTGCTGCAATTGTCGGGCCCCCGGCTCGATAAGCGCGTGGCGCACTGGCAGCGCATCGCGCAATCCGCCAGCGAACAATGCGGCCGCAACCGGCTGATGGCGGTGGACGCCCCGCTCACGCTGGCCGACTGGCTGCAACAGCCCGCCGATGGCCTGCGGCTAATGTGTCATCCCGAAGCGAGTGACGACCTTGCCGGCGCGCTGCGTGCCGTGCCGAACCTGCAGGCCCTGACCTTGCTGGTGGGGCCCGAAGGCGGATGGTCGGACAAGGAATTGGCCCAGGCCCGCGCGGCGGGCGTGCAGGCCGTGCGCTTCGGCCCCCGGGTGCTGCGCACCGAGACCGCGGGACTGGCGCTGCTGTCGGCGGCCAGCGCGCTGCTGGCCTGGTAGGACGGTCAGATCAGTTGTCTTCGCCGTAGGGCGCTGCCGCCACGCCGGGTTCGGGGTCCGGATGGCGTCCGGCGTGCTCGACGACATACGCAAATACACGACCGTTTTCGCGCGCGAAATCCGCCGCGTCGGAGCAAACGGTTTCGATGCGGCCAGCGTCTTCTTCCAGCGCCGGATCGCCCGAATGCAGCTTGTACAGCCACAGCACCACGCCGGTCTTGTGGTCCAGCACGGTGTCGCACAGGCAGTCGTAGAGCGCGTCCAGGTTGCCGCCGAAGTACTCGGGGAAATCCACTGCCTTGACGATGGCGCGCAGCACCGCGGAACGGCTGCGGGCAGGATCGCAATTGGCGACGAACAGGGCCAGGCCAAGCTCATGGGCGGCATCCACCACGGCCTTCTTGTCCAGCCCGTCATGGGCCAGCGCACCGCCGCGCATCAGCTGCCGCTGCAGAGTAGATTGGCCATTGCGCGTCATGCCTGAGCCCCCTTGAAAAAGGCGATCACTTCGTCGTTACGCTGCATCGTATCGGCATAACCCAGTTCAATCAATCGCTTGGTGTAGCTGGATTCAAATAAGAGGTAGGACATCAGCGACCCGCCGCCGGGACGGTCTGGGTCGGACGATACACCGAGTACGCGGAAAAGGGCACGGGCCTGGGCCGGCATATCCTGCAAATGTTCCAGCGCCATGACATCCAGCGACTGGCTGGGGGTGATCGTCAGGACCTCGATGCGGCGCGCGTGGCCCTGCCCGCCGTCCGAACCGGACTGGTCCATCAGGAAGTTGATGCGCTCCAGGCGCTCGACGTCGGCCGACAGGCCGTCCAGGAAAATGCTGGCCAGCGCATGTCCGCCGACCTGCGCCAGCGAGGGATAAGGCGGCGAATCCTCGCGGTTTTCAGGGTGGGTTTCATCGCGGAAGCCCGTGCCTATCACCAGCACCCGATGCGCCCCCAGGTGTATCGCCGGACTGATGGGCGCAAGCTGGCGCATCGAGCCGTCGCCGCACCACTCCCCCTTGCCATGCACCTGCACCTGGCGGGCCGGGAAGACGAAGGGAATGGCGGACGAGGCCATCAGGTGGTCGATGCCGATGGGCGTGGGCAGCGCCAGCCGCAGATAGCGGTGCCAGGGCTCGATGGGCGTGTGCGCCTGGTAGAAGGTCAAGTGCTCGCCGCTGGTGTAGCCCGAGGCCGTGATCGCCAACGCCGACAGCGCGCCGCTTTCAAGATTGGTGCGCAGGTGCTGGAAGTCCAGCACCCGCTCCAGCAAGCCCTGCATGGGGCTGTTGTCCAGCAGCGAATGGGGCCGCTTGCGCGTCAGGCCCGAGTACATCCACCCCAGCGACAGCAAGCCCAGCCAGCGCACGCCGGTACGGATCAGGCCGGGCGCATCGGCCCGGTAGATCATGTCGGTATTCAGGGAGGACCACAGCCGGCGGATGCGGCGCACGCCCAGATGGGGCCGGTCGGCGCGGCAGGCCAGCGCGGCGGCGTTGATGGCGCCGGCGGAGGTGCCGCAGATTATGTGGAAAGGATTTTGAAAGCGCGAGTGCCAGTCCGGATCCAGCAACTCCATGATGGCGCTGAGCACGCCCACCTGATAGGCGGCGCGGGCGCCGCCTCCGGTCAGGACCAGGCCGGTCGGCGTGCGCGGGCACGCCGGACCGGGTGGCGTCACATCAACGCGGTGTATTGACATCGACCACCGTCATCGCGGTCATGTTGACGATGCGGCGCACGGTGGAACTGGAGGTCAGGATGTGCACCGGCGCGTTCGCGCCCAGCAGGAACGGACCCACCGCCACGTTGCCGCCCGCGGCCGTCTTGAGCAGGTTGTAGGCGATGTTGCCCGAGTCCACGTTCGGGCACACCAGCAGGTTGGCCTGGCCCTTGAGCGTGGACGACGGCAGGATACGCATGCGCAGCGCTTCATCCAGCGCGCAGTCGCCATGCATTTCGCCGTCGATCTCCAGGTCCGGCGCCACCTGGCGCACCAGTTCGAGCGCGCGGCGCATCTTCGCGCCCGAGGCCGAACTGCCCGAACCGAAGTTCGAACGCGACAGCAGCGCGATCTTGGGTGCCAGATACATGCGGCGCATCTCGTTGGCGGCGGCGATGGTGAATTCGGCGATCTGCTCGGCCGAGGGTTCGTCGTTGACATGCGTGTCCACCAGCACCACCGTACGCTCGTTGAGCAGCAGGATGTTCATGGCGGCGTACACATTGTGCCCAGGGCGACGGCCGATGACTTCGTCCACGAAGCGCAGATGGTCGTGGTACGCGCCCACCGAACCGCAGACCATGCCGTCGGCATCACCCAGGCGCACCATCATCGCGCCGATCAGGGTCATGCGGCGGCGCATTTCCACGCGCGCCATTTCCTTGGTGATGCCACGACGGCACATCAGTTCCCAGTACGTGGTCCAGTACTGGTGGAAGCGCTCGTCGTATTCCGGGTTGGTGACTTCGACGTCCTCGCCCAGGCGCAGCCGCAGGCCCAGCTTTTCGATGCGGGTCAGCAGCACCGACGGACGGCCCACCAGGATGGGACGGGCCAGGCCTTCGTCCACGATCACCTGCACCGCGCGCAGCACGCGTTCGTCTTCGCCTTCGGCAAACACGATGCGGGCCGGAGCGCCTTCGCGCACGATACGCTTGGCCGCCGAGAACAGCGGCTTCATGAAGGCGCCCGAGTGGTACACGAACTGCTGCAACTGCTCTTCGTAGGCTTCCAGGTCCGCCAGCGGACGCGTGGCCACGCCGCCTTCCATCGCGGCCTTGGCCACCGCCGGGGCGATGCGCACGATCAGGCGCGGATCGAAAGGCTTGGGAATCAGGTACTCAGGACCGAAGGAAATATCGTAGGTGCCATAGGCCGCCGCCACGACTTCGTTCTGCTCTTCCTCGGCCAGCTCGGCGATGGCGTAGACCGCCGCCTTTTCCATTTCGCGGGTGATGGTGGTGGCGCCCACGTCCAGCGCGCCGCGGAAGATGTAGGGGAAGCACAGCACGTTGTTGACCTGGTTCGGATAGTCCGAACGGCCGGTCGCCATGACCACGTCGTCGCGCACCGATTGCGCCAGTTCCGGCAGGATCTCGGGCGTGGGGTTGGCCAGCGCCAGGATCAGCGGGCGCGGACCCATCGCCGCGACCATCTCGGGCTTGAGCACGCCGCCGGCCGACAGGCCCAGGAACACGTCGGCGTCCTGGATCACCTCGGCCAGCTTGCGGGCCTCGGTCTTCTGCGCGAAGCGCGCCTTGTCCGGGTCCATCAGCACGGTGCGGCCTTCGTAGACCACGCCTTCGATGTCGGTGACCCAGACATTTTCCAGCGGCAGGCCCAGGTCCACCATCAGGTCCAGGCAGGCCAGCGCGGCCGCGCCTGCGCCGGAAGTCACCACCTTGACCTGCTTGATGTCCTTGCCCACGACCTTCAGGCCGTTGATGAAGGCGGCGGACACGCAGATCGCGGTGCCGTGCTGGTCGTCATGGAAGACCGGAATCTTCATGCGCTCGCGCAGCTTGCGCTCCACGGTGAAGCATTCCGGCGCCTTGATGTCTTCAAGATTGATGCCGCCGAAGGTGGCTTCCAAGCCGGCGATGATCTCGACCAGCTTGTCCGGGTCGGTCTCGTTGATTTCGATGTCGAAGACGTCCAGGCCGGCGAACTTCTTGAACAGCACAGCCTTGCCTTCCATCACCGGCTTGGAGGCCAGCGCGCCGATGTTGCCCAGGCCCAGCACCGCGGTGCCGTTGGTGATCACGCCGACCAAGTTGCCGCGCGCCGTATAGCGGTACACATTGGCCGGGTCCGCAACGATTTCTTCACAGGCTGCCGCCACTCCAGGCGAGTACGCCAGGGCCAGGTCGCGCTGATTGGTGAGCTGCTTGGTCGGCGTAACCGAGATTTTGCCGGGGCGACCAAGCTCATGGTATTCAAGGGCGGCTTTGCGGAGATTGGCATCCATAGGGGCGTCTACTAGCTAGAGTGTGTGACACGAAAGGGGGGAATTCTATTCCGATGGCGGACGCCGCGATACCTCGGCAATCCCCGCCTGCCCCTTGGATAAGCATGCGCATCCCATGTTAGCGCCGGCTTACAAATTGTCGCTATTCCGCAATGTGGAATAGGGGAAAACGGCCATCGGGATCGAATAGCGCCTTCACCCGGGAATCCAGCCGGGTGGTAGCCAGGCCGGGCGGCTCGTCCCCGCCCACGGGCGCTTGCGGCGCGGGCGCGGCCTCAGCCAGCGTCACCGTCTGCACCCAGGCCAGCGTGCCGCCGTGTCCCAGCAGCAGATGCGCCAGGTTGACGGTGGCGGGCGCTTCCGGCTTCAGGGCGTCCAGCCGGTAGCGGCCCAGCCAGCGCTCGCCGTCCCGGGTGGCGAAGGCATCGCCGCCCGAAGCCAGCTGGAACAACGCCGGGATCAGGCGCTGCACCGTGGCGGAACGCAGGGGCTGGACGTCCGACTCGCCGAAGGGTCCCAGGGTTTCCTCGATGCCGTCCGCCAGCATCACGTCCAGGGCCAGCACCCCCGAGTCCGCGCAGCGCCCGGCGGGCCAGTTGGCCTTGGCCGCCAGCCACGCGGCCAGCGTCAGGTCCGCGGGCAGGCCGGCGAACTGCCTCAACCCGGCCTCGGCCAGCGCCGCCACCAACGTCCCAGGCTGCGCGCGCCAGCGCCCGGTATCGCCGGACAGGCGCACCAGCCCGGTCAGGGCGGACGGATCCACCCGCAGGAGCGGGCCGCGGGTCGCCTCGAACGGTCCTTCGGCTCCCGCCAGCGCCAGCGTCACGCGGTATTCGGCGCAAAGCGTGCGCGCATGCGCCACGTCCGCGTCCCGCGCCGCTGCCAGCACGCCGCGGGGGCCGCCCTCTTCCGCCTCGCCCAGATCTCGGACGGATCCCTGGCACAGCAGGGCCAGCCGCTCCATGAAGGCCGACCACGGGCTGCGGGCCGGACGACGGCCCAGGAGGAAAGCGCGCCGGGATGGCTGCATGACTACAATTCCTTTTTCGCTACGAAACGCCTTCGAGAATCCGATGCCCCGCCTCGCCCATCGCACCAATGATTTCCTGACCTTCCAGGTAATGGAACTATTCAAGCAGGCGCAAGCGCTGCAGGCGGCGGGCAAGGACATTATCAGCCTGGGCATCGGCGAACCGGACTTTACCGCGCCCCCCCAGGTCGTGGAAGCGCTGGAGCGCGCGGCGCGCGCCGGCCTCAGCGGCTACAGCCCCTCGGCCGGCCTGACGCCGCTGCGCGAGGCCATCGCCCAGTTCTACCACGAGCAGTTCGGCGCCAAGATCAATCCGGCCCGCGTCATCGTCACCGCGGGCGCCTCGGGCGCCCTGACGCTGGCCTGCGCGGCGCTGGTCAACCAGGGCGGCGAAGTGCTGATGCCGGATCCGTCCTACCCCGCCAACAGCAATTTCGTACTGGCGGCGGGCGGCGTGCCGCGCCTGATCCCCAGCACGGCGGCCAAGCGCTTCCAGCTGTCGGCGCAGGACGTGGCCAGCCACTGGACGCCCGCCACCCAGGGGGTGCTGGTCGCCTCGCCGAGCAACCCCACCGGCACGTCCATCGACCACGGCGAACTGGCCGAATTGCTGGCGCAGGTCCGCGCCCGCGACGGCTTCGCCATCGTCGATGAAATCTATCTGGGCCTGTCCTACGAAGGCCAACCACGCTCGGCCCTGACCCTGGACGACGACGTCATTGTCATCAACAGCTTCTCGAAGTACTTCCACATGACGGGCTGGCGCCTGGGCTGGATGATCGTGCCCGAGGACATGGTGGCGCCGGTGGAGAAAATCGCCGCCAGCCTGGCGATCTGCGCGCCCACGCTGGCGCAGCACGCTGCGCTGGCCTGCTTCTCGCCGGGCGCCATGAAGACCTTCGAGCACCGCCGCGAAGCCTTCAAGCAGCGCCGCGACTACCTGCTGCCGGAATTCGAGCGCCTGGGCATCCAGGTGCCGGTCAAGCCGGACGGCGCTTTCTATATCTATGCCGACATCGCCAACCTGGGTATGGACAGCGCCGCGTTCTCGCAGCGCCTGCTGCTGGAAGCCGGCGTGGCCGCCGTGCCGGGCCTGGACTTCGGGCCGGCCCATGGCGGCCACACCATGCGCTTTTCCTATGCCACCGGCCTGGACCGGCTGGAGGAGGCGGTCGCCCGCATCGGCCGCCTGCTGCAAGGCTGACCCCAAAAACAAAGCGCGTCCGCAGGGGACGCGCTTTGCAATCGGGCCGGGCCGGCTGTCAGTCGCGCGCCAGCGCGATGCCGGAGGCCAGCGCCAGGCGCCGGCGTTCCGCCTGCACCTTGGCGCCATAGCCGTTGTCGTCCGGTCCCGTGGAACCCACGTAACAGGCCAGGCCGCCATCCACCGAACCGCGGCGGTTGATGCAGTCGCGCAGGATGGTGGCGCCCACGCCGATATTGGCGGCGGGATCCAGCGCGGTCTTGCCGACCGCGTCGAATTTGTCCTGGTGCACGCTGGTCATCACCTGCATCAGCCCCTGGGCGCCCACATGGCTTTCGGCCAGGGGGTTGTAGCGGGACTCGATGGCGATCACGGCCAGCACCAGCAGCGGGTCCAGCTGCTTTTCGCGGCTGACCTTGTACACGACGTTCAAGAGCGGGCCGGTGGCGTCATAGGCGACCTTGTACTTGCGCGAAATATAGTTGCGCAAGGCTTCCGCCTGAGGACCGGTGGCGGTCATCACGGCAGGCTTCTTGGGCGCCGGCGGGGCGACACGGGCTGGCCCCAGCATGCCGGTGGCATTGCTGGCGGGGGCAGTGGGAACGGCCATGGCAATTGCCGACGCACTGTCGGAACCCAGTTCGGAACCGGCTTCGGATTCGACGCCGGTTTGCATGGATGAAGGCGCTAGGGCGGTCAACAAGGCTTTGTGCACTTGCAATGCCTGGTCGCGCAAACCAGGCAGGGCGAATCCCATGCTTACCGTCACAATGACCGCAATGCCCAGATAAACGGAGCAGATGCGCAGGGACTCGGCAAGATATTGGTGCACTCCTTGGGCCAGGCTTCGGAACAGGCTGGCCACTGACGCATCGGGCATAAAACCTCCTGCGTTAAAAAAGAGGGAGTCAATGTTAACCTCTCTGTCTACCCAACATGTAACCAAATAGCTGGGATCTGTAGTGAAATACCGCGACCTTAGAGACTTCATCGCCCAACTTGAACGCATGGGCGAGCTCAGACGCATCGCTGCGCCGGTGTCCACCCGGCTGGAAATGACTGAAATATCGGACCGTGTCCTGCGCGCGGAAGGGCCCGCCCTGCTGTTTGAAAACGCGCAGCACAACGGGCAGCCCGCGCAGATGCCGGTGCTGACCAACCTGTTCGGCACCCCGGCCCGCGTGGCCCGCGGCATGGGCGCCGACGACGTCAGCGCCCTGCGCGACATCGGCGAACTGCTGGCATCGCTGCGCGAACCCGAAGCGCCCAAGGGCCTGCGCGACGCGCTGGCCAAGGTCTCGATGCTGAAATCCGCGCTGTGGGACATGAGCCCCAAGAACGTCAAAAGCCCCGCCTGCCAGGAAATCGTCTGGGAAGGCAAGGACGTGGACCTGAACCGCCTGCCGATCCAGACCTGCTGGCCCGGCGACGTGGCGCCGCTCTTGACCTGGGGCCTGGTGATCACGCGCGGCCCCAACGCGCGCCGCCAGAACCTGGGCATCTACCGCCAACAACTGCTGGGCCCCAACAAACTGATCATGCGCTGGCTGTCGCACCGCGGCGGCGCGCTGGACTTCCGCGACCACGCCCTGGCGCATCCCGGCACGCCCTTCCCCATCGCCGTCGCCCTGGGCGCCGATCCGGCCACCACGCTGGGCGCGGTCACGCCCGTGCCCGACAGCCTGTCCGAATACCAGTTCGCGGGCCTGCTGCGCGGTTCCCGCACCGAGGTCGCCAAGGCCCTGGGCAGCGACCTGTCCGTGCCGGCCTGGGCGGAAATCGTGCTGGAAGGCCATCTGCTGCCGTCCTCCGACCCGCGCGCCATCGCGCCGGTCGTGCCCGAAGGCGTCAACCCGCCGCCGAATACCGATTACGAAATGGCGCTGGAAGGCCCCTATGGCGACCATACCGGCTACTACAACGAGCAGGACTGGTTCCCCGTCTTCACGGTGGAGCGGATCACGATGCGGCGCAATCCCATCTACCACTCCACCTACACCGGCAAACCGCCAGACGAGCCCGCGGTGCTGGGCGTGGCGCTCAACGAGGTCTTCGTGCCGCTGCTGCGCCGCCAGTTGCCGGAAATCGTGGACTTCTACCTGCCGCCGGAAGGCTGCAGCTACCGCCTGGCGGTGGTCTCGATCCGCAAGCAATACGCCGGCCACGCCAAGCGCGTCATGTTCGGCCTGTGGAGCATCCTGCGCCAGTTCATGTACACCAAATTCATCGTGGTGGTGGACGAGGACATCAACCCGCGCGGCTGGAAGGAAGTGGTGTGGGCGATGACCACCCGCATGGATCCGGTGCGCGACACCTTGCTGGTGGAGAACACCCCCATCGACTACCTGGACTTCGCCTCGCCGGTCTCCGGCTTGGGCGGCAAGATGGGCATGGATGCCACCAACAAGTGGCCCGGTGAGACCAACCGCGAATGGGGCACGCCTATCGCCATGGATGCGGACGTCAAGAAGCGGGTGGATGAGATGTGGGGGCAGTTGGGCCTTTGAGTTCCGGGCTCGCACCATAAAAAAACCCGCCTGCATGGCGGGTTTTTATTGGGCAAAGCCGCAGCGTCAGCGTTGGCCAGTCGCCGCATCATCATCGCGGCGCGAGTTCTGCCAGGCCTTGAACAATTGCCAGCCGACAAAGGCGCCGCCGGCGATCTTCAAGAGCTTGGAGCGCTTGCCGCCGCGCATGATCATGGCGGACAACGATGAACTGACGATGGGATAGCGCCGCGCCAGGCTGATGGCCTGCAAGGCCCAGCGCGATGCGCCGCCCGAGGCCAGGCCCGGCAGCAGTCCCTTGAGGAGCGCGGCAGGTTCCAGCTTGCGTCCGGTTGACGCGATGCTTTGCGCCAGCGATTCGCGTTCGATGGCGGCGCGGGCGCGCAGCAATTCGATGCGCACGGCGCGGTCGACGGTGGGAGACCTTTTCGTCATGCTTCAGCCCTCCTCGCGCCGGCGCGCCTGCGCTTCGTCGTCGTCCTGCGCGTCGCGCACCCGCTCCAGCAGTTCGGCGTCGCGCCCGAGCTCTTCGAGCGTGGCGGAGAACGGCGGCGCGCCATAGACCAGCCCGTGGCGCACCGCCACCAGCAAGGCCACGCCGACCAGACCGTAGAAACCCGCCAGCAGGCCCAGGGCCAGATAGCGGTCTTCAGTGGGCCAGAACGCCACCGCGACCGTGACGGTGAAGACCAGCACCGCCAGCGTCAGGAACAGCAGCGCAGCAAACGCCATGCCCAAAAGCTTGAGCAGGCGCGCTTTTTCGTCCGCCGCTTCCAGCGCCAGCAATTCCAGGCGCGTGCGCAACAGCCCGACCACGCTGGAGGCAACGCCGAAAACAGATTTTCGTAGACCCATGGCTGAAAAGGACGCCGGGCGGGAAGCGCGGCCTTGCGCCCGCGCCGCCCGCCCGGATGTCCTGCCCTATCAGCGGCGGCTGATCAGCAAGCCAAGCAGCAGGCCGGTCACGCCTGCGATGCCGATGGCTTGCCAGGGATTGTCGTGCACGTAGTCATCGGTCGCGCGGGCAGCCTTGCGGCCGCGCTCCAACACGGCGTCCTGTGCTTCGTACAGGGCTTCGCGCGTGCGCTTCAGGGACGTCAGCGCGCGGTCGCGCAATTCGTTGGCCTTGTCGCCCGTGCTGCTGGCGGCTTCGCGCAGCAGGCTTTCGGCGTCATTCAGGCTGGACTTGACACTGTCGATGAGTTTTTCTTTTGCGACTTCTTCGGATTTTCTCGTGGCCATTATTTGAGCTCCTGTTGTGTGTCAATGACGGAACCATCATACCAGCCGCCATGCGGGACACACGGCGCGCTTGCTACGGGGTGCTACTTGATTTGCGTAATCTCAACGGCGGACTTGACGCCGCCCTGATCGATGTCCTGCTTCATCACCAGATTGATCGCCGGACAGTACCAGTCCGTCACGGTGGTGTTCATGCCCGGGATGGGAATGGTCAACCCCTGGAACGTGGCCATGGTGGGATCGGAGTTGCGGGTGTAGGTGATCGGATGGCAGGACTGCGAGCCCAGGGCCGTCTTCACCGACGTCTTCTGGCCCACGGTTTTCTCGCCGATGCGCACGGTGGTGCTGGGCTGGCCGCCCACCGGCGCTTCCTTGCCGATCTTCAGACGGAAGGACGAGCCGGGCAGCTTCTGGCCGGCGCTAAGCTGGCCGTCATAGGCGAAGAGACCCAGCATGCGCAGGTCGAACTGGCCTTCGGAAGGCTTGGGCGCTTCGCCCGCGCTGGCATAGCGCAGGAAGGTGGCCTGGCCGCCCTTGACCGTCATCAGGTAGTCCAGCTTGGACTTGCCTGGCGGCAGGCCGGCATAACTGAACGTGGCCACGCCTTGCACGCGCGCGCGGCAGTTGTCGCCATTGCTTTTTGTAACTTCGGCGAAGGTCAGGTCGGCGCCCAGCGCCAGGTTGCCGGTGCCGGTCAGTTGCACCGCGCCGCCGTCATGCATGAACTGCGCATCGCACACGCCGGCCTGCGCCGCAGCGGCCGCGCCCAGCGCGCCCACCGTAAAAACCAGGGATGCCATTTTTCGCATCGTCACAAGCCACTCCATGAATCCGGAAAAAACCGCCCGCGCCTGGCGCAGGGTTGGCTTGATACTACACCGGTTGCAAAGCCCGGCGCGTGTCGGAACGTGTCGGCGCGGCCGCGCCAGCGGCGGCTACGCAGGGGTGCCAGCAAGTGCGGCGCGGCCGATCAGCGCCTGGATCTCCGGCACGCAGGAACCGCAGCCGGTGCCGCAGCCCAGGGTGGATTTCAAGGCCGCCAGATCGCAGCCTTGAGCGATGCCGGCCAGGATCGCGGCCTCGCTCACGCCGTTGCAGACGCAGACCGCGCGCGAGCGGACGGCCCCCGCGATCCGCCCCGTCAGCAGCGCCGCCACGCTGGCCGGCGCATCGCCGCCGCCGGCCCAGGACAGCAGCGCATCCTGCGCCCGCAGGTCGCCGGCCAGCAGGAAGCCATACAAGGCGCCATGCGCCACCCTGACCCTGCGCATCTGGCCGCGCGCGGGGTCGTCGAAAGCCACATCGGGCTCGAGCAGGCCCAGCGCATCCGCCATCGCTGCCAGCTCCTGCGCCGGCGGCGCGGCGCAGGCCGCCAGGCGCATGCGCACGCCGCCCGCGCCCACCGGCAGGACCACCGCGTAGTCGAAGCGCCGCAGCCACGGCGCCAGCCGCGCGCGCAGCGTGGCGCCGTCGCCCTGCAGCCAGCCGGAGGCCTGCCACGCCAGACCGGCCGGTTCCGCGGACACGGCGCAGTGCTTAAGTTCAGGCTGGCGCGAGATGGGATCGGCGGCCGGATTGGTCAGCGCATTCACCCCCAGCCCGGCCATATAGGCGCTGCCCCAATGCATGGGCAGGAACACCTGCCCAGGCGCCAGCGCATCATCCGCCTGCACGGGTAGCACCACACTACCCCGGCGCGAGGCCAGCCTGGCCAGCGCGCCGGGCGCCAACGCCAACCGGCGCATATCCTCGGGATGCATGGACACCCAGGGTTCCTCGACATGCTGCGTCAGCGCGCGGGCCAGGGACGTACGCGCCATGGTGTGCCAGTGGTCGCGCAGGCGGCCGGTAGTGAGCCGCAGCGGATACTGCGGCGTAATGGCTTCGGCGACCGGCCGGTACTCCACGTCGCAGAACCGCGCGCGTCCGCTGGCGGTGGGAAACACGCCATCGGCATACAGGCGCGCCGTGCCTTGCCCTTGCCGGTAGGGCCATTGCTGCGGTCCGTGCGCGTGCAGTGTCGCGTAATCCAGCGCGCTGTAGTCCAAGTCCCGGCCCGCCGTCGTACGGGCATGCTCGGCAAAGACTTCGCTTTCATCCCGGTAGGCGAACAGCGCCGCCTTGTGCGGGGCCATGCGGGCAGCCAGGCGCAGCGCGACCGCCTGCGCCAGGCGCCAGTCCGGCTGCGCGTCGCCTGGCGGATCGATCGCCGCGCGCACCCGGCTGATGCGCCGTTCCGAATTGGTGACCGTGCCGGATTTCTCGGGCCAAGTGGCGGCCGGCAGCACCAGGTCGGCGTAGGCCAATGTCTCGGTGCTCGCGTACGCCTCCTGCACGATGACGAACTCGGCGCGCTCCAGCGCCGCGCGAACCCGGGCCTGATCCGGCAAGGACTGCGCCGGGTTGGTGGCCGCGATCCACAGCACCTTGATGCGCCCTTCCAGCACCGCGTCGAACATCTCCAGCGCGGTGGCGCCCGGCTCCTGCGGCAAGGCGTCCACGCCCCACAACGCGGCGGTTTCCGCGCGATCCGAGGGCGATGCGGGATCGCGGTGGCCCGGCAGCAGCGTGGCCATGCCGCCGGCCTCCCGGCCGCCCATCGCATTGGGTTGCCCCGTCAACGAGAATGGCCCCGCGCCCGACTTGCCGATCTGCCCGGTCGCCAGATGCAGGTGTATCAGCGCGGCGTTCTTGTCGGTGCCGCTGGTCGACTGGTTCAAGCCCATGGTGTAGAGCGACAGCGCCGCACCCGCCGCGCCGAACCAGCGCGCCGCCTGGACGATGTCCGCTGCCGGCACGCCGCAAATCGCCTGCGCCGCTTGCGGCGTGTACTGCCGCGCACGCTGCATCAGCGCCTCGAAGCCCTCGGTATGGCGCTGGATGTAGCCGTGGTCCAGCAAGCCCTCCTGCTCCATGACATTGAGCATGGCGTGGAACAGAGCCACGTCGGTGCCTGGCGCCAACTGCAGGTGGAGGTCGGCGAACGCCGCGGTATCGGTGCGCCGCGGGTCCGCGACGATCACCTTCATGCCCGGGCGCAGCGCCCGCGCGGCCTCCAGCCGCCGGAACAGCACGGGATGCGCATACGCCATGTTGGAGCCGGCGATCAGCACCGTGTCCGCCAGGTCCAGGTCTTCGTAGCAGGCGGGCGGCGCGTCCGCGCCCAGGGTGCGCTTGTAGCCCGACACCGCGCTGGACATGCACAGGCGCGAATTGGTGTCGATGTTGTTGGTGCCGGCCAGCGCGCGCGCCAGCTTGTTGAAAACGGCGTAGTCCTCGGTCAGCAACTGCCCCGACAGATAGAAGCCCACGGCGTCCGGCCCATGCCGCGCAATCGTGTCGGCCAGCTTGGCCGCCGCGATATCCAGCGCCTGCTCCAGCGCGATGCTGCGCATGGCCTGGCCGCGTGTCTCGCGCCATTGCGCCGACAGCACCCGCGCGCCGTCGCGCCGCACCGTGTCCGCCAACGCCAGGCCTTTGCTGCACAGCCTGCCGCGGTTGGCGGGATGCTGCTCGTCGCCGCGCACGCGCAACACGGCGCCATCGCGCGTCTCTACCCGCACGCCGCAGCCGGTGCCGCAATAGCAGCATACCGACGCCACTTCGCGCACGCCTTGCGGCGCCGCGTCCACGATATCGATCCGACGAGCCATGGGCGCATCCATTTCCTATTCCCCCGCCGCGCCTTCGCCCTGCATGAGCCGCTCGCGCAGGGCGCCGATACGCCGGCCCTCGCGGATCAGCCGCACATACCAGGCGCTGTCCGCCGTGTCGCCATACAGGCAGGCGCCCACCAGCTTGTCGTCGCGGATCACCAGTTTCTTGTAGACGCCGCCCGGGGTATCGGCCAGCGTGATCGCTTCGGTCTGCTCGCCTCCCGCGAAATCGCCGGCGGAAAACAGGTCGATGCCGGTGACCTTGAGACGGGTCGAAGTCACGCTGCCTTGGTAGCGCCCGATGCCATGCAGCGCCAGGTGATTGGCCGCCACTTTCGCTTGTTCGTACAGGGGCGCGACCAGCCCGTAGGCGGTGCCGCGATGGCTCACGCATTCGCCCACGGCGTAGATGCGCGGGTCATAGGTCTGCAAGGTATCGCTGACCACCACGCCGCGATTCACATGCAGGCCGCAACGCTCGGCCAGTTCGGTGTTGGGCCTGACGCCCACAGCCATCACCACCAGGTCCGCCGGAATCTCTTCGCCGTCCGCGAAGCGCAGCGCGCGCACTCGTCCGTCGGTCCCGCCCAGGATCTCGCGGGTCTGCCGCCCCAGCAGGAACTTCAGGCCACGCGCCTCCAGGCCACGGCGCAGCATGGCTGCGGCGCCTTCGTCCAGCTGCCGGTCCAGCAGCGATTCTCCCAGATGCACCACGGACACGTCCATGCCGCGCGCGGCCAGGCCGTTGGCAGCCTCCAGGCCCAGCAGGCCGCCGCCTATCACCACTGCGTGCCGGTAGCGCGATGACGCCTCTATCATCCGGTTCACGTCGCCGATATCGCGAAAGGCGATGACGCCGTCCAGGTCGCTACCGGGCACCGGCAGAATGAACGGATTCGAGCCCGTGGCCAGCAGCAGCCGGTCATAGGGCGCCTCGGTGCCATCATCGGCCAGCACCACCCGGCGCGCGCGATTCACGGCGACCACCTTGCGCTCGAGCAGCAGACGAATGCCGTGACAGGCGTACCAGTCCTCGTCATTAAGCACGATGTCCCGCAAGCTCTGCTCGCCCGTCAGCACCGGCGACAGCAGGATGCGGTTGTAGTTGGGATACGGCTCAGCGCCGAACACCGTGATCTCGTACAGATCGGGCGCCAGCTTCAGCAGTTCTTCCAGCGTGCGCATGCCCGCCATGCCGTTGCCGACCACCACCAGCTTCTGCTTCGCATCCATGGCTGCCTCTAGGCGGCTGCGCGCGATGCGCCGGCCTCGGCCAGTGGCTGCGGGTCCACCGTCAGGGCCGCATTGGCCTGGTGCGCCGCCTGCGAACGCTCCGGGTTGCCATGGCGACGATGCAGAAAATCCACCACCGCGGCGCGGCACGCCAGATAGTCCGCGTCATTGGCCAGCCGTACGCGGTCGCGCGGCCGGGACAAGGGCACCGGCAGGATCTCGCCGATGGTCGCAGCCGGGCCATTGGTCAGCATCACGATGCGGTCGGATAGCAGCACGGCTTCATCCACGTCGTGCGTGACCATGACAGTGGTGGTGCGCGTCTTGGCGACGATCTTCAGCAACTCGTCTTGCAGGTGCGCGCGAGTCAGCGCATCGAGCGCGCCGAAGGGCTCGTCCATCAGCAGCACGCCCGGCTCGATCGCCAGCGCTCGCGCAATGCCCACGCGCTGCTTCATGCCACCGGATATTTCGCGCGGCAGCTTATTCTGCGCCGGCAACAGGCCCACCAGTTCCAGCGCGGCGCGTGTGCGCTCGTTCAGCTGCGCGCGCTTTTCCGTCGCGCCGAACACCCGTTCCACCGCCAAGTACACGTTCTGGAAGCAGCTCAGCCACGGCAGCAGCGAATGGTTCTGGAACACCACGGCGCGGTCCGGGCCGGGGCCGGTGATCTCGCGCTCAGCGCACAGCAGCACGCCGCTGGTGGGGCGGCTCAGGCCGGCGATGAGATTGAGCAAGGTCGACTTGCCGCAACCGGAATGGCCGATCAAGGTGATGAACTCGCCCTGTTCCACGGTCAGGTCGATATCGCGCAGCGCCACGAATGCGCCCTTGCGGGTGTTGAACGTCTGACCCACGCGCTCGATGCGTACGTATTTCTTCATGGCGCTATTCCTCGGTATAGGTGAAACGGCGGGCCAGGGCGACCAGCAGGGTTTCCAGCAGCAGCCCCACGATGCCGATCACAAAAATCGCGATGACGATGTGCTCCACTTTCAGGTTGTTCCATTCGTCCCAGAGCCAGAAGCCAATGCCGGTGCCGCCGGTCAGCATTTCCGCCGCCACGATCACCAGCCAGGCGGTACCGATGGACAGCCGCACGCCGGTCAGCACGTAGGGCAGCACGGCGGGCAGCAGCACCTTGGTGGTTACTTTCCATTCGGACAGGTTCAGCACCCGCGCCACGTTCAGGTAGTCCTGCGGCACGCGCGACACGCCGACCGCGGTGTTGATGATCATGGGCCAGATCGAACAGATGAAAATGGCCCAGATGGCGGCCGGGTTGGCCGCCTTGAACAGCAACAGCCCCAGCGGCAGCCACGCCAGCGGCGACACCGGCCGCAGCAGGCTGACGATGGGCGAGAACATGGCCCGCACCGCCGCATAGCGGCCGATGGCGAAACCCGCCGGAATCCCGATCAGCGCGGCCAGGCCGAAGCCGATCGCCACGCGTTCCAGCGATGCCAGCAGGTTCCAGCCTATGCCTTTGTCATTCGGGCCGTTGTCGTAGAACGGATCGGAAAAGAGTTCGACGGCCGCACGCCAAGTGACGCCGGGCGTGGGAATTTCCGGTATCCGCAGCGCCACCACCTGCCACACCAGCACAAACAATGCGAAGCCCGCCACGGGCCCCACCACGGCCCGCAGCGCGAGCTCCAGGCGTTCACGCCAAAGGGCAATGAATTCATCGCCGCGGCTCATCGTCGTTACGCTAGACATTGCATGCTCCCTTTCAGACCTTGACCTTGAATCCGTCGGCGTAGGACGCAGGGTTGCTGCCGTCCCAGACCACACCGTCTATGAGTTTCGAGCTGCGCATCTCGCTGGCCGGCAGCGGCGCGCCGGCGGCCTGCGCCGCCTGCTTGTAGAGGTCGATGCGGTTGATCTGTTTCGCCACCGCCAGGTAATCGGGATGATCTTTGAGCAGCCCCCAACGCTTGTGCTGGGTGAGGAACCACATGCCATCGCTCAGGTACGGGAAGTTGGCGGAACCATCGGCGTAAAAGCGCATGGCATGCTCGTCGGTCCAGCGCTTGCCCAGCCCGTCCTCGTAGCGGCCCAGCATGCGGTCGACGATGCCGCTGGCATCCGTGTTGACGTAGGATTTGGCCGCGATGGTCTCGGCGGTTTTCTGGCGGTTGGCGGGCGAGGCGTCGATCCATTTACCGGCCTCGAGTATCGCGGCCGTGACCGCGCGCGCGGTGTTCGGATGGCGCGACACGAAGTCCGCGCTCGTGCCCAGCACCTTCTCGGGGTGGTCGGTCCAGATGCCCTGCGAGGTAACGGCCGTGTAGCCGATCTTGTCGAGGATGGCGCGCGCGCCCCAGGGTTCGCCCACGCAGTAGCCATCCATGTTGCCCACCCGCATGTTGGCCACCATCTGCGGCGGCGGCACGGTGATGACCTTGGCGTCCTTCATGGGATGGATGCCGTAGGAAGCCAGCCAGTAATACAGCCACATCGCGTGCGTGCCGGTGGGAAAGGTCTGCGCAAAGGTGTATTCGCGCTTGTCGGACGCCATCAATTTGGCCAGCGATTCGCCGTCGCGCACGCCCGCCTCCAGCAGCTTGTTCGACAGCGTGATGGCCTGGCCGTTCTGGTTCAGGCTCATCAGCACGGCCATGTCCTTTTTCGGCCCGCCTACGCCCATATGCACGCCGTAGACCATGCCGTACAGCACGTGCGCCATGTCCAGTTCGCCGTTCATGAGCTTGTCGCGCACGGCGGCCCAGGAGGCTTCCTTGGAAGGCGTGATCGTCACGCCGTGCTTCTTGTCCAGGCCCAGCACCGAAGCCATCACGACCGAAGCGCAATCGGTCAGCGGAATGAAGCCGATCTTGACCTCGGTCTTCTCCGGCGCGTCGGTGCCGGCGGCCCAGGCGCCGGCGCGCACCAGCGGGTCGACCAGCGACAGCAAGCTGGCGCCGGCCACCGCGCGCGCCGTGCCGCAAAGCCATTTGCGGCGTCCGGCGTTGGCGCTGAGGTCCCCGCCGGCGGCGGCGTCGGTGGAGGGGCTACGGGTCGATGGCGTCATGCATGGCTCCTGGCAAAAAAAAACGTCCCGCGCGCCATGGATTCCTATCCGGTGGCGCTGCGGAACGTCGTTGTCCCTGACCGCTGATCGCGGCGCGTTGCATCGGACCACCTTCGTTGGCAGCCCGATTCCACTGAAGCAAATGCTGTGCCAGAAAGAAAAAACCATGGCCCGATGGGCTGCCAGGCCGCGCCTGCGCTGGCGCGGCCTGGCGTTGCGCCGCGGCGTCAGGGATGGCGGAAAACAGGGCGTGAACCAACTTGGTGCGCAGCCGGTTGCGGCAGCGCACCATCCGCGTGCGGTCCGCGCTCCGCCGCTGTGCGCGCCCCAGCGGCCTGCGCCGCAAAACGCGGTGGCATGGAACTTGCATGACTGGACGCATCAGAGGGGAATCACATGCTCAAGGTCATGCTGCTCAACGATGGCGAAGGACGCGCGGCGTCGCTGCGGCAGACGCTCGCCGCGGCAGGCGTGCGCGTCGTGGCCGAAATGGCGCCGGACATGGATCTGGCCGCCGCCATCGCGCAGGCGGCGCCCGACGTGGTGCTGATCGACAGCGACGCGCCCGGCCGGGACACGCTGGAGAACGTTTGCGTGGCCAGCGAACACAGCGATCGCCCGGTCGTCATGTTCACCGATAACGGCAATCGCGAAACCATACGCAGCGCCTTGCGCGCCGGCGTCGCGGCCTACGTGGTGGGCGACGTGCCAGCCGGCCGCATCGAGCCGCTCTTGACGGTGGCGATCGAACGCTTCGCCATGGAGAAGTCGCGGCGTGAAGAACTGCGCGAAGCGCAATCGCGCCTGGCTGACCGCCAGTGGGTGGAAAAGGCCAAGGGCATCCTGATGAAGGCGCGTTCGATTTCCGAGGACGAGGCCCACGGCCTGCTGCGCCAACGCGCCATGCAAAGCCAGAAACGGCTGGGCGAGCTCGCCCGGGAAGTCGTGGAGATGAGCGCCTGGCTGGGCAAATCCACTTAATAAGCTTTGGTTATATGGAACAAAGAAATCAAAAGTTGTGGGGATGAAGCCCCCTTCCTATGATCCAACGACACTATGCCGGGTACGCCCGAGGCGGGCATTCATGAAGCTTTTCCCGATTTTTGCCGATCTGAAAGACAGGCTGGTCCTGGTGGTAGGCGGCGGCGCCGTCGCCGAACGCAAGACGCTCGCGCTGCTGGAAGCCTCGGCCGACGTGTTGCTGGGCGCGCCGGAACTGACGCCCGCCCTGGCCGCCCTGGCCGCTGAAGGCCGCATTCGCCATCTGTCCGGCCGTTTCAATCCCGCCTGGCTCGACGAGGTCTGGTTGGTGGTCGCCGCCACCGATGACCGCGACACCAACGCCGCCGTGTCCGAGGCCGCCGTCGCCCGGCGCATCTTCAGCAACGTGGTGGACGATCCTGAGCTGTCGTCCTTCCAGGTGCCTTCCATCGTCGACCGCTCGCCCGTCATCGTCGCGATTTCCTCGTCTGGCGTGGCGCCCGTGCTGGCGCGGCGCATCCGCGAACGCATCGAATCCTTGTTCGACCATACCCTGGGCCAGTTGGCCGGGCTGGCCGCCAGCTACCGCAAGCGCATCCGCGCCAGCCATCCCGACCTGGGCGCGCGCCGCCGCTTCTACGATTGGCTGCTGGACGGCCCGGTGGCCGGCTTCCTGCGCCAGCAACAGCCGGCCCAGGCCGAGGCCGCGCTGGCGGCGGCATTGGCGGCGCCGCGTGCGCCCGACGCCGGCAGCGTGGTACTGGTGGGCGCTGGACCCGGCGACCCCGGCCTGTTGACGCTGAAAGCGCTGCGCGCGCTGAATGAAGCCGACGTCATCCTGCATGACCGCCTGGTCAGCAGCGAGGTCATGTCGCTGGCGCGCCGCGACGCCGAACGCGTATCGGTCGGCAAGCTGCCCGGCGAGGACCACAACGCCACCCAGGCGCGCATCCACAAGCTGATGGTCGAGCATGCGCGCGCCGGCCGCCGCGTGGTGCGGCTCAAGGGCGGCGACGCCTTCATCTTCGGCCGGGGCGGCGAAGAGCTGGAGTACCTGCGCGCGCATGGCGTGCGCTATGAAGTGGTGCCGGGCATCACCGCCGCGCTGGCCTGTGCGGCCTACGCCGGCATCCCGTTGACGCATCGGGAACACGCTCAGTCCGTCCGCCTGATCACCGCGCACTGCCGCGAAGACGAAGACAACCTGGACTGGCCCGCGCTGGCCCGTGAAAAACAGACCCTGGCTTTCTACATGGGCGTTGGGCAACTGGATCTGCTGACCGGCCGCCTGCTGGCCCATGGCCGCGCGCCACACACGCCCTTCGCCCTGATCGAGAACGGCAGCCGGCCCGAGCAGCGCGTGCTGTCCGGCACGCTGGAGCAACTGCCGGTCCTGGCCGCCGAGCACGCCATCCGCTCCCCCGCGCTCTTGATCGTGGGCGAGGTGGCGGGATTGGCATCGCAACTGCAGTGGTTCGGCCAGCACCTGGAGGGGCGGGTGGAGTGCATGGCGGCCTGACGCAGTGAGCACAGGCCGACCTCGCCAGGCCAAATGAAAAACGCCAGCCGCTTCCGGCTGGCGTTTTGGCTCATTGCCGTGCCCCGACCGCTATTCCGTCTTTTGGGTGGTGCCGAAGATACGGTCGCCGGCATCGCCCAGGCCAGGCATGATGTAGCCGTGCTCGTTCAAGCCGTCGTCGATGGACGCGGTGTAGATGTGCACGTCGGGGTGCTTGGCCAGCACCGCGTCGATGCCGACCGGCGCCGCGACCAGCACCAGGGCGCGGATTTCCTTGCAGCCGGCGCGCTTGAGCAGGTCGATCGCGGCGACCATGGAGCCGCCCGTGGCCAGCATCGGATCGACGATCAGGGCCAGGCGCTGGTCCAGTTCGCCCACCAGGCGTTCCAGGTAGGTATGCGCTTCCAGCGTTTCTTCGTTGCGGGCCACGCCCACCACGCTGACCTTGGCGCCCGGAATCAGGCTGAGCACGCCGTCCAGCATGCCGATGCCGGCGCGCAGGATGGGCACCACGGTGACCTTCTTGCCGGCGATCTTCTCGACCTGCACCGAACCACACCAGCCCTCGACGGTGGCGGGCGCCAGCGGCAGGTCCTTGGACGCTTCATAAGTGAGCAGCGCGCCCACTTCCTGCGACAGCTCACGGAAGCTCTTGGTGCTGAGGTCGGCGCGGCGCATGATCCCGAGCTTGTGGCGGATCAGCGGATGGCGGATTTCGTGCACGGGCATGTGCGTAACTCTCCAGAATATTGATAGACAGGGTTTTCGCCTCAGGCGGAACCATGACGGCGCGGCGCGCTTTGCGTCGCCCGTCGTCGAGCCACACCTGAGGATCGTAATCGGTTTGGAAGGGAATTGTTATTGATCGCCGGCAGGATCATCCGAAGAATTTTTCCGGCGCGGCGCAGGCATGCTTATTGTTCGGTAAGCCAGGCGATCAGGGCGTCGTCGAAGGCGCGCACGGCGCCCGCCTGTTCGTGGTTGACGATGCTGACCACCACGTAGCGCTTGCCGCTGGCGCCCAGCACATAGCCCGCGATGGAGCGCACGTCGCGCAGCGAGCCGGTCTTCAGGTGGGCCATGCCCGCCGTGCCATCGCCCTTCAGGCGGCGGCGCACCGTGCCGTCCACGCCGGCGATCGCGAAAGAGGAGATGTACTCCGGCATGACGGGCGAGTTCCAGGCCACGGTCAGCATCGACGCCAGGCTGTCGGCCGACACCCGCGCATCGCGCGACAGGCCGGCGCCGTTGTCGATGACCAGTTCGGGCATGTCCAGGCCCTGCCTGGCCAGCAGTTCCTTGGCCACGGTTTCGCTGCTGGAGACGGTGGCAGGCCGCCGGCCGCGCTCGGCGCCCAGGGTCAGCAGCAAGGTGCGCGCCATGACGTTGTTGCTGCGCTTGTTGATCTGGCGGATCGCCTCGGCCAGCGTGGGCGAATCATGCGAGGCCAGCACGACCGCGTCGGGCGGCACCATGCCGGAACGGACCTGGCCCTTGAAGGTGCCTCCCAGCTCCTTCCAGAGCATGCGGAACACCTCGGTGGCGTAGTCGGGCTGCGACAGCGCCAGGCGGTACAGGCTGAATTCGCCGCAGGAGCCGGCCACCTTGCCGTTCACGCGGATGGTCACGCCCTGCTGGGTGATCAACGGTTCGGTGGTCACCACCGGCGCGCCCGGGCAACGGGCGTCGCTCCATTCGACGCGGCCCTCGATCTTCAGGCCCGGCAGCGGCGGATCGATCAGCGGCACCCATTTGTTGGCGGCGGGGTCCGGCGTGAACAGCAGCCGCAGCGCACCGAAACCCACCATCAGGGCGTCCGGGCTGGCGTTATAGGCCCGGTCCGGGGCGCCGTCGAAGGCGCCGGGGTCGGTCGCGACCTGGCCGAAGATGCTGCGGTCGATGACCAGGTCATTGATCTGCTTGACGCCGCGCAGGCGCAATTCGCGCAGCAGCACCCACAGGTCCTGCAACAGGAATTGCGGATCGCCCCCAGCCCGCAGGTACAGCGGGCCGCTCAGCACGCCCTTGGCGTCGGGCCGCGCGCCGGGCGCCGTCATGAACTCGGTGCGCCAGACGTAGTTGGGCCCCAGTTCGGACAGCGCGGCCCAGGTCGTGACCAGCTTCATCACCGAGGCCGGATTGCGCGACTCCTTGGCGTTCAGCGCCACCAGCCGCGGTCCGCCCACTTCCTGCACCACCAGGGACAGGGAACTGTCGGGCAGCTTGCTGGCCTTCCAGGCGTTCACCACGTTGGGCGGCAAGCCGGGAACCTGCGCCCCGGCCACCCCCGCCACCGCGGCCAGCAGCCCGCCGGCCAGCCATCGCTTCAGCCCGCCCATACGCATATTCGCTCGTCCCGTCATGCCACGCCCACCCGGTTGCTCGTCCTGCAAAACCGAGAGCATACAAAACCTGGAAGGATTGCGGCGTGGGACACCATTTCCCCGTAGGGCCGTCCCGAGAGGAAAGCAGCCCCCTTTGGGGGGCCGCAAGCACGCGCGGCGTGGAGGGAGCTTCCTCCCGCCACACCCAAAGGAGCGAAAAGCCCCGTTACTTCTGCAACCGCCACTTGCCGGAAGCGACGGTCGCCATCACCAGCGCCCGCTCATCCAGCCCGTTGTGGTCGGTGGGACTCATATTGACCACGCCGGTCGCGGTGGGCAGGTTCTTGACGTTTTCCAGCGCATCGCGCAGCGCTGCCCTGAACTCGGGCGTGCCAGGCTTGGCGGTCTTCAGCGCCACCGGGACGGCCTGCTGCAGCAGCAGGCCGACGTCCCAGGTATAGGCGGCGAACAGGGACACCGTGCCCGCGCCGTTGGCCGCCTCGTACTTCTTGGCGAAGGCCTGGGCGGTGGACTTGACGGGGTTGGTATCCGGCAGCAGGTCGGCCACCATCACCGGCCCCACCGGCACCCAGGCGCCCTCACAGGCGTCGCCACAGACCCGCAGGAAGTCGTTGTTGGCCACGCCGTGGTTGAAATAGATCTTGCCCTTGTAGCCGCGCTCGCGCAGGGCCCGCGCCGGCATCGCGGCGGGCGTGCCCGAGGCGCCGACCACCACGGCGTCAGGCGCCGCGCCGATCACCTTCAGGGTCTGGGCCACGGCGGAAGTATCCGTGGGCGCAAAGGCTTCCTTGCCCACCACCTCGATGCCGTGCTTTTTGGCCGCCTTCTCGATTTCCACCCAGAAGGTCTCGCCCAACGCGTTGTTGAAACCGATGAAGGCCAGTTTCTTGACGCCATTGGCCGCCGCATGGCGCGCAATGCCCTCGGCCATCAGCGAATCGGAGTGCGGGGTCTTGAACACCCAGCGGCGCTTGTCGTCCACCGGCTCGATCAACCGCGCCGACGAGGCCAGCGTGATCACGGGCGTGGTTCCGCTGGCCACGGTGTCCAGCATGGCCATGGTGTTGGGGGTGGTGGTGGACCCGACGATCAGGTCGACCTTGTTCTCCGAGATCAGCTTGTGGGAATTGCTGACGGCGCGAGTGGTGTCGGAAGCGTCGTCCAGCACCACGTACTCGACCTTGACGCCGCCGATCTCGGTGGGCAGCAGGCTGATGGTGTTGCGTTCGGGGATGCCCAGCGAAGCCTGGGGACCGGTGGTGGACAGGGTGGCGCCGATTTTCACCTGGGCCAGCGCGGGCGCGGCGCCCGCGGCCAGCAGGGCGGCCAGCGCGGCAACCATGAGGGTACGACGAGGGGTCATGCGGAGTCTCCTTGGATACGCGGATGTCTTATGCTTTGCGCCGATCCGCTACGGCGTGGAACTCTGTTTATACGGCGGGGAACCCGGCGGGCGGGTACCTCGGGGGGCCGCTGCGGGTTTGTCCGCAGAGGCTCGTGGCGCGGTCCGGCTGCGTCATTGCTGGTCTCCACGTTGCCAGTGACTGGCTGGCGCTGTATTTTTTAGTGATACACGTATTCTAATAAGAGACGAATTCATGTCAACAGATAGCAGCACGGGGATCCAATCAGCCGAAATCGCCCTGGACGTGCTGACCCGGCTGGCCGAACTGGGCGGCGCCCTGTCCGTGTCCGAACTGGGCCGCAGCCTGGACATGCCGCGTGCCAAGGTGCACCGCTACCTGGTGTCGCTGGAGCGGCGCGGTTATGTAGAGCAGGACGCGGCCAGCGCCCGCTATCGGCTAGGCCCGCAGGCCCTGCACACCGGGCTGGCGGCGCTGGCCGAGGTGGATTTCGTGAAGCTGGCCGCCGGCAGCCTGGACGGCCTGAGCGCCGCCATCGGCCAGACCGTATTCATTTCCGTCTGGGGCCAGCACGGCCCCACCATCGTGCAATGGCGCGACGCGCGGCTGCCGGTGACCGTCAACGTGCGGGTGGGCTCGGTGCTGCCGCTGCTCAACAGCGCCACCGGCCGGGTCTTCGCCGCCTGGCTGCCCGAATCCCTGGCCCTGCCGCGAGCGCTGGCTGAGTGGGACGCGCTGCGCGCCCATGACCCCGATGCCGCCCGGGTGCTGGACGCCACCGAACCGCCCGCCGATCCCGCCGCCGCGCTGCGCCGGCAATGGCAGGCGACGCGCCAGCGCGGCTACGCCAGCGTCAGCGGTCACCTGCTGCATGGCATCGCCTCGGCCGCGGTGCCGGTGCTGGACGCGCAAGGCCATCTGGCCGGCGCCTTCACCAGCCTGGGGCTGCACGGCGGCTTCGACCTGTCGTCGGAGGGCGAACCCGTGCGGGCGCTGAGCGCGGCTGCGGCGGATTGTTCGCGCCGGCTGGGATGGAGCCCATCGCGCTGAACCGCGGGCGTGGCGGCCTTCCGTCCCCCGCCCGGGCGCCCCGATTTTGCGGCCGCTTTACAATACAGGGTTGCCCCGGGCCTGCCCGGCTCGTTTTCGCCCTCTTTTTGCCGCCCTTGCCGGACGGATAGCCGCGTGACCCAGTCCCTCACCGTTGCCGATTTCAACTACGAACTGCCGCCCGAGCTCATCGCCCAGGCGCCCGCCGCCGAACGCACCGGCAGCCGCCTGCTGCACCTGGACGGCGCCGGCCAGCTGCATGACCGGCAGTTCGCCGACCTGGCCGCGCTGCTGCGTCCGCAAGACCTGCTGATCTTCAACGACACCCGCGTCATCAAGGCGCGGCTGAACGGCCACAAGATCACCGGCGGCAAGATCGAGGTGCTGGTCGAACGCATCACCGAGCCCGACCGGGTCCTGGCCCACGTACGCGCCAGCAAGTCGCCCGGCCCGGGCATGGTGCTGCGCCTGGCCGACGCCTTCGACGCCACCGTGCTGGGCCGCGAAGGCGAACTCTTCGACATCCGCTTCCCCGGCCCCGTGCTGGACCTGCTGGATGCCCACGGCGCGACGCCGCTGCCGCCCTACATCACGCACGAAGCCGATACCGGCGACGACGAGCGCTACCAAACGGTCTATGCCCGCGAGCCCGGCGCCGTGGCGGCCCCCACCGCCGGCCTGCATTTCGACCAGCCCACGCTGGACCGCCTGGCCGCGATGGGCGTCGAGCGCGCCTTCGTCACGCTGCACGTGGGCGCGGGCACCTTCCAGCCGGTGCGCGTGGACAATCTGGCCGACCACGTCATGCACGCCGAATGGTTCACCGTGCCGCAAGCCACGGTCGACGCGATCGCCGCCGCCCGCAGCCGCGGCGGCCGGGTCATCGCCGTCGGCACCACCAGCGTGCGCGCCCTGGAATCCGCCGCCGCTCAGACCGAAGGGCGCACCGCCCCCGGCCTGCCGCTGGCCGCCGCCCAGGGCGACACCCGTCTCTTCATCACCCCCGGTTACCGCTACCGCGTCATCGACGCCCTGGTCACCAACTTCCACCTGCCCCAGTCGACCCTGCTGATGCTGGTGTCGGCGCTGGCCGGCGTAGAACCGATACGCCGCGCCTACGCCCACGCCGTCGCCGAGCGCTACCGCTTCTTCAGCTATGGCGACGCCATGTTTATCGAGTCCCCCGCCCCATGACCGGACTGAATTTCGAACTGCTCGCCACCGACGGCGGCGCCCGCCGCGGCCGCATCACGCTGAACCACGGCGTGGTCGAGACGCCCATCTTCATGCCAGTCGGCACCTATGGCAGCGTCAAGGCCATGATGCCGCACGAACTGAAGGAGATCGGCTCGCAGATCGTGCTGGGCAACACCTTCCACCTGTGGCTGCGCCCGGGCACGGAAATCATGGAAAAGCACGGCGGCCTGCATGGCTTCATGCAGTGGGACAAGCCCATCCTGACGGATTCCGGCGGCTTCCAGGTGTTCAGCCTGCAAGGCATGCGCAAGATCACCGAGGAAGGCGTGAAGTTCGCCTCGCCGATCGACGGCGCGCGGCTGTTCCTGACGCCGGAAGAATCCATGCGCATCCAGCGCTCGCTGAATTCCGACATCGTCATGGTGTTCGACGAATGCACGCCCTATGAAATCGACGGCCGGCCCGCCACCGTCGAAGAAGCCGCCCGCTCCATGCGCATGTCGCTGCGCTGGGCGCGCCGCTCGCGCGAGGAATTCGACCGCCTGCAGAACCCCAACGCCCTGTTCGGCATCGTCCAGGGCGGCATGTACGAAGCCCTGCGCGATGAATCCCTGGCCGGGCTGCAAGAGATCGGCTTCCACGGCTACGCCATCGGCGGCTTGTCGGTCGGCGAACCCAAGGAAGACATGATGCGCATCCTGGCGCACGTCACGCCCAAGCTGCCGGCCCAGGCGCCGCGCTACCTGATGGGCGTGGGCACGCCGGAAGACCTGGTCGAGGGCGTGAGCCGCGGCGTGGACATGTTCGACTGCGTCATGCCCACCCGCAACGCCCGCAACGGCTGGCTGTTCACGCGTTTCGGCGACGTCAAGATCCGCAATGCCAAATACCGCGACGACACCCGCCCGCTGGATCCCAGCTGCGGCTGCCATACCTGCGCGAACTTCTCGAGGGCCTACCTGCACCACCTGCAGCGCGCCAACGAAATCACCGGCGCGCGCCTGAACACCCTGCACAACCTGCATTTCTATCTGACCATCATGAAGGAAATGCGCGAAGCCATCGCCGAGGGCCGCTTCGACGCCTGGCGCGCGCAGTTCGCGGCAGACCGGGAGCGCGGCATCGAGTAGAGCGCGGCGCGGGCTAGCGGCGGGGGCCGATCTGGAAGCGGCGAAGCTCCTCGTCGATGGCCTGCGCCAATTCCGCGCCGCGACTGCGCGGCATGCGGTTCGCCGGCGCAACTATCCCTAGCGCCGCGGTGCCGCTGGCGCCGACGGCGAATGCCACGCCCACTCCCCCCACGCCTTGGCCGCTCACCTGGGTATAGCCTTGCGTGCGCGCCTGCCGAACCCAGCGCAGCAATTTCGACAGCGACAGGTCTTTCGCCAGGTATTGCCGCCGGTGGCGTTCGAAATGCGCTCCGATCCTGTCGTCGTCCCATTGCGCCAGCAACGCAAAGCTGGGAATACCCAACCCCAGCAGACGCGCTCCTCCCACGTAATCGGCGTAGGACCGGATGGGGCGCGAACCTTCCTCCAGATGCAGGCAGTGGCTGTAGTCGCCACTACGGACCACCAGGAAAGTGTGCTCATCCGAACGGCGCGCCAGCGCCTTCATGACGGGAACACAGATCTGCGTCAGCGGCGCCTGCGCCAACGCCACCAGGCCCATCCCCATCGACTCCAATCCCAGGCAATAGGCGCCGCTGACCGCGTCGCGCCTTGCATAGCCAGCGGATACGAGCACCGACAACATGCGATATGCGGTCGTCCGGTCGAGCCCCGAATGCGCCACCAGGTCGCGCAGCGCCATGCCGCCCGCCTGTTCGACGCTCAGTAGCCGCAGCAGGTCCAACGCCCGGCCGATGCTCTGTGCTCCGCGCACGGGCCGCGACGCCGAAACGGGGGAACAGGATCGTGTGGCAGTTGCGCGCGGCATGGTCGGCATTCCAGGGGTCTAGTCCAGATGGGTCGATCATAGCGAGATTGTCAGCGAGGCGGATTGTGCACATTGTGCACACACGGACAGATAGTCGTTGCCGCGTCTGCGCAGCTGGCCTGGAATGTCTCCACAACGGCCTGCAGCCACGAAAAACATAACCGCGACGAGACATGATTCCCTACCAATCCCGCCTTCCCGCCGGATCCCCCGCCTTCACCGAACAACGCGCCGGCATGCTGGCCCTCATCGCAGAAATGCGGGCGCTTGAACAACGCGCCCGCGACGCGTCCGAGCGCGCCGCACCGGCCTTCGCTCGGCGCGGCGCCTTGTTGCCGCGTGAACGTGTCGACCGCCTGCTTGACCCTGGCCGGCCTTTCCTGCCGCTGGCGACGCTGGCGGGATACGGCATGGATGGCGCCGACCTGGACGCCTGCGTACCGGGAGGGTCGCAGATCGCCGGGATCGGCTACGTCAGCGGCGTGCGCTGCATGGTCATCGCCACGGACTCCGGCATCGAGGCCGGCGCGCTCACGGAAGCCGGCAATATGAAGCTCATGCGCTGCCAGGAGATCGCGCTCGAGAACCGCCTGCCCTTCGTGCATCTGGTGGAGTCCGCCGGCGCCAACCTGCGCAAGTACCGAGTCGACAAATTCATCCGCGGCGGCGGCATGTTCTACAACCTGGCGCGCCTGTCGGCCGCCGGCCTGCCGGTCATCACCGTGGTGCATGGCTCATCGACCGCGGGCGGCGCCTACATGCCGGGCCTGTCCGACTACGTCATCATGGTGCGCAGACAGGCCAAGGCGTTCCTCGCCGGCCCCCCGTTACTCAAAGCGGCGACGGGCGAAGTGGCCAGCGCCGAAGAACTGGGCGGCGCCGACATGCACGCCCGCATCAGCGGCCTGGCCGAATACGTGGCGGAAGACGACGCCCACGCCATCGCCATCGCCCGCGCGGTGTTGGACACCCTGCCCTGGCCGCGGGCGGCCGCCGCGGGCATCGCCACTCCGCCACGCCTGGATCCGGACGAATTGGCTGGCGTCATGGTGCTGGAGCACCGCCGGCCCATCGATATGCGGGAAATCATTGCTCGCGTGGTGGACGATTCTCTTTGGCTCGACTTCAAGCCGGACTATGGCGCGCAGACAATCTGCGGACATGCCCGCATCGACGGCCACGCGGTGGGAGTCGTCAGCAACAACGGTCCCATCGATCCTGCAGGCGCGACCAAAGCAACGCAATTCATCCATCTCTGCAATCAATCCGGCACGCCGCTGCTGTTCTTGCAGAACACCACCGGCTTCATCGTGGGCCGCGCCTCGGAAGAGGCCGGCATGATCAAGCATGGCTCGAAGATGATCCAGGCTCTGTCCAACTCCCGCGTGCCGCAGATCACCATCCATTGCGGCGCCTCTTTCGGCGCGGGCAACTACGGCATGTGCGGACGCGCATTCCGCCCCCGCTTCTGCTTCTCGTGGCCCAATGCCCGCACCGCGGTCATGGGCGGCGAGCAAGCGGCCGGCACGCTGGAGATCATCGCCCGCCAGCAAGCCGAACGCGGCGGACGTCCCGTTGACGAGGCGGCCCTGGCCGCACAGAAGGCCGAAGTCATCGCGAATTTCGACCGGCAGGCCCGCGCCTTCTACACCAGCGGACACTTGCTCGACGACGGCGTGATCGATCCGCGGGACACCCGCGCGGTGCTCGCGTTCGTGCTTGCCACCATCGCCGAAGGCCAGGCGCGATCGCCGCAGCCGATGCAATTCGGCGTGCCGCGCTTCTGAAACCAATAACCAGAACCAAGGAGACGACATGCTCTACACCCAGCAACACCGCGAACTGATGGACAGCCTCAGGCGCTTCATCGCCGCCGAGATCGACCCTTACGTGGACGAATGGGAAGCCGCCGAGATCTTCCCGGCGCGCGAACTGTTCAGGAAGATGGGGCCACTGGGATACCTGGGCATTACGAAGCCCGAAGCCTACGGTGGCCTGGGCTTGGACTTCTCATACGCCATGGCGGCCTCCGAGGCCATGGGATACGCCCGCGCGCAAGGAGTCGCGATGGGCATCGGCGTACAGACCAATATGGCCACCCCCGCGCTGGCCGCGTTCGGCTCCGACGCGCTGCGCCAGGAGTTCCTGGCGCCCGCGATAGCTGGCGAGGCGGTCGCGTCCATCGGCGTATCCGAACAGGGCGCGGGATCGGATGTGGCATCTCTCAAGACCCGCGCGCGGCGCGACGGCGACGACTATGTGATCAGCGGATCGAAGATGTGGATCACCAATGGCACCCAGGCAGACTGGATCTGCCTGTTGTGCAATACCTCCGAGGGCAATCCGCACAAGAACAAGTCGCTCATCGTGGTGCCGCTGCGGGAAAACGGCAAACGCGTGCGCGGCGTCGAGGTGCAGAAGATCCGCAAGTTCGGCATGTGGAGTTCGGACACCGCGCAGATCTTCCTCGACGAAGTCCGCGTGCCCGTGCGCAACCGCATCGGCGAGGAAGGCATGGGCTTCATCTACCAGATGAAGCAGTTCCAGGAAGAGCGTCTGGACGGCGCAGCGCGGCGGCTGGCCGCCATCATGTGGATTCAGGAGACCGTGGACTACCTGCGGCAACGCCAGGCCTTCGGCCGCCCGCTGCTGGACAACCAGTACATCCAGTTCAAACTGGCCGAACTCAAGACCGAACTGGAGGCGCTGCGCGGGCTGATCTATCTTGCGACCCAAACCTATATCGAAGGCGGCGACGTCGTCGAGCTTGCGTCCATGGCCAAGCTGAAGGCAGGACGCCTGTCGCGCGAGATCACCGATTGGTGCATGCAATTCCAGGGCGGCATGGGCTACACCTGGGACAACCCGGTGTCCCGCGCCTATCGCGACTACCGGCTGTGCTCCATCGGCGGAGGCGCCGACGAGGTCATGCTGATGGTGATCGCCCGCCACATGGGCCTGATGGCCAAGAAAGCCTGAGGCCCCATGGAACACGTCTATCAGCATCTGATCGTCACGCGCCTGCGCGGCTTGTTGTTCGTGACGCTCAATCGTCCCGAAACGCGCAACGCGCTGGGCGCCGAAGTCGTGGCCGAAATGGACCGCGCCATTGCCGGCGCGCCCGGCGAGCCGCCGCCTCGGGCGGTGATCCTGCGTGGCAGCGGCGGCTTCTTCAGTGCCGGCGGCAACGTCGGCAACTTCTCCGCGCATCTTGGCGAACCCGCGCCGCAGCCCGACCCCGTAGCGGCGCGCAACCGCGAGTTCGGCCGCTTCATGGAGCGTCTGGCGGCGCTGCCCATGCCGGTCATCGCCGCCGTGGAAGGCGCGGCGATGGGCGGCGGCATGGGCCTGGCCTGCGCGGCGGACATCGTGCTGGCGACTCGGGACGCGCGCTTCGCGCTGAGCGAAACGCGGCTGGGCCTGATTCCGGCGCAGATCGCCCCCTTTGTCGTGGCGCGGCTGGGGTTGCGCGTCGCGCGCCGGCTGGGGATCAGCGGCGAGCGGATTCATGGAGAGGCAGCCCTGCGCCTGGGAATGGCGGACGAACTGGCTGACGACAGCGCATCGCTCGACATATTGCTGGCGCGCTGGCTTAGCGACATATGCGCCTGCGCGCCGCGCGCCAACGCGCTGATCAAGCCCCTGCTGGCCGAATGCTCCGCACCCCCTGCCGCCGCCAATGGCGCACTCGATCGCGCGGCCGCGCTGTTCGCCCGCTGCCTGCGCGACGAAGGCGCCGAAGGCATCGAGGCTTTCCGCAAGCGCCAGCCTCCGCGCTGGGCCGAAACCATTGCCGCCGAAGACGTGCGCCAGGCCTGCACCAGCCTGCTGGTCCCATAGTGAGAATCACATGATCCACTCCAAGCTTGTCCGACCCTTCCACACCCTGCTGATCGCCAACCGCGGCGAGATTGCACGCCGCATCATGCGCAGCGCGCGCAAGCTCGGCTACCGCAGCGTGGCGGTCTACTCGGACGCCGACACCGACAGCCTACATGTCCGCGAAGCCGACCTGGCCGCGCGGATCAGCGGACCGGCACCCGCCGATTCCTATCTGAATATCGAGGCGGTGCTGGCAGCGGCGCGCGCCACCGGCGCCGACGCAGTCCATCCCGGCTACGGCTTCCTGGCGGAGAACGAAGCGTTCGCGGCGGCCGTGGAGCAAGCCGGGCTGGTCTTCGTCGGCCCGCCGGCTGCGGCTATCGGCGCCATGGGCAACAAGGCTCGGGCAAAGGCCGCAATGAGCCGCGCCGATGTGCCCTGCATACCCGGCTATCAGGGCGCCGACCAGAGCATCGACGCCTTCGTCCGCGCCGCCGGCGACATCGGATTTCCCGTCATGGTGAAAGCGGCGGCAGGCGGCGGAGGCCGCGGCATGCGGCTGGTGCGGGACCCGGCCGCGCTGCCGGCGGCGCTCGCCTCCGCCCGCTCCGAAGCCGCAGCCGCGTTCGGCTCCGACGAGCTGATCCTGGAAAAGGCCATCGAGCGGCCGCGCCATGTCGAAATCCAGGTGCTGGCCGACAGCCACGGCCACGTCATCCACCTGGGCGAACGCGATTGTTCGGTGCAACGCCGCCACCAGAAGATCATCGAAGAAGCCCCGTCCCCGGCCGTGGACGACGCGCTGCGCGCATCGATGGGACAAGCCGCCGTGCGCAGCGCCCGCGCGCTTGGCTACCAGGGCGCCGGGACGATGGAATTCCTGCTCGCTCCCGACGGCAGCTACTACTTCATGGAAATGAACACCCGGCTGCAGGTCGAGCATGCAGTGACCGAAGCCGTCACGGGCCTGGATCTGGTCGAATGGCAATTGCGCGTCGCCGCGGGCGAAATGCTGGACATCGCCCAGGAAGCGGTGCGCATCGACGGCCACGCCATGGAACTGCGCCTTACCGCCGAGGACGTGCCCGCCGGCTTCCTGCCGCAAACCGGTGTCATGCGGCGCTGGCGTCCTCCCCTGGAAATGCCGGGCCTGCGGATCGACCACGGCCTGACCGAGGGTGGCGCCATCCCGCCCTACTACGATTCGATGATCGCCAAGCTGGTCGCCCACGGCCGCAATCGCGAGGAAGCCTGCCGCAAACTGCTGCGGGCGCTGGAACAATGCGTCGCGTTGGGCGTGCCCACCAATCAATCGTTCCTGGCCGACTGCCTGCACGATCCGGTCTTCGCCGCCGCCTCGGGCGTTCATACCGGGTTTGTCGAAGAACGCTTCGGCGCCAGCCTGGCCGCGCGCCCCATTCCCGATGCGGCGGCCGTGGCGTGGGCTGCCTTTGCCGCCCACGCCTGCATGATGGACTCCGCCGGTCCCGAACTCGCGCCGCCGCTTCCGGCATCGCGTCCTTGGCGCGTCGCCTTGACGCTGGATGCAGGTCGTTGGGACGTCTCGGTGACGGGCAGAGCCGGCGGCTGGTGGATCGAGATCACGCCCGCCGGAAGCGGCGCCGGACCCGCTCGGCTCGAACTGCGCGGCGCCCGTTGGCAAGGCCTGGACCGCAGCCGCCTGGAAGCCGAGGTGGACGGCGTCCGCGAAAGTATCTGGATAGCGCCGGGACCGGACGCAATGGGCTTGTTCCACCGGGGACAGGCCTGGGAGTTCCAAATGCCGCCTGCGCACCGGTCCCGCGCTGGCGCGCTTGCCAGCGGCACGCTCACGGCGCCGTTCACGGGCCGCATCCTGCATCTCTCGGTGGCGGCAGACGACCACGTCAGCGAGGGTGATCCGCTGATCATCATGGAGGCAATGAAAATGGAGCACACCTTGTACGCCCCGGTCGCCGGCCGTATCACCGATCTGGCGGCTCAGGCGGGCAGCCAAGCCGCCAAGGATCAGCCCTTGCTGCGCATCGTCCAGGAACCCGCCTTGCAGGCCACGCCATGAGCGCCGTGCGCATCGGCGGCGCCAGTGGATTCTGGGGCGATTCCGCCACCGCCACGCCGCAATTGCTGGACGTCCCCGGCATGCAGTATCTGGTGTACGACTATCTGGCCGAAACCACCATGTCGATTCTGGCGCGGGCGCGCAACAAGGATCCCGCGCTGGGATACGCCACCGACTTCGTCCAGGCCGCGATGGCGCCGCAATTGCGCCGTATCCTGGAGCGCGGCATACGCGTGGTGGCCAACGCGGGAGGCCTGAACCCCCTGGCATGCCGCGATGCCCTGGCGCAGGCCGCGGCGCGCCAAGGGCTGGCGCCTCGCATCGCCGTCGTCAGCGGCGACGACATCCTGCCTCTGCTGCCCGGACTGCGCGAATCGGGCGTAGACGGCCTGCCCGAAGCACCGTACTCCGCCAATGCCTACACAGGCGCCCGGGGCATCGCGCTGGCGCTGGCGCAGGGCGCCCAGATCATCGTTACCGGCCGCTGCGTCGACAGCGCCATGGTGCTGGGCGTACTGGCCCACGAACATGGCTGGGTCTGGGACGAGTGGGACAAGCTCGCCGCCGGCACGCTCGCCGGCCACGTCATCGAATGCGGCGCGCAGGCCACCGGCGGTCTGTACACCGATTGGCAATCGGTGCCGGGGTGGGACAACATGGGCTATCCCGTCATCGATTGCGCCGCGGACGGCAGCTTCGTCCTTTCCAAACCCGCCGGCACCGGCGGCCTGATCGCTGCAGGGTGCGTCGCCGAACAGGTCCTGTACGAAATCGGCGATCCCGCCAGCTACCTGATGCCCGACGTCACCTGCGACTTCCGGCACGTCCACGTGACGCAGCTGGACGCGGACCGCGTCTCGGTCGGCGGCGCTCGTGGACGTCCCCCCACAAGCACTTACAAGGCCAATGCAACCTGGCGCGACGGCTACCAACTGGCGACCATGCTGGCCATCCGCGGCCCCGCAGCCCGCGCAAAGGCTGACAAGACCGCCGCGGCGCTGCTGGACCGCAGCCGGCGGATGCTGCGTGAACACGGTCTCGCGGACTATCGGGAAACCTGCGTGGAAATGCTGGGCTGCGAAGCACTCTACGGCCCGCATGCCCGGCATCTCCCCACCCGGGAGATTGTCCTGCGCATCGTGGTCCGGCATGAATCGGCCGCGGGCCTGGGCTTTCTGCAACGCGAATGCGCTTCCGCCGGAACCTCCATGGGGCCGGGCACCCGCTCGTCCTTCCAGGGACGCTCCGATATCCAGCCAGTGGTACGCGTCCACTCCTTCCTGTTGCCGAAAACTCTGCTGCAAGAGCACGTGCTGCTGGAAGACCGCGTCATCCCCGTGCCGCCTGCGGCCGGCGACGCGCAGCCCGCCCACCTTGCCGCGGCGCAAGCCGAACCGGAGACGGAGCGGGACGAGCCAGCAGCAACGCCGGATGAAGGCCCGTTGGCGACTGTCGCGCTGCAGGCGCTGGCCTGGGCGCGCAGCGGCGACAAGGGTGATACGGAGAACATCGGCGTCATCGCGCGCCGCCCCGAGTTCCTTCCCCTGATCCGCAGGCAACTGGGCGCAGAGCAGGTGCGCGTGTACTTCGCGCACCTGGCACATGGCCCGGTCGAGCGCTTCGACGTGCCTGGCTTGCACGCCATGAACTTCGTGCTGAACGAGGCCCTGGGCGGCGGCGGAATGTCCAGCCTGCGTTCGGATCCCTTGGGAAAGTCCTATGCCCAGATGCTGCTAGACCATCCCATGCAAATTCCCCGGAGTTGGATTGAACATGGCTGGATCGCCCCGTCATAGCGCCGCAAACAGGCCCTGACCCGGCCGAGAATCACGCAGTCCCATAAAAAACAGAGGAGACATACAGCATGAGCCGGATCATCAGTAAAAGTATCGCCGCCCTAGCCATGGCGGGCCTTCTTGCTGGCGCAGGCAGCGCGGGCGCCGCATACCCGGAAAAGCCGCTGCGCGTGGTGGTGCCGTATACCGCGGGCGGCGTATCGGATGCGGTCGCGCGGCTCGTGACCCGCAAGCTGAGCGACGAAATCGGCCAACCGATAGTCGTCGAAAACCTGGGCGGTGCCAACGGTCAGATCGGCTCGGCCGCCGTCGCCCGGTCCGCGCCCGACGGCTATACCTTCCTGGTCGTCGTCATGGCGCATGCCATCAACCCCAGCCTCTATAAGAACATGGCCTACGATCCGCTGCGCGACTTGCGCGGGATCAGCCTGTTCGGCCGCATTCCTTTGCTGCTGGTATCGAGCGCCCGCCTGCCGCCCCGCAATCTGGAGGAATTCCTGGCCTGGGCGCGGGCGAATCCCGACAGCGCCACGTTCGCCTCCAGCGGCGCGGGCTCGGGCGCGCATCTGGCGGCGGAAGAGTTCGCCCAGGTCAACAGCCTGCGCATCACCCATGTGCCTTACAAAGGCGTGGGACCCGCGCTGCCCGACCTTTACTCCGGGCAGGTGGCCGCCATCTTCGATTCGGTGCAAACCATGATGCCGCAGGTCAAGGCGGGCAAGTTGCGCGCGCTGGCCATGACCAGCGCCAGCCGGTGGCCCGGTGCGCCCGACGTCCCCACCATGGCGGAGGCCGGGGTACCCGATTTCGTCGTGGGCAGCTGGATCGGCATGCTGGCTCCCGCCAAGGTGCCGGACGAGCGCGCCGAGCAGATTTCCGCGGCGGTCCAGCGCGTGCTTGACCAACCCGATGTGCGCGCCCAACTGATCGGCTATGGCATCGATCCCGCCGGCGGCAAGCCCGCGGCATTCGACAGCTTCATCGCCGACGAAGCCCGCCGCTGGGCCGACGTCATCGCCAAAGCCGGCATCCGCCTGGAGTAAGCCTATGAGCCCCCGTATCCTGGAAGGCGTCAAAGTCCTGGACCTGACACGCGTGATCGCCGGACCGCTATGCACCCAGATCCTGGCCGACATGGGCGCCACCGTCTACAAGATAGAACGTCCCGGCGAAGGCGACGATACCCGCCGCATGGGCCCCTTCCTGCCTGACGGCCACGGCGGCGACAGCAACGACTCCGCGCTGTACCTGGCCTACAACCGCGGCAAGCATTCCGTGACGGTGGATATTTCCACGCCTGAAGGTGCGGAACTGGTACGCGATCTGGCGCTGCGCTGCGACGTCGTCATGGAAAACTACAAGGTCGGAACCCTGGCCAAGTACGGACTGGACCATGCCGCGTTGGCCGCGGCCAAGCCCGCCCTGGTCTACTGCTCATTGACCGGCTTCGGACAGGACGGCCCCTACGCGCGGCGGCCAGCCTACGACTTTATCCTGCAAGGACTGGCCGGTGTAATGAGCACGTGCGGACACGCCGAGGGCGCGCCCGGCGGCGAGCCCATGCGCACAGCAATCCCCATCACGGACGTCGTCACCGGCCTGTACGCGGCCATCGCCATCCTGGGCGCCGTGCTGCACCAGCGGCAATCCGGCATGGGCCAGTTCGTGGACGCTTCCATGCTGGACGCTTCAGTGGCCCTCAACGGGCACCTGGCGGTGGGCTACCTCATGTCGGGGCAGTTGCCAAGCAGGCAAGGCAACACCAACCCCATCGCGGCCCCTTCCGAAGTGTTCGCCTGCACCGACGGCCGCATGATATTGGCCGCCGGCAACAACACCCAGTTCCACGCCCTTTGCGAGATCCTGGACCAGCCAGGGCTGGTGGACGATCCGCGCTTTTCCACGAATGCCTTGCGGGTCGCTCACAGAATCGAACTGCGCGATCTGCTGGCACCCCTGCTTGCCAGGCGGCGGCGCGCCGACCTGTTCCCGATCTTCGACCGGGCCGGCGTGCCCTCGGGACCGATCAATGACCTGTCCCAGGTTTTCGAAGACCCCCAGACATGTCACCGGCATCTCGCCCTGTCGCTGCCGCACCCCCGCGGGGGCAATGCCCCCATGCTGCGCAGCCCGCTGGACTTCTCGGCCACTCCTGTGCGCTATGGTCCGGCTCCCATGTTGGGGCAGCACAGCCTGGAGGTCCTGCGCGACGAACTGGGCCTGGACGACTTGCGGCTGGCCGATCTGCGCTCCCGCGCTATCATTTAGGGAAGCTGGGCCAGCGGCTCAGGGGCGGGCCTCCTCCCGCCACCTCTTGTCTTTTCCCGAACAGCCCCAAGTTAGGGCTCGCGCATAACCTCGCTACAATAGTCGGCTTGCCCTATCCATGGCTCGCGCGGGGATGGGCGCATAAAAACACAGACATAAACACCCAAACAGACTAAACGCAGGAGAATTCAATGTCCGTTATCGATACCGCCAGCCTCGTCGTGGCTCAGGCCGCCCCCGAGGGCAACGCGCTGATGGGCATGCTGCCCATCATCCTGATGTTCGTGATCCTCTATTTCCTGATGATCCGTCCCCAGATGAAGCGCCAGAAGGAACACCGCAATCTGATCGCCGCCCTGGCCAAGGGCGACGAAGTGGTTACCGCCGGCGGCATGCTCGGCAAGGTCACCAAGGTCAACGACAGCTACGTTACCGTCGAAGTCTCCGAACTGGCCGACAAGCCCGTCGAAGTGATCATGCAGAAGTCCTCGGTCTCGACCGTGCTGCCCAAGGGAACCATCAAGGCCCTGTAAGCGTCCCACAGGAGCGCCCATCGGGCTCTTGTGCTTGATGGCCCTGCCGCCGCCCGCCGCGCTCGCCGCCCGGGCGGCCCTTTCATCACTTTTACATGAAGTAGCCGGCAATGAACCGCTATCCCCTCTGGAAGTACATTACGGTCCTGGTCGCGGTCATCATCGGCCTGCTGTACACGCTTCCCAACTTCTACGGCGAGTCCCCGGCCGTCCAGGTTTCCAGCGCCAAGGCCACGATCAAGGTCGATCCCGCCATGCTGAACCGGGTCGATCAGATCCTGACCGACGCCAAGATCCCCAATGAAGGGGTCTACTACGAACAAAACGGCACGCTCGGCACCGTGCGCGCCCGCTTTACGTCGACCGACCTGCAGTTGCAGGCGCGCGACCTCATCGACAGATCCCTCAACACCGTCGCCGGCGACCCCCACTACACGGTCGCGCTGAACCTGCTGCCCGCCTCGCCCGCCTGGATGCGCGCCCTGGGCTGGTTCGCGCCCAAACCCATGTACCTGGGCCTGGACCTGCGCGGCGGCGTGCACTTCCTGCTGCAAGTGGACATGCAGGGCGCCCTGACCGCCCGCTATGACTCCCTGGCCGCCGACGTGCGTTCGGTGCTGCGCGACCAGAAGGTCAACGTGGCCGGCGTCGAACGCTCGGGTCTGGCCATTGCCGCCACCTTCGCCAACACGGACGACCGCGACCGCGCCATTTCCACCCTGCGCAGCCGCCTGCCCGACCTGGAATTCACCGAGCGCATGGAAAACGGCAAGCCGCTGCTGATGGCTGCGCTGAACCCGGCCGCCGTCACCCGCGTGCAGGATTCCGCGCTCAAGCAGAACATCAACACGCTGCACAACCGCATCAACGAACTGGGCGTGGCCGAACCGGTCATCCAGCAACAGGGCGCCGACCGCATCGTGGTCCAGCTGCCCGGTGTGCAGGACGTGGCCAAGGCCAAGGAACTGCTGGGCCGCACCGCCACGCTGGAAATCCGCATGGTCGACGACACCCCCGCCGCGCAAGCCGCGCTGCTGGGCGGCAGCGTGCCCTTCGGCCTCGAACGCTACAACGACCGCGACGGCCGTCCCATCCTGGTGCGCCGCCAGGTCATCCTGACCGGCGAAAACCTGCAGGACGCCCAGCCCGGCCGCGACTCGCAGACCCAGCAGGCCGCCGTCCACCTGACGCTGGACTCCAAGGGCGCCCGCATCTTCCGCGACGTCACCCGCGACAACATCGGCAAGCGCATGGCCATCCTGCTGTTTGAAAACGGCAAGGGCGAAGTGGTCACGGCCCCGGTCATCCGCGGCGAAATCGCCGGCGGCCAGGTGCAGATCTCGGGCAGCATGAGCTCCGAGGAAGCCGCCGACACCGCGCTGCTGTTGCGCGCCGGCGCCTTGGCTGCGCCCATGTCCATCATCGAGGAACGCACCATCGGCCCGAGCCTGGGCGCGGACAACATCGCCAAGGGCTTCTACTCGACGCTGTACGGCTTCCTGGCCATCGCCGTCTTCATCATCCTGTACTACCACCTGTTTGGCGTGTTCTCGACCATCGGCCTGACCATGAACGTGCTGCTGCTGCTGGCGCTGCTGTCCATGCTGCAGGCCACGCTGACCCTGCCGGGCATCGCGGCAATCGCGCTGACGCTGGGCATGGCCATCGACTCGAACGTGCTGATCAACGAGCGGATACGCGAGGAACTGCGCGCGGGCGCCAGTCCGCAGCAGGCCATCCATCACGGCTTCGAACGCGCCTGGGGCACCATTCTCGACTCGAACCTCACCACGCTGATCGTGGGCCTGGCGCTGCTGGCCTTCGGTTCGGGTCCGATCCGCGGTTTCGCCGTGGTGCACGTCCTGGGCATCCTGACCTCGATGTTCTCGTCGGTGGTGGGCGTACGCGCGCTGGCCAACCTCTGGTATGGCCGCAAGAAGAAGCTCACGTCGATCTCCATCGGTGAAGTCTGGAAACCGAAGACCAACTGAACATGAGCGCGGGCGGCCCGGCCGCCCGCCACAGATAAAGCCTAAGGCGAAAAATGGAATTTTTCCGTATTCACCGCACCATCCCGTTCATGCGCCACGCGTTGGTGCTGAACATCATCAGCTTCGTCACTTTCCTGGCGGCTGTCTTCTTCATCGTCACCCGCGGCTTCCACCTGTCGATCGAGTTCACCGGCGGCACGGTCATGGAAGTCAACTACGCCCAGACGGCGCAGCTTGAAAACGTGCGCGGCGTGGTCTCCAAGCTGGGCTACACCGACTTCCAGGTGCAGAACTTCGGCACCTCGCACGACGTCATGATCCGCCTGCCCTTGCAGGAAGGCCAGACCTCGGCCACCCAAAGCGAAACCGTCATGGCCGCGCTGAAGACCGCCGACTCCGGCGTCGAACTGCGCCGCGTCGAGTTCGTCGGCCCACAGGTGGGCCAGGAACTGCTGCACAACGGGCTGATGGCCCTGCTCGTCGTGGTCATCGGCATCATGGTGTACCTGGGCTTCCGCTTCGAGTGGAAGTTCGCCGTCGCCGGCGTGATCGCCAACCTGCACGACGTGGTGATCATCCTGGGCTTCTTCGCCTTCTTCCAGTGGGAATTCTCGCTGTCGGTGCTGGCGGGCGTGCTGGCGGTGCTGGGCTACTCCGTGAACGAATCCGTGGTCATCATGGACCGGATCCGCGAAAACTTCCGCAAGTACCGCAAGGCGGACGTGCACGAAGTCATCAACAGCGCCATCACCCAGACCATCTCGCGGACCATCATCACCCACGGTTCGACGCAGATGATGGTGCTGGCCATGCTGTTCTTCGGCGGCCCCACCCTGCACTACTTCGCCATGGCCCTGACCATCGGCATCTGGTTCGGCATCTATTCGTCGGTGTTCGTGGCCGCGGCCCTGGCCATGTGGCTGGGCGTCAAGCGCGAAGACCTGATCAAGCCGGTCAAGAAGGAAGGCGAGGAAGGCGAAGCCGCCTGATCCGTTTCCGCTTGAAGACAAACCCGCCGCAATCACGGCGGGTTTTTTATTGCGCGGCGCTTGCCGTCTTACGCCTGGCCAGGCGCCGCAGGGCCAAACCGCTCGGAACCACGGCGAATTGCAGCAAGCCGGCGTAGAGCCAGGCCCAGGTCCAGCGGAAACGCCACGGAATGAATTCAGGCACCCCGTTGTCGTCAAAGTACGGGTCATGAATGACCAGCGCCAGGCCGACCAGATACGAAAGCACAAGGCATCCCGCCACGAACAGCCACCGCCGCGTAGCCGGGGCCTTCCAACCAAGACGCCGGCCATGCACGGCGCCGGCCGCCAGGCTGATCAGCAGGCTGGCCGCGAACAAGACGGGGAATAGAAGAAAAGCCACGGCGTCGCTCCCGACAGCAGGTCCGGCGCCATTGTGCCAGCCGCGATCGCAAATGGCTCTCGGACGCGCACAGGGTGCTTTCCTCTTGACCAACACATAAGTATTTACTAATGTATTGTCATGCTCGAAACCGACATCTTCAAGGCCCTGGCCGATCCGACCCGCCGTGCCATCTTCGAAAAGCTCGCCGCCGGCGGCATGAACGCCAGCGCCCTGCGCGTCGGCATGGAGATCAGCCAGCCAGCCATGTCGCAGCACCTTGCGGTGCTGCGCAAGGCCCGCCTGGTGCGCGAGGAAAAACAAGGCCGTTTCGTGAACTATGAAGTCGACCCCGACGGGCTTGCGCTCATCGCCGGATGGCTGGCGAAGTACCGCGCCTACTGGCCGGCCCGCATCGAAGCCCTGAACGCCCTGCTCAAGGACATGGACCAATGAAGCCGACCGCGCCGCAAGACCCGCCCCAGGACATCGTGCTCGAATACGAACTCGACGCGCCGCCCGAAAAAGTCTGGCGCGCCATCAGCATCCCCGAATTCCGCGAGCAATGGCTGCCCGGGCGGGCGCTGGCCAGCGCCGAACCCGCGGACGCGACGCCCGCAGACGAAATCCGCTTGCGCATGCGCGACGAGGAACCGCCCTTCCTCGAAAGCCTGGTGACCTTCCAGATCCGGCCTGCCGCCGACGGCCGCACGCTGCTGCGCATCATCCACGCGCTGGACGACGCCCGGCTCGAACGCCGCGGGCGCGCCGCCGCCAACGACGCCGGCCCCTTCCTCATGCGCGCCGCCTGAACCCGGCGCGCACGCTAGACAATCGCAACCCAGGAGATTCGTCCATGCAGGACGTGATGCAATACGTGCCCATGGTGGTCGAGCAATCCGGCCGCGGCGAGCGGTCCTTCGACATCTATTCGCGGCTGCTGCGCGACCGCATCATCTTCCTGAACGGCGAAGTCAACGACTCGGTGTCGGCGCTGGTCTGCGCCCAGCTGCTGTTCCTGGAATCCGAGAATCCCACCAAGCCCATCCACCTCTACATCAACTCGCCGGGCGGCGTCATCACCAGCGGCCTGGCCATGTATGACACCATGCAGTTCATCACCGCGCCGGTGCACACGCTGTGCATGGGCACGGCGCGCTCCATGGGCTCGTTCCTGCTGATGGCGGGCGAACCGGGCGAACGATGCGCGCTGGCCAATGCCAGCGTGCACGTGCATCAGCCGCTGGGCGGCTTCCAGGGCCAGGCCTCGGACGTCCTCATCCACGCCGAGGAAATGCGCAAGACCAAGGATCGCGTCACGCGCGTCTACGCCCAGCACTGCGGACGCAGCTACGAAGAGGTGGAGCGCTCGCTGGACCGCGACTGCTACATGAGCGCGGAAGAAGCGCTGGAATGGGGCCTGATAGACCGGGTCCTGAAGCGCCGGGACCTGGGCGTCTGACACGGCGGCGGGCACTGTACCGTCCGCCCCCGTCGCGGTGTACGGGTACGGATCCGCGCGGATTCGCTACCATAGCCACACAATGAAACTTGTCATCGATCACATCGTCATCGCCGCCGCGGACCTGGACAGCGGCGCCGAATACGTCGCCGGACTGCTCGGCATCGCGCCTTCGGGCGGCGGCGCGCATCCCCGCATGGGCACCCACAACCGGGTGCTGGGCATGGCGGGCGGCATCTACCTCGAAGTCATCGCCCTCGATCCGCGGGCCCCGGCGCCAGCGCGGCCGCGCTGGTTCGGACTGGATCAGGACGCAGTCCGCGCCCGCATCGCCCAGGGGCCCTACCTGGCACATTGGGCGGCTCGGGTGGAGGCGCCGCTGGACCTGACCCTCATGCAGGCCGAACATCCCGCGCGCATCCCTCCCGCCATCCCTATGGAACGCGGGCAGTTGCGCTGGCGGCTGACGGTGCCCGACGACGGCAGCCTGCCCGCGTGGCGCGAAGCCGGCCACGCGGCCGGCGACGGCCTGCTGCCCACGCTGATCCAGTGGGACGTCGAGAATTATCCCGGCGTCAGCCTGCCGCCCCAGGGCCTCGTCCTCAAGCAATTGTCCGGCAGCCATCCCCAGGCTGGGCTGCTGCGCCAGGGCCTGGTCTGGCTGGGCGCCGACCACCTGATCCAGGTCGAGCAGGCCGACGGGCCGCCCCGCCTGAGCGCGCAGATAGAAACGGCCGGCGGCCTGAAGATCCTGGCCTAAATCCGCCCCATCAAAAAACATCCGGAGACCTGTACATGCATGCCACCCGCAAGCGATTCGACGAAGACCCTTACCTGGACCGATGCGACGCCACCGTGATCGCGGTCAGCCCCGAAGGCGTCGAACTGGACGAGACCGTCTGCTACGCGCGCAGCGGCGGCCAGGCGGGCGACAGCGGCACGCTGACGCTGGCCGACGGCCGCGCGCTGGCGCTGACCGACACCGTGTATGCCGACGACCGCCAGCGCATCCTGCATGTGCTGGAAGGCGGGATGACGCCGCAAGTAGGCGACCGCGTCTCGGTGGCCATCGATTGGCCGCGGCGCCACCGGCTCATGCGCCTGCATACCTGCCTGCACCTGTTGGGCGCGCTGGTGCCCGCGCCCGTGACCGGCTGCAGCATTTCACCCGACTCGGCGCGCGTCGATTTCGACCTGCCCGAGTCCACGCTGGACAAGGCCGACCTGACCGAACGCCTGAACGCCTTGATCGAGGCCCGCACCGGCGTCAGCATCAACTGCATCACGCCCGAGCAACTGGCGGCCGAACCCGACCTGGTGCGCACCGTGGGCGCAGCGCCCCCGGCCGGCACCGCCAGCATACGCATCGTCGAAATCCCGGGCGTGGATCGCCAGCCCTGTGGTGGCACGCACGTGGCCAACACCGGCGAGATCGGCGCGGTGATCGTTACGAAGATCGAGAAAAAGAGCCGCACCAACCGGCGCGTAGTGGTGAATTTCGCGTAAGGCGTAGTCTGGAGCCGGCCCCTGGCCGGCTTCCGGACACTGGCTTATTTTGCTTCTTCGCAGGTTTGCGGGTTTGCAGGCGAAGGCCGTGTCGCTTCGTAGACCGCACGTCGTCGCGGACGGCTGGGTGGCGGGCGCGAGAGGATATTCATACGCAAGCCACCATCCCTCCCCCCGACGGCGACACCACCAGAAAACCAATCGCCGCATTCGCGCCAGCGATCACAATAGAAATTCAAGAAATCATGTATGTGTTGTTCGGCCGCCCGCGCGGCCGAACAACACGGGCAGCCCAAGACTCGCCCCCAATCACAGCTCCAGCAGCGCAACAGACCAACACGCACGTAGCCCGTCGGCGCGGGCGGCGTGGCGGCTCGCAACCTCGATGCGCCCGAGGGAATCTGAAGGAAAGGCCGAAGGCCTTGACGAAGATGACGACGGGGCAGTCCGGAGCGAACGCTCCGGACCGCAATCGTGGGCGCGAGCCGCCACGCCGCCCGCGCCGACGGGCGACCTACGAAGCACAAGCCAACGTCAGCAACAGCAAACCTTACTTTTTCCACCAGCGCCAGGGCGCGCGCAGGGGCCATTGGTAGCTGGCGCCCAGCACGCGGGGCGCCAGCACGTGTCCAACCAGCACCGCGATGCCCGCGGCCGTCATCACGTCGGACAGATAATGGTCCAGGTTGACCAACCGGCTCATCGCCACCAGCGCGGCCAGCAACAGGAAGACCCAGCGCCAGCGCGGCGCCAGGATGCCCAGCACCACGGCCACGGCGAAAGCCGCATAGGTGTGGCTGGAGGGGAAGGAGTTGTACAGCTGGGCGCGGGAGAAGGACTCGCCCACCCCGTAAATGCCTTTTTCGAAGAAGAGTTCAGGGCGCGCCCTCGCCACCGAACGCTTGAGCACCAGCACCACCAGCCCGCCCACTGCCATAGTCGACAGCATCAGCAGGCTGCCGCGCGCCATGCTGGCGTAGCTCATGCGCACCGGGTTGCGCCAGCCGCGCGCCAGGCCGACCAGGCCGATCACGTAGAAGGCCAGCGCCACGCCGATATAGGGGCCGCTTTCGCCGAGTTCGCCGATCCATTCGAAGGATTCGTTCACGCCCTCGGAGACCGACTGCCTGATCCACACGGCCAGCGGCAGGTCCACCCACAGCGCGCAGGCGCTGGCGGCCAGCGCCAGGGCGCAGCCCAGCAGCACCCAGGTCAGCGCGGAAAACGGGTTGCGGAACTGCGCGGAATCGAACTGGCCCGCCGCGGCGTCAGTCACGGGAGCGGCCGCCGAAGGCGTCAGGGGATTGGTGTTCATCGGTACCGCTACAGGGAAATGAGAAATGTTCCTGGACCCCGGAATCGGCCCAGCACGCTATCGTAACGGCCTGGACGCGCCAGACCAAGAAGCAAATTCGGGCAAGGGTTAAAATCCCGGGTTTCCTACCTTTCTGCCCCCGGGATCTACACCCGTCACGGCGACCATCATGCAAGAAACCACTCTCAAGCGCGCCGACGCCGCGCACGACGGCGCCAGCGCCGCCCTCCCCGCCGCCCAGGCCGGCTCCCCCCGCAAGCTGTACATCCGCACCTTCGGCTGCCAGATGAACGAGTACGACTCGGACAAGATGGCCGACGTACTGCGCGGCGACCAGGGCCTGGAACTCACCGACAACCCGGAAGACGCCGACGTCATCCTGTTCAACACCTGTTCGGTGCGCGAGAAGGCGCAGGAAAAGGTCTTCTCGGACCTGGGCCGGGTGCAGCACCTGAAGAAAACCAATCCCAACCTGGTGATCGGCGTGGGCGGCTGCGTGGCCAGCCAGGAAGGCGAGGCCATCGTCAAGCGCGCGCCCTACGTCGACGTGGTGTTCGGCCCGCAGACGCTGCACCGCCTGCCGGACCTGATCAAGCGCCGCCGCGACGAAGGCCGTTCGCAGGTGGACATCAGCTTCCCCGAGATCGAAAAGTTCGACAACATGCCGCCGCCGCGCGTGGAAGGCGCCACGGCGTTCGTCTCCATCATGGAAGGCTGTAGCAAGTACTGCAGCTTCTGCGTCGTGCCCTATACGCGCGGCGAGGAAGTCTCGCGGCCCTTCGAGGACGTGCTGGTGGAAGTCGCCGACCTGGCCGACCAGGGCGTGAAGGAAGTAACGCTGCTGGGCCAGAACGTCAACGCCTACCGCGGCCGCATGACGGACAGCGACGAGATCGCCGACTTCGCCATGCTGCTGGAGTACGTGCACGAAATCCCCGGCATCGAGCGCATCCGCTACACCACCTCGCACCCCAAGGAAATGACCCAGCGCATGGTGGACGCCTACGCCCGCCTGCCCAAGCTGGTGTCCTTCCTGCACCTGCCGGTGCAGGCCGGCAGCGACCGCGTGCTGGCCGGCATGAAGCGCGGCTACACCACCCTGGAATTCAAGTCGGTGGTGCGCCGCCTGCGCGCCGCGCGCCCCGACCTGACCCTGTCCTCGGACTTCATCGTCGGCTTTCCCGGCGAAACCGAGGAAGACTTCGAAAAGACCATGAAGCTGATCGAGGACGTCGGCTTCGACACCTCGTTCTCGTTCGTGTATTCGCGCCGCCCAGGCACGCCCGCCGCCGACCTGCATGACGACACCCCGCAGGACGTCAAGCTGCGCCGCCTGCAACGCCTGCAAGCGCTGATCAACGAGCAGGCGGCCACGATCGCCCGCAACATGATCGGCACGCGCCAGCGCCTGCTAGTGGAAGGCCCCTCGCGCCGCGACCCGAACGAACTGATGGGCCGCACCGAGAACAACCGCATCGTGAACTTCGCCGCGCCCGCGCGGCTCATCGGACAAATGGTCGACGTCATCATCACCGAAGCGCACACCAACTCGCTGCGCGCCCGGGTCGCCGACGTGGACCGTACCCCCCAAGAGGCCGAATGACCACTCCCCGCTCCCGCGCCCGCCGCAGCATGCCCATCGTCGTCACCCTGGACGGCGACAACACCCATCTGGCCAACCTCTGCGGCCCGCTGGACGAGAACCTGCGGCAGCTGGCCGACGGCATGAACGTCAAGCTCTCGCGCCGCGGCAGCCGCGTCACCATCGAAGGCGAGCTGGCGGAGCTGGCCAGCCGGGTGCTGCGCCGCTTCCATGAGCAGGCCGTGCACCGCGCCCTGTCGGTCGACGATATCCAGCTCGGGCTGGTCGAGATCGGCGTCGGCCGGCAGGAACAGGAATTGAAGGAAGAGCAGGCCCGCGAGGCGGACCCGCTGCCCGCCCTGGACGACGAAAGCGACAGCATCGCCCTGCGCACCAAGCGCAGCGACCTGCGTCCGCGCACGCCGCGCCAGCGCGACTACTTGAACAACATCCTCAAGCACGACATCACCTTCGGCGTCGGCCCCGCCGGCACCGGCAAGACCTGGCTGGCCGTGGCCTGCGCCATCGACGCGATGGAGCGCGACACCGTGCAGCGCCTGGTGCTGACGCGCCCGGCGGTCGAGGCCGGCGAACGCCTGGGCTTCCTGCCCGGCGACCTGGCGCAGAAGGTCGACCCGTACCTGCGCCCGCTGTACGACGCGCTCTACGACCTGATGGGCTTCGAGAAGGTGCAGCGCCTGTTCGAAAAGCAGACCATCGAGATCGCGCCGCTGGCCTATATGCGCGGCCGCACGCTCAACCACGCCTTCGTCATCCTGGACGAAGCGCAGAACACCACGCCGGAACAGATGAAGATGTTCCTGACGCGGATCGGCTTCGGCAGCAAGGCCGTCATCACAGGCGACCCGTCGCAGGTGGACCTGCCGCGCGGCCAGGACAGCGGCCTGGCGCATGCGGTGAAGGTGCTGCACGAAGTGCAGGGCATCGCCACCACCCGATTCACCAGCCGAGACGTCGTGCGCCACCCGCTGGTCGCGCGCATCGTCGACGCCTACGACCGCGCCTCCGAAGATGAAGCCTGAACTGTCCCTGTCCGTACAGTACGGCGTCGAGGAAGCCCGCCTGCCCCGCTGGCGCCTGCGCCGCTGGGCCGAGCGCGCGCTGGCGGCCGCAGCCGAGGACGGCCTGGTCGCGTTCTCGGCCGCGGAGCTGAGCCTGCGGCTGGTCGGCGCGGCCGAGGGCCGGCGCCTGAACCGCGACTTCCGCGGCCGCGACTACGCCACCAATGTGCTGACCTTCGAGTACGGGGTGGATCCGCTGGGAGTTGCGCGCGGCGACATCGTCATGTGCGTGCCGGTGCTGTTGCGCGAGGCCCGCGAACAGCGCAAGGCGCTGCTGGACCACGCCGCCCATCTCACCATCCACGGCGTGCTGCACGCGCTGGGCTACGATCACATCAAGGCCCGCGACGCCAAGCGCATGGAAGCCCTGGAGACCACCACGCTGGCCGCCATGCGCATCGCCGATCCTTACGTCGCGGCCTGACACGGGGACTGGGGTCAACCCTGAGAAATTACCGAAAAATGGCGGCCTGCAAGGCGCAGATGGCGGCGGATCCCTTCACTTAAGGGGCCGTCGTTACAAATTGCAGGCCAGTATCGGTTATGCTGGCCCCTCCATAACTTGTCCTCCCGGACGATGTCTGACCCTTACCCTGCTCCCGAAGCGACTTCTGCTCGCTCAGCCAAACCCGCCACCAAATCCCTTCTAGACCGCCTGCTTTCCCTTGTGCGCCGCCAGCCCGAGGACCGCGAAGGCATCAAGGCCGTGCTGGAAGCCGCGCACGAACGCCAGTTGCTAGACGCGGAATCCTACAAGATGATCAAGGGCGCGCTCGCCGTGTCCGAAGGCACTGTCGGCGACATCATGGTCCCGCGTTCGCGCATGGATCTGCTGGACGTCACGCAGCCCATCCCCTACCTGGTGGCCTCGGTCATCGAGACCGCTCATTCGCGCTTCCCCGTGTACGAGGGCGACCGCGACAACATCATCGGCATCCTGCTGGCCAAGGATCTGCTGCGCTGCATGCTGGAACCCGGCATCGAAGTGCGCACGCTGGTGCGGCCCGCCGTCTTCATCCCCGAATCCAAGCGCCTGAACGTGCTGCTGCACGAGTTCCGCGCCAGCCGCAACCACCAGGCCATCGTCATCGATGAGCATGGCGGCATTTCCGGCCTGGTCACGATGGAAGACGTGCTGGAACAGATCGTCGGCGACATCGAAGACGAATTCGACGAAACCGAGGAAGACTCCATCTTCCCCGAAGGCGAGAACCAGTGGCGCGTCCTGGCGGCCACCGACATCTCGCACTTCAACGAAGTGTTCGGCTGCCAACTGCCCGACGACGAGTACGACAGCGTCGGCGGCTGGATGGGCGGACAGCTGGGCCGCATCCCGCGCCGCGGCGACATCGCCGAGTTCGACGGCCTGCGCCTGGAAGTGGCCCGCGGCGACGCGCGTCGCGCCATCTGGCTGCGCGTCAAGCGCAACGCCGCGCCTCAAGCCTCACCCTCTTCCGACGAATGACCCAGTCCCCGCGCAGCCGTTACCTGCGCGGCGCCGCCGGCCTGGTGCTGGCAGGCGCCGTGCACGCCCTGACTTTCTCGCCCGGGCCCTTGCCAGATTGGGCGCTGGCGGTCACCCAGGTCCTGATGCTGGCCATCGCCGCGCGCGTCACCTTGTATGCGCCTTCCGCGAAACAGGCCTGGCTGCGCGGCTGGCTGTTCGGCTTCGCCAGCTATGCGCTGGGCTTGTACTGGATCTTCATCAGCCTGCACCGCTACGGCGATCTGGCCGCGCCGCTGGCCGTGGCCGCGGTGCTGGCGCTGTCGGCCTTCCTGGCCCTGTTCCCGGCCACCGCCAGCGCGCTGGCGCGCCGCTACGCGCCGCTGCTACCTGATTCTCCGCCTGCCCGCATCCTGTCAGGCACGCTGGCCTGGGCCGCGATGTGGGCCGCGTTCGAATGGCTGCGCGCGGTGCTGCTGACGGGCTTTCCCTGGCTCAACATCGGCTATGCGCAGGTCGACAGTCCCATCGCGGGCTGGGCGCCGTTGCTCGGCGTGCATGGCATGGCCTTCCTGGCCGCCTTCGTCGCCGCGGCCCTGGCAAGCTTGTGGCACCCCTCGCGCCGGGCCGGCACCGGCTCGCGCCACGCCCTGGCTGCCGGCATCGCGCTGGCCTTGGCCGCTGCCGGCTGGCCGCTGTCCCGCATCGACTGGTCCACGCCGTCCGGCGATCCGCTGAACGTGCGCCTGGTCCAGGGCAACATCGGACAATCCCAGAAATTCGACCCCGCCCTGCTCGACCAGAGCCTGACGCGCCACCTGGACCTGGCGGCGATGCCGCCGGCGCCGGGCGTGCCCGCGCCACAACTGATCATCCTGCCGGAAACCGTGCTGCCGATCTTCCAGGACCAGCTCGATCCGCGCGCCTGGGCAGTCTGGCGCGACCTGGCGGCGCAGCGCAATACGACCATCGCCATGGGCGTGCCGCTGCACGACCGCGTCAACGGCCGCGACCGCTACACCAACAGCGTCATGGGCTTTGACGGCAATACGCCAGTCGAGCAGCTCGTGGCCGGCAACACCGCCATGCGCTACGACAAGCGCCACCTGGTGCCCTGGGGCGAGTACGTGCCGCCCGGCTTCCACTGGTTCGTGGACATGCTGAACATTCCGCTGGGCGACTTCGACCGCGGCGCGGTGCGCCAGACGCCCTTCGCGGTCGGCGGCCAGCACGTCGCGTTCAACATCTGCTACGAAGACCTGTTCGGACCGGACCTGCTGCCCGCGCTGCAGCCCGGCCCCAATGGCGAACCGGGCGCGACGATACTGGTGAACGTCAGCAACCTGGGCTGGTTCGGCGATTCCTGGGCCTTGCGCCAGCATCTGCAGATCGGCCGCCTGCGCACCATGGAAACGGCGCGTCCCATGCTGACCGCCACCAACACCGGCATTACCGCCGCCATCGACGCAAAGGGCCACGTGGCGGCCCAACTCGCGCCGCTGCAAGCCGGCGTCCTGCCGGTGGCCGTGCAAGGCATGACGGGGCTGACGCCCTATGCGCGCTTTGGCGACAAGACCGCGCTGGCCCTGATCGGCCTGGCGCTGATTGCCGCGTTCGGCAGCGGCCGCAAGACGCGCCGCGGCTGAAGCCGCCTCAGGCGAACAGATTGACCGGCAGCGCGCCGCTCTCCTCGGGCGGGCGCAGCGGTCCGGCTCCTGCCCCCGTGCGCTCGATCGCGTCCGCGATGGCGTCCATGTCCTCCGCGTCCAGCTCCAGCGACGCCGCGCCCAGCAATCCATCCACCTGAGCCGCGCTGCGGGCGCCGACGATGGCACCCGTCACGCCCGGCCAGGCCAAGGTCCAGCCCGCGGCCACGGCCGCGACCGTGGCGCCATGGCGTTCGGCGATGGGCTTGAACGCATCGGCTAGCGCCAGGTTGCGCTCGATGCCGGGCGAGGTGAATTCCGCGTTGCGCGCGCGCCAGTCATCCGCCGGCAAGGCGCGGGCGCGCGCCACGCTGAAGCCGCCGGTCAACAGGCCGGACTGCATCGGGCTGTAGACGATCACGCCCGTGCCGTTCCTCTCGCACCAAGGAATCAGGTCCGCGCCAGCCCCCCGCTGGATGGCCGAGAACGGCGGTTGCAGCGTATCCACATGGCCCAAGGCTTCGGCCTGCTCCAATTGCGCAAGATTGTGGTTCGACAGGCCCACCGCCCTGACCTTGCCCTCCTGTTTCAGGTCCAGCAATTCCTGCCAGTACACCTCCAGGGGCGTGCCGTCGCCCGCCGGCCAGTGCATCTGGTAGAGATCGATGCGCCCCACGCCCAGCCGGCGCAACGAATCCTCGATTTCGCGCCGGATGCTAGCCGGCGCGCCGGTACGCCGCGGCATCGCCTGCGGCTGCTCCGCTGACCAGGTCAGGCCGCACTTGGTGAAGACGTAGGGCCGCGCGTCCGGCGCCATCTGCGCCAGCGCGCGGCGCACGATCTCCTCGGAATGTCCCAGCCCGTAAACCGCCGCGGTGTCGATCCAGTTGATGCCACGCTCGACCGCGCGGCGAATCGCAGCCACCGAATCGGCGTCGTCCTGCCGTCCCCAGCCCACCGCCCAGCCGTTGCCGCCGATGGCCCACGCGCCCAGCCCGATGCGGGTGATGTCCATGCCGCTCTGCCCCAGCGGCCGCGTGGGAAACGAAGTCTTGTTGCTCATGGCGATGTCCGTGTGCGCCGATTCGGCATGGAAAATTTTCCGGATCGGCGAAAAAATTTTCCGCTCACGATAGCATTCTCACAAGCCTTTGATTTACTTGGATTCTGCATCAATCGCCCTGCCCAAGCCTGCGCAAAGAAAGAGCAAAAACGAGCAAAAAAACCCTTCCAACCCCCATTTTTTCGCAACTTTTGGGCTTTTTGCCCCGAAGCGACTTGCACACCCTATTTAGTTCGTGCATAATCTCGTTTCTTCGCCAACGGCACTAAACAAAACCGGCAACGAACTACGAAAAAGCACTCGGTAAAACGTGTGTTCGCCTTCGTAAAACGTTGAACGGGCTGATTAGAAAGACGGGGGTATAGCTCAGCTGGGAGAGCGCTTGCATGGCATGCAAGAGGTCAGCGGTTCGATCCCGCTTACCTCCACCAGTCAACGGCGAAGGATGCAGTACCAGTTTGCAAGTCCAAGTCCCCTTCGTCTAGAGGCCTAGGACATCACCCTTTCACGGTGAGTACAGGGGTTCGAATCCCCTAGGGGACGCCAGTCTTTCTGGCAGCAGTATGTAGTGATGCAGTTGAAGTGACTATGTTTTGAGTACGCCGCTGCGGAGCGGTAGTTCAGTTGGTTAGAATACCGGCCTGTCACGCCGGGGGTCGCGGGTTCGAGCCCCGTCCGCTCCGCCAAAAGCTCTCGCTCAGAGTCTTTCAAGAGCTCCGTTTTCGGGGCTTTTTTGCTTTATAAAGTGTGAGACCTTGTTGTCTGAAGTTTGGGACATCGAGGATCCTGGGGGGTATAGCTCAGCTGGGAGAGCGCTTGCATGGCATGCAAGAGGTCAGCGGTTCGATCCCGCTTACCTCCACCAGTAAGCAGTACGGTAGTAAAGTAGTTCTGTTTCGTTCAGGTCCCCTTCGTCTAGAGGCCTAGGACATCACCCTTTCACGGTGAGTACAGGGGTTCGAATCCCCTAGGGGACGCCAGTCTTTCTGGCATGTAGTACCAAGCTGCCTTGACACCGCAGTGCATTGAAGAAGTCAGAGTAAACCGCTGCGGAGCGGTAGTTCAGTTGGTTAGAATACCGGCCTGTCACGCCGGGGGTCGCGGGTTCGAGCCCCGTCCGCTCCGCCAAGCACATCATGCGGTTCGCAAGTCTGTCTGCTTCAGCATCCCTTGAAAGCTCCGGTTTCCGGAGCTTTTTTGCATTTCTGCCGGCCGAATTTGCCCTCATCGCCAGCCGGCAGCCATCTTCTCTACTCTCCCCCCTGCGCTCAGTCTCGTCCATTTCGCCATCTGGACAGCGCGCCGGCGCGCCTTCATTCTCTTTGCGTCGTGCCCTGCGAAAAGAAGAGGACTACGTGACCGCGAACGCCGCCGCTCCCCATCCGCACCGCCAGCATCTGCAACGCATCATCGCGGGCCTGAACGAAGGCATCATCCTGCTCGAGGCGGACGGCGCCATCGCCTGGGCCAATGCCAGCGCGCTCAACCTGCATGGCGCCGACACGCTGGATGAACTGGGCGGCACGCCGGCGGGCTATCGCAAGCGATATACCCTCAGCTTCCGCAACCATCTGCGCGTGCCCGCGCGCCAGTATCCACTGGATCTCCTGGCCGCGGCGGAGCCATTCGACGAACTGCTACTGGACCTGGCACGCAAGGACGACGAGGAATTCCGGCGCAATGTGCGCGCCAGCGGCCTGCACCTGGACGGCGGCGACGGGGCCGATTACCGCGTCCTGATCTTGCACGACCAGACCGGGCAGATCAACGCCGAAGAACGCTTCGAGCGCGCCTTCGGCGCCAATCCCGCGCCCGCCCTGATCTGCCGCCTCTCCGACCTGCGTTACGTGAAGGTGAACCAGGGCTTCCTGGAAATGACGGGCTACGCGCGCGACGCCATACTGGGCAAGTCGGCCTACGACCTGGACGTGCTGGACGGCGACGACAAGAACAACGCGGTCGCCAGGCTGCACGAACGGCAGACCATTGCACAACGCGAAGGCGTGCTGAAACTTGCGGATGGCAGCCTGAAGTTCGTCATCGTCGCGGGCCAGCCCATCGACATGCAGGGCGAGCCATGCATGCTGTTCACCTTCATCGACGTGGAAGCCCGCAAGCGCACCGAACTGGCCTTGCGCGAAAGCGAGGAGCGATTCTCCAAAGCATTCCGCCTAGCGCCCGTGCCCATGGCCGTCTGCGAGGGCGAGACGCTGCTCGCGCTGGACCTGAACGACGCCTTTGCCGCAGCCACCGGCGCCTCGCCGCAGGAGAGCATCGGCCACGCGCTGACCGCTCTGGGCCTGCGGCTCTCCGAGGATCTGGAGACCAACCTCAAGCGCGGCGAAAGCGCACGCAACCGTGATGTGGCCTTGGCGGCCAAGGACGGCAGCCAGCTGGATTGCCTTCTGTCGGCGGAGCCCGTGACCATAGGCGGCCAACAACGTGTGCTGCTGGCCATCCAGGACATCACGGAACGCAAGCGCTCCGAGACGGAACTGCTGACGGCGATCGAAGCCGTCATGCAGGACACCTCATGGTTCAGCCGCAGCGTCATCGAAAAGTTGGCGCAACTGCGCGAACCCGCGCCCGCCACCCGCGATGTGGCCGAACTGGCGCAGCTCACCTCGCGCGAGCGCGAAGTGCTGGGCCTGATGTGCCAGGGCCATGACGACGACGGCATCGCCCGGCAACTGAAGCTGTCGCGCAATACCGTGCGCAACCACGTGGCCACCATCTACAGCAAGATCGGCGTACACCGCCGCAGCGCGGCCATCGTGTGGGCGCGGGACCGTGGCATCACCGGACACGAGCGCACGCGGGCGCGCGACAAGCGCGACCAGGCCTGATACCCCGATTATTTACAATTGGATGCAAAATAATAAGCATTCAGGCGTCCCCGAAGATATGGGCCACTTAGACGCGGGCATCCTCCAAAATCTTCCATTTCCAGCAAAAACAACAACAACAGGGTACTAATTTCCGCCTGTCGACCTGGATTGCGCAAACCGTGCGCAGCTTCTTACGATCCGCCGATCCCGCCCTTGCCTGCCAAGCGGCACGATCCCCGCAAGCCGAAAGGAGCCCCATCCATGCAGACCGCCTACATTCCCGTCCCGACCGTCGCCAAGCCGGCCGCCGCTCCCGCCTGGAGCGCCGCCGACATCATGGCGCTCTACGAGCTGCCGTTCATGGATCTGGTGTTCCGGGCCCAGCAGACGCACCGCGCCCATTTCGATCCGAACGCCATCCAGCTGTCCAGCCTGCTGTCGATCAAGACCGGCGGCTGTCCCGAGGACTGCGCCTATTGCCCGCAGTCCTCGCACTACGACACGGGCCTGGACGCCGACAAGCTGATGCCCCTGGCGGACGTGGTAGCCGCGGCCCGCAAGGCCCAGGAAGGCGGCGCGCAGCGCTTCTGCATGGGCGCCGCCTGGCGCAGCCCCAAGCCGCACCACCTGGAGGCGGTGGCCGAGATGGTCAGCGCGGTGAAGGCCCTGGGCCTGGAGACCTGCGTCACCCTGGGCATGCTGCGCGAGGGCCAGGCCGAACAACTCAAAAGCGCCGGCCTGGACTACTACAACCACAACCTGGATACCTCGCCCGAGTTCTACGGCAAGATCATCTCCACCCGCACCTACCAGGACCGGCTGGACACGCTGGACCGGGTGCGCGACGCCGGCATCAGCGTGTGCTGCGGCGGCATCGTGGGCCTGGGCGAATCGCGCCGCGAACGCGCCGGCCTGATCGCCCAGCTGGCCAGCATGGAGCCCTATCCCGAGTCCGTGCCGATCAACAACCTGGTGCAGGTGGAAGGCACGCCGCTGGCCGGCGTGGAAGCCCTGGACCCGTTCGAATTCGTGCGCACCATCGCCGTGGCCCGCATCGCCATGCCGCGCGCGGCGGTGCGCCTGTCCGCGGGCCGCGAAGCCATGGACGACGCGTTGCAGGCGCTGTGCTTCATGGCGGGCGCCAACTCCATGTTCTACGGCGACGCCCTGCTGACCACGGCCAATCCGCAGATGGAAGCCGACCAGCGCCTGCTGCAGCGCCTGGGCATGCGCATCGACGCCGCCCAACACCAGCACCACGACGCCACGGCATGCCGCTGACCCCGGGCCTGCTCTACCTGCTGGCCAGCGTCGCCTGCAGCGTGACCGTGGCCGTGCTGCTGAAGCTGGCGCGGCGCTACCAGGTGGACGTGCGCCAGGCCATCGCCATGAACTACGCGGTGGCCGCCCTGCTCTGCTGGGCCGTGCTGCGCCCGGATCCGGCCGCGCTGCTGGCGCCGCAGACCCCATGGCTGGTGCTGGCCGCGCTGGGCGTGCTGCTGCCCAGCGTGTTCCTGGCGATGGCCGCGGCCGTGCGCCATGCCGGCATCGTGCGCAGCGACGCGGCGCAGCGCCTGTCCCTGTTCATCCCGCTGCTGGCGGCCTTCCTGCTGTTCGGCGAATCGGTCAGCGGCCGCAAGCTGGCCGCGACCTTGCTGGCCGCCAGCGCCTTGTACTGCCTGCTGCGCCGCCCCGCCCGCGCACAAGCGCCGGGTGAGGACACACCCGCCAGCACCCGCGCCATGTGGCTATGGCCGCTGGTCGTGTGGGTGGGCTATGGCGTGATCGACATTCTGTTCAAGCAGATGGCGCGCGCAGGCACTGCCTTCGCGGGCGGCTTGCTGCTCGCGTTCGTCATCGCCGGTCTGCTGATGCTCGCCTATCTGTTGGGAAGCCGGGTGCGCTGGCAGCTGCGTCACCTGGCCGCTGGCGCAGTGTTGGGCCTGGCGAACTTCGGCAACATCCTGACCTACATCCGCGCGCACCAGTCGCTGCCCGAGCATCCCGCGCTGGTATTCGCATCGATGAACATGGGCGTGATCACCCTGGGCACGCTGGTCGGCGCGCTGGCCTTCCGCGAACCCTTGACCCGGCTGAACCTGCTGGGCATCGCGCTGGCGCTGGCCGCCATCGTGCTGATGGCGCCCTGGTAGGGGCGCCATCCCGGCCTCAGGTGCCGGTGCGCCTCTGGCGTCCGTCCTCGGCCGCGTCGTCTGCCTGGTCCGCGCCGGCCTCGCCAGGCGGTTCCTGCGCGGGCGGCTCGGCCGTCGCTACCGGCGCCACGTCGGGCTGCACCATTTCCATGGCGATGTCGGTCGCCGGATCCACCCGCGGATCCAGCACCGCCGCGGCCGGCGAACTCTGCAGCGTGTCCGGCATGGGCACGAAATGCGTCGGGGCCTCATCCACCTGGTGCGCGCCAGTGACGCGGGTGGGACGCACGTGCCAGACCAGGATCAGGGCGCAGGCGGAGATAAACACGTAGTACATGCTGGGCCCGGCCAGGGACATCAGCACCCCGGCAATCATCGGGCCAATGCAGGCCCCCACCCCGTAGGTCATGAGCAGCACGGCCGACAGGCTGACCCGGCGCTCGGACTCCACGTGATCGTTGGCAAAGGCCGCGCCCAGCGGGTACAGGGTGAACTGCAGCACGCCAAAAACGCAGGACATCGCCACCAGCGCCCAATACGGCAGGACGATCCAGCCCCACATGACCACGGGCAGCAGCACCAGCAGCAGCGCGTTGAAGCGGATCAGGCCGGCGCGGTTGATGCGGTCTGACAGCCAGCCCATGGGCCATTGCGACAGCAGGCCCGCAGTCACCGCGGCGGCCACGAAAATGGCCGCCTGCGAGGTGGACAGGCCGTGCTTGGCGCCGTAGACGGCTGCCAGGCCGTAGAAGGCCCCCGACAGATTGCCCGCAACGAACAGCACCGTCATCGACAGCGGCACGCGCCGCATGAAGAAACGGATGTCCAGCGGCGCCGGCAGCGGCGTGGGCGGGTGCGAACGCGCGGTGACGGCGATCGGCACCAGGCACAGCACCAGGCACATGGCCACCAGGGTCAAGGGCCGCAGGTCCAGCGTGGCATAGGCGGTCAGGGCCAGTTGCCCCAGCACGGTGCCCAGGCCCGACACGACCATGTAGACGGAAAAGACGCGTCCGCGCTGGTGGTTTTCGGTCTGCTCGTTGAGCCAGCTCTCGATGACCATGAACTCGGTCACCATCACGATGCCCGAAATGACGCGGAACACCAGCCACAGCGGCATGGAGTCGACCAGCGTCTGCGCCAGGATCATGCTGGTGGCGACGGCCGCACAGGCGACGAACGCCCGGATGTGGCCCACGCGGATGATGAGCTTGTGCCCGAGACGGGCGCCGCACACCAGGCCCAGGTAGTAGCCGGCGATCAGGGCGCCGATCCACACCTCGCTGACAGACTGCGCTGTCAGCCTGAGCCCCATGTAGGTATTGAACAGACCCGTGCCGATAAGCATCAGCAAGGTCGCGAAGTAAAGCGACGAGAAGGAGGAGATGGTGGCGAGCATGGCGTCGGCAACCGCTGCTGGCGGCAGCGCAACAGGCCGCCGGAGCGGCCCGCTGCACTAAGCGGTAAAACAGGAACTGCGTGGGATCAGACTTGCGACAGCATCGTGGCTGCGTCGCTGACTTCGAACTTGCCGGGGCCTTCGATGTTCAGCTGCTTGACCACGCCGTCGACGATCAGGGCCGAGTAGCGCTGCGAGCGCACGCCCATGCCGCGCTGGATCAGGTCCAGCTCCAGGCCCAGTTCCTTGGTCCACAGGGCGGAACCATCGGCCAGCATGCGGACCTTGCCGTCCGTCTTCTGCTCGCGGCCCCAGGCGCCCATGACGAACGCGTCGTTGACGGCCACGCACCAGATTTCATCGACGCCCTTGGCCTTCAGGGCGGCGGCCTGTTCCACGTAGCCCGGCAGATGCTTGGCCGAGCAGGTGGGCGTGAAGGCGCCGGGCAGCGCGAACAGCGCAATGGTCTTGCCACGGGTCAGATCGGCCACCTGGAACGCGTTGGGGCCCAGCGAGCAGGCGGCGGTTTCGGTTTCGATGAATTCGGTCAGGGTGCCGTCCGGCACGCGATCGCCGACTTTGATCGTCATGTAGATCTCCAGGAATGGGGGCAATGCACTGGGGCAGGAGCGCCCCACAGCCTCCATCATAGTTCTTGCGCGGCCGCCTTGCTGGCCGTCAGGCCCCCGGGAAAAAAAGATGCACAGTCTGAAACGACTCCATACCGTGCCTACACCGGTTCGAAACGGCTGATTGCCATAATGTTGTGGTTGCAATCACCGCCCGCGCACGCCGCGCAGCCGGCTGGCGGGCATCTAGCGGAGAGTCATCGATGCGCAAGATCTTGACCGGCCTGGCCCTGACGCTGGCCTCGGCTGCCACGGCCTGGGCCGCTCCGGATGCCGCCGAACAGGCCCAATACGATTCCTTCGTCGTCGCCGCCGGCGCCTCCAACGGCGCCGCCCGCGCCTGCGGCGCCTCCGAACCCGACCTGGCCCAGCACTTGACCACGTCCCGCAAGAACCTGCTGCAGTATGCGCAGGAGTATGGCTTTTCGGCGGGCGGCTATGACGGGCTGTTCCAGCAGGGACAGGCCCAGGGGAAGACGATGATGGAGGAGATGAAGCGCTCGGGGGTGGATGGATGCCGGGGGGTGCTGGGTAGCTTTCAGAACGAGAGGGTGATGGAGTACGAGGATATGAAGAGTGCTTTGGCTGAGGTCAGTGATGGGTTGCCGGGGGAGAAGGCGCAATAGCAGGTTCTGTTTCAGAAGCTTCAGGTTCTTGAGACGCCAGTTGCGGCGGCGGGCCCAGAGGCGCGGGGCAACGATTGCGGTCCGGAGCCTTCGCTCCGGACTTCCCCTTCGTCATCTTCGTCAAGGCCTTCGGCCTTTCCTTCAGATTCCCTCGGGCTTATCGACGCCCCGCGCCTCTGGGCCCGCCGCCGCAACTGGCTCTGCTGGCTAAAACTTCCCGGCCCCGGGGGCGAACGGTGTGCTTAGGGTTCTCGCCGCCGGTGGGGGCTGGCGATGGATCTTGCGGGGCCCGCCCCCGGCCGGCCGCGCGGGCGGCCTCTGGGGGCTTACGCGGTTTCTGGCGATTGGCGATGACGCTGCGCGCTGGTGAAGAACTGGTTCGAATTTCAAGAGCCGTTCTTCATGCCGACCGACAGTATCTCGATGCCACTGACATTCACCAGTTGAACTCCGATGCCGGATGGGTGGCGCGCGTATGGGTCTTCATGCGCAAACAGCTACCTGCCGCGCGCCACCCATCACCGCCCCCCCTCTGACGGCGACGCCATCAGAAAACCCACCTACGCATGCGCGCCAGCGATCACAATCACACTCAAAACGATGACGTATGTATTAATCGGCCGCCCGCGCGGCCGATTAATACGGGCAGCCCAAGACTCGCCCCCGACCACAGCTCTAGCAGCGCAAGTAGCCAAGACGCACGTAGCCCGTCGGCGCGGGCGGCGTGGCGGCTCGCAACCTCGATGCGCCCGAGGGAATCCGAAGGAACCGCCATAGGCGGTGACGAGGATGACGAAGGGGCAGTCCGGAGCGAACGCTCCGGACCGCAATCGTGGGCGCGAGCCGCCACGCCGCCCGCGCCGACGGGCGACCTACGAAAACCTGCGACGAACCCGTATAAACCCACGCAAAGAAAAGAACACTTACATAGATATAAAAACTACCTATGTAGGCCTACATTCCCAACCCGCGTCCAAAGAAACACGTCTCAAAGCCCGTTCTGCTTGAACCAATCCAACATCCGCGTCCAAGCCTGCTCCGCCTCCGCCTTCCGATAAGAAGGCCGATAATCCGCATGAAACGCATGCGGCGCGTCCGGATACACATCGATCCGCGACGCCTTCGCCGCCGCTGGCCCCTGCGCCAGTTCCAGCCGCATCTTGTCCACGTCCGCCATCGAAATCCCGGCGTCCTTGCCGCCGTAAGCCCCCAGCACCTTCGCCTTCAGCTCATTCACCTGGCTCAGCACCGACTTGGGCTTCAGGTCCGAAGGCTGCCCGGCCAACTGGCCATACCAGGCCGCGCCGGCCTTGAGCTTCGGGTTGTGGGCGGCGTACAGCCAGACCTGGCGCCCGCCCCAGCAAAAGCCCACGATGCCCAGCCGGTCCGCATTGCCGCCATTGGACGCGGCCCAGGCCGCAGCCGAATCCAGGTCGGACATCACCTGCGCGTCCGGCACCTTGCCGATTATTTCGGCCTGCAGCTTGGGGATCTCGGTGTATTTGGACGGATCGCCCTGGCGCGCGAACAGTTCGGGCGCGACGGCCAGGTAGCCCTGGTGGGCCAGCCGGCGGCACACGTCCTGGATGTACTCGTGCACCCCGAAAATTTCCGACACCACCAGCACCGTCGGCAGGTCCTTCTTGCCCTTGGGCGCCGCCCGGTACGCGGGCATCTTGCCGTCCTTGACCGGAATGTCCACCTTGCCGGCCACCAGACCGTTGGCGTCCGTGGTGATCGCGGTCTGCGCCACGGCCTGCCCGGCCGCCAGCGAAAAACCCGTCGCCACCGTGGTGGCCATGAAACCCCGCCGATTCAGCCGCAAGGGCGGAAGCAGGCTGTCGAAGTGCGCGTCCTGGTCATTCATCGAGAATCTCCTGGCAAAAAGCCGGCAGGGGCGGCTGGGCGCCGCCTCCCGGACCAGCCTGGTTCACTTCAGGGAGAAGTCCACGCGCGAGGGTTGCCCCTCGTCCTTGATGCCATCCGCGTCCAGTTGCGGCGCAACGATGAACACGCGATCCGCGAGTCCTTCCTGGGCTTGCAGCTTCTCATAAACCGCCTGCGCGCGCGCATCGGCCAGTTGGCGCAACTGCTCGTCGCCCACGGGCGCCACGCTGCGCAGCATCTCCTCCATCTGCGCCGCCGGCACGGACTTGGACATGCCGATGAAGTTGCGCGGCTTGTCCTTGATGTCCGTGTCGTCGTAGACCTCTTCCAGGTACTTGGCGCGCTCCGCGCCCGATACCTCGACGCCCGCCGGGTTCGGCTTCTTGCCGCGCGGCGTGACGTCGGCGGCCTTGGCGGCGCGGATCTTGGCGTCGACCCAGGCCTGGCGCAGGCCTTCCATGTCGGTCTTGGGATCGGCGCGGCCGCTGATGTCCATCTTCAGGGCCGGACGGTCGGTCAGCGCCTTGATCAGCGTGTCGATGCGCTGCTGGCTGTCCTCGGTCAGCGCCGCGCTGCCGGGCGCGAACTCGACGTAGGACAGCTCCTCGCCGCCGCCAAAGGCCGAGGCCAGCAGACTGAAGGGCGAGGTGACGGCCTTGACCACCAGGTTCAGCAGCACGCGCACCACGATGCCGCCCACCGAGAACTCCGGATCGTCCAACGAACCGGAGATCGGCAGGTTGATGTCGATGTTGCCGCGCGAATCCTTCAGCAGCGCCACGGCCAGCAGCACCGGCAGCTTGGTCGCGTCGGGGCTGTTGGTCTTGTCGCCGAAGGTCAGCTGGTTGAGCACCACATGGTTGGTGGCTTGCAGCGCGCGGTCCTTGATCTTGTATTCCAGGTCCACCGACAGCTTGCCGCGCTTGATCGGGTAGCCCACGTACTTCGCGGAATAGGTGTTGAAGCGCGGCAGGTCCACGCCCTTGGCCGAGGCCTTCAGGTCCAGCGACAGGTACTTGGCGAAAGGCTGTACCACGCCGCTGATCGACAGCGGCGCGGTGGTGTAGACGCGGCCGGTGACCTTGACCTTGGCGGGCTGGGGATTGGTGGACGATACCGCCGTGATCGAGCCTTCGATGCTGGACAGCTCGGCCACGTAGTTGGGTTTGACGAAGCGGTCCGTGAAGGTCATGCGGCCGCGGTTCAGGGTGACGCTGTTCACCGAGATATCGGGCATGCCCCCGCCTCCCTTGGCGGCAGGCGCCGCGGGCGGCGGCGCGGCGCTGCGGCCGGGCGTCTGCGTGTCCTGGGTGATGGAGCCGCCGGCCTGGCCTGGGGCCGCCACCAAGTCCATGACGTTCAGGCGGCCTTGCGCATTGAGCAGCACGCGCCCGTAGAAATCCTCCAGCGCGATATCGCCCAGCTTGGCGCCGATCTTGTCGCCCGCCACCGAGATGTCCATGCCGGTAAAGCCCAGGCGCTTCCAGTTCAGGAAGTCGTCCTTGTTGACGCGGTCCTGCAGGTCCACGCCGGTGACTTCGACGCCGCCCTTCCAGTTGACCTTCATTGGCGCCGAACCGGCCGCGGCGGCGAACTCCGCGTTGCCTTTGGCGCCCAGCGTGATGGCGCGCACCGTGGCGTTCAGGCTGGAGGCGGCGTACGGCGCGAACGACGCGACGTTCAGTTCGGACAGGTCCACCGAGGTTTTCACGGTCAGCGGCTGCGGCGTGAATGCGCCCTTGAGATCCAGCTTGCCGTTGCCCTGGATGCCGGCGGCGGCCAGGGTAAAGTTGCTCTGTCCCGGCCCCATGGCCAGGCGGTCGGCGGTCACGCGCAAGCTTTGCAGCGCAATGTCCACGGCGGGCTTGAGGGATTCGTCGCGGGCCTTGAACTGCGTCAGGTCGGCCTGCACGGCGCTGGCGGACGCATCCACCGCGCCGTTCTTTTCCTGCACATGGACCTGCGCGCTGGCAGCCAGGCGGCCGTCCAGCAATGCGATCGGCGCCGCGTTGCGCACGGCCGGCGCCAGGGGCGCCAACGCGATGTTGCCCAGGCGCACGCCCAGTTCCAGCGACAGCGGCTTGAGGACCAGCGGCCCTTTGGCGCGCAGCCAGCCGCCGTCGGTGCTGTTATCCATGGTCAGCCACAGATTGATGGGCTGGCCCGGCACCTGCGGCAGGGCCACGCCCTCGACCGTCGCGGCCAGGCCGGTCATCACGTAGTCCAGCTTGCTGACGGCGTCGGTGACGTAGACCTCGCCTTCATGCAGGTTGAAGGCGTCCAGTTCGACCTTCCATTCCGCCGGCGCGGGCGCCGGCTGGGGGGCTGCGGCGTCCGCGGTGGCGGGCGCTGCGGGAGTCGTGGCGGACGGAGTGGCGGTAGCGCTGGCCGCTGCGATAGCGTTTGCGGCGGCAGGCGCGTCGGATGGCGTCGCGGCAGGCGCGGAGGCTGCCGCGGGCGCGCCCGCGGATGCAGCCGGCACGGCCGGGGACGCCGGGGCGGAAGGCGCACCCTTCGTCGCGACAGTTGCCGGAGCGGCGCCCTTGGCGGCGGATCCCGGCGTTGCCGTCGCGGCCGGCGTGGCCTTGGCCGTGGCGGCGCCCGGACCTGCCTTGTCTCCCGCCTTGGCGGGATCCAGGCCGCTGGCTTTACGCAGCTTGTCGGCCACCGGCGTGGCGGTCGGCTCGACACCGCCCAGCCGCTTCAGCCCGGCAACCACGTCCAGCCAGTTCAGGTTTTCATTGGCGTAGCGGCGCACATGGATCTGCGGCGCCCACAGCCCCACCTCGCCCACATAGGCATGGCGCGCGATGGGCTCCAGCTCCAGGCGGGTGACGGTCAGCGCGCTCCAGGCGGCCAGGTTCGCGCCCGTGGTGTCGCGCAGGTCCAGGCGGCGCAAGCCCAGGTCGCCAACCACGCGGATCTTGGGCGGCGCGTCCTTGGGCTGCTCGAACACCACTTGCAGGTTCGAATCCAGCAGCGCGCTTTCCACCTTGAACGGCAGCGGCATGGGCCAGACGTCCGCCCACTTTTCCAACTGCAGGCCATTGAAGGCCACGCGCAGCGTGGACGAGGGCACCTTGTCGAAGGGGCGCGCCACACCGTTCAAATCGAACGGACTGCCATTGATGCGCAAGTGCACGCGCGGCTGCACGTCGATGTCGGTGGCGTAGCCAAAAGTGGAAATGAACGGCACGCCCACGCCCACTTCGTCGACCACCTGCTTGCGGCCCGTGACCTTGTCGTCCAGCGTGATCGAGCCGTTCTCGATCACCATGTTGTTCAGCGAAAAACGCGGCAGCCCTTCGTCCGGCTTGGGCGGTTCCTCGGGCTGGGCGGCCGTCAATTCGGCCACTCGTTGCTGAATATCAGAAAAATTGAAGCGCGTGACGTCCTCGCGGACGATGGCGATGTTAGGCTCGCGCAGCGTCATTCGATCGACGACCGGCGCAAACCAGAACAGGGAAGTCCAGGCCGCGCTGACGTCCAGCTCGGCCAGCGTCAAGAGCGGCGTCTGCGAATCGGGCTGGGCCACGGCCAGATCGCGCGCCCGGACGGTCAGCGTGAAGGGATTGAAGCTGATGTCGCCGACGGAGACGTCCCGCCCGATCATCTTGGAGACGTCCTGCACCAGGACGTTGTGCAGCACTTTGGGGACTTGCCAGGCGGCAACCCCGAAAAGGATAAGTACGAATGCCGCGATACCCAGAAGAATCTTGCCGACCCGGCGGGTGAACCGAAGCTTGGGCATCCGCAAGGGCATTGCGCGTCTCCTGATACGAATTGAAGGGCGAGCGTTTCCGTCCTTCTAATGACTACAGGCGCGATTATCGCGCCCCCTGCACTGCTCGTCTATCATAGGCGTATCGATGGGCCGATCCGGCCAGCCGGGACCGCCCTTTTCAATCATTAACAATTATCGCTCCCGATTCCCATGTCCACGCCCACCCCAACTTTGAGCCACCTGGATGAAGCCGGACAGGTCCGCATGGTCGACGTGATCGCCAAGACGGACACCGAGCGCGTGGCGATCGCCACCGCCAGCGTGCGCATGAACGCCATCGCCTACGGCCTCCTGACCCAGCCGGGCCAGGGCAAGGGCGAGGTCCTCAACACCGCCCGCGTCGCCGCCATCCTGGCCGCCAAGCGCTGCGCCGACACCATCCCGCTGTGCCACAGCCTGCCGCTGGCCTTCGTCGGCGTCGAGTTTTCGCTGGACGACGCCGAGCATCGCATCGACGTGCTGGCCACCTGCCGCACCAGCTACAAGACCGGCGTGGAAATGGAAGCCATGATGGCCTGCAGCGTTGCCGCGCTGACCATCTACGACATGTGCAAGGCTGCCGACAAAGGCATCGTCATCGAGCAAGTTCGCCTTAAGTACAAGGCAGGAGGAAAAAGCGGTGAATGGCGCAACGATTAATCTTCTTTACTTCGCGCGCGTCGCCGAACTGGTCGGCAAGCGCTCCGAAGCCTGGCCCCTGGAGGCCGAGTCCACCGGCGCGCAGCTGCTTGCCGCGCTGGGCGAACGCTACCCCCAGCTGGCGCCCTCCGCGCGCCTGAAGCTGGCCATCAACCAGACCCACGCCAAGCCGTCCGCGCCCATCCGGGCGGGCGACGAGGTCGCGGTATTCGAACCCGTCACCGGAGGTTGAACGCCATGATCAGCGTCCAGGAAGCCGATTTCGACGGCGCCGCGCTCACGGCCGCGCTGCGGGAGAGCGCCGGCCCGGGCGTGGGCGGCATCGTCACCTTCGTGGGCTATGTGCGCGACTACGCGCCCGACACGCCCACCGACACGCTCTTTCTCGAACACTACCCGGGCATGTGCGAACGCGAACTCGAAGAGATCGCCGCGACCGCCCGCGCCCGCTGGCACCTGGACGGCACGGTCATCGTGCACCGGGTCGGCGCGCTGCACCGCAACGCCCAGATCGTCTTCGTGGCGGCCGCCAGCGCCCACCGCGGCGATGCCTTCCGCGGCTGCGAGTACATCATCGACGCGCTCAAGACCCGCGCGCCCTTCTGGAAGCGCGAAACCCTCGCGGGCGGCAACAGCTTCTGGGTGGAGCAACGCCAATCCGACCAGGACCGCACGCAGTCCTGGGATGAAGACACCACCGTCTAGAAGATAGAAGAGGAGAATCCATGAGCGACGAAAGCCTTGTTTCGCTGGCCTGCGCCGTGCTGACGGTCAGCGACACCCGCAGCGCGGGCGACGACACCTCCGGCAACCTGTTGGCCCACAGCCTGGCTCATGCAGGCCATCAGTGCGTGCGCCGCGACCTGGTCAAGGACGACATCTATCAGATCCGCCGCGTCATCAGCGACTGGATCGCCGATCCCGAGGTGCAGGTGATCCTGACCACGGGCGGCACGGGCTTCTCGCATCGCGACCACACGCCCGAAGCCATTGCGCCCCTGCTGGACCGCGAGATCCCCGGCTTCGGCGAACTGTTCCGCCAGATCTCCTACACCGAGATCGGCAGTTCCACCGTCCAGTCGCGCGCCCTTGCGGGTTCGGCCAACCAGACGCTGATCTTCTGCCTGCCCGGGTCCAACAATGCCTGCGAAACCGCCTGGTCGCAGATCATCCGCGAACAGCTGGACAGCAGCCACCGCCCCTGCAATTTCGCCACCCAATTCAAGCAACGCGAAGAAGACAACTGACCCATGCTGGATTTTGATCAAGCCCAGACCCTGCTGGCCAATGCCGCGGGTCCGCTGCAACGCAGCGAAGAGGTGAGCCTGGCCGATACCGCCGGCCGCGTGCTGGCCATCGACCTCAACGCCACCGTGGACATCCCGCCCGCCGACAACAGCGCCATGGACGGCTATGCCCTGCGCGTGGCGGATTGGGGCGCCGGCGTGCGCCTGCCCATCCAGCAGCGCTGCTATGCCGGCGAAATGCCCGAGCCGCTCAAACCCGGCCACGCCATCCGCCTGTTCACTGGCAGCCTGATCCCGGAAGGCGCGGATACGGTCGTCATGCAGGAAGACACTACCGAAGCCGACGGCCAGGTGGAAATCTCGCGCGCGCCCAAGCCCGGCCAGCACATCCGCCGCCGCGGCGAAGACACCATGGCCGGCGCGCCGTTGCTGGCCGCGGGCACCGTGCTGGAAGCGGCTCACGTGGCGTTGCTAGCCTCGCAAGGCCTGGCCCGCGTGCGGGTCGTCGGCCAGTTGCGCGTGGGCATCCTGACCACCGGCGACGAGCTGGTGCTGCCCGGCCAGCCACGCGCGGCCGAACAGATCTACAACTCCAACGGCCCCATGCTGGCCGCGCTGGCGCGCGGCATGGGCGCCCTGCCGGTGCACGTGCTGCACGCCCGCGACACCGAGGCCGACCTGCAGGCCGCCTTCAAGACGCTGCTGGCCGATTGCGACCTGGTGGTTAGCGTGGGCGGCGTGTCGGTGGGCGAACGCGATCTGGTCAAGCCCGCGTTGGCCTCGCTGGGCGGCGAACTCGCGCTCTGGAAGGTGCGCATGAAGCCGGGCAAGCCGGTTGCGCTGGCGCAGATCGACGGCAAGCCCGTGGTCGGACTGCCCGGCAATCCCGTGTCGGCCTACGCCGTGTTCACCCTGCTGGTGACGCCGCTGATGCGCCGCATGCAGGGCCGCGACACGCTGTTCCCGCCGACCAGCCAGCTGCCGCTGCGCACCGAGCATCCGCGCCAGGACAGCCGCGAGGAATTCCTGCGCGTGCAGCGCCGCCTGGCCGACGACGGCAGCGCCGAACTGGTGCCTTACGGCCACCAGGGTTCGGGCGTGATCAGTTCGCTGCCCTGGGCCACGGGCCTGGCCCGCCTGCCGGCCGACTTGCCAGTGCAGGACCAGGATCGGGTCGCCTACTACGACCTGCGTCACTGGCTGGCGTAGCGCTCGGCCTGCGCCAGTTCCTCTGGCGTGTTGACGTTCATGAAGGCCTCGGGCGCGTCGTCGAAGCAGGCTTCGACCGCGCCCGCTCTCGCCTGCCACAGCCCCACCTTGCGGTCCCCGGCTCGCAGGTACTCCAGCAGATTGGGCAACAGCGACGTGCGCAGGGCCATGCAGGCCGAATGCCGCTGCCCGCCGGCCATCGCATATGCCATCGGCGCCTTGGCGGACTCGGCCGCGCCGACCAGGCGCACGGCCAGGTCTTGGGGCAGGAACGGCGTGTCGCAAGGCACCACCACCAGCCATGCGTCTTCCCGCGCCGCGGCCAGGCCCGCGGCGATACCCAGCAATGGTCCTTGCCAGGCGCCGAGTTCGGCTTCACCGTCCCGCAGCACCTCGCCGTACCGGGCATAAAGGTCCTCGTGGCGGTTGGCACTGATGATCAGGCGCGACACTTGCGGCGTCAGGCGGCGCGCGACGTGCGCCACCATGGGCTCGCCGCGCAGGGCCACCAGGCCCTTGTCCTGTCCGTTCATGCGCGTGCCCTGGCCGCCGGCCAGGATCAAGCCGGCGACTCCTGCGGGTGCGATCGCGGGCGAGGCTTCAGCCACCGATGTAGCTCATCTCGATCTTGCGCGCCGGATCGGCCATATTGCGGCCGCGCAGCTCGGAGTAATGGTCGTTGCGGCCCGCCCAGATGCCCGCGATGATGCCAGCAAGTTCGGCATCGCTGGCGCCGTCGCGCAGCGGGGCGCGCAGGTCGTAGCCGTCGTGCGCGAACAGGCACAGGAAGAGCTTGCCTTCCGGCGACAGGCGCGCGCGCGTACAGCCGCCGCAGAAGGCGTGGGTGACGCTGGAGATGACGCCGATCTCGCCGCCGCCGTCCAGGTAGCGCCAACGTTCGGCCACGCGGCCCATTTCGCCGCTGGCCACCGGCTCCAGCGGGTAGGCCGCGCCGATGCGGTCCAGCACTTCCTGGCTGGGCACCACCTCAGCCAGATTCCAGCCGTTGGTGTTGCCCACGTCCATGTATTCGATGAAACGCAGGATGTGGCCGGAATGGCGGAAGCGTTCGGCCATGGGCAGGATCTGGCCGTCGTTCAGGCCGCGCCGCACCACCATGTTGACCTTGACCGGAGCCAGCCCGGCCTCGGCCGCGGCGTCGACGCCGCGCAGCACGTCGTCGGGCGTGAAGCCGCTGTCGCTCATGCCCTGGAACATGGCCGGATCCAGCGCGTCCAGGCTGACGGTCACGCGCGTGAGTCCGGCGCTCTTGAGCGCGGCGGCCTTGCGCGCCAGCATGCTGCCGTTGGTGGTCAGGGTCAGGTCCAGCGGACGGCCCGCAGGCGTGCGCAGTTCCGCCAGTTGCCCCACCAGGTTCTCGATGTGCTTGCGCAGCAGCGGCTCGCCGCCGGTCAGGCGGATCTTTTCCACGCCCAGCTGCGTGAAGATGCCGGCCAGGCGGCTGATTTCCTCGAACGACAACAACGCTGCATGCGGCATGAAGGTATAGCTGCTGTCGAAGACTTCGCGCGGCATGCAGTAGGTGCAACGGAAGTTACAGCGGTCCGTGACCGAGATCCGCAGATCGCGCAGGGGACGCGTGCGCGCGTCCAGCGCCGGCTGTCCGTGCGGCGGCAGTTCGCCGGGCACGGCAGGGGCCAGCGGACCGGTCCGGCGATCGGCGAGGAAAATCACTTTGCTCATGGGGACATCATATCCCGGCGCATCGCGTTCCGCGCTCATGGAAAAGCCTCCTGCAGGGACTGCAGCCGGCCCGTATCCTGGGCGTCATATCCCGCCAGCTGGCTGACGTAGCCGACGTAGTCGGGACTGCGCATGATGGACAGCAGGTCGCGCATGGCCGGCGTTTCCAGCGAGGACTTGCGGATGGCGAAGAAGTAGCGCTCACGCACCAGCGGGATGAAGTCCAGGCCGAAGCGGCAGGCGGCCGTCTCCACCCCCACGCCCGTGTCGGCCATGCCGCTGGCGATATGCGCGGCGATGGCCATGTGGGTGAATTCATTGGTTTCGTAGCCCTGGACCTCGCTGATCGAGACCCCCGCCCGCTGCAGCATCAGGCCCACCAGATAGCGGGTGCTGGAACCGATCTGGCGGTTGACGAAGCGCACGTCGGGCCGCGCCAGGTCCGCCATGCCGCGTATCTGCTTGGGATTGCCGGCGGTGACGAACAGGCCGGCATTGCGCACCGCCAGATGGATCAGCATGTATTCGTCCGCGTGCAGCCATTGTGCGTAGCGTTCCATGATGGGCGCTTCGAAATCGCCCAGCGGCACCTGGAAGCCCGCCAGGTCGCACTCGTGCCGCTCCAGCGAGGCCAGCGCCTCGATGGCGGTGCGGTAGCGCAGTTCCAGGCCCGGCTTGCGATTGCCCATGTGCTGCATCAGCGATTCCACCGCGAAACCGTGGCTGGCGTGCAGCCGCAGGTGCGGGCCGCTTTCGGGCAGCAGGCGCTCCAGCTCTTCCTGCAGCTCCGACGCCATGCTGTCCAGCGTCGGCATCAGGCGCGCCTCGATGCGGCGGTTGGCCCACAGCAGGCGCTGCGCGAAAGGCGCCAGCTGCGTGCCCTGGCGGCGGTTGGTGATGAGCAATTGCGTGCCGAAAATGGCCTCGAAACGACGCAGCACGCCCCAGGCGTGCCGGTACGACAGGCCACAGGCGCGACAGGCGCCGGCGATGTTGCCGGTGGCGTCGATCGCCGACAGCAGCGCCAGCATGTCCTGCAGCGGTACGGGCGCCGGGTCGTCGTCTCCGCCCAGGCTCCATTGCGGCCGCAAGCCGATACGGAACTTATATGTCATTTATTTCTTATTGAAGACGGTGAATTACCCCGCTAGAGTACACAAATAATGCGGCTGGAAGGGTTTTTATATGCTTTTAAAAACATATAACCCAACAGAATCCAGCCCGACCCTACAGCAACACAGGAGGAGACCGACGTGCATCAGCGCGAGGCAACATCCGATCTGGCGTCCAGCGGCGGCGCCCGCGGCGGCCAGATGGCCCTGGACGCGGCCCAAGCGTCCCCCACCCCGGCCATCGCGGCCACCGCCCGCATACTCGCCCGGTTGAAGGACCAGCCCGGCCCGCTGCTCCCTGTGCTGCATGCGGTCCAGCATGAACTGGGCTGTATTCCGGCCCCGGCGGTGCAGACCATCGCCGAGGCCCTGAACCTGTCCCGCGCCGAGGTCCACGGCGTCATCACCTTCTATCCCCATTTCCGCAGCGAACCCGCGGCGCGCCATACCCTGGAGGTCTGCCGCGCCGAAGCCTGTCAGGCCATGGGCGGCGAACATCTTGCCGCCCATGCGCGCACGGCCTTGGGCTGTGATTTCCACGCCAACAGCAGGAACGGCGATTTCACCCTGGAGCCGGTGTACTGCCTGGGCCTGTGCGCCCAGTCGCCGGCGGTGATGATCGACGGCCGGCCTCATGCCCGCGTCACGCCGGAAAAGCTGGACCGTCTGCTGGCCCGCACGCTGGAGGACCGGTCATGAGCGCTCCTATCGTCATCTACGTGCCGCGTGACGCCGCGGCATTGGCCATGGACGCGGACACGGTCGCGCGCGACATCGAACGCGCCGCCGACGCCCGCGGCCTGTCGGTGCAGATCGTGCGCAACGGCTCGCGCGGCCTGCTGTGGCTGGAACCTCTGGTCGAAATCGCCACGCCGCAAGGCCGCATCGCCTACGGGCCGGTGCAGCCCGAGGACGTGGCCGCGCTGTTCGACGCGGACTGGCTGGCCGGCGGCGAGCACCCGCTGCGCCTGGGCCTGACCGAAGAAATCCCCTACCTGAAGCAGCAGGAACGCCTGACCTTCGCCCGCGTCGGCGTGACCGACCCGCTGTCCCTGCAGGACTATGCCGCCCATGGCGGCCTGCAGGGCCTGCAACGCGCCCTGACGATGGAGCCGGGGCAGATCGTCGATGAAATGGTGGCCTCGGGCCTGCGCGGCCGCGGCGGCGCGGCGTTTCCGACCGGCATCAAATGGAAGACGGTGGCCGGCACTCCCGGCGACCAGAAGTACATCGTCTGCAACGCGGACGAAGGCGACTCCGGCACCTTCGCCGACCGCCTGCTGATGGAAGGCGACCCCTATGTGCTGATCGAAGGCATGACCATCGCCGGCCTGGCGGTGGGCGCGACCTACGGCTACATCTACGTGCGCTCCGAATATCCGCAAGCCATCGACACCCTGGAAGCCGCCATCGCGCGGGCGCGCAGCGTGGGCTGGCTGGGCGACGACGTGCACGGCAGCGGCCGCCGCTTCGACCTGGAAGTGCGCAAGGGCGCGGGCGCCTACATCTGCGGCGAGGAAACCTCGCTGCTGGAAAGCCTCGAGGGCAAGCGCGGCGTGGTCCGCGCCAAGCCGCCGCTGCCGGCGATTTCGGGCCTGTTCGGCAAGCCCACCGTGATCAACAACGTGATTTCGCTGGCGACCGTGCCCATCATCCTGGCCAAGGGCGCGGCCTACTACCGCGACTACGGCGTGGGCCGCTCGCACGGCACGCTGCCGTTCCAGCTGGCCGGCAATCTCAAGCACGGCGGCCTGGTCGAGAAAGCCTTCGGCCTGAGCCTGCGCGACCTGTTGTACGGCTTTGGCGGCGGCAGCGCCTCCGGCCGCCCGCTGCGCGCGGTGCAGGTGGGCGGCCCGCTGGGCGCCTATCTGCCGGAATCGCAGTGGGATGTGCCGCTGGACTACGAGGCCTACATCCAGATCTCCGCCATGGTCGGCCACGGCGGGCTGGTGGCCTTCGACGACAGCGTCGACATGGCGCGCATGGCGCGCTACGCGATGGAGTTCTGTGCCATCGAGTCCTGTGGCAAATGCACGCCTTGCCGCATCGGCTCCACGCGCGGCGTGGAAACCATAGACAAGATCGGCGCGGGCGGCCCTGGCCGCGAACAGCAGGTGCATCTGCTGCGCGACCTGTGCGACACGATGCTGGGCGGATCGCTGTGCGCGCTGGGGGGCATGGCGCCCTACCCGGTGCTGTCCGCGCTGAACCATTTCCCGCAGGACTTCGGCATCGAGTCCTCCCAGTCTGCCGCGCACGCGGCCTGAACCCGAGACCGACATGCTAGAAACCGTCATCAAGCGCGATCGCGACCTGGGCACGCCGGCGCGCGAGTCCGCCGTAACCGTCACCCTGACCATAGACGGCCAGGAAATCACGGTGCCCGAGGGCACTTCGCTGATGCGCGCGGCCGCCGAGGCCGGCATCAACATCCCCAAGCTGTGCGCGACCGACAGCCTGGAACCCTTCGGCTCGTGCCGCCTGTGCCTGGTGCAGATCGAAGGCCGCCGCGGCTATCCCGCGTCGTGCACCACCCCGGCCGAAAACGGCATGGTCGTCTACACCGAAACCCCCAAGCTGCACGACCTGCGGCGCGGCGTGATGGAGTTGTACATCTCCGACCACCCGCTGGACTGCCTGACCTGTCCGGCCAACGGCGACTGCGAACTGCAGGACATGGCCGGCGTGGTGGGCCTGCGCAACGTGCGCTACGGCTACGACGGCGCCAACCACCTGAAGAGCGAAAAGGACGAGTCCAATCCGTACTTCACCTATGACGCGTCCAAGTGCATTGTCTGCAACCGCTGCGTGCGCGCCTGCGAGGAAACCCAGGGCACCTTCGCCCTGACGATCTCCGGCAAGGGCTTCGAATCGCGCGTGTCGCCGGGGCAGGACCAGCCTTTCCTGGACAGCGAATGCGTGTCCTGCGGCGCCTGCGTGCAAGCCTGTCCGACCTCCACCCTGCAGGAAAAAACCGTCATCATGATGGGCCAGGCCGAACACTCGGTCGTGACCACCTGCGCCTACTGCGGCGTGGGCTGCGGCTTCAAGGCCGAAATGAAGGGCCAGGAAGTGGTGCGCATGGTGCCCTGGAAGGACGGCCAGGCCAACCGCGGCCACTCCTGCGTCAAGGGCCGCTTCGCCTGGGGCTACGCCACGCACAAGGAACGCGTGCTCAAGCCCATGATCCGCAAGCAAATCACCGATTCCTGGAAGGAAGTGTCCTGGGACGAGGCGATCAACTACGCGGCCTCCGAATTCCGCCGCATCCAGGGCCAGTACGGCCGCGACGCGGTCGGCGGCATTACCTCGTCGCGCTGCACCAACGAAGAGACCTGGCTGGTGCAGAAGCTGGTGCGCGCGGCCTTCGGCACCAACAACGTCGACACCTGCGCACGGGTCTGCCATTCGCCCACAGGTTATGGCCTGAAGCAGACGCTGGGCGAATCCGCCGGCACGCAGACCTTCGATTCCGTCATGCACACCGATGTGGTGATCGTGATGGGCGCCAACCCCAGCAGCGGCCATCCTGTGTTCGCCTCGCGCCTGAAGCGCCGCCTGCGCCAGGGCGCGCGCCTGATCGTGATCGATCCGCGCCGCATCGAACTGGTGAGTTCGCCGCACATCAAGGCCGACTTCCATCTGCAGGTGCGCCCCGGCACCAACACCGCGCTGCTGTCCTCGCTGGCGCACGTGATCGCCACCGAAAACCTGATCGCCGAAGACTTCGTGGCCGAGCGCTGCGAAGCCAAGGCCTTCAAGGAATGGCGCGATTTCGTCTCGCTGCCGGAAAACTCGCCGGAAGCCATGGAAGAAATCACCGGCGTGCCGGCGCAGGCCGTGCGCGGCGCGGCGCGCCTGTACGCCACCGGCGGCAACGGCTCGATCTACTACGGCCTGGGCGTAACCGAACACAGCCAAGGCTCCACCACCGTCATGGCCATCGCCAACCTGGCCATGGCCACCGGCAACGTCGGCCGCGAAGGCGTGGGCGTGAACCCGCTGCGCGGGCAGAACAACGTGCAGGGCTCCTGCGACATGGGCTCGTTCCCGCACGAGCTGCCGGGCTACCGCCACATCTCCGACAACACGGTGCGCGCGCAGTTCGAGCAGGACTGGGGCGTAACCCTGCAGCCCGAACCCGGCCTGCGCATCCCCAACATGTTCGAGGCCGCGCTGGGCGGGACCTTCAAGGGCCTGTACTGCCAGGGCGAAGACATCGTGCAGTCGGACCCCAACACGCAGCACGTGGCAGCCTCGCTGGCTGCCATGGAATGCATCGTGGTGCAGGATCTGTTCCTCAATGAAACAGCCAAGTACGCCCACGTGTTCCTGCCCGGCTCCTCGTTCCTGGAAAAGGACGGCACCTTCACCAACGCCGAGCGCCGCATCTCGCGCGTGCGCAAGGTGATGGAACCCAAGAACGGCAAGTCCGACTGGGAAGTGACGGTGGCCCTGTCCAATGCGCTGGGCTATCCCATGGACTACAAGCATCCGCGCGAGATCATGGACGAGATCGCGCGCCTGACGCCCACGTTCTCCGGCGTCAGCTACGAAAAGCTGGACAAGCTGGGCAGCCTGCAATGGCCCTGCAACGACGAGGCGCCCGACGGCACGCCCATCATGCACATTGATGAGTTCGTGCGCGGCAAGGGCAAGTTCATGATCACCAAGTACGTGCCCACGGACGAGCGCAGCACGCGCCGCTTCCCGCTGCTGCTGACCACCGGCCGCATCCTGTCGCAATACAACGTGGGCGCGCAGACCCGGCGCACCCCCAACGTCATGTGGCATGGCGAGGACGTGCTGGAACTGCATCCGCAGGACGCCGAGGACCGCGGCGTGAAGGACGGCGACTGGGTCGGCATCCAGAGCCGCGCGGGCGAGACCGTGCTGCGGGCGACGCTGACCGACCGGGTGCAGCCGGGCGTGGTATACACCACCTTCCATTTCCCCGAGTCCGGCGCCAACGTCGTCACCACCGACAGTTCCGACTGGGCCACCAACTGCCCCGAGTACAAGGTGACGGCCGTGCAGGTCACGCGCGTGTCCCAGCCTTCGGAATGGCAGCGCCAGTGGTCGCGCTTTGCGGATATCCAGCAAAAGCTGCTGCGCGAGCGTTCACGCGAAAACGAGGCGGCGCTGACCGGGAAATAACCGCCAGCCCAAACCGCCAGGACGCGCCATGCCCACGCCACCGCCTTCCCGCCCCGACTGCACGCAGGTTCAGGTCACCCGCGTGCGGGGCGGCGCCCTGGTCCCCGAGGTCGAAACCGACTCCGTGGCCGAGGAAACGCCGGTGGCGCTGGAGTTCAACGGCATCAGCCACGCCACCATGCTGGCCACGCCGGCCGATCTGGAGGACTTCGCGGTGGGCTTCGCGCTGTCCGAAGGCATCATCGACGGCGTCAGCGACGTGCGCGGCATCGACCTGCTGCCGCAATGCGACGGCATCGTGGTCCAGCTGGAAATCTCCAGCGCCTGTGAAGTGCGGCTGAAGTCACGCCGGCGCGCCATGGCCGGCCGCACGGGCTGCGGCCTGTGCGGCGTGGAAACACTGCCCGAAGTGCTGCGGCCGGTGGCGCCCGTCACCAACGGCGCGCCAGTGCGCATCCAGGCGGTGCTAGCGGCCATGCGCGACATGCGGGCCCGCCAGGCCCTGCACGACCTTACCGGTGCGACCCATGCCGCCGGCTGGGCCGGCGCCGACGGCGCCGTGGCTCTGGTGCGCGAAGACGTCGGCCGGCACAACGCGCTGGACAAGCTGGTCGGCGCCCTGGCGCGCCAGGCCATGCATGCCGGCGACGGCATCATCGTGGTGTCCAGCCGCGCCAGCTTCGAAATGGTGCAGAAAACCGCCGCCGCCGGCGTCGCCGTGCTGGCGTCCGTCTCCGCGCCCACCGCGCTCGCCATCCGCCTGGCCCATGAGGCCAACGTCAGCCTGCTGGGCTTTCTACGCGGCGAAGACGCCACCTTGTACACCCATCCCCTACGCATCATCTCCTGAACCGGACCTACGCAAGCATGGAAATCGGCAACCTGATCCGCATGGCCAACCGCATCGGCCAATTCTTCGAGGCCATGCCCGACCGGCAGGAAGCGCTGGAAGGCGTGGCCAACCATATCCACAAATTCTGGGAGCCGCGCATGCGCAACGAGCTCCTGAACTTTCTCGAACAAAACCCCGACGGTGATGCCGGCGGGGAACGGCTGCATCCGCTGGTGCTGGAAGCGGTCACGAAAAACCGTCAGCGCCTGACGCCGCTGGCCCGCGTGGCCTAGCGTAGCGGCGCGACGCAAGACAACAAGAACATCACAAAAGAAGGCGGCGGGACCGGCCGGATGCCGGACCACGCACGCCAACGAGCGGCCCCCAAAGAGGAGACAACATGCAAAGCACTGCCACGCTGGACCTGCCCGGTTCGAAGCCGGGATTTTTCGACAAGGAACGCACCATCGCCGGCCCGGGCTTCTCGCGCTGGCTGGTGCCCCCGGCCGCCCTGGCCATCCACCTGTGCATCGGCATGGCCTACGGGTTCTCGGTGTTCTGGCTGCCGCTGTCCAAGGTGGTGGGTGGCGCCAAGCCGCTGGCCTGCCCCGCGGACATGAGCCTCGTCGCCGAGCTGTTCGCCACCAACTGCGACTGGAAAATCTCGACCATGGGGTGGATGTACACCCTGTTCTTCGTGCTGCTGGGCTGCTCGGCCGCGCTATGGGGCGGCTGGCTGGAACGCGCCGGCCCGCGCAAGGCGGGCGTGGTGTCGGCCCTGTGCTGGTGCGGCGGCCTGGTCATCTCGGCCATCGGCGTGTACTTGCACCAGATGTGGATGCTGTGGCTGGGGTCGGGCGTCATCGGCGGCATCGGCCTGGGCCTGGGCTATATCTCGCCCGTGAGCACGCTGATCAAGTGGTTCCCCGACCGCCGCGGCATGGCCACGGGCATGGCCATCATGGGCTTTGGCGGCGGCGCCATGATAGGCGCGCCGCTGGCCGACCTGCTGATGCGCCACTTCGCCACGCCCGATTCGCCCGGCGTCTGGCAGACCTTCCTGACCATGGCCGCGGTGTATTTCGTCTTCATGATGTCGGGCGCGCTGGGCTACCGCGTGCCGCCTACCGGCTGGAAGCCCGAAGGCTGGACCGCCCCGGCCAAGCATGCCGGCAACGCCATGATCACCAAGGGCCACGTGCACGTGCAGCGCGTCTGGGGCGTGCCGCAGTTCTGGCTGGTGTGGTGGGCGCTGTGCCTGAACGTCACGGCGGGCATCGGCATCCTGGGCATGGCCTCGCCGCTGCTGCAGGAAGTGTTCGGCGGCGGCCTGATCAACCAGCCTGAACTGGGCTACACGCAGCTGGACAAGAGCCAGTTGGCGGCCATCGCCGCCATCGCCGCCGGCTTCACCGGCCTGCTCAGCCTGTTCAACATCGGCGGCCGCTTCTTCTGGGCCAGCCTGTCCGACAAGCTGGGCCGCAAGACCACCTACTTCGTGTTCTTCGTGCTGGGCTTCGCGCTGTATTCGGCCATCCCATGGACCGCGCATATCGGCGCGCTGGCCCTGTTCGTGGCCGCCTTCTGCATCATCCTGTCCATGTACGGCGGCGGCTTCTCCACCGTGCCGGCCTATCTGGCGGACCTGTTCGGCACGCAGATGGTGGGCGCCATCCACGGCCGGCTGCTGACGGCCTGGTCGGCGGCGGGCATTTTCGGGCCGGTGCTGGTGAACTACATCCGCGAATACCAGTTGTCCATCGGCGTGCCGCGCGCCCAGGTGTACGACATCACCATGTATATCCTGGCGGGCATGCTGGTGCTGGGCTTCCTGTGCAACCTGGCGATCCGGCCGGTGAACGCCAAGTACTTCATGAGCGACGAAGAACTGGCGCGTGAAAAGGCGCTGGCGCACGAACGCGCGGTCGCCACCGAAACGCATGGGGTCGGCGCATCCACGTTCCGCACGCCGGCGGCGCTGGTGGTATTCGCCTGGGCCTGCGTGGGCATTCCGCTGGCCTGGGGCATCTGGATCACCCTGCAGAAGGCGGTGGTGCTGTTCCACTAAGGCCGGCAACGGCAGGCGCGGCAGGCCACGCCTGCCGCGGCGGGGCGTGAAGCTGCTACATTGGCAGCCCGCGCCCCTTCTTTTTGCTTTCTCCATGACCACCCTGCCCCGCGCGCCCCGCCTTGCTGGAGCGACACGTTGACCGTCCCTGAAATCCGCTGGGAAGAAAACCAGACCCCCCATTCCGCCCGCTGGCGCTCCGAATCCGGCGCCGCGCCACCCAAGCGCGTGGTGGTCGCGGACGACACCATGACGGCGGACATGGCCTACCGCCAGGCCTGCGAAGGCGTCGGCTTGCTGTGGCGCGGCGATTTCCAGAATGCGCGGCAACTGCTGCAGGCCATGACGCGGCGGGTCGACAAGCGCCCCCGCAAGCCCGTGGACAGCCTGCTGGACGCCTTCAACCAGCACCGCCAGATCCAGTCGCAACGCGCCCGCATCCTGGGCATGCTGCTGATTCCGTTCGACGCCGGCCACGGCATTCCGCTGCGCCGCGCGCCCGACGCGCAACTGGCCTGCGAGGAAGCCCACGGTCCGGCCGCCGAGCCCTATGTCGCGTCGCTGCGCGAACTGCTGGGCCTGATCGGCGCCTTCGAATGGCGCAAGAAAGGCGTGGAAATCCCCGCGCTGAACGCCCGCATCCATCCGCACTACGGCGTGTTTTCGCCGCTGCGCGGCGAGTACGTCGATCTGGTGGCGCGCACCCCGATGCCGCGCGGCAGCGTGGCCTTCGACATCGGCACCGGCACCGGCGTGCTGGCCGCCGTGATCGCACGCCGCGGCGGCAAGCGCGTCATCGCCACCGACACGGATCCCCGCGCCCTGGCCTGCGCCCGCGAAAACCTGGAGCGGCTGGGCCTGTCCAAGCAGGTCGACGTCGAAGAAACGGACCTGTTCCCCGAGGGACGGGTATCGCTGATCGTCTGCAACCCACCCTGGCTGCCCGCCCGCCCCAGCTCGCCCGTCGAGCATGCGGTCTACGATCCCGACAGCCGCATGCTGCGCGGCTTCCTGAACGGACTGGCGGCCCATCTGACGCCCAACGGCGAAGGCTGGCTGATTCTGTCGGACCTGGCCGAACACCTGGGCCTGCGCAGCCGCGAAGCGCTGCTGGAAATGATCAGCCAGGCCGGCCTGCAGGTCATCGAGCGCATCGACACGCGGCCCACGCACGGCCGCGCGCAAGATGCGAGCGACCCGCTGCACGCGGCGCGCTCGAAGGAAGTCACGTCCTTGTGGCGCCTGGGCGCCGCCTGAGGCTGCACGGCCTTACACGGCCCGATCCGGCATAGCCGGGCCCGGATATGGCTTCGGGCCAGCCACGGCCCAGGGGCGCGCCGTCAGGCCCGCCCCGCCGCCACGTTCACGCTGATGGCGATGATGAAGACGTTGAAGAAAAACGCGATGACACTATGCGTCAGCGCGGTGCGGCGCAAGCGCCGGTTCACGATCTGCACGTCCGATACCTGGAACGTCATGCCCAGCACCAGTGCGAAATAGGCGAAGTCCCAGTAGTCAGGATCTTCCGTACCCGGGAAATCCAGTCCCTTGTGCATGGCGTTGCGATGGCCGTAATAGCCATGCGCGTAGTGCAGCGCGAAGATCATGTTCATGTAGAGCCACGACAGGATGATGGTCGCGGCGGCGGCCAGCATGGCCAGTACGCTACCCACGCCGCTCTCGCCCCGCAACTCGACCCACAGCGCCATCATCACCACGCAGGACAGCGCCACGCTGCTCCACAGCACGCCCGTGCGGCCGACATCCTGCTGCTGCGCGTGCTGGCGCATGGCCGCCGCGCTAGTCCGGCCGAACACGCGGGCCGTCATCAGCAGGAATACCAGAGCCCCCGCGTCGAATCCCAGCAACAGCGCCAGGACCCAGGGTACGCCCAGGGCGTACAGACCGCCCGCCATGATCAGCAGCAGCGCAGCGCACCCGACCAGACGCCGATGCGCGTGGAAGAACGGCAAGGCAGCGCCGGAAGCAGCGTCGTCCTCGGGATCGAAATCCTTGAGCGGCGGCATGCGGCGCTCCTTTAGACGTGAACAGGCCCTAACGCTAACCGATGCCGAGCAAACCGACCAGTGCGCCGCCGAACAGCAGCCATAGCGGATGGATGCGGGTGACGCTGCCCAGCAGCGCGACCACGGCGGTAATCACGCCCAGCAGCCAGGTATGCACCGAGGCTTCGGTGATGAGCGCCGCGCTCGCGGCCACCAGCCCCACGGTCATGGGGAAGATGCCGGCCTGGATCACCCCGCGCCAGGGGCGGTCCTTGAAGCGCTCCCAGAGCCCCAGGGCAATCACGGTGATGATGGACGATGGGCCGAACTTGGCGATGGTGGTGACCAGCATGCCCAGACCGCCAGCCACATGCCAGCCTACCAGCGTGACCACCATCAGGTTGGGGCCCGGAGCGGCCTGCCCCAGGGCGAACAGCGCGGAAAAGTCCGCTGCCGTCATCCAGCCATGCACATCCACCACCTGGCGCTGCATCTCGGGCAGGATGGTGTTGCCGCCGCCGAATGCCAGCACGGACAGCTCGGAAAAGATCAGGGCCAGGGCAATCAGGGTATGGATCATCGACGTTGCCTCCAGACCATCAGGATGCTCAGCGGCGTCAGCACCGCCATGGTCGGCAGCAGCGGAATGCGCAGCACGGCGATGGCGATGAAGCAGGCCGTGGCCACCACGCCGGCCAGCCAGTCGCGGCGCTTGATCACCGGCAGCCCGATCTTCACGGCCATCGAGATCAGCAGGCCCGCGGCGGCCGCGGCCAGCCCGGCGAACAGGTGCTGGATGTGCGGATCGTTCTGGAAGCGGTCGTACACCATGCCCAGCAGCACCACGATGGCGGATGGCGCCAGGATCAGGCCCATCAGCGCCGCGAAGGCCCCGCGCGGGCCGCGGAACTTCATGCCCAGCGCCACCGACAGGTTGATGATGTTGCCGCCGGGCAGGAACTGGCACAGGCCCAGCAGATCGGTGAACTCGGCGCCGCTGAGCCAGCGGTGCTTTTCGACGACCATGCGGCGCGCCAGCGGCAGGGCGCCGCCGAAGGCCGTCAGGCCGAGCATGAGGAATCCGTAGAACAATTGCCCGCAAGTGGGCGCGGGCCGGAGATCGGCCTCGGGGATGGAAGGTGCTGCGTTCATCATTTTTTTATGCCGGCGCCGGACAAGGGGCGCGGGGTGGAACAGGGGAAGACGACGAGATTGCAGCCTACTCTTCGCCCAGGATAATGTCTAATATATGACTATCTATATATTCATATCGGTTGAATATGGCATCCGTAGACTTGAGGCTGTTGCGCTACTTCCTGGCCGTGGCCGAGGAATCCCACCTGACCAAGGCCGCAGCGCGGCTGGGCATACGCCAGCCGCCGCTCAGCCAGCAGATCCGCGTGCTGGAGCAGGAGCTGGGCGTGACACTGTTCCACCGCCTGCCGCGCGGCATGGAGCTGACCGAAAGCGGCCGCGCGCTGCTGGACGACGCGCGCAACATCGTGGCCCTGGTGGACCAGGCCGTCGAAGGCGTGCGGCGAGTATCGCTGGGCGAGGCCGGACGCCTGACCGTGGGCTTCACCGGATCGGCCGCCTTCCACCCCTTCGTGCCGTCCGTCATCCGGCGTTTTCGCGAAGCGGCTCCCAATGTGCGGCTGGTGCTGGAGGAAAGCAGCACCGGGGAGCTGATGGAGGCCGTGGGCGCGGGCCGCGTGGACGTGGCGTTCATCCGCGGCCCCTATGGGCTGGGTCCCGGCGTGGTAGTGGAGACAGTGCTGGAGGAACCGATGCTGGCCGCGTTTCCCGCCGATCACCCGGCCGTCAAGGGCCGGTCGCGCAAGCGCATCGCGCTATCCGAACTGGCCGACGAATCCCTGATCCTCTACCGCCGCCACAGCGGGCCAGGGCTGTATGACGCCATCATCGCCGCCTGCGGCGCCGCCGGCTTCAGCCCCCGTGTGGCCCAGGAAGCGCCGCGCATGCTGTCTACCCTGAGCCTGGTGGCGGCGGGCCTGGGCGTGTCGTTGGTGCCGGCGTCGCTGCGCCGCGTGAACATCGAAGGCGTGGTCTACGTCAACCTGACCCAGCCCGCGGAACTGCGCGCGCCGCTCAACCTGATCTGGCGCGACGAATCGCTGTCAGGCGCGACCCGCAAGCTGATCGACGAGGCCCGCCGGCAGCGGGAGGAATCGCTGGCCTGAGCACGCGGCGCTACACTGCCCCGCACCCGCACTCTGCATTGCAGCCATGTTTTCAGAATCCCCCATAGGCATCTACGATTCCGGCGTCGGCGGACTGAGCGTGCTGCGCGCCATCCGCGACGCGCTGCCCCACGAATACCTGCTGTACGTGGCCGACTCGGCCCATGTGCCCTACGGCGAAAAGACCCAGGACTACGTCGAGCAGCGCGCCAGCACCATCGCCGATTACTTCGTGTCGCGCCAGGCCAAGGCCATGGTGGTGGCTTGCAACACCGCGACCGCGGCGGCCATCGCCCAACTGCGCCAGCGCCATCCGCAACTGATCATCATCGGTGTGGAACCCGCCATCAAGCCCGCCGCGCACCTGACCAGTAGCGGCGTGGTGGGCGTGTTCGCCACCACCGGCACTCTGGCCAGCCCCAAATTCGCGGCGCTGGTCCAGCGCCAGGCCCCCGAAGTCCGCATCCTGTTCAGGCCCTGCCCCGAATGGGTGCGGCTGGTTGAACAAGGCGTGCTCAGCGGCCCCGAGGCCGAGGCCGCGGTGCGCGCTCCCGTGGCGGAGCTGCGCGAAGCCGGCGCCGATGTGCTGGTGCTGGGCTGCACCCACTTTCCTTTCCTGCGCGACGCGATCCAGGCGGCTGCCGGCCCCGGCGTGCCGCTGCTGGAAACCGGTGCGCCCGTGGCGCGCTGGCTGCGTCACCAGCTCCAGGAACGCGGCCTGCTGCGCGCCGACGGCCCGGGCGACCTGCGTCTGGAGAGCAGCGGCTCGGCCGAGGCGCTGAGCGCGCTGGCCCCACGCCTGCTCGGACAAGCGCCCGCCGCACATACTTTGGAGCCGCGCTGGCGTTGATGACGCGTCGACCGCGCGCCCAGCGGACCCCGATTGCGCGCTGATTGCGCCCGGTTTGATCCCGCGCATGTCGCGCTAGTCCGATTCGGCGAATAATTCGGATACAGTGGACTACAACGCCGCCCGCGGCGCGCACAAGGAGACGCCCATGAAACGCATCCTGATCCCCGTGGACGGTTCGCAGCCCGCCGTCCATGCGGTCCAAGCCCTGCTCGACGCCCGCAGCTACGACCCCGTCGAACGCGTGGAACTGCTCACGGTCCAGATCCCCCTGAAGTCGGGCAAGATCGGCCGCGGCCTGTCGCAGGCCGAGATCGACGCCTATCACGAGGAAGAAGGCCGCCACGCGCTGCAGGCCGCCAGCGACCTGCTGACCCAGGCCGGCGTGCCCTTCCAGGCGCGCGTCGAAGTAGGCGCGGCGGCCGAGACCATCGTGCGCGTGGCCGACGAATCCGGCGCCGACGAGATCTACATGGGCTCGCGCGGGCTGGGCTCGGTGTCGTCCTGGTTCCTGGGTTCGGTAGCAACACGCGTCCTGCATCTGACGGAGTTGCCCGTCACTCTGGTCAAGTAACCGTCAAGGAGCATCCATGCTGAACATCCTGGTCCCTGTAGACGGCTCCGACAACGCCAACCGCGCCGTCCTGTATGCCCGCCAGCTGGCCCAAGGCGCCGGCGCCGCGCGCATCCATCTGCTCAACGTCCAGACGCCCGTGCAAGGCCGGGCCGGCCTGTCGCGCCTGATCACGCAGGACATGATCGACGAGTTCTACCTGCGCGAAGGCCAGGAGGCCACGGACGAGGCGCGCAAGCTGCTGGACGTGACCGGCGCCGACTACACCAGCCACGTCGCATTCGGCCATGCGGCCACGGAAATCGCCGGCTACGCGCAAGACCACAACTGCGCACGCATCGTGATGGGCACGCGCGGCAACGGCACACTCGCGAACATCCTGATCGGCTCGGTCGCCAACCAGGTGCTGCAACTGGCCGAAGCGCCGGTCACGCTGGTCAAATAAATCCGCACGCCGGCCTCAGGCGGCCGGCAGCCACAGCGACACCCTCAAGCCCCCCAAAGGCGAGCGCTCGGCCCGCACCTGGCCGCCATACGTAGTGGCCAGGTCGCGCACGATGTCCAATCCCAGGCCCGAACCCGGGCGCTGTTCATCCATGCGCACGCCGCGCAGGAAGATCCGCTCGCGCTCATCGTCGGCGATGCCGGGGCCGTCGTCGTCGATCTGGATCAGCAACTGGCCGGGGTCCGCCGCCGACGCAGTGACCTGCACCTGGCGCTCGGCCCATTTGCAGGCGTTGTCCAGCAGGTTGCCGACCATCTCCTGCAGATCCTGCTCTTCGCCGCGGAACACCAGGCCCTCGGCAAACTCGGGCATTTCCAGCTGCAATCCGCGCTGCGCATACAGGCGCTGCATGACCCGCAACAGGCCCTCGATGGGCTTGCGCAAGGGCGTGCGGCTGTCGGCCGCGTCGGACGCCGCGGCGGCGCGGGCGCGCGCCAGGTGATAGTCGATCTGGCGGCGCGCCATGCCGACCTGCTCCTGCACCAGCGCCGCCAGCGGCCCTTCCTCGCGCGCCGCGGCATTGCCCAGGATCGTCAGCGGGGTCTTCACCGCATGCGCCAGATTGCCGGCCTGCGTGCGCGCGCGCTGCACCATGTCGGCGTTGACGGCCAGGACGCGGTTGAAATCATCGACCAGGGGCTGGATTTCGCTGGGAAAACTGCCCTCGATGCGCACGCTGGCCCCGCCATGCTGCCGGGCCAGCTGCCGCCTGAGCCTTGCCAGCGGCCGCAGGCCCACCATCACCTGGACCACGGCCGCCACGGTCAATCCAGCCGCCAGCGCGCCCAGCGAAATCAGCAGCATGTGGTTGAAGCGCCCTATCGGTTCAGCCAGCACCTGGCTGTCGGCCGCCACGATCAGGCGCAAGGGCGCGGCCTCGGTCTCGGCCGGTTCCAGCATGCGCGTCAACGCGGTGAGGCGGTGCTTTTCCGGCCCCGCGATGTCATAGACGCCATCCGCGTTGTCGGCGGCGGGCAGCGCCAGTACCTGGTCCCAAAGGGAACGCGAGCGCGCCGCGCCCACGGCCACCGGGCGGCCCTGCTCGTCGAGCCGGTCGATCTGCCAGTACAGGCCGGATAGTGGCTGCTCCAGGCGCGGATCGCTCAGCGGCGGCGATACCACCAGGCGGCCGTCCGGAGCCACATTCACGGCGGCGGTCAGCTGGTTCAGATGCAAGGTCAGTTCGGCGCGCAATTGCTCGGTGATGTGCTGGCGGAACAAGCTGCCCAGCCCCCAGCCGGCCAACACCACCGTGACCACGATCCAGGCCAGCGTGCCGGCCAGCAGGCGCCAGCGCAGCGAGCCGGGTGCGCGCGCGCCCTGCGGCATCATGCGGCGCAGGCCAGGCGATAACCCAGGCCGCGCACGGTTTCGATGGTGTCGGGCGGCAGCTTCTTGCGCAGCCGCCCGATGAACACGTCGATGGTGTTGGAATCGCGGTCGTGGTCCTGGGCGTAGACGTGCTCGGTCAGCTCGCTGCGCGAAATGACTTCGCCCGCGCGCTGCATCAGCACGGCCAGCACCTTGAATTCGTGGCTGGTCAGGGACAACGCCTGGCCGTCCACCGTGACCTTGGCCAGGCGCGTGTCCAGCATCAGCGGCCCGCAGCGCCATTGCGCGCTGGCATGGCTGCTGGAGCGGCGCAGCAGCGCCCGCACCCGCGCCAGCAGTTCTTCCATGTGGAAAGGCTTGGTCAGATAATCGTCGGCGCCGGCATCGATGCCGGCGACCTTCTCGTGCCAGTTGTCGCGCGCCGTCAGGATCAGCACCGGCATGCCCTGGCCGCCGGCGCGCCATTGCTTGAGCACGGTCAGGCCGTCCATGACCGGCAGGCCCAGGTCCAGCACCACCACGTCGTAGGTCTCGACCGCGCCCATGTATTGGGCCGTCCCGCCATCAGCCGCCGTATCGACGGTATAGCCGGCCTGGCGCAAGGCGTCGGCCAATTGCGTGGCCAGGGTGGGTTCGTCTTCGACCACGAGTATGCGCATCAGTGCTTGTCCCGGAATTGAATGTCGCGCCCCTTCACGCCCAGCACCTTGCCGTCGCGCGCGTCGATCTTCAGCTTGACCAGCCGGCCGCCGCTTTGCAGCAGCCGGATCTCGTAGATGAACTCGCCGTCGTCTTCCTCGAATTCGACCTTGACCACCTGCCCGGGATAGTCGCGCTCGACGATGTCCAGCACCGAGCGCAAGGGCAGGACCTTGCCGGCCTGCAAAGCCTGGCGCGCCTGTTCATGGTCATTTTCATCGGCCAGGCCCGCGTTGGGGCCGACAGCCAGCGCCAGCATCAGCGCGCCGCAGGTCAGCCAGATTCGGGTACGCATTCCTCGGGTCATGGTCTCTTTCGCAATTCAGGGTCGGCCATAAGAGGCGATTTTCCGCCCAGTTATAGCGCCGGAAAAATGAACGGCACGTGAACGGCGGCTTCAGAATTGGTTCATCCGCACAACCGAATAATGCGGTCATGGTCGCCATTCCGGCAACCCGCAACAACCAAGGAGCCATTCCATGACCGCAATCCGCAACACCCTGGCCGCCCTGGCGCTTGGCGCCGCAACCCTCACCGGCGCGGCCGCCGTGCATGCCCAGACGCCGGCGCAAACGCCGACCCAGCCCGCCGCCACGGCGCCTGCCAACGCGACGCTGACCGTGCGCCAGGTCTACGACACGCTGACCGCCGCAGGCTACCGCAACATCACCGAGATCGAGCTCGAACACGGCCGCTACGACGTCAAGGCCGACAACCCGCAAGGCCAGCGCGTGAAGCTGCGGGTCGACGCTCAAAGCGGCGCCGTCCTGCGCAGCAAGATCAAGGACTGAAGCACCCGCGCGATCGCGCCTTGCCACGCTCCGCCCGCATCCGGCGGGCCGAGCGCCCCAACATGGATGTCATCATGAAACCGATAGGAACCGGCGCCGCCCTCGGCGGCTTCCTGCTTGCCCTTACCCTGGCCTGGGGCCTGGACGCGCTGATCCTGCAGCCGCCCGCCGCAGGCGCCTGGTACTGGATCGCGCGGCAGCAAGGCCTGTACCTCACGGGCGTCTGGTCCATCGGGCTGATGGCCTTGATCATGCTGTTGGCCTTGCGGCCGGTATGGCTGGAACGGCCGCTGGGCGGCATGGACAAGATCTACCGGCTGCACAAATGGGCCGGCATGCTCGCGGTGGGCGCCGGCGCCGCGCACTGGCTGCTGAAGCTGGCCAGCGGCCCGCTGAAGGGCCTGGCGGACGCGAGCAACCGTCCCGCCCGCGACGTCGTGCTGGCGTTGTTCGAAGGCTCGCGCGGCGTGGCCAAGGACCTGGGCGAATGGTCGATCTACCTGCTGCTTGCCATGCTGGCGATCACCCTGTGGCGGCGCTTTCCCTATCGGGCCTGGCGCCTCCTGCACCGCGTCATGCCGCTGCTGTTCCTGGCGCTGGTGTTCCATACGGTGGCGCTGGCGCCGGCGTACTACTGGAGCGGTCCCGTGGGCCTGCTGCTGATTCCGCTGCTGGCCGCGGGCGTCTATGCCGCGCTGGTGGCGCTGCTGGGACGCGTTGGCCACGGCCGCCGCGCGCGCGGAAAGATCGTATCGCTGACACACCAGCCGGACGGCATCATGGAGGTCAGCTGCGATCTCGACGCCGATTGGCGGCATCACCATGCGGGGCAATTTGCTTTCGTCACCTTCGACCGCAAGGAAGGCGCCCACCCCTACACGATCGCCAGCGCCCCCGTGCCTGGCGAGCGCCGCGTGACGTTCCAGATCAAGGCCCTGGGCGACTACACCCGCACGCTGGCCCGCACGCTGCGCATCGGTCAGGATGTCGCCGTGGAAGGACCCTATGGCCGCTTTCAGCTGGAGCCCGACGCGGCTGGCGCCGCGCAGGTCTGGGTTGCGGGCGGCATAGGCGTCACCCCCTTCCTCGCGTGGCTGGAAGCGTTGCAGGCCGGCCGGGCGCAGCCGCCGCGCGTGTGGTTGCACTACTGCGTGCGCGACGCCGCGACCGATCCCTTCGTGCCGCTGCTGCGGGAGCGCTGCGCCGCGCTGGACTGTGTGACGCTGACGATACACAGCGCGCGTGACGGCAACACGCTGACGGCCGGCGCGCTGGCGCAGGGCGAGGTGGCCGCGGGCCGCGTCGCCGACGTCTGGTTCTGCGGACCCACCGGCCTGGCGGATGCGCTCAGGCGCGGGCTGCGCAAGCTGGGCGGCGCGCACGTGCACTGGCATCAGGAAGCGTTCGAGATGCGCTGATCATCCCCGGGCCGGCGCAGGCCCAAGCGTATGATGGACCTCACCCCCCCCGGAGCATGCATCATGCCCACACCACGCCTTCTGCTGGCCGCCGCGATGGCCGTCGCCACCCTCAATGCCTGCGGCGAAATGGCCACGCTGCCGGTCGAGGCCGGCATGGGCCCGTCGCCCCAGTTGCCCGCCCCCAATCCCACCACCATACCCACCGTGAAGACCGCCAAGGCCGTGGGCTGGCCCGCAGGCGTGCATCCCGTGGCCGCCGATGGCATGGCGGTGACCGAGTTCGCCAGCGGCCTTGACCATCCGCGCTGGCTGTACCTGCTGCCCAACGGCGACGTGCTGGTGGCAGAGACCAATGCACCGCCCAAGCCCGAATCGGCCTCGGGCGGATTCAAGGGCTGGGTCGCCGGCCTGGTCATGAAACGCGCCGGCGCCAGGACCGACAGCGCCAACCGCATCACCCTGCTGCGCGACACCAACCACGACGGCGTCGCCGACGCCCGTAGCGTGCTGCTGGAGGGCCTGAATTCGCCATTCGGCATGGCCTTGATCGGCAATCAGCTCTACGTGGCCAATGCCGACGCCGTGGTCCGCTTTCCGTATGAAGCCGGGCAGCAACGGATCAGCGCCGCTGGCGTGAAGGTCACCGACCTGCCGGCCGGCATCAACCACCACTGGACCAAGAACCTGCTGGCCAGCCCGGACGGCAGCAAGCTCTATGTGTCGGTAGGCTCCAACAGCAACGTCGGCGAAAACGGCATGGACATCGAAGAGGGACGCGCCGCCATCTGGGAGATCGACGTGGCCAGCGGCAACAAGCGCCTGTATGCCACCGGCCTGCGCAACCCGGTGGGCATGGCCTGGGCGCCCGACGGCAAGACGTTGTGGACCTCGGTCAACGAACGCGACGAGCTTGGCAGCGACCTGGTGCCCGACTACATGACCTCGGTGCGCGACGGCGGCTTCTACGGCTGGCCCTACAGCTACTTCGGCCAGCACGTCGACACCCGGGTGCAGCCGCCGCGCCCGGACCTGGTTGCGCGCGCCATCGTGCCCGATTACGCGCTGGGTCCGCACACGGCCTCGCTGGGGTTGGCCTGGTCGGGTGGCTCCAAGCTGCCCGCGCCCTACACCGACGGCATGTTCGTGGGCCAGCACGGTTCCTGGAACCGCGATCCGCGCAGCGGCTATAAGGTCATATTCGTGCCCTTCCGCGACGGCAAGCCCGATGGCGCCGCGCGCGACGTGCTGACGGGCTTCCTGAACCAAAGCGGCGAAGCCCAGGGGCGGCCGGTAGGGGTAGCCATAGACCGCCAGGGCGGACTGCTGGTGGCGGACGACGTCGGCAATGTGGTGTGGCGGGTCGGTCCCGCTTCTACAATGGCCGCTCCCCAATAATTCAAGACCAGGAGTGAGCATGAGCACGGAAAAAGTGGCGATCGTCACCGCCGGCGGCAGCGGCATGGGCGCGGCGGCGGCGCGCAAACTGGCGGCCGACGGCTGGCGCGTGGCCATCCTGTCTTCCTCCGGCAAGGGCGAGGCCCTGGCGCAGGAACTGGACGGCCTGGGCATCACCGGGTCCAACCGCTCGCCCGAAGACCTGGCGCGGCTGGTGGACGCCACCCTGCAGAAATGGGGCAGGATCGACGCGGTAGTCAACAGCGCCGGCCACGGCCCCAAGGGTCCGCTGCTGGAAATCAGCGACGAGGACTGGCACCTGGGCATGGAGTTCTACCTGCTGAACGTGGTGCGCATCGCGCGCCTGGTCGCGCCGGTGATGAAGCAGCAGAAATCCGGCGCCATCGTCAATATCTCGACCTATGCCACCTTCGAGCCGGAAGCGTTGTTCCCCACGTCTGGCGTGTTCCGCGCCGGGCTGGCCGCCTTCACCAAGGTGTTCGCCGACGAATACGCCGAACACAATGTGCGGATGAACAACGTGCTGCCGGGCTTCATCGACAGCCTGCCTGAAAAGGAAGACCGCCGCACGCGCATCCCGATGGGTCGCTACGGCACCGCCGAAGAGGTCGCCGATCTGATCGCCTTCCTGGCTTCCGACGCCTCTTCCTACATCACCGGCCAGAACATCCGCATCGACGGCGGCATCACGCGCTCGGTCTGAATCCCATGCTTTTGGACTAGTCCCTCGTCCGAATGACGGTATTGAAGCCCGCCCTGGGCTTCAGTACCGTAGGTTTTCGCATTCGACGAGGTGCCTGCGCATGTCCGCTACGCCGTCAGCGGCTGCGCCGCAGTCCGCCGATCTCTCCCACCGCAAACCCACCCCGGGCCAGGCCTCGCGCTTCCTGGCGCAGGCCACGTTCGGCCCCACGCCCGCCGACATCGACGCCGTGGTGCGCGACGGCTACGCGGCCTGGCTGGACGCGCAGCTGGCCATGCCGCCGTCGCAGACCCACTTCGATTGGCTGCTGCAACAAAAAAAGAACACCGAGGAGTTCAAGGGCAACGGCATCAACGCGCCCCTGGAATCCACGCTATGGCGCAAGTTCATCGCCGCGCCGGACCAGGTGCGCACGCGGGTGGCGTTCGCGCTGTCCGAGATCTTCGTGGTGGGCGTGTCGTCGATCACCGCGTCCTGGCCGCTGTTCGGCGCCGCCGGCTTCATGGACCTGCTGGCCGAGCATGCCCTGGGCAATTATCAGCAGCTGCTGACGGCCGTGACCCGCAACCTGTCCATGGGCTGCATGCTGACCTATCGCGGCAACCGCAAGGAAGATCCCAAGACCGGCCGCCATCCCGACGAGAACTACGCCCGCGAGGTCATGCAGCTGTTCAGCATCGGCCTGCTGGAGCTGGAGCCGGACGGCGCCGTCAGGATGGTGAACGGCGCGCCGGTGGAAACCTATGACAATGCCGACGTGCAGGGCCTGGCCAAGGTCTTCACCGGCTGGGACATCAACGGCCCGGAAACCGATGTGGAGTTCCACCGCCGGCCCATGGCCCTGAACAACGGACTGCATTCCCTGGCTGAAAAGCGCTTCCTGGGCGCGGTGGTGCCGGCGGGCACCGACGGCCACCTGTCGCTCAAGCGCGCCATGGACGTGATCTGCGCCCACCCCAACGTGGCGCCCTTCATTGGCACACAACTGATCCAGCGGCTGGTCACCAGCAATCCCAGCCGCGCCTATGTCGGACGCGTGTCCGCCGCCTTCAACGACGATGGCGCCGGCGCGCGCGGCAACCTGAGGGCGGTGGTGCGCGCAGTCTTGCTCGACCCCGAGGCGCGCAACCCCGACCTGGCCGCCCCCGGCTGGGGCAAGGTGCGCGAACCCATCGTGCGCTTTGCGGCCTGGGCGCGGGCTTTTGGCGCCACCTCCAACAACGGCGCCTGGGCCATGCCGGACACCACCGACAACACGATCCGGCTGGCCCAGAGCCCGATGCGTTCGGCCAGCGTCTTCAATTTCTTCCGCCCGCGCTACGTGCCACCCGTGACGGAACTGGCGCGCCAGCACCTGGTGGCGCCGGAACTGCAGATCACCGACGAGACCAGCATCGCCGGCTACCTGAACTTCCTGGCCATTTATGTGGACCGGGGCTGGGAGGATCTGCAGACCCCCTACAGCGCCGAGATCGCGCTGGCCCAGGATCCGTCCGCGCTGGTGGCGCGGGTGGCGCTGCTGCTGGCGGGCGACGCCTACTCCGCCGAGACCGCCGCCGCCATCGCTCGCGCCGTAGCCACGATACCCGCGGGCCGGCCGCGCGACCGGGTGCGCGCCTCTATCATGCTGGTGGCCGCCAGCCCCGAATACCTGGTGCAGAAATGAAGAGCTCCCGCTCCGATGCGCAGACCAGTCGCCGCGAATTCCTGCTGCGCGCCTGCGCGCTGGGCGCCACCGGGGCCGCCGCGCCGCTGGCGCTGAACCTGGCGGCGCTGGGCGCGGCGGCGGCGCAATCGACGCCAGCCTCTTCCTACAAGGCGCTGGTCTGCGTGTTCCTGTATGGCGGCAACGACCCCTACAACTCGCTGGTGCCCTACGACGCGGCTTCATACAAGGCGTATGCCCAGGCGCGCACTGACATCGCGCTGCCGCGCGACGCCCTGCAGGCCACCGCGCTGCGCGGCAAGCAGCCCGCGCCCGGCGGCGTGCAGTTCTCGCTGGCGCCGTCGCTGGCGCCGCTCAAGCCCTTGTACGAAAGCGGCGACATGGCGGTGCTGCTGAACATAGGCCCGCTGGTCGTGCCCACGTCCAAGCAGGAATACATAGGCGCGCGCGTGCCCTTGCCGCCCAAGCTGTTCTCGCATAACGACCAGCAGTCGTACTGGCAGGCGCTGGCGCCGGAAGGCGCCGCATCGGGCTGGGCCGGAAGGCTGACGGACCTGTACGCCGATGCCAACGCGCAACGCACCTTCACAGGCATTACCGCGGGCGGCAGCAGCGTGCTGCTGGCCGGGCGCAAGATCGCCGGATACCGCGTGGGCATCCATGGTTCCACGCAGATAGACCTGCTGACCCGCGACATGTATGGCTCCAGCGCCTGCACCGCCTTGCTGCGCCAACTGATCACGCAGCCGCGCGAGCATCTGATGGAACGCGAGATGTCGCGCATCGCCGCGCAGTCCATCGACGCCGACACGCGCCTGCGCGCAGCGCTTGCGGACGTGGCCGTGCCCGGCGATTTCTCATCGCCACTCGCGCAGCAGTTGAAGATCATCGCCCGCATCATCGCCGCCAGGCAGGCGCTGGGCGCGCGCCGCCAGGTCTTCTTCGTGTCGCAGAACGGCTATGACAATCACGCGGGCCTCAACGACACCCACCCCGCCCTGCTCAAGGAACTGGGCCAGGCCCTGGCCGCGTTCCAGCAGGCCTTGTCGGCGATAGGCGTGGCCGACCAGGTGACCACCTTCACCGCATCCGAATTCGGCCGCACCCTGGGTTCCAACGGCAACGGCTCGGACCATGGCTGGGGCTCGCACCACTTCGTGCTGGGCGGCGCCGTCCAGGGCGGCCGCTACTACGGCAGCCATCCGGAAATCGCCCTGGACGGCCCTGGCTTCGTCGACAACGGCCGCCTCTTGCCCACCCTGGCCGTGGACCAGTTGGGCGCGTCCCTGGGCGCCTGGTTCGGCGCTGGCCGCGAGGATCTGGGCCTGGTGTTCCCGAACCTGCGGCGCTTCGACGCGCAGGCGCTGGACCTGCTGCCGCGCGCCTAGGGCCGCGCCGGCAGCGGCGGGCTCATAGCTGCCGCGCCTGTTCGCGCAGCAGGTACTTCTGGATCTTGCCCGTGGCGGTCTTGGGCAGCGGGCCGAACACGAAGGTGCGCGGCACCTTGAAGCCCGCCAGCCGGGTGCGGCAGAAGCCGGTCAATTCGTCCGCGCTTGCCGCGCAGCCGTCCTTCAGCGTGACGAAGGCGCAGGGCGTCTCGCCCCATTTGGCGTCGGGCCGCGCCACCACCGCCGCTTCCAGCACCGCGGGGTGCGCGTACAAGGCATCCTCGACCTCTACCGTCGAGATGTTCTCGCCGCCGGAAATGACAATGTCCTTGGCACGGTCCTTGATCTGCATGTAGCCATCGGGGTGCACCACGGCCAGATCGCCGGTATGGAACCAGCCGCCCGCGAAGGCCTCGGCGGTGGCCTGGGGGTTCTTCAGATATCCCTTCATCAGCGTGTTGCCGCGCATCATGATTTCGCCCACGGTGACGCCGTCCGGCGGCACGGGGTCCAGGGTGGCGGGATCCAGCACGCGGACCTGTTCCATCGTGTGCTTGCGCACGCCGATGCGCGCCTTGAGCGCGGCCTGTTCCTCCAGCGGCAGATCGCTCCAGGCCTCGTGCCAGGCGCAGCTGATCGACGGACCATAGCTCTCGGTCAGGCCATACAGGTGCGTCACGTCTATGCCCAGTTCATCCATCGCCGCAATCACGGCGGCCGGCGGCGGCGAGCCGCCCGTAAGCACCTGCACCGGACGCGCGGTGCGGCGTTTGATTTCTGGCGGGCTGTTGATGAGCATGCCCAGCACCACCGGCGCGGCGCAGAAATAATCGACCCCGTGCGCCTGAATGGCATCGAAGACGGCGCCGGCCTCGACCCGCCGCAGGCACACGTTGGTTCCGGCCAGCAGCGCAATGGTCCAGGGAAAACTCCAGCCATTGCAATGGAACATCGGCAAGGTCCACAGGTACACGGCATGCTGGCGCATGTCGCAGGCCAAGGCGTTGCCCATCGCATTCAGGTAAGCGCCGCGATGGTGGTACAGCACGCCCTTGGGGCTGCCGGTGGTGCCGGAGGTGTAGTTCAGGCACAGCGACTGCCATTCGTCCGCCGGCCAGAGGAATCCGGCCTGCGCATCGCCCGACGCCAGCAGCGCCTCGTAGCTCATTTCCCCGATCAGCTCGCCCGGCCCGCCGTACTCGGGGTCGTCGATGTCCACCACCCGGATCGGCCTGCGAATCTTGGCCAACGCCTGTGCCATGACCGGCGCGTACTCGCGGTCCGTCAGCAGCACCGTCGCCGCGCCGTGCTCCAGGATGAAGGACAACGTTTCCGCGTCCAGCCGGGTATTCAGGGCATTGAGCACCGCGCCCGCCATGGCGACGCCGAAATGGGCTTCGTACAGCGCCGGGATGTTGGGCGCCATCACGGCTACCGTATCGCCAGGCCGCACGCCCAGGCGCGCCAGCCCGCTGGCCAGCTGGCGGCAGCGCGCGTAGGTCTGTCGCCAGCTCTGGCGCAGCGCGCCGTGGATGATGGCGGTGCGCTCCGGATAGACCTTGGCCGCGCGCTCGATGAATGTCAGCGGAGTAAGCGCCAGGTGGTTGGCGCTGTTGCGTGCGATATCCAGGACATGATGGTCGGGTGTGTCGGCGGGCATCGGAGTCTCACAGAGGCGTAGCGCTCACCGCGCCCTTCAGGCGGCGGCTTGCGGGGACAGGCCGCGCAGCGTGGCGCGCAGCAGGGAATCGCTCAGGTCCGCGTCCGCCTGCATCAAACGCCGCAGCAGGCGATCAGGGCTATCGCCGGAAGTTTCCAGATGCCAGCCGTACAGGTGCAGCCCGTTCAGCACGTAGGCATCGTCCAGGCCTTCCAGGACGGCATTCCGGCGCGGCGCGCGCGCGGACGGCGGCAAGGCATTGTCGGCGCAGTCCGCCACCAGAATGGAAGTCGGCTTGGAAAAATAATCCGCCACCCGCGCGCGGGCTTGCTCGAGCCGGCGCAGTGCCGCGGCATCCAGCGGTTCATCCGCCAGACGCACTTTGAGCAGCACGTTGCGCTGGTCGAGTTCGACGATGTGCAGGTCTTTCTCGACCCAATCCGCATGGACCGGCACGTTCTTGCGGCGGAAGACTTCCGCGGCCGCCAACCCCGCTCCCAGGCCTTCGCCGGCAAGCAGCTGCTTGAAGAAATCCCGCTCGGCCATCGCGCGATCCAGTTCCTGCAGCTCCAGGTCGAGCGCATGGCGTTCGCGCAGGCACTGCGCGCGGCGGGCATGCAATTGCTCATCCGCCGCGCCGCGTTGCAGATCCAGCCACGCCGCCAGGCGCACGCCGCTGCGCTGGCCCAGGCGTTCTATGCAGCGGCGCAATTCCCGCAGGAACAGCGCCGCGCCCGCCTCGTCCTGGGCCAACCCCGGCGCCAGCGCCGGCAGCAGCAGCAGGCGGCCGGGCGGTTCGCTGGCGTAGCTGGCCAGCGTCATGCCCGACCCTGTCTCCAGAATGCTCGCGCCCGGCGCCGCAGACAAGGTCGCGCCAGGCTGAAAACAGCGCGCGGCTTCGGTGAAGAGCGTGCGGAAAGGCTCGCCCGCCTGCCGTGGCGCGGCGTCGCCCTCGAGCGCCTGGCTGCTCACCGTCCGGGGCAGGAGAGGCTCGGACCAATCGTAGGGAAGGATGTCTTGCAGGGTATGCACGCCCACCGTGCGCGGCGCGGGAACCAGGACGACCAGCGTGCCGCCCGCGCCCAGCAGGCGTTTGAACTGCTCGCGCCAGTGGCGGCTGGTGGCCAGCAGCCATTCCGAGGCGCCCACGCCCAACACCGGCGGATCGGTGCGTTCGCAGGCGGCCTCCAGCACCGGGTACAGCCCGGCGGGATCCCATATGAGCACGTCCGCCCGGTCCAGCGACGCGGGCTGATCAAAGGACAGGACGGCATCCAGGCCATGGGGCGCGAGTGCCAACGCAAGGTCGAGCGTAGAAATATTCATATCGCTAATCCGTACTTGACTTTCGAAATCAATATATCATAAAGTCTAGTTAACTAGACAAATATACAAATCCTATATACATATCCCGGAACCCAGCTGTCATGTCCACTATTACGAACGTACGCAGCGAGCCCCCCGTCGCCAGCCCTGTGGCGCTGGACCGGGACTCCCCTCTGCCGCTCTATGTGCAGATCAAGCGGCGCGTGCTGATGATGATCCTGAATTGGCAGCAGGAAAGCGACCGCTTCCACACCGATCATGAGCTGAGCGAGCAATTCGACGTCAGCCGCATGACGGTGCGGCAGGCCATCCAGGAACTGGTGGACGAGGGCTATCTGCGGCGGGTCCGCGGGTCCGGCACCTTCGTCTGCGCCCCCAAGATCGACGAGCAGTTCAGCCCGGCCATGGACTTCATCGACCAATGGTCGGCGCACGGCCGCCCCCTCAGCCTGCGGGTGCTGCACTGCGCCCAGGAGCCCGCCTCCAACGCCGTGGCGCGCGAGCTGGACGTGACGCCGGGCACGCCGGTCTGGAGCATTCTGCGCCTGCGCACGGTTCAGCAGGTGCCGATTTCGATCGACTACCGCTATGTGCGCGTCGACCGCATCCCGCACATCGACGCCCGCCAGGCCGAGGCCGGTTCCCTGCTGGAACTGATCGGCCGCCAGGTCGAGCTGGCCTACGGCAACCTCAAGATCGAAGGCGGCGCGGTGCAGGCCGAACATGCCGACTACCTCAGCCTGCTGCCCGGAGACCCGGTGCTGACGCGGCACCTCGTGTATTTCGACAAACAGGATCGGCCGGTCATGTCCGGCCTGTCCCACTACCGCGCGGACCAGGTCCGGTACTCGGTGCGCGTGCCGCTGCAGAACGGCGCAGGCAAGACGGACCAGGTGTCGGACTCGCTCGAGTTCCGCAACCCCTCAGGCGTAGGGGACTAGCCCGACTACGTTTTCGCTGTTCGTGGAAGTTGCTGCACACCCCAAATCCCGCATCAGGTACAGGAGTAGCACCATGACTTGCATAAAGACGTTTCTGGAGTTCTCGCGGCGCGCAGCCATCGCGCTGCCGGCCGCCGCGCTGATGCTGGGCATGCACGCCGCCAGCGCGCAGGACGCGGTACGGATCGGGTCCATCCTGTCCGTGACCGGTCCCGCCGCCTTCCTCGGCGAAGACATGAAGGCCGGCATGGAAATGGCCATCGACGACATCAACGCCGCCGGCGGCATCGGCGGCAAGAAGGTCGAATGGGTGTTCTACGACGCCGAGAGCCAGACCGCCAAGGCGATCAACGCCACCAAGCGCCTGCTGTCCCAGGACAAGGTCGACATCATCGTCGGCGGCGGCAACATGAGCGGCATCGCCATGGCCATGGTGCCGATGGTCGACAAGGCCGCTACCCCCTTCATTTCCACCGAAGGCTCGATGCAGATCGTGATGCCGGTGGCGGAACGCAAGTACGTGTTCAAGAGTACCGTGGACGACGATCAGGTGATCGACCGGGTGCTGGACTACTTCGACAAGAAAGGCATCAAGCGCGCCGCCCTGCTGGCCGACAACAGCGGCTTCGGCCAGAGCGCCGTCGAGCAGATGAAGCGGCTGGCCGCCAAGCGCGGCATCGACATCACCTATGAATCCTTCAACCCCGCCGACACCGACCTGACCCCGCAGCTCACGCGCATCAAGAACGCGTCGGTGCAGGCCATCATCTGCTGGACGGTCACCCCGGCTGGCGTGGTGTTCATCAAGCAGGCCCAGCAACTGGGCCTGGACAAGCTCACGCTGGTGCACAGCTACGGCTTCGTCGACCAGCGCTACATGAAACTGGCGGGCGACTCGGTCAAGGACCTGCTGCTGGTCAGCGTCAAGTTCCCGGTGGGCCAGGATCTGCCCGATGCCGATCCCATCAAGACCCGCATCGTGGACCTCAGCAAGCGCTTCGAGGCCCGCTACAAACGCAAGCCCAACCAGTTCGTGGCCCAGACCTACGACGCCATGATGCTGGCCCGCGCCGCCCTGGAAAAAAGCGGCGGCGACAAGGAAAAGACCCGCGAACAGCTGACCGCCATCACCGGCTACCAGGGCGTGGGCGGGGTCTTCAATTTCTCGCCCCAGCGCCACTCCGGCCTGGACAAGGACGACATCGTCATGCTCGGCTACCGGGACGGTCAATTCCGGCTGGCCGACTACAAGTAAGCAGTCCATCTCCGCAACCTCCACTCACGCGCGCCGCCGGCGCGGCAAACCTGGGAGTGCAGTCATGAACGTAGCAAGCGCCGAGCCGCGTACCATCCTGGACGATCCGGAAAGCATCTTTCCGCTGGACCTGGACACCCGGATCCCCAAGATCCGCGATCTCTACCACCTGGCGACGGTCAAGCAGTGGGACCCGCGCACCGACATCGATTGGCATTTGTTCGATGCCTCGCAGTACACGCCTGAACAGCGCTATGCGGCCCGACAGTACTGGAGCCGCCGCGCCTGGAGCGAGTACGGCGCCATTTCGGAAAGCCCTGCCTTGCAGATCCGCTTCTGCCACGACAAGTGCGAGCCCGACCTGCGGCTGTTCTTCACCATCCGCTCGCAGGAAGAAAGCCGCCACGCGGAGGCCTGCTTTCGCATGGCCGAAGCCCTGGGCGGCTACATGGAACAGCCGGCCCAGGCCGCGTACCAGGGTTCGGTCGCCACCCACGGCGTGCGCAAGATGGCGCTGGACCCCGAGGTGTCGGTCGAGGCGATCCTTGCGGCCCTGGTCTGCGCCGCCGAGGAAATCGCGTTCGACGTCTTCCGCCACCTGGTGGAGATCACCCGCGATCCCGTCGCCAAGCAGATCTGCGCCCGCATTATGCGCGACGAGGTGCGGCACTGCGCGTTCGGCTGGCGCTTCCTCGACCACCGCATTCCGCAGATGTCGCCCGCCGAGATCAAGGTGGTGGAGAACGCCGTGATCAACATGATGGAAAAAGTCGAGCTCAACGGCTACCACAGCGCGTGGCTGGCGCCCGACAACCCGGCCTCGCGCGCCGAGATGGAGGTGGACCGGGTCACCTGGGAAGCCGGCCTGGGCTCCACGGTCGAGGAACTGGAGAAGCCCCTGTTCGTGGAAACGGTGCAGCGCGTGCGGCGCCAGATGGAGCCCTGGGGCGTGCACCTGCCCTTGCTGCATCACCCGAAGATCGGCGAATTCTGAATCCAAGGACCTGTCATGAACGCAGCTACGACCAGAATTCCCGTTGAGCGCCGCTTCCCGCTGACGCTCAAGCAGTCCATCACCTCGATCCGCGAACTGTACGAAACCGGCAAGCAGCAGCGCTGGGCGCCCGAAACCGACATTCCCTGGGCCAGCTTCGACATCGGCGCGCTCGACGCCCGGACCCGTGACGCGGCCCGCCTGACCTGGAGCCGCCGCGCCTGGGTGGAATACGCGGGCTTGAGCGAAACGCCGGCACTGCTGGTGCGCCTGTGCCTGGAGAGCGGCCGCGAATCCGATCCCAAGTACTTCCTCACCGTGCGCAACACCGAGGAAGCCTGGCAGATCGAGTGCTTCCACCGCTACGCCACGCTGTTGGGCGGCTACCTGAACCGCCCGCCCAGCCCGCAGCAGGAAGCCATCTTCAACCAATGCCGGCACCGCCAGGTGCTGGACGCCGCCTGCCATGCCGACGCCTTCTTCACCGCGCACGCGGCGGTCGAAGACGGACTGGAACTCGAACTGTTCCGGGCCTACCTGGAGAACGCCCGCGAGCCCGTGGCGCGCCGCATCCTGGAGCAGTGCGTGCAGGCCAAGGAACGCCACGCCACCTTCGGCTGGCTCTACGTCGCGGAACGCGCCGCCGCCTGGTCCGACGCCGACCGCAACGCCGTGGCCGGGGCCGTGTCGGGCTATCTGAACGAGGTCGAACTGCGGGGCTATCACTGCCCCTGGCTGGCCGAACCCGATGGTCCCGAAAGCCAGGCCAACGCCCTGACGGCCGCAGCCGGCCTGGGCGCCGTATCCGCAGACAAGGAATACGAGATCCTGTGGTCGTACCTGGAAACGGTGACGCGGCGTCTGGCCGAATTCGGCGTCGAACTGCCGGGCATCGCGCTGGCTGCGCGCCGGCCCAACTGAGCCAGCACGGAACCCCGCCATGGATATGTCCGCGCAAATCGTCCAACTGCTCGTCGCCGGGATCACCACCGGCAGCATCTACGCCATCGTGGCGGTGGGGTTCAACGTCATTTTCAAGAGCACCGACGCCATCAACTTCGCCCAGGGCGAATGGGTCATGATGGGCGGCATGGTGGCGGCGGCCTGCTACGCGGTGGCCGAACTGCCGCTATGGCTGTCCTGTCTGGCGGCGGTAGCCCTGGTGGCCCTGGCGGGCGGCCTGTCCGAACGCCTGGTGATCCATCCACTGAAGAAGCCCGCGCCGCTGCTGGTGACGCTGCTGAGCATCGGCCTGGCCATCTGCACCAAGAGCCTGGTGATGCTGGGGCTGGGCAAGACCCCCATGGGCTATCCCGCGTTTTCCGGCGACGCGCCCGTGCCGCTGGCGGGCGCGCAGATTCCGCCGCAAAGCTTCTGGGTGATGGGCGTGGCGCTGGTCTTCATGCTGGGGACGCACTTCTTCTTCGAGCGCACGCTGCTGGGCAAGACCCTGCGCGCCACGGCCATCGACCGCGACGCCGCCGCCCTGGTCGGCATCAACGTGCGGCGTTCGGTGACGGTGGCCTTCGTGCTGGCGGCACTGGCCGGCGGCATCGCCGGCGTGATCATCGCGCCGCTGACCTTCACCTCCTATGACCACGGCACCATGCTCGGCTTCAAGGGCTTCAGCGCAGCCATGCTGGGCGGGTTGGGCAGCCTGCAGGGCGCCTTGCTCGGCGGCCTGCTGCTGGGCGTGATCGAGGCGCTGGGAGGCGGCCTGATCTCCTCGCAGTACAAGGACGCGCTGTCCTTCATCGTGCTGCTGCTGGTGCTGTTCTACCGTCCCCAGGGCTTGCTGGGCAAAGCCGAAATCAACAAGGTCTGAAGGGGGTGAAGATGAAATCAGAAATCCACCCGCACGGGGATGGCGGACACCGCGACCTGCGTATCCTGCTGGCGCTGTGGGGCCTTTTCCTGCTGTTTCCGCTGGTGGCGCCGAACAGCTATGCCGTGGGCCTGGCGGTGACGTTCAGCATCAACCTGATGCTGATCGCCAGCCTCAACCTGCTGATGGGCTACTGCGGGCAGATCTCCATGTGCCAGGCCGGCTTCTTCGGCCTGGGCGCCTATGTCAGCGGCGCCTTGTCGGCCAAGTACGGCGTTCCGGCGCTTGCCAGCATCCCGGCCGCGCTGGCGGTCGCAAGCACGGCGGCGCTGCTCATCGCCCTGCCCGTGCTGCGGCTGCGCGGACATTATCTGGCGATGGCGACGCTGGGATTCAACGCCATCCTGTCGGTGCTGTTCGTCGAACTGGTGGACTTTACCGGCGGCCCCAACGGCCTGTCGGGGGTCGAGCCCATCACCGTCGCGGGCTACGCCTTCGATACCGACCGCCGCTTCTTCTACCTGGCCTGGGCCGCCGGTTTGTTGCTGATGTGGGGCTTCCTGAACCTGACCCGCTCGCGCATCGGCCGCGCCATGATCAGCGTGGCCGGCAGCGAGGTCGGCGCGGCCAGCCTCGGCATCAACACCTATGCGCTGAAGGTGGCGATCTTCGTGCTCTGCGCCGCGGTGGCGGCCCTGGCGGGAACTTTCTACGTGCACTTCAACCAGTTCGCGTCGCCGGAGACCTTCAGCTTCTCGGCCTCGGTGCTGCTGCTGGTCATGGTCGCGGTCGGCGGCTGGGGCAAGTATTGGGGACCGCTGTTCGGCGCGCTGGTCTATACCGCCGTACCGGAGTTGCTGCGCGCCTTCCATGACGTCGAACTGCTGCTGTTCGGGCTGGGCATGATCCTGGTCCTGATGTTCTTTCCGGGAGGACTGGCGGGACTGGCGCAGCGGCTGTGCCGGCGTCCCAGAAGCTTGCCGGCTACCCCGGTGACGGCAACAAAGGGCAAGGTGCGCCATGGCTGATCACGATTTCCTGTCGGTGCGGGACCTGGGCATCAACTTCGGCGGACTGGCCGCGCTTGCCGACCTGTCCTTCGACCTGAAGCAAGGCCAGATCAAGGGCCTGATCGGCCCCAACGGCGCGGGCAAGAGCACCTTGTTCAATATCGTCGCCGGCCTGCTGCACCCGGGGCGCGGCGAGGTGTGCTTTCGCGGCCGCCCGGTACGCGGCCTGCCGCCGCACCAGCGCGTCAGGCTGGGCATCGCCCGCACCTTCCAGAACCTGCAGATCTTCAAGGACCTGACGGTGCTGGAGAACGTCATGGTGGGCTGCCATGCGCGCTTCGGCTCCGGCCTGTGGGCCTGCATGCTGCGCACGCCCAGGCAGCGCCGTGACGAACGGCAGATGCGCGACATCGCGATGCAGCGGCTGGAGCAGCTGCACCTGGCCCGCCACGCCGACGTGCTGGCCGCGGACCTGAGCTTCGGCCAGGCCAAGATCCTCGAAATCGCGCGCGCCCTGGCCGCCGACCCCACCCTGCTGCTGCTGGACGAGCCCGTCGCCGGCGTGCCGCATGCCGAAGTGGCGCAGGTGGCGCAGGTCATACGCGAAGTGAACGCCAGCGGGGTGACCGTGCTGCTGGTCGAGCACAACATGAGCTTCGTCATGCAGCTGTGCGACGACATCCTGGTGCTGAACTACGGCCGCAAGATCGCCGAAGGCCGGGCCGACGCGGTGCGCGCCGATCCCCTGGTGCTGCAGGCCTATCTCGGGGAGGACATGCCCGATGCTTGAAATCACCAACCTGTGCGCCTCGTATGGCGCGGGCGACGTGCTGCGCGAAACCAGCCTGGAGATTCCCGCCGGGCAGATCGGCTGCCTGCTCGGCGCCAACGGCGCCGGCAAGACCACGGTCATGCGCAGCCTGAGCGGCCTGCTACGGCCCCTGCGCGGCAGCGTCCGCTTCGAAGGCGAAGCGATCGAGGCGCTGACCGCGGACCGCATCGTCGACCGCGGCATCGTGCTGGTGCCGGAAGGCCGGCGCGTGTTCGCGCCCCTGTCGGTCAGCGAAAACCTGGAGATGGGCGGCTACAAGCTGCTGAAGCAGCGCCGCCAGACGGAGTTCCGCCGCAATCTCGACTTCGTCCTGGACCTGTTCCCACGGCTGTCCGAACGCGCCCGCCAGCCCGCCGGAACGCTGTCGGGCGGCGAACAGCAGATGGTTGCGATAGGCCGGGCGCTGATGAGCAGCCCGCGCCTGCTGATGCTGGACGAACCCTCCATGGGCCTCGCGCCCCTGGTCGTGAAGGATATCTTCCTGTCGCTGCGGCGGCTCAAGCAGGAAGGGCTGACGCTGTTCATCGCCGAACAGAACGCCAGGCTGACCTTGAGCGCCGCGGACTACGGCTACGTGCTGCAGGAAGGCCGGGTGGCGTATTCGGGCAGCGCCCAGGCGCTGCGCGACGATACACGGGTACAGGCTGCCTACCTGGGCGCCTGACAGGAGACAGGTGAAGCGATGACGTGTTCTTCCCAGGAGCAGGCGATCGATCCGGAGCAGGAAGCGCAGTACAACCTGCGCGCCCGGCATCCCGAACGCGAGGAAATCTACTTTACCTATGCGCGCCGCAGCGCGGACACGCGTAGCCGGCCCGAGGCCCGCCTGGACCTGCGCTTCGGCCAGCGGGCTTCCAGCGTGCTGGACCTGTTTGTGCCCGAGCATGTGCCGGCGCCGCCGCTGCTGGTCTTCATCCACGGCGGCTACTGGCGCGCCCTGGACAAGCACGGCTTTTCGTTTATCGCCGACGAGTACCTGGCGCGCGGCGTGGCGGTGGCGCTGCCCAACTACACGCTGGCGCCGCACGCCAGCGTCTCCGACATCGTCGACGAGGCCTGCACGGCCGTGTCCTGGCTGACCGCGCAGGGCGAGCGCCACGGCTACGACGCCAGCCGCATCGTGCTGTCCGGCCACTCCGCGGGCGGGCATATGGCCGCCAGGGCCTTGTGCCGCGACCTGGTTCCCGCGCTGGCCGGCCGGATACGCGGCTACGTCGGGCTGAGCGGGCTGTTCGATCTGGAGCCGCTGCTGCGCACTTCCATCAACCGCGATCTCCATATGAGCGTGTCGGAAGCCCGCAACCTGGGGATGTACCAGCGCGCCGCGCTGTACCAAGTCCCCATGGTGTTCGCGGCCGGCGCCCTGGAAACCGAGGGCTTTCGCGGGCAAAGCCGGGATTTTTCACAGCATTGCGCCAGCCACGGCTACCAGGTCGAAAACCTGGTGGTGCCGCAACGCAACCATTTCGATCTGCTGACCGATTTCGCCGGCGGCGGCTATCCGCTGTTCAACAAGACGCTCGATCTGCTGCTGCCCGGCGCGGGCCGGGCCTGATCTTTCACGAGGAGTCCACATGGCAGGCCAACCACTCAATCCCGCGGGCGTCTGCGCCCCCCTGGGCCCCTATAGCCAGGGCGTGCTGACTGAAGGCGCCGGGCGCTGGCTGCACATTGCCGGCCAGGTGGGAGTATCGTCCGAGGGCGAGCTCGCAGCAGGCTTCGAAGCCCAGGCCCACGCTGCCTGGCGCAACATCCAGGCCATGCTGGAGGCCGCGGGGATGAATGCGGGCGACCTGGTCAAGGTCGTAACCTACATCACCGACGAAAGCCAGCTGCCGCAGCTCGGCCCCGTCAGGCTGGCCTATCTGGGCGAGGCCCGTCCCGCCGCGACCCTGGTCGTAGTGCGGGCCCTGGCGCGGCCGGAATGGCTGATCGAAGTGGAAGCGTCGGCGTACAAGCCTGCATGACCCCCGCGGCGGCATCGCCCGAAGGAGAGTGAGCATGTTCGAGGACCTACGCAACAAGCGGGCCCTGGTGACCGGCGCCTTCGGCGGACTGGGCGCGGAATTCGCGCGCACCCTGGCCGCCGCCGGCGCGCACGTGGCCCTGGCCGGACGCAGGCTGCAGGCCGGCGAGCAACTGGCCGCGGAACTGGCCGCGGAACTGGCCGCCGCGGACCGGCGCACCTGCGCCATCGCGCTGGACGTGACCCAACCCGACAGCGTCGCAGGCTTGTTCGATGCCGCGTCCGAGAAACTGGACGGCGCCATCGACATCCTGGTCAACAACGCCGGCATCACCACTACCCGTCCGGCGCTGGAACATACCGAGGCCGATTGGAGCGACGTGATCGACGTCAACCTGAACGGCACCTGGCGCGTGGCGCAGGCGGCAGGCCGCCACATGCAGGCGCACGGCGGCGGCAGCATCATCAACATCGCCTCCATCCTGGGGCTGCGCGTGGCCCAGCAGGTACCCGCCTACGCCGCCTCCAAGGCCGCACTGATCCAGCTGACGCAGGCCCTGGCGCTGGAATGGGCGCGCCACGGCATCCGCGTCAATGCGCTCGCGCCCGGCTATATCGAAACCGACCTGAACCGCGAATTCTTCGCCAGCGACGCGGGACAGGCGCTGATCCGGCGCGTGCCGCAGCGCCGGCTCGGACAGGCGCGGGAGCTGTCGGCCCCGCTGCTGCTGCTGGCTTCCGACGCCTCTTCCTTCATGACCGGTTCCGTCCTGGTCGTGGACGGCGGACATCTCATTTCCACGCTTTGACTCCGGGACGCAACATGGACTTCAGCCTCACGCCAGAAATCGAAAGCTACCGCCTGCGCATCAAGGACTTTGTAGAGACCCACATCCTGCCGGTGGAGGCCGACCCTGCCTCCTACGACGAACACGAAAACATCCGCGAGGAAGTCTTGCAGCCGCTGCGCCGCCGCGCCCGCGAGGCCGGGCTGTGGGCGCTGCAGATGCCGCGCGAACGCGGCGGCCAGGGGCTGTCGCGCGTCGGCATGGCGGCCTGCTACGAAGAAATGAACGTGTCGATCTTCGGACCCGTGGTGTTCAACAGCGCGGCGCCCGACGACGGCAACATGATGGTGCTGGAGAAGGTCGCCACCGACGCGCAGAAGGCGCGCTGGTTGCAGCCCATCGTGGACGGCAAGGTACGCTCCTCGTTCGCCATGACCGAACCGCATCCGGGCAGCGGTTCGGATCCATCCATGATGCTCACCAGCGCCACCCTGAAAGACGGCAAGTGGCGCATCCACGGCAAGAAGTGGTTCATCACCGGCGCCGGCGTGGCGCAGCACTTCATCCTGATGGCCAAGACCTCGGACGATCCGCGCAAGGGCCTGACGGCCTTCCTCTTCGACGCGAACCAGCCCGGTTGGCGTATCGAACGGCGCATCCCCATCATGGGGCCGGAGGAACACGGCGGCCACTGCGAACTGGTGTTCGACGGACTGGAAATCCCCGATGAAAACCGCCTGCTCGGCGTGGGCGACGGCCTGAAGGTCACGCAGATCCGCCTGGGACCCGCGCGGCTGACGCATTGCATGCGCTGGCTGGGACTGGCCCGCCGCTCCCTGGCCATCGCGCGCGACTACGTGGCGACCCGGCAGAGCTTCGGCACCGCGCTGGCCGAGCGCGAAGGCGTGCAATGGATGCTGGGCGAATGCGCCATGGCGATCGAGATCGGCCGCCTGTTGACGATGCGCGCCGCCGTCGCCCTGGACCAGGGCAGCTACGCGCGCAAGGAAGTCTCGATGGCGAAGATCGTCGTCTCCGAAACGCTGCACAAGGCGGTCGATACCGCCATCCAGCTGACCGGCGCGCGCGGCTATTCGCGCGATACGGCCTTGGCCTGGATCTACCGCTACGCGCGCCAGGCGCGGCTGGTCGATGGGGCATCCGAAGTGCACAAGATGGTGCTGGCGCGATTCCTGATGGACGAGGGCGACGAGTTCTGGCATTGGCAGGCGCAGGAACAGGCCGGGGCGCAATCGTGACGGGCGCGACAGTGGAGACGATTGCTGGCCAGGACGCGCTGGCCGCCTATCTGGTGCGCGCGGGCTATGCCGGACAAGCCGGCGAAGTGGCGCTGCGCCGCCTGGCCGGCGGCCAATCGAATCCGACTTACATCGTGGCCACGGCCCGCGGCCAGTATGTGCTGCGCAAGCAGCCGGCGGGCAAGCTGTTGCCCTCGGCGCACGCCATCGACCGCGAGTTCCGGGTCATGCGGGCGCTGGAGCGCAGCGACGTGCCCGTGCCGCGCATGCTGGACTATTGCGCCGACGACAGCCTGCTGGGCACTCCCTTCTACCTGATGGACTATGTGCAGGGGCGCACCTTTGTCGACCCGACCCTGCCAGGCCTGGACCCGGCCGAGCGCGGCGCGATCTACGCCGAAACCAGCCGCGTGCTCGCGGCCCTGCATGAGTTGGACTACGTGGCCCTGGGCCTGGAAAGCTACGGCCGGCCCGGCAACTACTATGCCCGGCAAATCTCGCGCTGGACGCGGCAGTACCGCGAAAGCCGGCCCGCGGCGGACCTGCCCCCCATGGAGTCGCTGATCGACTGGCTGCCCCGCAACATTCCCGCCAGCGACGAAACGCGGCTGGTGCATGGCGACTTCCGCCTGGACAACCTGATCTTCCACCCCACCGAGCCCCGCGCCCTGGCCTTGCTGGACTGGGAGCTTTCCACGCTGGGGCACCCGCTGGCGGACCTGGCCTATTACTGCATGTGCTGGCGAGTGTCGCCGCAGCTGTGGCGCGGCGTGGCCGGATCCGATCTCGGCGCGCTGGGGATCCCCACGGAGGACGAGGTCGTGGCGGCGTACTGCCGGGCGCGCGGGCTTGCCGGTGTCGCCGATTGGGGCTTTTACCTGGCCTACAGCTTCTTCCGCATGGCCGCCATCCTGCAGGGGGTCGCCGCGCGCGCTTCTGGCGGCAACGCGGCCGCCGACGACGCCCAGTCCATGGGCGCCAAGGTGGCGCCGCTGGCCGAGCTGGGGTGGGAGTGCGCGCGCAGCGGCGGCGCGGATTGAAGAACAGGATCAAAGGACCTGGTTGAGGAGCCGGGTCAATGAGCCGGCCGCCGTCGGCCGGGCTGGCGCCCGGGGCGCAACCGCTCTATAACCTGATAATCGGGCCGGCACGGCAGCCGGACGCCTCCTACCTCCCCCGCTTCCATGACCCAGACCTGCTCCCTGGCGCTGCAGCCCGCCACCGAAGACGACCTGCCCTTCCTGCTTGCCCTGCGCAAGACCACCATGCACGAGCACCTGCGGCGCGCGGGCGCGCCACAGGACGACGACTACCATCTGGCCCGCATCCTCTACCGCTTCGAGGACGCCCGCATCGTCTGGCTGGACGGCCGGCCCGCCGGGCTGTTCAAACATAGCCGGGACGCGGCCAGCTGGCGCATCGTGCAGATCCAGATCGACCCCGCCTTCCAGGGCCGCGGGCTGGGCCGCCGCCTGCTGGAAGGCGTGCTGGACGAGGCCGACGCCGAAGGCATCCCAGTCACCCTGAGCGTGCTGAAAGGCAACCCCGCCCGCCGCCTGTATGAAGCGCTGGGCTTCACCCCCGTGGAGGAAACCGAACTGGAACACGAAATGCGTTACGAACCCGGCGCGGTCCGGCCGGCAGGCTGACCCTTTGCAACTTCTTTCCGCCCGGCGGGAATAAAGCCCGGGCCGGCAGCGTCTGTAGAGGGCAGTCCCCCACTTTCCCTATCTACGTACGAGGCAAACCATGCGCAAACACATCGCCGCAGCCCTGGCCATCTCCGCCGCCGCCCTGTTTTCGGCCGGCGCCCAGGCCCAGGCCGTCAAGACCCAGGACGGCATGCTGGTCAACAGCGCCGGCATGACGCTTTACACCTTCGACAAGGATGCCGGCGGCAAGAGCGCCTGCAATGACCAGTGCGCCAAGATCTGGCCGCCCGTCATGGCCAGCGCCGACGCCAAGCCCATGGGCGACATGACCGTCATCACCCGCGACGACGGCACCAAGCAATGGGCCAGCAAGGGCAAGCCGCTGTACACCTACGCCAAGGATGCCAAGGCCGGCGACAAGACGGGCGACAACTTCAAGGAAGTCTGGCACGTCGCCAAGCCCTGAGCCCGTGTCCGCCAGCAAACGCAGCAATCCATGCGCGCCGAAGACGAAGCCCTGATCCTGGCCTGCATCCCCAGCCTGCGGCGCTACGCCCGCGGGCTGACGGGCGATCCCCACCGGGCCGACGACCTGGTCCAGGACACGCTGGAGCGCGCATGGAGTCGCTATTCGCGCTGGCAACGGCGCGGCGAGTTGCGCGCCTGGATGTTCGGCATCATGCACAACCATTTCATCGACGGCGTGCGCGCCAGCAGCCGGCGGGCCGAGCAGACCGCCCCGGGCGAACTGCCGGACACGCCGGTGCGCGCCACGCAGACAGACCACCTGGAGGTGCGCGACCTGGACCGTTGCCTGCAAGCCCTGCCCGCGGAACAGCGGGAAGTGCTGCTGCTGATATGCGTGGAAGACCTGTCCTATCAGGAAGCCGCCCGGATACTGGACGTGCCGATGGGCACGGTCATGTCGCGCCTGTCACGCGCCCGCGAGAAGCTGGGCGCGCTGATGCAGGCGCGCGACACCGTCAGCAAGCTTCATCGCGTGAAATGACATGAACGAGAAACGCCTCCACGCAGTGCCCGGCGCGGGCACCCCGATTACCGAAGCCGACCTGCATGCCTATGCGGACGGCCAGTTGCCGCCGGCGCGCCGCGCCGAGGTCGAGACCTTCCTGGACGCGCATCCGCAGGACCAGGCCCGGGTCGACGAATGGCGCGAACAGCGGCGCCTGCTGCACGCCATGCTGGACCCGGTGCTGGACGAGCCGCTGCCGCTGCGCCTGCCCCTGGCGCGGCCCGCCACCCCCTGGCCCTGGCGCGCGCTGGCCGCGGGCGTGACGATCGCTGCCATCAGCGCCAGCGCCGCCTGGATCACGCGCGGCGCCATGGATGCGCGCCATCTGCAAGCGGTGCTGGCCACCGCCAGCCCGGAGCGCGTCGCGGGCGGCTATGCCCAGCGCGCCGCCATCGCCCACGCGGTCTATGCGCCCGACATGGGCCGCCCCGTGGAAGTCGGCGCCGACAACGAGAAGGGCCTGGTCACCTGGCTGACCAAGCGCATGGGCGCGACCATGCGCCCGCCGTCCCTGTCGCAGGCCGGCTATGAGCTGGTGGGCGGACGCCTGCTGCCCGGCGGCGCGGGGCCGGTTGCGCTCTTCATGTACGGCGCAGCCGATGGCCAGCGCCTGACCTTGTACGTCACCCGCGAGGCTGCCGGTGGGCAGACCGCCTTCCAGTTCACCCAGGAGGGTCCGGTGCGGGTGTTCTATTGGGTCGAAGGCCAGTTCGGCTACGCGCTGTCGGGCGCAGTCAGCCGCGACGAGTTGCTGCGCGTGTCGCAGGAGGTTTACCAGCAGTTGCAGGGCTAGGGCGTATCCGCGCCTGCAGACGCCTGCCCCCGCCCGCCGGCGCGCTCGCGCGCCTCGTGCAGCATATGCAGCGTGATCTTGCGGACCTCGGCGCGGCTAATGCCGATATGCGAACGCAGCATGCGTGCCGCCTCGTCGGCGCGGCGCGCCAGCACCGCCCGCAAGATGGCCGCGTGCTCGTCGTAGGTGGCGTCGACGCGGAAATCCTTGGTGAAGTCCAGCCGCCGCACGATGCGTATCTTCTCGGTCACGTCGCGATGGATCTGCGCCATCTCGGGATTGCCGGCGGCGGCCACCAGCGCACAATGGAAGGCCTCGTCCAGTTGCGCCACCAAGCGTCCGTCCAGGATGCGCTGCCGCGGCGGCGCCAGCCACACGTCCTTCAGCGCGCCCAGAATGCCGGCCTCGTCCATGTGCTCGCGCGCGCACAGCCGTTCCACCGCAGCCTGCTCCAGCACCACCCGCACGTCGTACAGCGCCTCGAAGCGTTCGAAGTCGAAGGGCCGCACCTGCCAGCCGCTGCGCGGCCGCGGCAGCACATAGCCCTCGCGCTCCAGCCGCGCCAGTCCCAACCGCACCGGCGTGCGGCTGACACCCAGTCGGGCCGCCACCTCGGCCTCGGTGAAGCGCTCGCCCGGCAGCACTCGGAAGTCGAACAGGTCGTCCTTCAGGCGCTGATAAACCTGATCGGCCAGCGAGCCGGCCAAGGCCGGCGCCTGGCGGATGGCCGGAGCGGCCTGCTCGGATTCCAGACGCATGCTCAAACCACGGGGCAGGTCGCGTCTTCGGCCAGCACGATGAGCGGGTCACCGGCGTTCACGGGTTTGCCCGGCACGCAGCGGATCGCGGCAACGGTGCCGGAAGCGGGCGCAATGACCGATAGTTCCATCTTCATGGCTTCGACCACCACCAGCGTGTCGCCGGCCGCAACGCTCTGGCCCACCTGAACCGGAATCTTCCAGATGTTGCCGCACATGTCGGCGCTGACCAGGCTTTCGCCTTCTTTCAATGCCGCCTCGGCTTCGGGCTCGGGCGCAGCCGCGTCCTGCTCCACCGCGGCATCCTCGCTTTTCCACAAGGCGACCTCGGCATCGAAGGCGCTCTTCTGGCGCATCTGGAACGCCGCAATGCTGTCGGCCTCTTGCGCCAGGAAGCGCTGGTGCGCGGCGAAGTCGAACACCTCTTCATCGATGCGGATCGTGGTCCGGCCTTCGCGGAAGTCCTCGCGCAGCAGATCGAGCTCAGCCTCGGTCACCGGGTAGAAGCGCACCTGATCGAAAAAGCGCAGCAGCCAGGGCTTGCCGTCCTGGAACACCGGGTTCTTCAGGAACTTGTTCCAGATGGGCAAGGTGCGTCCGACCAACTGATAGCCGCCGGGCGAATCCATGCCGTAGATGCACATGTACACACCGCCTATGCCCACGGTACCTTCGGCCGTGAACGTGCGGGCCGGGTTGTACTTGGAGGTCAGCAGGCGGTGGCGCGGGTCTATCGGCACCGCGCAAGGCGCGCCCAGGTAGACGTCGCCCAGGCCCATGATCAGATAGCTGGCGTCGAACACGATATCGCGGACCTGCTTGCGGCTGGCCAGGCCGTTGATGCGCTGGATGAAGTCCACGTTGTTCGGCAGCCAGGGCGCGCTGGCGCGCACTGTTTCCTGATAACGCTGCACCGCGCCCAGCGTGGCCGAGTCCTCGAACGCCATCGGCAGATAGACCACGCGGGTCGGCACCTTGAGCGTGGCCACATCGGCCAGGCCGGTCTCGATCCGCAGCAGACGTTCGATCAGCGCGCCTTGCAGGACAACGCGGCTGTCGTAGCGGATCTGCAGCGAACGCACGCCCGGCGACAGCTCCAGCACGCCGGCGATGGGATCGGCGCTAAGCGCCTCCATCAGCAGGTGGATGCGCATGCGCAACGCCAGATCCAGCACGTTGTCACCGTATTCCAGCAGCAGATAGCCGTCGCCCGCCTGGCGGTAGGACACCGAGGGGCGCGTGCCCGCGGCGGCCAGCGCCGCCACGATGGGTTCCGCCGGCGCGGCATGCGTTGCGGCGGCGTCAGCGTGCCGGGGCATGTCGGCGGCCCGGGCTTGCGCGGGCGCCGCCAGCTCGGCCACGCTGCGGTCCTGCGCCGCCTCCAGCGCCACAGCCTGTTGATAATCGATCCGCACGAAACGGATACGATCGCCCGGCTTGACCTGCCCGACCTTCCACAATTCGGCGCGGGCGATGGTGACGGGGCAAACGAAGCCGCCCAGGCTGGGGCCGTCGCGCGTCAGGATGACGGGGCTGTCGCCGGTGAAGTTGATGCTGCCGATGGCGTACTCACAATCGTGGATGTTGGACGGATGCAGGCCGGCCTCGCCGCCGTCCTCGCGCGCCCAGGTCGGCTTGGGACCGATCAGGCGCACACCCAGCCGGTTGGAGTTGTAATGCACTTCCCAGTCCGCGGCGAAGAAGGTTTCGATGGCTTCGGGCCGGAAGAAATCCGGCGCGCCGTGCGGGCCGTAGAGCACGCCGATTTCCCAGGCGTTGCCGTACGCCGGGATCAGTTCGGCGGGCGCGGCCTGGGGTTCGCACATGGGCTCGCCGGCGTCATTGGCCAGCCCGGGGCGGACCCGTGGCAGCATGTCGCCCACGCGCAAAGTACGGCCGGCATGGCCACCGAACTGGCCCAACGCAAAGGTCGAACGGCTGCCTAGATAGACCGGCACGTCCAGGCCGTGACGCACGGCCAGATAGCTGCGGCAGCCCGACAGCGCACGGCCGGCTGCCAGCACCTGGCCGGACAGCACGGTCACCGGCGTCCACATGGGCATGGGTACGCCATCCAGCGTGGCTGCGCAGGCCGCGCCCGTCAGTGCCACGATGGCATCGCCGTGAAAACGCAAGGTAGGGCCGACCAGCGTGGCCTCGATGCCGGCTGCATCGGGCGCATTGCCGACGATGCGGTTGGCCATGCGGAAGGCATAGTCGTCCATCGGTCCCGAGGGCGGCACGCCGATGTCCCAGTAGCCTACCCGCCCCGGATAGTCCTGCACGCTGGTGTAGGTGCCAGCGGCCAGCACCTCGATCGCCGCGGGCCGGTACGTGAAGGTTTCCAGGAAGCGCGTGGACAGCTCTCCGGCTCGAAAGCGCGCGTCATCCACGATCTGCCGCAGATAGTCCAGGTTGGTGGCGATGCCATGCAGGCGGGTGCGGGCCAGCGCGTGCGCCAGCTTGTCCAGCGCGGCCTCGCGCGTGCCGGCGTGCACGATCAGCTTGGCCAGCATGGGGTCGTAGAACGCCGGCACCTCGGTGCCGGTTGCGACCCAGCCGTCCACCCGCAGGCCTTGCGGAAAGAACACATCGGTCAACACGCCCGGCGACGGCTGGAACTGGCGCAGCGGATCCTCGGCGTACAGGCGCACCTCGATCGACGCGCCCTGCGGCGCGCGCGACATGGCGGCGTAGTCCAGCGGCTCGCCCGCGGCCACGCGCAACATGCATTCCACCAGGTCCAGGCCGGTGACGGCTTCCGTCACGGGATGCTCGACCTGCAAACGGGTATTGACCTCCAGGAAATAGAAGCTGTCGCGCGCCGCGTCGTAGATGAACTCCACGGTGCCGGCGGAACGGTAGTTGACCGACTCGCCCAGCCGCACGGCGGCGGCGTGCAACGCCTGGCGCGTGGCGACGGGCAGCAGCGGCGCGGGCGTCTCTTCGATTACCTTCTGGTTGCGGCGCTGCACCGAGCAATCGCGTTCGCCCAAAGCCAGCACGCGGCCGGCGCCGTCGCCGAAGATCTGCACCTCGACGTGGCGCGCATTGTCGACGTAGCGCTCGATGAAGGCGCCGCCGTCGCTGAAGAAATGCTCGCCCATGCGCTGCACGCTATCGAAGGCCGCAGTCAGCTCGGCCTCGTTGTCGCAGCGCGAAAGGCCGATGCCGCCGCCGCCCGCCGTGCTCTTGAGCATCACCGGATAGCCTATGCGCTCAGCCTGCGACAGCGCTTCGCCCAGGCTGCCCAGCAAGCCCGTGCCCGGCGTCATCGGCACGCCGGCCTCGGCCGCCAGTTCGCGCGAACGGTGCTTCAGGCCGAACTCGCGGATCTGCAGCGGCGTCGGGCCGACGAACGCGATGCCGGCGTCCTCGCAGGCCTGCGCGAACTCGGCGCTTTCGGACAGGAAGCCGTAGCCGGGGTAGATGGCCTGCGCGCCATGCTCTCGGGCGGCGGCCAGCAGCAGGTCCATGCGCAGGTAGCTGTCGGCGGCCTTCTCGCCGCCCAGCGCCACGGCCACGTCGGCCGCGCGCACGTGGGCGGCATTGCGGTCCGGGTCGGAGTAGACGGCCACGCTGCGGATGCCCAGCCGCTTGAGGGTGCGGATGGCGCGGACGGCGATCTCGCCGCGGTTGGCAATCAGAACGGTATCGAACACGGTGCGACTCCCAGGTTTCTTGCGGGGGTTATCGAAAGCGGAGATCAGGCCAGGCTGGCCAGGTAGGCGCGCCAGCCGCCGAACTCCGTGATGTCGCGCGCGCCCTCCAGGCCGCGCGGCTCGCAGATGAAGCCCTTGACCTGCCGGCCGTCCGCCAGCTCCAGCGTGCCGATGCCCAGCGGCGCGGGGATCTCGGCCACGAAGGCGCCGAAGGCAGCCAGCGGCACATCCCAGAGCTCGACCTCGATGGGCGCGCCGCTCGCGGACTTCACCAGGCCGGGCTTGGGCGGCGATGTTTTTGCCAGGGCATACAGGCGGTAATCGCCGGCTGTGTGCGTCTGCTCGACGAACACCGCGCGGCGCGAGGTCAGCTGATGGTTCAGCGGCATGCCGCGCAAGTGCGCGCCGACCACGGACACACGCACCGTGTCGCCCGCCGGCGCCCGGGCAGGGCTGATGGCGGGCAGCGGTGCGCCGGTGGCGCCCAGCGGCAGGCCGAGACGCGCCTGCCACTGGCGGCCAAACTGCGCCAGGGCATGGTCCTGCCACGCCAGCCCGATCAGCGTGATGCCTGCGGGCAGGCCGTCGTCGCGCATGCCGGCGGGCAGCGCCAGCGCCGACAGGTCCGCCAGGTTCGCAAAGTTGGTGTAGATCCCCAGCCGTGAATTCAGCGCCACCGGATCGGCGTCCAGTTGGGTGATGGTGTAGATCGACGGCGCGGTCGGCACGACCAACGCGTCGAAGCCCGCCAGCGACTGAAGGATGCGCCGCGCCAGATCCGCGCGCCGGTACTCCGCCTTGAACGCGTCCAGCGCGCTGTAGTTGGCGGCCTGCTCGACGATGCCGCGCACCACCGGATGGATGGCGCCAGGGTTCTTCTGCCACAGTGCTTCCACGGCGGCAAAGCGCTCGGCCACCCAGGGCCCCTGATACAGCAGCGCCGCCAGCTCGCTGAACGGCGTGAAGTCCATGGGCTCGACCGTCGCGCCGGACGCCTTCAGGACGCGTACCGCCGCGTCGAACGCGGCCGCCGCCTGCGCATCGCCGAAGAATTCCAGCTGCGCGGGTATCGCCAGCCTGGGCTGCGCCGGCCACGGATGTACGCTGCCTGCCGGCTGGGCGCGCGAATAGGGATCGCGCTCGTCGAAGCCGGCCGCGATATCGGCCACCAATTCCGCGTCATCCACCGTCAACGCGAACACCGACACGCAATCCTGCGTGCGGCATGCCGGTACCACGCCGGCCGTGCTGAGCCGGCCCTTGGTGGGTTTGAGGCCGACGATGTTGTTAAAGCCCGCCGGCACGCGACCCGAACCTGCGGTGTCGGTACCCAGCGAAAACGCCGCCAGGCCACGCGCTACGACGGACGCGGAGCCCGAACTGGAGCCGCCGCTGACGTATTCCGGATTGAAGGTATTGGCCACGGGGCCCAGCGGCGAACGCGTGCCCACCAGTCCGGTGGCGAACTGATCCAGGTTGGTCTTGCCCACCAGGATGGCGCCCGCCGCGCGCAGCCGGGCGACGACGGTGGCGTCCTGCTCAGGCGTATAGGCGAATTCCGGGCAGGCCGCCGTGGTGGGCCAGCCTGCGGCGTCGATGTTGTCCTTGATCGCAAACGGCACGCCATACAACGGCAGCCGCTTCAGATCGCCGCCGGCGGCTTCCAGCAACCCATGCAGGGCATCGAGCTGCCGCGCCAGCAGGGCACCGTCCACGCGCTTGATCCAGGCATTGTCCGGCTGGCCGCCGCGTTCGGCCCATGCAGCCAGCAGAGTCTCGGGCGTGGCGCCCTCATCGCGGTAGGCGGCCTGCCATTGCGCGATCGTCCATGCGACGGGGCCTTTGTGCGTTGCTACGGCGTTCATGCTGGAGTCCTTTCTTGTATACAAGTACGGATTCCCAAGCAATCGGCGTGCCATGTTGGCCGCCGCCCCGCGTTTTCCCCCTTCTCCTGTGGCGGCGCGCTCCAAGCCGCCAGGCGCGCATGACGACGCCCCGCCCCGCACGCACCGCCAACGAGCGCCGCGCGCACCCATGTTGTGCATGCGGCACCAGATCGATCACTGGCGTCTTGCGCGCCGCGCTCCACGATGCTCGCGTCCCATCCCCCCTGCATATAGCGGACCGCACGTCAGTGCGTGGTTGGCATGCCTTTTGCTTTGAGGTTCTGGTCGTCGGGTGTTGTTCAGATCGTTCTCGCCGGCGCGACCGGCACATTTCCATCAGGAGTCACCATGAAACGCAGACTAGCCCTTAAGCAACTGACCGCCGTGAGCCTGTTGGCCATGTCTGGATGGATGCCCCAGGTACACGCCGCCGAAGACACCATCAAAGTCGGCATCCTGCATTCGCTCTCGGGCACGATGGCAATCTCGGAAACGTCGCTGAAGGACGTTGCCCTGATGGCCATCGAGGAAATCAACGCCAATGGCGGCGTGATGGGCAAGAAGCTCGAAGCCGTGGTGGTGGACCCCGCGTCGAACTGGCCGCTGTTCGCCGAGAAGTCGCGCCAGCTTTTGTCCCAGGACAAGGTGGCGGTCGTCTTCGGCTGCTGGACCTCGGTGTCGCGCAAGTCCGTGCTGCCGGTGTTCAAGGAGCTCAACGGCCTGCTCTTCTACCCGGTGCAATACGAAGGAGAAGAGCTGGAAAAGAACGTGTTCTACACCGGCGCCGCGCCCAACCAGCAGGCCATACCCGCCGTCGAATACCTGATGAGCGAAGACGGCGGCGGGGCCAAGCGCTTCGTGCTGCTGGGCACCGACTACGTCTATCCGCGCACCACCAACAAGATCCTGCGCGCCTTCCTGCATTCCAAGGGCGTCAAGGACAGCGACATCGACGAGGTCTACACGCCCTTCGGCCATTCCGACTACCAGACCATCGTCGCTAACATCAAGAAGTTCGCCACCGGCGGCAAGACGGCCGTCATCTCAACCATCAACGGCGACTCCAACGTGCCCTTCTACAAGGAGCTGGGCAATGCCGGCCTGAAGGCCACCGACGTGCCGGTGGTGGCGTTCTCGGTCGGCGAAGAGGAATTGCGCGGCGTCGACGCCAAGCCGCTGGTAGGCCACCTGGCCGCGTGGAACTACTTCCAGTCGGTCAAGAACCCGGTCAACGACGCCTTCATCCAGAAGTGGAAGGCCTATGCCAAGACCAAGAACCTGCCCAACGCCAATACGGTGGTGACCAACGATCCGATGGAGGCCACCTACATCGGCATCCACATGTGGAAGCAGGCGGTGGAACAAGCCAAGACCACGGACGTGGACAAGGTAATCGCGGCCATGGGCGGCCAGAAGTTCAATGCGCCCGACGGCTACACCATCGAGATGGACCCGACCAACCACCACCTGCACAAGCCGGTCTACATCGGCGAGATCAAGGCGGACGGCCAGTTCAGCGTGGTGTGGAAGAGCAAGGGTCCGATCCGCGCCCAGCCCTGGAGCCCGTACATCCCGGGCAACGAAGGCAAGCAAGGTCTCTAACGCACTGGGAACAAGCAGCCATGCGCATCGCGGCAATCGCACTCTACTTGCGTCGTTTCCTGCTGGCTTGGCTGGTGTCCCTGCCGCTCGCTGCCGCCCCGGCGGCGGCCGGCGGCGTGGACCCAGCCCTGCTGGCGCCGCTGGCCGGCGACGACACGGACGCCAAGCTCCAGGCGATTGCCGCGCTGGGCCAGTTGCCCGAACCCGAAGCGGCAGCGGTGCTGCAGGCGCTGGGCGAGGACCGGCTCTATGCCGCCCCCGATGGCCGCGTGCTGATCGGCAACGGCGGCGCGCGCGCCACCGACGCGGCCACGGGCGCCGCCGCCGAGCTGCCCGCGGACGCGGGCGCCATAGGCATCAACAACCGCCTGCGCCGCGCCATCGAGGCCGCGCTGGCCGGCTCACGCCTGTACTCCGAACAACCCGCCGAGCGTCTGGCGGCGGCTCGCCGCCTGCAACAGACCGGCGACCCGGCGCGCCTGCCCATGCTGGAGAAGGCCCTGGCCGCGGAAAAGAACGAGGCCGTGCGCGACGCGCTGCTGATCGCGCAGGCCAACCTGGAATTGAAGAGCAGCGATCCTGCCAAGCGGCGCCACGCGGTGGAGCTGCTGGGCGGCACCCGCAGCGCCGCCTTCCGCCCCACCCTGGCCGCCCTGGCCGAGGAACGCGACGGCGCTTACGCCGAGCCCGACGCCGGCGTGCGTGAGGCCGCCGGCCGTGCGCTCAAACAGATCGACCGCCACCTGACCACCATCGAATGGGCCGGCAACCTGTTCTACGGCATCAGCCTGGGCAGCGTGCTGCTGCTGGCGGCGCTGGGCCTGGCCATCACCTTCGGCCTGATGGGCGTGATCAACATGGCGCACGGCGAGCTGCTGATGATAGGCGCCTACGTGACCTATGTGGTGCAGACGGCGTTCCGCGCCTGGCTGCCGGGCTGGCTGGACTGGTACGTGCTGGCCGCGTTGCCGCTGGCCTTTGCCGTGACCGCGCTGGTCGGCATGGCGCTGGAGCGCACCGTCATACGCTGGCTCTATGGCCGGCCGCTGGAAACGCTGCTGGCCACCTGGGGCATCAGCCTGATCCTGATGCAGGGCGTGCGCACGCTGTTCGGCGCGCAGAACGTCGAGGTGGGCAATCCCGGCTGGATGTCCGGCGGCGTCACGGTGCTGGGCGGACTGGTGCTGAGCTACAACCGCCTGGTCATCATCGGCTTCGCCTTCTTCGTGGTGTTCCTGGTGTGGGCGCTGCTGAACCATACCCGCCTGGGCCTGTTCGTGCGCGCCATCACACAGAACCGCCGCATGGCCGACTGCGTGGGCGTACCCACCGGCCGCGTCGACATGCTGGCCTTCGGCCTGGGCTCCGGCATCGCCGGGCTGGCTGGGGTGGCGCTGTCCCAACTGGGCAATGTGGGACCGGACCTGGGCCGCGGCTACATCGTCGATTCGTTCATGGTGGTGGTGCTGGGCGGCGTGGGCCAATTGGCCGGCACCGTCATCGCCGCGCTAGGCCTGGGCGGCGTCAATAAATTCCTGGAGCCTTACACGGGAGCCGTCATGGCCAAGATCACCATCCTCGCGCTGATCGTGCTGTTCGTCCAAAAGCGGCCGCAAGGCCTGTTCGCCCCCCGCGGCCGGAGTGTCGAATGAAACAGAACGCGCTGACTGACCTCAATCTGCTGACCCGCCGCCCGCTGTACTCGGGCCGCGTATGGGCGGCCCTGGCCGCGGCCGTGGCGCTGCTGGCGCTGCTGCCCTGGCTGAATCTCGTCTTCCCGCCCGGCCATGCGCTGCATGTGTCGGCCTATGCCGTGGCGCTGCTGGGCAAGTTCATGTGCTACGCCATGGCGGCGCTGGCGCTGGATCTGGTGTGGGGCTATGCCGGCATCCTGTCGCTGGGACACGGCCTGTTCTTCGCGCTGGGCGGCTATGCGCACGGCATGTACCTGATGCGCGCCATCGGCCGCGACGGCGTCTACCAGAGCGATCTGCCCGACTTCATGGTATTCCTGGACTGGAAGAGCTACCCCTGGTACTGGTCCTTTACCGAACACTTCTGGTACGCCATGCTGCTGGTGGTGCTGGTACCGGGCGTGCTGGCCTTCGTGTTCGGCTACTTCGCCTTCCGCTCGCGCATCAAGGGCGTGTACTTTTCCATCATCACGCAGGCGTTGACCTTCGCCGCGATGCTGCTGTTCTTCCGCAACGACACAGGCTTCGGCGGCAACAACGGCTTCACCGACTTCAAGCGCATCCTGGGCTTCGACATCACCGCGCCGGGCACGCGCGCCGCGCTGTACTGGATCACGCTGGCGGCGCTGGCCGGCGCCCTGATCCTGGCGCGGCTGGTCACGCAGAGCAAGCTGGGCCGCGTACTGACCGCCGTGCGCGACGCCGAAAGCCGCCTGCGCTTCATCGGCTACGACCCTCTGGGCTTCAAGCTGTTCGTCTGGACCCTGTCCGCAGTGCTATGCGGCATCGCCGGCGCGCTCTACGTGCCGCAGGTCGGCATCATCAACCCCAGCGAGATGTCCACCGAGACCTCCATCGAAATGGTGATCTGGGTCGCCACCGGCGGGCGCGGCACGCTGGTCGGCCCCATCATCGGCGCAGGCGCCGTCAACGGCCTGAAGACCTGGTTCACCAGCGTGCTGCCGGAGTTCTGGCTGTATGCGCTGGGCCTGATCTTCGTACTGGTGACGCTGTTCCTGCCCACCGGCATCGTCGGCCTGGCGCGCCGCATCTCCGCCCGCATCCAGGGGAACAAGGCATGAGCAGCACGCATATCGAATCCGCCGCGCTCGACGGCGGCCCCAGCGGCGACGCCGGCTATGGCCGCGTCAACCCCAAGGGCCTGGACACCAGCCACGGCGCCATCCTCTACCTGGAAGGCATCACGGTCAGTTTCGACGGCTTCAAGGCCCTCAACGACCTGACGCTGGACATAGGCGTAGGCGAACTGCGCTGCATCATCGGCCCCAACGGCGCCGGCAAGACCACCATGATGGACGTCATCACTGGCAAGACCCGGCCCACTTCGGGCACGGCCTACTTCGGCCAGAGCATAGACCTCGCGACGCTCAACGAAGCGCAGATCGCGCATGCCGGCATCGGCCGCAAATTCCAGCGGCCCACGGTGTTCGAGCAGCACAGCGTGTTCGAAAACCTGGAGCTGGCGATGAAGACCGACAAGCGCGTGCGGCCCACGCTGTTCGCGCGGCTGAGCGGCGAACAGGCCGACAAGATCGGCGAGACGCTGGACCTGATCCGGCTGCGGCCGGAAGCGGCGCTGCCCGCCGGGTTGCTATCGCACGGCCAGAAGCAGTGGCTGGAGATCGGCATGCTGCTGATGCAGGAGCCGCAATTGCTGCTGCTGGACGAACCGGTGGCGGGCATGACCGACGCCGAGACCGAACGCACCGGCGAGCTGCTCAACGAGCTGCGCGGACGCCATTCGCTGATGGTGGTGGAGCATGACATGGACTTCGTCAACCAGATCGCGGGCAACGGCAAGGTCACGGTGCTGCATGAAGGCTCGGTGCTGGCCGAAGGACCGATGAGCAAGGTGCAGGCCGATCCGCGCGTCATCGAAGTTTATTTGGGGCGCTGAAATGCTGGACGTGAACGCGATCGACCAATACTACGGCGGCAGCCACACCCTGCGCGGCGTGTCGCTGTCCTTGCGCCAGGGCGAATGCCTGGCGCTGCTGGGCCGCAACGGCGTGGGCAAGACCACCTTGCTCAAATGCGTGATGGGCGTGCTGCCGGTGGCGCGCGGCGGCATCGCCTTCGACGGCGCCGACGTCACGCGCCTGGAGCCGCACCAGCGCGCCGCGCGCGGCATGGCCTATGTGCCGCAAGGCCGCGACATCTTCGCGCGGCTGACGGTGGAAGAGAACATCCTGATGGGCATGGCGGCCAAGCCGGCGGCGCGCGCCCGCCGTATCAAGGAAGAGGTGTACGAGCTGTTCCCGGTGCTGCGGACCATGCTGTCGCGCCGCGGCGGCGACCTGTCCGGCGGGCAGCAGCAACAACTGGCGATCGCCCGCGCCCTGGTGGCCGAGCCCAAGCTCATCATCCTGGACGAGCCCACCGAAGGCATCCAGCCGTCCATCATCAAGGACATCGCCCGCGTCATCCACATGCTGCGCCAGCGCGGCGACATCGCCATCCTGCTGTGCGAGCAGTACTTCGACTTCGCCCGCGAGCTGGCGGACCAGTTCGTGGTGCTGTCCCGCGGCGAGGTGGTGGCGCGCGGCGACCGCGGTGCGATCGATGGCGAGGACGTGCGGCGGCATCTGTCGGTCTAGGGCCTGAGCCGGGCCTCGATTATTCCTGGCATACGCTGGACGGCAGCCCCATCTGCTCCGATATAATCGGGCGCCATGTGCTCCGCTGCCTACCTGACCCGCCCTGCCGTCTGGATCGCGCTCGTCGCGATCCTGTGGGCGTCGTTGGCGCCGTCGCTGGCGAATGCGCTGAGCCTGTCTCCGGCCAGCCACAACGCCCATCGCATCAGCGTCGACTTCTGCACCAGCGAAGGCGCGGGACAAGCCTCATTCTCCCTGGAGGTGCCGGGCAACAACGATGACGGCAGCCAGGCGGACAGTCACGGCGACAGCCATCACTGCCCGTTGTGCCGCAACCCTGGTGCCGACGTGGGCATCCTGCCCGCGCCCGTTCCCGTCGTACCCGCCCCGCTCGGGCGCGCCATCACCTATCCGCCGCTGTTCTTCCTCGCGGCGCATCCTCTTCATGCCTGGAGCGCGGCGCAGCCGCGCGCACCGCCAGCAGTCTGAGCCGGCGCGCCCCGCCGCCTGACGGCGGCCGGTCCGCGTCCGCACGCTGTTACCCCGCCGCCACCTTCCGTCCGCGCCGACCGCGCGTCCAGAGGCGTGCCGTCATTCAGGCTCATGCGCCCCGACCAGCCCCGCCCGTCCCCGGAGGGCAGCGGGGCGCGCGGGCCGGACCACCGGTTCCAGACATGAAGAAAACCACGACCTACACCCTGCTGCTGGGCGCGCTCGCCAGCGGCTCCGCCCAGGCCCAGCCCACGGAACCCGCCGTGCAAACCCTGGCGCCCACCACCGTGCATGGCGCAAGCGCCGAAGCGCCCGCCCCCAACGGCCCCATCAATCTGAACGCGCGCGACAGCACCGGCAGCCGCCTGGGCCTGACCCTGCGCGAAACGCCGGCCAGCGTCACCGTGATCTCGCGCGAGCAGATCGAGGCGCGCGGCTCCTTGAACACCCAGGAGATCGCCCGTGGCATCCCCGGCGTGGACAACGCCTCGCCGCCCGGCAATGCCGGCGCGGTCAGCTACCGCGGCTTCTCCGGCGGCCAGGTCTCGCAACTGTTCAACGGCATCTCCGTGCAGTACGACTCGATCGCAGCGCGGCCGGTGGACAGCTGGATCTATGACCGGGTCGAAGCGATAGGCGGCCCCTCCACCTTCCTGTTCGGCGCGGGCGCGGTGGGCGGCGCCATCAACTACGTCACCAAGCTGCCCGAGCGCGACACTTTCTACGACGGCCAGTTGCGGTTGGGTTCGTTCGACAGCCGCCAGCTATCGGTCGGCCTGAACCAGCAGCTGACGGGCGAGCCTGGCGGCCGCGGCCACTATCTGCGCATCGACGCCAATACCGATTCCAGCCACGGCTGGGTCGACGGCAACCATTCCCGCGCCAGCCAGGTGGCCGCCTCGCTGCTGTCCGACCTGGGCGCTGACGTGACCCAGACTTTCGCCTTCGAGTACCAGCGCGAACAGGTCGACCGCCCCTACTGGGGCACGCCGCTGAAAACCGGCGCCAACGGTGTGGTGCAGGGCACGGGCCGCATCCTGGATGGCACACGCTTCAAGAACTACAACGTCAACGATGGCCTGTACGAGCAGTCGGTGCTGTGGGCGCGCTCCCTGACCGAATGGCGCGCCGGCTCGAATCTGACCTTCAAGAACACGCTCTACTACTATCGCGCTGAACGCGATTATCGCAACCTGGAAAGCTACCGCCTGAACGCTGGCAACAGCCTGGTGCTGCGCTCCGGCGCGCTGCTGCAGCGCCACGAGCAAAGCCTGATCGGCAACCGCGTGGAAGGGCTGTACCGCTCGACCCTGGCCGGCCTGCCCAGCGACTGGTCCTTTGGTGTGGACGTCAGCCAGAACAAGATCACCCGCTATCCCACCAGCCTGCCCGCCCAGGTGGACGCGGTGGATCCCTACGACTTCTCGGCCGGCGATTTCTACGACATCCCCGGCATGAAGCGCGGCCATGTCGCCGACCGCGACAACCGCATCCGCACGCTGGCGCTGACGATGGAGAATCGCACCACGGTGCTGCCCGGCGTGGCCATCGTGTCGGCGCTGCGCAAGGACTTCATCGACCTGGACCTGACCAACCGCCGCGCCGTCACCGCGACCTCGCCCGCCAGCGCGCAGCGCAGCTACTCTCCGCTGACCGGACGGCTGGGCGTGAACTGGGAGCTGAGCCCGGAAGCTACGCTGTACGCGCAGTACGCCACCGCGGCGGATCCCCCGTCGGGCATCCTGGCGACGGCCTCGTTCGCCGACGTGCTGAGCAATGACAAGCTCAGTACCGGCAGGCAGGCCGAAGTGGGCGGCAAGTTCAACTTCTGGGACGGCCGCGGCACGGCCACCGTGGCGGTCTATGAGATCAAGCGCAAGAACATAGCAACCTCGGACCCCAACAACCCCGGCGTCAGTGTGCCGGTGGGCGCGCAATCGGCGCGCGGCATCGAACTGGCCGGCGGCCTGCAGCTGACTTCCCAGCTGTCCCTGCAAGGCAACGTCGCCTTCGTCGATCCCCAGTACGACGACTTCTCGCAATCGGTGGGCGGCGTGGCGGTCTCGCGCAATGGCAACGTGCCGACCAACACCCCGCGCCGCCTCGCCAACGTCTGGCTGGATTACGCCTTCCTGCCCGACTGGACCGCCAGCATGGCGGCGCGCTACGTGGGCCGCATGTATGCCGACGCCGCCAATACCGTCTGGACGCCGTCCTACACCGTGTTCGACGCGGCGCTGTCGCACCGCATCAACCGCAACCTCAGCGTGACGGCGCGCGTGCGCAACCTGACCGACAAGGTCTACGCCGCGAACGCGACGCCTACCATGTACTACCTGGGCGCCCCGCGCTCGGTCGAGCTCACCTTGCAGGCCCGCTTCTGAGCGGCGCGCCGGGACAGACCGCCATGAACACGACACTCCCCTCCCCGTCCCGGCATCGCGCCGGTCCGCCGCTGTCGGCGCGCGCCAAGCGCTGGCTGTACCTGATCCATCGCTGGACGGGCATCGTGCTGTGCCTGTTCTTCGCCATGTGGTTCATCTCCGGCGTGGTGATGATGTACGTGGGCTATCCCAAGCTCACGCCGCAGGAACGCCTGGCGCACCTGCCCGCGCTGGACGCCGCCACGATCGCCGTGACGCCCGCGCAGGCGTTGACAGCGGCGGGAACCAAGGACTCCGCTGGCCTGGTGCTGGCTGCGGCCCGCGGCGGCGCACCGGTCTATCTGGTTCCGACCGAGGCGCGCCGCGCGCCCAAGGTGGTGGACGCCGCCAGCGGCGCGCTGCTGCCCCCGGCCGACGCCGCGGCCGCGCTGGCCACGGCCCGCGCCTGGTCGGGCGGCCAGTATGCCGCCCATTACCAAGGCACGGTGGACGAGGACGCCTATACCCATTCGCGCGCGCTCGGTCCCGACCGGCCGCTGCACCGGGTGGACCTGGACGATCCGGCGCGCACGCGGCTCTATATCTCGTCCGCCACGGGCATGGTGGTGCTGGACGCCACCCGCGCCGAGCGCGTCTGGAACTACGCGGGCGCCTGGATCCACTGGCTGTATCCGTTCCGCGGCAACGCGCTGGACGGTTGGTGGCAAGACATCGTGGTGTGGCTGTCGGTGGCCGGCGTATTGCTGGCAGTGACGGGGACGGTGGTCGGTATCCTGCGCTGGCGCTTTTCGCGGCCCTATGCCAGCGGCAGCCGCTCGCCCTACCGCGAGAACATCATGCGCTGGCACCACTGGAGCGGCCTGCTGTTCGCGGCCATCACCATCACCTGGATCTTCAGTGGGCTGATGTCGATGAACCCGTGGAAGCTGTTCAGCAGCGGCGCCCCGCCCCTGGCCCAGGCAGCCTATGCCGGCGCGCCGGGCGCCAGCCTGGCCGCGCCCGGCGAGCTGATCGCGGCCCTGCCCGCCACGCCGCGCGAACTGCGCTGGGCCCGCGCCGACGGCCAGGACGTGGTGCTGGCGCGCAGCGCCGCCGGCGCCCCCATGGTGCTGTCGGCCCGCGATGCGCAACCCCATGCGTTCGACCGGGCGGCCCTGCGCGCCGCCGCCGCCCGGCTGGTTCCCGGCGCGCGGCTCGCCAGCGCCGAAACACTGGAGGCCTACGACTTCTACTACTACGCCCGCGACGAGCACGCGATGCTGGGCCATGTCGAAAAGCCCTTGCCTGTGTGGCGCCTGGCCTATGACGATCCCCAAGCGACCTGGGTCTATCTGGACCCGCGCACGGGACAGATCGTCAGCCGGCAGGACAGCGGTTCGCGCGCGAGCCGCTGGCTGTTCGCCTTCCTGCATAGCTGGGACTGGACCGGCCTCTTGTCGCGCCGCCCGCTATGGGACGCCCTGCTGGTATTCCTGAGCCTGGGCGGCGCGGCGCTCAGCCTGACCGGCGCGGTGATAGGCTGGCGGCGGCTGGGCAAGAAGCTGCGGGCCTGAAGCGCTAGCGCCAATGCACTATGCTCACAGCCTTGCATGACGCATGACGACACACCGGAAAGAGGAGCTTCCATGTCCGACGTAACCATCTACCACAACCCCAAGTGCGGCACCTCGCGCAACACCCTGGCCATGATCCGCAACGCCGGCATCGAACCCGAAGTGGTGCTGTACCTGGAAACGCCGCCCTCGCGCGCCGCCCTTAAGGCACTGTTCAAGAAGGCTGGCGTCAGCGTGCGCGAGGCCCTGCGCGAGAAAGGCACGCCTTACCAGGAACTGGGCCTGGACGACGCCTCGCTCTCTGACGACGCGCTGCTGGACGCGATCGAACAGCACCCCATCCTGCTGAACCGTCCCTTTGTCTCGACGCCGCTGGGCGCACGCCTGTGCCGTCCCTCCGAACTGGTGCTGGATCTCCTGCCGGCGCCGCAGCAAGGCGCGTTCAGCAAGGAAGACGGCGAAGCCGTGATCGACGCGCAGGGCAAACGCATCCAGAAGTAAAAGGACGCAGTCCGGCGCCTTTTTGCAAGCGGACTGAAGGCTGGGTTCTTTACCATCGCGGCAATCGCTTTATTACGCCGCAATGACCAGTCATGAATTCTCTCGAAGGCCTCAACCAGTCCCTTTTTCTTTGGATCAACGCCGATCCGGCCACCCCTGTCTGGCAGATCCACGCCGCCATGCTGGTGGCCAACCGGCTGATCCTGCTGGTGCCGGCCGTCCTGGCCGCCCTGTGGCTGTGGGGCGGCCGGCCACAGCGCGACCTGGCGCTGAAGGCGCTGGCCGGCATTGCCGTGGCGCTGTTCGCCAGCTATCTGTGCGGCGCCCTGTGGCCGCATGCCCGGCCCTTCGTCATGGGCCTGGGACATGCGTTCTTTCCCCACAAGGCGACGTCCTCGTTCCCCAGCAACCACACCATCATCATCGCCACGCTGGCATGCACGCTGATCCACGATCGGCGCTGGGCCGGCTGGGGCTGGCTGACACTGGCCGCGGCCGTCCTGGTGGGCGCGTCGCGCGTCTACCTGGGCGTGCACTTCCCGCTGGACATCTTGGGCGGGCTCTTGCTGGCGCCTGTGGCCGCCGGACTCGCCGCGATCGCATGGAGCCGCTATGGCGAGCCCCTCACGGGCGTGGCGCAAAGCCTGTACCGCAAGGTGTTGGCGCTGCCGATCGCGCGCGGCTGGATCCGCGCCTGAACGGACGCCGCGTTCAGTTGATCGCTACCTTGGCGTCCTTGACCAGCTTGGCGTAGTTCTCGGTGTCGGCGCCGATACGCGCCTTCATCTCGGCCGCCGTGTCGCCGATCGGCACCGCGCCAATCTCTGCCATCCGCCGCGAGAAGTCGGGCGAACGGATGATCTTGACCATCTCGGCATTCAGGCGCGCCACCACGTCCGCGGGCGTCGCCGCCGGCGCCAGCACACCGAACCAGGTCCCCATGTTGAAGGGCTTGAGGCCGGCCTCCTCCATGGTGGGCACGTCGGGCAGCGCGGCCGAGCGCTGATTGGTGGTGACAGCCAGCGCGCGCAGCTTGCCGCTCTGGATGTGCGCAAGCACCGGCGTCACGGTATCGAAGGACATGTCGATCTGGCCGCCCAGCAGGTCGGTGGTCAAGGGGCCGCTGCCCTTGTAAGGGACGTGCAGCAGCTGCACATGCCCTTCCTTTTCGAACTGCGCGCCGATCAGGTGTTGTCCCGTGCCCATGCCGTTTGAGCCATAGGTCAGCTTGCCCGGCTGGCCTTGCGCCAGCTTCAGCAGGGCCTGCACGTTCTGCGCCGGCAGCTTGGGATTGACCACCAGCACGTTGGGCACCAGGGCCACCGTGGTCACCGGCGCGAAATCCTTCTGGAAGTCGTAATGCAGGCTCTTGTAGACGCTGGTGGCGATGGTGTGGTGCACGGCGCCCATCAGCAGCGTGTAGCCGTCGGGCGCGGCCTTGGCCACGTAGTCGGCGCCCAGCGTCGAGCCCGCGCCGGGCTTGTTCTCCACCACCACCGGCTGGCCCAAGCTCTTGGCCAGTTCCTGGCCCAGCGCGCGCGCCAGCACATCGGTGGTGCCGCCGGCCGGAAACGGCACGACCAGGTTCACGGGCCGGACCGGATAGCTCTGTGCCTGCGCGCCGCCGGCCAAGGACAGGCCGGCCAGGCAGGCCAGCGCCAGGACGCGCGCGGATATCGTTCTCTTGTGCATGCTTGTCTCCTCGGTACGAATGGAATTCGCTTCTTGTCGTGGAGCCCGGAGCCGGCCTGAGGTCTAGCGCCCCGGTCCCGCTACGGGCCTGCTTCGTGCCTGTTCCGTCTACGCGGCCCGGGCCCTGGCCGCGGCCGCCAGCTTGGCGCAGACCGCCGCCGTGACCTGCGCGGTAGTGGCGGTTCCGCCCAGGTCGCCCGTATGCAGCGAGGGATCGGCGGTCACGCTTTCGATCGCCTGCATCAGCCGCGCGGCGGCCTGCGTTTCGCCCAGGTGCTCCAGCAGCATGACCACGGACCAGAACGTGCCGACCGGATTGGCCAGCCCCTTGCCCATGATGTCGAAGGCCGAACCGTGGATCGGTTCGAACATGGACGGATAGCGGCGTTCGGGATCGATGTTGCCGGTGGGCGCGATGCCCAGGCTGCCGGCCAGCGCCGCCGCCAGGTCGCTGAGGATGTCGGCATGCAGGTTGGTGGCGACGATGGTGTCCAGCGTAGCGGGACGGTTCACCATGCGGGCGGTGGCGGCGTCGACCAGTTCCTTGTCCCAGGTCACGTCCGGGAACTCGCGGCTGACCTCCACGGCGATCTCGTCCCACATCACCATGGCGTGGCGCTGCGCGTTGGACTTGGTCACCACCGTGAGCAGCTTGCGCGGACGGGATTGCGCCAGCTTGAAGGCGAAGCGCAGGATGCGCTCGACGCCGGCGCGGGTCATGATGGAGACGTCGGTCGCAGCTTCCAGCGGGTGGCCCTGGTGCACCCGGCCGCCCACGCCGGAGTATTCGCCTTCGGAGTTCTCGCGCACGATGACCCAGTCCAGCTGGCTCGGCGCGCAGCGCTTGAGCGGCGCGTCGATACCCGGCAGGATGCGCGTCGGGCGCACGTTGGCGTACTGGTCGAAGCCCTGGCAGATCTTCAGCCGCAGGCCCCACAGGGTGATGTGGTCGGGAATATGCGGGTCGCCCGCCGAACCGAACAGGATGGCATCCTTGCCGCGCAGCGCGTCCAGGCCGTCGGCCGGCATCATGACGCCATGCTGGCGGTAATAATCGCCGCCCCAGTCGAAGTCCTCGAATTCGAAGCTCAGGCCGCCGTCCCGGGCCAGTTCCTGCATGATGCGCTGTCCGGCGGGAATCACTTCCTTGCCGATGCCGTCGCCGGGGATGGTTGCGATGCGATAGGTCTTCATGGGCCGACTGGGCTCCTTGCTGGTGAGATGCTGTCGGCACTGTACTGACGCCCGAGGGCGGCGGGCGCAGTGGAATTCAAAACATCTTTTACCTGGAGTTGAAGGTGGAATGCGCAGGCGCCGATTTGAACGCGCAAATAAAACAGCGCCCGCATGGGGCGCTGTTTCGGGCTGCGGCCATGTCGCGGCCGCTGGCGGGCGCTGCCGTCAGCAGCGGCCGACGTTCAAGGTAGAGATCATGTTGTTGAAGTTCTGGCGCAGGCTGCCGGCGTCCATCTCGATGGTGAGGCGGATCATCTTGAATGCGCCAGTGCGCGCCGCTTCTTCCTTGTAGCGGCCGCTGCTGGTGTTTTCAAGGATCTTGCGGCCGGAAGCCAGGAAGCTGTTGACGTTCATCATCATGCTGGAGCAGCCCTTGGGATCGGCCTCGCGGGTCTTCTTGTCAAAGCCCAGCGCCATCTCGTTCATCTTGTCCAGCTCCTGCTTGAACGCCTCCTGGTCGGCGCCCAGGCCCGTGCCGTCGAACACGCCCGACGCCTTGTCCATCGTGGCCTTGCCGTAATAGACCAGGCCGGCGCGGTAATAGGCGACAGTGTCCTTCTCGGCCTTCTCGAACGCTGCCTTGGTATTGGCCGTGTCCCTGATGGAAATGCCGCGATAGAAGCCGTTTTCGGCCTTCACCACTTCGGTCAGCGCCGCGACGTAGGCCGGACTCTTCTCGCGGGCCAGCGCGCCGTTGTCCGACAGGAAAGTCTTGGCTGCCGCGTAGTTCTGCAATTCGTTGCTCAGCGGCGCCAGCTTGCCCAGCGCGTCCGAAAATTCCTTGGCAGGCGCATCGATCTCGGCAATCGGCGTCTTCATCGCCAGCGCGCCGTCGAGTTTTTCCTTGGTGCGCTGGATGCTGGAATCGTTGCTGATGGAGAAATCCTTGAGCGGCTTGCCATCCTTCAGCGCCGGGACGACACGCGTCTGGTAGCGGTCCAGCGCCTCTTCGAAAGTCGTGGAGAGGCCATTGGCGGTGTCGACGTACTGGTTGTACTTGATGATCTCGGCCTGGGCGGTGGTCGGCTCGGACGCTTTCGCTTCCTTCTTGGCGCTATCGTCGCCACACGCGGCAAGCGCCAGCGTGACGGCCAGAACGGCGGACATGCGCAAGGGGCGCGGCATAAACATCTTTGTTTCCTGTTGCGGGTTGCTCTGAAGGGGACGGATGATATGCCTTTCAGATGCTTAACACGCTACAAATCTATTCAGCCCTGTCACAAGAATTTTCAAGCCATCTCTGCTCGTGATCCAGCAGCCAGCGCTTGCGATGCAGCCCCCCGCCATAACCGGTCAGGGAAGCATCCGCGCCCACGACCCGGTGGCAAGGCACCACGATGCCGATGGGATTCGCCCCATTGGCCGCTCCCACCGCGCGCACGGCGGCGGGTCGCGCGATGCGCTGCGCCAGGGCGCCATAGCTGACCGATTGGCCGCCCGACACTTCCCGCAAGGCCCGCCACACCTCGCGCTGAAAATCGGTGCCGCCGGTGGCCACGTCCAAGGTGTCGATGGCGCGCACGTCGCCGTCGAAATAGTCCAGCAGCGCGCGCCGCGCGGGCGAGGCCTGGGCGGCATCATGCAGTTCCACGGCCTGGTTGCGGTACTGCCTGCGCAGCAGCAGGTGCATGCGCGATTCATAGTCTTCCCAGTCCACCGCGCGCAAGCGCTGCTGCTCGTCACTCAGGACCAGCATCAGGCCGATGGGGGTGGGAACGCGTTCAAGAAAGAAGGCCTGGGTTCGGGCGGACATGCGACGGGCTCCTGCGACGATGATCGATGAAAGCACTATAGGCTGGCGCGCGAAACTTGCGCTGGCGGTTTTCGGACAGGAATGCCACATCCACAACACTGTCCGAAAACCGCTAGATCCGGCGCCCGCAGCGGCAGTAGCATGATCCCATGGACCTGAACCACGACGCCTGCTACAGCGCCATCCAAGTGCGCGACGCCCGTTACGACGGCCGCTTCTTTACCGCTGTGAAGACCACGCGCATCTATTGCCGCCCGGTCTGTCCGGCGCGCACGCCGCTGTCGAAGAACGTGGCGTTCTACGCCACCGCGGCGGCGGCGCAGGAGGCCGGCTACCACCCCTGCCTGCGCTGCCGACCGGAAACCGCTCCCGAACTGGGACCTGGACATGAACTGCCGGACAGCGTGGCCCGCGCGCTGCAACTGATCGAACTGGGCGCATTGGACGAAGACGGCGTGGACGTGCTGGCGCAGCGCCTGGGCGTGGGCGAACGCCAGCTGCGGCGCCAGTTCCGCCAGCACCTGGGCGCTTCGCCCGTGGCCGTGGCGCAGACGCGGCGCGTGCTGCTGGCCAAGCAGCTGATCCACGAAACCCGGCTGCCAATGGCGGAAATCGCCTTCGCCTCGGGCTTTGGCAGCATCCGCCGCTTCAACGAGATCTTCCACGACCTGTTCGCGCGCGCGCCCGGAGACCTGCGGCGTTCCGGCAAGCCCGAGGTGTCCGCGGCGCAAGAAGGCGAGATCAAGCTGCTGCTGCGCTACCGTCCGCCCTACGACTGGGACGCGATGCTGGGCTTCCTGCGGCTGCGTGCGATCCCCGGCATCGAGCAGGTCACGGAGGACAGCTATGCGCGCACCGTCCTGCTCGACGGCCACCAGGGCACGGTGACGGTGCGCCCGGGCCGCGGCGATGCGCTCGAAGCCACGGTGCGCTTTCCCCGGCTGCAGGCGCTGCCGGCCATCATCGCGCGCCTGCGCCGCGTCTTCGACCTGGCCAGCGATCCAGTCGCCATCGCCGCGCAATTCGCCAGCGACCCTATCATGACCGAGCTGATCCGAGCGCGGCCCGGCCTGCGCGTGCCCGGGGCCTGGGACGGCTTCGAGCTGGCCATGCGCGCCGTGCTGGGCCAGCAGATCACGGTGGTCGCGGCCATCCGCCTGGCAGGCAAGCTGGTGGCCGCGCACGGGGCGGCGATGGCGCGTCCCGAAGGCGGGCTGACGCATGTGTTTCCCTTGCCCGAAGCCGTGGCGGCCGCCGAGCTGGCGCCGTTGGGCATGCCGCGCAGCCGCGCGGCGACCTTGTCGGCGGTGGCCGCGGCGGCGGTGGCGGACAAACATCTATTCGATGCGGCCGGCGGCCTGGAGGACGCGGTGCGCCGGCTGCGCACCATACGCGGCGTGGGGGAATGGACGGCGCAATACATCGCCCTGCGCCAGTTGCGCGAGCCGGATGCGTTCCCGTCCGCCGACATCGGGTTGATACGGGCGCTGGAGAAACTGGAATCACGGGCCTACACGCCCGTGCAATTGTTGGCCCGCGCCGAGACGTGGCGGCCCTGGCGCGCCTACGCGGCGCAGCACCTGTGGTCGGCCTGAGCCGGGCCGGCCATCACCACCGGCTGTCCGCGCCCTTCCTAAAATACGCCACCAGGAAGTCCACGAATACGCGCACCTTGGCGGACAGGTGGTGCCTTTCCGGAAAGACCGCGTAGATGTCGGCTTGCGGCAAGGCGTAGTCTTCCAGCACCTGCACCAGCCTGCCGCTGCGCAGATAACGCGCCAGGTCCCATTCGGCGCGCTGCAGGATGCCCAGGCCGGCCAGGCCCCAGGTCAGCGTCACTTCGCCGTCGTTGCTGCTGAGATTGCCGCGCACCTTCACGGTCTCGCTGCGGCGGCCCTTGGTGAAACGCCACAAGCCGTACGCGGCTTCATTCTGCCGCAACACAATGCACTGGTGCCGCGCCAGGTCGTGCGGCGTGACGGGAACGCCATGGGTCTTCAAGTAGCCCGGCGATGCGCAGACCAGACGCCGGTTGGGCGCGATCTTGCGGGCGATGAGGCGGGTGTCGGGCAGGTCGCCGAAGCGCACCGCCACGTCGAAGGCGTCTTGCACGAAATCCGCCGGGCTGTCGGTCAGCTGCAATTGCAGCGACACCTCGGGATAGGCTTGGGCAAATTCCGCAATCGCGGGCGCGATGTAGCTGCGGCCGAAACCCAGCGGCGCGTTGACCTTGAGCAAGCCGCGCGGACTGTCCTGGCGGCTGGCGATCAACTGGTCCAGATCCTCGATCTCGCCCAGAATGCGGCGGGCGTTCTCCAGGTAGACCTCGCCTTCGGCGGTCAGGCTCAGGCGCCGCGTGCTGCGATTGACCAGCCGCACGCCCAGCCGCGCCTCGATCTGGGCCAGCCGCTTGCTGACCGCGGCCGGCGTGACGCCGAGCTCGCGGGCGGCGGCGGACATGCCGCCGGCGCGCACCAGTTCGACCACCAGCTGCAACTCATTGGAATGTCCCATGGCCCCCCTCGAGGTCGGCAGGGCGCCGCGCGCCCTGGCGCGGGGCGGATCAGTCGCGGAAGTTCTCGAACTGCAGCGGCAGGTCGACGTCGGTCTTCTTCAGCAGCGCGATGGCGGTCTGCAGGTCGTCGCGCTTCTTGCCGCTGATGCGCAGCTTGTCGCCGTTGATCTGCGATTCCACCTTGAGCTTGGCGTTCTTGATGGCGGCAATGAGCTTCTTGGCCACTGGCTGCTCGATGCCTTGCTTGATGGTGACCTTCTGGCGCGCGCCGCCCAGGTTTTCGAGGGGATCGGCCACGTCCAGGCAGCGCACGTCGATGCCGCGCGCCGACAGGCGGCCGCGCAGGATGTCCAGCATCTGCTTGAGCTGGAACGCGCTGGAAGCGACCTGGGTCACGACAAACTCGTCGAGTTCGAACTTGGCCTCGGTGCCCTTGAAATCGAAGCGGGTGGCCAGTTCGCGGTTGGCCTGGTCGACAGCGTTGGAGAGTTCGTGTTTGTCGACTTCGGAGACGACGTCAAAAGTAGGCATGACACGGGATCCTGTTGGGTAGATGTTGAAAAAGGCGAATACAAGCGTATCGCCTATTTTACCGACCCGGCAGCCCGCGTCACGCCATCAGCACCAGGAGGCGGCCGGCTTGCAGGGGATGCGGAATCACCTGGGCGTCGATGCCGTAAGCCAGATACAGATTGGCCGGCGTCAGGACCTCCGCCGGCGTGCCTTGCGCGATACCGCGCCCGCCGCAGAGCAGCAGCAGGCGATCGCACCAGCGCGCGGCCAGGTTCATGTCGTGCAGGATCACCAGTACGCCCGTATGGGCGCTGTGGGCCAGCTCCCAGGCGCGGCGCAGCAAATCGCCCTGGTGCTTGGGATCCAGGCTGGCGGTGGGTTCGTCCAGCAACAGGTAGCGCGGCTCGCCCTGCCCGCGCGCGGCATGGCACTGGACCAGCACGCGGGCGAACTGCACGCGCTGCTGTTCGCCGCCGGACAACTCCGGATAGCGCCGGCCCGCCAGATGCGCCGCATCGGCCTGGCCCAGCGCCTGCGTCACCAATTCGTCCACCGCCTGCGGCGGCAACTCCGGGAACGGATAGGCGCCCATGGCGACCACCTCGTGCACGCTCAGGTCGAAAGTCAGCCCGGGCTTTTGCGGCAGCACGGCGCGCTGGCGCGCCTGCTGCCGGTGCGGCAGCGCGGCCAGCGGGGTCGCGCTCAGGCTCAGCTGGCCGGCATCGGGCGTCAGTTCCGACGACAGCGCGCCCAGCAAGGTGGATTTGCCGGCGCCGTTGGCGCCCAGCAAGCCCACGACCTCTCCCGGCCGGATGTCCAGCGACACATCGGTGAGGATGCGCGCACCGCCGCGGCTCACGGTCAGGTTCTGTGCGGAAAGCGTCATCCGATCCTCCGTCCGCGCGCCAGCAGCCACAGGAAGAACGGTCCGCCGACCAGGCCGGTCACCAGGCCGATAGGCAGTTCCGCCGGCACGACCACGGTGCGCGCCAGCCAATCCGCGAGTATCAGCGCCAGCCCTCCCGCCAGAATGGTGGCGGGCAGCAGCCAGCGGTGGTTGGCGCCCAGCGTCATGCGGACCAGGTGAGGCACCACCAGCCCGACGAAGACGATCGTCCCCGTGGCGGCGACCAGCGGCCCCACGATCAGCGCGCTGGCCAGCACCAGCCTGGCCCGCACGCGCTTGAGCGTGTAGCCCAGGTGCTGGGCTTCGCGCTCGCCCAGCAGCAAAGCGTTCATGACGCGCCATTGGCTCGTCAGCCAGAGGCTGACCAGCAGCACCCATGGCCCCAGGAACGACAGCACTTTCCAGTTGGCGCCGCCCAGGCTGCCCATGTTCCAGAAGGTCAGGTCGCGCAGTTGCGCGTCGGTGGCAACGAAGGTGAACAGGCCGATCAGGCTGAACGCCATGGCCGTGATGGCCACGCCCGCCAGCAGCAGCCCGGCCACGCCCGGCACGCGCCGGCCGACCGCATAGGCGCAGAGCGTGGCGACCAGGCTGCCGGCGAAGGCCGAAGGCGCGGTGATCCAGAAGCCGCCGGATGTCAGCACAATGGCGGCCACCGCGCCCAGCGCGCCGCCAGCCGATATGCCGATCAGCCCGGGTTCGGCCAGCGGATTGCGGAACAGCGCCTGCATGGCCGCGCCGGATACCGCCAGTCCGGCGCCCGCCACCAGCGCGAACAGGACGCGCGGCAGGCGGATGTCGATCAGCACATTGCGCCACAAGGCGTTTTCCGGCGTCGGCGCGTCCCACAGCAGGGAGGGCAGCTCGCGCAAAGGAATCGCCACCGCGCCGTTGGCGGTGGCGGCCACCACCGCGACCGCCAAGGCCACGGCGAGCAAGCCCAATGCCAGCGGCGCGCTAACGCGCCATGACATGCGCGACCTCCTGCTTGAGCTGGGTCAGCGCCAGCGGCAGGCGCGGCCCCATGCCCAGGATGAGCAGGTCGTCCATGACCACGATCCGCCGCTTTGCGGCGGCCTGGGTGGACGCGATACCGGGCATGCGCAGGAAGGCTTCCATGCCGCCGCCCGCGTCCAGCGACGCCTGCGTGACCACGATCAGGTCAGGTGCGAGCGCGCCCAAGGCTTCGGCCGACAGGGGCTTGTAGCCCTGCTGGTCTTGCAGCACGTTCACCAATCCCGCCAGATGCATGACTTCGTTGGCAGCGGTATCGCGGCCAGCGCCTTGCGGCGAGCCCGTGCGGTTGATCAGCAGCAGGGCCCGCGCGCGCGTCGCGGGCACCGCCTCGGCGCGCGCGAGTTCGCGCGTGACCTCTGCCACCATGCGTTCGCCCGCGGGCGCCACGCCCAACGCGTCGGCAATGCCGCGGATGCGCGACTTGAGCGAGTCCACCGACGGCGCGTCCGACACGGTGACGACCCGCAAGCCGACGTCCGCCAGGCGCTTGAGCGCATCCGGCGGCCCCGCCTGCTCGGACGCCAGCACCAGATCAGGCTTGAGCGACAGCACGCCTTCCACCGGCACGGCCCGGTAGTAGCCGACGCGCGGCAGCTTGGTCGCGGCCTCGGGATAGAGGCTGGAGAGATCGTCTCCCACCAGCTTGTCGCCCTGCCCCAACTGATACACGATTTCGGTCACGCTGCCGCCCAGGGTCACCACCCGGGTGGGCGGCGCGGCGTGCACGCTGAACGCGAATGCCCAGCCCGCCGCCATTGCCAGCCATTTTTTCATCGCTACGTCCTTATGGAATCAGGCGGCCAGCGGCACGCTGCACAAGCCGGTCATCAGTTCGCGCCAGCCGGCCAGTTCCGGCTTGCCCGGCTTGCGTTCGCCGAAGAACTGCGCGATCAGGTCGCCGGTGGCGGAATACAGCTCCAGCGAGGTGACCCAGCCGTCCGAGGTCGGTTTGTTCACCACCCAGGCCGAGGCGATGGCGGTGGTGTCCAGATGCAGGTTGAACTTCGGGTCCAGCACGTTGTACCAGGGGCCGGTGCGCCGCAATTGCTGCACCGGGCCGGTGTGGATCTGGATCATGCCCCGGTTGCCCACGAAACACATGATGGACAAGCCGGACTGCGCCGCGGATTCCAGCATGCGCTCGACGGCGTCGGCCGGCACCTGCTGCGCCAGGTCCTCGCCCGCGGCCACCAGCGCGGCCAGGCGCGACACCTTGAACTTGCGCAGCAAGGGGAAGAATTCATGCGTGTCCTGCATGCCCAGCCAGGCCTCGCGCCATTGCGCGCTGTCCTCGACCCGGTCGGCGTCGGCGGCGGGCGCATAGGACTGGGTTTCCGGCCATTGCGCCTCGCCCGCGAACTTCGCGACCAGGGCGTCGTAGGCGGCCGCGTCGGTGGCCTCGGTGCGGTAGACCTTGTGCACCGCCACGCCCGCGCCGTCGAAGAACTGCAGGCTGTGGCGGCCGTCCTGCTCGACCGCCCAGGCCGACTTCCAGGACGTGAAAAAGACGCGCAGGTCGATGTCCGGCCCCAGCACCAGGCCTACCGGACCTTCGGCCTGGATGTCCTCATACACGCCGTGACGCTCGTGCACACACCAGTCGTTGCGCGTCAGCGCCATGACCGAACCCAGCGTACCCAGTTCGCGGAAGATCTCCTGGGGCGTGCCGTGCAGGGCCGCGGCCTTGAGGCCGCCGCATTCCGCCGCCACCCATTCGGCTTCGGACACGCCCAGCGCCTGCGCCAGGTTGCGGGCGCGCAGCGCGGGTTGCGAGGCCGCCAGCGCGTCGTTGCGGGCGCGCAGTTCCTGGGCGCGGGACGTGAAATCGGTATTGCTCATCGTGAGGCCCTCCGGCCGTTGCTAAGGTTTGCGTAGACCGCCGCCGCTCCAGTATCGACCGGACCGGCGGCGGGGTCTGGATCAATACTGGTATGTCAGTGAGACGCGCAGGCTGCGTCCCGGTTCCGTGTACCAATCGACCGGACGCGGAATGGCGATGGCGCCGGCGGTCGGCACATTGATGGCCTCCCAGTACTTCTTGTCGAACAGGTTGAAAACGCCTGCCTGCACCTGCAGCCCCTTCACCGCGGCCGGACGCCAGTAGCCCATCAGGTCCACCACGCCATAGCCGGGCGCCTGGAAGTCGGCATTGCGCGCCGTGGCCGTGGGCTCGGGGTACTCGACCTTGTTGCGCTTCAAGGCGGTGGTCAACATCGCGTCCACGCCCCACACGTCGCGGCCGTAGCCCAGGCCCAGCACCGCCTTCAGCGGCGCCACCGAGTTCAAGTACTGCCCCGTCCCTTCATCCTTGCCCACGGCCCACGCCAGCGAGCCCCAGGTGCGCCAGCCCGGCGAGAACTTCCAGTGTGCGCTGGCTTCGGCGCCGTAGATGCGCACCTTGGCGCGGTTGACGTTGCCGGTCACGCCCAAGGGATACTGGCCGGCCCAGCCCGGCTGCCACTGCGGCGACGATGCGTTCAGCGGCACGTCGCCGTCGATGAAGTTCTGGTAGCGGTTGTCGAACAACGATACCGCGCCGCCCAGGGAATCGGAACCGATCTTGGCGCCCAGCTCCCAGCCTTTGCTGGTTTCGGGCTTCAGATAGGGATTGCCCACGCGCAGGTAGGTGCCGGGGCCGCCGTAGTTGGTGTAGAGCTGCGTCGGGCTGGGCGCCTTGAAGCCGTAGGCGTACTGGGCGTAGAGGCTCAGTTCTTCCGCGGCCTTCCAGGTGGCCAGCAGCTTGGGGGAGAAACGGCTGCCGCTGTTGGATGGCGGTAGCGCCCCCGCGTTCGGGTTGCTTTCGTAGCTGGCGGTGGACTGCGGCTTCTGTTCGTAGTGGTCGTAGCGCAGCGCCGGCATGATGGTGTAGCGGCCGTCGGCGAAGCTGAATTCGTCCTGCACCCACAGGGCCCACTGATTGCCCTTGGACTGCGGCACGTCGGCCTGGTTGGTGTGCAGCATGTCGCACAGGCGCGGGCCCATGGGCGCCGGCGTGCCGGAGGGAATCGCGGGGCAATTGTCGTAGCCGCTGGAGTACTGCTCGGTCTTGTTGCCGTACCATTCCGCGCCCGCTGTCCAGAGCTGCGACACGGTCGCGCCGGCCAGGCGTTTCGTGACTTCGGCATTGGCGCCGAACATGGTCTGGCGAATGGAATTGCTGCGGCCATAGGGGCCGCTGGGATAGCCGTAATAGTAGGGATCGCCGGGCCTGGCATAGGCCCGGGAATCGACGCTGCGCACGCCGCTCAGCGAGCTGTCCAGCTGCAGGCGCTGCCAATAGACGACCGCGGTGGCCGTGTCGATCAGGCTGCCCTCGCCGGGCGCCTTGTACGAGTAGTCGAAGGACACGCGCTGGCGCTCGGTTTCCTTGCGCGTGCTGTTTTCACCGTAGAGATAGCTGGTGCCCGCGCCCTGCTCGAACATATTGTCGATGTCGGCATTGCGCTTGAAGTATTCGCCCGTCAGGCCGAAGCGATGGCCACCTTCGACGCGCTGCTGCAACTTCAGCAGGAAGCTGCGTTGATCGTAGTCTTCGGGGCTGGGCTCGCTGCGCTTGGAACCGTAACCGCCCACGTCGGCGCGGTTGTCCAATGCGTGGCCGTTGCGCACGCCGGCCTGCACCAGCCAGAACGTGTTGCTGTGGATCTGGCCGGCCAGCGCGGCGTTGGCGCCCCAGCTGCTGTCGGCCGTGTCGTAGTCGGTCTTGGCCAGCGCGCCGAAGGTCTTGCCGTCGGTCAGCAGGTCCGAGGGCTGCAGCGTGTACAGGTCCGCGATCCCGGAAATCGCGCCGGAGCCGCCGCCGCTGGCGTCGGCGCCGCGCACGATGTCCAGCCGCGACAGGCTGTTGAAGTCCACCGCCTCCAGGCCGCCCTTCAGGCCGCGCGCGCCGTCGTCCAGCCACGGCAGGCGGATGCCGTCTACGCGCGTCAGTACGCGGTCCTGGTCCAGGCCGCGGATGTTGATGCTGTTGCTCGTGCGGTTGAAATTCACACCCGGTTCGGCGCGCTTGCCGAAGTCGCTCCAGTTCCTGACTTGCAGGTCATCCAGGCGCTTGCGGTCGGTGCTGGTTTCCCAGGCTGGCGCGACCGGCGCACCGTCGCCATCCACCTGGACCGGCGCCAGCTGCGTCACGTCCGCGGCCGTCACCGCCTGCAACACGTAGACCCGGGCGCTGCGCTCCTGCACGCCCAGGCCGCTGCCGGCCAGCAAGCGCGCGAAGCCTTCATTCACGGAATAAACGCCATCGAGACCCGGCGTGCGGCGCTGTCCCACCAGCGCCGCGTCGAACAGCACGGTCACGCCCGCGCTGTCGGCAAAGCGCGGCAGCGCCTCGGCCAGCGCGCCCGCGGGAATGCGATAGCCGCGCGCCTGGGTCTGCTGCGCAGACTGGGCCCATGCGCCGCTTGCAGGCAGCAGGGCGGCGGACAGCGTGGTCAACGCCAGCGCGGCATGCACGGCGGCTGCGACGCGGGTCATGCGGCATTGCAGGCCTCGGGCGGGTCGGGAGCCGCTTGCGCGGCCGGCGGGTAGATAAGCCATGGTCGTCCTTTCGATCCAAACGGTGGCGGCATTCGTTTGCCTCTACTGACCATGACCCTCGTGAAATCCGAATCGGACAGCTGGCCCTCCAGTTTTTTGTAACAGCGCGGATTCAGGCCTCGGCGGCCGCGCGCGCGGTGATCGTCACCCAGTACGGCGTGCGGTAGCGCACCTGCACCGGCAAGGTCGCGGGCAGCGCCGCCAGGACCGCATCGGTGTCGCGCACCTGGAACGCACCCGAGATGCGCAGGTGCGCGGCTTCGGGATCGCACCGCAAAATGCCGGGGCGGTAGCGGCCCAGTTCCGCCGCGAAGGCGTCCAGGCGCATGCGCTGGGCGTACAGCACGCCGCGCTGCCAGTCGCTGGCGTGCGGATCGGCGGGAGACGGCGGCGACACGCCCCCGGCCGTCAGGCTGCTCTGTTCGCCAGCCTCCAGGCTGACCAGGCCGCGCGGCTGCGCGGCGCTGCCAACGCGAACCCGCCCTTCCTGCACGCTGACCCGGCACAGCCCGCCTTCCTGGCGCACACAGAAGCGCGAGGCCTGCGCCTCGATATCGCCCAGGCTGGTGCGCACCACGAACGGGCGCGCCTGCGGCGCCGTGTCGGCCACGGCGTGCACCGCGATCTCGCCCGCGCGCAGGCGCAGCAGGCGGGCAGTGGAACTGAACATTACGTCGACGGCGCTGGCCGTGTTCAGCAGCAGCGTGGAGCCGTCCGCCAAGGCCACTTCGCGCCGCTCGCCCGGCGCGCTGCGATAGTCCGCGGTCCAGTCCAGCGGATCGGCGCGCCAGGCGGCCCAGCCCACGGGCCCGGCCACCACCAGCGCCACCAGCGTCTTGAGCGCGGCGCGGCGGTTCCTGAGTTCGGGCCGGTTCAAGGTCGCCATGCCCAGCGCCGCCGGAATCAGCCCGAAACGCTCGTTCACGCGTTGCGCACGCTGCCAGGCATGCTCGTGCTCGGCCTTGCTGGCGCGCCACAGCGCACAGGCGCGCTGGTCGGCATCGGTGGCGCGGCCGGAACTCAGCCGCAGCAGCCAGCGCGCGGCCTCGCGCGCCACGCTACGTTCGACGGCGGGCAGCTCGGTCGCCGCTTCGACCGGCGCGCTCAGATCGATGCCATGATGCATTGCTCGAATCCCTTGGCGATGTAGCGGTGGACGGTGCGCAGCGATATGTCGAGGCGGGCGGCGATCTCGCCATGGCTCAGGCCTTCGAGCTGCGCCATCAGGAATGCCTGGCGGGCCGGCAGCGACAGGCCCGCCAACATCTCGTCGATTTCCTGTAGCGTTTCCAGGATGATCAGGCGCTGCTCGGCCGAGGGCGCAAGGGCCTCTGGCATCAGCGCCAGGGCTTCCAGGTAGGCCTGCTCCACCGAACGCCGCCGGTGGTGGTTGAGCAGCAGGCGCTTGGCGATGGTGGTCAGATAGGCGCGCGGCTCGCGCAGTACGTCCAGTTCATGGCGGTGGCGCAGCACCCGCACGAATGTGTCCTGCGCCAGGTCGGCCGCGTCGAAGCTGTTGCCCAGCTTGGCGCGCAGCCAGCCGTGCAGCCACCCATGGTGAGCGCGGTACAACAAATGGACGTTGTCGCTGGCGGCGACCGCAGGATTCGGCACGGAGGGCTCCCTGAACTAACAATCACAAATAGAAATCAATCTCATTCTAAATGCAAAACCATGATTCCGGTCAAGTCCGCGCGCCGCGCTTGACGGGGATATGATGGGGACGGATTCCTCCCTACAGGCCTGCCTCATGTTCTACGCCGCGCTCAAATTCATCCACCTGATGGCCGTGATCCTCTGGGTCGGGGGCATGCTGTTTGCGCACTGTTTCCTGCGGCCGGCGGCCGCGCAGTTGGAGCCGCCGGTCCGGCTGCCGCTGATGGCGTCGGTGCTGGGTCCGTTCCTGAATGCAGTGCTGGCGGCCATCCTGCTGATCCTGGCGACCGGCGCGGCAATGATCGGCCAGGAAGCCAGCCAGGCGGCGCAAACGGGCGGCGCTTTCTTCATGCCGCGCAGCTGGACCCTCATGGCCTCGGGCGGCCTGGTCATGACGGCCATCTACGCCTATATCCGCTTCGTGCTCTACCCGCAGCTGCGGGCGGCGGTCGCCGCATCCGCCTGGCCGCAGGGCGGGCAAGCCATGGCGGGCATACGCCGCTGGGTCGGCATCAACCTGCTGCTGGGCATCGCCATCGTGGCCATCGTCTTTCTGGTGTAGGCGGATATCAGCCGCCGGGCGCCAGCTATCGGGCATGCGCAGGCTGGTATCGGAATTCTTTTGCTTGGTGCAATACGCAGTACATCCGCGCTGGCCACACTGCGGGTGACTCTCGCGGGCCTACACAAACAAAAGGAATCTCCATGATCAAGCGTGTCTTCCAACTGGCCGCCCTCGGCCTGTTCGCCTCCGCCTCGGCCGCGCATGCCGCGGCCCCCATCGACAACAGCGCCCTGGACAAACCGGAATTCCGCGAGCACAAGGCCACCTACGGCGTGGTCTACCGCCTGCCCCAGGACGTCAATGCCACCCTGGACGCCAAGATCAACGCCACGCTGAAGGCCGACCTGCTCAAGCTGGGCCTGAAGACCGAAGCCGAAACGCCCAACATGCCGCACGTGACGGTGGTGCACATCCACAGCGCCGACCCGCAAACGCCCGCCCGCATGTTGAAGGCCCTGCCCAAGCCGCCGGCCCCGCTGCAGGTCACGCTGAAGAACTTCTATCCGACCGAAGCCGCCAAGGGCGCGGGCCACCCGTGGTGGCTGGACCTGGGCGTGGTCAAGAGCGGCCAGGGCTTCGAGGACATGATGCGCTACAACACCGTCGCCACCGCCGCCCTGGCGCCGCTGCGCGATGGCCCGCTGCCGCGCGTCACCGGCCCGGTCTACGCCAAGATGGGCGATGCCGGAAAGGACCTGGTCAAGACCATGGGCGTGAGCGGCGTGAACATCATGCAGGACGGCAAGGAAGTGCGCGCGCACAACCCGCACACCACGCTGGTCTACAGCATGGCCTTGTACGACACGCGCCTGCAGGACGCCATGAAGCAGGAGTCCGACAAGTTCAACGCCGTGCTGCCCGACGGCATCAACACCACCTTCAAGGACGTCTCCATCGTCGAAATCGGCTTCGCCGGCAACGTGGTGCGCGAGATCTACCGCGTCAGCCTGGAGGACGGCTCGGCCATCGACGTGGCCACGGGCAAGAAGGTCGGGTCCTAAACGCCAGTTGCGGGAGCGGCCTCGCCGTTCCCGCTATAAAGTTCCAACGTACCGACGGGCGGCGCGCAGCATGAAAGCGCGATCCGCTGATCGCCGCGGCCCCTGATGCTGTCATTTCATGGCAGCATTACGGATCCGCCCTCCCCGCCCGCCCCATGTCCCGCACCGAACGCCTCCTGGGCCTGCTGCAGACCTTGCGCTGCCATCGCCGCCCCGTCAGCGGCCGCCAGTTGGCCGCCGACCTCGGCGTCAGCATCCGCACGCTGTACCGCGACATCGCCACCCTGCAAGCGCAGGGCGCCGAAATCGAGGGCGAGCCGGGCGTGGGCTACGTGCTGCGCCCCGGCTTCATGCTGCCGCCGCTGATGTTCAGCACCGAGGAAATCGAAGCGCTGGTGCTGGGCACCCGCTGGGTGGCGGACCGCGCCGATCCGCGCCTGGCGCAGGCTGCGAGCAATGCGCTGGCCAAGATCGGGGCGGTGCTGCCGGGAGAGCTGCGCGACGGGCTGGATGCGATACCGCTGCTGGTCGGCCCCAGTTCGATGCGGGTAATAGATCGGGTGGACCTGGCGCTGATCCGCCACGCCATACGCTGCGAACAGAAAATCGACATCACCTACCGCGACGACAAGGGCGCCGATTCCGCGCGCCTGATCTGGCCGTTTGCGCTGGGGTTCTTCGACAGTGTGCGCATCGTCATGGCCTGGTGCGAACTGCGCCAGGATTTCCGCCATTTCCGCACCGACCGCATCGCCACCTTGACGCCCGGCCCGCGCTATCCCAAGCGCCGGCATGCCCTGCTCAAAGAGTGGCGCGCAATCGAACATACGCCCAAGAAATCCTGATGCAAGCTACTGCCAAAAACTGACAGTACCCCTGTCTAAGATGAGCGCGTCTACCACCCGGAGCGCATCATGTCAGACACCAATTTCGTCATTTTCTACGTCGAAAAGCCCGCCGCCAGCGCCGCGTTCTATAGCGCCCTGCTGCAGCGTCCGCCCGTCGAAAGCTCCCCGACCTTCGCGCTGTTCAGGCTGGATTCCGGCCTGATGCTGGGCCTGTGGTCGCGCTACACCGTGGAACCGGCCGCCGCCGGCCGCGGCGGCGCGACCGAACTGGCCTTCACCGTCCCCGACGCGCAGGCGCTGGATCGCCGCCACCTGGACTGGAGCCTGCGCGGCCTGCCCATCTTGCAAGCGCCCACCGACATGGACTTCGGCCGCACCTTCGTGGCGCTGGACCCCGACGGCCACCGACTGCGCGTGTTCGCCCCGGCGCCGCAGGAGCAGGCCGCGGAGCAGCACGCGCCCGCCATGGCCAGTGCCTGACGCGCGCATATGAAACGGGGGCCTGAGGCTCCCGCCTCGGCCCCCAAATTAGGCTTGCGCCCGAACCCGGCGCGGCAACATCAGGAGCGCTGATCGCGCGGGGTCAGCGCCACGGTTTCGCCCCGGCGGCGGAACAGCAGCTGGTACAACACGGCCAGCACCAGCAGGAACGGCACGCCGAACACCAGCGTCATCTTGAAGACGCTGGTGAAGTAGGTGGTGGCCAGAATGGCCAGCATCGCGCCCGCGCCCAGCAGGGTCAGCACCGGAAAGCCCGGCATGCGGAACGACAGCTTGCCCCCGCCTTCGCGCGCCCAGCGGCGGCGAAAGCAGTAGTGGGTCACGAAGATCATCATCCAGGTGAACAGCGCCCCGAACATCGAAATCGCCATCATCAGCGTGAACGAGGTCTCGGGGTACAGCACGTTCAGCACCGCGGCGATGGCGATGCCGCTGGTCGACAGCAGCAACGCGTTCAGCGGCGTGCCGTTGCGGCTCAGCCGGCCGAAGGCGGACGGCGCATGGCCGGCGCGCGACAGGCTGAACATCATGCGGGTGGTGATGTACAGCTGGCTGTTCATGGCCGACAGCGCCGCCACCAGCACGATGAAGTTGATGACGCCCGCGGCCCCCGGAATCTCCAGCGCCTGCATCACCTTGACGAAGGGACTGCCGCCCTTGCCGGCCTCGTCCCAGGGCACGATGGCCAGGATCAGCGCCAGCGTCAGCAAGTAGAACACCACCAGCCGGACGATGGTGGCGCGGAAGGCCTGCTTGACCGCGCGCTCGGGATCTTCGGCCTCGCCCGCCGCCACCGCAATCATCTCCACGCTGAGGTAGCTGAAGATCGAGATGACCACGGCGATCCACATGCCCCAGACGCCGTTCGGGAAGAAGCCTCCGTGCGAGGTGTACAGCGCCGTGCCGTACTGCGGATTGCCCCAGACCACATAGGCGCCCAGGATGATGAAGGCCACGATGGCGGTGATCTTGATGGTGGAGAACCAGTATTCGACCGTGCCGAAGGTCTTGACGCTCATGGCGTTGATGAAGATCAGCACCGCCGAGAACAGGCAGACCCACTGCCAGCCCGGCACGTCCGGGAACCAGAACTTCATGTACTCCGCCACGGCGGTGACTTCCGTGCCCACCGCCAGCACCACGCAGGACCAGTACGCATAGCGCACCAGAAAGCCCGCCAGCGGGCCGACGTAGTGCTCGGCGTAGGCGCCGAACGAGCCCGAGGTGGAATGCGCCACCGTCATTTCCGCCAGGCAGCCCATCAGCAGCAGCGTGATCAGGCCGCCGATGGCGTAGCTGATGATGACGCTGGGTCCGGCGAAGCCGATGGCGAACTTGCTGCCCAGGAACAGGCCCGTGCCGATGGCGCCGCCGATGGCAATCATGCTCATCTGCCCCGAGGTCAGCCGCCGTTTCAAGCCCTGCTCGCGTTCGGCGATCTGGCCGAATCCTTTCTGTTGTTGCATTGTCTCCTCCAGGTCCTGCGCTCTCTTGTGGATGTAGGGCCGGTTCGGCCCGCGCAATACGGTTGCGTTGCGGCGTTCAGGTCACGGCGGCGCGGTGCTTGAATTCCGGCCTGTCCCAGGAGCGCGTATCCAGCACGTCCTTCAGGATGTCGACGGCGTCCCATACGTCGGCGTAGCCGAAGTACAGCGGCGTCAGGCCAAAGCGCAGCACCTCGGGCTCGCGGTAGTCGCCGATCACGCCGCGCGCGATCAGCGCCTGCATCACCTCGAAGCCGTTGGGATGGCGGAAGCTGACGTGGCTGCCGCGGTCGGCGTGCTTGCGCGGCGTCACCAGCGTCAAGGGGTGGTCGGCGCAGCGCTCTTCGACCAGCGCGATGAACAGATCGCCCAATGCCAGCGATTTCTTACGCACCTCGGCCATGTCGGCAGCATGCGCCACGTCCAGACCACATTCCACCAGCGACAGCGACACGATGGGTTGGGTGCCGCACAGATAGCGGCGCACGCCGCCCGCCGGCTCGTAGGCCACGGCCATGTCGAACGGCCGCGTGTGGCCCCACCAGCCGGACAGCGGCTGCCAGAAGTCCTTGGTGTGGCGCGGCGCCACCCAGATGAAGGCGGGCGAGCCCGGACCGCCGTTCAGGTACTTATAGGTGCAGCCCACGGCGAAGTCGGCGTTGGCGCCGTTCAGGTCCACCGGCACCGCGCCCGCGGCGTGCGCCAGGTCCCAGATGGCCAGCGCGCCGCGCTCATGCGCCAGCGCGGTCACGGCGGCCATGTCGTGCATCTGGCCGCTGCGGTAGTTCACGTGCGACAGCAGCATCACCGCCACGGACTCGTCCAGCGCCTTTTCCAGGGGCAGTTCGTCGTCGATCAGGCGCATTTCGTAGCCCTGCTGCAGCAGGTCGATCATGCCCTGAATCATGTAGAGATCGGTGGGGAAGTTGTCGCGTTCGGACAGGATGACGCGGCGCTGCGGGTGCTGGTGCTGCTGGATGCGCAGGGCGGCGGCCAGCGCCTTGAAGATGTTCAGCGAGGTCGTGTCGGTCACGACCAGCTCGCCTTCGCGCGCGCCCAGCAGGCGGCCCAGCTTGTCGCCCAGGCGGGCGGGCAGTTCGAACCAGCCGGCGGTGTTCCAGCTGCGGATCAGGCCCGTGCCCCATTCCTGGCCGATCACGGCGGCGGCGCGGGCGGCGGCCTCCTTGGGCAGCACACCCAGGGAATTGCCGTCCATGTAGAGCACGCCGGGCGGCAGGTCGAAACGGTCTTTGAGGGGCGCCAGGGGGTCCTGGCGGTCGGCGTTGACGCAGGCGTCGCGGGTGTTCATTTTCTGCTCCAAGAGGCTATATTCTGGGTACATACTATCAGCGCGATCGGGCTGATAAATTGCAAAATCAGGCGCGGAATACCCTAGGTTTCCGCATTGAATTGCACGTAATCCGTATTTTTGGAATTTGATTGCACCATGCAGATCGACGCCATAGACCAGCGCATTCTTTACCGGCTGCAGGAAGACGGCCACCTCAGCAACCAGGACCTGGCCGAGCAGGTGGCGTTGTCGCCCTCGGCCTGCCTGCGGCGGGTGCGCGCCCTGGAGGAAAGCGGACTGATCCGCAACTATCGCGCCGTGCTGGACGCGGAAAAGCTGGGTTTCGAGCTGGAGGCCATCGTCCATGTGTCGCTGGACCAGTCGCGCCCGGGCTGGCACGAGGAGTTCCTGGCCGGCATCGCGCTGCATGACGAGATCACCGAGGCCAGCATCGTGACCGGCGCGTCCAACTACATCCTGACAGTGAGCACGCGCAATCTGAAGGCGTTCTCACTGTTCGTCGAAGACAAGCTCAGCAAGATCCCGGGCGTGCGGAATCTGTCCTCGCATATCGTCATGCGCAAAGTGAAGAACCGCGGCGGCATGCTGCCGCTGGCCAGTTGGCGCTAGGGCCCGATCAGGCCGGGCCCAACCGCAGAAAGCCGAACACCGTCACGAAATGGCAGGCCGTGCCACCCATGACGAACAGGTGCCAGATGCCGTGCGCGTGCGGCCAGCGCTGGTCGTTGACGTAGAACAGCGTGCCGGCGGTATAGACCGCCGCGCCCGCCAGCAGCCAGGCGAGCCCGGCCGCGGACAAGGCGCCCGCTATCGGCGCTGCAAACATCACGCCCAACCAGCCCATCGCCAGATACAGCGGCAGGGCCGGCGCCGCGCCGCGCGCCCACCACAGTTCGCGGCTGATGCCGACCGCGGCCAGCGCCCAGATCGCCACGCCCATGGCCGCGCCCCAGCCGTGCTCCACCGGCCCGTAGGCCAGCGGCGTGTAGGTGCCGGCGATCAGCAGGTAGATCGCGCAATGGTCGGCCTTGGCCCATAACGCCTTGCGGCGGCCGCGGGTGCAATGGAACAGCACCGACGAGGCATAGACCGCGATCATCGACGCGGCGAACACGGCGCAGGCAACGACCTGCCGCGTGTCCACCTTCAGTTCGGCGGCGCGGGCAATCAGCGCGCCCGAGGCCGCCACGGCGAGCGCCAGGCCGGCCAGGTGCGTCGCGCCGTTGAATCGTTCGCCCTTGTACATGCACGCCCTCCGCCCGCCGGCCACGCGCCGGCGCCACCCATGATGGTCCGGTTGTGTGACAAGCCGAGGTCAGGGCGGCATGGCGTCAGGCGACGAAGTCCACCGCCGCCGGATAGCCTTCCAGCGCGCGCGCCGAGAGAATGGCGCGCTGCACCGCGATCGCCATGGCCTCGGCGGCCATCACGCCCAGCAGCATCACGTTGCCCGGCTTGCCGGAGGTGCCGGTGCCCAGCGCAAAGATGGTGTCGCCGTCCAGCATGGTGTGGATGGGATTGATGGTGCGAGCCAGGCCATCGTGCGCCATGCCGGCGATCTTCTGCGCCTGCGCCTTGGTCAGCTTGGCGTCCGTCGCGACCAGGCCGATGGTGGTGGCGGTGCCCGGCCGCATGGACTTGGGCAGGTCGCCCGCGAGGATGGCGGCTCGGGTATCCAGCAGCATCTTGCCGTCAGAGGTGCGCGCGCCGGCCAGGATGCGTCCGGTGGCCGGGTCCACCACGTCGCCCACCGCATTGACCGCGACAATGGCGCCCACGGTCACGCCCGCCACGGTCAGCGACGCGCTGCCGATGCCGCCCTTCATGGCGCGCTTGGGGCCGTACAGCTTACCCACCGTCGCTCCGGCCCCGGCGCCCACGTTGCCCTCCTGCGGCGCGGCGTCGGTGGCCGACTTGCAGGCCTGGTAGCCGGCCGCCGCATCCGGCCGGATCGAGGCGTCGCCCACTCCCAGGTCGAACAGGATGGCCGAGGGCACGATGGGCACATGCGCCACGCCCACGTCGAAGCCGATCTTCTTTTCTTCCAGATAGCGCATGACGCCCGAGGCCGCGTCCAGGCCAAAGGCGCTGCCGCCGGACAGCACCACCGCGTGCACTTTTTCGACCATGTTCACGGGATTGAGCAGATCGGTTTCCCGTGTGCCGGGCGCCGCGCCGCGCACATCGACCCCGGCGGTCGCGCCGGCCTCGGCGATGATGACGGTACAGCCCGTCGGGCGGCGCGTGTCGGTGTAGTGCCCCACCCGCAGCCCCGCCACTTGCGTGATGCTGCCGCTGCCCGGCATCGGCCGCGTGCCGTCCGCGGCCTGGGCGGGCATTGCGCTTGCCGCCGCCGCGCCTGCGGCCGCCATCATGAAAGCCCGCCTGTTCCATTGCTGTTCCACACCGCTCTCCATCGAAGTCCTGCCTGGATGAACCCCGGTCGCCGGGCGCCGGGGCATGGGTATCGTCATATGACTTGCAGCTATATTTTTACTATTCCTTATGCTTTGTGGAAAAATAGACGCGTTGTTAGAGTGCGGCTACGCCGGAGGGCATTGCAGGCACGGATGCTCTCCACCGAGATATCTGCCATCCGTGGAGCACCGCCATGAAACTCTTCCGTACGCTGTTCGTCGCCGGCCTGGTCCAGGTCGCCGCCTTGTCCGCGGCCCACGCCCAATCCGGACTGGACCAGATCAAATCCGCCGGCGTGTTCAAGATCGGCACCGAAGGCACCTACGCCCCCTTCACTTTCCACGACGCATCCGGGCAGCTTACCGGGTTTGACGTGGACATCGGCCGCGCCATCGCCGAACGCCTGGGCGTCAAGGCGCAATTCGTCGAAGGCAAGTGGGACGGCCTGATCGCCGGCCTGGACGCCAAGCGCTACGACGCGGTGATCAACCAGGTCGGCATCACCGACGCGCGCCGCGCCAAATACGATTTTTCCGATCCCTACATCTCGTCGGCCGCGGTGCTGATCGTGCGGGACGACAACACCAGCATCAAGTCCTTCGACGACCTGAAGGGCAAGAAGTCCGCCAACACGCTGACCAGCAACTTCGGCAAGCTGGCGCAACAGCACGGCGCGGAAGTGATCGCGGTGCAGGGCTTCAATGAAGCCATCGACCTGCTGACCTCGGGCCGGGTCGAGGCCACCGTGAACGACAACCTGTCGTTCCTGGACTTCAAGAAGCAGAAGCCCAACGCCCGCGTAAAGATCGCCGCCACCGACAAGACCGCCGAATTCAGCAATTCGGGCGTGCTGATCCGCAAGGGCAACCCCGAGCTGCAGGCCGCCATCAACAAGGCGCTGGCCGACATCAAGGCGGACGGCACCTACAAGACCATCTCGGTCAAGTACTTCGGCACGGACCTGTCGGCGCAATAAGCGAGCGGAGCGCACATGACGCTACCCCCCTGGCTGCAATCCGTCCTGCCCGACTGGCTGCTGGCGCAACTCGGCAACTGGGCGGTGCCGGCCTGGGTACAGCTGATGCTGGACTCGTTCTGGCCGCTGCTGCACGCGGGGCTGATGTTCACGGTCCCGCTGACGTTGATGTCGTTCGCGCTGGGCCTGGCCCTGGCCTTCGTGGTGGCGCTGATCCGCCTGTTCGGCCCCGCGCCGCTGGTGGCCCTGGTGCGCTTCTACGTCTGGCTGATCCGCGGCACGCCGTTGCTGGTGCAGTTGTTCGTGATCTTCTACGGCCTGCCCAGCGTCGGCATCGTGCTGGACCCGCTGCCCGCCGCGCTGATCGGCTTCACCCTCAACGTCGGCGCGTACAACTCGGAAGTGATACGCGGCGCCATCGAGTCCATCACCAAGGGCCAGTGGGAAGCGGCCTATTCGCTGAGCATGACGCGCGCGCAGGCGCTGCGCCGGACCATCCTGCCGCAGGCGGCGCGGGTGGCGGTGCCGCCCCTGTCCAACTCCTTCATCGCGCTGGTCAAGGACACCTCGCTGGCGGCGGTGCTGACCGTGCCCGAGATCTTCCAGGCCGCGCAGCGCATCGCCGCCGTCACCTATGAACCGCTGATCCTGTACACCGAGGCCGCGCTGATCTACCTGGTGTTCAGCTCCGTGCTGTCCGCCGCGCAGGTCCGCCTGGAACGGCGCTTCGGCCAGCATGCGGTCTTTAACGAGAAAAACCGATGATCCGCCTGGAAAAGATAGAGAAGGCGTTCGGCGGCAATCCCGTGCTCAAGCAGGTGGATGTGAGCATCGCCGAAGGCAGCGTCACCGCCCTGATCGGTCCCTCCGGCAGCGGCAAGAGCACCCTGCTGCGCTGCGTGAACCTGCTGGAAGTTCCCGACCGCGGCACGCTGGAGATCGGACCGGAGACGGTGCAATTCGAGCCCGGCCGCAAGCTCTCGCGCGATCAGGTCCAGCGCGTGCGCAAGCAGACCGGCATGGTGTTCCAGAACTTCCAGCTATTCCCGCACCAGACCGTCATCGGCAACGTCATGGAAGGGCTGCTGACGGTACAGAAGTGGCCGCAGGACCGCGCGCGCGCCCGCGCCGAGGAACTGCTGCGCAAGGTCGGCATGCTGGAAAAGCGCGACGCCTGGCCCGCCAATCTGTCGGGCGGCCAGCAGCAGCGCGTGGCCATCGCCCGCGCGCTGGCGCCCGCGCCGCGCGTGCTGTTGTGCGACGAGCCGACCTCGGCGCTGGACCCTGGCCTGGCGGCCGAAGTGGTGGACGTGCTGCGCCAGCTTGCAGCCGAAGGCATGACCATGCTGATGGCCACCCATGACCTGCGCCTGGCGGCCAGCGTGTCGCGCGAGGTGGTGTTCCTGCTGGACGGCACGGTGGTCGAGTCCGGCGATTCGCGCACGCTGTTCAGCCAGCCGGCGGACCCGCGCACGGCCGCGTTCATTTCGACCTTGACGCAGGAAGCGGCGCTGTAGGACGGCGGAAGTCCCGCCCGGCCCGCCGCCCGTGCCGCCTCAGTTTTCGCTGTCCGTCACGACATAATCGAACAACGATTCCGGTTCGGCGACGACGACCCGCGCGGCGATGTCGCGCCGCAACTGGGCGTGGACGCGCTGCGCGTCAGGCGCCGGATTACCGAGCAAATCAAAGAATTCCGGCGGCAGCACGCCGGGACGCAGCACGCCCTGGACGCTGCGCGCGCCGCGGCGCAGATGGAAGCTATACGACTTGTCCGCGCTGCGGCTATAGCGCGCTTCGGGCAGCGTCAGGTCCACCGTGTAGCAGCCGCGCGTGACGGCGCGCGTGACGAATTCGAACGCGTCGCGCACGCCCGGACCGGGATGTCCGCTAATGACGGACAATTCCTTGCGCGGCGCCGGCACGCCGTCCTGCTCCAGCTTCGGCAACGCGCCGCGCAGGCCCTGGAAGGTCAGCGCCAGCATGGCCAGCGCCCCGTGGCCATGGTAGGCCTGGACGGCGTCGAAACAGATGGGCAGCGGCCCCTCCTCGGCCGTCACGGTCAAGGAGGAAGCGCGTTGTTCGGGGGTAGTCATGGAATATCTCCGTGTCGTGCGCGGTCACGGACCGCCGCCATGGCGGCCCGCTGGCGCAAAGATGGGTCTAGGGTTGAAGGACGCGCCAGGGCGCGCCCAGGTGGGCTGGCGAATTCAGAAGCGCGTGCGCAGCGTCAGGCTGAAGCTGCGGCCGGGTTCCAGCAGCGGATTCAGATCGGTCATGGCATAGGCCACGTTGGATGAGGTCGCCGCCGTGCGGTAGGCGCGGTCGAACAGGTTGTTCACGCCCAGCACGACCTGGGTATTGCCGGCCTGCGGCAGCCCCAGGCGATCCAGCTGGAACTGGGCGTACAGGTTCACGACGCCGAAGCCCGCGGCCGGATACTCGGTGCGCTCGGCGTAGCGGCTCTGGCCCTTGGCCCACTGCAGTTCGCCGCTGAGCGCATAGGCCTCGTTGGGGCTCATGTATTGCACGCCCAGCAGGCCGCTGAAGGGCGCGATCGATTGCAGCGGCGTGTCCGTCGTGCGGTTGGTGCCGTGCAGGTAGCTGGCGTTGCCGTACAGATTGACCTCGCGGCTCAGCTGCCAGCGCCAGTCCAGTTCCAGGCCCTGGATCCGCGCCCGGCCGACGTTGCGGCGCTGCGTGGCGGGCAGGCCTTCATAGGAGGTAGTGACGTTCTCCAGGAAGTCGCTGTAGTTGCTGCGGAAGGCGGTCAGGCCGACGGTGGCCTGCTCGAAGTGCAGCCGGGTGCCGGCTTCCACGGTGACGCCGCGTTCCGGCTTCAGGCCGGGGTTCGGAATGGTGTAGCTGGTTCCGGTATAGCCGCTGCTGAACATTTCCGAGGTCCACGGCATGCGGAACGAGCTGCCCACGCTGCCCAGCAATTCGACCACCTCGGTAGCGCGGTAGGCCAGCCCCAGGCTGCCGGTGGTGGCGGTTTCGGTGGCGTTCTGCGCGGCGCGGAACGCGGGCAGCAGATTGGGCGAGGGCAAGGGCTCCAGCCCCACGTCGGACTTGAACCAGTCGAAGCGGCCGCCTGCCGTAACGGTCCATTTCGGCGCGGGCTTCCATTCGGTGGTCAGGAATGCGCCGACGTTGGTCTGGTACTGGTCAGGGCCGGTCTTGGCATAGGACGTGCTGGTGGTCGTGGTGGTGCCGTTGGGGCGGCGCACGGTGATGTCGCTGCGCGATTCCGATCCGGGACGGCGCTCATGCATGAAGTCCAGGCCGAAAGTCGTATTGGTGTCGGCCCACGGCACCGTTGCCGCGACGCTGCCGCCCCACACCACCGGCCCGATCACATTGCTGCGCGCATCCACCACGCGCGCCGGATTGGTCTGGTTGTGCGTGGCCATGACGGTGCCGAACTCGTTCACATAGACGCTGGCCTTGAGCGCGCTGATGACGCCATCGAACTCGCCGCTGTAGGCCAGCCTGCCCTGCTTGACCTTGAGCGGATCGCGGCGGCTGTAGCTCAAGGGATACTGCGGCACCGTGCCGGCCGCGCCGTCCTTCACATAGGCCACGCGCGCGCTGGCCTCGATGCGCTGGCGCGCATCGGGCATGTAGCCCAGCACGATGCCGCCGCCCGCGCCGCGGAAGTCGCTGTTGGGCACTTCGCCCGCCGCGCTGTCGTAGTTGCTGGCGCGGCGTCCGGTGGCGTAGACGCGCAGGTCGAAGCCGTCGCCGGCGCCTTCCAGCGCCACATTGCTCTGCACGCCATTGCCGTTGGTGTTGTACGTGACCGAGGCTTCGCCGCCATTCAACCCGAAGGGCTGGCTCAGATTGCCATGCGCCCGCTTGGTGACGAAGTTGACCAGCCCGCCCAGGCCGTCGCTGCCGAAACGCGAGGAGTTCGGCCCGCGCACCACCTCGACCTGTTCGATCTCGGTCGGACTGATGAGCATGAACTGCAAGGTGTTGCGGCCGCGGAAGCGGTCGCCGTCGATGAACATCGGCACCCGCATGTCGTTGGTATTGAGTCCGCGCAGGAACAGCGTGCCGGCGATGCCGCCGCTACGGCTGACGGTGGCGTTGGGCACGCGGCCCAGCAGGTCCAGCGTGCTCATCGTGTTCAGCCGATCGATGTCCTGGCTGTCGACCACGCTGACGGCTTGCGTGACGTTGTGGTCGATCGAGGCCGCGGGCGGCGTGGCCCCCATGGGCCGCAGGCGGCCGTCATCGGGCTGGCCGTCGGCCGTGACCTGGATCGACGGCAATTGCGCTACGTCGGCCGCGGCGCTGGGCGCGGCGATGGCGGCGGTCAGCAGTCCGGCGCCGACCAAGGGGGCATAAAGATAGGAGCGTTGCATACATGCACACAAGAGAGGGGGCAAAATCGGAATGGGCGCGGCGGTCCGCGCCTCGTCAGGCGGGAGGCAGGTCTTGATCGATGGCCGGCGTGGAATCCCTCAGCCAGGGCAGGAAGCCACGCAAGAACCGGCTGGAAGCGGGCATGAAGTAGCTGCCGTGGTGATACATCGGGTCCAGCGAGGTCACGATCAGGCGACCCGGCGTGCTGTGCCTGTCCTCGTACAGCACCGATCCGGCGCCGGCCTTGTCGATCAAGGACAGCGCGCCTGGCGGCGGTTCGAAGGAGCCGTGCTGGTGCCAGGTGGCGTCGGCCAGCGTCAGGGTGCTGAACAGCGGATGCGCGGGCGCCGCCAGGCGCAGGCCGGAATCGGCGCCCGGCTCTTTCCACCACCAGAAATTCACTTCGGACGGGGTCCAGCGCACGCCGTCCAGCCAGCGCTCGGAATGGGTTTCGCCCATGGCGACCAGGGTCTTGCCGGCGGCCAGGAAGCGGCGCCAGAGATCGCGGTGCGGCACCAGCAGATCCGGATTGCTGCGGCACGACACGATCAACGCGTCGCAGCCCCGCAGCGAGGCCTCGTCCAGGTCGCGGAGATATATAGTCCGGTCGATGTGAGGCATCAGGTCCGGCGTACGGAAGGTGCGATGGTGGTAGTAGGTGCCGGCGTCCAGCGCCGCGATCACGGGGGTGCGTCCTGCGGTCATGCCGCGTCTCCCTGCAGCCAGTCGAACAGTTGGGGAACGATGCGGCCGGCGCTGTCGGCGCTGCCGGCGTACATCCACAGGTCATTGCCGGAATGCACCAGCAGGCGTCCGCCTCCTGGCAGGGCCAGGACCCAGTCGATGGGCTGGTCATCGGGACCCAGCGTGTTGAGTACCTGCGCGCCGTCCGGCGCGGGATTGCCGCCGCGCGCATAGAAACCCGCCACGCCGCGCCGGAACGTCAGGTGTTCGGGGTCCACGCCGTCGAACACCGGATGGGGCGTTGCACGCTGCACCCGCAGGCCCGCGATGCCTGCGCCGGATCCCGGCACGAAGGGCGCCAGCCAGCACAGGAAGGGATAGGCGACATGGCCGTTGAAGACCAGCATGCCGCCCGCTTCCAGATAGTCTTCCAGGAGCGCGCTGTGCTCCAGCAAGTAGCGCTGGTCGGTGTGCGCCGGGACCAACAGCGCGCGGTAGCCGGAAAGATCGCGTTCATGCAGCTGATACAGCGGCAGGCAGGCGGCGCGCGGCGCGGCGCCGCCAGTCAGCGCGGCAGGGCCGTCACCGGTCCAGTTGTTCAGGTAGGCAATAGTGTTTTTCATGATTCAACGGAAGACAGGGATCACGCCCAGGATGTCGCCGGCTTCGCCGCGCAAGGTGGCCACGCGCACCGGCAGGCCGTACAGGCGGCTCAGGCGTTCGTCGACGCACATAGCGGAGGTCGGACCGGCTTCGCAGCCATCGGCATGCATGAGCAGGGTCTGGTCGGCGATGTGCTGCGCGTGCTGCGGCTGGTGCGTGGTGAAGACCACGGCCAGGCCCTGTTCGCGCGCCAGCCGGCGCAGCAGCGACAGGACCACGTCCTGATTGCGCAGGTCCAGGGCGGCCGCGGGCTCGTCCAGGATGATCATGGGACTGGCACTGGCCATGGCGCGCGCGATGCAGGCCAGTTGCTGTTCGCCGCCGCTCAAGGCGTGGAAGGGACGGTCCGCCAGATGCGCCAGGCCAACTTCGCCCAGACATTCGCGGGCGATGCGCCAGTCGTGCGCGCCGGGCGATGCGTACCAGCGCAGATGGCGCGCGCGGCCCATGCTGACCATGGTCAGCACGTCATAGGCATAGAGCGTGTCGCTGCGCTGGGGCACATAGGCAGCGTGGCCCTGCAGACGGACGCTGCCCGCGGCAGGCGAGTTCAGTCCGAGGATGGTGCGCAGCAGCGTGGTCTTGCCGCGCCCGTTCGGCCCCAGCACCGCCAGGATCTGTCCGGCGGACAGGCTTAGCGACAGATCGCTCAAGAGGCGGCGGCCGCCGGCCTGCACGGCCAATTGCTTCAGCTCAAGCATGCTGCGCTCCCCCGCGCTGGGCGCGGCGCAACAGCCATGCGAACAGCGGCGCGCCGATCAGCGCGGTAATCACGCCCAGCGGAATCTCGGCGCTGGTGGCGCTGCGGGCCACGGTATCGACCCACACCATGTAGGTGCCGCCTATCAGGGCGCTGGCGGGCAGCAGCACCCGGTGGTCGGGACCGACCAGCATGCGCGCGATGTGCGGCACCACCAGCCCTACCCAACCCACGGTGCCCGATACGGCCACGCTGGCCGAGACCACCAGCGTGGCGCAGCCCAACAGCAGCCAGCGCAAGGGCTCGACGGCAATGCCCATGGCGCTGGCCTGCTCGTCGCCCAGCGACAGCACATTGATGCGGAAGCGCAGCGCGTACAGCAGCGCCATGCCGGCCACGACGGGCGGCACGGCCGCCGCCAGCTTGGTGTAGGTTGCGGTGGCGAAACTGCCCATCAGCCAGAACACGATGGCCGGCAGGCTGTCATTCGGATCGGCGAAGTAGGTGGTCAGCGAGATCAGCGCGGAAAAAAAGGCGCTGGTCACCACGCCCGCCAGCACCAGCATCAAAATGGTCGTGCGGCCGTTGGTGCGGCTCAGCAGATAGACGATGGCCACCGCCAGCAAGCCGCCGGCGAACGCCAGGCCCAGCGTCGCCCACAGCGACGAGAACAGCAGGATCGCCGCGCAGCCGCCAAATGCGGCGCCCGAGGAAATGCCCAGGATCTGCGGACCGACCAGCGGATTGCGAAAGGCGCCCTGCAACGCCGCACCGCACATGGCCAGGCTGGATCCTGCGAGCACCGCCAGCAGCACCCGCGGCAAGCGCACCTGCAAGACCACGCGATGCTCCGTGGCGCTGACCGACGGCAGCCAAGCCGCCAAGCCGTCCGGCAAGGCGAGCCCGGCCAGGACGCTGGACACCTGCGACAGCGCGAGCGGATAGCGGCCGACGCAGAGCGCCGCCAGCACGGAAAGCGGCAGCGCCAGCGCCATCAGCAGCCACGGCCACGACCATGCGCCCTGGCGCGTGGACACCGCCCTGCCCGGCGCGCGCGCCGTTTCAACGGAAGCGTTCATAGCCCGCGGCCCCTTGATTCATTTTCAGGCGCAGCACCGCGTCGATCTCGTCCGCGCCGGGCTGATAGCCATAGAGTTCGCCGTAGGCCCGGGCGATGTTGTCCCGCAAGGGCCAGGAGAATTTTTCCGGGTGCAGCAGCAGGCTCAGCCACTGCCAATACAAGGGCGATTCCTGGCTGGGGGGATCCCACAGATAGCCGCCCAGCGGCACCTTGTAGACGCGGCGTTCGCGCACGGCGGGTATGTCGGCGAACAGCGGGTCGCGGTACAAGGTTTCCGGCGTCAACCCCGGCTCGAAATTGTTCAGCAGGATAACCTCGGGCGCCCAGGCCATGATCTGCTCGATGTTCACGGTCTGGCCGCTGGCAATGGATGCGGAGACGTTGCGTCCGCCCGCCAGCGTGATGTCATCCTCGAAGCTGGTGTTGCCGCCCGCGGCGCGCAGCTGCGGCGCATGGCGCGACAGGTACAGCACGCCTGGCCGCTGGCCGGCCGGGATGGCATCCGTGACGGCGCGGATCTCCGCCCGCACTTGATCGCGCCAGCGCAACTGCGCTTGCGCGCGGGCCTCCTGGCCCAGCGACAGGCCGATCAGGCGTATCCATTCGCGGGTGCGGTCCTCGGTGCCGTACACCAGCGCCGCGGTCGGCAGCCCGGCATTGCGCAGGGGCGCGAGCAGGTCGTCGCCCATATGCCCCCATTGCCACACCAGGTCGGGCTGCATCTGCAGCAGCGTTTCCACATTGGGCACGAAACCGGAACGGGTGATGTCCGTGCGCACCGCGGCCGTGGCCGGGAAGATCCGCGCCAGCAACCCGTCCTTCATCAGGCCGTAGGCGCTGGGATGCATGCCGGCCAGGTGCTCCGCGCCCCCGTCCAGCGAGATCAGCAGCGATCCGGCGGGCATGGGCAGGGTCACCGCGCGCTGCGTCGGGGCGGGCAGGCTGACGGCATTGTCCAGCATGTCCTTGAACACGATGGGCGTCGCGCCGGCGGCGGACGACAAGAGAGCGCCTGCCGCCACGGCGGCGCGGAAATACGCTGAGAAAGTCATGTGGGAGCTGGTTGCGCCGCTCGGCCCCGCCGTTGGCGACGGTCCGCGCAGTGGTACGATCACAAATAAGAATCAATCGCATTAATTTTATTGGCCCAGCCCCCCAGACCAAATGACTATTGTCAATTCACGATCCGCGCCCTTGATGGCGGCGCTGCGCCAGCACCCGTGGTTCGATGGCGTCGGCGATACCGCCCTGCTCGCCCTGGCGGAGCGCAGCCGCTGGCTGGAGTTCGGTACGGGCGATACGATTTTTTCGGAAGGCCAGGCGGCTTCCTCCTGCCTGCTGGTGTGTGCGGGATCGTTGCAAGGCTTGCGCTACACCGCGGATGGCGGCGACAAGGTATTCGGCCATGTCGGCCCGGGCGGCTGGCTGTCGGTGTCCTCGCTGTTCGAGGCCGCGCCGCGCCATCTGCACTGCGTGCGCGCGCGCACCGACGGCAACGGCTGCCTGCTCAATGGCGAGGCCTTCCGCCAGCTCTGCCTGAACGACGCGCGCTTCGCCTGCCGCGTCATGGCGCACAGCGCCAACCTGATCCGTCATCACACGGACCAGATCGATTGGCTGACGTCGAGTTCGGCGGAAGAGCGCCTGGCTGAGTACATCCTGCGCGCGGGCAAGCCGCAGGGTAGCCAGCCCGTGGTGCTGCCGCTGAGCCATTCGCAGATTGCGGTCAAGCTGGGCATGCGCGCCGAAACGTTGAGCAGGATATTCGCCAAATGGCGGCGCCAGGGCTATATCTCGGACCGGCGCGGCGAGCTATGCATCCTGAAGCTGGATTCGCTCAAGCAGCTGGTGCACATCTAGGACCCTGTCCCGCATCTACGGCACAGGGCCATGCGACTTACTTCGGCGGCAAGGATCCCGCCGGATCGACCGCCTGGCCGTCGTAGCGCAATTCGAAGTACAGGCCGATCTGCTTGCTGTCGCTATTGCCCATTTCGGCAATCTTCTGGCCCTGGCTGACGCGCTGTCCTTCCTTGACCAGCAGCTTGCTGTTGTGCGCGTAGATGCTCAGGAAACTGGCGTTGTGCTTGACGATGACCAGATGGCCGTAGCCGCGCAGGCCGCTGCCGGAATAGGCCACGGTGCCTTGCGCCGCGGCCACCACCGGCGTGCCCGATGAGTTGCTGATGACGATGCCGTTGGAGCCCGAGCCGTCGTAGCCGCGCGTGACCTTGCCCTGGGCGGGCCAGACCAGCGAGATCGCGCCCGGCGGGGCGGTGCGGCGCTTGGCGCTCGAGGTCGACGACTTGGGCGAAGGCGCGGGCTTGCCACGTGCCTTGCTGGGCGCGGTGGAGGTGCTGGCCTGCCCGGCCGGCGACTGGACCCGCAGCAATTGCCCGACCTCGATGGAATTGGAATTCGACAGATTGTTCCAGCGCACCAGATTGCTCACGCTGGTGCCCTGCTTGCGCGCGATCTGGGTCAGCGTGTCGCCCGATTGCACGCGGTAGTAGCCGGGCTGGACCTTGGTGGTGCCGCAGGCGCTCAGCAACGTCAGCAGCGCGACCGCCAGGACGCACAACCAGCGGCGGGCGGACGGACCTGTCCAGCCCCCGCTGGCGGGCGCTGCGGCTGTGGATGAAACGGAAACGGGCAAGGCCGGAGCGGACAAGGAGAGCACTGAAACCTGGGGCACTGAGGTGGAGTATCGGGATCTGAGTGCGTTCAAGGGTACCAAGATTTTGGCGGATTGGTGTGGCGCGAGCGCTTCGCGGGCCGACGCGGAGCGTGTATAACCCGCAGATCGGGGCGAACGGTTTTCGCCGTGGATCAATGCGCCAGCAAGGACCCTCATGGGAATGAAAGACTCGTCCAGAAGAAACCCGCTCTGCCTGCTGTGGGCCATCCCCTACCTGCTTTGCGGCTGGTTCTCGCATCTGCTGAACGACCCGGTCAGCCATGCTTCGTTCGTGTGGCTGCCGCCCGGCGTGGCGGTCGGCGCCTACCTGCTGACGCGGCGCCGCGACTGGCCCTTGCTGCTGCTCGGCTTCTTCTGCGCGCAGTTGCTGCTGACCCTGGTCTGGCGCGGCCAGCCCCTGACCGCGGTGGTGTTTGCGGTCACGGGCAGCCTGTCTTCGATGCTGGCCGCCTGGACGGTGCAGCGGCTGTCGCCGCGCAGGCACGGGCCTGGCTTCGTGGCCGCGCTGCTGGCCGGCGCCGTGGCCGGCGCGGCCTGCAGCGCGCTGCTGGGCGGCGGCTGGCTGTGGCTGACGCAAGAGGCCGGCGCGCTGCTGCGGCTGCGCACCTGGGTGGTGGCCTATCTCGCCGGCATACTGATCCTGGCGCCGGCCTTCACGGGCTGGGCGCAGTTCCGTCCGCGCCGCTCCGGCGGTCCGCGCTTGCGCGACTTCGTGCTGGGGGCCGTGGCCTACGCGCTGATGATCGTGTCGACCTTCATGACCTTCGACGGCGACATGATCCGCAATCTGCCCTACGTCGTGTCGTTCGAGCTGACCTATCTGCCCCTGGTGTTCGCGGTGCTGATCGCGCTGGTGTGGGGACCGCAAGGCGGCACGCTGGCGATGGTCACCTTGATGGTGATGGCGCTATACCAGAGCGCCCAGGGCGAAGGCCCCTTTGTCGAGGCCAACGATCCCTGGCATGTGCTGCTGGCCACCCAGGTCTACCTGGTGGTCACGGCGCTCCTGCTGCTGCTGGTCAATACCTTGCGCAGCGCCCGCGAGCAGGCGCAGGCCGACGCCGAGCAATGGCGCGGCCGCTTCGACCTGGCGCTGGCGGGCAGCCATCAACTCATGTACCGCTACGATCCGCATGACGGCGCGCTGGAGCTGGCGGGCGACCTGCAGGACGCGTTCGGGCTGTCCGCCGGCGCCATCGCCGACCTGGACTCGCTGCTGGCGCTTGCCCACCCGGACGATCGCGCCCGCCTGTCGATGCACTGGGCGGCGCGGCGTGCGGGCGCGCAGGATCGCACGCCGCTGCCGTTCCGGCTGGCGCATGCGGACGGAGGCTGGCGCGTCGTCAGCGACCGCGGCTCGCCGCTGGCCGACTTCGACGGCAGCGTCGCGGTCGTGGCGGGCATGTGGCGCCTGGGAGAAATCGAGCGCGAGCCGGCCGATGTCCGCTAGCCCAGACAATTCCGGCACCGCTGCGCTGCTGATCCATGGCCTGGGCGGAACCCAGTACGACCTGGGATCCATGCACAAGGTGCTCAGGCGCGTCGGCATCGAAACGCACAGCCTGACCCTGCCCGGGCATGGCACCACGCCGGAAGACCTGGTGTCGGTGCGCGCGGAGGCCTGGCTGGACGCCGTGACCGCCAAATACCATGAGATCGCCGACCGCTACGACACCCTGCACGTGATGGGCATGTGCCTGGGCGCGCTGCTGGCGGTCGAACTCTGCAAGCGGGTGGGCCACAAGAAGGGCAAGCTGGTATCGCTGGCCGCGCCGGTCTTCATCGACGGCTGGAGCACGCCGTGGTATCGCGGCCTGCGCAAGCTGGTCTACCGCATTCCGGGCCTGGGCGCGCGCATGCGGGTCGAAGAGGAAGAGCCCTACGGCATCAAGAACGAACTGGTCCGGTCCATCGTCAAGGCCAAGTTCGAACGCGGCGAGAACTTCCACTACCGCTGGGTGCCGCTGGCCTGCGTGCGCGAAGTCGACCGGCTGCGCGGCTTCGTCAGGCGCGGGCTGGACCGCATCGGCTGCCCCACCCTGATCGTGCACGCCCACGAAGACGAGCTCACCTCCGTGCGCTCGGCCCATCTGCTGCACCAGGAGATCGCCGGCAGCCGGCTGGTGCTGCTGGACAACAGCTATCACATGATCTGCGTGGACAACGACCGCGACCGGGTCGCAGCCAACGTGCTCGAATTCATGGGCCAGGATCCCGCCGCGGCGCAACCCGCGCGCGCCGCCGGACGCGCCGCCCCCATGGGCGCCGAGGACGTCGAACGCCTGCTCGAGGCCTACCGCGGTTCGCTGCTGGCTGGGAAATTCGAATTGCTGTTTCCCTTGTTCGCCGAGGACGTGGTCTGGAACGAGGCAGGCGACAGCCCCATCAGCGGCGTCTATGAAGGCCGGGGCGCGCTGATCGACCTGTTCTCGCGCCTGATGGACTACTCGCGCAATACCTTCGCCATCCAGGGCGTGGGGCCGCCCGCCCCCGCCGGCCGCTCCATCGCGCTGCCGCTGAGCTACCAGGTGCAAGACGGCGCGCAGTTGCACATGGGCGGCGCCACGCACACGCTGCGCCTGCGCAACAACGCCATCTCCAAGGTCAACGCCCAGGCCGACGACCCCGCGCGCGACGATGCCATGTGGCGCCGGCTGGCCGCCGCAAGCGGCCGGGAGCCCGAGGGCGACGCCATCGACGCGGACACCCAGGCCCTGGCTGACGAAGCGCTGGCCGATGCCTTTGAAGCCGCGCTCATCGAGCGGCGGGCCCTGGCCCGCGAACCTTCGGCCGCCATCGCCATCCGGCTGTACGCCTGCGAGCAGCAGGCGCGCCACGGCGATGCGCCGGCCTCGCCCGAACCCGACGCGGCGCCGCTGGACCAGGTGCGGCACGCCGCCTGGCAACGGCTGTCCGGCCTGCCAGCCGATCAGGCGCAGCGCCGCTACATCGCGCTGGTGCGGCGCTTGGACGCAGCCTGACGGCCTGCCTGCGCACTAGAATACCGCCATGTCCCGCCTGACCCGCCTCCAGCACCTCGGCAGCGCCGCGCGCGCGCGGGGCGTGCTATGGCTGGCGCTCCTGGCCCTGGCGCTGCGCGCGCTGGTGCCCGCGGGTTACATGCCCGACGCCCGGGCGCTGCACGATGGCCGGCTGGAAGTCACGTTCTGCTCGGCTGCCGGCGACCTGTCGGCCCTGACGCTGGCGCTGTCGCCCGGCGACAAGAACAAGGCCGGACACGAAACCGCCGAGGCCGGCGCGCTCTGCCCCTTCGGCCTGCTGGCGCATGTGGCGCCCGCGCCCGCTCCCGCGCTCACTCCCCTGCTGCTGGCCGCCGGCCGGCATGCGCTGCCCGCGCCCGCGCGCGACGCGCCCCCCGTCCGGACCGCCTCGGGTCCGCCTCTCGGTTCCCGCGCCCCGCCATTCCTCGCCTGACTCCGCCTGCACGCGCGGCCCCGCCGCGCCCCTGGACGAACCGTCAACCGACGAGGTTTTCATGCATTCCCCCCTTCTGCGCGCGCCCGCTGGCGCGCCGCGCGCCCACGCGCCCGATCCGCGGCGCCGCCTGCTGCTGTCCTCCTTCACCCTGTTGGCCCTGGCGGGCTGCGGCCCCGACGCGCCCAAGCTGCACGGCATGGATCTGTCCGGCATGCCGGCCGGCGACTTCCAGCTGCAGGACACCGAGGGCCGCGAACGCCGGCTTGCCGACTACGCCGGCCAGCCGGTCATGCTGTTCTTCGGCTTCACGCAGTGCCCGGACATCTGCCCCACGGCGCTGACCCGCGCCGTCGAGATCAAGAGCCTGCTGGGCGCGGATGCCAAGAAGCTGCGCGTCCTCTTCATCACCGTCGACCCCGAGCGCGACACGCCGGAAATCCTGCGCGCCTATACCCAGGCCTTTGATCCGGATTTCGTCGGCCTGCGCGGCAATGCCGAGCAGACGCGCGCCGCCGCCCAATCGTTCAAGGTCTTCTACCAGAAGGTCGCGACCGGCTCGTCCTACACCATGGACCACACCGCGCTGACCTACGTCATCGACGCCAGCGGCAAGCTGCGCATCGCCCTGCGCCACCAGCAAAGCGCGCAGGAATGCGTGGACGACCTGCGCACCGTGCTCTGACCCAAACCTATATATAGAGGCAACCATCATGAAAAAATCCGCGATCAAGTCCCTGGCGGCCGCCGCCTTTGCCGTCTGCGCCCTGGCGGGCGCCCACCCCGCCGCGCTCGCCCAGGACGCCGCCCTGAAGGTGGACGACGCCTGGGTGCGCTCCACGGTGCCCAGCCAGCACGCCACCGGCGTCTTCATGCGCCTGACCTCCGCCAACGCGGGCCGCCTGGTCGGCGTGGAATCGCAGGCCGCCAAGCATGTGGAAATCCATGAAATGGCAATGCAGGACAACGTCATGAAGATGCGCCAGGTGCCGGGCATCGCCCTGCCCGCGGGCCAGGCCGTGGAACTCAAGCCTGGCGGTTACCACGTGATGCTGATCGACCTGGCCGGCCAGATCTCGCCCGGCGACCATGTCGCCCTGACGCTCATCGTCGAGGACGCCGACAAGCGCCAGCGCCGCGTGGCGGTGGACGCGGTGGCGCGCCCGCTGAACGCGGCGGCCGCTCCCGCCGCCGGCCACGGCCACTGAGGCCCTGCCCACAACGTCCCCATGAAAGTGGTTTGACAGCAGTACTTCACGGCTGAAACAGCTTCCTTGCAACAAGGCCGCCCGCGGTGCAACGCCGCGCCGCGCGCCGGGTCGAATTGGAAAAGGCCCGGCGCGCCCTCGCGGTGCGCCCGGCCAGGCTTTCCCGCATCCAGGAATCGTCCGCAGGCAGCATCGCGAACGAAGGCGCGGCCCTCCACGGCCGCAAGCTTTGATTGCCAGGAGCGTTTCATGAAGACCCTCAGCAAGACCTTATTGCTATGCGCCGGCTTGGCCGCCGCCGGGGCCGTCCAGGCCCAGACCACGCAGTACTCTCGCGATCTCTATGGTGACTGGCAGGTGTCCCGCACCGCCCCCGCCGCCAAGACCTCGGCCCAGGTCAGCGCCGAACTGGCCCAATCCAAGGCCGACGGCCAGTACTCGTTCGGCCAGGAAGACTATCCTCCTCCCGTTATGTCCCACCAGAGCGAAACCCGCGCCCAGGTGGAACAGGAACTGCAGCAGGCGCAGATCCAGGGGCAGATGGCGTCCGACCAGGAAGACTATCCTCCTCCCGCGATGGCCCACAGCGGCACCTCTGATATCCACTAATACAGAGGCGAGGCGACGGCAGGCCCGGGCAGTTGACTCACATATCAGGGACGCATCATTCGCCCGCTGACCGGCGGCGGCTCCTGATTCGCCATACAATGCCTGCACATCCACCGCCGGCCTCCCCGCAGGCGCGGCGGCAGCCGGCCCCGCCGCCGCGCCCCGGATGCCAGCGTTCCGCGCAGCCGGGCGCCCGTAGCCGCCGGCAGCCAGCCGGCACCTCTGTGTCTGGATATGCCCGGTAGTTCCGCCTTTTCATTCCTGCGTACCCTCTGCAGCCTGCGCTGGCTCGCCATCGCGGGCCAGGCCGCCACCATCCTGCTGGCCAGCAGCGTCCTGGGCCTGGCCCTGCCGCTCGAGCCGCTGTGGATAGGCGTCGGCGCGCTGATCGGCTTCAACGTCTACGCCAGCCTGCGCCTGCGCCAGCGGCGCGACCTGTCCCACGCCACCGCCTTCGGCCATCTGTTCGTGGACATGGCGGTGCTGGCCTGGATGGTGGGCTGGAGCGGCGGCATCAGCAATCCGTTCGGCATGATGTTCCTGATCCTGACCGCGCTGGCGGCCCTGGCGCTGCCGCGCAACTGGGCGCTGGCCGCAGCGGTGGCGGGCATCTCGGGTTACGCCGTGGCCGCGATCTTCGGCCAGCCCCTGCGCGGCGACGTCGACACCCATACCCTGCTGCTCTGGGGCATGGGCGCCAACTTCCTGATTTCCGTGGTAGTGGTGCTGGTGTTCTCGACCCGCCTGGCCTCGGACCTGCGCGACCGCGAGCGCGAGCTGGCGCGGCTGCGCGAACGCTTCACCCGCAACGAAGGCATCGTCGCCCTGGCTACCCACGCCGCGGCGATGGCGCACGAACTGAACACGCCGCTGGCGACCATGACCCTGCTGGCCGACGAGATCGCCGCCGAGGTCAAGGACGAGGACCTGCGCGCCGACGTCTCCACCCTCAGCCAGCTGCTGGCCCTGTGCCGGGAACGTATCCGCAATCTGGCGGTCCCAACCGCGGTGGATCTGGTCCGCGTGGTGGGGCAATGGCGTTTGATCCGGCCGACCATCGACCTGCAACGCTCGGGCACCCTGCCCGGCCGCCTGCGGGTCGATCCGGCCATCGCCCACTTGCTGCAGGCCCTGCTGAACAATGCGGCGGACGCTGGCGAAGCCGCCGACGTGCCGCGCGTGGACCTGCATCTGGAGTACGGTTATGGCGCCCTGCGCGGCGAAGTCAGGGACTACGGACGGGGTTTCGATCCTGACCAAACCCTGCTGCCGGCGACCAGCCTGTTCAACAGCGGCAAACCGGGAGGGCTGGGCGTGGGCCTGGCGCTGTCGCACGCCACGGTGGAACAGATGGGCGGCGAAATGACCATGACCGCCGCCGAGGAAGGCGGCACGCGTATTCGCTTTTACCTCCCGCTGGGGAGTACCGGGACTTGAGTGCAATGAACCCAACCGATCTTGGCCTGCTGATCGACGACGACGAACTGTATGTGCGCACCTTGCAGCGCAGCCTGTCGCGCCGCGGCCTGGAAACCCGAACCGCCACCGGCATCGCCGAGGCGCTGCGCGTGGCCGAGGAAATCCGCCCCGCCTTCGCCCTGGTGGACCTGCGCCTGGGCGAGGACTCCGGCCTGACCCTGATCCGTCCGCTGCGCGCCTTGCGCGCCGACATGCGGATCCTGCTGGTCACCGGCTACGCCAGCGTGGCCACCGCGGTCGAGGCCATCAAGCGCGGCGCGGACGACTACCTGCCCAAGCCCGCCACGGCGCCCATGATCCTGCGCACGCTGGGCCTGGTGAAGCCGGAAAACGTTATGATCGAAACCACCATGACGCCCTTGCACCGCCTGGAATGGGAGCACATCCACCAGGCCCTGCACGAAACCGGCGGCAATGTTTCGGCGGCGGCGCGCCTCTTGGGCATGCATCGGCGCTCCCTGCAGCGCAAGCTGGCCAAGAAACCGGGGCCGGAACGCGAAGTCCTCGTGGACTAATTTGTGCGGATGCGACAAAACGTCGCACGCCCCGGATGTGCAAGTGCGACATATCGTCGCACCCTGGAACCTTGCAACAGGGCTCTGCTCCCCTAGGAAAACCCTGTACCTGCCCCCCTTGGGGCGGAATCCTCCCAGGCAATGCGACCATTCGTCGCATGCTTGACCGATATCAAGCCGATAGGATGGACGTTGCTGCCTAGCAGCATTCCAGTCTGCTGCTTTGCAGCATTTCCCACCTTCCATCCAAGGCTGTACGTGAAACACCCCCTCCTTGCGACCCTTACGCGCATTCTCAGCGTCGGCGCGGTCATGCTGCTTGGCGGCTGCAACATGGAAATCCTCTCCCCCAAGGGAGATATCGGCATCCAGGAAAGGACTTTGCTGTTCACGACGACCGGGCTCATGCTCATCGTCGTGATTCCGGTCATTGTCATGATCCTGGCCTTTGCCTGGAAATACCGCGCATCCAACACCAAAGCTGACTACCAGCCCAAGTGGGCTCACTCCACGGCAATCGAAGTCGTGGTCTGGACCGTCCCTTGTATCATCGTGGCCATCCTGGCCGTGATCACCTGGCGCTCGACGCACGCGCTGGATCCCTACAAGCCGCTCGTGTCCGAACACAAGCCGGTGACCATCGAGGTGGTCTCCCTGGATTGGAAGTGGCTGTTCATCTACCCCGAGTACGACATCGCCACGGTCAACGAGATCGCCTTCCCGGTCGATGTTCCGGTCAACTTCCGGATCACCTCGGCCACGGTCATGAACTCCTTCTTCATCCCCCAGCTGGGCAGCCAGATCTACTCGATGGCGGGCATGGAGACCAAGCTGCACCTGAACGCGCGCGAAGCCGGCACCTATGCGGGCATCTCGGCCAACTACAGCGGCGCCGGCTTCTCCGGCATGCGCTTCAAGGCCATCGCCATGTCTCAGGAAGGGTTCGACAACTGGGTCAAGGATGCCAAGGCCGCCCCGACCGCGCTGACCCCCGAGGTCTATGCGGAACTGGCCAAGCGCAGCGAGCGCAATCCGGTCGTCAAGTACTCCTCGGCGCCGCCCGCCATGTTTGATTTCATTCTTGGCAGCACCATGACCAAGATGGCCGGCGTGGACTCCGCCACGTGCACCCCCACGTCGAACAATCTGATCGCAGGAATTAACTAACAATGCTCGGGAAACTCACCCTCGAGGCCATTCCGTACCATGAACCCATTGTCATGGTTACGCTGGCCGCCGTGTGCCTGGGAGGCCTAGCGGTCTTCGGCGCCATCACCTACTTCCAGAAGTGGAAGTATCTCTGGACGGAATGGCTGACCTCGGTCGACCACAAGCGCATCGGCGTGATGTACATCATCGTCGCCCTGATCATGCTGCTGCGCGGCTTCGCCGACGCCATCATGATGCGTACCCAGCTGGCGGTCGCGTCCGCCGACTCAGCCGGCTTCCTGCCGCCGCACCACTACGACCAGATCTTCACCGCCCACGGCGTCATCATGATTTTCTTCATGGCGATGCCCTTCATCACCGGGCTGATGAACATCGTGGTGCCGCTGCAGATCGGCGCCCGCGACGTGGCCTACCCGTTCCTGAACTCGCTGAGCTTCTGGCTGTTCGGCGCCGGCGTTGCGCTGATGATGATCTCGCTGTTCGTGGGCGAATTCGCCGCGACCGGTTGGCTCGCCTATCCGCCGCTGTCCGGGCTGGACTACAGTCCGAGCGTGGGGGTGGATTACTACATCTGGGCGCTCCAGATATCCGGGCTGGGCACCACGCTTAGCGGCATCAACTTCATCGTGACCATCCTGCGCATGCGCGCGCCGGGCATGAGCCTGATGAAGATGCCGATCTTCACCTGGACCTCGCTGGTCACCAACGTCCTGATCGTCGCTGCCTTCCCGGTGCTGGCCGCCACGCTCGCGCTGTTGACGATGGACCGCTACCTGGGCACGCACTTCTTCACGAACGACATGGGCGGCAACGTCATGATGTACGTGAACCTGATCTGGATCTGGGGCCACCCCGAGGTCTACATCCTGGTGCTGCCGGCGTTTGGCGTGTACTCGGAAATCGTGGCCACCTTCGCCCGCAAGACCCTGTTCGGCTACAAGTCCATGGTCTACGCCACGGCCGCCATCGGCGTGCTGTCGTTCCTGGTCTGGCTGCACCACTTCTTCACCATGGGAGCGGGGGCCAACGTCAATGCCTTCTTCGGCATAGCGACAATGATCATCTCGATCCCGACGGGCGCGAAGATCTTCAACTGGCTGTTCACCATCTACCGCGGCCGCCTGCGCATCACCACGCCGGTGCTGTGGACGCTGGGCTTCATGATCGTGTTCGTCATCGGCGGCATGACCGGCGTGATGCTGGCCATCCCCGGCGTGTCCTTCGTGCTGCACAACAGCCTGTTCCTGATCGCCCACTTCCACAACACCATCATCGGTGGCGTGGTGTTCGGCTGCATCGCCGGCATGACCTACTGGTTCCCCAAGGCGTTCGGCTTCACGCTGAACGAGCGCCTGGGCCGCTACTCGTTCTACTGCTGGTTCGTCGGTTTCTTCATGGCCTTCATGCCCCTGTACATCCTGGGCTTCAAGGGCATGACGCGTCGCCTGAACCACTACGACAACCCCGAATGGCAGCCCTACCTGCTGGTCGCGCTGGCTGGCGCCGCGCTGATCATGCTGGGCATCTGGTTCCTGCTGCAGCAAGTGTTCGTCTCGGTTCGCCAGCGCAAGCAGAACCAGGACGTCACCGGCGATCCCTGGGATGGCCGCACGCTGGAATGGGCCATCTCTTCGCCCGCGCCTTTCTACAACTTCGCCCACGTGCCGCACGTTGACTCGCTGGACCAGTTCTGGGAAGACAAGCAGAACGGCAAGGCCTACAAGCGCCCGGCCAAGTACGAAGACATCCACATGCCGCGCAACACCGCCATGGGCGTGGTTATCGGCGCCTTTGGCCTGGTCATGTGCTTTGCGCTGATCTGGCACATCTGGTGGCTGTCCATCGTCGGTTTCGTCGGCATGGTCGGTTCGTTCATCGTCCGCGCCTATGACCGCGACGTCGACTACTGGGTCCCGGCCGCGGAAGTCGAACGCATCGAAAACGCTCACTTTGACAAAATGCAGAAGGCCGCCTGAGCCATGATTCAAGCCGTAGCCACTCACCCCCACGCGGGTCACGACGATCACGCGCATCACGACGATGGATCCAAGACCGTATTCGGTTTCTGGGTCTATCTGATGAGCGACTTGCTGATCTTTTCGGTGCTGTTCGCCACGTTCGCGGTGTTGTCCAACGCCACCGCGGGCGGCCCGACGGGCAAGGAACTGTTCGATCTGAAGTTCGTGCTGGTCGAAACGCTGTTGCTGCTGTTCTCCAGCTTCACCTTCGGCATGGCCAACCTGAACGTGCACGCCAACAACAAGAGCCGCGCAATGGGCTGGTTGATGGTGACGTTCCTGTTCGGCGCGGGCTTCATCGCGATGGAAGTCTATGAATTCCATCACCTGATCACCGAAGGCGCCGGCCCGGGCCGCAGCGCGTACCTGTCGGCATTCTTCACGCTGATCGGCACGCACGGCCTGCACGTCACCTTCGGCCTGATCTGGATCATCGTCCTGCTGGACATGATCCGCCGCCATGGCCTGGATTCGATCAACAAGCGTCGCCTGGCGTGCCTGAGCCTGTTCTGGCACTTCCTGGACATCGTCTGGATCTGCGTCTTCACCTTCGTCTATCTTCTGGGAGCCCTCTGATGTCGCACTCCGCTGCGGCCGCACACGGCCACGACGATCACGCCGCCGACCATGGCAGCCTGAAGTCCTACATCATCGGTTTCGTGCTCTCGCTGGTTCTCACCTTCGGCTCCTTCGGCCTGGTGATGAACGGCGGGCTGTCCCACGCCATCACCATCGCCGGTGTGGTGGCGCTGTGCGTGCTCCAGTTGCTGGTGCAACTGGTGTACTTCCTGCACATGGGCGCATCGAAGTCGGCCCGCGACAACCTGGCCACGTTCGTCTTCACCTTGATGATCATCTCCATCATCGTCGGCGGCTCCGCCTGGGTGCTGTACAACATGAACGTCAACATGGGTCACGCCATGTAATGACGGCTTGCCGTTGAAGCAAGAAAAACAGGCGCCCGAGGGCGCCTGTTTTTTTGGCCGTCGATCCGGCGATCCCGCCGCGGCCTCAGGGCGCCGGCCGCAGCGTCAACGTCACATTGGCGCGGCGCGCAAGTTCGCTTGCGCTAAGGCCCGCGAAAGGCTGCACGCGCGAGCGCTGGTTCAAGTCGCAGGCAGGCGCGGCCTCGGCGCCGTCCAGCACCTGCCTGACGGCACGCGCGCCGGCCGGGCCCAAGGGGCTCCCGTCCTGACTCAGTTGCCAGGCCAGCATGTCCGCCACGGCCGCGCCGCAGCGCCAGGGCGTGCGGTACAGGCCGGCGTCGTGCTCCAGCAGCATCTTCGCCTTCGCTTCCTGCCCCAGCCGCAGCATGATGACCAGCGGCAGCGCATCGGGGTCCACCAAGCCTTGGATACGGATACCCTGATCGGTGCGATCGGATGCATCAGCGCCTGCTTGCAGCCATTCCAGGTACAAGTCGTCCGGCAGCCACGGCAGGCTCAGCGGCGCAATGCGGTCGGCCAGCACGCCAGTCGCGTCGGACGGCTGCGTCAACGGTACGCCGGCCGCCAGCAGGCGCGCGGCCGTGACGCGCAGCCGGGCCCGCAGCCCGTCCCATTCGGGGCCGTTCTGTTTGACCGCCGCGCGGATCTCGACCTGGTTCCACACGCTCAACAGGCTGGACAACGACTCGGGCGTCAGCGGCTCTCGTGGCTGGCCTGCCGCCTGGACCAGTTGGTCTACCAGCGCCGGCTGCATATAGCGCGCCGCCAGGCTCAGCGCTTCGTTCAAGCCGTTGCGCTCCAGCGCCTTGCCCGCGCCATAACCGCCCACGGCTGCGTCCGCGCCGTGGGCCAGCGCAAAACTCACCCGTTCGGGGACCGGATAAACCACGGCAGGCGCCAGCTCGCCGCTGAGGGATTCGCGCAAGGCTTCCAGCAGCGGCGTCTCCCACATGGCGCGGTTGCCGTAGTACATGCGGACATAGGCGGCGTTGATGTCGGCGCCCTTGGCCAGCAGCTTCTCGGCGAACCAGAAGTTCTTCGGACTCTGCATGGCGGCGTGCAGCAACGAGCGCCCGTTCTTCTCGCGGGCGTTCGGGTTGGCGCCCTTGTCCAGCAGATAAAGCAGATTGTCCTTGTCGCCGCTGTAGTAGGAAATGCGCCGCATCAGCAGCGGCGTGCCGCCGCTGTCCACCGCATCCACGGGCGCGCCCGCCGCGATCAGGGTGTCGGCCAGCGCATAGCGCTCGGCGGCCGGGCGCGTGTCCTGGCCGTCCGGCAGCGCGCTGGCCAGTAGCGGGTAGCCTTTGTTGGGGCCATCGGCCTTGGCGCCCGCCGCCAGCAGGATCCGCACGATCGCGAGCTGCTTGCGCGATACCGCCGCGGCCAGCGCCGATGTGCCGTTCTCGTTAACGCCGTCGGGGTCCTGCCCGCGCGCCAATTCGGCCTGTACCGCGGTCGCATCGCCCGCCTGGATCGCCTGGAAGATGGCCAGGCGCGGCCGGCAGGCCGCCGCGTCCAGGGCCGGGACGCTCAGCGCCCCCGCGATGCGACTGGAGATATTTCCGGGGATGGGCTCCTGCGCGACCAGCCGGCGCGAACAATACTGGCGGTAGTCCTCGCGCGCCAGGGCCTCGAAGTAGCCGCGCTTCTCGCCCGCCCGTCCTGCCTGCTTCCAGCGGGCGTCGGCGCGGTTCAGATAGGCGGCAGTGCGCGCCGGATCGCGCCGCAGCACCTCGCCAAGGATCAGGTCGGCCTCCTGCGCCTCGCCCGACTCGGCCAGCCAGAAACCGTAGTCGTTCAACGCGGTCAGTACCTGCGCATCCTTGCCGGCAGGATCGATCTCGCGATAGTCCTGCAGCAGCACGTAGCGGCGCATCGCGGCCAGCGCGGCGCCGAACTCGGCAGCCTTGGCGCGCGGAACGGCGCGCGCCGCCTGGTGCAGGGCCAGAAAGCCGGCCTGCGCGTCCACCGGCGTCCGCTGCTCGAAGCGCACCTGCGCCGGAAAGGTCTTCAGGCGGTTGGGATAGTCCAGCAACGCCGGCCGCAGCGCGGACGCAATGGCAACCTTGCGCGCATCGTCCCAAGGGCGGGTGCCGGTCACCACCGCAAGCGCGCCGTCCGCGGCCACCTCATAGGCCTCGCCCGTCGCGTCCACCAGAAAGCCCGCGGCGCGCGCTTCGTCCGCATCGTTGTAGGAATAGCCGACCCAGTAATGCGTCTCGCCGTTGCGCGGCGTCCTGACGCTCACCCGTTCCTCGTGCGACGCCTTCCAGGAAACCGGATCTATCGCCAGTGGCGCGGAACGGAAATCCAGCTTGAACTCCTTGCCCGTCTCGCGCACGTATCGGTACAGGTACAGCCGGTTCTCCAATTGGCCCACCAGCACCGCGTCCTTGACGCTCTCGCTGCCCCACACGCGCCTCTCCGGTTCCTGCAGCGGATAGCGCGACAGCCGGGTGGCCTCGATGACTGCGCCGATGTCGAAAGCCCTGGCCGGCTGCGGCATGGCTGCAAGGCCGGCCAGCGCCAGCGCAACGGCGCCGCACAGGCGGGAAACGACCGGACGGAAGGAACGCGGCATGCGGAAGCTTCAGGGGACGGATAGGAAGGGGCCGATGATACGCGCCTTCCCGCGCCAATCTGGCAAGCCCCGCCATCGGTGCTTTACCGCAAAGACTGCGGACAACTTTCGTTATATATTCGACAACATAACGCTTTCATTAACAGCTTAATTATTCTGCGCCCAACGCTCCTCCGCCATGCACGCCGTTTCCATCGCCCCCACAGCCGCCCCGGCCTGTAGCGCCGAACCCACCCTGCGGTTCGCCAGCGCGCTGCTGCGCCATGCGCCGCCCGGCCATCCCGACGCGGGGTTCTTTGCCACCGTCATCGGCAAGAGCCTGGCCTGCGGCGACCTGGGACGCAGCGGCCTGTCGTCGCGGGAACTGGAAGGGCTGATCGCGCGCCTCTTTCCCGGCGCGCTGACGGGCCATGATTCCGCGCTGGCCGCCTTGCGCGAGCAGGCCGCCATCTACCCCGCCCGCAACATGGATGCGGCCCAGGCGGAATTCATGCCTCTGCTGCGCGCGCTGCTGGACACCTGGGCCGCGCCCGGCGCAAGCACCACGCCCTGGGTCAGCAGCGTGCTGGCGCACGCCTGTCTGCGGCCCGACCATCTGTGGCGGGACCTGGGCCTGTCCGGCCGCGAAGACGTGACCTTCCTGCTGGCGCGCCACTATCCGGGACTGGTGGTGCGCAATGTGCGCAACCTGCGGTGGAAGCAGTTCCTGGCCTATTCCGCCTGTGAGCAGGCGGGCCTGCCGCCCGCCGCCGCACCCGGCTGTCCGGCCTGCGAAGACTACGGTTTCTGCTATCCGGACATGCCGGACTGAACGCCAGCTTCAGAACCGGTAGGTCGCGCCTACGCCCATTCCCAGGCTGCGTCCGGCCGCCGGTTCGTAATAGCGTCCGTTGGTCTCGTTGACGATCACGGACCCGGCATAGCGCCGGTCGAACAGGTTATCCACACGCCCGTAGGCGTTCAGCTCCCAGGCCCCCGCCTTGAGCACGTAGCCCGCGCTCAGCGCCGCCACGAAGTAGCCAGGCGCATCGCCGTCGTTGGCGTCGTTCACATAGATCTTGCTGAGGAAACGCCCTTCCACCGAGGCCTGCCAGCCTTCGGGCGGCGCCCAAGCCAGCGAGGCATAGGCGGCCTGGCGCGCGATGCCGGGGATCTTGTTACCGGCGCGGATATCGCCTGGCCCGTCGTCGGCGTAGCGCGCATTCAGCCAGGTATAGGCGAGCTGCGCGCGCCCATGGCGCGCGAATTCGCCCGACCAGCCCAGTTCCACGCCGTCGCGCCGCGTGCGGCCGGCGTTCTGGTAGGTGGTCCGTCCGCCCGTGCTGCCCGCGGACACGATCTCGTCGTCGGTGCCGGTATGGAACACGGCGGCCGTCAGCAGGCCGCCCGCCATGCTGGCCTTCACGCCGGCTTCCAGATTGGTGCTGAGCGCGGGCGCCAGGCCGAAATTCAGGCCCGGCTGGCCGCCAGGACGGTAGGAGATCTCGTTGAGCGTGGGCGTTTCGAACCCCCGGCCATACGACGCGTAAAAACTCAGGTCGGAATTCGGCGCATAGCGGATGGCTGCTACCGGCAAAGCCTTGCGATAGCGCGCGTCGCCGCTGTCGTCGGCATTGCCGGACACGATGTAATGGTCGTTGGAATCGAAGCTGACGGTGCTGTAGCGCAGACCCGCGTCCAGCGTCCAGCGCTCTGACATCTGCCAGGAGGCCTGCAGGTAAGGATCGGCGTTGTAGACGGTATTGGTTTCGTCGCGCCTGAGCGCGCCCTGCACGCCCAGTTGGCGGTTGGCGCCCTCGCCGCTGAAGTTCTGGTAGCCCTTGCGGTCTTCGCGCATGGAATCGTAGGCAAAGCCGCCGATCAGGGTCAGCGGCCTGCCCGCCATCGCCAGCTCGGAGGTCCAGCGCAGGTCCGCGCCGCCGTATTGCCGTTTCAGGTCGATGACGCCTCCAGCCTGGGTCGGCGCCATCTGCGCGGCAGGGGGGATCGCCTGGAATTGCGTGGTGTCGCGCTGGCCGTAATAGACCATCACCCGCAAGGTGTTGCGGCTGTCCACCATGCGCTCGTAGACCGCCCCGCCCTGGGTCTGCCTGACCGTCTTGCGGGTGTCGAACTGTTCGGCCAGGGGAGCCGCGCGCGGGTCGTCCTGGAATTGTTGGTACGTCAAACCCAGCGGATCTTGCGCCTTGAGGTCCACGCTGTTGGCCACGATGGTCAGCCGGCTGGCGTCGTCCAGTTGCAGGCCCAGCTTGGCATTGCCCAGGTTCTTGCGCGCGGCGCTGTGGTCGCGGTAGCCGTCGATGGTGAAACGCGTCAGGTCCAGCACGTAGTCCAGTCCGCCGCTGGCGCCGTTGGCGCGGGCGCCATAGCGCCATGTGCCGTAGCTGCCGCCCCAGCCGCTGGCCGTGAGCGACGGCGGTTCCACGCCGTCTTCGGTAAACACCTGGATCACGCCGCCCGAGGAATTGCCGTACAGCGCCGAAAACGGGCCGCGCAGCACTTCGACGCGGCCGATGGAACCGATGTCGATGTTCGACGTCTGCCCTTGCCCGTCCGGCATGGTGGCCGGTATGCCGTCCACGTACAGGCGCACGCCGCGCACGCCGAAGGTGGAGCGCGCGCCGAAGCCGCGGCTGGATATCTGCAGGTCCTGCGCGTAATTCTGGCGGTTCTGGATCTGCAGCCCGGGCACGCCGGCCAGGCCTTCGGACAGGTTGATGCCCGGCTGCTGCAGACGCATGGCCGCGCCTTCCACCACGTTCACCGAGGCCGGCGTGTCCAGCACCGAGGTGCCCAGGCGCGTCCCCGTCACCACCACCGCGGGCATCAGCGGTTCCGCCTCCTGCGCCCAGGCGGCCCCCGCTGGAAACGAGGCCAGCAGGCCATGCACGGCCCAACGCCCCATGCCCGTAAGCCACCACTGCCGCTGCGCCAAACACGCCTCCTGTAGGGGCCGCGGCGGGAATCGGTTCTAATACCCGCCATGGATAACTCGCAAGACATCGAACGCCGCCTGCTGGAGCTGGAGGTCAAGGCCAGCTTCTCGGACGACATGCTGGAACAGCTCAACCAGATCATCGTGCGCCAGCAACAGCAGATAGACCGGCTGATGCGTGAAGTGGCCGACCTGCGCCAGCAGACGCCCGAGGGCGGCGCCGCCTTCCGCAGCCTGCGCGACGAAATACCGCCGCACTACTGATACCGGCCGCGCCCGCCGCGCCGGTCTTCCCGTCCTGCATCCAAAACCTCAGGGAACTACCGCGTTCCAGGCCTTCGTTCGCCTGGATAAAGCGTCCCTGATTCCATCTATGGAAGATATATCCTAAGAAAACGTCTATCTTTCCACTGATGGGAATATCTTTTACCAATACAAGGGTTTATCCCTACTCCGATTCAGCGCACTATTGAGCCATCGGGAAACAGCAACGAACCAGACGGATAGGCCGCCGATTCGCTCCCAAAGCTCTTGAAATCGGAGATTTACCATGAAGACCCTCGCTACCGCTTTGATGATGTCCCTGGCCGCGCTGAGCGCCGGCGCCTACGCCGCCTCGCCCAACATCGAACCCAACAACGTTCCGTTCCAAGGCGTCTACGGCACGCCGTATGAAGGCCCGACCCGCGCCCAGGTGCAAGCCGAACTGGCTGCCGCCAAGGCTGCCGGCCAGATGGCCGAAGTGGAACCGAACAACGTGCCGTTCCAAGGCGTCTACGGTACGCCCGCCACCGGCAAGACTCGCGCTGAAGTGCGCACCGAACTGGCTGCCGCCCGCGCCGCCGGCCAGATGGCCGATGTGGAACCGAACAACGTGCCCTTCCAAGGCGTCTACCACGCCAACTGAGCGCACGCGGATTTACCCCTCCCCTTGTTGTACCTTGGCCGCCAGCATCTGGCGGCTTTTTTTCGTCTGTATGAAAGGCGGCTGCCGTGCTGCATGACACCGCTCTTTCTGCCTCGCAGTGTGGCCTCAAGGCAAAAACCGCCAGTTTCAGTCCGTCGCGCAAAGCACTGTTCCATCTGTTCGCGTACTATCGCCCCAAGATCAGGCATAACACTACGACTCAACAGGGAGCCCATCTTGAAACACACCCGCGTTCTCGCCTCTTTGCTGGTGGCTTGCGGCATCGCCGCGCCGGCGCTCGCCGCGCCTCCGGTGATGCTGAACAATGCCATCATCACGCAGATCCCCAAGGGCGATCAGCCCTCGTTCCACGAAGCCGTGGCGCAGTCGCTGAACAGCTCGGCCGACGGCCAGCGCACCCAGTGGAGCAGCACGCACCAGCCTAAAAAGGCCCCGCCCATCACCGTGCAGCTGACGCCCACGCAGACCAGCAAGGTCAAGGATGATCGCCTCTGCCGCTTCCTGGTCGGCGATTTCGCCCGCGGCGCCACCACGGAAAAGTGGCAGTTCTGGTTCTGCAAGCAGCCTGACGGCACCTGGAAGGCCAGCAGCAACTAAGGCTGCGCTGCGCTGAATTCCGGCGCGAGACCTACTTCTGCGCCAGCGCGAAACCAACTTCTGCGCCAGCGCAAAATCAACTTCTGCGCCAGCGCAAAAAAAGCGTGCCGCTCCATCATGGAGCGGCACGCTTTTTTGCGCCGTGTCCGCGCGCGCGCCCAATAGGCGCACGCAAGAACAGGATCAAGCCGAGGCTTCGTTCCGGTTGGCGTCCAGCACGGTCATCGCGGTCATGTTGATGATGCGGCGCACGGTGGAGCTGGAGGTCAGGATGTGCACCGGCGCATTGGCGCCCAGCAGGAACGGCCCCACCGCCACGTTGCCGCCGGCCGCGGTCTTCAACAGGTTGTAGGCAATGTTGCCCGAGTCCACGTTCGGGCACACCAGCAGGTTGGCCTGGCCCTTGAGCGAAGACGAGGGCAGGATACGCATGCGCAGCGCTTCATCCAGCGCGCAATCGCCGTGCATCTCGCCGTCGATCTCCAGGTCCGGCGCGGCCTGGCGCACCAGTTCCAGCGCGCGGCGCATCTTCGCGCCCGACGCCGAACTGCCCGAACCGAAGTTCGAACGCGACAGCAGCGCGACCTTGGGCGCCAGGTTCATGCGGGCCATTTCCTGCGCCGCCATCACCGTGAACTCGGCGATCTGCTCGGCCGAGGGCTCGTCATTGACGTGCGTGTCCACCAGCACCACCGTACGCTCGTTGAGCAGCAGGATGTTCATGGCGGCGTACACGTTGTGGCCAGGGCGGCGGCCGATGACTTCGTCCACGAAGCGCAGATGGTCGTGATACGCGCCCACGGTGCCGCAGACCATGCCGTCGGCATCGCCCAGGTGCACCATCATCGCGCCGATCAGGGTCAGGCGGCGGCGCATTTCCACGCGCGCCATTTCCTTGGTGATGCCGCGGCGGCACATCAGTTCCCAGTACGTGGTCCAGTACTGGTGGAAGCGCTCGTCGTATTCCGGGTTGGTGACTTCGACGTCCTCGCCCAGGCGCAGGCGCAGGCCGAACTTCTCGATGCGCGACAGCAGGACCGCGGGACGGCCCACCAGGATGGGACGGGCCAGGCCTTCGTCCACGATCACCTGCACCGCGCGCAGCACGCGCTCGTCCTCGCCTTCCGTGAACACGATGCGCGCCTTGCCGCCTTCGCGCACGATGCGCTTGGCCGCCGAGAACAGCGGCTTCATGAAGGCGCCCGAGTGGTACACGAACTGCTGCAGCTGTTCTTCGTAGGCTTCCAGGTCCGCCAGCGGACGCGTGGCCACGCCGCCTTCCATCGCGGCCTTGGCCACGGCAGGGGCGATGCGCACGATCAGGCGCGGATCGAAAGGCTTGGGAATCAGGTACTCAGGGCCGAACGAAATATCGTAGGTGCCATAGGCCGCCGCCACCACTTCGTTCTGCTCTTCCTCGGCCAGCTCGGCGATGGCGTAGACCGCCGCCTTTTCCATTTCGCGGGTGATGGTGGTGGCGCCCACGTCCAGCGCGCCGCGGAAGATGTAGGGGAAGCACAGCACGTTGTTGACCTGGTTCGGATAGTCCGAACGGCCGGTCGCCATGACGACGTCGTCGCGCACCGATTGCGCCACTTCCGGCAGGATCTCGGGCGTGGGATTGGCCAGCGCCAGGATCAGCGGGCGCGGACCCATCGCCGCGACCATCTCGGGCTTGAGCACGCCGCCGGCCGACAGGCCCAGGAACACGTCGGCGTCCTGGATCACCTCGGCCAGCTTGCGCGCGTCCGTCTTCTGCGCGAAGCGCGCCTTGTCCGGGTCCATCAGCACGGTGCGGCCTTCGTAGACCACGCCTTCGATGTCGGTGACCCAGACGTTTTCCAGCGGCAGGCCCAGGTCCACCATCAGGTCCAGGCAGGCCAGCGCGGCAGCGCCTGCGCCGGAAGTCACCACCTTGACCTGCTTGATGTCCTTGCCCACGACCTTCAGGCCGTTGATGAAGGCGGCCGAAACGGTGATGGCCGTGCCGTGCTGGTCATCATGGAAGACCGGGATCTTCATGCGTTCGCGCAGCTTGCGCTCCACGGTGAAGCACTCCGGCGCCTTGATGTCTTCGAGGTTGATGCCGCCGAAGGTGGCTTCCAGGCCGGCGATGATCTCGACCAGCTTGTCCGGGTCGGTCTCGTTGATCTCGATGTCGTACACGTCCAGGCCGGCGAACTTCTTGAACAGCACCGCCTTGCCTTCCATCACCGGCTTGGAGGCCAGCGCGCCGATATTGCCCAGGCCCAGCACCGCGGTGCCGTTGGTGATCACGCCCACCAGGTTGCCGCGGCCGGTGTAGCGGTACACATTGGCCGGATCGGCCACGATTTCTTCGCAGGCTGCCGCCACGCCGGGCGAGTACGCCAGGGCCAGGTCACGCTGGTTGACCAGCGGCTTGGACGCCACGACGGAGATCTTCCCCGGGGTGGGGAACTCGTGATAGTCCAGTGCTGCCTGGCGGTCCGATTGCGTATTCATGGGGCAGAGCCTCCTTGTCTTGATATAGGAAAAATTCTAGGCTTCAATACATAAGCAGATCATTACTTTTTAATATCGTTCCATAATCTTTATCTTATGCATTGCCTATGACAGCCTTTGATCCGGACCTCGTTATCCGGAAACTGACCTCGCGGCTGAAGATGCGCCACCTGGTGCTGCTGCTGCAGATCGAGCAGCACGGCTCACTGACCCGGGTAGCCGAGCACATGGCCACCAGCCAGCCCGCCGTGACCAACGCCCTGGCGGAACTGGAAAGCATGTTCGACGTGCCCCTGTTCGAACGCTCAGTGCGCGGCATGACGCCCACGCCCCTGGGCGCGGTGGTGCTGGCGCGGGCCCGCGCCCTGGTCCACGACCTGGGCCATCTGGTCCAGGAAATGGAGGCCGTGGCGGCTGGCCACGCCGCCCATCTGCATATCGGCGTCATCCCTTTCGTATCCGGACAGATGCTGTCGTCCGCCATCAGCCGCACCCTGCCCCAGGGCCGCCGCATTACCGCCACCATCCACGAAGGCCAGGGGCCAGCGCTGCTGCGGCAGTTGCGCGACCACACCCTGGACATGGTGGTGGGCTGGGCCACGCCCTCGGTCGACATGGAAAACCTGGGTTTCGAAGTGCTGTACCACCAGCAGCCGCGCCTGATCGCCAGCCGCCGGCTGGCCGCCCGCCTGGGCCGATCGAAGCTGGAATGGAACCGGCTGGCCGACCTGGACTGGATCCTGGGCACGCCGGACAGCCCGATCCGCGAGCAGGTGTCCGAGATCTTCCTGCGGGCCGGGCTGGCGCCCCCGACGCCGTCGGTCCAGAGCGATTCGTCCAAGCTGATCGGCGAAATGATCGTGGCCAGCGACCGCGCCGTCGCCATCCTGCCCGCCGACATCGCCGACGAACTGGTGCGCATTGCCGGCGCGGCCATCGTGCCGTATTCCTTCGACTGGACCCTGCCGCCTATTGCCCTGTTCACGCGCGCCGGAGACTTGCGTCGCAACGTCGACGCGCTGTTCGCCGCCGCGCTGCGCGAGGCCTACACCAAGGGTGCGCGCGCGTCCGTCTGAACCGCGCGCGGCAAGAGAATTGCCAACAAATGCAAATACGCTCGCGCCGCGGCGGCGCGCGCTCCTATACTTCCCGCGCCAAGCAACAAGCAGGAGGGCACGCAGTTTGTTCACACTTCCGCCTATCAACCCGGGCCGCGGCGCGATTGCCCTCATCGCTCTGGCCGCGCTCGCCGGATTGTCCGGCTGCAGTTCGCTGCTGAGCGAAGGCACGGGCGCCGCAGCCGGTATCGCCGGCACCGCCATCGCCAACAAGGTCACTGACAATGCCACCGTCGCCACCGGCATCGGCCTGGGCGTGCAGGCCGGCGCCAAGGCCGCGCTGGCCTATGCCCAACGCAAGACCCGCGGCGAAGAGCAGGACGCCATCGCCATGGCCGCCGGTCCGCTGGCAGTGGGCAAGGTCGCCAACTGGCAGGTCAAGCACCAGTTGCCCATCGAGAGCGATGCGCAGGGCCAGGTCACCGTCAGCCGGCTGATCGGCGGCGTGAACCTGGAATGCAAGGAAGTGGTCTTCTCCATCGACACGCCCGCCGACAAGGCCGGCGCCGATCCGCTGCGCGAGTTCTACGTCACCACCGTCTGCCGCGACGGCGAGCACTGGCGCTGGGCCAGCGCCGAGCCCGCCACCGCCCGCTGGGGTTCCCTGCAGTGAGGCGCGCCGCAAGTCTGCTGGCGCTGGCCGCCTGCCTGGGCCTGGCCGGTTGCCAGAGTTCTTCCATCGGCGGCGCCACCGGCGCCGTGGTCGGCACCATCAGCGGCGCCGCCACCGCCAATCCGGTGGCGGGCTATGCCATCGGCGTCACGGTGCAGGCGGCGGTGGACGCCACGGTGAAGTACGTGCTGCGCGAATGGAAGAACGACCAGCAGAACGTCATGGCCAATGCGGCCGGCGCCCTGCCCATCGGCCAGGTGCGGCAATGGGAAATCCGCCAACCGCTGTCCGTGGGCAATGAGCGCGGCGGCATCCAGGTGGTGCGCGACATCGCCACGCCACTGACCCATTGCCGCGAAGTGCTGTTCACGGTGGAGCAGAAGGACGCGCCCGCGCCCGCCTATGCCAGCATGATCTGCCAGCAGCCAGGCGGCCAATGGAAGTGGGCCGCGGCCGAGCCCGCGGTGGCGCGCTGGAACGGGCTGCAATAGCGTGAACGGCTGAGCGCCCACGCGCGGACCGCAGGAGCGCCGCCGCAGGGTCGCCTGCCGCAGGAGCGCCTGCCGCAGGATCGCCTGCCGCTTGCTCCTCCCAGGGCCGGCGGGCGATACTGCCCGCAAGCCCTTTCCTCTCCATTCCCCATGAGCCCAGGCCAGTTCGTCATGCAACGCAGTGCGCTCGCCGGCGTGCAGGCCGTGGCCGCGCACAGCCGGCGCGCGTTCGCGCGCCACACGCACGAGCAGTTCGGCATCGGCGTCATGCGCCAGGGCGCGCAGGTCTCGGCCAGCGGCCGCGGCCAGGTCGAGGCCGGCCCCGGGCACGTCATCACGGTGAACCCCGGAGAAGTGCATGACGGCGCCCCCATCGGCGACGGCGGGCGCGCCTGGCAGATGCTGTACCTGGATGCCGAAGTGGTGGCCCAGGCCGCGGCCGAACTGGGTGCAAGCGGGGCCAGCTACGAATTCGAACACCCGGCGCAGGACCGCCCGGCGCTGGCGCGCGACGTGCTGGCGCTGTATGCGCAGGCCACCGCCGGCGCGGCGCCCCTGGCCTGCGACGCGCTGCTGCTGCGCATCCTGGCGCAGGCGCGCGACCGCGACGCAGCGCGCCTGGCCCGGCCGCCGCGCGCCGCTCCCGACGCCATCCGTCATGCCCGCGCCCTGATCGACGACGACCCGGCTGCCGCGCTGTCCCTGGCCGACTTGGCCGCGGCCAGCGGCCTCAGCCGCTACCAGGTGCTGCGGGCCTTTGCCCGCGACACCGGCCTCACACCTCACGCCTACCAGGTGCAACGCCGGCTGCTGCTGGCGCGCAGCCTGATCCGACAGGGCTCGCCCCTGGCCGATGCCGCAACCGCGGTCGGTTTCGCCGACCAAAGCCACATGACGCGGCTGTTCGTGCGCGCCTACGGCGTATCGCCGCGGCGATACGCGCTGGCCGCCAGCTGAGCGCTGCAATTTCGTTCAAGACCCGGGCTTGCCGACCGGCTTAGCCTATGCGCCTTGCTCTCACAAAGGCGTGGATCGGGTCATGAACAATCGGATGCGGGGCTATTGCTATCTGGCAGCCGCCATGGTGCTGGTGGGCAGCACGGTGGCCGCCAGCAAAATCATCGGAACGGGTTTGCCCCCCTTCACCGCGACCGCCCTGCGCTTCGCGATCGCCCTGCCCTGCTTCGTCCTGCTGATGGCATTGACCGGCGCGCGCCTGCCGCGGCTGGACCGGCGCGACTGGCTGCTGCTGGTGGCCCAGGCCACCGCCGGCAGCGTCGGCTACACCACCCTGCTGATCGCCGGCCTGCAGCGCGCATCGGCGGTGGACGGCGGCATCATCCTGGGCACCTTGCCGCTGGTGTCCGCCGCCATTGCTATGCTGCTGCTGGGCGAACGCCCCGGCAAAGCCACGTTGGCCGCCATCGTCGCGGCGGCCTTCGGCGTCTGGCTGATGATGCGCCATTCGGCCGGCGCGGACGGCGCAAGCTCGTTGGTGGGCAATGCGCTGATCCTGGGCGCAGTGCTGTGCGAGGGACTGTTCATCCTGTTGAACAAGCGGCTGCGCCAGCCGGTGGCGCCGCTGGCGCTATCCACGCTCATGACCGGTTTCGGGCTGGCGTTCTCGGCCGTGGCCAGCGTGGCGGAAGCACCCTGGACCCTGGGCCTGCCCGCGCCGGCCCTGGCCGCGGTAGCCTATTACGCGCTGGTGCCCACGGTAGGCGGCTTCCTGCTCTGGTATGCGGGCGCGGCCCGCGTCAACGGCGCCGAAGCCGCCTTGTTCACCGCGCTTGCACCGGTATCGGCGGTGGCGCTGGCCGCCGGACTGCTGGGCGAATCCCTGGCTCCCGCGCAACTGGCGGGCATGGCGTGCGTGCTGGGCGCGGTGGTGGCGCTGGGCTGGTCCGGGGTCCGCTCGCGCGGCAAGCCGCCAAGCGCCGGACCCGAAGCTCCCCGCCACGGCCGGCAAGCTCACACAGGCCCTAGCCGCGGCTGAACGCCAGCGCGAACTCGTCGGAAAAAATATCAGCCAGCGAGCGCCGCAACGCGGCTGCCCGCTCGGCGCCATAGGCGGCCTCGAAGCGGCGCTGCGCGTCCTTCCACAGGCGCTTGGACTCGGCCAGCTTGGCGCGGCCCGCCTCGGTCAGCGCCACGCGGCGGCTGCGGCCGTCCAAGGGGTCGCGTGACATCTGCACGTAGCCGTCGCGCTCCAGGGGCTTGAGGTTGTGCGCCAGCGCCGAGCGGTCCAGCACCATGATGCGCGCCAGGTCCGTCATGGACGGCGTGCCGGCGCGCGCGATGTGCACCAGGATGGAATGCTGCGACACCTTCAGGCCGCAAGGCGCCAGCACCGTGTCGTACAGCTGCGAGACGCGCCGGGTGGCCTTGCGCAGCGCCGCGCCGTTGCAGATGAGCGGATCGGGCGCAATCGGGGCGGCTGTAGCGGCAGGCTGTTCGTCAGACATGAGAGGCGCAAAAAAAGTGGAGGACGGCAAGGACTCAACGCTACCGCCGGGTTAGGTCCGAGTCTAGCCCATTCTTGACTTTTATTGGCATATGCACGTAAATATCTCAACGCCATCCACGGGTTCCTTCCCTATGTCCGCGCCCGCTGCTCCTCGCCCCGCCAACGCGCGCCTGCAGGCCATGTTGCACGCGCCCATCGCGCCCACGCTGGCGCGCCTGGCGTGGCCGAACATCCTGATGATGCTGGCGCAATCGTCCACGGGATTGATCGAGACCTGGTTCCTGGCGCGCCTGGGCACACCGGTGCTGGCAGGGGTGGCCCTGGTGGTGCCGGTGCTGATGCTGATGCAGAACATGTCGCAGGGCGCCATGGGTGGCGGCATCTCGGCCGCGGTGGCCAGGGCGCTGGGCGGCGGCCGGCAACGCGAAGCGGACCAGCTGGTGCTGCATGCCGTGGTGCTCAACGGTTTGCTCGGCCTGGCCTTTTGCGCGCTGCTGTTACTGGGCGGTCCGTGGCTGTACCGCAAGCTGGGCGCCGAGGGCGAGGCGCTGGTGGCAGCCCTGGCTTATTCCGACGTCATCTTCGGCGGCATCGTCCTGATGTGGCTGATGAACGCGTTCGCCAGCGCCATCCGCGGCACCGGCAACATGCTGGTGCCTGGCGCCGTGATCTGCGGCGGCGCCTTGCTGCTGATCCCGCTGTCGCCCTGCCTGATCTTCGGCTGGGGGCCTTTCCCCGCGTTGGGCGTGGCCGGCGGCGGCTGGGCGCTGGTGATCTATTACGCCGTGGGCGCGCTGATCCTGGGCCTGTACTGCGCCAGCGGACGCAATGCGGCGCGGCTGGTCCCCAGCCGCCTGTACCCGGGCCTGATGCGCAACATCCTCAGCGTGGGCGCGCTGGCCACCATCAACCCGTTCCTGACCAATGCGCTGGTAGCGCTGACGGCAGCCCTGGTCGGCGCCTATGCCGGCACCGCGGCGGTCGCCGGCTACGGCATCGCCGTACGCCTGGAATACCTGCTGATGCCCATCGCCTTCGGCCTGGGCGCGCCCATGGTGGCAATGGTGGGGTCCAACATCGGCGCGGGCCAGCCCGAACGCGCCCTGCGCATCGCCCTGACCGGCGGCGCAATGGCCTTTGTGCTGGCCGAGGCCATCGGCCTGGCGGCCGCGTTCTTTCCCGAGGCCTGGCTGCGCCTGTTCGGCGCGCAGGACCACATGCTGGAAGCCGGCGCCAACTACCTGCGCACCGTCGGTCCGGTCTACGGCTTCTTTGCCCTGGGCTTCTCGATGTACTTCGCTTCGCAGGGTGCCGGCCGCCTGAAATGGCCGCTGATCGCGGGGGTCCTGCGCCTGCTGATTGCCATAGGCGCCGGCGGCATCGCCTTGCGCCTGACGGGATCGCTGAGCCTGTTCTTCGCGGTCGCGGCAGTGGCGATGTGCGTCTACGGCCTGGTCATCCTGGGCGCCGTCGCGTCGGGCTCCTGGTTCGAACGCGCGCCGTTGCGCAAGCGCCGGCTGTTCGCGCGTTCATAGCTGCCCGCGCCGCGGATGCGCGCGCACGCAACATCTTCTCAGCAGGCTGGAACGTCGCGCAGTGCCTTCAGGACGCGGGCGCGTCGCGCAACGCGTACTCCACCAGTTCGGCCGCATAGGCCGGCAGCGTGTCGCGCACGCACAGCACCAGGTCGCGCGCGGCCCAGTCGTCGGCCAGGGCCACGCGCCGCACGCCCGCCGCGCGGCCATAGCGCAACGCCGCCACGCGCGGCACGATGCCGATGCCCACGCCCTGCCCCACCATCCGGCACACCGCGTCGAAGCTGCGCAGTCGCACCCGGTACGACAATGCCTTGCCGCCGCGGCGCGCGTGATGCGCGATGTGCTCCTGCAAGGCGCTGCCTTCGACCAGCCCCACGAATTCCTGGTCGGCCACGTCGGCCAGCAGCACCGACGCGCGGCCCGCCAACGCATGGTCCGGCGGCACGATCAGCGTCAAGGGGTCGTGCCGGAAGGTCTGCGTGTGCAGGCCGTGCAGATCGGCCGTATCGGCCAGCACGCCGATGTCGCAAGTCCCCGCGCGCAGCGCATCGGCAATCTCGTGGCTCAGCCGTTCTTCCAGGTCCACGGAGACGCGCGGATGGTCCTTGAGAAAGGCGCCCAGCACCGGCGGCAGGTACTCGCTGAGCGCGGTGGTGTTGCACAGCACGCGCACGTGCCCCTTCAACCCCAGGCCGTAGTGGTCCAGCTCGCCGCGCATGCGGTCCATCTGCGCCAGCACCACGCGCGCGTGGTGCGCCAGGGTGCGGCCCGCCGGCGTGGGCTCGACCCCGCGCGCCTCGCGCAGCAGCAGCGGCACGCCCAGCGTGTCCTCCATGCCGCGGATGCGTTCGCTGGCCGACGCCAGCGTCATGTGGGAACGCCGGGCCCCGGCCGTGATGGAGCCGGTTTCCTGCACATTGAGGAATAGCCGCAGATCGGTAAGGTCGAATCGCATGCGAAAAGCGTAGCACGGCGACCCTCAGGCTGAGCCATAGGATCGCTACGCGAGATCCCGATACAGGTTCAAGGACGCAGGGGACCAAAATGAAGTCCCAGCCCTTTCAATCCGGGAAAAATCCATGAATATCCTCAAACCACGGCGCGCCCCCGTTCACTGGCCCGCCCTCGCCCTGCTGGCCTTGACCCTGCATGGCTCAGGCATGGCCGAAGCCGGCAGCCTGGATCCGCACACCACGCCGGCGCAGAAATACGCGCTGGCGCTGGAAGCCCAGACCCAGGGCGACTATGCCGCCATGGCGCAGTGGCTGCGCGCCGCCGCGGGCGACGGCCATGCGCCCGCGCAGCGCATGCTGGGCATTGCGCTGCTCGGCGGCCCGGCCCTGTATGGGGAGTCCCTGCGCGCCGACCTGTGCGAAGGGCGGCAATGGCTGCTGCGCGCGGCGCGCCAGGACGGCGCGGGTACTGACGACGTCGCCTATGCCTTGTTCGGCCGCCCCCGCGCCGGCCTCACGGCCCACTGCGAGCCAGCATGACGCTTCCGGATCTGTTTCCCGGCAGCACGCCCGCGCTGCTTGCAATCGCCGTGTCCGTCTTCATCCTGGCCGGCGTGGTCAAGGGCGTGGTCGGACTGGGCCTGCCCACCATTTCCATGGCCATGCTGGCGCTGATCATGGCGCCGGCGCAGGCCGCGGCGCTGCTGATCGTGCCGTCGCTGATCACCAATCTCTGGCAAGCGCAGCCATGGCCCACGCTGCCCACGATGCTGCGCCGCATCGGCGCCATGCAGGCGGGCATTTGCGCAGGCACGATAGGCGGCGCGCTGTGGCTGGGGCCGCCCTCGGGACACTTGGCCAGCCTGTGTCTGGGGCTGGCGCTGGTGGCCTATGCCGCCTGGGGCCTGTTCGGCTCGCCGCCCAAGGCGCCGCAGCGGCATCAAGGGCTGGCGGGCGCCGCGGTCGGCGCCGTCACCGGCGTGATCACCGCTGCCACCGGCGTGTTCGTGATCCCTGCGGTGCCCTATCTGCAGGCCCTGAACCTGGGCAAGGATGGCCTGATCCAGGCCATGGGCATCTCGTTCACCGTGTCCACCGTGGCGCTGGCGGCCGGCCTGGGCCTCAATGGCGGCTATACGTCCGCAACCGCCGGCGCGTCCGTGCTGATGCTGCTGCCCGCGCTGATCGGCATGGCGCTGGGCACATGGCTGCGCGGCAAGCTGTCGCAGCAAGCCTTCAAGCGCTGCTTCATGGTGAGCCTGGCGCTGCTGGGCGCCTACCAGGCCGTCCAGGGTTGGACGGCCTGAGCCCGGCAGTCAGGCCGCCATGCGCCTTTCGTCCACGAAGCCGATCGACACGGACATTTCGCGCCAGCGGGCCAGTTCCTGCTGCACCGACTGGATCTTGGCGCGCGCCTGATCGAAGGCGTCGCGCCCCAGGAACAGGTGCAGGGGCGCGTACTGCGCCTGCGCCGCATTGATCAGCGCCTGGGCCATTTTGGCCGGATCGCCCTCCGCATCGCGCGCCTGCGCATTGCGCGCCGCCAGTTCCGGCGTCGGCTCGCCGCTAGTGGCCCGGGGCGCGCGCAGCGCCCCCGGATACACCAGCGACACCCGGATGCCGAAAGGCGCGGCCTCGGCGGCCAGCGCTTCGGTCAGGCCGCTGACGGCAAACTTGGCGGCGCTGTAGGCGCCCCAATCGGCGCGGCCGCCATCGAAGCCCAGGATCGAAGAAATATTGAACACGTGGCCGCTGCGCTGCGCGCGCATGCGCGGCAGGGCAGCGCGGATCACGTTCAGCGTGGCGAATACATTGATGTCGAACGTGCCGCGCAGGTCCTCGTCCGGCAGGCTGTCCAATGCGCCGCGCAGGCCATGGCCGGCGTTGTTCACCACCACGCCCAGCCCGCCGAAGGCCGTCACCGTGGCATCCACGGCGCGCTGCACGTTGCGCGCATCGGCCAGATCCACCGTCAGGGGCAGGAACTGCCCCTCCAGCTTGGCGCCCACGGCGTCCAGCAGCGCATCGCCATCCGGCGACGTCGCCGCCACCTTATGACCCCTATCCAGCAACATCTTCACCAGGACCAGACCCAACCCCGCGGAAGCGTCCGTCACCAACCAGATTTTTTCGGTATTCATGCGATTCCCTTCCCTTGCGTACGCTGCCGGCAACGCGCCCGGCAGCCCGGCGGAACCCGCGCATCCGCAATGAATGCGCCGCCCCGACCTTGGAAGAGATGGTAAGAATCGCGAGTCTGCGCGTACAGGCTCGTTCTTGCGTGAAACCTGCCTATTCCTGCAACGCTGTGTTCCGCGCCAGCCCGGCCCCTGCACACTGCATGGAGCCTTGCACAGGCCTCAGCCCAGCGCGCTGCGGTAGTGCTCGCTGTCGAAGGCGGGCGCGCTGGCCGCCTGCGGCGCGGCTGGCGCCTGCGCCACCGCACCCGGCGTCTCGACGCCGAAAAGGGAAAGTTCCGCGTTGACCAATGCCAGTATGAAATTTGCCATGATGACTCCTTGGATTTCGCGTCCGGACCAGCGCGGGCCGCGCAGGTCTTATAGAGGACATGGATGCCATGGTGCGGGCTTGCCCGCCGGCCGTCCATTTGCTTTGTTCAATGGCGCCGATTGACGGGATGCAAGCCGGGAGACGCCCGGGGCCGGAATGACGGATAATTCGGGTGTTTTCCGCGGCGCTGCGGGAAACAGCACTTTTTTCGGGCCTTGCGCCCGCCCGCATTCGGAGTCAGTCATGCATCGCGGTATCGAGGCGATCGAAAAATTCATGGAATCCATCGGCCTGGCCTGGCGCCCCGGCTCGACCGAGCGCGCCGAGCTGAAAGTCAGCTACCGCATCGGCAATACGCGTCCGCTGGGCATAGACCGCACGCTGGTCGAGTTCCACTGCGATCCCAAGCGCGCCAAGGTCTGGGTGCCGGAATTCTCCCGCACCAGTTTTCATCAGTGGTTCGAAGTGCCGTACCAGGAATTCGAATTCACGCCCGGCGGCTCGATGCTGAAGATCAAGGCCCCGGCGCGCGGCAACGCTCCGCCGTACAGCGTGGGCATCAAGCCCCTGGCCTGAGCCCTGCTGCCGCCCGCGGCGGCAGCGTCCCCTACAGCTGCTTGTACATGATGGTGGTGCCGTCCAGCTTGGCGGCATCGTGCGGGTCGCGGCTGAAACCCGGTATCACTCCCACGGTCTGATAGCCCTGCGACGCATACAGCGGCTCGGCGCTGTCGCCCGTGCGCGTGTCCAGCGTAATCAGGCTGCGGCCCTGGCGCCGCGCCATGGCTTCCGTCTCGGCCAGCAAGGCCCGGGCGATACCGCGGCGGCGGAAATCCGGATGCACCAGCAGCTTGCGCACCTCGGCGCGGTGCGGCTGGTTGGGCGGCGTGTCCCAATCCAGCTGCACCGATCCCGCGATGCGTCCCTCCTGCCGTGCCACCCACAGCGCCGACTTGCCGCCAGCGATCGCCGGCAGCACCTTGGCGCGCCAAAAGGCCTGCGCCTCCTCGGACGAATACGGCAGGACGAAGCTGACGCTGGCGCCGTCCTGCACGCAGGCGCGCAGCAGTTCGGCCAGCTCGGGCACGAGGGCGTCGGCGGCATCCGCCGACAGAAGAATCAATTCGGGATTGGGATGGGACATGGTGGGCTCAGACAATGAAGAGCAGGTAGCGGGCGCCGCAATGCGGCGGGGTTGAAAATTCGCTGGCGCCGAACAGCTGATAACGCAGGCAATCGCCCTGGGACAGGCTATGCGCCTGCCCGTCGACCGTGATGGCCAGCTCGCCTTCCAGCATCAGCAGATGATGTTCCAGCCCCGGCCGGGGCGAACTGCCATAGGCAATGCGCGCGCCGGCGGCCAGTTCGCAGGCCAGCACCTCGCCCGCCAGCCGCTGCGCCGGCGGCGACACCGAGCGGCGGCGAAAGCCGGCGCTGGCATCCACCCACACGGCTTGCGCCTGCTGCGGCACCAAGGGCGCGAAATCGTCCTCGACCATGAGCATCAGGCGCGACATGGTCAGGCCATAAGCCCCGCACAGCTTGCCCAGCGCGCTGGCGGTGGGGCTGACCTCGGCGTTTTCCAGGCGGGACAAGGTGGCGCGGCTGAGGCCGGCGCGGCCGGCCAGCTCGTCCAGAGACCAGCCGCGCTCCTGGCGCAGCGCCTTGAGCCGGCCGGCAATGCGCCGGTCCAGATCGGCTTCGGGGATAGCATTGTTTTCCATATAAGAGAATTTCTCTCAAATATGGAAAATCGTCAAGCCCCATGGGAAGACAGGAGCCGAAACCAGCGCGTTGCGCGATTTCGGCACAATACGGGTCATGTACCTGGCCAAACCCCTGATGATGACCGCACTCTGCCTGAGCCTTTTGAGCGGCTGCGGCTTGCCGCCGCTGGATAACCGCAGCGAATCCCGCGCCCTGACGCCCGAGGCGGCGCAGGATACCGCCCTGGGCCGGGCCATCGCGCCGCTGGCCGCCGCACATCCCGGCAAATCCGGCATCCACCCCCTGCCCGACGCCTACGACGCCTTCGCCGCCCGCATGCTGCTGGCGCGCGCCGCCGAGCGCAGCCTGGACGTGCAGTACTACATCTGGCACAAGGACATGACCGGCACCATGCTGCTGGAGGCCCTGCATGAAGCCGCCGACCGCGGCGTGCGCGTGCGGCTGCTGCTGGACGACAACGGCACCTCCGGGCTGGACCAGGAACTGTCGGCGCTGGATGCGCACCCGAATATCGAGGTGCGGCTGTACAACCCCTTCGTGCTGCGCTGGCCCAAGCCCCTGGGCTACGTCACGGACTTCAGCCGCCTGAACCGCCGCATGCACAACAAGTCCTTCACCGCCGACAACCAGGCCACCATCATCGGCGGCCGCAACATCGGCGACGAGTACTTCGGCGCGGCCAGCGGCGTGCTGTTCACCGACCTGGACGTGCTGTCCATCGGCGCCGCGGTCAATGACGTGTCGGTGGATTTCGACCGCTACTGGGCCAGCGACTCGGCCTATCCGGTAGACCGCATCCTGAAGAAAACCGCCCCCGGCGAGCTGGACGAACTGGAGCAGGCCGCCGCCCAGGTCGAGCGCTCTCCCGAAGCCGCCGCTTACGCCGAGGCCATGCGCAAGCTGCCTTTCATCCAGCAACTGCTGCGCGGCGACCTGACGCTGGAATGGGCCGACACCCGCATGGTCAGCGACGATCCGCGCAAAACGCTGGGCACCGCCCCGCCGGAGGCAATGCTGCCGCATCAGCTGCATGAAATCCTGGGCACGCCCGGCACCGACCTGGAACTGGTATCGCCCTACTTCGTGCCGACCGCGGTCGGCACCCAGTCCTTCGCGCAGATGGCGCAAAGCGGCGTCAAGGTCAAGGTGCTGACCAACGCGCTCGAAGCCACAGACGTGGCGGTGGTGCATTCCGGCTATGCCAAGCGCCGCAAGGACCTGCTGGCCGCCGGCGTCGAGCTCTTCGAGATGAAGCGCCAGGGCGGCGAGGTCGAGCGCAACAAGAGCATGGGTCCGTTCGGCAGCTCAGGCTCCAGCCTGCACGCCAAGACCTTCGCCGTCGACGGCAAGCGCATCTTCGTCGGCTCCTTCAACTTCGACCCGCGCTCGGCCAAGCTCAACACCGAACTGGGCTTCGTCATAGACAGCCCCACGCTGGCGCGGCACATTGCAGACGCCTTCGAGAAAGACATACCCAAGTCCGCCTACCGCGTCTGCCTGGATGACAAGGGCCAGCTCTACTGGCTGGAACAGCGCAACGGCGAAACCATACGCCACGACACCGAACCCGGCACCACGGTGTGGCAGCGCCTATCGGTATGGTTCGTGTCGCTGCTGCCGCTGGAACCGCTGCTGTAGGCTGACATGGCGACCAACCTGGACCTGTTTGGCGACGATGGCGCGGCGCAAGGCGGACGCGTCGCGCTCGGCCCGCAAGCCGTGGTGCTGCGCGGTTTTGCCCTGCCGGTGGTGGACGCCCTGCTCGCCGGGGTCGACGCCGTGACTGCGCAAGCGCCCTTCCGCCACATGGACACGCCGGGCGGCTACACCATGTCCGTCGCGCTGACCAATTGCGGACAGCTGGGCTGGACCAGCGACGCGCGCGGCTATCGCTATGCGCGCATCGACCCGCTCTCCGGCCAGCCCTGGCCCGCCATGCCCGAGGCCTTTTTGCGCTTGGCGCAGGCCGCCGCGGCCGAAGCCGGCTTTCCCGGCTTCGAGCCGGACGCCTGCCTGGTCAACCGCTACGAGCCCGGCTCGCGGCTGTCGCTGCATCAGGACAAGAACGAGCGCGACTACGGCGCGCCCATCGTCTCCGTATCCCTGGGCATGCCCGCCATGTTCCTCTTCGGCGGCGACCAACGCACCGACAAGGCCAGCCGCACGCCGCTGTTCCATGGCGACGTCGTCGTGTGGGGCGGCGTCGACCGCCTGCGCTACCACGGCATCATGCCCATCAAGGATCTGCCGCACCCGCGGCTGGGCAGCCAGCGCATCAACTTCACCATCCGCCGCGCCGGCTGAACAACCGCTCCGGAATGAGGGTTCCCCGCGTCTGGCCGGCCGGACGCGGCGGCTCTACTATTGCGCACCCTCATGCTCCGTCACCCGGAATCCCATGCGCATACGCACCGCCCTGGCTTTGCTCTGCACCTTGATATCGGCGCCTTCCTGGGCGGCTGAACCGCCCGCCGTAATCGAAAATTCGCTAGGCATGACCTTTGTCCGCGTGCCCGCCGGCACCTTCCAGATGGGCAGCGACGAGGCGCCCGAGACGCTCGCGCGCGCCTATCCGCTATATCCGCAAGACCGCTACGCCCAGCTGTCCGACGAAGCGCCCGTGCATGCCGTGCGCATCACCCGCGCGTTCTACCTGGAGCGCACCGAGGTCACCGTGGGCCAGTTCCGACGCTTCATCGAAGCCTCCGGCTACGTGCCCGAATCGGAAGCCGACGGCACCGGCGGCTATGGCTACAACCCGCAGTACGATGCCGACAAGTCCGAACGCGGCGATGCCTTCGAAGGGCGCGACCGCCGCTATTCCTGGCGCAATCCGGGCTTCGCGCAAGGCGACGACCACCCCGTGGTCAACATCAGCTGGAACGACGCCACGGCGCTGGCGCGCTGGCTGACCCAGACCGAAGGCAAGGTCTACCGCCTGCCCACGGAAGCCGAATGGGAATACGCCTGCCGCGCCGGCACGCGCACCCGCTACCAGAACGGCGACGATCCCGCCGCCATGCCCGACATCGGCAACGGCTTCGACGCGGATGCCGCGCCGCTGTGGCCCAAATGGCAGGCGCACGCCTCCGCCCGCGCCGACGGCCATGCCTTCACCGCGCCCGTCGCCAGCTACGCGCCAAACGCTTTCGGCCTGTACGACATGCACGGCAACGCCTGGGAATGGGTCTCGGACTGGTATGGCGAGGACTACTACGCGCACTCGCCGGTGGACGACCCGCAAGGCCCCGCCAGCGGCAACGTGCGCGTGCGGCGCGGCGGCTCCTGGCATACCTGGGCGCTGTACACGCGCGCCTCCTACCGCAACTGGAACACGCAGGAAACCCGCTATCCGCTGGTGGGCCTGCGGCTGCTGCGAGAGGCGGATTAAGGCCTGGCCTGGGTCTAGAATGGACCGCAGCCCGTATTCAAAAAGAGTTCCCCATGCCGCCCGCCACGCCCAAGCAGGACTGGATACTGCGCGCCGCGCCCTCGGGCCAGCTGGAGCGCATCGAAGCCTACTTCGGTGGCCATGGCTACAGCATGCACCGCCACGATACCTATGCCATCGGCCGCACCCTGTCCGGCGTGCAGAGTTTCCATTACCGCCGCGGGCTGCGGCACAGCCTGCCCGGCGGCACCATCGTGCTGCATCCGGACGAAGTCCACGACGGCCAGGCCGGCACCGAGGCCGGTTTCCATTACCGCATGATCTACGTGGAGCCGGCGCTCATCCAGCAAATCCTGGGCGGACGGCCGCTGCCGTTCATTCCGGGCGGCATCTCGGCGGATCCGCGGCTGTACGCGGCCAGCGCCAGCCTGCTGCAAGACACGCATGAGCCCATCGACCCGCTGCAGGAAGACGATGCGCTGTACGAGCTGAGCCATGCCCTGTGCGCCGCGGCCGGCGCCAAGCCGGGACGCCGCAGCGCCGACTACGGCGCCGCCGAACGCGCGCGCCAGTACATCCACGCCTCGCTCGAACAGTCCATCACCCTGGAACAGTTGGCCAGCGCCGCGGCCACGGACCGCTGGAGCCTGTCGCGCGACTTCCGAGCGCTGTTCGGCACCAGCCCGTACCGCTACGTGATGCTGCGCCGCCTAGCTCAGGCCCGGCGCCTGATCGCCGCGGGCATGCCGCTGGCGCAAGCGGCCGCCGCGTCGGGCTTCACCGACCAGAGCCACCTGACGCACCGCCACGTCCAGACCTACGGCATGGCTCCAGACCGCTGGCGCCGCATGCTGAGCCGCTAGGCCTCCGGCTCCGCAAAGCTGCTCGATCGTACAAGACGCCGCCCGCGCGGCCTTCTATCCTGGGGTTTGTTCAACCCTGCATGAAGGTCGCGCCATGTCCGATATCCGTCCCATCAACTTCGCCAACAAACTGGCGCAGTTCTCCGAACACTGGATGCCCAAGGTCGTCGCCGAGATGAACGACTACCAATTCAAGCTGGTGAAGATCCAGGGCGAGTTCGTGTGGCACAGCCATGCCGACACCGACGAGACCTTCATCGTCATCGAAGGCCGCCTGCGCATCGAGCTGCGCGACGGCCATATCGACCTGGGCCCCGGCGAAATGGCCGTGGTCCCCAAGGGCGTGGAGCACAAGCCCTGTGCCCCCGAAGAAGTCAAAATGCTGCTGATCGAGCCGCGCGGCGTGCGCAATACCGGCGACCAGGGCGGTCAGCGCAGCGCTCCCAACGACGTCTGGATCTGAGCCGGCCGCCATCTGCTAAGGTGAAAGCCCACAAGGAGTAAGCCATGTCCAGAATCATGCTCGTCACCGGCGGCGGCCGCGGCATCGGCGCCGCCGTCGCCAAGCTGGCCGCCCGCCGCGGCTACGCGGTAGGCGTCAACTACCACGCCAACGCCGATGCCGCGCAAGCGGTAGTCGAGGAAATCGTGCAAGGCGGCGGCCGCGCCGTCGCCCTGCAGGCCGATGTCTCGCAAGAGGACCAGGTGCTGCGCATGTACGACGAACTGGATCGGAAGCTGGGCCGCATCGACGCGCTGGTCAACAACGCCGGCATCCTGGAACAGCAGATGCGCGTGGACCAGATGAGCGCCGAGCGCCTGCTGCGCGTCCTGTCCACCAATGTGATCGGCGCCTTCCTGTGCGCCCGCGAAGCGGTGCGCCGCATGTCGACGCGCCACGGCGGCCAGGGCGGCGCCATCGTCAATGTCTCGTCCGCGGCTGCCCGCCTGGGTTCGCCCAATGAATACGTGGACTATGCCGCGTCCAAGGGCGCCATGGACACCATGACCATAGGCCTGTCCAAGGAAGTCGCACCCGAAGGCATCCGCGTCAACAGCGTGCGTCCCGGCACCATCTACACCGACATGCACGCCAGCGGCGGTGAACCCGGCCGGGTGGACCGCCTGAAAGGCGCAATTCCGCTGCGCCGCGGCGGCACCGTGGAAGAAGTGGCGGGCGCCGTCATGTGGTTGTTCTCGGACGAGGCCGGCTACACCAGCGGCTCCTTCATCGAGGTGTCCGGCGGCAGCTGAGGCGCCAGCTCCGACGCTACTTGGCGTCGGTGGAAATGACGCCGTGCTCCTGCCGGGCGGCAATGCGCGCCTCGACCCGGCGCAGCACCGCCAACACGAACAAGGCCATCAGCGTGCTGACCACGGCGGTGGCCTCGCGCCCCATGCCCGCCGCCGCGCCGATCGCGGCCGTCATCCAGATGCCGGCCGCGGTGGTCAGCCCGCGGATCTCGCGCTCGCCGCTGAGCTTGATGATGGCGCCGGCGCCCAGGAAGCCGATGCCGGCGATCACGCCTTGCAGCACCCGGCTCAGGTCGCCGACCTGCATGCCGCCCTGCAACGGCACCAGCACGAAGATCGCCGCCCCCAATGCCACCAGCATGTGGGTGCGCAGGCCCGCGTCCTTGCCGCTGCGCTCGCGCTCATAGCCCAGCAGGCCGCCCAGCAGCATCGCCACGCTCAGGCGCAGCACGATGCGGGTCGCCTCGCCCACATCGGGGATGTCGGCGAACTCACTGCGCACGGTGGACCAGATTTCCAGCCAGATTTCCGTCATCGCCGCCCCCTCGTGGGAAATGGTCGGACCAGCATAGCAGGCGCCGCCCGGCCGCCGCCATGCGCCGCACGCACTGGCACATGTGGGCACAACTGGTTTACAACCGAGCAGACGCCGCGCTGGGTCGCGGATGGAACTGACCGGAGGGTTACATGGATTTGCAGCTAGACGGTAAACGCGTGCTCATCACGGGCGCATCCAAGGGTATAGGCCTGGCTTGCGCGCTGGCCTTCGCCCGCGAAGGCGCCGAACCGGTACTGGTGGCGCGCGACGACGCGGCCCTGCGCACGGCGGTCGAGGCCATACGCGAGCAGACCGGCAAGCAGGCTCGCGCCGTCACGCTGGACCTGGCCCTACCCGGCGCGGCGCAACGCCTGAGCCAGGAAGCAGGCGATATCGACATCCTGGTGAACAATGCCGGCGCGGTGCCGGGCGGCGCCCTCGACCAGGTTCAGGACGAACGCTGGCGCGCCGGCTGGGAACTGAAAGTCCACGGCTATATCGATCTGGCCCGCCACTACTACCCACGCATGCGCGAAGCCGGCGCGGGCGTCATCGCCAACATCATCGGCATGGCGGGCTCGGCGCCGCGCGCCGACTACATCTGCGGCGCGGCGGGCAATGCCTCGCTCATCGCCTTCACCCGCGCCCTGGGCGGGGACGCGCCGCGCCACGGTGTGCGCGTATTCGGCGTGAACCCCTCGCGCACCCGCACCGACCGGGTGCTGACGCTGGCCAAACAGCGTGCCCAGGCGCGCTGGGGCGACGAAAGCCGCTGGCAGGAAACCTTGTCGGACCTGCCCTTCGGACGCCTGATGGAACCCGGCGAAGTGGCCGACATGATCGTGTTCGGCGCCTCGCCGCGCGCCGGCTACCTGAGCGGCACGGTGATAGACCTGGACGGCGGCGAACAGTACGCGCGCTGAAGCCCGTCCGGCGCGCGCGCAGGCCGGACTAGGCGGCCTGGCGCCAAGCCGCCAGCAGCCCGGGCAGTGCGGCCATGTCGGTGAACACGTGGGCCACGCCCACATCGCGCAAGGCCTCGGCGCCGCTATGGCCGTTGGCGTCCGGGCTGTAGCCGAACACGGTGGCGCCGGCGGCCACTCCGGCGGTGGCGCCAGTCACCGTGTCTTCCACGATGGCGCAGCGCCTGGGGTCCACGCCCAGCGCCAGAGCGGCCGCCAGGTACACGTCCGGATAGGGCTTGCTGCGCGGCATTTCGTGGCCGCTGAAGACGCGTTCACGGAAGCAATCGGCAATGCCGACCTTGGCCAGTTGCAGCTCCACCTTGCGGCGGTCCGCGCCCGAAGCCACGGCAATGCGGCCGTCCAAGGCCGCATGCAGCGCCCGCACCGCATCCGGCGCGCCCGGAATTTCGAGCAGATCCCGGTCCAGCGCGGCATTGCGGCGCAGGCGGAACTGGTCGAACCAGCCGGGGGTGATGGTCGCGCCCGTGCGGGCCTCGATCAGCGGCAGCTCGTCCCTGACGGCTTTGCCCGTGAAGATCTGCATGGTTTCCGCATGCGTAATGCCCCAGCCCAATTCATTGAGCATCTCGGTCAGCACGCGGCTGGTGATGGGTTCGGAATCGACCAGAACGCCATCGCAGTCGAACAGCACGGCATCGAAAGGGAAATCAGTCATTGCGGCAACATCGGGAAGGTCCATGAAGCGGGTAAGCATACTGCAAGCCTCCCCGCGTCCAGGTCGAAGCGCCGCCGCGCTCACCCCTCCGGCGACAGGAACGGCAGCAAGTGCTCCAGGAAGGCTTCGTGGCATTCCTCGGTGACGAAGTGGCCGCAATCCGCAATGATCGCCCCCTGCAAGTTCCTGGCATTCCCGCGCATGGTGACCAACGGCGCATCGCGGGTCGCATGCTCGGCGCCGATGGCCAGCGTAGGCATTTCCAGCATGCGCTTGGCGCGCAGCGTGTTCTGCCGGATGGTCTCCGGGATGGCGCGGTAGTAGGCGAATCCGCCGCGCAGCCCGCCAGGCGCAGCGTAAGCGTCGATGTAGACCTCGGCCGCGACCCGGTCGCGGCGATGCGACCACTTGTCGAACATGAAGGTCAGATAGGCCTTCTCCCTGCCCGCGATCAGCGTCTCGGGCAGATCGTGCAACTGATTGAACATGAAGTGCCACAGGAAGATGTTCTCCTGCGGCGGCGCGAAGATGGTGGGCGCCGGGGCCAGTCCCGGGATGACGGCCTCAGTCAGGGCCAAGCGGCTCACCGCCTGCGGAAAATCGCTGGCCAGCGCGTAAGCCACCCACATGCCGATGTCGTGGCCCACCACCTGGTAGCGCGCGTGGCCCAGCTGCGCCATCAGCTGGTGCAGCGTGGCGGCGATCGCGCCGGTGTCATAGCCGGATGCAGGACGGTCGGAATCGCCTGTCCCGGGCGGATCCACCGCAATCGCCATGTAGCCTGTCTGCGCCAGCGCCGCCATGACGTGACGCCACGTGTACCAGGTCTGGGGCCAGCCCGGAATCAGCAGCACCGGCGTACCCGCGCCCGCCGTGGCGCAGTGGATGCGGTGCCCGTTGACCAGAACGTACTGGTGCGCAAAGGCGTCGAAGGAAGAATTCTGATGTGTCATTGTTGCTGTCCGATGCGGCGCAAGGCCGCTCATGCGATGCCCAGCAGGGCGTTGATCTGTTGCTTGTCGATGGCCGCGCCAGCGAAGTCGTCGAACACCTTGGACGTGACCGGGATGATGTGGCGGTTGATGAACTCCACGCCTTCGCGCGCGCCGGTCTCCTGGTCCTTCAGGCAGCACTCCCATTCCAGCGTGGCCCATCCCTGGTAGTCGTATTGCGCCAGCTTCGAAAAGATCGCCTTGAAGTCCACCTGCCCGTCGCCCAGCGAGCGGAAGCGGCCGGCCCGATTTATCCAGGACTGGTATCCGCCATAGATGCCCTGCCGGCCGGTCGGATTGAATTCGGCATCCTTCACATGGAACATGCGGATGTGATCCTTGTAGATGTCCAGGTACTCCAGATAATTCAGCTGCTGCAGCACGAAGTGGCTGGGGTCGAACAGGATGGCGCAACGCGCATGGCCGCCCACGCGCTCACGGAACATCTCGAACGAAATGCCGTCGTGCAGGTCTTCGCTGGGATGGATCTCGAAGCACAGGTTCACGCCCTGCTCTTCGCACTCGTCCAGGACCGGGAGCCAGCGCTTGGCGAGTTCATCAAACGCCGCTTCGATCAGGCCTTCCGGACGCTGCGGAAACGGGAACAGGTAGGGCCAGGCCAGCGAACCCGAAAACGTGCCCATCTCGGTCAGCCCCAACCTGCGCGATGCGCGCGCCGTGTCCAGCAGGCCTTGCCGCGCCCAAGCCGTCCGGGCTTGCGGATTGCCGCGAGCCTCGGGCGGCGCGAAGTTGTCGACCATGGCGTCGTAGGCGGGATGGACCGCCAGCGACTGGCCATAGATGTGGCTGGTCAGCTCGCTGACCACCAGGCCATGTTCGGCCAGCGTGCCCTTGATGTCATCGCAATAGTCCTGGCTGGCGGCCGCCGTCGCGGCGTCGAAGAAGCGTTGGTCCCAGGCCGGAATCTGCAGGGCCTTGAAGCCCACGCCCGCCGCCCATTCGGCGATGGCGGGCAGGCTGTTGAAGGGAGCGACGGCGTCGCTGAACTGGGCCAGGTGCAGGCTGGGGCCTTTGATCGTTTGCATGATTTTTTAAACCTAATTGTTTGTCGAACGACAAAGAATAGACGATGAACAGGTACGACTGCAAGCGCCGGCTCCGCGCACATAGCCGCGCAGGCGCGGCGTTACACTGCGCCTCAGTTCATTTCAACGAGACCGTCATGGCAGGCAGACCCAGAGAATTCGACCGCGACCTGGCGCTTCAGCAAGCGATGCTTGCGTTCTGGAAGCAAGGCTACGAGGGCACGTCGATGGCGGACCTGGTGGCGGCGACGGGACTGGCTTCGGCGCGCCTCTACGCCGCCTTCGGCTCCAAGCAGGACTTGTTCCGCGAAGCCGTGGCGCGCTACGAGGCAGGCGACGGCGCCTTCGCCGAGAAGGCGCTGGAAGACACCGAAGGCGTGCGCGACGCCATCGCCAAACTGCTGGCCGACGCGGTAGGCACCTACACCCGACGCGGCCGTCCGCAAGGCTGCATGGTGGTGTCGGCCGCCACCAATTACGCCGCGGAAAACGAAGCCGTCATGGCGTGGCTCACCAGCCATCGCAAGGCGCGCACGCAGTCCATCATCGACCGCCTCGAGGCCGCATTGCAGGCGGGCGAACTCAAGCCCGGCACCGATGTACAGGCCTTGGGCGACTACTACGCCGTGGTGCTGCACGGCCTGTCGGTGCAAGCACGGGACGGCGTCGGCCGGGCCCGTCTCCTGGCCATGATCCCGCCTGCCCTGAGCGCGCTGGACGCCGTCTTGCGCTAGCCCTGGCCCTGGGGCGCCAGCCTCTCCGGGGACATCGGTCAAATCGTCCCCCATTCTCTTTAATTGCATTTTGATAATTCAATATGCAAAATGGCGGCTATGGACACCATCACCGCCACGCCCCGCCATGCCCGCTTCACCCTGAACGGCGCCCGCCATACTTGCCTGGACCTGCCCGGCATGTACGGCGCCGAGTACTTTCGCCTGCCGGTGGTGCTGCGGCTGCTGCTGGAGAATGCGCTGCGCAACATGCAAGGCACGGAACGTGACGCCGCTACCGCGGCGCTGTTCGAATGGCTGGCGCACGGCACCAGCGAGGCCGAGATCGCTTTCCAGCCCGGGCGCGTGCTGATGCACGACACCACCAGCACCCCGGCGCTGGTGGACATCGCCGCCATGCGAGATGCCCTGGCCGAAGCCGGCGTGGATCCTTCCACGCTGAATCCCGTGCTGCCCGTGGACGTGTCGGTGGATCATTCGCTGGCGGTGCAGTCCTATGCGCGCGCCGATGCGGCGTCGTTGAACCTGGACCTGGAACTGCGCCGCAACGCCGAACGCTACCGCTTCCTGCGCTGGGCCTCCAAGGCCCTGTCCAACGTGCGTATCCATCCACCGGGCACGGGCATCATGCACACCATCAACCTGGAGCAACTGGCCACCGTGGTCTGCGCGCGGGAAGACGGCGACGCCATCGCCCTGCATCCGGACATGATGATAGGCACCGACAGCCACACGCCCATGGTCAACGGCATCGGCGTGCTGGGCTGGGGCGTGGGCGGCCTGGAAGCGCAGACCGTGATGTTCGGCCTGCCCACACTACTGCGCATTCCCGATGTCATCGGCGTGCGCCTGAGCGGCGCGCTGGCGCCGGGAGTCAGCGCCACCGACCTGGCACTGACCGTGACCCAGCGCCTGCGCGCAATCGGGGTATCCGGGGAATTCGTCGAGTTCTACGGGCCGGGCGTGGCCACGCTGCCGGCCGGCAGCCGCTGCGTGGTCGCCAATATGGCGCCCGAGTACGGCGCCACCACGGGCTACTTCCCGATAGACACGCAAACGCTGGCGTACCTGCGCCAGACAGGCCGGCCCGAGGCGCTGATCGCGCAGATCCAGGCCTACGCCGAACACGCCGGCATCGGTTACGACCCCGCCGCCGAACCGCGCTACACCCGCGTCGTCGACATCGCGCTGGACCGCGTGCAGATGCATGTGGCGGGCCCCAAGCGGCCGCAAGACCTGCATCCCTACGGCCACACCAGGGCGATCCTGGAGGAACTGGCCTTCACGCCCTCGGCCGCCGCTGGCGGCCTGCCCCGCCACGCCATCGCGATCGCAGCCATCACGAGCTGCACCAACACCTCCGATCCACGCCTGTTGACCGCCGCCGGCCTGCTGGCCCGCAAGGCGCGCCAAGCCGGCCTGCGCGTACCCGCCTGGGTGAAGACCTCGCTGGCCCCGGGTTCGCCCGCGGCCGCCGCATACCTCGCGCGCGCCGGGCTGCTGGACGATCTGGCCGCCGTGGGCTTCGACATCGTGGGTTACGGCTGTACTACCTGCATCGGCAATTCCGGCCCCCTGCCTGAAGCCGTGCGCGAGGCCATGGCGGCCGGCTCGGTCCATCCCGTGGCGGTGCTGTCCGGCAACCGCAACTTCGCCGGCCGCATCCATCCGGACCTGGACCTGGGCTTCCTGATGTCGCCAGCGCTAGTCATCGCGTTCGCGTTGGCCGGCGATGCCGAACGCGACCTGAGCCGCGAACCCGTGCAAACTGGACCCGATGGCCGCGCCATCCATCTGCGCGAACTTTGGCCCAACGACGCCGACATCGACGCCGCGCTGGCCGCCGGTCAGCAACCGGCGGATTACCGCCACGCCTTCCAGATCGCCAGCGCCAACCCGGCATGGCAGGCCCTGCAATCGCCGGACTCGGCGCGTTTTCCCTGGGACCCGGCCTCCACCGCCCTGCGCCGCCCGCCCTTCGCCAGCGTCGACGAGGCCGGCCAACTGGGCCGCTACACGGCGCATCCGCTGCTGGTGCTGGGCGACGATGTGACCACCGATCATCTGTCGCCCGCCAGCGCCATACCGCCGGACAGCCCGATCGCCGACTTCCTGGTCGAACGCGGCGACGACCGCAACGACCTGAACGTATTCGCCTCGCGGCGCGGCAACTGGCAGGTGATGCTGCGCGCGGCCTTCTACAGCAAGAGCCTGGTCAATCTGCTTTGCCCCGGCGCGCCGGTGGGCCACACGCTGCACGCGCCCAGCGGCCGGGTGGAGCCGATCTGGGAGGCCGCTGGCCGCTATGCCCGGGCCGGCCAACCCGTGGTCCTGGTGGCGGGCGAACGCTACGGCACGGGCTCCTCACGCGACTGGGCCGCCAAGGGCCAGCGGCTGTTGGGCATCCGCGCGGTGCTGGCGGTCAGCTTCGAACGCATCCATCGCTCCAACCTGATAGGCATGGGCATCCTGCCCTTGCGCCTGCCTGCGGGCGTCACGCCGGCCACGCTGCGGGTCCGGCCCGGCGACCGGATCGAGATCGACGCCCAGGCCGTCGCGCTGGCGCCGCGCATGGCCGTGGCGGTGCGCATCCTGCGCGCAGGCGGCGCCGTCGAAACGCTACAGGCCACGGCAGCGGTCGAGACCCGGCTGGAAGTCAGGCTGCTGCGCATGGGCGGCGTCATTCCCGCTATCCTCTCGGACACCATCCATTCCGCCGCCCGCCACGCATGAGCGCCCAAACCAATACCGCCGCGAAAATCCTGGCCCTGATCCAGGAAGACCGCCTGCCCGCGGGTGCGCACCTGACCGCGCAGAAGCTCGCCGACCGGCTGCGGCTGTCGCGCTCGCCCGTCAACGACGCGCTGGACATCCTGGAGCAACGCGGCGTCGTTTCGCGCAAGCCCAACCGCGGCTATTTTCTGGCGCAGGATCACGCGACGCTGGCGCAAGCGCATGAGGACCTGGCGCCGCCCGCCGTGGACGACATCGTCACGCACAGCTACTTCAAGCTGGCCGACGAGCTGCTGCGCGGCGCGCTGCCCATGCAGTGCAGCGAGGCGCTGCTGCGCGCGCGCTATGGCCTGACGGCGGCGCAGACGCAGGCCCTGCTAGGCCGCATCGCGCAGGAAGGCTGGGCCGAGCGCAGACCGGGCTATGGCTGGGAGTTTTCGTCCATGATGACCACGCCCGACAGCCTGCTGCAGTCCTACCGCCTGCGCCTGGCGCTGGAGCCGGCGGCGCTGCTGGAACCGGGCTTTCGCATCGATAAACAAGTGCTGGCGCGCTGCCGCGCCGCTGAAAAGCACCTGCTGGACGGCGGCATCGCCACCGACACCGCGGACCAGTTGCATGAGCGCGGCGTGCGCTTTCATGAATCGCTGGTGGAAGCCTCGGGCAATCCCTTCTTCATCGACGCCATCAAGCGCGTCAACCGCGTGCGCCGGCTGCTGTCCTACCGCTCCATGCAGGACCGCAGCCGCTACCAGCAACATTGCGATCAGCACCTGGCCATCCTCGACCTGCTGGAACGCGAGCGCAACGAAGAGGCCTCAGCGGAACTGGCCAGCCATCTGCGCAGCACGCTGGACAACCTGGCCCGCATCAGCGGCATCCTGGCGTCCTAGGCCGGCAAGTTCCGCTCAGAAGTCCATCGACGCCGACAGCATCAGCGTGCGCGGCACGCCCTGGGAAATCGTGCCGTACGACGCCACGCCCGACCAATAGGCGCGGTTGAAGACGTTGACCACATTCGCCCGCAGCGTGATGTCCTTGCCGTAGACCTTGGCGGCATAGCGCGCGCCCAGATCGAACGTGGTCCACGAAGGCACCGACTGCGTGTTGGCCTGATTGATGTACTCGCTGCCGGTGTGCATCATGCTGCCGGTCAAGGTCAGGCCCGCGACCCATGGCGTATCCCATTCCGCGCCCAGGTTGAGCGACACCTTGGGTACGCCCACGGGCCGGTTGCCCACCACGGCGCTATTGCCGGCGCGCGTCAGTTCCGCGTCCAGCAAGGTCACCCCGCCCAGCAGGCGCAGGCCGCGCCATGGTTCGCCGGCCAGGTTCAGTTCCAGACCGCGGTTGCGCTGCTCGCTGTCGGCGCCGTACACGCCGTTGGTCAGCTGGCCGCTGGGCTTGGTGATCTCGAAGGCGCTCAGGGTCAGCATGGCGCCGTCCAGGTCCACCTTCACTCCCACCTCTTTTTGCCTGGCCTTATAGGGCTTGAACACCTGGCCCGCGTTGGACGCGGTGGCCGGCGCCACATCGCCCTTGCTCAGGCCTTCGATGTAGTTGGCGTACAGCGAGACATTGCTCCAGGGCTTGACCACGATGCCCGCCAGCGGCGTGGTCGCGCTCTCGTCATAGCTGACGGTGCGCGCGCCGGTCGTGGCGTTGAAGTTGCGCGATTCGATGCGCTGCTGGCGCACGCCCAGGGTCAGCTGCGCGCGCTCGTCCAGGATGCTGAGCGTATCGGCCAGCGCCAGGCCGGAAAGGTCCGATGACGAAATCTTTGGCACATAGGCAGGCGCTGGAATGTATTGCTCCGGGCGCGTGATCGGATGATAGATGTTGGACGTGAGCGGCGTGCCCAACACGCTGGCCTGCTTGTTCCGGTCGCTGTACAGACTGCCCATGAAGCTGATGGCGTGGCGCACCGGGCCCGTATCCAGCTTGGCGCGCAGCCCCGCGTTGTAGGTGCTGCGGTTGACCTCGAACCGGAAGTTGTTTGGCGTGACCACCGTATCGCCGGCCGCGTTGACGATGGTGGGCGTCTGGTCCGACAGGCGCGAAACATCGGTGTCCGAGCCGCCAGCGTCGGCAAAAACCGTCAGGCGGTCGCTGATGTCGTACTCGACGCGCAGCAGCGCCGATTGGCCATCGGACTTCCACCAGCCCCAGGGCTGGGTGGCGTTGCGCCGTCCGTCCGCCGCATGCGGCACGTCTATGCCGGCGGCCACCAGGAAAGGCCGCGTGGGCGCGTCGATCTTCTCATTCTGCGTCAGCAGGTCCAGCGAGGCGCGCAGCCGTTCGCCCTGGTAGTCCAGCGACAAGGCGCCGATGTCGGTGCGCGAATACAGGTTGTCCAGCGGCGTATCGCCCTGGCGGTGCATGCCGTTGATGCGCACGCCCCATTCGCCATCCTTGCCGAAGCGGCGGCTCAGGTCCGCGCGCGCGCCGAATTGCGAATCGCCCACATAGTCGGCGGACACGCGGCTCAGGTCCTCCGGCAGCGCCCGCTTGGGCACCATGTTGATCACCCCGCCCACGCCGCTATTGGGCGACATGCCGTACAGCAGCGCCGCCGGCCCTTTCAGCACTTCGACCCGTTCGATGTAATCGGTGAAGACGTGATAGTTGGGCGCCACGCCGTAGACCCCGTCAAAGGCGATCTCGCCCAGATTGCCTTCGCCGATGGGAAAGCCGCGGATGTAGAACGAATCGGTCACGCCGCCGATCTGGCCGGTGAAGCGCACCGAAGGTTCAACGTTCAGCGCGTCGGCCAAGGTTACCGCCTGGCGGTTCGCCAACAGCTCCGAGGTGTAGCTGGTGACGTTGAACGGCGTGTCCATCACGTCGCGATTGCCCAGCAGGCCCAGGCGTCCGCCCCTGGCTACCTGGCCGCCCTCGTATTCGGCTGGCAAGGCGAACGGGGTCGCGCTGGCGCCGGCGACGGTGACCGTCGGCAGCACGGTCGCCGATTCATCCTGTCCCGAAGACAGCTTGCGCAGGGAATAGGCGCCGCCGCCCTGCTCCGACAAGGCATAGCCCGACCCCGACAGCAAACGGGAGAAGCCTTCCTTCACGGTATAGGCGCCGTCTAGCCCGTTGCTGCGCAGCCCCGACACCAGCGCCGGATCGAACGACAGCGGCACCCCCGCAGCCGCGGCGAACTGGGCCAGCGCGTCGCCCAGGGGTCCCGCCGGAATCGCGTAGGATTTACGCGCCGCGACGCTGACGGCTTCGGCGGCCGTGGCAGGCGCCGCCGCCCCCGCCGCGGCCAACAGCGCCAGTCCCATGCCGACGGCCCGGGCCACCGCCGCCAGGGGCGGCAAAACGGTTGTTCCACGAGCCGGGCGTGGCGAACGGGAGTTGCGGGAAACCATGAAGCTATCCTTCGTAAGGGTCGGGGTGGCGCGCGGTACGCGCCGGTTCACCCGGTACACCGGACGAAGCAGAAAAAAGTGTCAGCCCATTCGCGATTAGTTTGTAACGCCGGCGCGCGGAGCAACCGTCGTCCAGTACGGCGTGATCCGGCTCACCCTCACGGGCAGGGTTTTTTCCAGCAGCCGCAAGCTGGCATCGATGTCGTTCAAGGGAAAAGCCCCCGACACCCGCAGCCCCGCCACCGCCGGATCGCAGCGCAGCACGCCCCGCCGATACCGCCCCAGTTCATCCACCAGGTCCGCCAGCCGCCAGTTGCGCGCGGCCAGCATGCCCTGCTCCCAGGACGCCGCCGTCGCGTCCACCGCCGCCTGGGGCTGTACCTCGCGCCCATTGAAGACGGTCTGCTGTCCGGCCGGCAGCACCGTGGCGCTGCCTCCTGCCGACATGGGCCGGATCTCCACCGCTCCCTCGAACACCGCCACGCGCACAACGCTCCCTTCGTCGCGCACCATGAAGCGCGTGCCCAGCGCACGGATTGCTCCCTGCGCGGTCTGGACCACAAAGGGCCGCTGCAGCTGCGGCGCATCGCGGCCCGTGGTCAGCAGGATTTCGCCTGCCCGCAGCCATAGCGTGCGCTGTTGCGCGGTGTAGTCGATGTCCACCGCGCTGGCGGTGTTGAGCACCAGCTGCGTGCCGTCGGCCAGTTCCATGCGGCGCTGCTCGCCGGTCGCGGTGCGCGCATCCGCGCTCCATTCCCGCCAGGGCAGCTCGCGTCCGCCCAGCCAGGCCGCAGGCCCCAGCACCAGCAGGCCGGCCAGCGCCCGCAGCGCCTGCCGGCGTCCCGGACGATCCAGCCGCCGCAAGGTATCTCCGGCAATCCTCGGCGGGACCTGCCCGAAGCCGCGCAACATGTCCTCGGCCCGCTGCCAGGCGGCGGCATGCGCAGCGCTGCGTGCGCGCCAGCGGTCGAACGCCTCGCGGTCCGACGGCGACAAGGTCTCGGATTGAAAGCGCACCAGCCAGCCGGCCGCTTCCTTCAGGATGGCGGGATCGATCACAGGTCGGTCTGACTGGCGATCAGGCAAGCGGTCAGCGCCGCCTGCATATGCCGCTTGACGGTGGATAGCGACACGCCCAGGCCCTGCGCGATCGCGTCATAGCCCATGCCCTCGAATTGCGACAGCAGGAAGATCTCGCGGGTTTTGGCGGATAGCTTGCGCAGCGCGGCGTCGATGGCGCCCAGGGTCTCCAGGATCAAGGCGCGGGCCTCCGGCGAAGGCGCTTCCTGCTCGGGCAGTTGCGCGACGGCGGCCAGATAAGCCTCTTCCAGCGCGTGGCGGCGCCAGTGATCCACCACCAGTCCCTTCGCGATATGAGTCAGCAGCGCGCGCGGCTCGGCGCCTGCTTCCGTCCGGCGCCGCCCGGCCATCAAGCGCACGAAGGTATCGTGGGCCAGATCCGCCGCGTCGAAGGAATTGCCCAGCTTCTTGCGCAGCCAGACCGACAGCCAGCCGTGATGGTCACGATAGAGCTTCGCGACGGGATCGGCGGGCGGGGAATCGGGCGTGGGCAAGGCGCACCTGGCAATAGAATGTAAATAGGAACCATTCATATTCTATCGTATGTACGCGCCCGGCCTCGCCCACCTCGGGCGCCATGGCCGCCTACAGCTTGGGCGCGTAGCGCAGCGTCAGCATCACGTTGCGGGGCTCGCCGTAGTAATTGTTGCTGCTGAGCGTGTTGTACGAAGGCACGTAGTACTTCTTGTCGAACACATTGTTGAGGTTCAGCCCGATGCTCAGTTCCGGCGTGGCCTGATAACCCAGCCGCGCATTCCAGATCGAGAATCCGGCCATGGTGAACTTGCGGTCCGAACTGATCGTATGCGTCTGCGTGTTGACGCCGGCGCCCACGCTCAGGCGGTTCAAGGAACCCGGCAGCCTGTAGTTGGCCCACAGGCGCAGCATGTGCTTGGGCGTCCAGGTATTGAAGACCTTGCCCTGGTTGTCGGGGTCGTCCAGATACTTGGTGGTGTTGTAGGTGTAGCCGGCGTACAGCTCCAGGCCCTTGACCACTTCGCCCGAGACCTCGGCCTCCAGGCCCTGACTGCGCACCTTGCCCGCCGCGCGCGAGCAATACCAGCCATCGCACGCAAAGCCGGCGTCGTAGTCGTTGACCGCGCGGTTCTTGTGGTCGTAGCGGAACAGCGCCAACAGCGTATTGACGCGGCCGTCCGCGAGTTCGCCCTTGACGCCGATTTCGTAGTTGTTGCCCTCGATGGGCTTGAGCAGGCTGCCCGCTACGCTGCGCTCGGTCTGCGGTTCGAACACCGTTGTGTAGCTGGCATAGGCCGACCAGTTGTCGCTCAGCGAATACACCAGGCCGGCGTAGGGAATGAAACGTCCCGAGGTGCTGGACGTGGTGGCGCTGCCGCCGCCGCTATAGGTGTAGTCGTACCAGCCGATGCGCCCGCCGCCGATCAGCGCCAGGGATTCAGTGGGCTTGACGCGCCAGGTGCCGTAAATGCCCTTCTGGCGGATGTCGTAGGCGCTGCGCGAGTCATAGCCGCTGGCCTGGGCAATGGTGTCGATGTCCTGCCACGGACGATGGTGGTCGATATCGAAGATATTGCCGCCGTCCTGCCAGACGCGCGTGAATCGGTCCTGCGTGGTCAGCTTGGAATAGTTGGCGCCGACCACGACCTCTTGCTTCATCCCCAGGGCGGTGAAGTCGCCGCTGACCGACATGTCCAGCCCGCGCTGCTTGCTGTGGAAGTCCACGCCGAAATCGCCATAGGACAGCCCGCTGCCGTCCGGCTGCACGGCATCCGCGACGCGCTGATGCACGGTCGTGTTCTTTTCATTCATGGCGACGCCGACCATCTTGAAGCGCCATGCGTCGTTGAAGCGGTGCGCCAGGTCGGCGTAAAAAATGGTCTGGTCGTTCTTCGCCCGGTTCCAGGTCGAACCCGTAAAGGTCGAACGCGGCAGGTCGATATCGCCTCCGTCCGCGTAGCGGGGATAGCCCACGAACATCGGCCGCGAGCGGCTGTAGCGGTTGCTGATCCCGATGCCCACCGTGGTGTCATCGCTAATGTCATAGTCCAGCGCGGCGTACAGGTTGCGCGTCTTTTCCCACACATAGTCGATGTAGGAATGGCTTTGATCTTCATCCAGCACCACGCGGCCGCGCAAGGTGCCCGATTCGTTCAAGGGACTGCCCGCGTCCAACTGCAGGCCGTAGTGATCCCAGGAGCCGGCCTTGGCCGTTACCACCACCGCAGGCTCCGCCCCGCCGCGCTTGCGCACCAGGTTGATCGCACCGCCCGGGCTGCCCGCGCCCTGCAGCAGGCCGGCGGCGCCGCGCAGGATTTCCACGCGGTCGTAGAACACCAGCGAGTCCTGCTCCCAGTTGCCCAGACTGTAGCTGTTGCGCAGCAAGGACACGCCGTCATATTGCAGCAGGTCCACGGGGAAGCCGCGGGCGTTGATCGCTACACCGGATCCCACGCCCTGCACGCCCACCATGCCGGTGGTGTTGTTCACCGCGTCCGGCAGGCTGACCATGTCCTGGTCATCCATGCGCTGCCGGGTCAGCACGGTGATGGATTGCGGAATGTCTTTCAGGGCCTGCGCCGTCTTGCCGATGGTGACGGCCGGCGAAGTGTAGGAGCCCGTGCCATCCGTGGTGGTGGCGTAGCTGCCTGTCACCGTGACCGGCGCCAAGGTCGCGGCCGCCCCCGCCGCCGCCGCTGGTCGCAGGCGGTAGCCGCCCTCGGGGCGGGCCACGGCTTCCAGCCCGGTGCCGGCCAGCAGACGTTGCAGCGCCGTGTCGACAGCATAGGAACCCGTCACGCCTCCCGTTGCCGCGCCCGCCGTCAACGCGGGATCGGACGCCACCATGACGCCGGCCTGCACGCCGAACGCGCCCAGCGCCGCGCCTAGCGGGCCTGCTTCGATACTGAAGGCAACGACGCGCTGTCCGGACGCCGGCGTCTGGGCAAACGCGGCCGCCGGCCACAAGGCGACGGCCATCACGCCAGGCAGGGCGCAGCGCAGCGCGGCGCTCAAGGCCGTGCGCGGCAAGGGAAGGCGGACGAGGGCCGCGGCGCGGACTAGACGAGAAGACATGAATGGGTTCCCTGGCTCATGAAGAATCGGCGCAGCCTGAAGACCGGCTGCATTCTTTACATGAAGCGCGAGATCGGAATATCCGCCGCCGCTGTTACAAAATAGTCCGGCCGCGCACGAATCACGCCAGTCCCACCGTGACCCAGTAGCGGGTATAGCGGCGCACGCGCACCGGCAGGACTTCCTGCAGCATGGCCAGCACCTGGTCGCTGTCCGCCAGCGGAAACGCCCCCACCACGCGCAGGCCGGCCGCCTCGCCCGAACAACTCAAGCGGCCCGGACGATAACGTCCCAGTTCGCGCAGAAAGTCCGATAGCGGCATCTCGTCGGCGATCAGCATTCCGTCCAGCCATGCCGAGCTAGCCGCTTCCAGAGGCCCGGCGGCAAAGCCGCCAGCGGCCGAGAACTCCGCCTGCCCACCGGCCGGCACCCGCCGCGCCGAGTCGTTCGGATCCAGGCCGCGCACGTCCACCGCGCCTTCCAGCACCGCCACCCGGATGCGGCCATCTTCCAGACCGCGCACCACGAAACGCGTGCCCACCGGCGTCAGCACGCCGGCGCGCGTGCGCACCGTGAAAGGCCGGCCCAGCGGATCGCGCCCGGTAGTCACCTGGATCTCGCCTTCCAGCAGGACAAGTTCGCGCCGGCTCGCCGTGTAGCGCAGGTCCACCGCGCTGGCGGTGTTCAGTTCCAGCAGCGTGCCATCCGGCAGCGTCACTGCGCGCCGCTCGCCGGTGCCGGTCCGCATATCTGCCGACAGCGCACGCACGGCGCCGCTTTGGCTCACGCCCCAACCGCCCAGGCCCAGCCCGGCCGCCGACACCATCCAGCGGATGGCGTTGCGGCGCGACTGGATCAACGGCGCTTGCCGTAGCGTGCGCGCGGCCACCTCGCCGCCGGCTCCGGCGACGCCCGCCGCCACATCGCGCGTCAAGGCGTTCAGCCGTTGCCAGGCCAGCTCGTGCGCGGGCTGCGCAAGGCGCCAGTTTTCAAAACGCCTGCGGTCTTCGTCGGTCGCGTCCTCGCGCAGCCGCGACCACCAATCGGCGGCCTGGCGAACGATCTTGGGATCGACGGTTCCCGCTTCCGGCGCATGCGGCCGCAGCAGCTTGGCGTTTTCCATCCGGCCCGGCCTCAACCGTAGACGGCCGTGTAGCAATGCACGAGCGCGCGGGCCAGGGACTTCTGCACGGCGTTGGGCGTCAGGCCCAGCCGCTCGCCGATTTCGGCATAGGACATGCCGTCCACCTGCGCCATCAGGAAGATCCGGCGGCTGTTCATGGGCAGGCTGTCGAGCAGTTCGCAAACCTGTTCCAAGGCTTCCAGGATCAGGGCGCGCGCTTCGACCGAGGGCTCCACCGCCACCGGCTGCAACGCCACCGATTCGGCATAGGCCGCTTCCAGCGCGGCTCGCCTGGCCCGGCCGATCAGCAAGCGCGTGGCGATGGTGCGCAGATAGGCGCGCGGTTCGTTCAGCGGTTCGCGAAGGTCGGCGCGGATCAGCCGTTCAAACGTGTCGTGCGCCACGTCGGCCGCGTCGGACACATTGCCCAGCTTGCGTTGCAGCACGCTGCGCAACCATTGATGGTGAGCCTGATAGACCGATTGCACCTCGGCGCGAGGAGCGAAGGTAGAGGATGGCATGATGGTGCGCCCGGGCGTCGCGGCCAGACGTTCCCACTTAATGAAAATGATTCGCAATTATAATTATCTTCGGCCTCTTTACAAGAACCATGGCTGGAAGCCCGCGGCGGCACGCCGCAAACCGCGCCGGGCCCCCCCCGGCGCGCGCTTCACAATCAGAACTTGGCAGTCAGGTTGACGAACACGCTTCTGGGTTCGCCGTAATAGACCTGGTTGCCGACGCCGCCCAGGTAGTACTTCTTGTCGAACAGATTGTTCAGGTTCATCTGCGCGGACAGGCGTGAATTGAAGTCGTAGCGCGCCATCAGGTTGTAGATCGCGTAGGCCTTCTGCTTGACCGTGACCATGTTGTCGCCAGCGCTGACTTCGGAATAGCTCGACAGTTGCCAGTTGACGCCGCCGCCCACCGTCAGACGGCTCCATTCCCCCGGCAGTCGGTAAGTCGTAAACAACCTGGCCACCGCGCGCGGACGCTCGGGATTGACCGATACGCCCTGCGCGTCGCGGCTGGTGTAGTAGGTGCCGCCGGCATAGGCGTTCCAGCCCTGCGCCAGTTGTCCGCTCACTTCCAGCTCGATGCCCTTGGTGGTGACGCCATCGGCGGTCGTGTAGGCTTGATCCGGCGTGCCTGGCACCAGCTTGTCGCCGTCCAGCACCGCCACCTTGCTTTGCTTGACCTTGAACAGCGCAACGGACGCATTCAACCTGCCGTCCAGGTATTCGCCCTTCAGGCCCACCTCGTAGTTCTGGCCCTGCACCGGGTCCAGATAGTTGCCGCTGCTGTCGCGATTGTCCTGCGGCTGGAAGATGTCGGTATAGCTGGCGTACGCAGAGTAGGTGTCGTTCAGGTCGACCACCAGGCCAGCGTATGGAATGAACTGGGAGTCCTTTTGATCGCGCGTGGGCGACTTCGATTCCCAGGTCGCGTAGCGGCCGCCGGTTATGGCGGTCAGGTTGTCGGTCAACGACCACCGCGCCGCGGCATAGACGCCGCGCTGGTGCGTGACCGTATCGCGCAGGCTGGCCTCGGTCCAGGTCGGCTGCGCGTACGATCCGTCCCACTCGTAGAAGTTGCCGGTGTCCGCCAGCGAAGCGCGGTCGAAACCATAACGGTAGAAGTCCTCGCCGTAGCGGCTGCGCATGGCGCCCACCACCAGTTCATGCTTGCGGCCAAGCAGGCTGAACGGCCCCGTGGCCTGCAGGTCCAGCGAGGTTTGTTGCGCGTAGGAATTCCAGTACCCCGGCAGTGCCGCCAGGCCCGTTCCCGTTGCCTGATCCAGATCGCCGTACAAGTACAGGAGCTTGGCGTCGTACTTGCTTTTACGCTGCGACCAGTCGGCCTTGACTTCCCAATCGTTGGCGAAGCGATGCTCCAGCGTGGCGAACACCGTCTGGTTGGTCGTGTGCCAGTAGGTCCAATCCGCCGCCGTGGTCTTGGAACGCCGCCAGTCGGTCGGCGTGCCGTCGCTGAACACCACGGGCAGGCTGCCCCAGGTGGATCCGCGTGGACGCTTGTCCTGATAATCCGCCCCCACGCTCAGCCGGGTCGATGGCGTCAGATCGGCATCGATGACACCGTAGAACACCTTCTTGTTCGCATGATAAAGGTCGATATAGGAATCGCGCCCCTGATACAGCGCCACCATGCGCGCACGCACGGTGCCTTCCTGGTTCAAGGGCGTGGACATGTCCACCGTGCCCCGGTATTGATTCCACGAACCCGCACCGGCGCTGACCATCCCGGTGAATTCGCGGCTGTTGGCATGTTTGCGCACCAGGTTGATGGAAGCGCCCGGGTTGCCCGCACCGGTCATCAGCCCGGTGGCGCCGCGCACGACTTCGATGCGGTCGTAGATGAACGAATCATTGTCGGATTCGCCATACATCGACAGGCCGATGGTGGTGGGTACGCCGTCGTACTGCAGGCTGTCGATGTAGAAGCCGCGCGACCAGAAATCGGTGCGATCGGTATCTTCGCTGACCACCTGCACGCCAACCACATTGCCCATCACCTCGTCCAGCGAGCGCAGGTTCTGGTCATCGATGCGCTGACGCGTCACGACGCTGACGGACTGCGGGGTTTCGCGCAAGGACAGGGTCAGCCCGGTGGCTGCGGCCGAAGCGGGCGTCGTATAGGAACCTGTGCCTTCGGTCACCGCCGGATTCATGCTGCCCAGCACCGTGACCGGCGCCAGGCTGGCCACGCCGCCATCGCGCGACAGGATGATGCTGTCGCCCTGCCAGCGGTAGGTCACGCCCGAACCCTGCAGCAGGCTGCGCAACGCCTCCTCCGGCTCCAGCCTGCCGCGCAGGCCCTTGCTGCTGACTCCGGCCACCACCTCGGGCGCGTAGAAGACACGCACCTTGGTTTGCGCCGCCCATTGCATCAAGGCATCTCCCAGCGGCTGTGCCGCGATATCGATCGACACGGCAGGTGCCTGGGCCCACGCGCTCGCGGGCGCACCTGCCGTCGCCAGGCTCAAGGCCAACACCAAGGAAGAAAGCATGAAACGGGGAGACGCGCACGCGAAACGCGTGGCCACGGGGAAATGCCGGGCTGCTGGAATAGTCACAAGTACCTGCTGTTCTGTTCGACGATACGGGGAACGTTTCCCGAAATGGAAACGCGGCGGCTGCCGCCTTCCTTCGTAGAACGAATCAGCCCAAGATAAACCTGAATCCCATTCTCATTTATTTTGTAACTGTGGCGCAGGACCTACCTGGCGCTGATGTCGAGGGCGCCGTCCGGTCCCGGCGTCAGCTTTACAGGCGCCACCGCCGGCAAGGCGTCGACCAGGGCTTCAGGGCGATCCAGGCTGAATGACGCCGACACCCGCAAGCGCCCCACCTTGTCGTCCGCCAGCCGCAATGGCGTGGACAAGTAGCGGTTCATATCCCGCACCACCTCGGCCAGCGGCGCGTTCTTGTACACCACCCGCCCTTCGCGCCAGGCGATCGCGCTCTGGACGTCGGTGGGCGCAGGCACGCCGATCGCGCCGCTGCCCGGCACACGGATGCCGTCCCCCCCTCGCAGCACGGCATGGCCCATGTTCCACCAGCGGCCGCCCGACACCTCCACCGTGCCGGACGCCACCAGCACCGCCACCTGCTCTTCATCGCGCCGCACATCGAAGACCGTGCCGGTCACGCGGACCACGCCGCTGCCGGCCCGCACGATGAATGGACGGGCCGCATCGGCACTAACGGTGAACAGGATCTCGCCACGGTCCAGCGCCACTTCCCGCCGTTCCGCATAAAGCCTTACGTCGGCGCGCGTGGCGCCATTGATCTCCAGCATGGAACCATCAGGCAGCGTCACCTGGCGGCGTTCACCGCGTTCCGCGCTGAGCGTTGCGGTGTACGCCGGCACCTCTGCCGGCAGGCTCCACCAAGCCACCAGCGCGGCTGCGCCCAAGGCCGCACAGCCCGCGGCAAAGCGCAGCGCAAGACGGCCCTGGCGCTGCGGCCTGGGTCGCGGCGGGACCTCCCCTCCGAGCAGCGTCCGGACTTGATCGCGGGACAGTCCGGCAGCCGCCCGCCCCAACTGCTGCATGCGGTCGAATTCGCGCGCGGCCTCGGGGTGGTCGCGCCGCCACCGGGCAAAGTCGCGTCGCTGGCGGCGCGTCAGTTCGCCCGAATGCCAGCGGGCGAACCACTGCGCCGCCGTATCGGCCGCAAGCTGCTCGCGGGGGTCAGGGGTGGACGGCATCGTCATGGATTGTGTTCACGCATGCGGTCGCGCACGAATTCGATCGCCCGCATGACGTAGCGTTCGATCATGTTCTTGGACAGGCCCATATGCTGAGCCACCTCGGCCTGCGTCCAGCCTTCGATGCGATTCAGGACGAAGGCTTCACGGCACTTGGGCGGCAATTCTGCCAGGACTTGGGCCAGGTCATCGGCCAGGCGCGACGCGCGCACCGGGGATTCCGGGTCGGTCCAGGCAGGCTGGTCGGCTTCGTCCAGCAGGTCCAGCGGCACATGCTCGGTCCGTTCCTGCCGGCGCCAGCGGTCGATCAAGCGATGCCCGGCAGCCTGGAACAAGTAGCTGCGCGCCTTCAACGCGACGCTGGCGTCCGCCTTCAGCAGGCGTTCGATGGCATCGTGCGCCGCGTCCTCCGCGTCATGCCTGTTGCCGACCCGCCGGCTCCATACCCCAACCAGCTCGTCATAGTAGGCGAGCCAGCCGGTGCGGGGCGGAGGAGAGCGGGACATGAACCGATCGGATAACGAAGGTGGCGACGCCGCGAATTTTACAAATAATTCTCATTATCGCAACTGCGTGCCATGACTCTTGCGAGCTTCCCCGCTCGCCCAGCTAGTAATCCATCGGGATGTGGCTCTGCGCCTCTCGCAGTTCCTGTATGTGGCGTTCGGCCTCTTGCTTCTCGACGGCGGGCGGCAAAGGCCGCCAGCTCACCATGTTGCCCGGCGTTTTCACCGGCATCCAACCCAGCACGCTGTACAGCGTGATGACCGTGCATCCCGTGTCGAACCGCGTTTCGTAGTAGCCCTGCCGATCCGGCTTGGTATCGCCGGACGTCCAATCCAACTGAGACATCCATGTCTCCTCAATCTGAAGCTTGTTGTCCCGCGCACCGGGCGAGCCCCTTGATCGTATAGCGGCCCTTCGCGCCCGTGCTGCCACCTTGCGCCCGCTTTGCAATTCTTGATAGAGGGGAATCCCTGACATTCTGATAGGTGCCGATTGCTAAACCTGGAAAACCGGGGCTAGGATGTAGCAAAATATTCTTACAAACACGGGAGCGGCGATCTTCGCTTGCACGGACTCTGGGGCGAACCGCCATGCCGAAACTGGCCCTGATGCGTTATCCAAAAGATCGGCTGGCCGCGCTGGCGGGCGCCAGCGGCTTGCGCGCCATACGCGAAGGCCTGCTCTGGACCCTGCCCTGCCTGCTGATCACGGCGCTGTTCCTGGTGCTGTCGGTCGTCGCCCGCCAACTGGGGCTGCCCGCCTCCGTGGTGGACCTGCTGACCGGCGTCCACGACAAGCTCTCAGGCATCATGCCGATCCTGGCGGGCACCTCCATCGGCTACATGCTGTCGTTCCGCCACCGCGTGCCGCATCTGCCGACCGCGTTCCTGTGCCTGTCCTACGTGATGATCGCCGAGGGCCTGATGGCGCCCTATCCCCAGGCGGCCGCCACCCTTGTGCTCTTCATCGCCATTGTTTCGCCCCTGCTGACCGTGCCATTGATGGCCTGGCTGCACCGCCGCCGCTGGACCCAACTGGCGCCGGACGGGCTGATCACTGAAAACGTCCGCGACACGCTGAACATGGTCGTGCCCGGCCTGCTGACGGCCAGCCTGGTCGTGCTGGCGCTGTCCGCCGCGCTGCAGATCCCCGCCGTGGCGCAATTCAACATCCCCTTGAGCCTGGCATCGCTGGACAGCCCGTTCACCTCGGGCGCCCTGATGGCGGGATTGAACTCCCTGCTGTGGTTCTTCGGCATACACGGCTACCACGCCCTCGCCCCCCTGATGAGCGTGATGGACCAGGCGGCCATGCTGAACTCCGCCAGCCAGTCCGCCGGCTACGAAGGCATGTATGCCCTGAACAGCACGCTGCTGGGCGCTTTCGTCTTCATCGGCGGCGCGGGCGCGACGCTGTCGCTGGTGGTGGCCATGCTGCTGTTCGCGCGCAGCGAATCCCTGCGCGTGCTGGCGCTGGCCAGCCTGCCGGTGGCGCTCCTGAACGTGAACGAAATCCTGCTGTTCGGCCTGCCCCTGATCCTGAATCCGCGCCTGCTGGTGCCGTTCATCCTGGCGCCGGTGACCAACGCCATCCTCGCGCTGGCCGTGGTGCAGCTAGGCTGGCTGCCCTCCGCGACGACCACCCTGCCCCTGACCTCGCCGGTGCTGTTCAACGCCTATGTCGCCGCTGGCGGCCATCTGGGCGGGGTGGCGCTACAGCTCACGCTGGTGGCGATAGGCGTGTGCCTGTATGCGCCCTATGTGGTCGCGCTGGAACGTCAGCGCCAGGAAAGCGCCACCGTCTACTTCAAATCGCTGGATACCACCTTCACCCGGCTGCAAGAGGAATCGCTGCTGTACGCGCACGATCCGGTGGTGCAGACCTACGCCGACCGCGCGCGCCGCAACGCCGAGAACAGCCGTATTCGCACCATCAGCCAATACGATTTCCATCTGGAATTCCAGCCGCAAGTGTCATTGCGCAGCGGACTGTGCACCGGCTGCGAAGCCCTGTTGCGCGCCACCGGCCCCGACGGCGCGCGGCAGACGCCGGTGGAGTTCCTGCGCTGGCTCGCACAGGCGGACCTGATGCGGGAAGTGGATCTATGGGTGGCCAGGCAGGCCGTGCAGCAATGCCTGCAATGGCGCAAGCGCGACTTCGCCTTGCCGATGACCATCAACGTCACGGCTGGCACGCTGACGTCCGGCGACTACCTGGAAAAGCTGATCAAGGTGCTGGCGCAGGCCAGCGGGCAGATCTCGGTGGAGCTGACCGAAGACGCGCTGGTGGAGGATACCCAGGCGCTGCACACCGCCTTCGACCGCCTGCACGCGATAGGCGCGCGGGTCTACATCGACGACTTCGGCACCGGCTATTCGGCCTTGGGCTATCTGCACCAGTTCGAGATCGACGCGGTCAAGATCGACCGCAGCTTCGTCGTGGCGCAAGACAGCGACAGGGGCGCGCTGGTCCTGAACGGCCTGCTGCGCTTTTGCGAAGCGCTGAACCTGCAGATCGTGGTGGAAGGCGTGGAAACAGACCAGCAGCTGAAGGCGCTGGCATCCCCCGCCGAAATCATCGTGCAGGGGTGGTACTACAGCAAGGCTTTGTCGGGCGACAGTCTCATGGACTACGCGCGCCGGCGGCAGGCTGCGCCGCCGGAGCCTGCGCAGCCCTCGCCCGCCGCGCCTACTTGATGCCGATAAACGGCAGCGCCGAGCCCGGAACCTGCGTGGCCGGCAGCACGCCGTCCCACTTTTCCACCGCGTTCAGGCTCACCAGATTGGTGTTGGCGGCCAGGGCCTCGGCCTTGGCGCGGATCGCGGCCGCTTCGGCGTCGCCGCGCATGCGGATGCCGTCGGCCTCGGCCGTGAACTGCTGGCGGCGCGCGTCGGCTTCCGCCTTGGCCTTGACCACCTGGATCTCGGCCGTGATCATCGCCGTTTCCTTTTGCTGGCGGGTCGTCTCGATCTGCACCTGCGCCAGCATGCGCTGTTCGATCGAGTGTTCATAGGCCTGCGAGAAGCCGACTTCCTCGATCTGCACGCCCACCACCTGCACCGGCGCGCCTTCCATCGTCTTGAGCACGGCCGAGTTCACGTCCTGGCCCAGCTTCTGGCGCTCCTGGATGGCGCGCACCGCGGTGTACTGGCCGAACACGTTCTTCACCGAATCCGGCGTCTTGCGTTCCAGCACGCGCATCTGCAGATTGCTGATGGTGCCGTACTCCGAATACAGCTCGGCCACGTGCTCGGGCGGCACACGGTAGGTCACCGACACGCGCAGCGTGGCCGGCTGCTGGTCATAGCTGTAGGCTTCCAGTTTTTCAAACACGAACGTGTGGTCGCGCACCGACACCGTCATCACGTTGTCGATGAACGGGGTCTTGAAATCCAGGCCCGGTTCCGACACGCGCACCAGCTTGCCGTTGCGCAGCACCACGCCACGCTCGCCCTGATCGACCTGGAACCAGGAATCGAACGCCAGGAACAGGATCAGCACAAACAACACCGCCGTAATCACCGCGATCTTGATACCGCGCGGCTTTACAGCACCAATCGTCTTGACCATCTGGATATCTGTCGGCTTCACTTCGAATCCCTTTCTGATTTTGAACGTTTACGGTCCGAGAGCACGGCGGCGATGCCGCGCGCCAGCAGATAGGCGACCACGGCCGCCCCAACCAAGATCAGGAAATACCTCATCGTGCGTTCCCCCCCGGAAAATAAGCAGGGGATTCTATCGCGAGTGGAAGATCAAATGAATTGTGGCGATTGTTGCGATTGAATCCGCCGGCGAAAGTAGCGCTTGCCCAATGACGGCGCTACGCTAGGCTCCTCTACATAGCAGGAGCCGAAACCATGCGCCGCAAACGTTCGATGATCGTGGCCATCTTTGCCTGTGCCGTCGCGCTCGGTGCGCCGGCGCATGCCGCGCCGCCCGAAGGCAAGGGCAAGCCGGACCATGCCGGCCAGGGCAACGGCAATGGCAAGAACAAGGGCCAACAGAGCCAGGACAACGGCGTCAGCGTCACGCTCAGCACCGCCGGCATCACCGTTTCCACCGCGCGCAGCTACGCCGTGCAGGCGGGCGCTACCGGCTACGGCTCGCTGCCCCCGGGCATACGCAAGAATCTGGCGCGCGGCAAGCCCCTGCCTCCGGGGATCGCCAAGAAGATGGTGCCCGGCCCCATGCTGGCGCGCCTGCCCGTGCATCCCGGATACGAATGGCGCGTCGCGGGCAGCGACCTGATCCTCGTCGCCATCGCCACTGCCGTCGTGGCGGACGTACTCACGGGCGTGTTCAATTAGGCGTAAACGCGCGCCGGCTGCCGCGCCGCGGCGTCCATAGTTCCTAGCATCAGGCCGCACACTGTTACGTCCCTGCGCCAGACCTATCTGCTACCGTTGAATGGCCTCGCGCCGCGGCCCTGGCCCGGCGTCCACGACGGAGACCGCGCATGCCACGTCCTTCCGAATCCGCGCCCTTGATCGGTGTGATCCCCCCCTACATGCTGGATCGACTGGCGCAGCACGCCGACTCGCGGGTCAGCATGCCCGCGGTCAAGACGCTGATCATCGACCAGCAGCAGCGCAGCCTGCGCGAAATGGCGGTGCAGCCGCCACGCGCCAAGCCCGCCCGCCCGAAAAAGGCGGCGCCTGCCGGCACGCCCCAGCGCGCCGTGCACGATGCGGCCAACACCACCACTTTGCCCGGCAAGCTGGTGCGCGCCGAAGGCGCCCGCGCCAGCGGCGACGCGGCCGTGGACGAAGCCTATGAACACCTGGGATCGACCTACAAGCTGTTCTGGGACATCTACGAGCGCCACTCCATCGACGGCCAGGGACTGCCGCTGGTCGGCACCGTGCATTACGGCGAAGACTACGACAACGCCTTCTGGAACGGCGCGCAAATGGTGTTCGGCGATGGCGACGGCGAAGTGTTCAACCGCTTCACGGTCGCGGTGGACATCATCGGCCACGAGCTCACGCATGGCGTGATCGATGCCGAGGCCGCCCTGCTGTACCAGAGCCAGTCCGGCGCGCTGAACGAATCCCTGTGCGACGTGTTCGGCGCGCTGGTCAAGCAATACACCTTGGGACAGGACGCGCGCCAGGCCGATTGGCTGGTGGGCGCCGGTCTGTTCATGCCCAAGATCCGCGCCCGCGCGCTGCGTTCCATGGCCGAGCCTGGCAGCGCCTATGATGATCCCCTGCTGGGCAAGGACCCGCAGCCCGCCCACATGCGCGATTACGTGGACACGCCCAACGACAACGGCGGCGTGCACATCAACTCCGGCATTCCCAACCGCGCCTTCTACCTGGCGGCCACCGCACTGGAAGGCCCCGCCTGGGCCGGCGCGGGCCGCGTCTGGTACGACGCGCTGTGCGACAAGCGCCTGCGGCACGACGCCGACTTCGCGCAGTTCGCGAAACTGACGCTGGCGGTAGCGGCGGAACGCCATGGTCCAGCCGTGCGCGATGCCGTCGCGCGGGCCTGGGCCGGCGTGGGAGTCCAGACATGATCGAACTGCCTTCCCTGGACCTTGCGATGCTGGTGCGCCTGACCCGCGAAGGCGGACTGGCCTATGTGCCGGCGCTGGCGCAACCGCGCAGCATCGATCTCGTCACCTGCCCGCCGGACCTGCGGCAGGAAGTCTGCGACGCCCTGCAACGCTCCGCCCCGGTCGCCGTCCCGCGCTGCGCCGAAGCGGGCGGCGACCAACGCTATTTCCACGTGGAGGTCATCTACGAAGGCGACGACGTGGCGGACATCAGCTTCGACGTGCCGGAGACCGACGCGCCCGAGCCGCTGGTGCGCTTGTGGAAAAGCCGGGCCGGACAGGCTTGAGCGCAGCGTCCCGGTATTGCCCGATCTGGATGGCGCGGCCCGCATACAGGCCGACGGCCGCCATCGCCAGGCACAAGGCCGCGCACAGGCCCAGCGCCACGCCCCAGTCACCTTGCGCGTCGTGCAGCGTACCCACCAGCGCCGGTCCGCTGGCGGCGAACAGGTAGCCGACGCATTGCGCCATGCCCGACAGCGCCGCCGCCTGCTGCGCATGGCTGGCGCGCAAGCCCACGAATGCCAGGCCCAGGATAATGCCGCCGCCCGTGCCCAGGCCCATCAGGACGATCCACAGCGTCGCCCAGCCGGGCGCGGCGATCAGGCCGGCAAACGCGACGAACGAGGCTGCGGCAGAGAAGAAGGCGGCGCCGCGCTGGTCCTTCAGGCGCCGCACCACGGGGGCCAGGAACAGCGCCGGGACGGCCGACATGAGCTGCAGCAGGCCATGCAGCGCACCGGCGCGTTCAGCCGTATAGCCGGCGTCACGCAGAATAGCTGGCAGCCAGCTCACGCCCACATAGAACACGAATGAATTGATGCCCAGGAACAGCGTCACCTGCCACGCCAGCGCAGAGCGCCACAGGCGGGGTCCATGCGGCGCATGCGCCGTGGATGCCGCGGGCGCGGTGCGATTGGCCAGCTGCGGCAGCCACAGCAGAGCGCTGGCCAGTGGCAACAGCAGCAGGCAGCCGGTGGAAAAGCGCCAGGTCGCGTCGGACAGGTTCGCCAGCGGTATGGCAACAGCGGACGCCAGGCCTGCGGCCAGGCTCATGGTCAGCACGTAGGCCGAGGTCAGGCTTGCGAGCTGCTGCGGAAAATCGCGCTTCAGCAGGCTGGGCAGCAGCACATTGCCGATGGCGATGCCGGATCCGATGACAGCGGTACCCAGGAACAGGCTCCAGGCCGGTCCCAGCGTGCGTACCAGGATGCCCCCCGCGATCAGCAGCATGGCGGCAAACAAGCTGCGCTCCAGGCCGTGGCGGCGCGCCATGCCCGCGGCGAACAGCGACACCACGGCAAAGGCCAGCAAAGGCAAGGTGATCAGCATGCCCGCGGCCATGGAGCTCAGCCCCAGCTGCTCGCGCAGCATACCTGTCAGCGGCGGCACGCCGGTAATGGGCGCGCGCAGCGCCATGGACATGCAGAGTATGCCCGCGATCAACAACACGGGATTGGCGGCGGGGTGTTTGGAAGCGAGAGGATGCGAGTTCATGCCGTCAGCTTAAGCATCGCCGTCCTCGCCGAATTTCGAGATAATGACAAATTATCCCTAAATTCGGTCAAAGCACATTCGATGCAGCGCCTGGACGACCCTGCCCCCTTCTTCAATCCCGATACCGGCTCGCAATGGACCTATGCCATGCGCGTGCATGCGGACGAGAACGACCAGGAATCGCCGCCGCACCGGCACGCCATGGGCCAGCTGGTGCTGTCCCTGCAAGGCGGCGTGACCTGCTCGGTGCCGCAGGGCCTGTGGATGGTGCCGCCGCAATGCGGCGTCTGGATCCCTGGCGGCGTGCCGCACAGCAACCGGGTCACGCAGAACGGACGCGTCTGCTTCCTGTTCGTGCCGCCCGACGCGCCGGGCCTGCCGGAGCAGTGCTGCACGCTGGCCATCTCGTCGCTGGTGCGCGAGCTGGTGGCCTATCTAGCCGACCTGCCCCCGGAGGAAACGGCAACGGCCCCCAACCGCAAGCTGGCCGAGGTGCTGGTCGATCAATTGGCGCGCATGCCGGCCGAGCAACTGCACCTGCCCATTTCCGAACACCCGCGCCTGCGCGAGATCGCCGAAGCCCTGCACGCCGATCCCGCCGACCGCAGCACGGTGGCGCAATGGGGCCGCCGCGTCGCCATGAGCGAGCGCACGCTGGCGCGGCTGATCCGGCAGGAGCTCGGCATGAGCTTTGGCCGCTGGCGCCAGCAGATGCACATCATCCAGGCCTTGCAGCGCCTGTCCGCCGGCGTGTCGGTGCAGCGCACGGCGGAAGACCTGGGCTACGAGTCCGTCAGCGCCTTCATCACCATGTTCCGCAAGACCTTGGGCAAGACGCCTGCCCGCTACTTCGCGGACAAGGCCGACGGTATCAATTGACGGCGGGCGGGTAGTCCAGTTCGCCCGATTTCATCAGGCCGCGCGTGCGCGCCTCGCGCAGTTCCGCGACCGTCTGGTCGCGGGTCTGGTCCGATTGCGACGGCAGCGCGGGCGGATAGTCCTGTTCGCCGTACGTGACCAGTCCCGCCGCGCGCGCGGCGTCGAGTTCCTCGCGCACCTGCTGGCGGGTCTTGGTGCTGACATGAGGCAGATCCACCGGGTATTGCTGTTCGCCGTAAGTCACCAGGCCGGCGGCCTTGGCTTCCATCAATTCGGCGCGCACCTGTTCACGGGTCTTGCCTTCGGCATGCGCGGCGGCGCCCACGAGCGCCATGCTCAGCGCCAGAACGGAGAGTCGGAATGTATTCATGAAATCCTCTGCGGTTAACGAGTGCCGCATTATTCGTTCGGCGGCCCGCCGGGATAAATCCCGCGCGGCGCAATCGAAGGTTGTGCCGCGCGAAAACCTCTACGCACGCCTGCGCCGCGCCACGCGCACCCTTGCGTCCCATGCAAGGGTGGGTTGATCCAGGAATGGTTTTTCCGCCGCCCGCATCTACCTAGACTGAATAGCTCCTGTTATCCAAGGACGCTATTCCATGTTGTCTTCCTCATCCCCGGGCAGGAGCGGCCCACAATCATGACGGCCGCCGCTCCCCCCGCCCCGCCCGCCGCGGCGGCTTTCGGCTGGCGCATCCTGACCGGATTGCTAGGCGTGCTGCTGGCGGTGATCCTCGCCGGGCTCAATGAAAACGTGACCAAGATGGCGCTGCCGGACATCCGCGGCGCGCTGGGCATCGGCTACGACCAGGGCACCTGGTTCGTGGCCGTCTACGCCGCGGCCTCGGTATGCGCCATGGCGTTCGCGCCCTGGTGCTCGGTCACGTTTTCATTGCGCCGCTTCACGGTCGCGGCGCTGGCCGCCTTCGCGCTGTTCGGCGCGCTCTGCCCGTTTGCGCCCGACCTGCCCGTACTGCTGCTCCTGCGCACCCTGCAAGGGCTCGCGGGCGGCGCGCTGCCGCCCATGCTCATGACAGTGGCGCTGCGTTTCCTGCCGCCAGGCATCAAGCTCTACGGACTGGGCGGCTACGCCCTCACCGCCACCTTCGCCCCCAGCCTGGGCATACCGCTGGCCGCCTTCTGCACCGAGGTGCTGGGCTGGCGCTGGGCCTTCTGGCTGATCGTCGGCCCTGCGGCGCTCGCCGCTTGGGCCGTCTGGCGCGGCCTGCCCCAGGACCCGCTCAAGCTCGAACGGCTGCGTCTGTTCGACTGGCGCGGCCTGCTGCTGGGCGCGCCGGCGTTGTCCATGCTGGTCATCGGCCTGTTGCAGGGCGACCGGCTGGACTGGCTGAACTCACCGCTGATCTCCGTGCTGCTGGGCGGCGGTAGCGCGCTGATGGTGCTGTTCATGATCAACGAATGGTCCCACCCCCTGCCGTTCTTCAAGATCCAGCTCTTGCGCCACCGCAACCTGAGCCATGCCTTGCTGACGCTGGGCGGCGTGCTGATCGTGCTGTTGGGCGTGATCCTGATTCCGTCGACTTTCTTGGCGCAATTGCGCGGCTATCGCCCGCTGGAAACGGCGCCGGTATTGCTGACCATGGGCCTGCCGCAGTTGATTGCGCTGCCGCTGGTCGCCGCGCTGTGCAACCTGCGCCAGGTGGATTGCCGCTGGGTGCTGGCTGCTGGGCTCGGACTGCTGGCGCTGTCCTGCCTGCTCGGGTCGCAACTGACGCCGGTCTGGTCGCGCGAGCAGTTCTACCTGCTCGAAGCCGTGCAGATCTTCGCCCAGCCCATGGCCGTGATCCCGTTACTGATGCTGGCCACCGGTGGCCTGGCGCCGCAGGACGGTCCCTGGGCCTCGTCCTGGTTCAACACCATCAAGGGCTTTGCCGCGGTCGCCGCCACCGGCCTGCTGGACGCGCTGACCACCGCGCGCCGCAATTACCACTCCAGCATGCTGGCCGACCAACTGGGCAACTTTCCGCTGAGCACGGCAGGCGAAAGCGCGGCAGCGCTGTCCCGCCGCATCCAGGAGCAGGCCGCCGTGCTGACCTCCGCCGATCTCTATCTGTGCATGGCCGGCGTCGCCGTGCTCCTCATCCTGCTGATCCCCTTCGTCGCGACCCGGATCTACCCTCCGCGCGCCGCGGCCTGAAATCGAGTCCATATCATGTCCTTCTCTCTCTTGACTTCTCCCCTTCCACGCGCCGGCGCCCTCGGCGCCCTGGCCCTGCTGGCCTATGCAGGCTGGTCATGGTCCGCCACCGGCGCCACCGAATCCACCGACGACGCCACCGTCGTCGCCGATCACACCATCGTCGCGCCGCAGGTATCCGGCTTCATCGACGCCGTGTTGGTCGAAGACAACCAGCCCGTCAAGCAAGGCCAGCTGCTCGCACGCATCGACGACCGCGACCATCGGGCCGCGCTGGCGGCCGCAAGCGCCGAACTCGCGGTGGCCAGCGCGCGCCTGTCGGACGCGGCCGCAACGCTGGAACGCCAGCAGGCCGTGATCGAGCAGGCCGTCGCCGTCACGCGCGCCGACCTGGCGGATATCCGCTATGCCGAAAGCGAAGCCCAACGCCACCGCAGGCTGGCCAGCGAGGGCGCCGGCACGCAGCAGGCCTATGAACAGGCCCGCAGCCGTCTGGACATGGCACAGGCACGCCAGGCCGAACACACGGCCACCTTGCAGGCCGCCCGCAAGCAGCGCGAAGTGCTGCAAGCCAATCGCGAGGCCGCGCAGGCCGGGCTGCTGCGCGCGCAGGCCCTGAAGGACCGGGCGCAACTCAATCTGTCGCATACCCAGGTCGTCTCCCCTATCGATGGCATCGTGGGCAGGCGCTCGCTGCGGGTGGGCGCCTACGTCAGCCCCGGCACGCCCATCCTCGCGGTGGTGCCGCTGCAGCAAGCCTATGTGGTGGCGAACTTCCGCGAAAAGCAGTTGACCCGCATGCGCCCGGGCCAGCCCGCAGTCATCATGGTCGACGCCTATCCGGATACGCCGCTGCACGGCCGCGTGCAGAGCATCGCGCCGGCCACGGGCCTGAGCTTTTCGCCGGTGGTCCCCAGCAATGCCACCGGCAACTTCACCAAGGTGGCGCAGCGCCTGCCCGTCAAGATCGTGCTGGATGCGCCGGCCGACGGCGCGCCGCCGCTGCGCGCCGGCATGTCCGTCGAAGCCTTGGTCGATACCGGGGCTGCGGCAGAGGAGTCCGTGCAATGACCGCGCGCCTCTTGATCCGTGCCGCGTTCACTTGCGCCCTTTCTGCATTGGCGGGCTGCGCCGTGGGTCCCGACTTTCAAGCTCCCCAGCCGCAGTTGCCCGCGCAATGGCGTATGGCCAACGAGTCCGCCGCAGGCAGCGTCCCCGTCCCGCAAGACGTGAACACATCCTGGTGGGACAGCTTCGGCGATCCCACCCTGAGCGCCCTGATCATCGAAGCGACCGCGGCCAACCTGGACATACGCATCGCCCACGAGCGCCTGCTGCAAAGCCGCGCGGCCCTGCGCGTGACCGAGGCCGACGGCCTGCCTGGAATCGGCGCGGGCGCAAGCTACAAGCGCGGCCAGAACAGCGAGGTCGGCCTGGCGGACCCTTCGGGGCGCGGCGGCAAATCCTCATTCAATTTGTGGCAGGCCGGCGTGGACGCCAGCTGGGAACTGGACCTGTGGGGCCGCGTGCGGCGCGAAGTCGAGCAGGCCGGCGCCCAGTCGCAGGCGGCGCTGGAGGCGCAACGCGGCGTGGTCCTGGCCATCCGCGCCGAAACGGCACGCAACTACATCCTGCTGCGCGGCGCGCAGAACCAGCTGGACGTGCTGCGCAAGACGCTCGCCAATGCCGAACGCAACCTGGCGCTGACCCGCTTGCGCCAGCGCGAAGGCGTGGCCACCGAACTGGACGTGTCGCAAGCCGACGCGCAGGCCGCCGCCATCGAGGCCCGGGTGCCGCCGTTGGCGTTGCGCGTCGACCAGTTGATGAATGCCTTGGCGCTGCTGCTGGAGCAGCCGCCAGGCGCGTTGCAGGAACGCCTGGCCGCCATCGGGCCGATACCCGGCGGCCCGCTGCAGGTTCCCGTCGGACTGCCCAGTGAACTGGCCGGGCGCCGGCCCGATATCCGGCGCGCGCAAGCCAATCTGCATGCGGCCGTGGCCGCGGTCGGCGTGGCGGAGGGCGATTTCTATCCGCGCATCACGCTCTCCGGCAACCTCGGCCTGCAAGCCTTGCAGCTGCGGGACCTGGACACCGACAACGCCGGCATCTTCGGCGTCGGCCCCGCATTGCAGATTCCCATTTTCCAGGGCGGCCGGCTGCGAGGCAGGCTGCGGCTGCGCGAATCGCAGGCTCAGGAGGCGGCGCTGCTGTATCAAAAAACCGTGCTGAACGCCTGGCACGAGGTCGATAACACCATGACCGCCTATCAGGCGCAGCAGCTGACCCGCGCCAGCCTGGAGCGCGCCTCCGAGAGCGCCCGCCAGGCTCTGCTCAACGCGCAGCGCCAATATGCCGCGGGCGCGTCGGACTTCGTGAATGTGCTCAGCGCGCAGAACGCAGTGCTGGCCAGCGACCAGGAGCGCGTGTCGACCCAGGCCGCGGTGTCGCTGGTGCTGGTGGACCTGTACCGGTCATTGGGCGGCGGCTGGGAGCCCCCTGCCGCGGGCCCTACCCCTGCTTCGGCCCCGCAATGATGAACAGCCGCGGGAACGGCAGCAGCACCGTGCCGTCAGCCAGCGCCGGATACGCTTCTTCGATCAGCGACTGGTAACGGGCCAGGAAACCGGCCTGTCCAGCCGCGTCCAGCCGATCCAGGTAAGGCCGCAGCGCCGTGCCCTTGAACCACTCCACCACGGCTGCCGCGCCCGCCAGCGGGTGGTGATAAGTCGTGCGCCACACGTCCAACAGGCCGCAATGCGGCTTGAGCAGTTCGTAGTACCAGGCGGCGCTGTGCCGCGGCGGATGCTTGAAGCCGCCAATGGCGGCGGCCCACGGCGCTTCGCCGGCCACCTGGCGCGCCAGGCGGTGGGCCGGCTCTTCCAGGTTGTCGGGCGTCTGCACCGCCAGGCTGCCGCCCGGGGCCAGCTTGCCGACCAGGCGCGGATACAGCGTCGCGTGGTCCGGCACCCATTGCAAGGCGGCGTTCGCCAGGATCACGTCGTAGGTCCCGGGCGGATTCCACGTAGCGATGTCGGCCAGTTCGAATGGCATCCCCGGCAGGCGCTTTCTCGCCGACTCGAGCATGTCCTCCGAGCTGTCCATGCCGCTGACCTCGGCGTCCGGATAGCGGCTGGCCAGCACCTCGGTGGAATTACCGGGACCGCAGCCCAGGTCGACCGCGCGCCTCACGTCCTGGTTGGGCAAGGCGGCGACCAGGTCCCGCACCGGGCGGGTGCGTTCGTTTTCAAAGGCGGAATATTGTTTGGCGGACCAGCTGGTCATGACGGCTCCTTGCGGCATTTGTACTGTCCAGCACTCTACGCCCGCCGCACTGGCGCGACAAATCCCAAAAAATGCGCCCGCCATATCCATCGGATATGGCGGGCGTCTTGCGTCAGACCGCGAGGCTTATTCCGCCGCGAGTTCCTGCTTGGACGCGTCCGAGCGGGTTTTCCACAGCGAGAACAGCACGCCGCCAGCGATCAGGCCGAAGGTCACCGACAGCGATACAACCGCCGGCACCTTGCCGATGAAGCCGACCAGGAAGATCTTGGTGCCGATGAAGACCAGGACCAGGGCCAGCGCGTACTTCAAGTAGTGGAAGCGGTGGATCATCGCAGCCAGCGCAAAGTACAGCGCGCGCAGGCCCAGGATGGCGAAGATGTTGCTGGTGTAGACAATGAACGGATCGGTCGTGATGGCGAAGATCGCCGGCACCGAGTCCACCGCGAACAACAGGTCCACGAACTCGATCAGCACCAGCGCCAGCAGCAGCGGCGTGGCCCAGCGCACCTTCTTCGACGTGGCGGGATCCGTCTCCATCACCCAGAACGCGTTGCCGCGCAGCCCTTCCGTGACGCGCATGCGGCGCTTCAGGAACTTCAGGATCGGGTTGGACGCGATATCGGGCGTCTGGTCCGCGATCATCCACATCTTGATGCCGGTGAACACCAGGAAGGCGCCGAACAGATACAGCAGCCAGCCAAAGTTGCTGACCAGCGCCGCGCCCAGGCCTATCATGATGGCGCGCAGCACGATCACGCCGAGGATGCCCCAGAACAGCACGCGGTGCTGATACTGGCGCGGAATCGCGAAGAAACTGAAGATCAGCGCGATCACGAAGACGTTGTCCATCGACAGCGACTTCTCGATCATGAAGCCTGTGTAGTAGGCCATGCCGCTGGCGGAACCCATCTGCCACCAGACCCAGGCGCCGAACAGCAACGCCGCGGTTATGTAGCCGGCGGACAGCAGCAGGCTCTCGCGCACGCCGATCTCGCGGTCTTCCTTGTGCAGCACGCCCAGGTCAAAGGCCAGCAAGGCAACCACGATGCCTATGAATAGCAGCCAGCTCCAGGCCGGTGTGCCGAAGAAATCGGCGGAGAGTAAGGTGAGCAAGGTGTCCATGATGTTCCCGCTTGTGTTCGAAGGGGCCCATGATCCGGATCCCGGGCAAATGGAGAAATCAGCCTGAAAGTGAGTTAAGGTTCGAAAAAACCGAAGTGATTCCTGCCATGCTCAATTACCGACACCTGTATTACTTCTGGATGGTCGCCAAGGAGGGCGGGTTTTCCCGCGCCGCCGAAAGGCTGGACATGGCCATCCAGACCATCAGCGCGCAAGTGCGCGAACTGGAAAAAAACCTGGGCCACCAGTTGCTCAAACCGGCCGGGCGCGGAGTGGCGCTGACCGACGCGGGCGAAGCCGCCTTCGCCCGCGCCGAAGAAATCTTCCAGATCGGCCAGGTGCTGCCCCAGGAGGTCCGCGCGGCAGCCACCAAGCCCGTCATGCGCCTGTCCGTGGGCCTGTCCGACGGTATTTCGAAACTGGCCGCGCAGGCTTTGCTGGGTCCGGTGCTGCACACCCCGGACCTGCGCCTGACCTGCCACGAGGGCGAGGTCGAGGAACTGCTGGGCGAACTGGCCCAGCATCACCTGGACCTGGTGCTGGCCGGCCAGGGCGCGCCCGCCAACCCCAACCTGCGCCTCACCAGCGACCGCCTGGTGTCCTCGCCGGTGGACTGGTACGGCCCCGCCAAGCTGGTGCGCAAGGCCGACACGCAGGATTTCCCGCGCTGCCTGGAGCGCCTGCCGGTGCTGCTGCCCACCGGCCATTCGGTGCTGCGCCAGACGCTGGACCGCTGGTTCGGCGAACAAGGCATTTATCCCAATGTGGTGGGAGAATTCGAAGACAGCGCCCTGATGTCGGTGTTTGCGGCCCGCGGCCTGGGCGTGTTTCCGCTCAGCCGCCTGGGCGGCGGCGACATCGGCGTGCTGCGGGGCTTACGCCCCCTGGCCCGCTGCGACGACGTGCACGAGGAAATCCACGCCATCCGCAACCGCCGCGGACAACACCATCCATTGGTCCAGATCGTGCTCGCCAAGGCCAAGACTTCGGTTTTTTCTTAACGTTTGTCACAACCACGCTGGTTTTTCAGAAATAGAATCCGCCTTATCGTGGCCCCTCTTTAGAAACATCGGAGTACCACCTCAATGAAAAAGATCATCTGGCTCGCCTTCGCCGTGCTCGCCGCACTCTGGACCGGGCTGGTTGCGCTGACGCTGCAGCTGACCAACTGGGTTCTGTCGACCATCGCCACGACCCAGGTGCCCGGCACGGCGCTGGACACGTCGCAATGGGTGCCGCCCGCCTGGGCCGCCGCCTGGGTCGATCCCGCCTGGCTACAGACGCTGCAAGGCGGCCTGGTGTGGGCCGCGCAGGGCCTGAACCAGGTGCTGCCCTTCGCCGGCAGCCTCGGCACGCTGATCTCGGTGCTGGCCTGGATCTTCTGGGGCTTCATCATCGTCGGCCTGCTGGTGCTGGCGCTGATCCTCCACTGGCTGGCCGGCAAGCGCGGACAAGCCGCGGCGCCCGGCCGCCAAGTGGTGTAATAGGGCAGGCAACGCGGCAACCCGGCGCGCTGCCTCCTTATAGGAGCGTGCCGTGTCCATCGTTCATTCCCCTGTCCCCAAGCTGTTCCTGGCGGCCCTGCTGGCCACGGCCGCCACGACGGCACAGGCCCATCCTGCGCGCGCCGCCTACGGCGTCGAGGTCTGCACGGTCACGGGGACTTCCGGGGAATACAGCGTGCGCGTGCGCAACACCGGCACCTCCCCCCTGGCCCGCGCCGAAATCAACGGCGTCAGCCTGGATTCCAAAGGGAACGCGGCCGGACCACTCACGGTCAACCTGACCGACATCCCTCCCGGCAAATACAAGACCGCAGTGCTGGGCCGCCCCGGCAATGGCGCGGCGCTGGTCAGCATCGCCACCTATGTCAGCGCCAACGGCGCCGAAACGCATCAGCAGGATCTGTTTGCCGGCAAGGTCGCGCACGTCTCGCCAGGTTCCGTCTTGCAGTACACGCTGGCTCCCCTGGCCGTGCGCGGCTGGACCGTGGCCTACGGCACCAAGCAGGATCCGAAGCTGGAAACCGGCAGCGCGGTGTTGCTGATCTACCCGGTCAGCCTGGGCAAGAAGCGCGATGCGACGCGTCCGGACGCCGGACGCGCGCCTGCCGACGTGGTGCCGCTTGCGCCCTGCGGCGCGGCGAAGAAGTCCTGAACACGCTCAGGTGCCGCTGAGCAGGTCGCGCTCGTTCAGCAACGCATAGACGATCTCGGGTCGGTTGTCGAAGCCGCGGCGGATGGCGGCGGGGATCGCCGTGCGCGTCTTGCGGCACAAGCCGAGCTGGTCCTCCAGCTGGATCGCAATGCCGCGCGAAGTGCGCACCTCGTTTTCGCTGGGCGTGATGAGGATCACGATGCCCAATTGCGCCTGGATGCGTCCCTGCATGGCGCGCAGGTCCTCCAGGCTGGAGATGTTCTCCAGCCGCGCCACCAGGCGTTTCTCCTCTTCCTTGGTCAGCCGCAGCACGCGGATGTCCGCGGCCGGATCGGCCAGCAGCCGCTCCCGGTCGCACACGCATGCGCCCGGCGGACATTCTTGACGGATGGGAAACGGAAAATTCATGGCGGGCGGAGCGCGTCGCGGCGATCTTACGTATCTTGGAATTCTACCCAGGATCCACCGCCCGACGCGGGGCGAGAGATCCTGGTTTCCCCGCAAGCCGCTGCGGCATAATGCCTCACCGAGTCGATGGCGCGGAGGGCGCCCCATGAGAGCATTCTTGTCCGTGGCGGCGCTGGCCGCGCTGTCAGCGCTAAGCCAAAACGCCGCCGCGCGCGATTACCCCTATACGATCCGCCCCGGCCTGTCCGCCGTGGTAACGGTTTCCGAACTGCCTGAGCAGCGCCTGAGCGTACGCGTGGGCGACGGCACTGCGCAGGAAATCCCTCGCCTCGACGGCGACGAAGACATCGACCAGTTCCAGGACGTGGACGTGGACCATGATGGCTACCGGGACTTCGTCGTCGGCCAGACCGGCGGGAGCACACAGGCTATTTCGCGCATATTCCTGTACCGCCCGCAGGAAGGACGCTTTCTCGAAATGCCGCATCCCGATGCTGCGGCCAGTCCCTGCCGCGGCTTCGTCAACCCCGTGTTCGACGCAAGCAAACCTGTCTTTTCCGTGGCGTGCCGCTACAGCGCCGACACCTATGGCTTCGAGGAATACCGGGTATGCCCGGACGGCACGGCGCAGGCCATTTCCTGGACACGGCGCGAAGGCGAGTCCGAGCGGCGCATTCCGCACCCGGGGTCCCAGGCCGGAAAATGCGTCGCGCGGCCTGGCCCTTAGGCGCGCACACGCCGGGAAGCACCCGCCCCAACCCGTGCCGTCGCACGCCAGCCGTGGCGCCGCAAGCATCGCGGCCGCTATAGTTGCGCTTCCGCCTTCCTGGCTCTACGTCCGAGGACATCCCCGCCGTGCTGATCTTCCACAACCCTGTCCATGACAAACATGCTGGCCGGCAGGAAATGTTCCGCGGCAAGCTGGTGCCCTGCCACGAAACCCCGGCGCGCCTGGAGTTCGTGCTGCAGGCGTTGCGCCAGCGCGGCATCGGAGAATTGCGCGTACCCTCGGCTGCGGACCTGGACTTGGTCAAGCGCGTGCACACGCCCCGCTACGTGGATTTCCTGGCCAGCGCCTGGCACGATTGGGTTGCCCTGGACCCGGCCAACGCCGAACTGGACGTCCTACCCTCGATCTGGCCCGTGCGCGGCTTCCGCCACGATATAGAACCCACCAACTTCGCCGCGCGGGTCGGCCTGTTCTCGTTCGACAGCGGCTGCCCGCTGACCGCCGGCACCTGGCAAGCCGCCACCGCGGGCGCCGCCTGCGCCATCGACGCCGCGCGCGCCGTATCCGCGGCGGGCGGCCCCCGCGCCGCCATGGCGCTCACGCGCCCGCCCGGCCACCATGCTGGTCCTGATTTCTTCGGCGGCTATTGCTTCCTGAACAATGCGGCGCTGGCCGCGCAGGCGCTACGCGAAGCCGGCGCCGAACGCGTCGCCATCGTGGACGTGGACTACCACCACGGCAACGGCACGCAGAGCATCTTCTACGAACGCGGCGACGTGCTGACCGTGTCGGTCCACGGCGACCCGACCACCGAGTACCCCTTTTATCTGGGCTATGCCGATGAGCGCGGCGCGGGCGCCGGCCTGGACGCCAACCTGAACCTGCCGCTGCCCGCCGGCACGGGCTTTGCCGCCTGGACCCAGGCGCTGGAACAAGGACTGGCAGCCGTGCGCGCCTTCAAGGCGGACGCGGTCGTGATCGCCTTGGGCGTGGACACCTACGAAGGCGACCCCATCTCCAAGTTCCAGCTCAAGAGCGCCGACTATCTGCACGTGGGCCGCCTGCTGGCCGGCCTGGGCCTGCCGGCTGTGTTCACGATGGAAGGCGGCTATGCCGTGGCGGACGTGGGCATCAACGTCGCCAACGTGCTGGAAGGCTACGCCGGCTGAGCGGTCGCGCGCATCCGCTGCCACATCGATTCCACCGCGGGGCGCGAGTCGGCGCGGTCCTTGAACGCCAGGATCGACACCTCGATATCCCATAGGCGGCTGGCCAGCGGCGCAAGATCCGCCGACGCCAGCCGCTGCACCGCGCTATCCGCGAGCCAGGCGACGCCCAGTTCCTGGGCGGCCATGTCGCCCAGCACGTCCGACATCTCGGCCTCGAACATGCGCACGCCATGCAACGGCGCCGCGGCCCCTTCGATCGCCGCATCGATCAGGCGGCCGAAATAGACGTTGGCCGAGTACATCAGCAAAGGAACCGGCCGGGCTGCCGTGCCGGGCAGGTCCAAGCCGGTGCGCTCGATCAGCGCCCGCGCCGCGTACGGCCGAATCAGCTCGCGACCGAGTGTCAGGCAGTCGTAGCGCGCGGGATCCAGCGGCAAGGGCTGGGCGACCTGATGAAAGCAGATCAGGAAATCGGCCGCACCCGAGGTGAAGGCCGACACCGTGTCGTGCACATTGCCCGTCTGCAGGCTGCAGCTGAGGAACTTGCCCTCGCTCCAGGTCCGCCACCATTTCGGCAAATGCGCGGTCGCCAGCGCATAGGAAGTCGCCAGACGCAGCTGATTCTGCGCCGGCACGCCCGCGATGCCGGCGCGCGCCTCAGCCAACTGGTTGATCAGCTCTATCGCCGCGCCACGGAAACGTTCTCCCGCCTCGGTCAGCTGGGTGGGAAACGCCGTGCGGTCGATCAGGCGCGCGCCCGCCCAGTTCTCCAGGCTCTGGATGCGGCGGCTGAACGCGGCCTGCGACAGATTGCGCGCCTCGGCGGCGCGCGTGAAATTGCGCACCTCCGACAACGTGATGAAGTCCTGCAACCACCGGGTATCCATAGTGCTCCTTGCGTCATGCGTAATCCGCATCGGCCATGCGCGCGACGCATCGGCGCGCATGCTTAGTTCGCATTGGACGATGTCCGCGCCCTGCCCGACACTGCGGCCATCGGTTCCGCATTGGAGCCCACACGCCACGGAGTGTAAACATGGATGAAACCCTGCGCGCCGCTGCCCGCGAATATCTCGTACGCTACGGCGGCGATACCTTCCCCAACCTGTTCACGTCCGCCCGGGGCGCCATCGTGCGCGACGACACCGGCCGCGAGATCCTGGATTTCACCTCGGGCCAGATGTGCGCCACCATCGGCCACAACCATCCGGCCATCGTCGAAGCGGTACACAAGGCGGGCGAAACCGCCTTCCACTTTTTCAGCGGCATGATTCCGGAAGCCGTGGCCCAGCTGGCAGCCACCGTCGCACGCGACTGGATGCCCGCAGGCCTGAGCAAGTCGATCTTCGTCAACACCGGCTCGGAAAGCAACGAAATCGCCCTGCGCATGGCCAAGATGCACAAGAGCGGCTTCGAGATCCTGGCCATCGGCGGCTCCTGGCACGGCGTGACCAGCGGAGCCGGTTCGGTTTCCTATGCCAGCGACCGCAAGGGCTATGGCGTGCCGCCCGCCGGCGTGTTCGTCATGCCCGAACCCAATGCCTACCGTCCTTACATCGCCGGCATGGACGCCGAGCAATCCGCGCTGGCCTGCCTGGAGATTGGCCTGAAGATGTTCGACATGGCTTCCGCCGGCAGGCCGGCCGCCATCATCGTCGAGCCCGTCATCAGCGCGGGCGGCGTGCTGGTGCCGCCCAAGTCCTACATGCAGGCGCTGCGGCAGGCGGCCGACGCGCGCGGCATGCTGCTGATCTTCGATGAGGCACAGACGGCATTCGGCCGCATTGGCTACCGCAGCGGCTCCGAGTACTTCGGCGTCACGCCCGACATCATGAGCGTGTCCAAGACGCTGGGCGGCGGCCTGCCGCTGGCCGCCGCCGTCACCACGCCCGCCATCGAACAGGACGTGCACGAGAAGGGCTTCACCTTCTACACCAGCCACGTATCGGACCCGCTGCCCGCCACGGTGGGCCTGGCCGTGCTGGATACCATCCAGCGCGAAGGCCTGATCGAACGCGCCCGGACCCAGGGAGACTACCTGCGCCGCGGCTTGCTGGAACTGCAGCAACGCCACGAAGCCATCGGCGACGTGCGCGGGCTGGGCTTGCTGCTGGGCGTGGAGTTGGTGCGCGACCGCAATACCCGCGAACCCTATCACCAGCTCGGCGCCCTGACCACGCAGCGCTGCTTCGAACTGGGCCTGTCCATGAACATCCGCCGCCGTCCCGAACGCGGTTCGGTGTGGCGCATCGCGCCGCCCTTGACCGTGAGCAACGCCGAGATCGACCGCGCCATTGCGATCCTGGATCAGGCCCTGACTGAGAGCCTGGACAAGATCGCCAAGCCGGCCGCGCGCGCCGCCTGAAGCCCCTTTCCGCAACCATCCGGCGCCGGCCCGCCCGGCAGGAGAACGACATGCACCGACGCACATACGCCATCTGCGCCCTGGCGCTGGCCGCCGTATCCAGCCAGGCATTCGCCGGCCCCACGCTCGATACGGTACGCAAGCGGGGCTATCTGCAATGCGGCGTATCGACCGGCATACAAGGCTTTTCCGCGCCCGACAGCAAGGGGACCTGGCACGGCCTGGACGTGGACATGTGCCGCGCCATCGCCGCGACAGTTTTCAATGACGCGACGAAGTACCGCCTGACGCCGCTCACCACCCAGGCTCGCTTCACCGCGCTACAGTCCGGCGAGGTCGACGTGCTGACCCGCAACGTGACGCCCACAATGGCGCGCGACACCACGCTCGGCCTGCTGAGCGTGGCGGTCAACTACTACGACAGCCAGGGCGTGATGGTGTCGGACAAGCTGGGCGTGAAGAAGCTGCGCGAACTGGACGGCGCCACGGTCTGCGTGCAGCCGGGAACCGTGACCGAACTCGATCTGGCCGACTGGTTCCGCTCGCAGTCATTGCGCTTCAAGCCGGTCGTCATCGAGAAATACGACGAGATCGTGCGCGCCTTTTCGGCCGGACGCTGCGACGCCTTCACCTCCGACAAGTCGCAACTGGCCGCTTCCCGCATGACGTTGGAAAACCCCGAGAGCTATGTGATCCTGGACGAGAACATTTCGAAGAGCCCCCTCGGCCCCATGGTGCGCCAGGGCGACGACAACTGGATCAACATCGTGCGCTGGTCGCTGAACGCGATGCTGGAGGCCGAGGAATTCGGCATCACTTCGTCCAACGTCGATGCGCAGCTCAAGGCCAATAGCCCCAACGTGCAGCGCATCCTGGGCGTGACGCCCGGCATGGGGCGCAACATGGGCGTGGACGACAAATGGGCCTACAACATCGTCAAGCAAGTGGGCAATTACGGCGAAAGCTATGAGCGCAACCTGGGCATGAGCAGCCCGATGAAACTGCCGCGCGCGCTGAACGCGCAATGGCGCGACGGCGGCCTGATGTACGGCTGGCCGGTGCGCTAGCCCCGCCATTACACAAGAAAAAAGGCCGCGCCCGCGGAAATTCCGCGGGCGCGGCCTTGGTTTCATCCCTTCAATCCCGCGTTTCCAGCACCTTGTTGATGCGCAGCGCCAACAGCGTGCAGGCCGCACCGGACAGCAGATAGACGCTGACCGCCACCAGCCCGAAGCGCGCCGACAAGCCCAGAGCGACCAGCGGCGCGAACGCGGCGCCGATCAGCCAGGCCATGTCGGAAGTCAGCGCCGCGCCCGTGTAGCGGAAGCGGCGCGTGAAGTTCGCGGTAACGGTGCCCGAGGCCTGGCCGTAGGACAGTCCCAGCAGCGCGAAGCCCACCAGAATGAATGCGTCCTGCGCTTTCGGGCCGCCGCCCAGCAGCCAGGGTGTAAACAGCGCAAAAACGGCGATCAGCAAGGCCAGCAGGCCCAGCGTGGTGCGCCGGCCGATGCGGTCGGCCAGCCAGCCCGAGGCGATGGTGCCCAGGATGCCCAGCACTGCGCCTATGATCTGCACGACCAGCACGTCCTGGATCTGCTGGGTGGCGCTGACCGCGATCCACGATAGCGGAAACACCGTGACCAGGTGGAACAAGGCATAGCTGGCCAATGCCGCGAAGGCGCCGATGAACAGGTTGTAGCCTTGCTCGCGCACCATCTGCGTGGTGCTGATGGGTTCGAGCTCGCCCTCTTCCAGCAGTTGCGTGTATTCCTCGGTCACCACCAGCCGCAGCCGCGCGAACAGCGCCACCACGTTGATCGCGAACGCCACGAAGAAGGGATAGCGCCAGCCCCATTCCAGGAAATCGGCTTCGGTCAGCGTCACGTGCAGGAACAGGAACAACGCGCTGGCAACCATGAAGCCCACGGGCGCGCCCAGTTGGCCCAGCATCGAATACCAACCGCGGCGATTCGGCGGCGCATTCAAGGCCAGCAGCGACGGCAGCCCGTCCCATGAGCCGCCCAGCGCCAGGCCTTGCAGGCAGCGGAACAGCGCCAGCAGCGTGATCGCGTGCGCGCCGATGACGTTGTAGCCGGGCAGGAAGGCCATGCCCACGGTGGCGGTTCCCAGCAGGAACAAGGCAATGGTGAGTTTGGTCGCGCGCCCCCAGCGCCGCTGCGCCGCCATTGACAGCGCCGTGCCGATGGGCCGCATGATGAACGCGAACGAGAAGATGACGAAGGACCAGAGCGTGCCTTCCAGGCGCGGTTCAAAGGGGAAGAAGACCTGCGGAAACACCAGCACGCAGGCAATGCCGAAGACGAAGAAATCGAAGTATTCGGAAGCGCGCCCCACCACCACGCCCACCGCGATTTCACCCGGCGCCACCTTGGCGTGGCCGCCGCCGGCTGCGGGGACTGAAGGGGCATGACCGGGATATTGCGTGGTGGTCGCCATGTGAATGCTCGCTGAAAGGAGGTTCGGAACAGCCTGGCCTACGATCCTGAAACACACCCGCGCGCCTGCGGTCCATATCGCGCAGAGCCGCTCCGTTATTGGGATGCAGCCCTGGTCCGCGCGCGCCGCCCTGCACATTTTTGTTCTTTTTACCCTAGATTTTTCGCGGCTTCCAGCGTAGTGTTGCGTTTACTTCCCACGGTTACGTTTCGGGGTATGGTCATGCCGTCCTTCCCAAGGTTCCGCGGATTGGTCCTGATTGCCGCTCTGCCATTGCTCGCCGGATGCAATGCGGTCCTGCTCTCGCCGTCGGGCGACATCGCCTTGCAGCAGCGCAATCTGATCATCATTTCCACCGGCTTGATGCTGCTGATCATCGTGCCGGTGATCTTCCTGACGTTCCTGTTCGCGTGGCGCTATCGCGCCAGCAACAAGGATGCGCACTACGACCCCGACTGGAACCACTCCACCATGCTGGAGCTCCTGATCTGGGCGGCGCCGCTGCTGATCATCATTGCGCTGGGCGCGGTTACCTGGGTCAGCACCCACCAGCTGGACCCCTACCGCCCGCTCGCGCGCCTGTCCGAAGGCCGCGAAGTGCCGGCCGGCACCAAGCCGCTGGTGGTCGAAGTCGTGGCGCTGGACTGGAAATGGCTGTTCATCTATCCCGAACAGGGCATCGCGGCGGTGAACGAGATGGCGGCCCCCGTGGACCGTCCCATCCAGTTCCGGATCACCTCGTCCACGGTAATGAACTCCTTCTTCGTGCCCGCGCTGGCGGGCCAGATCTACGCCATGCCCGGCATGCAGACCACCTTGCACGCCGTGATTAACCACCCCGGCGAATATGAAGGCATTTCCGCCAACTACAGCGGCTCTGGCTTCTCCGGCATGCGCTTCAAGTTCCATGGGGTAGACCAGCAGGGCTTCGACCAGTGGGTGGCCAGCGCGCGCGCCTCCAGCGCCGCGCTCAGCCGCGACGCCTACCTGAAACTTGAACAGCCGAGCGAACGCAATCCGGTGCAGCTCTATGCCTCCAGCGCGCCCGGCCTGTTCGAAGCGATCGTCAACCGCTGCGTGGAGCCCAACCGCATGTGCATGCGCGACGCGATGGCGATCGACGCGCAGGGCGGCATGGGCATACCCGGCGCACTCAACGTCACCACCCTGGACGCCGGAACGCGCGAGCGCCTGGGCCTGACCGGCGCGCCGCGCAAGTACGTGGGCGCGATGTGCACGGCCACCGAAGGATTGGTCCTGTAGCGGATCGCTGGCGCACGGCGATCCGGATGATGCAAGGGCTTCGTGAAATTGCGGTCTTTTTGCTGGAATCGAGATGCCTGACCAACCAGACCTCACCAAGCTGATCTTCGGTAAGTTGACCTGGGAAGCCATTCCCTACCATGAACCGATCCTGCTCTTCACCTTCATCGCGGTCGCCATAGGCGGCATCGCGGTAGTGGGCGCCATCACCTACTACGGCAAGTGGGGCTATCTGTGGCGCGAGTGGTTCACCAGCATCGACCACAAGAAGATCGGCATCATGTACGTCATCCTGGGCATCGTGATGCTGCTGCGCGGCTTTGCCGACGCCATCATGATGCGCTTGCAGCAGGCGGTGGCTTTCGGCGATTCGGCGGGCTACCTGCCGCCGCACCACTACGACCAGATCTTCACCGCGCATGGCGTGATCATGATCTTCTTCGTGGCCATGCCGCTGGTCACGGGGCTGATGAACTACATCGTGCCCTTGCAGATCGGCGCGCGCGACGTGGCCTTTCCCTTCCTGAACAACTTCAGTTTCTGGATGACCACGGGCGGCGTGATCCTGGTCATGATGTCGCTGTTCGTGGGCGAATTCGCACGCACCGGCTGGCTGGCGTATCCGCCTTTATCAGGGATCATGCAGAGTCCCGACGTCGGCGTCGATTACTACATATGGGCCTTGCAGATAGCGGGGGTGGGCACGCTGCTGTCCGGGGTCAACCTGCTGGTCACCATCGTCAAGATGCGCGCGCCGGGCATGACGATGATGCGCATGCCCATCTTCACCTGGACCGCGCTGTGCACCAACGTGCTGATCGTGGCCGCCTTCCCGGTGCTGACCGCGGTGCTGGCGCTGCTGTCCATGGACCGCTACGTGGGCACCAACTTCTTCACCGCGGATTTCGGCGGCAACGCCATGATGTACGTGAACCTGATCTGGATCTGGGGCCACCCCGAGGTCTACATCCTGATCCTGCCGGCGTTCGGCATCTTCTCCGAAGTGGTCTCCACCTTCTGCCGCAAGCGCCTCTTCGGCTACGCGTCCATGGTGTATGCCACGGTCGTGATCACGGTGCTGTCGTACCTGGTTTGGCTGCACCACTTCTTCACCATGGGGTCGGGCGCCAGCGTGAACTCGTTCTTCGGGATCACCACCATGATCATCTCGATCCCGACGGGCGCGAAGATCTTCAACTGGCTGTTCACCATGTACCACGGCCGCATCCGCTTCGAGGTCCCCATGCTGTGGACCCTGGGCTTCATGGTGACCTTCGTGATCGGCGGCATGACGGGCGTGCTGCTGGCCGTGCCGCCCGCCGATTTCGTCCTGCACAACAGCCTGTTCCTGATCGCGCACTTCCATAACGTGATCATCGGCGGCGTGCTGTTCGGGCTGATGGCAGGCATCACGTACTGGTTTCCCAAGGCCTTCGGCTACAAGCTCGATCCATTCTGGGGCAAGTGCTCGTTCTGGTTCTGGCTGGTGGGCTTCTACGTCGCCTTCATGCCGCTTTACGTGCTGGGGCTGATGGGCGTGACGCGGCGCGTGAACCACTTCGAGGACATGTCGCTGCAGATCTGGTTCCAGGTGGCGGCCTTCGGCGCGCTGCTGATCGCCTGCGGCATTGCCAGCTTCCTGATCCAGCTGGTGGTCAGCTACCGCCGCCGCGAATCGCTGCGCGACACCACCGGCGACCCCTGGGATGGGCGCACGCTGGAATGGTCGACCTCGTCGCCGCCGCCCAACTACAACTTCGCCTTCACGCCGCGCGTGCATGACCAGGACGCCTGGTGGCAGATGAAGCAGCACGGCTACCTGCGGCCGCAACAGGGCTTCATTCCCATCCATATGCCCAAGAACACCTGGGCCGGCATCGTGCTGGCGGGGATCAGCGTCGTCATGGGTTTCGCGCTGATCTGGCACATGTGGCCGCTGGCCGTGCTGTCGTTCGCGGCGCTGATCCTGGTGTCCATCGTTCATACCTTCAACTACAAGCGCGACTACTACGTGCCGGCCGATGAGGTCGTGCGCGCCGAAGACGCCCGCACAAGGTTGCTAGCGAAAAATGTCTGATACCCTGGCCCCCAACCTGCCCGGCGGCGCCGCGCCGCCCGCGGAGCCCGTGTTCTACGTCGCGGGCGAACACCATCCCAAGAACGGCACCCTGCTGGGGTTCTGGGTCTACCTGATGAGCGACTGCCTCATCTTCGCCTGCCTGTTCGCCACCTACGGCGTGCTGGGCCGCAACTACGCGGCAGGCCCGTCCGGCGCCGACCTGTTCGACCTGCCGCTGGTGGCAGTGAATACCGCGCTGCTGCTGCTGTCGTCGATCACCTACGGTTTCGCCATGCTGGAGATGCGGCGCAACCGGGTCGGCGCCACCCAGCTGTGGCTGGCCGTGACCGGCATCCTGGGGCTGGGCTTCCTGTCGCTGGAACTGTATGAATTCGCGCACCTGATCCACCAGGGCGCCGGCCCTCAGCGCAGCGCCTTCCTGTCGTCCTTCTTCACGCTGGTCGGCACCCACGGGCTGCACGTCACCTTCGGCATCGTGTGGCTGGTGACGATGATGATCCAGGTGCAGATGCACGGGCTGATTCCCGAAAACCGCCGCCGCCTGATGTGCCTGTCCATGTTCTGGCACTTCCTGGACCTGATCTGGGTGGGCGTCTTCACCTTCGTGTACCTGATGGGAGTGCTGCCATGACCGCGCATCTGGAGCATCCGGCCGATCATGGCCATGGCGGCCATGACCATCACGACGATGATGACGGCGCCGCCCACGGCACTTTCAAGAGCTACATGACCGGCTTCGTGCTGGCCGCCGTCCTGACCGCCATCCCGTTCTGGCTGGTCATGGGCCGCGTCTTCACCGAATCCCGCACCACCGCGCTGGTGATCCTGGCGTTCGCCGTGGTGCAGATCGTGGTCCACATCATCTACTTCCTGCACATGGACACCAAGTCCGAAAGCGGCTGGAACATGTTGGCGTTAATATTCACGCTGGTGCTGGTCGTAATCACGCTCAGCGGATCCATCTGGATCATGTACCACCTCGACTCCAATATGATGCCCATGTCTACCCACGACATGCGGAAAATGCCCTGATGGCCGCAGTAAACGACTCTACTTCCCGCGACACCTCCTCCCGCAATCCGCGCAGCAAGATCACCCTGGTCATCCTGGGGGTGCTTGCTGTCGCCATTTTCGCGGGCCTGTGCGCCCTGGGCACCTGGCAGGTGCACCGGCTGGCCTGGAAACGCACCCTGATCGCGCAGGTCGAACAGCGCGCCCATGCGGCGCCCACGCCGGCTCCTGCCCAGGCCGAATGGCCCGCGCTGAGCTCCGACAACGCCGAATACCGCCGCGTCACGGCCACGGGCACCTACCTGTACGACCGCCAGACCCTGGTGCAGGCCGCAACCGAGCTGGGCAGCGGCTACTGGGTCATGACCCCGCTGCAGTTGCCCGAAGGCGGCACGGTGCTGGTCAACCGCGGCTTCGTGCTGCCCGAATGGCGCAAGAGCAAGTCCGCCATCCAGTCCGCGCCCGAACAGGCCAGCGTCACCGGCCTGCTGCGCATGGGCGAGCCCGGCCATGGCTTCCTGCGCAACAACGATCCGGCCACCAACCTCTGGTACTCGCGCGACCTGCCCGCCATCGCCGCGGCGCGCGGTCTGACCGACGTGGCGCCCTACTTCATCGACGCCGACGCGACGGGCAAGGACGGCAGCGGGCGCACTGCGCCGGTCGGCGGCCTGACCGTGCTGAACTTCCCCAACAACCACCTGGGTTACGCCATCACCTGGTACGCCCTGGCGGCCATGGTGCTGGTCGGCGCATTCATCTTCGTGCGCGAGGAAAAGCGGGCGCGCCGCAAGGGCTGAGCCTGCCGGCCGCGGCCGGTGTCCTACAATGAGGGCTGGGAACAGCGCTGGGCTACATGCTCGCGTGCTGTTCCCTTTTGTTTTTTCCACCCCTCTACAGGAGTCCCCAAGGATGAAAAAGACGCTGCTCGCAGCCGCAATGTTCACTACTTTTGCAGGCGTCGCTCAGGCAGAATCGTCGGTAACTCTCTATGGTGTCATCGACACCGGCATCGGCTACAACAAGATCAAAGGCGATGGATACGACGGTAGCAAGATAGGCATGATCAACGGCATCCAGGCCGGGTCGCGCTGGGGCCTGCGCGGCGCCGAGGACCTGGGCGACGGCCTGCGCGCCGTGTTCAAGCTGGAAAGCGGATTTGACTCGGCCAACGGCCAGCGCGGGCAATCCGGCCGCCTGTTCGGCCGCCAAGCCACCATCGGCCTGGCCAACGACGCCTGGGGCACGCTGGAGTTCGGCCGCCAGGCCACGGTGGGCTCGAACTACCTCGCCGACATCGACCCCTTCTACACCAGCTACACGCAGTCCAACATGGGCCTGGGGTTCAGCGCCGCCAACACCATGCGCTGGGACAACATGGTCATGTACAAGTCGCCATCCATGAGCGGCTTCGAGTTCGGCGTCGGCTACTCGTTCAATGCGGACGACACGGTGGCGGACCAGACGGGCTTTCGCACCGCCGACAACACCCGCGGCATCACCGCCGGCCTGCGCTATGTGCAGGGCCCGGTGAACGTCACGCTGACCTATGACCAGTTGAACGGCTCCAATCGCGGCGCCATCGATCATGACGCCACGCCGCGCCAGTACGCGCTGGGCCTGTCCTATGACCTGGAAGTGGTGAAGCTCGCCGCCGCCTACGGCCGTACCACCGACGGCTGGTTCGTCGGCCAGGATCTGCCGGCCGGCACGCCCTTCAGCGACGAATTCGGCACCAACCGTTTCGTTGACGGCTTCAAGGCCAACTCCTACATGCTGGGCGCCACCATGCCCATGGGCGGCGCCGGCAGCCTGTTCGCATCGTGGCAGCACGTATCGCCGAACAACGACAAGCTGACCGGCGGCGACGCCAACATGAACGTCTGGAGCGTGGGCTATACCTACGACCTGTCCAAGCGCACCAATCTGTACGCCTACGGTTCGTACGGCAAGGACTACGCCTTCATCGACGGCCTGAAGAGCACGGCCGCCGGCATCGGCGTGCGCCACACGTTCTAAAGCAAAGCGGCGGAGCGGCTGCGGGGCCGCCTCCGCCTATGGCGAATCCGTCCGATTCGCAGCCTCCTGGTACCGGGCTTTTTTAATATCGCCCGCGAGCCTGACGTCATTCGCATGTACGCCTAGGAGGCTCTCATGCACAAATCGCTCCCCCATGCTCCCGCCGGCCCTGCCGCTGGCACGCTCGCGGTGTACGCCGCGCTTGCGCCCGACCATCGCCAATTGATCCGGGACACCATGACCCAGGATCTCGACGCGCTGGAACAGGCCGCCGAAAAACCCGACGCCGTCGCCACGGCCCAGATGCTGCACCGCATACAGGGCGCGCTGCTGGCCCTGCAGATGCGGGCGCCCGCCTCGCACTTCGAAGCGCTGGAAGAGGAGCTTTCGACAGGCCTGTCCGCCGCCGCCGCCGCCCGCATCCACGATCAGGCCACCGTCGTGCGGGGCCTCATGGACAGACTGCATGCGTGGCAACCCGCTGCCGTGCAATCTTCAGGAAACACGCGTCCCTCATGATCGGCTATCTTTGAAACCAGATCCTGAACGGACCATGACCCCGACCTTCCGCCCCGCGCGCGCTTCCCTTCCCAACCGGCAACGCCTGTTGCGCATCCTGGCCGCGGCCTTGCTGCCGCTGGCCCTGGCGGCCTGCAACGGCGGCGGCGACGACCATGACGACGAACCCGTCGCCGTCACGCCTCCCCCCACCGGGGAAACGCCGCCGCCCGTCGAAACCCAGCCGCCTCGCAACACTGCCTACCTCGAAGCCAAGCCGGGCGACGTGATCCAGGTCCGCATCGAGGAACTGCACCCCACCCAAGCCGCCATCGGCTACGACCAGATCTACTACAAGCTGGGCCGCTGGCAAGGCGACTTCGAGCGCCCGACCTGGACCGACAAGCCGGTGCAGCAGCTGGACTACCTCAACCGCACGGTAGGCAAGAAGTTCGACGACTACTGCGAAGACATGGGCGGCGCCGAGCGCGCGCAGGAATTCCAGAGCATCGCCGAGGCGCGCGCCGCCCGCCTGGACCAGCCCGCCACCTACGCCTGCAAGAACGCCCCCGGCACCAATGCGGCCAACCTCAAGACCGTGGTGGTCGGCTGGGACGGCAATCTGTATCTGACCGACGGCCACCATACCTTCTCGTCGCTGCGCGAGATCGCCGATGGCGGCCCCAAGCTGCCGGTCTGGGTCAAGGTGGACGCCAACTACAGCAGCCTGCCCAACGCCGCCGCCTTCTGGCAGCGCATGGTCGACGAACGCCGCGCCTGGCTGCGCGACGGCCAGAACCAGCCCATCACCGTGGATCAGCTGCCCGCCCGCCTGGGCCTGGCCAGCGCCCAGGAGGCCGGCGGCATGCAGGAGGACCGCTACCGCTCGCTGGTGTACTTCACCCGCGACGTCGCCTACAGCAACGGCAACCTGCCGGAGTTCGCCGAGTTCCTGTGGGGCGACTGGCTGCGCCGCCAGGCCGCCGGCGGCCAACTGCCCGGCCTGGACCAGTACAAGATGATGGCGCCCGCCGCCCCCGCACAGATCCTCGCCGTCAGCACGCTGAACAAGAGCCTGGCGCCTGCCGGCGCGAGCGACAGCTATGCTGCCGCAGTGCGCGACGCCTCCCTGAAGATGGCGGCGCTCAAGGACGGCGACATCGTCTTCGACGACCGCGACGCCGCCGGCCTGGGGCGCATCGTCCTGGTGGCCGACGCTGCCAGCGGCTCGCCCACCAAGAAGGCGCGCGACACCCTGGAGGAACTGCCGCGCAACGATGCCAAGGCCGACGGCAGCCCGCGGGGCGCGGGCAAGCTGTGGTTCGCCGTGAACTACCGCAACTGCGGCAAGCCCGCGGCCGGCACCTGCTGGGGCTGGTAGGCCGCGGCGCCAGTCAGCCGGCGCTAGGCATCGATCTGCATGGCGGGCCGGGCCTGGACCCGGCCCAGCCATGCCTGCACATGCGGGTGCAAAGCCACCCTGGCGCCCAGATAGGCGCTATAGCCGACCACCGAACCCACCACCAGGTCGGCCAGCGAGTAGGCCGCGCCCAACATCCAGGGCTGCTGCGACAGATGGCCGTCCAACACGGCCAGCAATGCATCCACGTCGTCCAGCACGCGTTCCGCTTCGGCGCCGCCGGGCGCGCCCTCGGCCTGCGTGGCGAGAAACAGGCGCATCACCGCCGCACCGTAGCTGACATAGGACCAGGCGCACCACGACATCGCCAGCAGGCGTTCGGGCGTGCCGGCGGCAGGCCACAGGCCGCGCTCCACGCCGTAGCGCTCGCCCAGCCACAGTTGTATCGCCAGGGTCTCGAACAAGGGCGCGCCGTCCACCGTCAGGGTGGGAACCTTGCCGTTGGGGTTCAGGGCCAGGAATTCGGGGCGGCGCTGCTCGCCCGTCCTGATGTCCACCTTGACGCGTTCGTGCGGCACGGCCAGTTCGGCAAGCGCGCAGGCCACCGGGGTCGCGCTGGACATGGGGTGCCAATAGAAGACGATAGACATGGGCAAATCTCCAATTCAATCAAGGGATGAGCGTCGCGGCCCCTGCCGCTGACTACGGGAGCCACTGTAAAACCCATTGAGGACAGATTCCGCCCTCAATACGCGTTATCGTGCCTCCATGCTTACTTCCAGCAACCGCCTTCTGCGCCTGTTGTCGCTGCTGCAAACCCGCCGCCACTGGGCCGGGACCGACTTGGCCGCGACCCTTGTCATCCATCCCCGCACACTGCGGCGCGACATCGACAAGCTGCGCGAGCTCGGTTATCCCATCCATGCCAGCAGCGGCGTGGCAGGCGGCTATGCCTTCCGCGCAGGGCAAGCCCTCCCTCCCCTGCTTTTGGACGACGATGAAGCCCTGGCCGTGGCGCTCACCCTGCGCACCGCGGCCACCGGCACGGTGGGCGGCATAGAGGAAACCGCGCTGCGGGCCCTGGTGAAGCTGGAGCAGGCCATGCCGCAGCGCCTGCGCCGCCGGGTCGACGCCCTGCGCTCGGCCATCGTGCCCATACCGCGCGATGGCGCCACCGTCGACGCCACCCTGCTCGCCACGCTGGCGGCCGCCTGCCGCGACCAGCTGCGGCTCGGCTTCGACTACGCGGACGGCAGGGGCCGGGCCAGCAGCCGGCTGGTCGAACCGCAAGGGCTGGCGCATACGGGGTATCGCTGGTATCTGGTGGCCTGGGACCCTGCGCGCGACGACTGGCGCACCTTCCGCATCGACCGCATCGCGGGCGCCCCGCAGGTCGGCGCGCATTTCGCGCCGCGGCCTCCGCCCGAAGGCGGCGACCTGCGCGCCTACGTGTCGCGCTCGGTCAAGATGACGCCGCATCCGGAACCTGCGCGCGTGGTCCTGCACGCGCCGCGCGCCGTCATGGCCGCGCGGATCCCGCCGGGCGCCGGCCAGATCGAACCCCTGGACGAAACGCGCTGCCTGCTGCTATGCGCCGTGCCTTCCCTGGACGCGCTGGTGTATTGGCTGATGGCGCTGGACGTGGAGTTCGAGGTTCTGGCCCCGGCAGCGCTGCGGGACCGCCTGCGGCTGGCCGCCGGAAGGCTGGCGCGCGCCCTGGAAAAAATGCCAGCACCCGAAGCCGGGGGATAGGGGTCGGATTTGGCTGTTTTTCGGGCGATCCCATTCTGTGTATTTCGCCCGCGATTCGAGTATCTTGGCTGCTTTCCAAATATTCCAGAAGATCACGCCATGAGCACCGCTCCCAACGCCAGCCTGGGCGCCAGCGCCACGCCCGACGCCGACGCCTTTCTGCAATTCCTGGTCAACCTGGTGAACAACGGCAGCCAGATCGAGAGCATCGGCGTCACCCTGCAAATGGGCGGCATGCTGGTGTCGGGCTCCATCGTGTCCGGCGCGGATTACTTCGACAGCTTCGCGGCCAGTTTCACGGGGTCGCTGAACACCGTGGACGAAGCTACCCGCAAGGCCGTGCATGTCTCCCTGGCGGAGTTGGGCGACGTCTTCCGCGTGCCGCAGCCGGCGGATCCGCTGCCGAACTACATCCATCTCGCCGATGCCCTGTTCTTCACGGCCGATGGCACCCCCATCGCCGGCCAGCCCACGCTCTGGCGCGGCCGCACCAGCGCGGTCGACGGCTTCATCCTGGGGCGCATGCAGGCCGAAGCGGCGGCCTGAAGCCGTCTGACGCCAGTCCCTCGGACCTCCCCCCGCTCCGGAGCATCGGCGCGGGGCGCGCAGCTTCGCAAAAACCACTACGCTATCGGTTTGCCTCCGACCCCAACCCCGAGCCCGACCGCCCTATCTCCGCTTGCAACCAGGGCTCGCCTGACGGCACTCCCCCGCATGGAAAGACTCCGAATCGTCCTGGTCGACGACCATCCCCTGGTCTTGATGGGGATGCGCGACCTGCTGGAAAAAGACCTCAATTTCGAGGTCACGGCCACCCTGCCCGGGCCAACCGCGTTGATCCAGCACCTGCAACGCGACGCGCCACACGTGGTCATCACCGACTATTCCATGCCCGGCGACGATACCTACGGCGATGGCATCCGCCTGGTCAAGTACCTGACGCGCCATTACCCGCAGGTCCAGATCGTGGTGCTGACCATGGTGTCGAATTCCATGATCATCTCGGCGCTCTACGACGCCGGCGTGGCCGCCGTGGTGCTCAAGCGCGACAATCTCAGCGAAATCATGACCGCGCTGGAAACGCTGCATGCCGGCCGCAAATACTATCCGCCGGGCTTCCAGCGCGACGGCGCGCCCGATGAGCGCAGCAAGTTCATCGGCGAACGCATCAACAGCCTGTCGCCCAAGGAATTCGAGGTGCTGCGTCATTTCATCCGCGGCGAATCCATGATGCAGGTGGCCGAGGCGCTCAAGCGCAGCGTCAAGACGGTCAGCGGCCAGAAAATCTCGGCCATGCGCAAGCTCAACGTCCGCACCGACCAGGAACTGATCGCCTTCTGCGTGGAAAGCGAGATTTTCCAGTAGGCTTTCCGTCTTTTGCAGAAATTCAGGCAGGAACGCGCGGCATGACACAAGCAGCAATCGGGACAGTGACGGGCCAGGAAGTGGACCGCAAGATGATGCAGGCCTTGATCGAACAGTCCGCCGGGCGCGCGCTGTCGTTCCAGGACTGCGACTTCCAGGACGCCGATTTCTCGCGCCTGGATTTGCGCGGCGCGCAACTGACGGCCTGCGCCATCGCGGGAGCCTCCTTTCAGGGCGCCAACCTGGCGGACTCGGCCTGGCTGCGCTGCCGCGGCGGCCAGGTCAACTTCGCCTCGTGCGACGCCAGCGACGCCGTCTTCGAAAATTGCGATCTCAACAATGCCAACTGGCGTCGTGCACGGCTGGCTGCGGCCCGTTTCCAGGGCTGCAAGCTCACCGGCAGCGATTTCGACGGCATCGCCTGCCTGGGCTGGTCCCTGCGGGAATGCCTGCTGGTCGGCGCGCTGCTGCGCGGCCTGTCGTTTCGCAAGAGCGACGTGCAGCAGCTGGACTTCTCTGATGCCGACCTGACCGGCAGCGATTTCCGCGACACCGTATTCCATGGCGGCAGCCTGCGCAACGCCGTCCTGAAGAACGTACGCTTCGAAGGCGCGGACCTGCGCGAAGCCGACCTCGGCGGCCTGGACCTGAACTCGGCCGCGCGCCTGGCCGGCGCCACCATATCCAAGACTCAGGCGGCGGCGCTATTGGCCGAACTACGCATCAGCGTGATCTGAGGCGCGCTGGCTGCGGCGGACGAAGCGCTGCTCGACCACCACGCTGCCCCACTGCCTGCCTTCGGATTCCTCGGCCAGGGTGAAGCCCGCAGCCTCGTAGAGGTGCCTGGCGGCGTCCAGCCCCTTGAAGGTCCACAAGTAGGTTTCATCGTAGTTCGCGTCGGCAAAGGCCAGGGCCCGTGCCAGCAGCGCGCGGCCCACGCCCATGCCGCGCAGCGACTCGTCAACGATGAACCAGCGCAGGTGCGCCTGGCGCTTGGCCAGATCGCCATCGATGACGATGGAAGCCAGCGTCCTGCCGTTGTCCACGTACAGCCAGATGTTCTTGCCGGCGGCGGGCAGGCTTTCGGCAAATTCGGCCAGCTGGGTCGCCACCTTGCGTTCGAAGTACACGCCGAATCCCGAGGCCTGTGCGTAATAGCGCGCATGCAGGCTGGCCACGTCACCGATGCAGCCTGGCAGATAGCCGGCGCGGATCTGGTCTTCGATGCTGCTGGCGGCGGCAGGCGCGGTGTTGGGGTTCTCGTGCGACAGGGCGTCGGCATAGAGCGAGAGGAACCGTATCAGCGACTGCTGGTCCGCCGGCGCCAGCTGCCGCAAGGCGCGCGACACCTGGTCCGTGGCGAACTGGTCGATCTGGGCGCGCAGCTGGTTCCCCGCCTTGCTCAAGTGCAGCCGCGACGAGCGGGCGTCTTCGCTGTCGGCCTCGCGCGTCAGCAGTCCGGCAGACTCCAGCTTGGCGACCTGACGGCTGGTATTGGACTTGTCCAGCCTGAGGATGGCCGCCAGGTCGCGCGCCTGGATGCCCGGCTGCAGCCCGATCTCGATGATGGCGTGGACCGCGGACGGCGCCAGTTCGCTGCCTGCCAGCGAACTGCGCATGAAGCCCAGTTCGCGCACCAGTTTGCGGGAGAACTCCCGCAGGTCCCGGATCGTCTGGTCGCGGGATTGGACAGGAGGGTCGATCAGATCCATGGCGCGCCTTTAAAGTTGCGGTTCGCAACCAATATACTTGCGAAGCGCAACCAACTCAACAATTTTATCGGCGTCCCTGCCGCGGCCTACTGGGGCCGCTTGAAGCCCGCGCGCGCCGCCTCGACCGCCTGGCGGCAGACGCAGCCGCTCATATGGTCGTTGACCATGCCCACAGCCTGCATGAAGGCATACATGGTCGTCGGCCCGACAAAGGTCCAGCCACGCTTTTTCAGTTCGCGCGACAGAGCCGCCGACGCTGGCGAGGTCGGATTGCCATTCCAGTAATCCAGGTCCACCGTCGCGGGCCGGTCCTGGACCGGCGGCTCATGGCGCCAGAGCCAGGCCGACAGCGAACCCGACTCATGGGCCAGGGCCTGCGCGCGCTTGGCGTTGTTGATGGCGGACAAGATCTTGCTGCGGTTGCGCACGATGCCGGCGTCACCCATCAGGCGTTCTACGTCACGCTCGGTGTAGCGCGCCACCCGCTCGAAATCGAAGTCGTCGAAGGCCGCGCGGAACGCTTCGCGCTTGCGCAAGATCGTGATCCAGGCCATGCCGGCCTGAAAACCCTCCAGGCAGATTTTCTCGTACAAGCGGCGGTCGTCCGCCACCGGCATGCCCCATTCGTGGTCGTGATAGTCGGGCATGGACGGCTGCCAGAAGCAGCGCGCCGCGCCCTGCCCGTCCGTGATCAGGCCTGGATTGGTCGGGCTCATCTCGTTGGTCTTCATGCGGTGGCTTACTGCTTGCCCGGCACCGGGCAGCTCAGATCGCCTGCCTCGCACTTCAAGTAGGCCCGCAATTCCTTGGTGCGCGCCTGCGTCAGCTTGTCCAGGCACAGGCTCAGCGTCATGGGATAGGCGCTGCCGCCGGACGTGCTGCTGGACGCAAAGGCGCACTCCGCGTCGCGGAAGAACAGCCAGGCCTTCTGGGCGGCATGCAGCTGGGTCGTCACGTCCCGGTCGTTCTTCAGGCGCGCGCCCACCTCCTTGTAGGCGGCGTTCAAGGCGGCGTCGGACTTGCGGTACGCCTGGTCGGCGCACAGGCTCATGTCCGTCTGCGTGGCCGCGTTGCCGCAGTCCAGCGGCTGCGCCTGTGCGCTTGCGGCCAGCGCAAGGGCGGCAGCGGCGGTCATGATGGCGATACGCATGGAATTCCTCCTGTGTGACTGGGTGAACCCGGAAAGTGTCGCATGGAACAATGACCCCATGCAGCGGCGGCTCCGTCGCCGGTGGCCTAAGATGGCGGCTATGAAGATCCAACTGCTCTCAGACTTGCACCTTGAAACCGACCCGGACTTCCTGGCGCGGCCCGCGCCCGGCGCCGATCTGCTGGTGCTGGCCGGAGACATAGGCTCCTACCGCCGCGGCTCGCTCATGACGGGGACCGACTTCGGCCTGGGCAGCTATGCGCCGCGCAAGGGCTGGCCCACGCCCGTGGTGTACGTGCCTGGCAACCACGAGTACGACAACGTGGATTTCGACGAAACCCACGAGCGGCTGCGCGGGCTCTGCCAGGAACTCGGCATCCACTGGCTGGAACGCGAAACACTGGTGGTCGATGGGGTGCGCTTCATCGGCACCACGCTGTGGACGGATTTCGACGCGCTGGCCGCCCCCGGCGACACGGTGGGCGCGGCCCTGAAAAAGCGCGAGAAGGCTTTCCGCGCGGCCGACTTCTACCTGGAAAAGGCCGAGATGCGCCGCAACGGCGCGCCCTTCATGGCCGAGCAAATGCGCGAGCAGGGGCTGCTTTGCCAGCAATGGCTGCAGGACGCCCTGCGCGTGCCCCATGACGGCCCGACCGTGGCCGTCACCCACTTCGCCCCCACGCTGGCGAGCGCGGATCCGCGCTACGGCGTCACCCCAGGCACCGCCGGGTTCTGCAACGCGCTTGACGCCCTGCTGCCCCTGGCCGACGTCTGGATGCACGGCCATCTCCACTGCCCGCAGGACTACGTGAAGGATGGCTGCCGCATCGTGGCCAATCCGCTGGGCTACGCCAAGAAGGGAGAGCAGCAGGACTTCGCGCCGGATCGGTTGTGGGAGGTAGCGGCGCCTAGAACTTGAGACTTGCGCTCAAGGCATAGGTGCGAGGATCGCCCGCCTTCACGTAGTCCGGGGATTGGTACAGCCAGTAGCGCTTGTCCGCCAGGTTGTTGATGCCCGCGCGGAACGTGGTTTCGTAGCCGTAGATGCGCGTGTCGTAGGTGGCGCCGATGTTGACGATGGCGTAGTCGGGTACCTGGACCGCGTTGGAAGCGCCCAGCATGGTGCTGCCGGTGTATTTCACGTCGGCCCTGAGCTTCAGGCCAGGCAGCTGCGGCACCGAGTATGCGACCTGGGCGGCGGCGACGAACTTGGGTGCGCCCGCGACGCGGTTGCCAGTGAAGCTGGAGCCCTTCTTGTATTCGGTGTCCAGGAGCATCAGGCTGCCGCCCACGTTCCAGTTCGTGGCAATGCGCGTGGATGCTCCCAACTCCAGGCCTTGATAGATCGACTTGCCGTCCTGCACCAGTTCATTGGCGGCATTGGTGTATTCCGCCTTCTTCTCGATGCGGAACAGCGCAGCCGTGGCCGCCCAGCCATCCTGGTTGGTCTTGATGCCCAGTTCGTACTGCTTGCTCTTGAGCGGGTCCAATAGCGCGCCGTAGTTGGCATAGGTATTGCCCACCGACGACCCCGGCTCCAGCGATTCGATGTAGCTGGCATAGGCCATGGTCTGCGGCGTGATGTTGTACATCAGCGCCACCGTCGGCGTCAGCACGCCGTTCTTGTCGTAGCGCGAATTGCGCGCCCCCGCCGCATCGAAGCCGACCTGCTCGTAGTTGGTATAGCGCAGACCGCCCAGCACGGACCAGCCGCCGGTCAGGTCTATGGTGTCGCTGGCGAACAGCGCCTTCTGCGTGATCTCGGCAGCGCGATACAGGTCCAGGCTGCCCTGGCTGTAGTAGGTGTTGGTGTTCTGGGAGCGCAGATTGCCCGTGCCTTGCAGCTGATACACGCCGTTGACGCTGTAGTCGTTCTTCTGCTTCTGCCATGACGCGCCGGCCACTACCTGATGCTTCAAGGGGCCGGTGTTGAACTTGCCTTCGACCATGCCCTGCCATTGGTTGTAGGCATAGGCTTCGCCGTAGTCCGAGCGGTAATCCTGGTAATCGCCCGCCTGGTTCTGCAGGAACAGCACCGATTCATTGCGGCGGGTCCGGGTGGAGCTGTAGCTGTAGTCGGTGCGCACTGACCAGTCGGAAGACAACTGGTACTTCAACCCGGTCGAATAAAAGCGGAATTTGTTGTCGGCATACGGGCCCTCGCCCACCAATCTGCCGTTGTCGTTGCGCACCGGCGACGGCAACTCCGAACCCGCCATCTGGCCCGCGTAGATGGTCGGCTCCTGGCCGATCGCCTTGCGGTCCTGGTAGATCGACTGGAAGTCCCAACTCAGCTTGTCGGTCAGGCGCGCATCCAGCGCCAGCGACACCGAATCCCGGTACAGCGAACCGCCGTTGTAGGTATTGCCCTCTTCATGCGTGGCGTTCAGGCGATAGCCGAACCTGCCCTCGCCGCCCACGCGTCCGCCCAGATCGACGTGCTCGCGCAAGAGTCCCTTGGACACATAGCCCAGTTCAATGCTGCGCACCGGCTCATCGGTCGGTTTCTTGGTGACGTAGTTGATCAGTCCACCTGGCGAACCGAAGCCGTACATGAAACCAGACGCGCCCTTGAGCAGGTCGATCTGCTCGAAGTGCTCGTAGGGCAAGGTTGTGACGTAGCTAAGGAAGGGCTTGCCGTCGATGCGGTAGGAATTCTGCCAATCCAGCGGCAGGCCGCGCACGCTCAGATAGCTCGCCCAGGCGCCGTAGGAGGCGCTGTTGTCGGTGACCGATGCGTCCAGGGCGAACACGTCGCCCAGCTTGCGGACCTGCCGCTCTTCGATATCCGCGGCGGTGACCACGGCCGTGGAAAACGGCGTCTCCAGCTGGCTGCGGTTGCCCAGCGCCCCACTGTTTACTGGCGCAGACAGATGCTCTAGCGTGTCGTCCACCGAGGTCGCGTTGACGGTCACTGCGGGCAACTGGGCCACGCCTTGCGTATCCCCCGCGCCCTTGGGCGGCGGCACGCCGGCAGCCTGGGCATGGACGCCCGCGGAATGGACGATGCCCAGGGTCAGGGCTAGGGCATAGGGCGCAACTGCATGCCGCGCGTGCTTGCGCGCGCGGCACTTCCTGGCGGAAGCGGGACGGACCACGTTGAATACTCCAGAGCGGGAGGGGAAGAAACAATAATTTTAATGAATAGGACTGATTCGCAATTGTATTATCAACTGAAAACTTCCCCATTCCGCTCAGGCATTGCGGTCACTGCTTGGACGCTTTCTCCAACTGGTCGCGCAGCCGTTCCTCCTGGGCGCGCAGCTCAGGCGTGAATTCGTCGCCGAAGTCCTCGGCCTCGTACAGCGGGCGGATTTCGATATCGGACGGGCCCGGCATTGGATTGGGACAGCGCTTGACCCACTCGATCGCCTCTTCCAGGGAAGCGCACTCCCAGAGCCAGTAGCCGGCGATCAGCTCCTTGGTTTCGGCGAAGGGACCGTCTATCACTTGCCGGCTGCTGCCGGAAAAATGTACCCGCGCCCCCGCGGAACTCGGTTTCAGGCCGTCGCCCGCCAGCATCACGCCCGCCTTCACCAGTTCCTCGTTGAACCGCCCCATGTCCTCCAACAACTGCTGAGTAGGCATCACCGCTGCTTCGCTATCGGCGGTGGCCCTGACTTGAACCATGAATCGCATCTCGGTCTCCTTGTGTGGATGGTGGAACTTGCATGCTCCATCGACACGACGAACCGCGCCAGGCGAAATCGACAATCGCCGCGAAAAAAAATGTATCCAAGGTCGGAGCGGCGCAACGTCCCCAATGAAAAAACCCATGACGCCCGGAGAGCATCATGGGTCCTGGCCCCCCTTGCGGACGGGACGCTCAGCCCGTCACGGCGCCGGATTCGGCTGGCGGGCGTGGATCTTGTCGATCGCCTCCAGCACTTCCGCCGACAGGGTCACGTCGATGCTGTCGATGTTCTCCTTCAGCTGCTCGACGGTGGTGGCACCGATCAGGTTACTGGTGACGAAGGGGCGCTGGTTGACCCAGGCCAGGGCCAGATGCGTAGGCGAAATGCCGTGCGCCCGCGCCAGCTCGACATAGGCGCGGGTGGCGGCCTCGGCCTGCTCGTTGCTGTAGCGGGTGAAGCGCGTGTACAGCGTCAGGCGGGCCCCGGCCGGGCGCGCGCCGTCCAGATACTTGCCGCAAAGCATGCCCATTGCCAGCGGCGAATAGGCCAGCAGTCCCACGCCTTCGTGATGCGAGAACTCTGACAGGCCGATCTCGTAGACGCGGTTCAGCAGGCTGTAGGCGTTCTGGATGGTGGCGATGCGCGGCAGGCCCTTGTTCTCGGCATGGCGCAGGAACTGCCCCACGCCCCAGGGCGTTTCATTGGACACGCCGATGTGGCGCACCTTGCCGGCACGCACGAAGTCCTGCAGCACCTCCAGCGTCTCCTCGATCGGCACGGTGTATTCATCCTGGACCCAGGGATAGGACAGCTTGCCGAAGGTGGCCGTCGTGCGGTCGGGCCAGTGCAACTGGTACAGGTCCAGGTAATCCGTCTGCAGGCGCTTCAGGCTGGCGTCCAGGGCCTCGGTCAAGTTCTTGCGGTCCAGGTGGGTCTTGCCGTCGCGGATGTGGCCGGGGCGCTTGGCGTCGCGCACCGGGCCCGCAACCTTGCTGGCCAGCACGATGTCCTGGCGGCGCTTGCTGCGCGCCAGCCAGGTGCCGATATAGGTCTCGGTCAAGCCTTGCGTTTCGGGTTTGGGAGGCACCGGATACATCTCGGCAACGTCAACCAGATTGATGCCACGCTCCAGGGCGTAGTCCAGCTGCTGGTGCGCCTCGGCTTCGGTGTTCTGCTCGCCCCAGGTCATGGTGCCCAGTCCGATCAGGCTGACATCCAGGTCGGTACGGCCGAGTTTGCGGTATTTCAATTTCTGCTCCGTGCGGTGTCGCTTACAAGGGAAGCGACACCTTACTCCAAGACGGTTTTCAAGAACCTGGCAACTCGCTCCGGCTGCGGGTTATTCGCCCCTTGCCCGCCGCATTCCTCTCGGCATACGCTTTATCCCCAAATAACCACCAGGAATCGACGTGCTGCGCGAAATTGATGAAACCTATGTGTTCTTCATCTGCGTCATCGTTTGCCTGGCCATCATCGAGCTGGGCTTCCAGCTGGGACGCAAGCGCCGCCGGGCCTCCGACGACGCCGCCAAGACCCATATCGGCGCGCTCCAGACCGCCCTGCTGGGCCTGCTGGCGCTGCTGCTGGGCTTTACCTTCGCGATGTCGGTAACGCGCTTCGAGACGCGCAAGAACCTGGTGCTGGAAGAGGCCAACGCCATCGGCAACGCCTACTGGCGTTCGCAGCTGCTGCCTCCCGCCGCCCGCGAGCCCATCGCAAAGCTGTTGCTGGACTACACGACGACGGCGCTGGAGTTCAGCGACGCCGACAACGACAAGGAACGTCTGACAGCGGCCAGCGCGGCGTCGCGGCGCATCGAGCGCCAGATCCGGAGCACCGCGGCCAGCGTCCTGGAAAATCCGCCCTCGATTTCCGCGGTCATGTTCATCCAGGCCATCAACGAAATGGCGCAAGTCAACGAAAAACGCCGCGTCGCGCTGGAAAACCACGTTCCCGAGCCCGTCTTCTATCTGCTCTTCATCGTCACGGCGGGCGCCATGGGCTTCATCGCCTACGGCACCGGACTGCACAAGCGCAGGCGGCTGATCTCGACCGGCCTGTTCGCCATGCTTATTTCCCTGGTGCTGACCTTCATCCTGGACATCGACCAGCCCGCCACGGGCGTCATCATGGTCAGCCAGGAAAGCATGGTGCGGATGAAGACGACGCTGGAGCAGGAACGGTAGGCGCGCGGCGCCCCCGTCCCGGCTGCCGACGCATCAGTACTGATAGCGCATCGTCAGCATGGCGCTGCGGCCCGCACCCCACGCCCCCTGGCTGTAAAACCCGATCTGGCTGTAGTACTTGCGGTCGAACAGGTTATTCACATTGAGCTGGGCGCTCAGGTTGCGATTGAAGCGATAGCGAGCCATCAGATTGGTGATCGCGTAGCTGCCCTGGCCCACGCGCTCTTCGCCATTGGGTCCGGTGGCCATGGTGTACACATGGCTCTGCCAGTTGACGCCGCCGCCGACCGTCAGCCGGTTCCAGTCGCCGGGCAACTGATAGGTCGTGAACACGCGCACCAGGCTGCGCGGCTGATCGGTCTGTATCGCGTTGCCGTCTCCATCGCGCGCGGTCCAGTGCGACCAGCCTGCGGCCAGGTTCCAGCCCGGCATCACCTCACCCGAGACTTCCAGGTCGAAACCGCGGCTGCGCGTGCCCTGCGCGGCGGTATAAGCCTGATTGATGGTGCCGGGCACCATGTAGCCCGGATCAACCTGGGCCACATTGTCCTGCTCGATCTGGAACACGGCGGCGCTGGCGTTCAGCTTGCCCTCCAGGAATTCGCCTTTGATGCCGGCCTCGTAAGCCTTGCCCTCGAGAGGATCGAGCCAGCTACCGCTGCGGTCCTGATAGCTCTGCGGATTGAAGATTCCGGTGTAGCTGACGTAGGCGGTATAGGTATCGTTGATGTCGTAAAGCAACCCGGCATAGGGCGTGAATTCGTTCTTCTTGAAAGCTTGGCGGCTGCCGCCGCCGAAGCCGACCGAATCCGTCTCCCACGTGCTGTAGCGCCCGCCCACGATGAGCTTGAGCGGATCGGCGAGGTTCAGCCGCAAGGCGCCATACCAGCCCGTCTGCTTGGTGGTATAGCGGTTGGCGGTGACCGAGTCGCTGTTCCACTCCGGTTCCGGATACGAGCCGTCCCAGTCCAGGAAGTTGCCCACGGCTGCGCTTGACAGGGCCGAACGGTAGTCGAAATCGCCGTGCTGGCGGTTGAAGCTGGCGCCCACGACAGCTTCGTGGCGCCGGCCGAACAGTGTGAATGGACCGGACGCCTTCACATCCAGACTGTTCTGCTTGCGGTCTCCCAGATACCAGCTGGGCGATGCGCCCATGCCCAGGCCGGTATTGCGGTCGGGCCAGCCATAGAGATAAAGAAGCTTGGCGTCCATTTCGTTCTTGGAGTGCGATCCCACTGCGTTGACGGTCCAGCCGTTGTCGAAGCGGTGCTCCAGGCTGGCGAAGGCCCCCTGGGTGGTGCTGCCCCACGACGACCAATCCGCGCCCGTGTTCAGCGATCGGCTCCAGTCGGTGCGGCCGCCGTCCGCATACCATAGCGGGAAGCCGCCCCAACTGCTGCGTTTCGGATCGTTGTCCTGATAATTGAAACCCACGCTCAGCGTCGTGCGGGAAGTGATGTCGGCGTCCACCACGCCGTAGAAGATCTTCTTGCGGTTTTGGTAGCCGTCCAGGTAGGAATGATTGTCCTGGTAGGCCGAGACGATGCGCCCGCGCACGCTGCCGGCAGCGTTAAGCGGCGTCGACAGATCCACGGTGGCGCGGTAGGTGTCCCAGTTCCCGGCGCTGACGCTCATGTCCGCCTTGAACTCGCGGCTGGTGGCGCGCTTGCGCACCAGGTTGATCGATGCGGACGGATTGCCTGCACCGGTCAGCAAACCGGTCGCGCCGCGCACCACTTCGACGCGGTCGTAGATGATGGGGTCAAGCGATGATTCGCCCGCCGCGTAACCCGTGTCGAAGCTCGTCGGGATGCCGTCATACATGTAGTTGCTGACGCTGAACCCGCGCGAATTGAACGAATAGCGCTCGCTGTCATAGTTCTGCACCGAAATACCCGGTGTGCTCGCCATCACGTCGACCAGCGACAGCATGTTCTCGTCATCCATGCGTTGGCGCGTGACTACCGTGACCGACTGCGGCGTTTCGCGTAATGTCAGCGGCAGTCCCGTGCTGGCGGCGGTGGCGCGCGGCGTATACGAACCGGTACCCTCGGTGGTCGTATTGTCTGCATTGCCGACCACCTGCACCGACGGCAAGGTGGCCACGCCCTCCTCCTGCGCGGCGGCTACGCCGCATGCCAGCGCCATCAGCACCAGGCATGGCGTGCGCCGCAGGACGAAGCGCGGACGGATGAGACGAGCGCGGCCGGCAGGCCTGAGGTGTTGCATGTTGGCTTCCTTTCCCTGTTTGAAACTTCAAATCGGAAGAAAGTGTAATGCAAACGATTCTCAGGCGCTTTATTGATAAAGCTAAAACTACCGCGCAGAAAGGCGCGATTTTTGGGGACATAATCGCGGCAAGAGGCACGCTGCCCGGACCGCGAAACGACTTCGCGTGGCATGGTCAGAATGAAAACTGGCGCGGCCACCATCGCGGCCGCGCCAGGAATTTTTGCTGGCGCAGCCAAGGCTGCGCCTCGATGCGCTTTAGTTGGCCTTGCCCGCCGATGCGAGCGTCGGCGCCGCAGGCTCGTCCGCATCCGTACAGGCAGCCGGGCTGCGCTCCGCGAGTTCTTCCAGCAAATCTGCCGAAGGCACGAAGAACAGGCCGCCCGTGACCGCGTGACTGAAGTCGAGCAGGCGGTCGTAGTTGCCGGGTGGACGCCCGACGAACATGTTCTCCAGCATCAGTTCAATGGGACGCGGCGAACGCGCGTAGCCGATGAAATAGGTACCGAACTCCCCTGCCCCCGGCCTGCCGAATGGCATGTTGTCGCGCAGGATCTTCAGTTCCTGGCCGTTTTCCTCGATGGTGGTCAGGGCGCTGTGCGAAGACGTAGGTTTGATGTCATCGTCGAGTTCGACGTTGGACCACTTGTGGCGGCCGATGACGCCTTCTTGGCCCTCCACCGTCAACGCGTTCCATGCCGCCATGTCGTGCAGGTATTTCTGCACCAGCACATAGCTGCCGCCGGCGAACTCGGCGTCCTCGTCGCCGATGACGGTGAAGTCGAACGCCTCGCGTCCTTCCGGGTTCTCGGTCCCGTCCACGAAGCCGATGATGGCGCGCCGGTCGAAGTAGCGGAAGCCATGGACTTCATCGACGACGGTCACGGCATCGCCCAGCCCGCCTAGCAGCAAGGTCGCCAGCTCGAAACAAAAATCCATCGAATCCGCGCGGATGTGCAGCAGCAGGTCTCCCGGGGTAGCGACGGCCAGGCGCTCGCCCGCGCCAAATTCGCGGAAAGGATGCAGCGCAGCTGGGCGCGGCGCGCCGAAAAGCGTGTCCCAGGCCGTGGAGCCGAAGGCGGTGACACAGGAAAGATTCTGCTCGGGCGCGCGCGTGGACACCGTGCGGACGACGCCTGCGATATCGGCGCACCAGTCGCGCACGGTGCCTGCGGCGGCAGCCCCCTGGTTGAGCGTGGCGACGATGAAAATCGCGTGGCGGGTGGTCGTGTTGTGTACGGCTTGGGATTCGGGTTGACGGTCGGACATCGGATCTGGGACCTCAAGAAAACGAGCGCGGCGGCGCGGAAAGGCTAGTCCGATTCTAAGCGCGGACTGTGGATGAATGCACCGGGTTCGTCAGGGCACCGCCCTCAACCATTCGCTCACCACGTCCAGCACGATGCGGCTTTGTTCACGGTGGGGGACATGGCCGCAGTTCTCCAGCAGCAAGGGGCGCGCACCCGCCAAGGCGACAAGCTTGTCCTGATGCCTGGGGGAGCCGTATTCGTCGACTTCGCCGTGCAAGGCCAGCGCCGGGCAACGGACCTGGCGCAGTTGCTCGTCCAGGTTCCAATCGGCGAAGTCCGGCGACAGCCAGGTGTCGATCCAGGCGCCCAGCACCCATGCGGCTTTTTCGCCGTGGTACTTCTTCAGGCGGTCCAGTTGGCCGGGTTCCGCAAAGCTCTGTTTGGCCGCGCGTATGCCTTCCAGCGTGCGGTCTTCGGCAAACATCTGCGCCGACTCGGTGATCAGCGCGCGGCAATCGTCGGCGTACACGCCGGCGCTGCAGACAGCCATGCCGCCGCCCACGCTGTGGCCGAACCCCACGAAGGCGCCGATGTTCAGTTCTTCGCGCAGGCTGCGGAACCCCTCGCGGGCCTCGTCTTCCACAAAGCCAGGCTCGAACACTGCCGTATTGGGATCGGAGCGGCCAAAACCCAGACGGTCGTAGGCGATGACGCTGCGTCCGGTCGCTTGCGCCAGCTGCTCAGGAAAATCCCGCCACAGCTCCACGCAACCCAGCGAATCGTGGAACATCACGATGGGCGCCGCGGCCACCGCCTCCCCTGCGGGGTCCCAGCGCCGCGCGAAAAGACGGCCCTGGCGGGTGTGCACGTAGACATCCTGGCTGGTAATGGCAAGCATGAAAAGTCCTGGGGAGAGTATGCGGCGATGCGCCATCGCACCGCGCTCCGATTATAGGAAAGCCGGAAGCCTCACCGCAGTCCGGACACCACGCCGGCGGCGATGATGAGCAGCACCAACGCGGAAATCGCCGTATAGGCGTAGTCGCGTTCGCGTAGGAAGATGGCCAGCATTAGCGCCACCCGCGCCACCGGCAGCAGGATGAAGAGGGCCACGCCGGCCCTGACCAGTTCGAGTCCGCGCAGGCCGGCCGGCGCTTGCGGCAGGAAATCAATTGCCATGCCCGCGGCGATGAGGGCCCAGGCGAGCCATGTTCCATACCAGAGCAACCCGGCGATGACGCGGTCGCGCCGCGCCTGCTTTTCTGCCGCCTGGGTCATGCCGGGCCTCCAAGAATATGCACACCCAGCGCACTCAGCAGCATCTGCATCGCCAACAGGGCCAGCACCACCACGAAGAAAATGCGCAGCTTGTCGGCGGGCAGCCCCATCAGCATCCGGGCGCCCAGCAGCGCGCCGGCGACCGAACCCAGCGCGACGGGACCGGCGATGCCGATGTCGATGTCGCCGCGCACGAAGTAGGCGCCCGCGCTGGCTGCGGCCGTCACGCCGATCATGAAGTTGGAAGTGGCGGACGAGACCTTGATCGGCAGCTTCAGCGCGGCGTCCATGGCGGGGATCTTGAGCACGCCCGAGCCTATGCCGAGCAAGGCCGAAATCAGGCCCGCGCCATACATCAGCGACAGGCCCAGCGGCACGCGGTCCACCTGATAGTGCACCTCGCGGCCCTGCGCTCGGTCGGGAAAGCTGGAATGCAGGCGCAACGCCGTGGCCCAGCTTGCGGCGTCGGGCGCGATTGCCACGGCCTCGCGGCGACGTGCCAGCATCTGCTGCGCGGACACGGCCAGGATGGCGGCGAACAAACCGTAGAGGAATTCGGTGGAGACAATGCCGATGAGATACACGCCGGTCAGCGCGCCCAGCGTGGTGGCGGTCTCCAGCACGATCGCCAGCCGGACGTTGGTCAGCCGCCCCTTCAGGAACGGCGCCGCGCTGCCGCAGGAACAGGCAATCACCGAGATGATGCTGGCCCCGATGGCCACATGGATATCCACGCCGAACAACAACGTCAGGATGGGCACGATGAAGATGCCGCTGGCCATCCCCAGCACCCCGCCCAGCGCGCTGGCGCCGAAAGCGGCGGCGAACAGCCAGAAAAGGGTCGACGTCTCCATGGCCGCCGGCTCAGGCCCGCTTGCGCGGTTGCCGCGAGAGGCGGGTGGTGAACCGGATCAGGTCGCCGCGGTAATACAGCTTCTCGTAGTCGACCGGCCGCTGTCCCTCGGTGTAGGAAGTGCGCTCGATCAGGAAGATCGGGCTGCCCACGGCAACGCCCAGCGCCTGCGCGACGCGCTCGTCCGCCGTCACCGCTTCAAGCTGGTATTCGGCCTCGATCAGCGGCAGGTCGTAGCGCAATTCCAGCAGGTCGAAGATGGGTTCGGCTTCCAGGTCGTTGCTGGCAACCTTTACGCCTATGTCCAGCGGCAGATAGGTTTCATCGAACGACATGGCCACGCCGTCCGCCAGCCGCACGCGCTCGATGCGGTAGACCTGCGCGCCACGCGTCACGCCCAGCTGGCGCGCGACGTCTGCCGTGGCCGGCACCGGCCGCTTGTCCAGCAGGCGCGCCGTGGCCTGGCGGCCGAGCGCGTCCATGTCTTCGACGAATCCGCTCAGCGCCGTCAGCGCCTGCGTCAGTTTGGGTTCCGTGACGAACGTGCCCTTGCCGCGCCGGATTTCCACCAGCCCGCGGGCAACCAGGTTTTCCACCGCCTTGCGCACCGTGGTGCGACTGACGGCGAAGCGCTCGATCAGTTGGTCTTCCGTCGGCAATTGGCTGCCCCGCGCCAGGCTGCCGGCCGCGATTTCCGCGGCCAGTGCCGTTTCCACCCGGGCATAGAGGGGGGCATTTTCGGATTGATTTTGCATCATGACATCATAACATCATGATGTCATGATGATGCAAGCAGCTCCCCGCGTTACAACGGAGTCGCCAGCAACTGGTAGTCTTCGCAGGCCCGGCCGGCGCCTCCCGCGCCGGCGCCCACTCTCAAGCGAGACACGATATGAGCAGTTTCATGCACAGCGCCTCCGTTCCCGTCCTGACGCAAATGCTGTCGGCCCTGTCCGATGTGCTGAAGAAGGCAGAAGCCCAGGCCACGGAAAAGAACATCGATCCGGACGCCTATCTCGGCGCCCGCCTGTTCCCCGACATGTTCCCGCTGGCGCGTCAGGTGCAGATCGCGTCGGATTTTGCCAAAGGCATCGCCTCGCGCCTGGCCGGCGCGGAAGTGCCGTCGTGGCCGGACAGCGAAGCCAGCTTCGCCGGCCTGCAGGCCCTGATCGCCAAGACCTTGGAGCACCTGGGTTCCTTCGGCCCGGAACAGTTCGCGCAGAGCGAAGCCCGCGAAATCGTGCTGCGCCCTGGCACGCCGAAGGAAAAGAAGCTGAGCGGCAGCGCCTACCTGCTGCACTATGGCCTGCCGCAGTTCTTCTTCCACGTCACCACGGCCTACGACATCCTGCGCCACAACGGCGTGGAAATCGGCAAGCGCGATTACATGGGCAAGTATTGATCCACCACTGCGGGCCCCTCCCGCGGGGCCCGCATCCCCGCTACTCCGCGTAGCCGGGGTTGCGGCGATCCAGCCGGCGCAGCAAGCCCGGCCAGGCCAGCATGGCCTTGTGCGCCCGGTCGGCCTGCGATTCCACCGTCGCGTTCTGCAGAATGTCGGGCGGTATGTAGGTCAGCTCGCCGCCGGCCTGGGCCCGCACCTGCACCATGCAGGCGGCCTCCAGCCGGTGCATGGCCTGGAAGGCTTCGGCCATGCTCTGCCCCACGGTCAACAGGCCGTGGTTGCGCAGGATGAGATAAGAATTGCTGCCCAGGTCCCGCACCAGTCGCGGTTGTTCCTCGGGATTCAACGCCAGGCCTTCGTAGTCGTGGTAGCTGAGCGAGCGCAGCACGATGAACGCGAACTGCGACAGCGGCAGCAACCCGGCCTTCTGCGCCGACACCGCCACCCCGTTGATGGAATGCGTGTGCAGCACGCACATGGCGTCCTTGCGGGCCGCGTGGATACAGCTGTGGATGGTGAAGCCGGCCGGATTGATGTCATATTCCGAGTCCATGACCTTGCGCCCATCGAGGTCGATCTTGACCAGGCTGGATGCGGTGATCTCGTCGAACATCATGCCGTAGGGGTTGATCAGGAAGTGTTCGGTCCCGGGCACCTTGGCCGTGATGTGGGTGAAGATCAGGTCATCCCAGCCGAACAGCGCCACCAGCCGGTATAGCGCCGCCAGATCCTTGCGGACCTCCCATTCCGTTGCGCTGACCTGTTCGCGCACGCTGGCGCCCTTGCCTGCCGTATCCATACTGTCTCCATTTTTCGATGATTGCCCGCGGCCACTGCGCGGGCGCTGACTGGCACTTTATTCGTTTTGCCCCAGGCCGGCACGCGGCGCGGCCAAGGAGCGGTCACCGCGGTTCACGAAGAATTCACATATGTGATGGAAATGGCGAGATGTCATTCCTATGATTCCGCTCAATAGCAGCCCAGTACAGACGCCCCGCCACACCATGTCCGTTGATCTACCCGATACCGATTTCCGCATACACCAGCTGGTCAGCCGGCACCTGCCTGGCCTGGCCGCGCATACCGCCCTGATTTCCGATGAAGGAAGCTGGACCTATGCGGAACTCGACACGGTGGTCGACGCGCTGGCCGCCTATCTGCGGACCCAGGGCCTGCGCGCTGGCGACCGCCTGCTGATCGCCGGGGAAAGCGGCGGCACCCAGCTGGCCGCCGTGCTGGCCTGCAGCCGGCTGGACGCCTGGGCCGTGGTCGTCAACGCCCGCATGACCGGCGTGGAAGTCGACGCCATCAAGGCGCACTGCCAGCCGCGGCTGCTGCTCGCCACCAGCGGCCTGTCGACGGAAGCCCAGGCCCACGGCCTGCGCCATGGCGCGCGCGAGGTCGAGCTTGCCGGCCTGCGCTTTGCCTGCACCGAAGCGGACCCCGCCGCCCAAGCCGAGCCGGCGCAAGCGGACTCGCGCGAACAGGTGGCGGTGATGATCTACACCAGCGGCACCACCGGCACGCCCAAGGGCGTGATGCTTACGCATGCCAACCTGGGCCATTCGTCCGCCGTCGCACGCCACGCGCGCGGCACCAGCCGCGATGACCGGATCTATTCGGCGCTGCCCATCTCGCACGTGTATGGCCTGAGCACCGTGGCCCTGGCCGCGCTCGGCGCCGGCGCGACGCTGCAATTGGGCAGCCGCTTCGACGTTGCGCACGCGATCGCCGCGCTGGCCGGCGGCATCACCATGCTGCACGGCGTACCCGCGATGTACGTGCGCCTGCTGCAGGCGCATGAGCAAGGCACGCCGATTCCCGCGCCGCGCGTGCGCCTGCTGCATTGCGGCGGCGCGCCGCTGGATCCGTCGCTCAAGGCGCGCATCGAAGCAATCTTCGGGGAACCCATCAACAACGGCTATGGCCTCACCGAGGCCTCGCCGACGATCAGCATGGTGCCCTACCGCCAACGGCGCGCCGACCTGAGCGTGGGTTATCTGATTCCGGGCATGCAGGCCCGCATCGTCGGTGAAGACGGCCAGGAAGTGGCGTCCGGGGAAGTCGGCGAACTGCAAGTGCGCGGCCCCAACATCATGAAGGGCTATTACAAGGCGCCCGAGCAGACCGCGCAGGCGCTGGACGCCGCGGGCTGGCTGCGCACCGGCGACCTGCTGCGCGCGGAGCCGGACGGCGCGCTGTTCGTCATGGGCCGGATCAAGGACCTGATCATTCGTTCGGGCTTCAACGTCTATCCCAGCGAAGTCGAGGCCGCGCTGAACGCCTATGCCGGCGTGCGCCAATCCTGCGTGGTTGGCGTACCACTCGACGGCGACGAGCAGATCATCGCCTTCGTCGAAGCGGAAGACGGCCTCAGCATCGAGGCGGAAGCCTTGCAGGCCTTTGCGCGCGAGCGCCTCGCGCCCTACAAGCGCCCGCAGAAAATCATCCTGCTTTCCAGGCTGCCAGCGGCAGATAATGGAAAGATCCTCCGCAAGGCCGTCGTCGACATGGCGCGCGCGCATTGCAACTGACTCACCAAAACAAAATACCCATCCACAGGAGACAACCATGAAATTCGCAGCACGAAGGCATTTCCTGGCGGCCGCCGCCGCCCTGGCCGCGGTTTGCAGCCTGCCGGCGCAGGCGGCCGACAACGCCTGGCCCGAGAAGCCGATCCGCTTCATCGTGCCCAGCGCCGCTGGCGGCGGGGCCGACACGGTTGCGCGCCTGTTGGCTCAGCACATCGGCGGCGTGCTCAAGCAACCGATCGTGGTCGAGAACCGCGCCGGGGGCTCGGGCGTGATCGCCGGCAATGCCGTGCTGGGCGCGCCGGCCGACGGCTACACCTTCATGCTGGGCTTCACCACCATGTCGCAATTGCCCGCGACCTCGACGGTCAAGATCCCGTACCAAGTGGACCGCGACTTCATTCCGGTATCCCTGGTGGCCCGCTCCTCCAACGTGCTCGTGGTCAATCGCAGCAGCGTGGACGTGGATTCGGTCAAGGCCCTGGTGGAAGCGCTGCGCGCCGCTCCCCAGAAATACAGCTACGGGTCCTACGGCAACGGTTCGACCGGCCATTTCCTGGGCGCCCAGTTCCTGCAGGAAACCAAGACCAGCGCCCAACACGTGCCGTACAAGGGCGCTGCGCCCATGATGTCCGACCTGCTGGGCGGCGTGGTCTCCTTCGCCTTTCCCGACATCGGCTCGGCCCTGCCGCACCTGAATTCCGACCGCCTGCGCGTGCTGGCCGTGACCGGCGACAAGCGCATGGCGACCCTGCCGCAGACGCCCACCATGACGGAACTGGGCTACCAGGGCTTCAACCTGGGCGCCTGGTTCGGCCTGTTCGCGGCCAAGGGCACGCCCGACGCCATCGTCCAGGCCATGTCGACGCAGATCGCCGACGCGGTCAAGGCGCCCGAGGTCCAGTCCAAGCTCGTCGGCATGAACCTGGATCCCGTGGGCAGCGATCCCAAGACCTTCGCCACGTTCTTCCAGACCGATCTGAAGCGCTGGGCAGAACTGGCAGACAAGGCCAATATCCGCACCGACTGATCCCGAGGCACGCCATGTCCCGTTCATCTCGCCGGCTCGAACTTCCTGACGCGTCCATCAAGGACAGCACGCGCGACCTGGGCCAGCGCTCGGTGAAGTCGGCCCAGCGCGTGCTCGAACTGATCGAGCTGCTCGAACAGCTCGGACGGCCCGTCACGCTGGCGGAGATCGTGCGCGCCAGCGGCTATCCGCAGTCCAGCACCTGGATGCTGGTGCAGACGCTGATGCGCATGGGCTATCTGTGCCACAACCCGGACGATGGCACCTACATGCCCAGCCTGCGGCTCAACATGCTGGGCGGCTGGGTGCATGACCTGGCCCTGCCCCGCAGCAACCTGCGCCTGGCCATGCGCGCACTGGGCGAACGGCTGGGCCTGAGCATCATCCTCGGCCAGCGCAGCGGCCGCTATGTGCAGTACGCCCACGTGCTCTACGGCGCCAAGGACCGCAAGACCCAGGTCCCCATCGGCGTAGTGCGTCCACTGATCGACACTGGCCTGGGCTACGCGCTGCTGGCGCAGTTGCCCGACGACGAAGTCTGCGCCATTGCCAGCGTCTGCCTGGCGCGCGCCGAGCACGAATCGCCGGTGACGACCCTGCGCCAGGTCCTGACCATTGTCGACAAGGCCCGCAGCGCCGGCTTCGTCTACTCGCACCGGCTGCAAAGCGCCAACCGCGCCTCCTTCTCCTTCGCGCTGGTCACCGACCCAGGCGCCGGCGACCACACCGGGCTGATGGGCCTGGCCATCGCCGGCACGCGCCAGGACGTGGCCGCGCGCCTGCGCGATATCCCCCGCACGGTCAATGAAGTTGCCGCCGAATTTCTGCCCGATGTCCCCATACACATCAAGGCCGCCCATCCCATTTCGCCGATCTGAAGGCGCCCCATAGAGCGATCATCACCATGGATATTGAAATCACGCCTGAAGAGCGGGAATTCCGCCAGGAAGTCCGCAGCTTCGCGCAGGCCCACCTGCCCGAAGGCGTCCGCCGCAAAGTGCTGTATGGCGAGAAACTGGAGAAACACGAATACGTGGATTGGCAGCGGCATCTGCACCGCCAGGGCTGGATCGCGCCGGCATGGCCCGTGCAATACGGCGGCACCGGCTGGAGCCTGGGAAAACAGCGCATCTTCCTGCACGAGCTGGCCCTGCAATGCGCGCCCGAGACCATTCCATTCGGCATTTCCATGGTCGGCCCGGTGATCTACACCTTCGGTTCGGACGAGCAGAAGGCGCAATACCTGCCCGCCATACTCGGTTCTGAAACCTGGTGGTGCCAGGGCTTTTCGGAACCCAACGCCGGCTCCGACCTGGCCTCGCTGCGCACCCGCGCGGTCGATTGCGGCGACCACTATCTGCTCAATGGCCAGAAAGCCTGGACCACCCACGGGCGCCATGCCGACATGATGTTCTGCCTGGCCCGCACCAGCGACACCGGCAAGCCACAGCAAGGCATTTCCTTCCTGCTGCTCGACATGAAGACCCCGGGCATCGAGGTCCGGCCGGTGCGCACCATCGATGAAGGCGCCAGCATCTGCGAAGTGTTCTTCAACGACGTCCGCGTGCCGAAGTCCGGCCTGGTCGGCAAGGAAGGCGAAGGCTGGACCTACGCCAAGTTCCTGCTCGGCCACGAGCGCGCCATGATCGCCCGCGTCGGCCGCTCGCGCATGCAGCTGGCGCGCGCGCAACGCCTGGCCTCGCATCCGCTGGCCGACGGCAGCCGTCCCATCGACAACCCGATCTACCGCCAGCGCCTGTGCGACATCGAAGCGCGCCTGCGCGCACTGGAATTGACCGAGTTGCGCGCCTTGTCGGCCTACCGCCCGGGATCCGGCTTCGACGTCGCCGATTCTTCCATGCTGAAGATCGAAGGCTCCGAGATCTGCCAGGCCCTGACCGAACTGCTGCTGGACCTCGCCGGCCGCTACGGCATGGTCTACACCGGCCGCTACACCCAGTCGCCCATCGGCGACGCCACGGCGCACGGCCTGCTGGGCGACCACCTGTTCAACCGCGTGGCCACGATTTACGGCGGCAGCTCCGAAATCCAGAAGTCCGTGATCGCCAAGAGCCGATTCCAGAAATAAGCAAGGACACGCCATGAATCTGAACCTCTCCGACGAACAAGCGATGATCCGCGCGAGCGTGTTCGATTATTTTTCGACCGCTTACGGCTTCGACCGCCATCTCGAACGGCTGGCCAACCCCGCCAAGACCGACCGCGCCGCCTGGCAGGCCATGGGCGAACTGGGCTGGCTGGGGCTCACCGTGCCGCAGGACGACGGCGGCCTGGGCCTGGGGCCGCAGGAAACCATGCTGTTGATGGAAGGCGCGGGCGCCTCGCTCAGCACCGAACCGCTGCTGGCCAGCGCGGTATTGACGGCGCCGCTGCTGGCGGGCGCGGCCGCGGGATCGCCTGCCGCGCAGGCGCTGGAAGCCGCAATCGCGGGCCAGGCCAGCCTGGCCCTGGCCTGGACTGAAACCGATCGCGGCTTCGCGCCGCTGCAGGCGAACGCCCGCGCCGAACGCGACGGCGAGGGCTGGCGCGTAAGCGGCCGCAAGACGCTGGTGGACAACGGCGCGGACGCCGACTGGCTGGTGGTGACGGCCCGCAGCGAAGCCGGCCTGGCGCTGCTGCTGGTGCAGGGCAACGCCGCGGGGCTGACCCGTACCGGCGCCCCGCTGGCCGACGGCGCCCGCAGCGCCGACCTGGTGTTCCAGAACACGCCGGCCGCGGCCTGCCTGGCCAGCGGCCAGGAAGCCCAAGCCCTGCTGCTGCGCGCCGTCTACCGTGGCCTCGCGGCCAGCTGCGCGGTGGCGCTGGGCGCCATCGAACGTACGCTGGAAATCTGCCGCGACTACCTGCACGAACGCAGCCAGTTCGGCAAGCCGCTGGCCGCGCTGCAAGTCCTGCAGCACCGCTACGTGGACATGCTGATCGCGGCCGAACGGGCGCGTTCCATGACCCTGCTGGCCGCGCTACGCGCGGACGAAGCCGCCGCTGGCGATGCCGAGGCGCAGCGCGATCTCAGCCTGGCCAAGCTGACCGTGGGCCGCAGCGCGCGCCACGTGGGCGGCCAGGCCATCCAGGTGCACGGCGGCATGGGCATGGCCTACGAATATCCCATCGGCCACTACTACCGCAAGCTGCTGTGCTGCGACGCGGCCTTCGGCTCGCAGGACGACCATCTGGCCCTGCTGTCCGAAGGCTTGGCAGCGCCCGCCGACGCCTGACATCCGCTTTGATCATTCCTTCCTATCTCGCCATGGCAACCCCCGCAAACCAACGCATCCAGGCCACGCGACAGGACGACGTCCTGCTGCTGGGCCTGAACCACCCGCCCCTCAATACGCTGGACCATCCCCTGCGCCAGCAAGTGCATGAAGCCTTGCAGGCCGCCGCCCAGGATGCGTCGGTGCAAGCCATCGTGCTGCACGGCGCACAGGGCAACTTCAGCGCTGGCGCCGACATCCGCGAATTCGACCAACCCAGGCAGGCGCCCTGGGCCGGCGACGTCGCCAATCTCATCGCCGCCAGCAGCAAGCCCATCGTCGCGGCGCTGCAAGGCGTGGCCCTCGGCGGCGGCCTGGAGCTGGCGCTGGCAGCCCATGCCCGCGTCGGCGCCGCCAACGCCAGGCTGGGCCTGCCCGAGGTCAAGCTGGGCCTGCTGCCTGGCGGCGGCGGCACGCAACGCCTGCCCCGCCTGATCGGCGCGGCGGCTGCCCTGCCCCTGATCCTGGAAGGCCGTAGCGTGGACGGCAAGGCCGCGCTGACGCTGGGCCTGCTGGACCAAGTCTGCGACGAAGCCAGCCTGCTGGACTGCGCCGTGCGCAAGGCACGGGCGCTGTGCGCAGACCATGCCGCCGCGCGCCGCGGCGCCGCTGCGGCCGACGACAAGCAGGCCGGGCTGGCCGCCGTGGCAGCGCAACGCGAGCGCCTGGCCGCCAAGCCCCATTCCCTGCCGGCCCAGCATCTGCTGCTGGATTGCCTGCAAGCTGCGCTCGAACTGCCGCTGCAAGAGGGCCTGAAGGTCGAGCGCGAGGCCTTTCTGCAATGCGTGGCCAGCCCCGAGCACAAGGGCCTGGCGCACGCCTTCTTCGCCGAAAGACTGGCCGGAAAATCTCCGGCTGGCGCGGCCCGGCCGCGCCCCGTACAACGCGCCGGCGTCATCGGCGGCGGCACCATGGGCGCCGGCATTGCCGTGGCCATGCTCGATGCCGGCCTGGACGTGGTGCTGATCGAACGCGACGCCGCCTCGCTGCAGGCCGGCCAGGAGCGGATCGACGGCGTCTACCAACGGCAGGTCAACTCGGGCAGGCTCGACGCGGCCACGCGCGAGCAGCGCCTTTCGCGCCTGAGCACGGCGACCGACTACGCGGCGCTGGCCGCGGTCGACCTGGTGGTCGAGGCGGTGTTCGAAGACATGGACGTGAAGACGCAAGTTTTCGCGCAGTTGGACCGGGTCTGCAAGCCCGGCGCCATCCTGGCCACCAATACCTCGTACCTGGACATCAACCAGATCGCGCGCAGCATCTCGCGTCCGCAAGACGTGATCGGGCTGCACTTCTTCTCGCCCGCCAACATCATGAAGCTGCTGGAGATCGTGGTGCCCGAGCAGGTCGCCGACGACGTGGTGGCGACGGGCTTCGCGCTGGCGCGGCGCCTGGGCAAGGTGCCGGTGCGCGCCGGCGTGTGCGACGGCTTCATCGGCAACCGCATTCTCTACGTGTACCGCGAGGCCGCCAACCACATGATGGAGGATGGCGCCTCGCCCTACCAGATCGACCAGGCGCTGGAGCGCTTCGGCTACGCCATGGGACCGTTCCGCACCGCCGACCTGACCGGCGGCGACATCGGCTGGGCGACCCGCAAGCGCAAGGCCGCCACCCGCCCGCCCGAAGCCCGCTACGTGCAGGTGGCCGACCGGCTGTGCGAACGCGGCTGGTTCGGCCAGAAGACCGGCCGGGGCTATTACCTCTACCCCGAACGCGGCCAGCGCGGCAAGCCCGACGCCGAGGTGCTGGCGCTGATCGACGAGGAGCGCGCCGCGCGCGGCATCGAAGCCCGCCCGTTCAGCGACGAGGACATCGTGCGGCGCTACATGGCCGCGCTGGTCAACGAAGCCGCCAAGGTGCTGGACGACGGCATCGCGCTGCGGCCCGCGGACATCGACGCCGCGCTGGTCAACGGTTACGGCTTTCCGCGCTGGCGCGGCGGCCCCATGAAATACGCCGACGACGTCGGCCTGGCGGCCGTCCTGGCCGACATCGAATCCTATGCCAAGGAAGACGCGACGTTCTGGGCCCCCTCCGAACTGCTGCGGCGCCTGGCGCGCGAAGGCGCGACCTTCGGCAAACTGAACCAACCCCAATAAGGAATCGCCGCATCATGCGAGAAGCCGTCATCGTCGCCACCGCGCGCACCCCGCTCACCAAGTCCAAGCGCGGCGAGTTCAACATCACCCAGGGACCGACCCTGGCCTCTTACGCCATCCAGGCCGCGGTGGAACGCGCCGGCGTGGATCCGCACAGCATCGAGGACGTGGTGCTGGGCTGCGGCTACCCGGAAGGCACCACCGGCCGCAACGTGGCCCGCCAGGCGGCGTTGCGCGCCGGCCTGCCGCAAAGCGTCGCCGGCGCCACCGTCAACCGCTTCTGCGCCTCCGGCCTGCAGGCCGTGGCCGATGCAGCGGCGCGCGTGGTCATGGGCCAATCCGGCCCGGTCGTAGCCGGCGGCGTGGAAAGCTGCTCGCTGCTGCGCACCCGCGACGACGGCGTCAGCGGCATCGATAGCTGGCTGCAGGACCAGATCCCCGGCCTCTACCTGCCCATGATCGCCACCGCCGATATCGTGGCGCAGCGCTACGGCATCAGCCGCGAGGACCAGGACGCCTTTGCCTTGCGCAGCCAACAGCTCACCGCCGCAGCGCAGCGCGAAGGCCGCTATGCCGACGAGATCATTTCCGTGCGCACCACCATGGAAATCACCGACAAGGCGACGGGCGCCACCCGCCGCGAAGAAGTCACCGTCAGCGCCGACAACTGCAACCGCGCGTCGACCACCGCCGAAGGCCTGGCCGGTCTGGTTCCCGTCATGGGCCCGGACCGCTACGTGACCGCGGGCAATGCCTCGCAACTGGCCGACGGCGCCTCGGCCTGCGTGCTGATGGACGCCCGCGACGCCGAACGCGCCAACCTGGAACCGCTGGGCGCCTTCCGCGGCTTGGCCGTGGCCGGCTGCGCTCCCGATGAAATGGGGATAGGCCCGGTCTACGCCGTGCCCCGCCTGCTGGAGCGCCACGGTCTGAAGGTCGAGGACATCGACCTGTGGGAGTTGAACGAAGCCTTCGCCTCGCAGGCGCTGTACTGCCAGCGCCGTCTGGGCATCCCGCTGGAGCGGCTCAACGTCAACGGCGGTTCGATCGCGGTGGGCCATCCCTTCGGCGTGACCGGCGCGCGCCTGACCGGCCATGTCCTGCTGGAAGGCAGGCGCCGTGGCGCCAAGTATGCGGTGGTCACCATGTGCGTGGGCGGCGGCATGGGCGCGGCGGGGTTGTTCGAGATCTTCTGAGTACGCAAAGGCGCGGGGTTGGGTTGCCCGTCATTCTCGGCCGCCCGGGCGGCCGAGAATGACATACATGATTTCGTAAATTTCTATTGTGTTCGCTGGCGCGGACGCGGTGAGCGGTTTGCTGATGTCCTTTAGCTTCTTGGGGTGGGCGGTGACGCCATCAGAAAATCAATCGCCGCATTCGCACCAGCGAACACAGTAGCAATCAAAAAAAGCATGTATGTGTTATTCGGCCGCCCGCGCGGCCGAATAACACGGGCAGCCCAAGACTCGCCCCTGACCACAGCTCCGGCAGCGCGACGACCCAAGACACGCGTAGCCCGTCGGTGCGGGCGGCGTGGCGGCGAGCAACCTCGATGCGCCCGACGGAATCCGAAGGAGTCGCCGAAGGCGAGGACGAGGATGAGGATGGGGCAGTCCGGAGCGAAGGCTCCGGACCGCAATCGTGGGCGCTCGCCGCCACGCCGCCCGCGCCGACGGGCGACCTACGAAGCACGAGCCGCAGCAACAGCAACAACCACAAAAACAGAGCAAAAAAAGAAGGGCGTCCGCGGACGCCCTTGCGGCTTCCCGCCGCTTACTGCGGTTCGATCTTCGCGTCGATCGCGCGTTGCGTCCAGACCTGGCGCTGCGATTGCGCGAAGGCCTGGTGCTCGGCCACGGTGTTGGGCGAGACCTGCATGCCCAGGGATTCGAAGCGTTGCAGCACGTCGGGTTCGCGCAGGATGGCGGCGACTTCCTGGTTCAGCTTCTGCGCGATGGCGTCGGGCGTCTTGGCCGGCACGGCCACGCCGACCCACACCACCAAGTCGAACTTCTGGTAACCCAGTTCCGCCAAGGTCGGCACGCCGGGGAATTCCTTGGCGCGCTCGTGGCCCGTATACGCCAGGCCGCGCAGCTTGCCCGCCTGCATGAACGAGGTGACGACGGACAGATCGGCGAACAGGTAGTCGACGTGGCCGCCCAGCAGGTCGGTCACGGCCGGCGGCTGGCTCTTGTAGGGCACGCCGTTGGCGGCGGCGCCCGCCACCGTGTTGAAGGTAGCGCCGGCGATCTGGCTGGTGGGCGAGCCGTAGGCGTAGTTCAGGGGCTTGGCCTGCGTGGCCTTGACCAGTTCCTGCAGCGACTTGTAGGGCGCATCCTCGCGCACCACCAGCATCATCGGGATGGTGGCGATACGGATGACGTGGGTGAAGTCGCCAGTAGGATCGAACGGCAGCTTGCGGAACAACGCCGGCGTAGCCGAGTGCGTCGAGCTGCTGGTGAGGATCAGCGTATAGCCGTCGGGCTGGGCGCGCGCGGCGAACGAGGCGCCGATGGTGCCGGACGCGCCCGGCTTGTTCTCGATCACGACCGGCACGTTCAGGCGCGGGCCGAGCTTTTCGGCAATGATCCGCGCGCTGGTGTCGGTGGCGCTGCCCGGCGAGAACGGCACGACGATGGTGATGGGCTTGTCGGGATAGGCGCCCTGCGCCAGCGCCGCGGGCGGCAGCGCGCCAGCCAGCGCGGTCAGGACGGTGAGGCTGCCAGCGGCCAGCAGGCTGCGGCGCACGCCGAACGGTCGATTCATGCTTGTCTCCTGTCAGGGGCCGCGGGTCGGCCTCTTTAACTCTGACCGTATGATGCTTGCGACCCGCTTATCCCAACAAGGGACTAATTTTCATAGACTTATTCCAAACCAGGATTAATTGCCTTCAGACTGGCGCTCGCGCAGATAGTCTTCGGTGGCCTGCAAAAAGGCTGAAGCCGCCAACGACAGACGCGCGTTGCGGCGCTGGATCAGCCAGAGCTCGTGCCCGTGCTTGCGGGCGCCGTCGATCTCCAGGATGCGCAAGCCCAGCTGCCGCGCCAGGTCGCAGGCATAGCCGGGCACCACGGTTATCCCCAGCCCCGCGCCGACCAGCTTCAGCGCCGAGACCAGCATGCCGGCCTCGATGCGATAACGGAATTCCAGGTTCAGGTCGGCCGCCACGCGGTCCAGGCTGCGCCGCACGCTGTACACGTTGCGCAGCATGATGTGGTCGTGGGCGGCCACGTCGGCCCACGACACGGAACGCTTGCGCGTCAAAGCGTGGCGCGGCGCGCATACCGCGTACATGGTGTCGCGGTAGATGACCCGCGTGGCCAGTTCTTCCGAAGGGGTTTCGACCGAAACGATGCCGAAGTCGGCGCGGCCATTGCGCACGTGTTCTATGGTGTCGTCGGTGGACAGCTCGAACAGGTCCAGCTTCACGCTGGGATGGGCCCGGTGATAGTCGGCCACCACCTCGCCCAGCAACCCGACCATCATCAGCGGCGAGGTGGCCACGCCCACGGTACCGCGTTCCAGCGTGCGCAGGCCCGACATGCTGCGTTCGGCCGCGCGCACGGTGCCCAGGATTTCCTGGGCGTAGGCATAGAAATCCGCCGCGCCGTCGCAAGGCGTGACGCTGCGGGTGGAGCGCTCGAACAGCGGCTGGCCGACCTCGGCCTCCAGTTCGGCGCAGAGCTTGCTGACGGCCGATTGGGTCACGAAGGCCGCGCGCGCGGCCGCCGTGAAACTGCGCAGTTCGTAAAGCGCGCAAAACACGCGCAATTGCTTGAGAGTGATGTTCATGGTCGAAGTCGCCGCCAGGCGCCGCCGGCCATGCCGGCCTCAGCGCGCAGGCTCGAGCATATCGCGATCGGCGTCCTGGCGCGGCGCCTGGCGCTTGATCTCGCCCGGCGTGCGCGAAAAGCGCACCGGGATGCCCGCGGCCATCAAAGGCCCTTCGGTCGGGTGCTCCACGCGCTGGAAGAACCCCGTCGCCTGCAGGTGCGGATCCTCGAACAGGGCTTCCGGCGTGTTCACGCGCGAATGCGGAATGTCCGCGTCCGCCAGCAGCGCCAGCCACTCCCCGGTGCCGCGCAGCGCGACGATGTCCGCCAGGTCCTGGTAGAGCTCGTCGAAGTGCCGCGCGCGCGAGGCCGCGTCGACGTAGCGCGCGTCCGCCGCCAGGTCGGCGCGTTCGGCCAGGGCGAAGAAGCGCCGCCATTGCGCATCGGTATAGGGCAGCAAGGCCAGATAGCCGTCGCGTGTGCGGTAGGGACGCCGCTGCGGCGACAGCACCCGGCTGTAGCCCATGGGTCCCAGCGGCGGCACGAAGCTGTGCCCGCTCATGTGCTCGACCAGGGTGAAGGAGACCAGCGTTTCGAACATGGGGATTTCGACTGCCTGCCCCTGGCCCGAACGCTCGCGCTCGTACAAGGCCATGGGAATCGCATACGCCAGCGTCAACCCCGCCACCTTGTCGGCGATGATGGTGTTGACATAGGCCGGCGCGCCGCTGTTGCGGCCTTGCAGGTCCGCCATTCCGCTCATGGCCTGGATGATGTCGTCAAAAGCCGGACGCGCGGCGTAGGGGCCGTCCTGGCCGAAGCCCACCGCCGAGCAATGGATCAGGCGCGGGTTGCGCGCGCGCAGCGTGTCCGCGTCCAGGCCCAGGCGCGCCAGGGCCGCCGGGCGCACGTTGGACACGAACACGTCGGCGCCGTCGATCAGGCGCAGCAGGCTGTCGCGGTCGGCCGGCGTCTTGGCGTCCAGCGTCACGCTGTACTTGTTGCGGTTGAGGTTCAGGTAGGCCGGCCCCATGCCCGGGCTCATCGCCGGGGCCGAGGTGCGGAACACGTCGCCTTCGGGCGCCTCGACCTTGATCACCTCCGCCCCCATGTCGGCCAGGATCTGGGTGCCGTACGGCCCCATGGCCACCGAAGTCATGTCGACGACCCGCACGCCCGCGAGCGGGCCAGCCATTACTTGGCCTCCTGCTGCTTCTTGCGGTTGACGAAGGGCGCCATGTAGCGGCGCGGCTCGTCGGTGGTGAAGGCCTCGCCGAACGCGGCCACGCTGCGGTCCAGGCCGGCTTCCACGGTGGACTCGCTCCAGTATTGCAGCAGCGCCTTCTGCGAGCGCACCGCGATCGGGCCGCTTTCGGCGATGGGCGCCACCGTGCGTTCGACCAGCGCGTCCAGCGCGCCGGTTTCGCTGACGAATTCCAGGAAGCCCCACTGCTGCGCCTGCGCAGCGTCCACCGTCTCGCCGGTCAGCAGCAGCCAATTGGTGGGGCCGGGGCCGATGATGGCCGGCAACAGCACGGCGTGGATCACGGACGGGATGCCCACGCGCACCTCGGGCATGCCGAAGACCGCGTCCTTCGATCCCAGGCGGATGTCGCAGGCCGCGGCCAACTCCATGCCCGCGCCCAGGCAGAAGCCCGGAATACGGGCAATGGTGGGCACGGGAATCGCGGCCACCGCGTCGCACAGATCGCGCAGCCGGGTGATGAATTCGCGCGCGCCCTGCGGATCAAGCTCGGCCATCTCATATATGTTGGCGCCGCCCACGAAGGCGCGCTCGCCCGAACCGCGGATGACCACGGCGCGGGCATCGTCCTGGACCGCGATCCAGCGGGCGGCCTCGGTCAGGCTCAGCGTGACCGCCGAGGCCAGAATGTTCAGGCTCTTGGCGTCGTGGATCTGCAGGGTATAGACACCGCGCTCGTCGCGGGTCACGAGGGCATGGGCGAAAGCAGGGATAGGCGCAGTCATGGAAACTCCAGCTAGGGTTATGGCCACCGATGCTAAGGGCAGGGTTTCATCACAACAAACGAGTAATTTTCATGAAATAAGTCTTAAATGGAATAAATACCGTAGCCCCGGCGGCTTGGTTACGATAGCCGCCTCTTGCGGGAGTCGCACCATGGGTATCACGCTGCGCCAGCTCCGGGCCTTCTGCGCCGTGTACGAGCTGAAGAACTTCACCCGCGCCGCCGAGGCGCTCAACCTGACGCAGTCGACCGTCAGCAAGCTCTGCTCCGAACTGGAAAGGGCGATAGGCATGGCGCTGTTCGAGCGCTCGGCGCGCGGCGTCGAACTGCTGGAAGGCGCGGCCGAGCTGTATGCCTACGCGCAGGAAACCTTCGGTTCGCTGCGCGCCGCCGAACGCAGCCTGAGCAGTCTGGCGGGGCTGGAGCGCGGCGAGGTCTCCATCGCGGCGTCACCCATCATGATGCACACGCTGATCGCGCCGGTGGTGGCGCAATTCCATGCGCGCCACCCCAACATCGTCTTCGACCTGCATGAACTCACCGGCGACGAGGCCACCGAGCACGTCCTGCACGGCAAGGCCGACCTGGGGCTGGTGGCGATGGAAAGCCAGGACCCCAGGCTGGACTGCCGCGTGGTCTATCGCGGCCCCATGTATGCCGTGGTGCCCGCCGGCCACCCCTTGGCGCGGCGCGACGAGACGCGCTGGCGCGAACTCGCCCGCTACCCGCACATCCTGCTGCGCGGCACCTACACCGTGCGCCGCAAGATGGACCAGATCCTGCAGGACCAGGGGCTGACGGTGCGCAGCGTGGCCCAGACCGGCAGCCTGACCACCGCCTTCGCCATGATCCGCGGCGGCATGGGCATTACCGTCATGCCGGGCTACGTGCGCAAGGTCTGCCAGGAAATGGGCCTGAAGGCGCTGTGCATCGCCGACCGGCCTCAGGCCCTGCACGAGCTGTCCGTCCTGCGCCGGGCCGACTACCGGCTGTCGCGCGCCGCGGCGGCGTTTCTTGCCGCCTTCGAAGCGCATCTTGGTGAACAGGGACAGCCCGCCGCGGCCGGCGATTAATCTCTTTCCTGAATGCCTTCATGATAATTAATCAATTGTTTGCATGATGGACCGCTTCCATCATTAGCGCGTCGAGGCCCCGCACCCCACGCGCTATCCAGACGGTCACCTCGACGCCATAACCATGCAGGGCAAATCAGCCCGCAGCACGAGGAGACCTCCGACATGACACTCAAGCCTGGCCTGAAGCAGCTGCTGACGCTGCTCGCCGTTGTTCCCGCCATCGCCGCCGCCGAGACCTATCCGGCCAAACCCGTCACCCTGGTGGTGGCCTACGCCCCCGGCGGCATGACCGACATCCTGACGCGACGCATCGCAGCCGATCTGCAGACCCGCCTGGGCAAGCCCTTCGTGGTCGAAAACAAGCCGGGCGCCACCGGCCAGATCGCTACCGAGTACGTGTCGCGGCAGAAGGCGGACGGCTACACCATCCTGGTGGGCGCGACCAGCCACGTGATCAACCCCGTGCTGAAGAAGCTGCCCTACAACGCCCGCAAGGATTTCGCCCCGGTGGCGCTGCTGGCGGTCAGCCCGAACTTCCTGCTGGTCAACGCCAACCTGGGCATCAAGACTTTCGCCGACTTCAAGAGCTATGCGCAGAAACAGCCGTCGGTGCCCTACGGCACGGCCGGCGCCGGCGGCGCGCCCCACATCGTCGGCGAACTGCTGCGCGCGCAAAGCGGCCTGCCGCTGATGCACGTCTCCTATCGCGGCGCGGGCCCGGCGATGACGGATCTGGTGTCGGGACAGGTGCCGGTCGGCATGGCCGAGTCGGTCACCGCCAACGCCTATCTGCAATCCGGCAAGATCGTGCCCCTGGCCATCGCCTCGGCCCAGCGCCAGTCACGCTATCCCGACGTGCCCACGCTCAACGAGCTGGGCTACAGGGGCTTCGACCTCAGCACCTGGGTAGGCGTCTACGCCCCGGCCGGCACGCCCGCCGACATCGTGCAGACGCTGAACAGCGAGATCCGCAAATCGGTGATGCAGCCGGCCACGCAGGAGTACATCCGCTCCACCGGTTCCGAGCCGGGCGACATGGATCTGGGCCAGTACCAGAAGTTCGTCAGCGACGAAATGGACAAGTGGCAGGCCGTCATCACCCAGGCCGGGGTCAAGGATGAGTGAGGTCCGCATCGGCTCGCTGTCGCCGGAAGCCTATTTTGCCGAGGCGCTGCGTGCGGGACGCCTGGAAGTCCAGGTGTGCCGCAGCTGCGGCCTCTCGTTCTTCTTCCCGCGCACGCACTGCACCCATTGCCGTTCGCAGGAATATGCCTGGCGGCCCATGCGCGCCGGCGCCACGCTCTATTCCTATTCGGAAATCCCCGCCACGCCGCAGGCGCCCGCGCGCAACGTCATCCTGGCCGACATGGACGAAGGCTTCCGCATGATGTCCACGCTGCTGGACGAGGGCGAGCCGCGCATCGGCATGCGGCTGACGGCCCGGCCCGACCCGCAGCGCGCCCGAGTGGTGTTTGGAAAGGAAGCGCCATGACGGACTGGAACAAGAACCTGCGCGGCGCCATCGCCATCACCGGCTGCGCCACGGCGGGCATAGGCGACGCGGGCGGACTGAACGACCTGGAAATCACCTCCCTGGCGGTGCACGCCGCCGTGCGCGATGCCGGACTGCGCATGGAGGACATCGACGGCCTGATGAGCGCCAGCCTGTCCTCATCGATGTGGCTGAACAAGCTTTCCGAGTATCTGGGCCTGTACCCGCGCTTCATGGATAGCACCCAGATCGGCGGCGCCTCCTTCGTCGGGCACCTGTTGATCGCCGCGGCGGCGATCCAGGCCGGCCTGTGCCGCAATATCGTGATCGCCTACGGCGCCGCCCCGCGCGGCGGCAACGGCGTCTCGGCGACCTCGGGCGCCCGCGCCCGGCTGGATCCGTTTCCCTACGAGGAACCGTTCCAGCCCTTCAACCCGCCCACCAGCTACGCGCTGGCGACGCGCCGCCACATGCATGAGTACGGCACCACCCGCGAACAGTTGGCCGAAGTGGCGGTCGCCGCGCGCGCCTGGGCGCGGCTGAATCCGGAAGCCTACAAGCGCGAGCCGCTGTCCATCGCCGAAGTGCTGGCCGCGCGCGTGATCTCCTCGCCGCTGACCGCGCGCGACTGCTGCCTGGTAACCGACGGCGCGGGCGCCATCGTGGTCACCGCCGCAGACCACGCCGACGCCGCACGGCCGGTGTATGTGCAAGGCACGGCCATGGCGCACTCGCATCGCCAGATCGCCTGCATGGCCGACCTGACACGTACCGTGGCGGGGCAAAGCGCCGACCTGGCACGTGAGCGGGCCGGCGTGGCGCTGGCAGACATCGACCTGGTGCAGCTCTATGACGCCTTCACCATCAACCCCATCCTGTTCCTGGAGGACATGGGGTTCTGCGCCAAGGGCGAAGGCGGCGCCTTCGTGTCCGGCGGGCGTATCGCTCCCGGCGGCGAACTGCCGGTGAACACCAACGGCGGCGGGCTGTCCTGCGTGCACCCGGGCATGTACAGCATGTTCGGCCTGGTGGAAGCGGTACGCCAACTGCGCGGCGAATGCGGCGATCGGCAAGTCAAGCATGCGCGCACCGCGCTCGTGCACGGCAACGGCGGGGTGCTGAGCGCCCAGGCCACCACCGTGCTGACCAATTGGATGAACTGAGGGAGACTCAATATGCTGGAAGGAAAAGTAGTTGTCGTCACCGGCGCTGCCAACGGCATCGGCCGCGCCGCGGCCGTGGCCCTGGCGGCGCAGGGCGCCCGCGTGGTGGTCAACGACCTGAACGTGTCGCTGGACGGCACCAGCGCCTCGCAAAGCACGGCCGCTCAGGTGGTCGAGGAAATCCGCGCAGCGGGCGGCGAAGCCATCACCAATGGCGACTCGGTGGCCGAATACGCCAGCGCCCAGCGCATCATCGAAGCCGCCGCCGACACCTATGGCCGCGTGGACGCCGTGGTGAACAATGCCGGCATCGTGCGCGACAAGATGTTCCACAAGCTCACGCCCGAGGACTTCGATGCCGTGGTCAAGGTGCATCTGTACGGCTGCTTCAATCTCAGCCACGCCGCCGCGCGGCACTTCCGCGAACAGGGCGGCGGCAGCCTGGTCAACATGACCTCCAATTCAGCCGTGATCGGCAACCGCGGCCAGGCCAATTATTGCGCCGCCAAGCTCGGCATCGTCGGCCTGTCCAAGGCCATGGCGCTGGACATGGCCGCCTTCAATGTGCGTTCGAACTGCATTGCCCCGCTGGCCTGGAGCCGCATGACGGAGACCATTCCAGCCAAGACCGAGGAACAGGCGCGCCACGTCGAGAAGATCCGCCGCATGGGTCCGGAAACCATCGCGCCGCTGATCTGCTACCTGGCCTCGGACGCTTCCGCCGAGGTGTCTGGGCAGGTCTTCGCCATCCGCCTGAACGAGATCTTCCTGATGAGCCAGTCGCGCCCGGTGCGCTCGGTGCATCGCTCGGATGGCTGGACCACGGAGAGCATCGCCGAGCACGGCATGGCCGCGTTGCGCGCGTCGTTCATGCCGCTGGACACCTCGGCCCAGGTGTTCGCCTGGGATCCGGTCTGAGGCCGCCATGGCGCTGGATTACCGCAGTCTGAAGTCGCACGTCTTCGCGCCGGAACGCCAGGCCTACGGCGAGGATGACTGCATCCTCTACGCCCTGGGCGTGGGCGCCGGCCTGTCCGACGACGAGACGGTCGGCGACGAAACGCAATTCATCTACGAGCAGGGCCTGCGCGCCCTGCCCGCCATGGCCTGCGTGCTGGCCTACCCCGGCTTCTGGATGCGCGATCCGCGCCACGGCCTGGACTGGAGCCAGGTGGTGCATGGCGAACAGCGCATGCGCTTCGCGCGCCGCCTGCCCGCAGGCGGCGAAGTCATCTGCCAGATGACAGTCGCGCGCATCGCCGACAAGCGCCCTGGCGCCTTCGTCGTAACGCAGCGCACGCTGAGCGACGCGGCGACGGGAAAGGAAATCGCCGTCATCGAACAGCTGAACATCTGCCGTGGCGACGGCGGTTACTCGGGTGGCGACGCCGCGCTCAGCGATGCGCTGGCCGTGCCCATCCCGGCGCCGCCCGCCACGCCGCCGGACAGCATCATCGTCCTGCCCACCAGCCGCAACCAGGGCGCGCTGTACCGCCTGAACGCTGACCGCAATCCGCTGCATGTGGATCCGGCTGCCGCGCGGCGAGCAGGCTATGAACGCCCCATCCTGCACGGCGCGGCGCTGCTGGGCATGGTCAACCGCGCCCTCGAAGCCTGCCTGCGGCAATTGCCGGGCCTGCGCCTGGGCGAACTGGACCTGCGCTTCATGGCGCCGGTCTATCCCGGCCTGGATGTGGCTGTATCGCTATGGCGCCAGCCGCAAGGCCTGGCCCTGGCCTGCCACCAGGCCGGCGCCCTGTGCGCCCAGGGCCGCGCGGCCTGGGCCGAGGAGGAACAATGAAAGACAAGACTTGCGCAAACGTCGAGGAAGCCCTGCGCGGCATCGAATCCGGCGCCGTGATCTTCGTGGGTGGCTTTGGCGGCTCGGGCATACCCGCGCGCCTGCTGGCCGGCCTGCTGGCCAAGCAAGGTGTGGACGACCTGACCCTGATCAACAACAACGCCGGCGCGGGCGAGGCAAGCTTCCTGGCCCTGGTGGCCTCGGGCCGCGTCAGCCGCATCGTCTGCTCCTACCCGCGCATGCCGGGCAACGACGTCATCCGCGAGCGGGTGCAGGCCGGCAAGCTGGCGGTGGAAGTCATGCCCCAAGGCACGCTGGTCGAACGCATCCGCGCCGGCGGCGCGGGCATGGGGCCGTTCTACTCGCCGACAGGCTATGGCACGCCCCTGGCCGAAGGCCGCGAAACGCGCGTGTTCGGCGGCCGCGGCTACGTGCTGGAGGAGCCGCTGCGCGCGGACTACGCCTTCATCCGCGCGCACCGGGCCGACCAGCTGGGCAATCTGGTCTACCGGCGCGCCCAGCGCAACTTCGGTCCAGTCATGTGCATGGCGGCCCGCAGCACCATCGTCGAAGTCGAAGAGATCCTGCCTTGCGGCGCGCTCGATCCCGACGCCATCGTCACGCCCAGCCTGTTCGTGCACCGCCTGTTGGCGAGTCCGCAATGAAAAGACTGTCACGCGAGCAATTGGCCGCCCTGGTGGCCGACGACCTGCCGGCCTATGCCGTGGTCAACCTGGGCATAGGCATGCCCACCATGGTCACCGACCGCCTCGATCCCGCGCGCGGCGTGCAGCTGCATAGCGAGAACGGCATCCTCGGCATGCGCCTGCTGCAAGACCACGAGACCGCCGACGGCGATCTCATCAACGCCAGCAAGCAGTCGATCGCGCTGACCGAGGGCGCCGCCATCTTCGACCACGTCTATTCCTTCTCCATCATGCGCGGCGGCCACATAGACATCACGGTGCTGGGCGCCTTCGAAGTGTCCTGCCACGGCGACCTGGCGAACTGGTCGCTGGGCGCGGACGATCCCATGCCGTCCGTGGGCGGGGCCATGGACCTGGCGGTAGGCGCGCGCAATGTCTGGGTCATGATGGAAGCGCTGACCCGCGAGGGCGCCCCGCGCCTGCGCAGCCGCTGTGGCCTGCCCCTGACCGGCGCGGGCGTGGTCGGGCGCGTCTATGCCGACATCGGCATCTTCGACGTGCGCGATGGGGCCTTCGTGCCCCTGGCCCTGGTGGACGGCCTGCTGCCTTCCGAACTGCACCGCTGGATCGACGCGCCGGTACGCGTCGAGGACGCGCCGCGCGTCCTGCATCCCAACTCCTGATTGCTCTCAACCATGATACGCACCGAACATTTTCTCGAAGACGCCGAGGCCTGGCTGCGCGCCGCGCTGGTCCAGCTGCGCGAGCAGTATCCGGTCACTGCCTCGCATACCCAGGAATGCCGCCAGGCCTGGAACCGCAAGCTGTGCGAGGCCGACCTCATCGCGCTGACCTGGCCGCGCGAATATGGCGGACGCGAGCTCAGCACCGCAACGCTGATCGCCTTCCACGAACTGTGCGCGCGCCTGCATGCGCCGCAACCCATCAACAGCATCGCGCACGCCATCCTGGCGCCCACCCTGCTGCGCTTTGGCACGCCCGCGCAAAAGGCGCAGTTCCTGCCTGGCATCCGCGACGGCAGCGAGATCTGGTGCCAGGGATACTCCGAACCCCAGACCGGCTCCGACCTCTCTTCCGTGCGCACCCGCGCCAAAGCCGAAGCCGCCGGCTGGAACGTCAGCGGCCGCAAGATCTGGACCACCCAGGCGCATCTGGCCAAGTGGTGCTTCGCGCTGGTGCGGACCGATCCCGACAGCCAGGCCCATCGTGGCCTGAGCTTCATGCTCATCGACATGCAGGCCGAAGGCGTGCGAGTCGAGCCGATACGCCAGATGACCGGCGAGGCCGACTACAACGAAGTGCTGTTCGACGCCACGCCGGTGCCTGCAGGCCGCATCCTGGGCGAAGCCGGCGAGGGCTGGCGCATCGCCATGGCCGCCGCCGAGTACGAACGCGGCATCTACTTCATGCCGCGCGTCGTGCTGCTGGAAGACGAGCTTCAAAAACTGACCACGGCACTGGCGCAGGCCCCGCTGTCCCCGGACGAGCGCGCCGTGCAGGCGCGCCGCGTGCGCGAATTGGCGGACCTGTGCCAGGTCATACGCTGGCGCGTGGACCGTGTGCTGCGCGAGGTCGCCGCGGGCAACACGCCCGGCATCGACGGCGCCATGCTCAAGCTGCTGTGGAGCGAAACCCGCCAACGGGTCTGGGAACAACGCGTGGAGCTTCTGGGCGAGGCCGCCATCCTCGGCCCCCAAGCCGGCGCGCCCCATGCCGGGGAGGCCAGCGTGCTGCGCGAATTCCTGTGGTCGCGCGCCGAAACCATCGTAGCCGGCACCTCGGAAATCCAACGCAATATCGTGGGCGAACGCCTGCTCGGCCTGCCCAAGGACAGGGGACAACATGCATAGCGAAATCAGGACATTGCTGTCCTCCACCTTCGGCCGCCTGCTGGAAGAACAGCATCCCGCCGCCTACGCCCGCCGCGCGCTGCCGGCGGACGACGCCGCCCAGCGCGCTCTGTGGAAGGAGCTGGCAGAAGGAGGCTGGCTGGAAGCAGGCTCGGAAGCCTTCCAGGCCGAGTACGGCCCCGGCACCCCGCTCATGGGCGAATGGGCTGGACGCGCCCTGCTCACCCTGCCCTATGGCGCTTCGGCCTTTCTCGCCAGCGTCTTGCTGGCGCAAACGCCCGCCGTGGCGGACGTGCTGCTGGACCTGGCCGCGCATCCGGCCAGCATCCGCTGCGACCGCGCCGGCGACGAGCAGGGCTGGATCGACGCCTACGGCCCCACGGCCCAGTATCTGCGCCTGAGCCGTCAGGACCAGGTCTGGCTGTTGGCGCGGTACGACCCGGCGATGCTCGAATCGGTGCAGGGTCTGGATCCCACCGTGGCCTTGGCCCGCCTGCGCGGCCCTGCCCTGGCGCGGGCCGAATTACCCGCAGCGCGGGTCTTGCCTGCGCTGCAGAACCATCTGGCCTTCCTGCTCGCGCAACTGGTGGGCGCCGCGGCAACCTCGCTCGACCTGGCCATCGCCTACGCCAAGGAGCGCGAACAGTTCGGCCGGCCCATCGGACAGTTCCAGGCCATCAAGCATGCCCTGGTCGACGCCTGGACCGGCCTGGACAACAGCCGCTATGCCGTGGAGGCCTTGCAGGCAGCGCGCGCCACGGCCGATCCCGAGCTTGCGGCGCTGGCCGCGCGCCTGGCCGCCAGCGCGGCGCGGCGCGCTGTAAAGCTCTCCATCCAGGTGCATGGGGGCATAGGCTTCTCCTGGGAGCACGACGCCCAGCTTTACCTGAAACGCGTCTATCGGCTGGCGGTCGAGGTGCAGCGGCTGGCCGCGCTGATGCGGGACTAGCGTCCCGCCATGCGCCCGCCGGACGGGGCGCGGATGGCGGCGCCGTTAAGATAACGGCTTTCCACAGCCGTTATCCAGGCCGGTTCCTGCGCGGCGCAACCCTGCCCGCCCGGATCCTCCCGCATCCGATGCACCACGTCCCGCCACCGCAACGCCCATCCAGCCGCCTGACGTCCTACTACTGGAGCGGCGACGCCATGCGCAGCCGCAGCGTCAGCGATACCGTGCTGAGCGCCACGCTGGACTTGCCCGTGCCGCCCGCCCGCGTGCAGGCGGACTGGGAGCGCGAGATGGCCTCGCGCCTGTTCCTGGAAGCCGGAGACGTGGAGCAGATGCCCCTGGCACGCACGCAGGCGCGCTGGCCCGACTACGGCCTTTGCCTGCAAGCCATGCGCGACTGGACGCAAGCGCTGGGATTGCCCGGCGTGCTGGCATCCGCCGACATCGCCCTCATGGCCTGCCGCGGCGCCCGCTACCACCATGACGGCACGCAATACGGCGGCGCCGCCTTCTGCAATCTGTTCCTGAGCGAAAACCGGGGCCTGGACGTGCATTTCCCGGCCACCGGCCTGCGCATCCCCCTGGTCCGCGGCACCGCCATGATTTTCGACACCGGCCAGCCGCATGGCGTCATCCTGCGGCGCGGCATGGGCTTTCGCGAGGCCGACTTCGCGGAAGGCCTGGATCTGGCGCAGTTGTTCCTGACCTGGGAACTGCCCATCGAAGACGCCCGCGTCGCGGGCGCGCTCGGCATCGAATTCGATGTCGATGCCGTGACGGCGCCGCAGCTGGACGAGGAACAGATCCGGGTGAACGGCGCGCGCGCCGCTATCGACCCGGAGTCCGGCTTGTGGCTGCTTGAGGAATGAAGCGGATCAGTTCAACACTGCGCCACGTATTTGAACTGTGAGAACTCGGACAGCCCTTCCACGCCGCCTTCCTTGCCTAGTCCGCTCTGCTTGACCCCGCCAAACGGCGTTTCAGCCAGCGAGTGTTGGCAGTGGTTGACGCAGATCGTGCCGCTTTCAATGGCGTCCGTCGCATCGGCGATCGTGTCCGCCTGCTTGGTGAACACATAGGCAGCCAGACCGAACGGCAGGCGATTCGCCTCGGCGATGGCCTGGTCGAAAGTCGAGAAGGTGCCGACGATGGCCAACGGGCCGAAGGGCTCCACGTTGGCGGCGCGCCAGGTGTCGTCGTAGCCCTGCATGACGGTGGGCTGGAAGAAGTAGCCCCGGCTGCCGATGCGCTCGCCGCCCGCCAGGACCCGGCCACCCCGCGCACGGCCATCTTCCACCATGGACTGGATGGCTTCGACCCTGCGCGGATTGGCCAGCGGTCCCATCTGCACGCCTTCTTCCGTGCCCGGACCGACGCGCCAGTGGCGCGCAAGCTCGGCCATGCTGCGCGCGAACGGCTCGGCAATGGATTCGTGGACCAGCATGCGCGTGGGCGAGACGCAGATCTGGCCGCCGTTGCGCATCTTGGCCTGGATCAGGGTGCGCGCCGCGGCTTCGGGGTCGACATCCCCGAACACCAGGACCGGCGCATGGCCGCCCAGTTCCAGCACGCTGCGCTTGAGTCCTGCGGCCGCCATCTGGGCCACTTTCGTGCCGATCTCGGTCGAGCCCGTAAAGGTAACGGCGCGGATCAGGGGCGATTGGATCATCCGGTCGGATACCCTGCCCGGATTGCCAAACACCATGTTGAGCACCCCGGCAGGCAAACCGCTGTCGTGCAGCACGCGGGCCAGGAACAGGGCCGTGGCGGGCGTTTCCTCCGCCGGCTTGATCACTACGGTGCAACCGGCCGCGAGCGCGCTGGCGATCTTGCGGCTGGGCGTGATCGCAGGCGCATTCCAGCCTGAGAACGCCGCCACGGGACCAATGGGCTCGGGGACGACCATCTGCCGCATGCGCGGTTCGCGCGCGGGGATGATGCGGCCATAGATGCGGCGGCTCTCTTCGGCCGACCACTCGAACAATTCCGCCGTCTTGTCCACTTCAACCCGGGACTCGGTCAAGGGCTTGCCCTGTTCCCGCGTAATGATCCAGCTAAGCGCCTCCGAACGTTCACGCAGCAGTTGCGCCGCATTGCGCAGAATGGCCGACCGCTGCATCGGCGCGGTACGGCGCCAGGCGGGGAAGGCGGCGTCGGCAGCCTGCAGGGCGGCATCGACGTCCGCATCCGTGGCGTGGGGCAGTGCGCCCAGCGGTTGCTCCGTTGCGGGGTCAAGGACCTCGCTCTGCTCTCGCCCCGCCCCATCCAGCCATTCGCCGTTGATGTATAGCGCCAGCCGCGGATATTCCATGGCGTTCTTCGACATGATTATGGTCTCCTGTGCTTGCGCTCCACGCATCGCGGCGCAGGCGCTTTCGGTGCTGTCGTTGAGTGATGCCGACGCGCGCGATCACGCCGGCCCGGAACTTGTTTTCCGGATGACTTCTTCATGAATGGCCGATCCGCGCGACGCGCTGTCCGGCCGCCATTTCATTTCGTCGCGATCTGGTTGATGAAGATCGGGAAGTAAGCCTGGCCGTCGCCCTGCGCCACCGCGCTCTGCAGCAGTTCCCGCGTGCGCGCAAGAATCGCGGCGTCCACACCGGAAGCTTCCGCCAGGGACGCGGCCAGCGATACGTCCTTGAGCGCATACGCAGTGGAGAAGCGCCCCTGCGAGAATTCGCGCGGCGCCAGGGCGCGGATGCCGACGACGTTCAGCGCCTGGCTGGCGGCGGACCCGGTGGACAGCACGTCCAGCAGCTGCTTGCCGTCTATGCCGGCGCGCTCGCAGATGAGCAGCGTCTCGGCCAGCACGGCCACATTCATCATCAGCACCATGTTGTTGGCGATCTTGACGATCTGCCCGCATCCAGTCCCGCCGCAGAGCACCACGTCGCTACCCATACAATCCAGCAGCGGCCGCACGGCATCGAGGTCTTCCTGCGCACCCCCCACCATGATCAGCAAGGTGCCGTCGCGCGCCGCTTCGGGCATGCGCGCCACGGGCGCGTCCAGGAACCTCACGCCCTGTTCGGCGAGGCGGACCGCCAGGGCCCGCGTGCCCGCCACATCGCTGGTGCCGGTATCCACGATCAGGCGGGGCTTGCGCTCGCCGGACAGCAAGCCGTCGACGCCCAGGCAGACCTGCTCGACATGATCGATGCTGGGCAGGGACAGGAATACCACTTCGGCGTGCCCGGCCAAATCCCGAACGGACTGGTGCGCCACCGCACCGTCATTCAGCACACGCCCCACCGCCTGCTCGTGGATGTCATGCACATGCACGGGCAGCCCGGCCTTGCGACACAAATTGCGGCACATGGGTTCGCCCATGACGCCCAGTCCGATGAACCCGACCCGTTGAAACGCTACGCTCACTTTGCCTCCCGCCCTTGCGAGCGCTCCCTTGAATGGTCCACGTTCTGGACTGTATCGGACACCGATGACATGCCAGAAATGATATCCAACGGCGCCTCCCGCATCCAGGCAAGGCAAGCCGCAAATAGTCCAACATATGAAATAGCTGAACCATGGACATCGCCTGGAATTTTCCGATTCCAGGCGATGTCCATGCCTCGGTTCGAGATGGAATATCCGGCCGCCGCGGGTGGGCTCACTCAGCCAACGTGAACTTGGGCACCCGGTAGCCGTCGGGATGATCGGCATAGACCATGCGTACGGCGGCATCCAGTTCGAGGCGGCCGAGTTCTCGGCGATCCATGTACGAGATCATGATCGGGCCTTCTTCCAATTGCACCGCCACCACCACGTGGGGCGCCGGGTAGGCTGGCAGATACTTGCGATGAAAAACCGTCCAGGACAGGATCTTCGCCCTTCCCGAGACAGGAGCCCATTCGTAGTCCAGACTCAGCGATTCAGGGCAGGCCGGCCCTGGCGGATAGCGGAAGACGCCGTTTTCGGTGCAGCGCTGCAGGCGCATCTGTCCTTGATTGATGCTGTCCCACATTGGCGCATCGTAGGGCGAATACAGGCGGGGGGTTGCGCTCATGGTTTGCTTCCTGGCAGGCGGATTCATCGGCCGTAGATGATGGACATGGCTTTGCCGGCCACGTCGGACACGTACTGGACATGCCGGCAATTCGGCACCTGGCGCGCGCCCAGGCCGCCGCGCACTTGCCGCACCGCCTCCACCTGGTGGTTCCAGCCCTGCATGTACGATTCCGACAGATGCCCGCCGCTGGTATTAACCGGCAACTTGCCGCCGACCCCGATGCCTTGTTCAGCGATGAAACGACCGGCTTCTCCTTGCCCGCAAAAGCCGAATCCCTCCAGCGCGAACAGGATGTGCGGGCTGAAGCTGTCGTACACCAGCAAGGCGTCGATATCCGCCGGTCCCACGCCTGCAGCCGCATACACTTGCTCTGCCGCGCGCTGCTGCGCCGGACGATAGAAATCGATCAACCGCGGCCCGAGGCTGGTTGCGTGATGGTTCAGGTCGGAGCGGCCCATGCCTTCGATGAGTACCGGCCGCGCGGCCGTCTTGCGCGCCCGGCCGGCCTCCATCACGATCAGCGCCACGCCGCCGTCATTGATCAGGCAGTAATCGTTCAAGCGCAGCGGCTGCGCGATGTAGTCGGCGGCCAGGTAGTCATCAAGCGTGATCGGCTTGCGCATGATCGCGTTGGGATTGAGGCTCGCCCACTGGCGCTGGCCTACCGCAACCTGGCCCAGGTCGCGCTCGCTGATCTGCCAAAGCTCCTTGTAGCGCTGGAACATCAACGCGTACAACGCGCCCTGCGAAGTCAGCCCCCAGGGACTGTGATAAACGTATGAAAGGAAGGCGCCGCCACCCATCGCTTCCGGGCCGCCATATTGCACCGCGGCCGAGCGCTGGTCGTTGCCATAGACCAGCGCCACCACTTCCGCCAAGCCTGACCGGATGGCCATCACCGCCTGGAACACCGCCTGCACCGCGTCCGCCTGTCCGCCCCAACGCGGATCGATGTTCAGCACTTCTCCCATGCGCTCATAGGCCGTGGTCGGCCCGACGATCAGGCCGTCGATGTCTTCGCGCCGCAGGCCGGCGTCGTCCAGCGCGCGCTTGAACGCCAGCGTCGCATAGCCGTAGGAATCGAACGGCTTTTCGCCATTGCGGACCCGCCGGTAGTCCTCCACCCAATCCGTATGGCCCGTGCCGGCAATCGCCGCGACCCCGGCCGTGCCCTTTCCACTTAGATCCGCCACCGTCCATGTCTCCCTGTGTGAACCACCCATCGAGAGTCAGGCATGAGCTCTCCCAGACAAATTATCTGGAACGATCTGGAAAGACCATATGAAAGGTCCACATAGCGAAATTGAATCGGCGGCTATGGAAGCCCGGTGGGCAGGCCGGCGATCAGGACCCCGGCAGCGCCGCGCCCATGGCGGCGAACAGGCCGCCGCACACCTTGTTGAAGCGCCGGCCGGAGCGTTCCAGCCAGGGGCGCACGCGATGCGCCAGGCGCGCCAGCACATATTCGACAAGGAACTCGACCACCACGAAAGTCGCGGCCATGACCGCGAACTGCGTGTACAGGCTGCGGGCCGGGTCGATGAACTGCGGCAGGAAGGCGCCGTAGAAAAGCAGCGCCTTGGGATTGGAGATTGCTGACAGGAGGCCCTGGCTGAACATGCGCATGCCGCTTATGCGTGGCATGTCCGGGGCAGGCCGCAATTGCACACCCGGCGCGCGCCAGAGCTGGATGCCCAGCCAGATCAGATAGGCCCCGCCCGCCCACTTCAGCACCGTCAGCGCAGGCCCCCAGGCCTTGAGCAAGGCGCTGATGCCCAGCATCGACAAAGCGATCAGCGCCACGAATCCCACCGCGCCGCCGGCAATGGTGCACAACGCCTTGCGGTGTCCGTGCAGCGCGCCATGCGTCAGCGCAAGCAGGGTATTCGGTCCTGGGGTGACCGACAAACCGATGACCGCGACCAGATAGATGAGCCAGCTATGCAGCGCCATGACGGAATGCGTAAGAGAGGGGAAAGCGGCCAGTCTAGTCCGCGGCAGAGGGGTGCGCAAATGCGCCTGGACGAAAGACGGGGCCCGCAAAAGCCCCGCGAGCCGCCCAGGCGCTTGATCGAACAGCGCCAGACTCAGCGCCGGAATCCTCCCCCATGGAAGCCGCCGAAGCCGCCGCCCCAGCCACCCCGGCCGCGCCCCTGCCAGCCGCCGCCCTCCGCGCCGCCCATGCCGCGGTCGCGCCAACCTCCGCCCTGCCAGCCTCCGCCCTGCATGCCGCGATCCTGCCAGCCGCCGCCGTCCATGCCGCCGGTACGCTCGCTGGAATAATCGCGCGCCTGGCGCTGGCCGTTCAGGTAGTTGCTACCGGATTGCGCGCTGGGCTGCACCGATTGCCAGCCCGAGCTGGTGTGCTGTTGCCAGCCATTGTCGTTGTGCTCGTAGACATTGCCGTTGTGGTCGGCATACACGTTGCCGTTGTTCCACGCCATGCCGCTGCCCGTGTTGCGGTCGTAGGTGGCGCCGCGCCGGTCCATGCTGCTGACGCCGTCGCCGGCCGTGCCGGTCGCCGTGGCGGACGATATGGTGCTGCGGCCGGTGTTCGTGTTGGTGCGCACATCCTGGCGGCCGGCAGCCCATTGGCCGTCATCGTTGGCGACCACGCCCGCGCGCCCCGCGCCCGATGCGCCCGTCGCGGGGTTGTTGTAGGCGTCGCGCCGCCCGGCCGCCGCATTGCCGGTGTACTCGTTGTAGGCGGCGCCGCGCGAGCCTTCGAAGGCCGCGCCGGTCTGCGGGTTGTAGCCTTCGGCGTGCGTGCCTTGCCATTCGGTGCCGGTCCAGCCGTTCCATCCGGCTGCATGCGTGACCACGCCGGAACCGCCCCAGGCGCCGTAGACGTCCACCTTGTTGACGTTAACGCCGCCCCAATAGGGCGCACCCCAATAAGGTCCCCAATAGGGCGCGGCGCCGCCCCAGGTCTCGCCCGCGACAAAGCCGAAAGCGAAGCCCGTCGCCGTGGCGAAGGCCGCGTCGTAGCCATAGCTGGGCGGATAGCCGACCCAAGTGTCCTGCACGATGACCGGCGGGTAGGCGTAGCCCGTGCCGTACACCACGGTGCCGTCCGGACTGGCCACCACGCCCATGTAACCCGGCGTGTAGCCGAACACCACAGTCTGCGCGGTGGAGCCGTACACCTGCACGTAGGTGACGTAGTGCAGCGGCGAGCTGACGGGTATGGCGTAGATGGCGGCCGGTACATGGTCGGCCACGCGCCACGGTCCCCGGGCCGAGTCCGAAACGAACCACACGGCGCGCGACAAGGCGTAGTAACGCCCCTCGGCCTGGATCACCGGCACCTGCGAGTTGGCGGCGTAATACAGCGCCGTACCCTCGATGGGCCGCAGCGTAGGCTCGCCGCCGGCATATTCGACCTGCAGTTTCGCCGCGCTGCGCGACACCGTGGCGGTCTGCGGAATGGTCGAGGCGATCAGCGCCTCCTTGGCCTGCGGCGTGCCAGGCACCGAAGCCAGCACGCCCGATTGCGGATCGTGGGCCGGAATCCGCGCGAAATCGCGCGGCAATTGCTTGCCCGGCACGAAGGACCAGGGCCCGTCCAGGCTGGCGCCGCGGAACCAGCGGCCGGACACCAGCAGGTAGTAGCGGTTGTCGCCGGGATTCATGAACAGGGCATGATCGGCGTTGGCCACCGACAGCAACGAGGTTCCCGGCACGGGTCGCATTTCCGGCTGGCCGACAGTCACCAACAACTCGGCCGGCGTGGTGGACGCCGCGATGGCAGGGGCCCGGTGCGGCGGCTTGCCGCCATGTGGCATCAAGGGGTCGGGCTCGGACTTGCGCCGCGCCGCGTCGGCGGCGGCCAGCAATGCGGAGGACGGCTGCGGGTGGTCCGTCCACGGCCCGGCGGCGCCGCGCGCTTCGTACCAATGGCCGGCCGCCTGCAGAAAGTAACGGTCCGCGCCATCGGCCAGTATTAGCGCACGCGTATTGACCACCCGGCGCCAGCCCGCCGCGTCGGGCACCTCGGCCAGGACGGGCTCACCGTCTATCAGCACCAGCACAGTAGGCACCGTGCGGTAGATGATGCGCGGCGGCGCATTGTCCACCGGGACGGTCTTGGTGGCCGGATTGTTCTGGGACAGCGTATAGCTGAGTTGCAGCGCATCAAGCTGCGTAACCACGCCCTTGGCGGGCAGGCGCGCTTCGAGCTGCTTGCGCAGCCTGTCGGCCTCCTGGGGCGCGGTGGGCACCTGCACGCGCTCGATCCGGAAGTCCGACAGATGCACCAGGCCAGCCGGTTTGTTGACCTCGGCCCGGGCGGAAAAGTCGGCCACGCCGTAGGTCGGATTGCCCTTGGCGGCGCCGACCGCCACCGCCATGCGGCCCGAAATGCGATCGGCCTTCCAGCTGTCGATCTGCGGTTGATAGAGTTCCACCCGCGTGCCGTCGGCAGCCTCGAAACTGCGCGGCCACTGCAGCGACCGCGCGGCCTCAGCCTGGGCATCGGATGGTGACGGCGACGTCTGGGTCGGGGTCTGTCCCTGCGCCTGCGCCGCGGTGGTCGGCGCCAGGCTGACGCCACAGGCCATGCCTGCCATGGCTACAGCAAGGGCAAGACGTGAAAGGCGTCCAGGCGGGCCTGCCGCCGCTGACGAGGTTGCCGGGAAATCACGCACGCGCCACAGTCGGGTCAGGCTATGCATCTTGCGCTCCTCGTTGAGGGCCGCAGCCGCCAGTCGGGCCCCCGGCCACTCGGATTTCCCGCAGCGCCGTCGCCACGGGCCATGCGTCTGCCGGCCCCCCAATCATGCGTCCTGGCTGGGCTGGCTTTTGAATAAGCAACAGAACGTTAACACCGCTGAAAAGCTATTGCCCGCTTTTCTCAGACCTTCTATAAAACATCTCATCAGGGCTGCTGCTTTTGCCCGATTGCCTTTCCGCTGCAATCCAACTAGAAGCGCGGCGCAACGCCCGCCACACGCCGGCACTCCCGCGCGTCGCGCCCAGGCCCGGACCTCTGTCCGCGGCATCCCGGCCGTCCCTCGAAGACTTTCCTGCTGCAAGCACACGCCGTCAAGTAGCCGTGGAAAGGAGCAGTTCATGGCCCCAGCCCTGAATCATCCCGGGGTGTATATCCAGGAAATGCCCGCGAGCGTACCCAGCATTGCTGGCGCGCCGACCTCGGTTGCCGCATTCCTGGGCACGGCCGTGCGCGGACCGCTCAACCAGCCGGTCCGGATCCTGGGCTTTGCCGACTACGAACGCGAGTTCGGCGGCCTGGTCGAGGACTGCGAACTCGGCTATGCGGTGCTTCAATTCTTCCTTAACGGCGGCGCCGAAGCCTGGGTCGTGCGCGTGGAACTGCCCACGCACAACGGACCGCAGGATGTGCACGCCGCCTTCATCGGCCAGCCCGCGCAACGCCTGGGGCTCCATGCGCTGGACCAGGCCCATCCGTTCAATCTGCTATGCCTCCCCGGGGTCACGGACGGCGGCGTGCTTGCCGCTGCCGCGACCTACTGCAAGGAGCGGCGCGCCTTCATGATCGTCGATGCTCCGCCGGAGGCAACCGATGCAGCCTTCATGGCGGCGGCGGTCATGGGTACGGCGTTGCCCAAGTCCGACCATGCTGCGGTGTACTTCCCTTGGACCCGGACGGCCGATCCGCTGAAAATCGGCCAGCCCCGCCTGACTCCGCCCTGCGGCACCATCGCCGGTCTGTATGCGCGTACCGACAGCAATCGCGGCGTCTGGAAAGCGCCGGCCGGCACCGATGCCAGCCTCACCGGCGTCCTGTCGCTGGCCGCCACGGTCAGCGATGACGAAAGCCGGAACCTGAATGCGCTGGGCGTCAATTGCCTGCGCACTTTCCCCGGGCACGGCGCGGTCTGCTGGGGCGCGCGAACCTTGCAGGGCACCGACCACTTCGCCTCGGAATACAAGTACGTGCCGGTGCGGCGGCTGGCGCTGCATCTGGAGCGATCGCTCGGCCGAGGCACGCAGTGGGCCACGTTCGAACCCAACGACGAAGCGCTCTGGGCGCAGATCAGGCTGAACGTCGGCGCCTACATGAACGGGCTGTTCCGCCAGGGCGCCTTCCAGGGCGGCACGCCGCGCGACGCCTATCTGGTCAAGTGCGATGGCGAAACCACCACGCAGCAAGACATCGATCGTGGCGTGGTCAACATCCTGGTGGGATTCGCGCCGCTCAGGCCGGCCGAGTTCGTGGTCATCCGCGTCCGGCAACGCGCGGGCCGGACAGAAGGACAGCAGCCATGAACGTGCCTGCCGAATCGCGCATCCTCGCGCTGTGGGACACGGGCAGCCAGAGCCGCCCGCGCGCGCTGGCGCAGGCCGCCGAAGCGGCCGAGGCCCTGGCGCGGGAAACGGGACTGGAGCTGCGTCGCATCGACTTGTCGAAGATCGTCAGCAAGTACATCGCCGAGACCGAAAAGAATCTGAACCGCCTGTTCGAATCGGTGGAGCAACGCGGCGCCGTTCTGTTCTTTGACGAAGCCGACGCGCTTTTCGGCAAGCGCGCCGACATCAAGAATAGCCATGACCGCTACGCCAATATCGAGGTCAACTATCTGCTGCAACCCATGGAGTCATACCGCGGCCTGACGCTACGGGCCGCGGGTTTGAAGTCCAACCTGGACAGCGCGTTCCTGAGGCGGTTGCGCCTCGTGGTCCAGTTTCCGGCCGCTGCGGCGGATCAGCGCGCGCGCCTTTGGAGCCGCGCTTTTCCGATTGCGGACACCAGTACCGAAATCACCATGGCGCGCCTGCTGCAAGCCGTCCGCGCCGAACCAAGCCAACATGCCCGGCCCTTGCCTGGCGCCAAGACGAGAGGATATCCATGAAACCCGTCATCAACGATTACGTCCGCGAACTCAGCCACCCCGGCTACGACGCGGCCCGGCGCAATGCCTTCGTCGCCGCCATGGTGAGCAAGCGGCTGATGCGACGCACGACGGACCTGCGCGAGGCGGGCGAGGCCGACGCCGCGCGGGCGAGCGCCCTCGCCGACAATGCCGCCAGCGCTGACGCGCGCACCGGCAACGCCGAGACCTGAGCTTCGCGCGGCAGCAGGATGGCGCTGCGTCCGCCACGGACGCAGCGCGCGCAGGCTTGGCACGCCGGCGGGCACGGTATCATCAGGCCTGTTGCGCGGCTTGCTCCCGCAAGCATGCCACGCGTATCCCGCCCACATCCTGCATGACGCGATGAATCCCTTTATTTCGATCGGCATTCTGCTTCTAGGCGTTTTCGCCGCCATCGCTTACCGCAGGAAGCGGCAGCGCACGGCGGACGCTACAGGCCGGCGCCTCGGCAGCGATCTGCTCGCTGGCGGCGCGCTCTATGGCGTGGCGGCTCCCGCCATCGGCGGCGCTGGCGTCATACTGGGCTTGACGGCAGCCACCCGGGATCCGGAGACCTTGCTCATGCTGCTCTACGGATTGCCTTGGTTCTACCTCTTCGGCTTCGTGCCCGCCATGCTGTGCGGCGTGGTGGCTGGGGCGCTGCGGCCAGCGCGTTCGTCGTGGCTCGCCTGCGCGGGAATGGCAGCGGTGGGCGCGCTCTTTGGATTTGTCTTCCTGCTGGGCTTTGGCACCCACGAAAGGCCGTGGCAGGAACTCCTCGGCTTTCCCTTGACCGTGGGCGCCCTGCCCGGCGCCGTGAGCGCCTTCGTGTGCGCGCGCATCTTCTATGGCAAATCGCGCAGCAACAGCGCACCGGGCGGCGATGCGCCGCAAACGGCCTGAAGCCACGCAAGCACTTGCCCCATGGCGCGCATGCGCTGATATCATGGCCAGGCGCCGCGGCAGTGCTGCCGCACCCACGGGAGGCAAGTATGTTCAAAAAGCTGCTGGCATTGGTGTTGGGCATGGCATTGATGGGCGCGGCAAGCGCCGCCCTGGCCGCGGACAAGGTCGTCTATCACGTCAACGACTCCGCCTCGCAGGCGCTTTCCGCGCTGCGCAACATGCGCAATCAGCTGGACACCGCGCCTGACACCTCCATCAAGCTGGTGGCCCATGCCGACGGCGTCGACTTCCTGATGACGGATTACAAGGACGCGGCCCAGGTCGGTCCGCTGATCTCTGCCCTGGCCGCGCGCGGCGTGGCCTTCGAGGTGTGCGAGATCACCCTCAAGAACCGCAAGCTGGCCAAGGACGCATTCGTGATGGAAGCGGACTTCACGCCCTCCGGCGTGGTCCGCATCACCCGGCTGCAGCAGGAAGGCTATTCCTACATCAAACCCTGATTGCCGGCGGCGCCCTTGACCTGCGGCTGGTTGGGACTTACCTGCGATATCGTCTTGCGGTCGCGCAGGTAGGCCGCCACCACATCCCATACGGGTTCGCCGGCAGCCCCTTCCGCCACGGGCGCCCACCCCGCCACCTTGTACTGCTTGTCGGCCTGCACGGGCGAGCCACCCAGGCGCATGTCGCTGATCCGCGCCCCCGCCGCGCCCGCCGGGTCGATCGCATACTGCAGCCCTCCCACGCGCACCATGTCGCCGCCCTGCTGGTAGTAGGGGTCCGGGTTGAACAGATTGTCGGCCACATCTTCCAGAATGGTCTTCAGGGTGGCGCCGCTCATCTGCGTCACGGTGGTATGGGGATAGGTGATGGCGGTCTGGTCCAGGACGTTTTCCATGGTGATGGGCTGGCCCGGCAGCAGGCTGGTGCCCCAGCGGAATCCAGGCGAAAAGGCAATCTCCGCGTCCTTGACCTGCATCAGCGCATCCAGGATCACCTGATCGAAGGTGCCGTTGAAATTGCCGCGCCGGTACAGGGTTTCCTCGGTGGTGGCCAAGGGCTGCGACAGCTTCTGCGCATAGGGCGCGCGGATGCGCTCGACCAGCTGCGCCATGGCGGGGTCCGCCGGCAGGTACTGGGCGAACACCGGCATCAGCGTGTAGCGGAAGTCGGCCACCTTGCCGTCCTTTACGTCGAAATCCAGCACGCCGAGGAATTTGCCGTTGCTGCCGGCGTTGGTGACCAACGTCTTGCCGCCGGCGTTCTGCACCGCTACCGGGGCGGGTACGCCGTCATGCGTGTGGCCGCCCAGGATCGCGTCCAGGCCGCGCACGCGGGATGCCAGTTTCAGGTCCACGTCCATGCCGTTGTGCGACAGCAGCACCACGGCCTGCGCGCCCTTGCCGCGCACCTCGTCTATGGTTTCCTGCAACCGCTGTTCCTGGATGCCGAAGGTCCAGTCCGGCACCATGTAGCGCGGGTTGGCGATGGGTGTGTAGGGAAACGCCTGGCCGATCACGGCCAGCGGCACGCCGTTCATTTCTCGCATGGAATAAGGCGCGAACACCGCGTCGCCGAAGTCGCTGGTCTCGACGTTCTGCGCCAGGAACTCGACCTTGCCCTTCAGGTCTTTCTCCAGCACTTCCTGCACGCGGTCGGCGCCCAGCGTGAACTCCCAATGCGCCGTCATCATGTCCACGCCCAGCAGCAGGCAGGCATCCACCATGTCCTGTCCGCGGGTCCAGAGCGCGGTGCCCGAGCCCTGCCAGGTGTCGCCGCCATCTAGCAGCAACGCGCCCGGCCGCGTGGCCTTCAGGCGCTTGATCAAGGTGGCCAGGTGGGCAAAGCCGCCGACCTTCCCGTACTGTCCCGCAGCCTGGGCGAAGTCCAGGCAGGTGAAAGCGTAGGCCTGCGCCGAACCCGGCGCGATGCCATAGGCCTTAAGCAAATGCTCGCCCACCAGATGCGGCGCGCGGCCCGCGGCCTGCCCGAAGCCCAAGTTGACGCTGGGCTCGCGGAAATAGATCGGCAAGAGCTGCGCATGGCAATCGGTGAAATGCAGGAAATGCACGTTGCCGAAGGCGGGTGTGTCATAGAACGCCTGCGCGGCCTGCGCCGCCGCGCGCGGATGGTGCGACAGGCCCATGCCGCCCGCGGAGGCGACCGCCAGCATCTGAAGAAACTCGCGTCGATTGATCATCGGTCCAACCGTGTAAGAGGAAGGGATGCGCTCAGGAGCGCGGCGTAGCGTGGCGCAGCAGTTCGAGCACATCCTCCTCGAACATTTCGCCGGGGATGGCCTCAAGCAGCTTGCCGTTCGCGTCCAGCACGAAGATCTCGGGGATGACGCGGCGCTTGCCGAACACCGCGCGCAGCGCCTCGTTGTCCATGGCTACGCCGAAGGTGTAGCCATGTTTGGCGATGTAGTCGCGCGCGGCCTGCTCATCCTTGTCAATGCTGACCGTCAGGACGCGCAGGCCCTTGCCGCTGGCCGCCTCGGTGAGCTTCTGCAGATGCGGATTCTGCCGCGCGCAGTAGGGGCACCAGGAAGCCCAGTACTCCACCACCAGCGGCTTTCCCGCAAGATCGGCGGCGGACAGCCGGGTGCCGTCCAGCAACTGCACATCCGGCATCACGAGCTTGTCCCCCACCTTGGGCGGCGCCTGGGCATGGGCCGCCGCGGCGGCCAGCATGCCCACGGCCAGCAGCAAGCGGCCGTATCTGGAAACAGCGTTCATGCGTCCTCCGCGTGCGGCAGCGTTCAAGGCTTGGCCTGGTCGTCATTGACGGCGGATTGCGGATCCAGCAGCAGCGCCATCACGTCCTTGAGCTGCTGTTCCGTCAGGATGCCGGCCGCGCCGAAGCGCGGCATGTTGGAACAGGGCATGGTGGCGTGCGAGTCGTAGATCTTGTTCCAGGTGTAGGCGACCATTTCCTTGCTGTTGCCGCGCAGCTTGCCGTACTGGTAGAGCGAGGGGCCGATGTTGCCAAACGAAATTTCGGCCTTGGTCATCTGGTGGCAGGCATAGCAGTTGCCGCCGTTGATCGTCTTGGCCGTATCCGAAAACTGCAGGCCGCGGCCGTTCTGCGCCACTTTCTCGCCCTGCCGCCAATCGCCGATGTAGTTGCCGTCGGCGGGCGGCTTGACGTTGGCGGCGGCCTCCTGCGTGATCTTCAGGGCGGTGTCCGCCGGCATCTCGCCGCCTGCTTCGGCGATCGAACAGGCCCGCTGCATCGGCGACTGGTCGATCCGGTCCAACTTTGCGAGGCCGCGTTCGACGAAGGAGTCCTTCAGCTCCGCGACCAGCGCCTGGTGATCGACAGCCGCTTTCGGCGCCGGCTGCTGCGCTGCGGCGTTCGCCGCCAAAAGCAGGCCCACGGCCGCCAGGCCGCGCCAGGTCGTGCGTATCTTGCGCATGATTCCCCCTTTACCGCTTGATGGCCGGGGCCATCATCTGGCCGCCGTTGGCGTTGACACCCAGGAACACGGTCAGGTCCACCGACGCGTCCGAACCGTACTTCAGCAAGGGCATGCGCTGCTGGCGGAAGCAGTCCTGCAGGCGCCATTGCATGGAGCGCAGCGCGCCCTGCGACACGCGATAGGCCGGCCAACTGGCAAAGGCCGCTCGCGCGGGTTCCTGTTTGGTCAGGTTGGGCAGGTCCTGCAACCGGATGCGCTTGTTGTCGCCGGTATGACAGGACGCACAGGAGAAGTCGTACGGACCGCCGCGGTAGTAGAAAATGTCGCGGCCGCGCGCGTAAGCCGCCTGCTCCTTGGGATGCGTCTGCGGCACGGCGATCTTCATGCCGCGCGACAGGCCTGCCACATACGCCACCAGCGCCTCGATATCGGTGGAGTACTGCCCGTCGCCCGAGAAGGGCTTCTTGGTGACCTCGGCGGCCTCCAGGCCTTGCAGCTGCACCATGCAATAGACCAGGCGGCTCTCCAGGTCCATGACGCGGCCGGCATCCTCGAAGTAGCGAGGCAGCTGCGCATACGCGCCCTTGACCACGCCGGCGCCCTGGCCCAGGTCGCACTTTTCCAACGAGGCCTTCTTCGGCCCGCGGCTTTCCTTCCACAGATCCTCGCCCGCCATCTCGATCAGCTCGGCCGGATTGCCATCGGCCAGCATTTCGCGGTACTGCGCGATGCCCTGCGCCGTGTCCTGTTCGGTCGCGGCCGCGGCGAACCTCGCTCCAGCCAGCGTGAAACCGGCCAGCGCACAGGCGGCGGCCATGCGTTTCCTATCCATGTATGTCTCCTCACGCGGTTGCCCTGCCGGCCTTGCGCGCCGGCGGGCGTTTATTGTTTGTCCGCCTTCATTCACACATCCGAAACGCTAGGTCACCGTGGTGGTGTCCGTGCGGGTCGCGCCTTCACTGTCCTTCCAGGTAACGCTGACCTTGTCGCCCTTGGCGCCGCCCTTGAACTTGAACGAGAGGAACGGGTCGCGCGACACCGCCGGCCCCCATTGCGCCGCAAGGACCACCTTGTCGCCGTTCTTCACCACCACGTCCTGGATGAAATGCGCCGGCACCACCTTGCCTTCGGCGTCCTTGCGCTGCCCGGTTTCCATGATGTGGCTCATCAGGACCTTCACCTCGATCACGCCGTCTTTTTCCGCGGCGCGGATCCGCATCGGCCTTGCTTCCATGTGCTGTCTCCTTGATTGCTCGTAACCGGTACGCGGATCAGCCGCCGCAGCCGCCCAGGGTCACCTTGATTTCCTTGTGCGCCGTGTAGTACTTGCCGTCGGCCTTCACCAGGGCGTATACGTCCGAGGTCTGGCCCATCTTCACGCGCGTCGCCACTTCGGGCTCGGTGCCTGCGGGCAGCGTGAAGCTGGCGGCCAGGGCGTTCGGGTTCTTGGTGACCAGGATGGAGATCTGCTCGGTGTTGGGCAGCTTGCTGACCGCCCCCACCGGCACCACCGCGCCGTTCTCGGCAATGTCGGGAGCCACCAGCGTGATCTGGTCGCTGGCCACGGCGTCGCCGCCGCCCAGCGCCTTGATCACGTCCTGCATGCTCTTGGCATCGAAGGCCTGCTTGTTCCAGTCGGCCTGCACCGCCCAGGCCTGGCTGGGCCGCAGCAGGCCCGCCGCAACGGCCAGGCTGAGCACCGTGCCCAGGCCGACCACCTTGCGTCGCTGCCGATCGATGTGTTGTTGCGTCATAGCCGTCTCCTCTCTCCCTGAGTTTTCAACCCGGCGCGGGTGCGCCGGCCAGAATCCAGTCCACGATGCGTTTCAGGTCGTCGTCGCTGACGCCCGGGTTCGGTGGCATCGGCATGGCGCCCCAGACGCCGCCGCCGCCCTTGCGGATCTTCTGAACCAGCAGCGCATGCGCGTCCGCCTTGCCGTCGTACTTGGCCGCCACGTCGCGGTAGCTGGGTCCGATCATCTTGCGATCGGCCGCATGGCAGGCCACGCAGGTGCCGGACGTGGCCAGGCGGGCGCCCGCTAGGTCCGCGCCCGCCGGCTTGGTCGGCGCAGGCGCCGCCGTCGCGGTTGCGGTCTCCGGCTTGGCCGCGCCGGCCGCCGAAGCGATGGTCTGGCCGGCGTGCAGGCGCACGGCGTCGGCATTGCTGCCCGCAGCTCCGGTCAATGGCGGCGCCAGCGTGTTGGCGCCCCGCACAGGGCCGATCAGGCGGTTCTGCGCCGCGATGTCGCCATGGGCGTTGCGCGCGTAATCCGGCAGCTCGGAGGTAACCTTGATGGTCTCGACGCAATTGCTCATGCACGCCGTGTTCTGCGTATCGGGCTTGTCCCCGGGCAGCCACATGCCATGCTCGCGCGTCATGCCGTTGCGGTTGGGCATGCGCGCCTGCACGTCGGCGATGTTCTTGTCGGACAGTTCAAAATCCTCGGGCACGATTTCGCCCAGGTTCAGCAGATAGGCCGTGACGGCATAGACCTCGTCCGGCGACAGGGTCTTGGGCTGGTCCCAGGGCATGGCGCGATGGATGTAGTCCCACAGCGTGGAGACGGTGCTGACCTTCATCAGCGTGGTGCGCTGCGGCTGGGAATTGCCGGCCAGGGCCGCGACGCGGCCGCTGCGGATGTCGTCGGCGGTGGTGCCGCCGACGATGGGCGTGAAGACCTCGTTGCTCTCGCCGAAGCTGCCATGACAGGACGCGCACTTGCCTTCCCAGATATCGCCGCCGCGCAGCACCGTGCCGCTGCCAGGCGGCAGGCCCTTGAAATCCGGCCGCACATCGATGTCCCACGCCGCTACCTCGGCCGGCGTGGCGTCCCGCCCCACGCCGGGGAACTTCTCTGCTGCGTCTGCGCCCGGGGCCAGCATGGCCAGCCCCAGGCCCATACAGGCCAATGCCGCGCGCAGGCTATTCAACGTGGACATTGCTCACCTCTCCGCTCTCGGCCACCCGCCACGATTGAATGCCGTTGTTGTGATAGATGGAGCGCGTGCCGCGCACCTCGCGCAATTGGCCCGAACGCGGCTGGACATAGCCGGTCTCGTCCTGGGCGCGGCTTTGCAGGATGACGGGCGAACCGTCCCAGACCCAGTCAATGTTGAAGCGCGTCAGGCACTTGGTCAGCACCGGCCCTTCCAGCCGCGCGGTGCGCCAGTTGCGGCCGCCGTCCACCGACACATCGACCTGCTTGATCTTGCCGCGTCCCGACCAGGCCAGGCCGGAGATATTGCAGAAGCCCTTGTCCAGCAGCACCTGCCCGCCCGACGGCGTGGTGATGACGGATTTGCATTCCTGGATCGAGGTGTACTGGCGATGCAGCCCCCCGGGCATGAGGTCGACGTAGTGGATGGTCTCGTCCTTGGCGTTCCAGGGCTGGTCGCCGACTTCGATGCGGCGCAGCCATTTGACCCACGACACGCCCTGCACGCCCGGCACCACCAGGCGCAGCGGATAGCCGTTCTCGGGCCGCAGCATTTCGCCGTTCATGCCCCAGGCCACGATGGCGTCGTCCAGCGCCGCTTCCATCGAAATGGTGCGTGTCATGCTGGAACCGTCGGCGCCCTCGGCCAACACGAACTTGCCGCGCTTGAGGTCGGCGCCGCAGTCTTCCAGCAGCACCGAAAGCGGCACGCCGGTGAACTCGCAACAGGACAGCATGCCGTGGGTGTACTGCACCGTTGGAACCGCCGCATTGCCCCATTCCGGGCCGCTGTTGGCGCCGCATTCGATGAAATGGATGCGCGACACGGACGGCAGGCGCATCAGGTCGTCCATGGTGTAGACCTTGGGCTGCGCCACCAGGCCATTGATCATGAAGCGGTGCTGCGCCGGGTCGATATCCACCCAGCCTTGATGATGGCGCTCGAAATGCAGCCCGCTCGGCGTAATGATGCCGAACAGGCCCTGCAAGGGCGCAAAGGCGACCGAGGAGGCGGGCACCCGGGTCAGGCCCGGCGACTGGCGCCGCTGCAGGTTGGCTTCGTACTTCGACGGCACGCCATAGGGCCGCGCGGCGACCGGCTGCCCCAGCGACGTCGTCCAGGGCCGCGGCGTCAGGATCATCTCGTCGCCGCCCGCCTTCTGCGCCAGCGCGTTGCCGCCCAGGCCGGCGGCCAGCGCGGCGCCCGCCGTCTGGAAGCTGCGCAGCAAAAAACCTCGCCGGGTGTCGTCCAGGCCATTGCGGGCAATGTCCTGCGCCAGATCGGCGGACACGAAATTCTCGGGCGCCTTGCGCAGGCGTCCCACTTTTGCCTCTCGATCCACCTTCCTCCTCCGTGGGTGTTACCCAGCTTCTTTATTTTCTGTAGTTATATGCAAATTATCTTTGCACATAAAGAAGCCGGTTGGCACGCTGCGCCGCAACACCCGGCGGCGTCTGCACGGTCAAACAAGGGGATCAGCCCAGCATGTCGCCCCAGATTGCCTGGGCCCAGGCCTGGGCATCAGGAGTTTCCCTAGCGTTGGGTTCGGCCGACAATCCGCCGGCTCCGGCCACCGGCAGCATGGTCTTCGCCGCCGCGTCGTAGCGATGCACGCTGGCTACATGCATGACCTCGCGGTCGGAGGTGTAGCTGTAGCAGGTGTTGGCATACAGTGGCAGCGGATTGACGCCGCCGCCGCCAAGCAAGGCCAGCACGGCGGCGGCGCAGGTCTTGCCATGCTGGTTGGCCATGTGGCCGGACTTGGGCATCGCCGGTGCGACCTGGATCGCATCGCCCAGCACATGGATGCCGGGCACGGCCAGCGATTCGAAGGTCAGGAAGTCCACCTCGCACCAGGCGCCATTGGCGGTGGCCAGGCCGGCGTCCACCGCGATAGCCGCGGCGCGCATCGGCGGCACCACGTTCAATACGTCCGCCCGCACGGTTTCGCCCAGTTCAAACTGCACGCTCAGGCCGGCAGCATCCACCGCGACCGCCTCGAACTGCGGGGTGTATTCGATGTAGTCCGCGTAGGAATCGGCCCAGGCGCGGCGGAACAGCGCGGCCTTGGATGTGATGTCGGCGTTGGCGTCGAACACCAGCACCTTGGAGCGCGGCTTGTACCGCTTGAAATACCACGCCACTTGGCAGGCCCGCTCGTACGGCGCGGGCGGGCAACGGTATGGCGCCAGCGGGATGGTCAGCACATAGTTGCCCCCGTCCGGCATCGCCTCCAGCTGGCGCCGCAGAGCCGCGGTCTGCGCGCCCGCCTTCCAGGCATGCAGGACCCGTTCCCGCGCGCCTGGCGCGTCCATGCCTTCGATGCGCTGCCACTGCATGTCCACGCCGGGCGAGAGAATCAGGCGGTCATACGACAAGCGCTCGCCACTGGTCAGCCGGACCTGCCCGGCCGCCGCATCAATGGCAAGCGCGCGGTCGCGCAGCAGGCGCACGCCGTGGCGCGACAGACCGTCCCGGGCGACGGTGATGTCGGCCATGGACTTGCTGCCTCCCAGCACCAGATTCGACAGCGGACAGGAGACGAACACCGGGTTCTCATCAACCAGCGTGACATCGACCGCGCCCGCGCCCAGCAGCCGCAAATAGCGTGCGGCGGTGGCGCCGCCATAGCCGCCACCCACCACCACCACGTGCGGCTTGGCGGCCCGCGCGATGGGTGCAGCAGCCAGGGCGGCGCCAGCCGCCGCGGCCAGCAGGATGCTGCGCCGCTTCATGGGGCCGCCGCCGCAGGCTGCGCGGCAAACCAGCCGGCAATGCGGACGATCTCGGCGTCGCAGTAGCCCCGCGCGATCTGGCCCATGACGCTCCCGTCGGACGCCCCACCCGCAAGCGCCCGCATGCGTGCAGCGATCCAGTCGGCGGAGCGTCCCTCGAGCGGGGTAATGGCCGATGTCGGCCGCTGCGCGGAGGCATGACAGGTGACGCAGGCGGCCGCCCAGGCCTGCGCCTGCAGGTCGCTCTCCGCCGCGATGGCCGGACTGATCCACGCAGCGGGCAACAGCGCGCAAGCCAGCGCCGCGCTTGCTGAGGGTCGAAACGGCACGCCAGGCATGGTGGGTGACCCCTCCGTGTATGTCCGCATGCAGCGGATCTGAATGTAGGCAGGTACGGCAAAGCTGGTTCGCGGTCCGGCCGGGGACGCCAAGTATGTCCTCGACTGCGATGGACGTGCAAGCGAGCGCCGCATGCGGATACCCATGCGGTAACGCTTATGGATCCCTCAGTTTTTTTCATTGGGCACTAATAGGTCCCTTCCCCATAATCCGCCGGATGCCATCGCCGCGCGTCGCCGAGGCGGCTCCATTCAACGATTCCATGGGGAAATACACATGTTGCGAACCAAGCTGGCCCGCTGCCTGCGCACAGCCGGGCTTGCCTGCGGCCTGCTGACGGCGGTGGCCGCCACGGCCGCCGACTATCCGGACAAGCCGCTGAAGCTGGTCGTGCCGCAGGCCGCCGGCGGCGGCACCGACGTCATTGGCCGTCTCTGGGCCGACTACATGTCGCGGCGCCTGAATGTGGCCGTGGTCGTAGAGAACCGTCCCGGCGCCAACGGCATCCTGGCTTCCAGCCACGTCGCCAAACAGCCCGCCGACGGCTACACCGTCCTGATCAGCGGCATTTCGTACCTGGCATTCAATCCGCACATGTACAAGAACCTGCCCTACGACCCGGCCCGGGATTTCGACGGAATCAGTCTGCTGGTCAACACGCCCTTCCTTCTTGTCGCCAGTCCACAGGCCGGAATCCGCTCGTTTCAGGACCTGGTCGAAAGGGCCAAGGCCAATCCCGAAAGCCTGAACTTCGCCTCCGCCGGCAAGGGCAACTCCACGCATCTGGTGGTCGAAATGCTCGAGCAGCGCCAGGGGTTCAAGCTGACCCACGTGCCCTACAACGGCGCTGCGGCGGGGCTGACCAGCGTCATGGCGAACCAGACGCAACTCATGGCCGACGTGCTGAACACGGCCGCCGTGCAAGCCAAGGCAGGCAAGGTCGTGCCGCTGGCGGTGGTGGGCGCAAGCCGCGCGGCCAGCGTGCCGGACGTGCCAACGCTGGCTGAATTGGGCATCGCCAATTTTCCGCTGCCGGGCTGGTACGCGTTGGTTGCGCCCAAGGGCACGCCGCAGGCCGCCATCGAGCGGCTCAATACCGAAACCAGGCGCTTCTTCGAAGACCCCGCGGTGAAGGCGCGACTGCAGGAATTGCAGCTCGAGCCGCTGCCATCCTCGCCGCAAGCAGTCGCCGAAGCCGTTGCACGCGACAGCGCGGCCTGGGGACCACTGATACGCCAGCTCGGCCTGAACAACGATTGACCGCACCCCGAAAGGAATGACATGCCCAAGCTCAGCAACGCCGTCTGGCGCTATCGCCACGAAAAAATGACGGCCTTGATGGATGACCTCGCCGTCGACGCCATCGTGTTCACCTCGGCGGACTTCTTCCAGTTCGCCAGCAACTTCCACACCGACGTCCTGCCTTGGGAGCGGCCCATCTTCGCGGTAGTGCCGCGCAACGGCACGCCCTTTCTCGTGATGAACGAACTGTCGACGCATCACATGCGCTTCTCGCAGGAACAAGGCAAGGTCTGGATCACCGACATCACCTACTATGCGGAGCACCCTCGCGTTACGGACCGCCTGCCGCTGATCACCCAGCTACCGGAAGTCCTGGCCGAACGGCTGCGGCAGGCCGGGCTTGCGCGCTCGCGCATCGCGGTCGAAGGCGGCAGCCCGGTGCTGGCGCAGTTGGGCCGCCTGCTGCCCGAGCTGACGCTGCGCGGCGCCACCGCGGAATGCCGCTCGCTGCGCTGGCAGAAGCACGACGAGGAAATCGCCGTGATGGCGGCCGCCGCGTCGATTTCCGACTGGATACAGGACAGGTACCGCGAGAACATCCGGCCCGGCAGGCTGGTGCAGGAACTGGATTGCGCCATGGCCGCGCTCTTCGTGCAAGAAGCCGCCGAACGCTTCCCCGGCGAACAATTCGAGGTCATCCGCTGTTGGACGCTGAGCGGCCCGGCCTCAGCGTCCCCGCATGGCGATGGCGCCTCTTGCGGTGCGCGGATCAAGGAAGGCGACGTGCTGGTCAACATCGTCATCCCGCGTTTGAACGGCCTCACCATCGAGAACGAACGCACCTGGTTCTGCGGCACGCCTTCGGCGGAACAAGCCAGGCTCTGGTCCGCGGCCAAGGCCGCCAACGAAGCGGCCATCGCCGCCGCCCGCACCGGCAACCCCGTCTGCATGATGGACGCCGCCGCGCAGGCCGAGATCGAAAAAGCCGGCTATGCCGGCTTCATCCGCCATCGCACCGGACATGCCGTCGGCATCATCCACCACGAGTACCCGGAAGACATGGCGTTCTGCCAGCGGCCGCTGCTGGCCAACGAGGTGTATTCCGCCGAGCCAGGCATCTATGCCTACGGCATCGGCGGTTTCCGCCTGGACGATACGGTGGTGGTGGGCGATACGCCCCGCGTGCTGACCGGCACGCCCAAGACGCTGGAGTACGCCACCGTCAGGTAGGCTGGCCGGCCCCTTCCTGCGCCAGGCTCTGCGCTTCCTCGCGCAGGATCTCGCGCAGCCAGGGCAGCACGATGCTGGGCGAATCCGCGGCCCACAGCATGCCGATGGGGCCGAACTCCAGCCGCGTGGGCGCCCGCGCGATGCTGATCAGATTGAGCCGCTCGTACATGTGCGCCACAGAACTGGCCAGCGTCGCCACGTACTCCCTGTCCTGCAGCAAGGACAGCAAGGCCACCAGCGAACTGGTTTCCACCGCGGGCTTGGGCGGCGCCAAGCCTGCGTCGACCAGGGCCTGGTCCAGCCTGACCCGTGACATCACGCCGGGCGGCGGCAGGATCCAGGGATAGCCCTGCGTGTCCGCCCACGTAGGCGCAGCCAGCCCGGCCAGCGGATGGCCGCGCCGGGTCACCAGGCTGAAGCTGTCGGTCATCAGCCACTGCCCGCACAATCCGGAACGGCTGGCGCGCAGATCCAGCGGCCCGATGATGAGATCGATCTCGTGGCGCGCCACGCGCTCGATCAGCGGATCCAGCAAACCCTCGACCAGTTCGATCTGCACGTCGGGCGCGCGCTGGTGCAGCGTGGCGATCGCGCGCGGCAGCAGCACCGGCGCGGCCGACAGGATGGTGCCGATATGCAGCCGTCCGGCCACGCCCGCCTTGACCGCCTCGATCTCCTCGCCGGTGCGCGCAGTGTCGCCCAGGACACGGGTCGCGTAACGCCACAGCGCACGTCCCGCCTCGGTCAAGGCCAGCGTCCTGCCGCGCGCGAACAGGGGCGTGCCGACCATGTCCTCCATATCGCTCAACCAGTGCGACAGCGCGGGCTGCGTCATGTGCATGGCCTTGGCCGCGGCCGTGACGGTTCCGGCCTTTTCCAGGGCGATCAGCACTTCCAGATGGCGCAGCTTCAAGCGCCGCGTCCAGAGCAATTCGGTAAGGGGCGCAATCATGCGGAAATGGTAATGGATATCTCAGGTTTATTCATTGGCTGTCTATGGGGTTCACGCACAAAATGGGCACCTCTCGAATCGACCTCACACTCCATGCCTGCCAGCCTCTCTTCCCTTTCATCTTTGAACGCCGTGGCTCGCGGCCTGGCGCAAGACGGCCAGCCCGCGACCGGTCTGAACGCGCTGGGCGCGGCGCTACAGGAGCGCATCGGCTACCGCTTGTTTACCGTGCTGGTGCTGGACTGGAACGCGGGCCTGAGCCGGCGCTGCTTCTCGACCCAGCCGACGGCCTATCCCGCGGGCGGCAGCAAGCCGATACGCGAGGACAGCGAGTTCTACGCCGCGGTAGTGCTGCAGGGCGAACCCCGCCTGTGCATGAACCGCGACGACTGCGCGCGGGCCTTTCCCGACCACGAACTCATTGCGTCGCTGGGCTGCGAAAGCGCGGTCAACGTGCCGGTGCGCTGGAACGGGCGGACGCTGGGTTCATTGAACCTGCTGCACCAGGCGGGCTGGTACCGACGCGAGATGTACGCCGAGCTGGCCTGGTATTCGGCGCTGGCCATACCCGTAGTGCAAGACATTATTCGAACCACCCAAAACAATGAGGGGAAATCATGAAGCGCCTGCGCAGCTACTTCGCCGCCTTGCTGTTGTGCATCGGTCCCGCCGCCGCTCAGGCGGCCGCGGACGGCTATCCGGCCAAGCCCATCACCATCGTATATCCGTATGCGCCCGGGTCCGCCTCGGATACGCTGACTCGCCTGATCGCCGACTCGTTGCAGAAGCAGTTGGGCCAGCCCGTCATCGTCGAAAGCCGCCCTGGCGCGGGCGGATCCATCGCTACCGAGCACGTAGTGCGCGCAGCCCCCGACGGCTATACGCTGCTGCTGTCGGCCAGCGGCACCATCGCCGTCAATCCGCACATCTACAAGCTGCGCTACCAGCCCGTGAACGACCTGGCTCACATCTCCGTCGCGGTGGAAGTGCCCTTCGTGTTCGTGGTCAACAAGGACTTCTCGGCGCAGGACTATGCCGCGTTCCAGGCGCTGTCGCGCCAGAAGCCCGCCGGACTGACTTCCGCCAATGCCGGTCTGGGAACGCAGGCCCACCTGACACAGGCCGCCTTCGCCAAGCAGGCCGGACTTAGCCTGAACATCGTCGCCTACAAGGGAGCCGCGCCCGCCGTGAACGACCTGATGGGCGGCCACATCGATTCGATGATGGACAACGCCGCCTCGCAGATTCCGTATGTCACCTCGGGCAAGACCACCGCGCTTTTCGTCACCAGCGATTATCGGTTCGACGCTTATCCGAAAGTCCCCACCGCCAAGGAGCTGGGCATCACTGGCCTGGTACCGGCCGGCTGGTTCGGGTTGGCCGCGCCCAAAGGCACGCCGGAGGCGGTGATAGACAAGCTCCACGGCGCGCTGGTCCAGGGCCTCAGGACTGCAGACACCGAGCGCAAGCTCAAGGAATTGGGCTGGGTGATCGTCGCCAACACGCCGCTACAGGCTCGCGAGCGCGTACAGGCCGACTTCACCCGCTTGGGTGAGGTCGCGAAGGAAATCGACCTGAAAGCCCAGTGACTCGGCTCAAGGCAGGGCCGTGCCGTCAGCCGGCATGGCTTTGGCGCAGCCTGCCGTTCACTGCCGCAGCGCCGCCGCCAACGTCCGCACCTCATCCAGCGCGCCCGCCACGCCCTGCTCCGCCAACACCTGCGCAAGCCGTGAACCGACCACGACCAGATCGGCATGCCGAGCCACGAGCCGGGCCTCGTCCGGCGAGCGCACGCCAAAGCCCGCGGCCACCGGCAGCCTCGTATGCGAGCGCAAGCGCTCCAGATCCTGCGCGATGCGGCGCTCGTCGGGCAGGTCCGCGCCCGTCGTGCCGGCCAGCATGATGTGATAGACGAAGCCGCTGGCGTCGCGTAGCAATCCCGCCAGCCGCGCGTCCTCGGACGTCGGCGCGGACATGCGGATCAGGTGCAGGCCATGCTCGCGCGCTTCCCGCCCGATATCGTCGGCATGCTCGACCGGCAGGTCGATGATGATCAGGCCGTCCACGCCCGCGGTGGCCGCGTCCCGGATGAAGCTTTCAACGCCATGCCGCAGGATGGGATTCAGATAACCCATCAGCACCATGGGCGTATGCGCGTCCGTATCGCGGAACTCGCGCACCAGAGCCAGCGTGCGCTTCAAGGTCTGGCCGCCGGCCAGCGCGCGGACGTTCGCCTGCTGCAGCACGGGGCCGTCCGCGACCGGATCGCTGAACGGCATGCCGAGTTCGATCACGTCCGCGCCCGCCGCGCACAAGCCGCGCAGCAGTTCCAGGCACGCGGCGGGATCGGGGTCGCCCGCCGCGAAGTAGGTAACCAGGCCGCTGCGTCCGGATTGGCGCAGCGCGGAAAGGGTTTGATCCAGCCGTGTCATGCCGCCACCTCGCCAAATTGCGTCACCGTGTCCATGTCCTTGTCGCCGCGCCCGCTCAAACACACGACCAGGATCTCGTTGCGCGCCATCCGCGGCGCCAGCTTGCGCACGTAGGCCAGCGCATGCGCGCTTTCCAGCGCGGGCAGGATGCCTTCCTTGCGCGTCAGCCAATGAAAGGCAGACACCGCCTCGGCGTCCGTGACGGACACGTAGTCCACGCGCTTGCGGTCATGCAGCAAGGCGTGTTCGGGACCCACACCCGGATAGTCGAGCCCGGCCGATATCGAATGCGCATTGACGATCTGGCCATCGTCGTCCTGCAGGTAATAGCTGCGGCAGCCGTGCAGCACGCCTTCGTGGCCGGCGCTGATGCTGGCCGCATGCGCGCCGCTGGCCAGGCCCAGCCCGCCTGCTTCGACGCCGTACAGGCGCACGTCCGCCAGCTCCAGGAAGGGATAGAAGAAGCCCATCGCGTTGGAGCCGCCGCCCACGCAAGCCACCATGGCGTCGGGCATGCGCCCGGTCTTGGCCGCGATCTGCTGACGCGTCTCTTCCCCGATCACTTTCTGGAACTCGCGCACCAGCCAGGGGTAAGGATGCGGGCCGGCGCCTGTGCCCAGCAGGTAGTACGTGTCGGCGGGATGCGCGATCCAATCGCGCAAGGCTTCGTTCATCGCATCCTTCAGCGTGGCGGTGCCGGCATGCACGGCGCGCACCTCGGCGCCCAGCATGTGCATGCGGCGCACGTTGACGGATTGGCGCGCCATGTCCTCGGCGCCCATGTAGACCACGCAATCCAGGCCGAACAAGGCGCAGACCGTGGCAGTGGCCACGCCGTGCTGCCCCGCGCCGGTCTCGGCGATGATGCGGCGCTTGCCCATGCGGCGCGCCAGCAGGATCTGCCCCAGGCAGTTGTTGATCTTGTGCGCGCCGGTGTGGTTGAGGTCTTCGCGCTTGAGGTACACCTGCGCGCCGCCCAGTTCCTCGGAAACGCCACGGGCCAGGAACAGCGGGCTCGGCCGGCCAACATAATCGGCCAGCATGCCGCGGTAGGTCTGCCAGAAGTCCTCGTCCGACAGCGCCGCCTTGAACTGGCGTTCAAGCTCGTCCAGGGCGGGAACCAGCGTTTCGGGCATGTAGCGGCCGCCGTAGGGGCCGAATTGGCCGCGATTATCGGGAGCGGCCGGATGGATGGCGGATGGCATGAGGAAGAATCCCTTGGCAAGATGATGAGGATTTTTCCTTATGCTATCTTCATAAAAAACTTATTTGAATCAATGATTTGTTTACGATGAACGTAAGCTGAACTAACAAACTGACCATGAGACGGCTGCCCTCCCTCAATGCCCTGCGCTTCTTCGACAGCGCGGCCCGCCAAGCCAGTTTCACGCTGGCCGCCAAGGAACTCTGCGTGACCCACAGCGCGGTCAGCCAACAGATCCGGCAGTTGGAAGAATGGCTGGGCTGCGCCTTGTTCGAGCGTCGCGCCGGGCGCGTCCACCTGACTGCCGCGGGCCTGGACCTGCAACGCGCCGCCCACGACGCCTTCGACCTGCTGGAACGCCGCTGCGATGAACTCAAGCGCCGCACGCAGCCGGCCGAACTGGCGCTGGGCGCGCCCGCCAGTTTTCTGTCCAACTGGCTGATCCCGCGGCTTGAGCTTTTCGAAGCCCAGCATCCGGACATCCGCGTACGGCTGCAGACCGCCGCCGACGCGGCTTTGCTGAACACGCAGCGCGTGGACGCGCTGATCCTGGCCGGACGCGCCTGGCCGCAAGAATGGGACGTCACGCCCCTCTTCGCCGAAACCACAGGGCCGGTCTGCACCCCGGCCCTGGCCGCGCGTATCCGCAACGCGGCCGATGTGCTGGAGGCGCCGCTGCTGCACACCTCCTCACGGCCCGACGCCTGGAAGGATTGGGCGGCGCGCCAGGGCATCGCGCTTGCGCCACGGCAGCCGGGCCGCGAATTCGACCACCTGGGCCACATGCTGGAAGCCGCCGCCGCCGGCCTGGGCGTGGCCATCGCCCCCGCGGTGCTGGTGGAGTCCGACCTGCATCGGGGCCGCCTCGCCGCCCCGCTGGGTTTCGTTGAAAGCGGCGCGGCCTTCAGCCTGTGTTTGCGCAAGGATGCGGTGCGCGCCGATGCCGCGCACGAACGCTTGCGCGACTGGCTGCTGGCCAGCGCCGGCGCGGACTGATCCCGCCCGCAAGGCACGCGCTTACGAGTTACCCTTGCGCGTCACGCCTCCCGTCCGGAACCTACCCATGAAGAAAATCTGCGCGCTGCTGGGCCTGCTGCTTCCCGCGCTGGCCAGCGCCGCCTACAGTCTTTCCGCCACCGAGGCGGCGGTACTGGATGCCGTGCTGCGCGACGAACTCAACACCTACACGCAAGGCGGCAACAGCCTCATCGGCGCACGGCTCGGCCTGCCCGCCGCCACCGCCGAGGCCGTGTCCCGAGCCTATGCCAATGGCCCGACCGCGCGCTTTCCCGCCTCGCTGAACTTGACCATGCTGATCGCCGGCCCGGTCGCCGCCGGGACCTCGGACGGACAGATCGTGTCGTTCGCTACCTCCGGCTCGCCGACGGTCCGGGCGCACTTGCCTGCGGGCCTCGCGCCGGCCGGGCATCTGGCCCTGGCATGCCGCCGCATGGAATTGGCGGACGGTACTCCCACCTTCATGGAATGCCGCGACGGAACCCTCGCCGGCAAGGAAGAGACCGCCCGGCTGAAGGCCGATCTGGACAATTTCTATCTGGGCAAGCCGACCACTGTCCAGGTGTCCCAGCTGGCCGTCAACATATCGGTGTACGCCAGCCTGCTGGCGCCCGGCCACGGCTGCCCGAAGGACATCGACACCTGCCGCCAGGCCATCCAGGCCGTCGACGGCGCGGCCCAGAGCAAGCAACTGCCCATGGTCGTGCGGCGTTTCCAGCAGGCCGGGCTGGATCTCAGCCCGTACCAGGGCGATAAGGCCGCAGCCAAGCCGGGCCGCTAGCGCGGCGGGCCGGTCGCGCCGCGCCAAAACGGGGCCATGGCGCGGCCTGTACCGCCCCCATTTATCGTAATCGCGCGCCGCTATACTGGTCCCACCTCAATACCCCTTACGCGCCGCGCCTTTTCTGCTGCGCCTCGTTATGCACGTCTCGTTGGCCATGCTGCGCCCCCTTGGCCGGGCGCTACTCTGTACCGTCGCCACCCTGCTCTCCGCCCACGCGTTCGCCGCCCCGCCGACGCTGGCGCAATGCCACGGCATCAAGGACATGGCGTTCGTCGCCCACCTGGACGACGACCTGCTGTTCATGAACCCCGACATCGTCTCCAACATCCAGGCTGGCGGCTGTGTGCGGCTGGTCTACCTGACCGCCAGCGATGCCGGTGAAGGCGAGAGCTACATGCTGGGCCGCGAACGCGGCGTGCGCTCCGCCTACGCCTACATGGCGCATCAGCCGGACGAATGGAAGGAAGACGCTGGCGCCGCGGGCGGACACCGCATCGCGCGCTTCACCCTCAAGGGCAATCCGCGCGTGCAACTGTGGCACATGCGCCTGAAGGACCCTTGGCTGGGCAAGGGCTGGGGCAGCCTGACGCCGCTGAGCCGCACCGAATCCGAACCCGGACAGAACGTCGACACGCTGGGCCCCTACGCCGCATCCTATACGCGCGAACAGCTGATCGACACCCTGGCCGACCTGATCCGCCAATACGCCCCGACCACGGTGCGCCATCTAGACGACACGATTGCCGTGCCCTACACGCAGCTGTGCTGGCGCTGCGCCGGCCACGGGCATCCCGACCATATCGCCAGCGCGCGGCTGGCGCGCGAGGCCATGCTGCGCGCGCCCGGCAACTACGCCGAGATGGGCTATGTCGATTACCCCAGCCAGGAGCGCGCCACCAACCTTACCCAGGCAGAGATCGCCAGCAAGTCGCTGATCTTCCAGCACTACGCCTGGAACGACTACCACTATTGCGCCGGCCCCACCGGCTGCAAGGAACCCGCCGGCCCCGCCGCCGCCTGGGTGCAGCGCGCCTATTACGTGTCGCGCCAGGACATCGCGCCGCAGCTCTACCCGGACGGACGCGGCGGCCTGGTGGTGTTCGCCGCCGGTGAAACCAATGGCGCCGTCAACCGCTGGGACGCGGATCAGCGCCGCTGGCAAAGCCTGGGCGGCCGCACCAGCGGACCGCTGGTCTCGTTCACCCACGCCGACGGCACGGCCGGCCTGATGGCGCGCGACCCGCTGGGCGGCGTGTGGGCAAACAAGCAGCGCCACGACGGCACCTGGCAAGGCTGGCAGGCCCTGGGCGGCCTGCGCGTGACCCAGATTCCGGCGGTGGCGCCGCGCGGCGAAGCCGCCGCCGTGGCGCTGGGCTACGACGGCCTGCTGCACTGGATCACGCCATCCGGCGTGGACGGCAGCTGGAGCGTCTGGCAGGACCTGCCGCCGCTGGAAGGCGTGACCGGCGCGCCCGCCGCGGCGCTGGGCGGCGACGGCCGCTACGTCATCTTCGCCATCACCTCTGCAGGCGAGCTTTATTACACCCGCCAACTGCCGGCCGCCAAGGGCCAACTGCCGCAATGGCAGGACTGGCGCCGCGTACCCGCGCCGCAGGCAGCCGGCGGACTGGCCGCGATCCGCAACCACCAGAACCGCGTCGAACTCTATTTCCGCCAGCGCGGCAGCAACCATCTGACGCGGCTGATGGAGACCGGCGACACCACCGATCTCGACATGGACTGGGGCTCCCCCACCGACATGGGCGTGCCCTACATCGGCCGCCCGGCCATCAGCGCCGACGCCAGCGGCAACGTCATGCTCGCGCTGCTGGAACGCGCGGGCGGACAGCTCTGGCTGGTGGAGCGCGGCCGGCCAGCCAAGCTGGACGCCCAAGCTGCCTCGCCACCCGCGATCAATCTGGTCAACGGCACGCTTTACATCGTGGCCCGCGCCACCGGCGGCCCCCAGCGCTACGAGGTGCTGTCGCGCCACGATGGCAACTGGACCCACGGCTTGACGCTGGATGGCGTGCCATCCGCTGGCGGCGGCCCCTTCGAAACCGTGGCCGCGCGTCCCATCGACCTGCCCAAGCTCGGCGCCAACGACGCCAACAATGCGGCGGTGCTGCGGCCCTCCGTGGCAGATCCAGGCACGCTCAGCGTGGGCCGCATGCCGACCCAGGCCTCGCAGTCGGCGACGCCGACGAAGACGCAGTAGCCGGTGGAATGGCAGGGTGCCACATCCCCAGGGCGCAAACTCCAGGACCCCCACCATGGAACACATACGCAGCGTCTCCCGCGTCCTGCAACTGCTCCGGGCCCTGAACGAAACGCCCGAAACCTCGCTGCAGACCCTGCACGCTGCCACGGGTCTGCCCAAGGCAACCCTGCACAGGATGCTGGAAACACTACGCCAGGAAGGTTACGTGCGCGGAACCGGCGTCTCGGGCATCTACTGCCTGACAGCCAAGGTCATGGAGCTGAGCGCGGGCTGCGGCGACCGGCAGCGGGTGGTGGACATGGCCATGCCCATGCTGATCCGCGCCACGAAGATGTTGAAGTGGCCGTTGGCGATATCCACGCGGGATGAGGACGCCATGGTCGTGCGCTTCAGCACCATGCCCTACAGTCCCTTGGCGTCCCAGCCCAGCACCTACGGCCATCGCCTGCCCTTGGACAGGACGGCGGCGGGCCTGGCCTATCTGTCGTTCTGTTCCGAGGCAGAACGGATCGCCGCCCTGCAATTGCTGGGCAAAGACCGTGACCACACCGAAGGGGAGCAACTGCTTGCCCAACGCATCGACCAGACGCGGCGGCAGGGATACGGGCTGAGGCTGCCTGCGGCCCCCCGCGGTACCGCCACCCTGGCGGTACCGCTGATGGTGGCCGCCGAACTGGCGGCCTGCGTCTCGCTAACGACTTTCGGTTCCATCATGACGCCCGCCTTCATCAAGGCCCAGCTGCCTCCACTCCAGGAAGTCTGCAACGATCTGGCGGAAGCCATCCGCCTGAGCTGACGCCGTCCAGCGCAGCGTTCCGCCAGGCGGAAAGCTGCCACGGCGCGCTACGCTTCGCGACGGCACTTGTTTATCTTGGGGCCTCACCACCTCAAGGAACAACAGCATGAAGCTCGCCAGTTTTTGGGCAGCAGGACGCGATCGGATCGGGTTCGAGGACGCCGACGGCAATGTGGTCGACATCGCCGCGGCCGCGGCCAGCCAGGACATGGCGCAATTGGCGGAAAGCCGCAACGACCTGCTGTCCCTGCTGGAAACCGAACACGCCTCCTGGTGGCCGGCGTTGCGCGAACTGCACGGGTTGTACGGCTCCGGACAGCGTTCCGGCCTGCGGTTCTCTCCCGGTGACATTCTCTGGCATCCGCCCGTGCGCCGGCCCTCCAAGCTCTGTTGCCTGGCCTTGAACAACAGCGCCAACAGCGAACGCATTTTGTCCGGCCCCAAGCATCCGGCTGTGTTCGTGAAACCCTGGACCTCGATGACGGGCAACCGCTGCGCGCTGCAGATCCGGCCCGCCTACGGCCGCGTCCACCCCGAGCCGGAGCTCGCCGCCGTGATCGGACGCCGGGCCAGGAACGTGGCCGCGCCCGACGCCATGGCGCATGTGTTCGGCTACACGATACACAACGATTTCACTTCGCCCACCATGCGCGCGGAGGATACCTTCCACTATCGCGCCATCCATCCCGCCGCGGACGATCCCGAGCAGATCGAGTACGTCGATACCCATGTCAGCTACCCCGGCCGCTACAAATGCAGCGACACATTCTCGGCGGTGGGGCCTTGGCTGGTGAGTGCCGACGACATCGCGGACCCGCATGCGCTGGACGTGACCTGCAGCCATGACGGCAGACTGATCACCCAGGACAACACCGAGAACCTCTTCTTCAAGCTGCCCCAGGTCATCGAATTCCTGTCCTCGTACATGACGCTCATGCCGGGCGACATCATCTCGCTAGGCACCGCGCTGCGCCGATCGGGCGGCGGCATGGCCGTGCAGAACGTCAATCTTGCGACCCTGGGTGGAGAGGTGACTGTCGCCATATCCGGCCTGGGCGCCTTGAGCAATCACGTCGAAAGGCTGCCATAGAAATGAAGCGCGGCACCCCGACCCGTGGACACGGACCATCCAGCACTCCGAGGACATGAACCATGCAAGGCCATTCGAAATTCAAGGCCGTAAGGAAAATTGCCGCGCTGTGCGCCGGCCTGCTGTTCGCGGCGGGAGCGGCGCAAGCCGCGAGCTATCCGGACAAGCCGATAAAGCTGATCGTGGGCTTCGCACCCGGCGGCGCGAGCGACACGCTGGCGCGGCTGGTCGCGCAGCAGGCGTCGACCCGGCTGGGCCAGCAGATCATCGTCGAGAATCAGGCCGGCGCTGGCGGCAGCTTGGCCGCCAGGACCTTGGCCCGGGCCGAAGCCGATGGATACACCGTCATGCTGGGCAGTCCCGGCAGCATGATCATCAACCCCATCCTGCAACCCAAGCTTGCCTACGATCCCCGCAAGTTCACGCCGATCAGCCCGCTGGCGCGCATCAGCTATGCCTTGATGGTGCGCCAGAACCTGGAAGCGGATTCCGTCGCCCAGCTGGTGGAACTTTCGAAATCCACGCCCCACGGCCTGACAGTGGGTTCGGCGGGCATAGGCTCCAATACCCACCTGGTGGCCATGTCCTTCGTGGTCGGCACGGGTGCGCAACTGCGCCATATTCCCTACAAAGGCACCGCTCCCGCCATGGCCGACCTGATGGCCGGCAACATCGACGTGCTGTTCGATTCCGTCCCCGTGGTGCTGCCCCAGGTGCAGAGCGGGAAGATCAGGATCCTGGCCGTCACAGGCGCAAGCCGGGAAACCTTGTTCCCCGATGTCCCCACTATCGCGGATAGCGGCTGGCCGTCGTTTACCGCCAACAACTGGTTTGGCATCTTCGCCCCGCCGGACACGCCTGCCCCCGTGGTCCACAAGCTGAACGAGGCGTTCACTGCAACGTTGCAGGACGAAAGCGTGCGCGCCAACCTGGAATCCTCCGGCAACCGTCCGGCCCCGGGCACGCCGCAGGACCTCGCCAAGCTGGTGGAAACGGAAAGGCGGGACTACGAAAACACCATCAAACAAACCCATATCAGCCTGCAATAGGCCACGCCGCAACGGCGCGCAAGGAGACGACATGAAAAAGAGATCCCTGGCATTCCGGATTGCGCTGTTCTGGGCCACGGTGTTTTTTGGGGGTTCATTGCAGGCCGCGGACGGGGCGGCGGCCCAGCGCCCCAGCCACACCGTCAGCCTGCTTGCATCTGGCGCCGTTTCCGCCGTGCACGAACAACTGGAACCGTTCTATCGACAGGAATTGAACCTGGAGGTCGCTGCCAGCTTTGGTTCATCCTTGCCTTCCGTGCCGACCTCCGTGCCACGCCGCCTGGAACGCGGAGAGGCCGCGGACGTGGTGCTGACATCCAAGGACTCGCTAGCCAGGCTTGCCGCCCAGGGGCTGGTCGTTCCCGAAAGCCAGGTCGACATCATGAAATCCGCCCTGGGCCTGGCCGTACGCAGCGGCAGTCCGATACCGGAAATCGCCACGGAAGCACAGGCTGCGGCGGCGCTGCTGCGGGCTGGCTCGATCGCCTACTCATCCAGTCTGAGCGGCGTCTATTACGAAACCGAGATGCTCAAGAAAATGCGGATCGAAGAGCAAGTGTTGCCCAAAAGCCGCAAAATTTCGGGCGAAAAAGTCGGCGCCGTGGTCGCCCGGGGCGAGGCCGAAATCGGCATGCAGCAGGTCAGTGAGCTGCTGGCAGTTCCCGGCATCGCATTTGTCGGCAAGCTGCCAGAGTCGTTGCAGCAATACACCGTATTCTCGGCGGGCATCTCGGCGTCCGCGAAGAATCCGGAAGCGGCACGCGCCTTGATCGTGTTTCTGGCCCGGTCGCCCAACGTGCGCCAGGTCCTGTCGAGGAACGGACTGGAACCGGTGCATGCTCAGTAGAAACCCTTAGGTTCGACCGCCTCGAACTGGTACCGCTCCACGCCTTGCTGTTCTTGTAATCCATGGTTACCGGAGAGAAAATCCCCGCTGGGCGCGCGGCACGACTCGCGTCCGGACGCAGCGCCACGAAGCCGCCGGGGGACATCGCACGTGAAGGATGCAGGTCAGTACAACACGCACTCAGCCACCCTGCTCGAGCCCGATCCCTCATCGGACTGGCTCTACCACTGCGCGATGAGCCTGCTCAAGCTGCCAGCCGACGACGCGATCTCCGAGCAGCTGGCCTATATGGGCGAGACCTCCGACGTCGACCGCTCCTGGATGATCGAATACCGTCCCGACATGCTGCGCCTGCGCAACACCCACGAGTGGTGTCGGGGCCAGACCGAGCCCTTCGTCGCCGAACTCCAGGACGTGCCGACCACCCTGATCGCCTGGCTGCACAAGTTCATGGTGAAGGGCCTGGCGGTCGCCATCCATGACGTCAACGACCTGCCCCGCACCGCCCGCGCCATCCAGGTCGAGTTTCAGCGCCAGGGCAACAAGAGCGTGCTGAGCGTGCCCATATTCCACGACCAGAAGCTCTACGGCATCATCGGCTTCGACACCACGGTCCGGCACCGCACCTGGTCGGCCGACGAAGTCCGCGCCCTGTACCAGTGCGCCAACCTGATCGGACAGGCCAAGTACGGCAACGCCCGCGACCGCAGCCGCGCGGCCGGCTATGGCAACGTGACATCGGTGATCTATCTCAGCATGCGCGGCGTGGTGCGCGGCGTGCAGCCCGAAACCATCGTCGGCGTGCGCTCCGCCGGCAACTACAGCGAAATCTGGCTCGAGGATGGATCGATGGTGCTGGACTCGCGCGCGCTCGGCGTATGGTCGACCCTGCTGCCGGAGCAGACTTTCTTCCGGGTGCATCGGACCGCCATTGCAAACGCGTTGCATGTCATGGACGTGGACCGCCGCAGCGTCGACAAGTGGCTGATCAGGATGCGGGCCGTGGACGAGACCTGGCCGGTGTCCCGCTCCTACCGCAAACCGCTGCGCGAACGCATGGGAATCTGAATCCGGCGACCCGGCAGCGACGGCCCGGCAATATGCAGTTCGTCATGCCGGCATGTTGTTTCGTCCTGGCGGAAGTGGCCGCGCAACGAGTTTTTGGGATCATCGCGCATGCGGAGGAACACCCGTTCCTCGAGTCACCCAGAGAGAACCGCATGCTGACGTTCCGCCCCCCTACGCGCCTCGCCATCCTTGCCCTGAGCGCCGCCTGCGCGCTGGGCGCAAGCCAGGCCCGCGCGGCCGACCTGGCCTTGCAGGACGCCGTCTCCATGGCCGGCATGCAGCTGTACCTGAACTCCGGCGCACCCGGACTGCTCATCGCGGCGGTGCGCGGCGATGAAGTCGTGATCCAGGGCTATGGCGAAACCGCGCCGGGCAGCGGCGTGGAGCCCGATGGCCGTTCCATATTCAGGATCGCTTCAGTATCCAAGGTGTTCGCCGGCGATGTGCTGGCGGCGCTGGCGGCCAAGAACAAGCTCCAGCTGACCGATCCCCTGGCGAAGTATGCGCCGGAGCATGCCAAGGTCGACGCCAACGGCCGTCCGCTGACGCTGCTGGACCTGGCCACCCATTCGGCGGGCCTGCCGCGCGAACTGCCCAACCCGGACGCCAAGCCCTCCGACAACCCTTTCGCCGCATTCGACCGCGCCTATTACTGGAAGTGGGTCGGCAGCCACAAGCCGGCCTATGTGCCAGGCACGACCACGCTGTATTCAAACCTGGGCTACGGCCTGCTGGGCGACGCGCTGGCCAAGGCCGGCGGCGCGGACTACTCGACCGTGCTGGCCGACGAGGTCCTCAAGCCCGCCGGCATGACGGACACCACCAATGCGCTGAGCGATGCGCAGAAGAAACGCCTGATGACCGGCCTCGACCCCTTCGACAAGCCAGACCCGAACGCCGTGGTGCCCGACGTGATGTACGCCAGCGCCGGCGTCTACTCCACCGCCGACGACATGGCGCGCTGGATGCGCTGGCATCTGGACAGCGCAAAACAGTCCAAGGAAGCCGCCCTGTTGGCCCACACGATGTGGCTGCCCTATGACGGGCTGAAATCCGTCGTGGGCACGGAAGTCACCGACGCCGACGGCATGGGGCTGGGCTGGGTGGTGACCCTGCCGCGCAACGGCGCGCCTTTGCTGTTGGGCAAGAGCGGCGGCCTGGGCGGCTTCATGTCCTACGCCGTCCTGTCGCCCAACCGCGGATTGGGCGTGTTCGTCGTCGCCAGCCGCGTGAACTTCGCCATGTTCAACAACATCCACTCTCAGGTGCGTGAACTGGCGGCCGAGTTGGCGCGGTGAGCGGTAGGCGTCCCACGTTGCGCCAGGCCGCGGCGGCAGCGCTGCTGGCCGTGGCCGCGCAAGGCGCGTGCGCGCAGGAAGCCCGGGACATCTTCAAGACGGAGATTTTCCTCACGCCCTACAGCGAGTTGGGCGAAGGCGGCGAGACCTATCCGCGGCTGAACGGCAGGTTCTTGCTGATGACCGGCTACACCGGCTTCTTCGGCGTGCAGGACGACAACGGCCAGCTGCCGCGCTCGCACTGGAGCAGCGTGCAGCCCACGGCGGAAGCCGCGCTGGTGTTGCAGTTGAACCGGCAGTTTTCGGTTCGCGCCAAGGCGACGTTCAATTCGTCCACCAACGACACCAAGGACAACGCCTTTTCCGACCTGGGCGTGGACCTGGACAACCTGTTCGCCGCCTACACCGCGGACAACTACGCGCTGTATGGCGGCAAGATGGACCTGGGCTTTGGCGACGCCTGGCACGTGATCGACGGCTTGTACACAGGCTTCAACGAAAACTCGGAGTTCCGCGGCTCGATCGGGCTGGGGGGGCGCTACACCCTCGATACCACGGGCCAAGGCACGCATTCCGTGGCCGCCATCCTGTTCAAGCGCGACAACACCGCGATGAACCGCCGCTTCAGCCTGGACGGCGGTCTCATCGGACCGGATCAGCCGCCGCTGTTCAGCGACCAGTTGAAGTCCTTCATCCTCTCCTACGACTTCCGCGACCTGCCCGGGCTGGAAGGCTTGTCGGGCGGCCTGGACGCGGGCCGGCTGCATCTGGATCCCGGACAAGGCAAAAGCGCCAACACGGTGTCGGCCCGCTTGCGCTACGACACGCCGCTGGCCAACTCATGGAACCTGAGCTGGTTCAACGAAGCCACTTATTCCAGCGCCTTTCGCGGCGCTCCCGTCTCCAATGGCAACGGCGTGACCTCAGTGTCGCTGTCGCGCGACCGCTGGCAACTGACCGCCACGGCCGCCGTGCGCAAGTTGTCCGGCAGCGGCCAGAAGCTGGCGCAGCATGGTTTGCTGGACGACACGGATTGGGGAATTTCAGGCGCGGTCACCTATGTCACTCCCCTGGGTTTCATCGTGCAGGCCGGGCTCACGCATCAGCGCGACCAGGCCCTGCGCATCAACCAGGGCGTTATTCGCATCGCTTACCAAGCAGGATTCTGAGGCCATCATGAACCGCAAACATACGCTTATCACCGCCGCAATCGTACTTGCGCTGGGCAGCGCCCCGGCAGCCTGGTCGCAACCCGTGCCCATCGCCAACGGGCCGACCCCGCCCGCCGACGCGGTAGCGATCCCGGCCGGCAGCAAGGAACGCGCAGTGCAGGACCTGCCGCGAATCATCGCGGACATCATGCAGCGCAGCCAGGTGCCGGGCATGGCGGTGGCGGTGGTCATCGACGGCAAGACCGTGCTGGCCCAAGGCTACGGCACGCGCGTAGCGGGCAAGCAGGCGCCGGTGGACGCGCAGACCGTGTTCCAGATCGCGTCCATCTCCAAGTCATTGTCGGCAACGGTGGCGGCCATCGAAATATCCAAGGGCAAGGCCGCGTGGGACGATCCGGTCTCGCGCTATCTGCCGGACTTCAGGCTGAGCAATGCCTACGTGTCCGAAAGCGCCACGATCGGCGACTTCTTCGCGCACCGCTCCGGCTTGCCTGGCACGGCGGGCGACGACCTCGAAGACCTGGGATTTTCCCGCCAGGACGTGATCGCCCGCCTGCGGCTGCTGCCGCTGGACGCGTTCCGCACGTCCTACCACTACGCCAACTTCAGCACCACCATAGGCGCGGAAGCGGTGGCCAAGGCCGCCGGACGCCCCTGGGAAGCGCTTGCCGATGAACAGCTGTTCAAGCCGCTGGGCATGAAGTCGACCAGCTACCGCTACGGCGACTTCGAGGCGCACGCCAATCGCGCCGTGCTGCATGCGTTCCAGAAAGGCAAGTTCGTGCCCTCGGGCCAGCGTGACGCGGACCAGCAGGCGCCCGCGGGCGGCGTGTCCTCCACGGTCGTCGATATGGCGGAATGGCTGAAGCTGCTGCTGGCTGACGGGCAGTACCAGGGCAAAGCCATGATCGCCCCGGGCGCGCTGCTGCCCGCATTGACGGCCCAGGCATTCAGCGCCCGCGCGCACGACCTGGATTCGCGTTCCGGCTTCTACGGCTACGGCTTCAACGTCAACACGGAACTGGGCGGACGCCCCTCGATGGGGCATTCCGGCGCCTTCCTGATGGGGACCGGGACGACGTTCCGGATCGTGCCGTCCGCCGGCATCGGCATCGTGGTGCTGACCAATGGCGCGCCGGTGGGCGCGGCCGAATCCGTCGCGGCATCGTTCATCGACACGGCGCTGTACGGCAAGCCCACGCGCGACTGGTTCGCGGCCTACAACGGCGCCATGAAGGCCTTCTTCGAACCCCAAGCCGATCTGTCCGGACAGGCCGAACCCGCCAAACCCGCGGCGTCGAAAGCGCTGTCGCAATACACCGGCAGGTTCGACAACCCCTACTACGGCCCTGCCGAAATTCAGGAAGCCAATGGCGTCCTGACCCTGGCGCTGGGCCCCAAGGGCATGCGCTTCCCCCTGCGCCATTGGGACGGCGACACCTACGCCTTCTCGCCCGCGGGCGAAGCCGAACTGGTCGCATCGCTGGCGTCCATCGTCTTCAAGATGGACCAGGGGCGGGCCCAGGGCTTCGACATCAAGTTCTACGACGACAGCGGCCTGGGCCGCTGGACCAGCAAGTAGCCGCTTTGCGCGCCGCCAGCTCAGAAACGGTAGGCGGCGCGCAAGGTCAGGGACTGGTCGCGGTATTCCCCATTGCCGCGCAAAGCGTATTCCGTCTTCAGCTCCACGCCCTTGGGCGTGACGTATTCCAGGCCTGCGGACAGATTGCCATAGGTCCTGGGCATGCCGGACCGCAGCGTGAACGGCGCCGCGCCTGGCACATTGAGCTGCATGGTGCTGACCACGTCGCCGCCGCTCAGAAAGCTCATCCCGCCGGCCACGTATGAGCGCAAGGTCGAGCCGTTGGCCAGGTCCTTGCGTCCGCCCAGTTCCATCATGGGCGAGACCATGAACGAGGTCGTGTCGTTGCCGCGCACCTTCAGGTTGAAGGCGCCCGCGCCTTGTTCGTCGTAGCCGTCCTGCCGGATGTGGTTCACGTCCAAGTCCATGTACGGCCGCAAGTACCAGGACGGCTGGCTGAATTCGTAGGCGGTGCGCAGCCTGGCCGCCAGAAAGGACGATTCCGGCTTGCTCTTGGCCACGCCGTCCAGCGTGCCGCGCGACATCCTGCTCTTCTCCACGCCGCCATGCACGGCAAGCGACACCTGCCACGGCGCATTGTTGTACTTCAAGGCCAGGCCGCCCGCGTAGGTATCGCTATTGCCCGAGAGATCCGAGGCCGAGGTGGTCTTGCCATAGGCGTAGCTCAGCGAACCGCCCAGGAACCAGTTGGTGGCGATCTCGCGCTGCGCGCCCAGCGTGAGCGTGCTCTGGCGCACGCGGTAGCCTTCGTCGTCCGAGGTGGCCTTGCGCTGGGTCCAGTTCGTGTCCAGACGGGTCCAGACGCAATCGCCCTCGCGCAGGATAGTGCTTTCTCCGACGAACGCCGGGCAACTCATCATCCGGTTCATCGACGCGTAGGACGCATGCATCTGGTTGGCGGCGCGGGCGAACTGGCCGTCATGGGCGATGCGGTTCAAGGCGTCGCGGTACTGGTCCGCCGTCTGGATCCCCGTGAGCTTGTCGAAGGTGGCGGCATCGCTCTGTTTCCCCTGATCCCACAGCGCCTGCAACGAGTTCGCGATCCTCGCGCGATCCGCGCTCAGCGGCAATGCCGACGGGGTGAAATTGGCGTCGACCGAAATGAGCGGATCGCGCAAGCCGCCGGCGCCGTTGTTCTTCAGCGCATAGTTGAACAAGGGGCTGTCGCTTGCGGTCGCGGGCATGCTGTTTTGCGCGGCATCGAAATGGCCTATCCCCAGCCACACGTTCTTCACGGGATTGCGCAGCACGGGTCGGACCGTTCCCGCGAAGGTCGATGCGCCCGATACCGAGAGGAAGTCGCTGTTGTGGCCGCCAAAGTCCAGATCGGGCCGGTAGGTTCCCGTGTGGTTCAGCGCGCCCGTGATCCGGGTCGCGGCAAACACGCCCGGCCTGCCCGGATTCAGGATGCCGGCGCTGGCCAGATCGCCCTGGAAGCGGGCGCCGCTGTACAGGTTGGCGCCGGCGTTGTTATGGAAGAGGCTGCCGCTACCCATCAGCACGTCGCCCGCCACGGTTCCGCTATTGTTGACGACGGTCTGGCCGGCCACGTCGATCGCCGTCTTCGCCTGAATCGTGCCGGCATTGGTGATGGTGGTGCTGGCCAGCGGCGCGATGGCCAGGATGCCCGTGCCGGACTTGGCGTCGGCGCTTATCAAGGCATTCTGCTCCAGGCTGACCGAGACCGCCCGGCCTCCGCCATAGGCGCCATTGCTGATCGCGACCACGGCCGGCGAATTGGCGCCGGTGGCGACGACCTGCGCGGCATGGCCGATGGCCACGCTTACCGGCCCGCCGTATGCCGGGTAGTTGCCCGGCGTGCTGTATTGATAAAGTGCGCCGTCCTTGAACACGCCGCCCCCGCCCACGCTCATCGCCAGGATCGCGGGCGCGTTGGCGCCGGAAGTCTGGACAGTGCCGCCCGTGCCGATGGCCACGTTGATGCTGCCGCCATTGCCCTGGCCGCCGGTCAGTCCCGCGTTCTGTATGAGGCCCGTCGTGTATTGCGCGGACGACTGGTCGCCCGCCAGCCCGCCGCCGCCGCCCACGCTTTGCGCCAGGATGCCGGCGGCGCCTTTGCCCGCAGTCGCGACCATGCCCGAAATGGACAGGTTGACGGCATTGCCGTCGCCGCCTGCCGCCGGGGATCCGACGGGTTTCAAGGTCACGAGGCCGGGCCGCGTCGCCAGGCCGGCAATGCCGCCGCCCCCGCCTATGCTTTGCGCGACGATGCCATGCGAGTTCGTGCCGGCCGTGACGATGCTGCCGCCCACGTCCTGCGTCACGGTAACGCTTCCACCAGGACCCACCATCGGCGAGCTGGAGCCGAACGTGAGGTTCACCGCATTGGCGGCTGGCCCCGCGCCGTTATCCACCATGACCAGGCCGCCGCCGCCCCCTATGCTCTGCGCCAGCACGCCGAAGGACAGCGCGCCGTTCGTGACGATGCTGCCGCCCGTGTTGGCGACGCTGACACTGCCTCCGCCACCGGTGACGTTGCCCAGGAAGCCGCCTCCCCCAGCTTTCGCGGTGCTTCCCAGCTGAATATCGATGCCCGTGAGAGACGCGCTGGACGACGCGGCCGCCATGCCGCCTCCGCCGCCCACGCTTTGCGCCAGGATCCCTGGAGAGAACCACCCTTGCGTGGTGACGCGGCCAATGTTGTTGGCCACGCTCACCGTGCCGCCAGACGCCTGGACCATGCCGAAGGTGTTGGTGATGGACGGGTATTCAGCGCCCAATGCGACCGCCAGCGAGGCCTCCTGCTGGATGGCGGCAAGGCTGGCATTGCGCAGGACCAGCGTGCTGACCCCGCCGCCGCCACCCACGCTCTGCGCCATGATCCCGGCAGAGCCGCCCGCCCGGGTCGCGAGCGTCCCGCCATGAACCACGCTGGCCGCGCCGCCCGTGCTGGTCGAGGAACCCTGCTTCGGGTCGCCCGCGGCGCCCAGCGTGATCGCTGCGGCGGTCTGGTTCCACAGGAACAGGGGCTGGTCGACCACCGAAATGCCGCCGCCCCCGCCCACGCTCTGCGCGAGTATGCCCGGCGCCTGGTAACCCTGCGTGGAGATCTGGCTGGTCGCGGCGCTGGCGTCGACCATGACGGCGCCGCCCGCGCCGCTGGCCCCGTCTACCCCGCCGGCACGCACATTGACCAGGGAGCCCAGCAGTGACCCGCCTTTGGTGCCCAGGAGGCTGACGATGCGGGTGATCTTGTCGATGATCGCTGGAGCCTGGCTGCCCGAGCCGGCCGATACCACCGCCTGCAGATCCTGCCCGCTGGCTGTGCTTCTGCCGCCGCCACCGCCTATGCTCTGCGCGACGATGCCCGCCGAACCGTTGCCTTGCGTCGCAATGACTCCCGTGTTCGTCACGATGGCCGGATCCGCAGCGCTGCCGCCGCCCGCGCCCGCCTCCCCGCCGTTGCCGCCTGTCTGGTGGGTGATGCTGGTTTGCGGCAGCGCGACGGTGAACAGATCCTGCACGCCCGACGCGGCGGCCTTGATCAGCGCATCGATACTGGACAGCAGGCTGGACGCGCCCGCCGAATCTATCGTGCCCGCATTGCCTCCCCCGCCGCCGATGCTCTGCGCCAGGATGCCGGGCGCGTGATCTCCCGCCGTCGAGATGGCGCCGTCATTGCGCACATTGAAGGCGCTGGCGCCGTTCCCCGCGCCGCCATTGCCGCCGGTCGTGACGCCGACCGACAGATTGACGGCCTTGCTGAACGCCAGCTGCGGCGTCTGCTCCAGCCAGCTCGCGGCCTTGTCCAGCAAGCCCGCCAGACTGGCCGGCGAGCCCAGGATGTCATTGAACGAGTTGGCGTCGTGCGCCTGGACGATGCCGCCGTTGCCCCCGCCCCCGCCTATGCTTTGCGCGACCATGCCAGCCGCGCCCGTCCCCTGGGTGGCGATGACGCCCGTGACGGCGTTGCCGGCCCGTACCCTTCCGCCGCTGCCGCCCTGGCCGCCCTGCCCGCCATGGCGCACGCTCAGTTGCAGGTCGACCAGCGAGTTGCCTATGGTCGGAATCTTGACCGGCGCCAGCACCCCGCCGCCATTGCCGCCGCCGCCTCCTATGCTCTGGACCACCGCCCCATTGCTTTGCGCGCCCGCGGTGTGGATACCCCCCGCATTCGTGAACACGGCCGTCCCGCCATCGCCAGCGCCTTGGCCCGCGCCGCCGTTGGACACCGCAACCGTGACCGTGCCGCTGGGCTTGTCGCCCAAGGGCGGCGCGATCGTGATGGCGCGGGAGTTGGCCAGCCCGCCGCTGCCGCCGCCTCCGCCTATGCTTTGCGCCAGCACGCCATTGCTGTGCGCGCCCAGCGTCGTGATCGTTCCCTGGCTGGCCTGCGTGAATGAAACCGTACTGCCAAAGCCGCCGCTGCCGCCCTTGCCGCCGGTCGCCACAGTGACGTTCAACCCCACGCCCACGCCGACCGCATTGGCCGATCCGCCGCTGCCGCCACCGCCGCCTATGCTCTGCAGGATCACGCCCGAGGCGTTGCCGGCGCGCGTCAGTATCTTGCCTTGCGAAGAAAACTGGACCAGCCCGCCATTGCCTGCCGCGCCGCCCGTGCCGCCGATCGCGACCGACGCGATCACGCCGGTGCTGTTGGCGTCGCCGCCCAACCCGCCCCCGCCGCCTATGCTCTGCAACAGCACCGCGGCGCTGTTGTCGCCCGAGGTGTCGATGCCGCCGCTATTGGCCATGGCGATACCGCCGCCCGCGCCGCCGGTTCCGCCATGCCCGCCGCCCACGGCGATGATGCCGTTGCTGGACGAGGCCAAGCCGCCGCCGCCGCCCGCGCTGTTGGCGATGACGGCGGCCGCATCGTTGCCGTAGGTGCTGATGCGGCCGGCATTGGTGATCGTGATCGCCTGGCCCGCGACCGCGCCGGCGCCGCCATTGCCGCCTTGTCCGAATGCGCCGTTGGCGCCCGCCGGGCCGCCTTCCCCGCCCAGCACGCTGGCCATGACGCCCTTCGCGCCGACAGTAGCGTTGGCGCCGGTCGTGATCGTGCCGGTATTGGTGATGACGATGGCGCCGGGCGCGCCGCCCGCGCCGCCATTGTGGCCATCGAACCAGGAGCCGTTGCCGCCGTTGCCGCCATTGCCGCCCTGGGTCAGCGCGTAGACGCCGATACCCCGGTTGCCGTCGGTCTTGATGGCGCCGCCGTTGCTGACGCTGACCTGGCCGGCATTGCCCCCCGCCGCGGCCTTGGTGTCGGTATCGTTGGCGGTCGACGCATTGCCGCCGATGGAACGGGCGATCACGCCATACACGCCGTCGCCATGGCCGTTGACCGCAGTCCCGGCCGAGGACATGAACGTAACAGCCGAGGCGTCGCCGCCCCGCCCGGCATCGCTATGCCCGCCGAAGTCCCCCGTATGCTCGGCCGCCCCGGCCTGCCCGCCCGACGATATCAGTCCAACCCCGGCGCTGACGCCGTCCGGTCCCGGCCCGCGCGCGGTCACCGAGCTCGCGCCTTGCAGGATCACGGATGCCAAGCCTGCGCTGCCGCCATGGCCGGACGTGTAGGCACTGTCGAAGCCATTGGCGATGGCGCTGTCGGTCCCCGCGCCGCCCCAGGATTGGACCGCGATGCCAAAGCCCGTGCCGGCGATGGTGGCGTTGTTGAGCGTGATGCGCGCCTGATGCCCGTCGCCGCCGATGCCGTAGCCGCCGTTGGGTCCGTCCGCATTGCCCCACAGGCCGCCGTTGCCGCCCGCCGAGTACAGGTCTATTCCCCGGCCCGCGGCATTGACCGTGCTGGCCGACAAGGTGTAATCGATGATCCGCCCGCCGCCGCCATTGCCGCCCCAATGGTTCACGTCGGCGTCCCTGCCGTTGCCGCCCTTGCCTCCGCTGACGTCGATCAGGATGCCGGTCTGACCGGTCGCACTGGCGCTGATGCGCTGGTTGCTGTCGGTCTGGACGAAGTCACGCTGGCCCCATTGCCCGTCATGGCCATTATTGGGGTGTTCGCCGCTGGAACAGCAGGTGCCGTCGGCGCCGCGAAACTGATAGGCCAGCGGCGCCGTCTGCGCCCAGGCCGGCCGCCCGAAGAGGTACACGGTGGAGATGCCTGCCTGCAAGCACAACGCCAGCCAGGTAAGCCGCAGGCCGTTGCGGCCGGGCTTTGGAATGTCTTGTTGTAGGGTCATGGCGGCGGCGGCGAAAATAGGGCAGATAGAGAAAATCGCCGTTCCCCGCCCGCTCCACAAGTCTGGGATGACGAATCAACCATCCTGGCTGATGAGCGGCGGATGGCCGCCACCAGCTCTGGATTGCCCGGGCATGGGAAAATCGCAACTCTCTGGGAACACCGACATGTCCACCTCGCCCGCCGACAATGTGATTTCGCTGTATCGGGAACACGCCGACGCCTTCGAGAAATTGCGCGGCAAGCAGCTGGTAGAACGCGCCTGGCTGGCGGCGTTCCTGGACCTGCTGCCCGGCCCCGCTCCCGAGGTGCTGGACATAGGCTGCGGCACCGGCATCCCCATCGCCCGCCATCTGATCGAACGCGGCTGCAGGCTGACCGGCGTGGATGCCTCGGACGCGCTGCTTGCGCGGGCAAGAGCCTCGTTCCCTGAACACAGCTGGATTGAAGCGGACATGCGCAGCCTGCCGCCCTTGCGCCCATTCCAGGGGCTGATCGCCTGGCACAGCTTCTTTCACCTGCGGCCGGAAGACCAGCGCCCCATGTTCGACGCCTTCGAGCGCCTGGCCGCTCCGGGCGCGGCGCTGATGTTCACCAGCGGCACCCATCTGGGGGAAGCCATCGGCCAATTCGAAGGCCAGCCGCTCTATCACGGCAGCCTGGACACCGCGGAGTATCGCGAACTGTTGCGCCAGACCGGCTTCGAAGTGATACGCCACGTCGAAGCCGACAAGACCTGCGGCGGCGCGAACATCTGGCTGGCACAACGGCGCAGATAAAACCTTTGAGTTACCTCAAGGTTTGACCGGCGCACAACGCCGGACAACGCCCCTCTGCGCCATAATCAACATGCCGCGGTCCCTCATGGGCCGCGCGAGGCCCACCTAGCCTCTTCGGTTTCCCTCACCTCGATCAGGCGGACCCGGCATTCATACAAAGACTTATCCTCCCGCTACCCGGCGATGAAGGATACGCGAAGCGCCTTGCCGCCTTGTGCCAAGGCGAACTTCAAAGGACCCCGCGATGAAACTCCGCGAGTATTGGCTATCCGGCCATGGCCCCATCCAACACCGCGCCGAAACCGTGAACCGCGTCGACGCGCTGGTGCAGCGCCTGGCGGCCAGCGGCCAGGTCGCCAGCCCGGACGATGCCTACGCCATGCTGGCCGCGGCCGACCGCCTAAGCTGCGCGGCGATGAACGTGGTGGCGCATATGACCTATGCCCGCCGCATCGACCTGAACGGCGCGCCGCTGGGCGCCGAGGACTTCAAGCCCAACCCCGAGGGCCATACGGGCGGCTCGCTGAATATGGCGCCCGCCTTCGTCGCCTATCTGCTGGCCAATGCGCTCAGCGGCAAGACCCGCGGCTGGCTGATGGGCCAGGGCCATTGCGTGGCCGCCATCGAAGCCGTCAACGCCCTGACCGGCGACGTCTCGCCGGCGCAGCGCGGCCGCTATGACCGCAGCGAGGCCGGACTGGGACGCCTGATCACGGATTTCTATTCCTACGCCATCGACGCGCAGGGATTGCCCGCCGTGCCGCTGGGCAGCCACGCCGGCCCCAACACGGCGGGCGCGGTGTCCGAAGGCGGCTACCTCGGCTTCGCCGGCCTGCAATACGTGCACATGCCCCTGCCGGGAGAAAGCCTGGTGGCCTTCCTGAGCGACGGCGCCTTCGAAGAACAACGCGGCTCCGACTGGGCCACGCGCTGGTGGCGCGCCGAGGATTGCGGCCAGGCCGTGCCGGTCATGATCCTCAATGGCCGCCGCATCGAGCAGCGCACGCAGATCGTGCAGGAAGGCGGCGCGCATTGGCTGGCGGAGGACCTGCGCCACAACGGCTTCGACCCGCTGATCGTCGACGGCCGCGATCCGGCAGCCATCGCCTGGGCCATCCTGGCGGCCGAGGAAGCGCTGGTCGCGAACCTGGCGGCGCCGGACTTCCAGTATCCCGCCCGGCTGCCCTATGTCATCGCCGAGACCGAGAAGGGATTCGGCTTTCCCGGCGCCGGCACCAATGCCGCGCACAACCTGCCGCTGGGCGGCAATCCGCACACCGACATCGCGGCGCGCGATGCCTTCAACGCCAGCGCCGCCCGGCTGTTCGTGCCGGAAGCGGAATTGGACGCGGCGCTGGCCACACTGGCCAATCACAAAGCGCAGCAACGCCCGCTGGAAAGCGGGCACTCCATGGCGCACCGGCATCCCGACGCCCCCGCTCTGCCCGAACCTGCCTGGGAAGCCACCGGCAACCAGGGCAGCGCCATGGCCGCGCTGGACCGCTGGTTCGTGGCACTGGTGCGGGTCAACCCGGGCCTGCGCGTGCGCATCGGCAATCCGGACGAACTGGCCAGCAACAAGATGGGCGGCACGCTGGCCTTGTTGAAGCACCGCGTCGACCATCCGGAGGCCGGCGTCGCCGAGGACCAGCACGGCGCCGTCATCACCGCCTTGAACGAGGAAGCCGTGGCCGCCGCCGCGCTCGCCAACAAGGGCGGCCTGAACCTCATCGTCAGCTACGAGGCCTTCGCGGTGAAGATGCTGGGCCTGCTGCGCCAGGAGATCATCTTCGCGCGCCGCCAGAAGGAACTGGGGCAGGCGCCGGGATGGCTGTCGGTGCCGCTGGTGGTCACCTCCCACACCTGGGAGAACGCCAAGAACGAGCAATCGCACCAGGACCCCACCATAGGCGAAGCCTTGCTGGGCGAAATGTCCGACACCTCCCGCGTGTTGTTCCCGGTGGACGGCAACAGCGCCGCGGCGGCGCTGCGCGCGGTCTATGCCCAGCGCGCCCAAGTGGCCTGCATGGTCGTGTCCAAGCGCGACGGCGCGCAGCGCTTCGACGCGCGGGCCGCACAGGCACTGGTCGAACAGGGCGCGGCCCACGTCGCGGGCGACCCGCAGAGCAGCGCGCTGCAATTCGTCGCCATCGGCGCCTACCAGCTCGAAGAGGCCCTGAAGGCGCGCGCCCATCTGGCGCGGCTGGGCCACGAATGCTGCGTGTCCGTTGTGCTGGAACCCGGCCGCCTGCGAGCGCCGCGCGACGAACTGGAAGCCGCTTTCGCGCTGTCCGACATTGCGGTCCACGCGCTCTTCCCGCCCGGCCTGCCGCGCGTGCTGCTGTGCCACACGCGCCCCGAACCCATGCTGGGCGTGCTGCGCCGGCTGGACGGCGGCCCGGCCCGCACCCGGGCGCTGGGCTACATCAGCCGCGGCGGCACGCTGGACGTGCCCGGCATGCTATTCGCCAACCGCTGCACCTGGGCGCACGCGGTCGACGCTGCTGCCGCCGTAGCCGGCTGGCGCCGCGAGGACGTGCTGGATACGCCGCGACTGCAAGCCATCGACGGCAGGGGCGATCCCGCCGACCTCGCCACCCCTTCTTGATGCGGCACAAGGACATTATGCTCACACTGACCTGCCTGGGCGGCGCCGGTACCGTCACCGGCTCCAAGCACCTGCTAAACCACGCCGACACCCGCCTGCTGATCGATTGCGGCCTGTTCCAGGGCCTGAAGAACCTGCGGGAACTCAACTGGCAGAGCTTGCCCCTGTCGCCGGCCGACATCGACGCGGTGGTGCTGACGCATGCCCACCTCGATCATTGCGGCTACCTGCCGCGGCTGGTGGCCGAGGGCTTCAAGGGCAAGATCCACGCCACGCCCGCGACCCGCGATGTCGCGGAGCTGATCCTGCTGGACAGCGCCAACCTGCAGGAAAAGGATGCGGACTTCGCCAACCGCAAGGGCTTTTCCAAGCACAAACCCGCGTTGCCGCTCTACCGCGTGATCGACGCCCAGCGCGCGCTGACGCGCTTTGCCGACGTGGCGCTGCACCAGGAGACCGCCCTGCCCGGCGGCGCGACGCTGACCTTGCGCCGCGCCGGCCACATCCTGGGCGCGGCCACCGCACAGATCGACATCGGCGGCATGCGCGTGGTGTTCTCCGGCGATCTGGGCCGCTACGACGATCCGGTGATGCACGATCCCGAACCCGTGCCGCGCGCCGACTACATCGTCATCGAGTCCACCTACGGCAACCGGCGCCATGATCCCGCCGATCCGGTCGAAGCCCTGAGCGCCGTCATCGAACGCACCGTGCAGCGCGGCGGCACAGTGGTCATCCCCGCCTTCGCCGTGGGGCGGGCGCAGACCCTGATCCACGCACTGTGGACGCTGCGCCAGGCCGGCCGGCTGCGGAACGTCCCGGTCTATCTGGACAGCCCCATGGCGACCAGCGCCACCGAACTGCTGGACCGCCATGCAGGGGAACACAAGCTGTCCCCGCGCGAGTACGAAGCCGCCTGCGCCGCCGTGACCTATGTGCGCGATGTCGAGGAATCCAAGGCGCTGTCGGCCAACCGTTACCCCAAGGTCATCATCTCGGCCAGCGGCATGGCCACGGGCGGGCGGGTGCTGCACCATATCGCCGCCTTTGGCACCGACCACCGCAACACCCTGCTCTTTTCCGGCTTCCAGGCAGCCGGCACGCGCGGCCGCAAGCTGCTCGACGGCGCCACCGAAACCAAGATCTACGGCCAGTGGACGCCCATCAACGCCGAAGTCGCCGAACTGCCCATGCTGTCGGCCCACGCCGACAGCGATGAACTGATGCGCTGGCTGTCCGGCTTTCAAGAAGCGCCGCGGCGCGTCTTCATCGTCCATGGCGAACCCGAGGCCTCCGAGGCCCTGCGCGAACGCATCGAGCGCGAACTCAGCTGGCACGCCACCGTGCCGCTGCAGGACCACAGATATGAACTGTGAGCAGCGTCCCCGGCTGAAACTGCGCGCCAGGCCGGGGATATCGCCACGAACGCCGCCTAAAGCCCGCCCCGTCAAAACTCCATCGAGGCGGAAAGCATGAAGGTGCGCGGCGCGCCCAGGGCCAGGCTCGACAATTGCGGCATGCCCCAATAGGCCTTGTTCGTCAGATTGTTGACGGCGGCTCGCAGCACGATCGGGCGGTCGGCCACTCTGGTGGCGTAGCGCGCGCCCACGTCGTAGGTCGTCCGTCCCGCCACCGACAGCGAGTTGTCGGCGCTGATGTACTGCTTGGAAACGGAGGTCGCATTGGCCGTCAGCGTCAGGCCTTGCAGCGCCGGCACATCCCATTCCACGCCCAGCTTGCCCTGGAGCTTGGGAACGCCGGTGGCCTGCTTGCCTTCGTTGGCGGCGACAGCGGTTTTGGTCACCTTGGGATTGATGTACGCGACCCCGCCCATCAGCCGCAGGCCACGCATCGGCTCGCCGAAGAAGCCCCATTCCACGCCCTGGTTGCGCTGCTCGCCGCCAAACGAGAACACGTTGGTGACGGGGTCCGTATAGCTGCTGGGCCGCTTTATCTCGAACAGGCTGACGGTATGGGTGAAATCCCCCAGATCGACCTTGATGCCGAGCTCCGTCTGCTTGGTCTTGTAGGGCGGGAACAGCTCCCCGGCGTTGGCGGCGGTGACTGGTGCGGTCTGGCCCTTGCTCAAGCCTTCGATGTAGTTGGCGTACACGGAGATGTTGTCGGTTGCCTTGATCAGCAGCGCGGCGGCGGGCGTGGTCGCGCTCGCATCGTAGCGGCTGGTCCGCGCCCCGGTCGCGACGCTGTAGTTGTCGGTGCGGACTTCCTGCCGCCGCGCGCCCAGCGTCAGCTGCACCCGGTCCTCCGCGAAGGACAAGGTATCCGCCAGGCCGTAGCTGACCAGGCGGGTCTTGCTATGCAGGATCGGCGGCCAACTGGTGGCCGGCGCCGGCCCCCAGACCGGGTTGTAGATGTTGGTGACCCAGTCCGCCCCAGGCACCGTCCGGCGGCCGTAGTCGCGCTGGTTGTCCGAGTAGTACGTGGCATTCAGCACCCACTGGTGCTTGACGCCGCCAGTCTGCAGCTTGCCCCGCAAGCCGGCCTCTCCCGACGTTTTCTTCACGTTCATGTTCAGCTGGCCCATCGAGGTGCGATAGTCGCCCGCCTCGTTGAACACCTGCGCCACCATGGCGCCGTTGTAGGTGTACTCGGACCGGCTCGTGCCCACCGCTGCGTAGGCCATCAGCTTGTCGCTCACGTCGAATTCGCCACGGATCATGGCCGCCTTGTCCTGGTTCTTCACGTAGGCCCAGTCCGGATTCAGCAGGGTTTCGGGCTTGGGCGGCTTGGGCACGCCTATGCCCGGCGCCAGGTTGATGCCTCGCGTCACGCCGTCCACACGCTCATCGCTGTCATACATATCGATGGAAACGCGCGCGCGTTCGCCGCGCCAGTCCAGGCCCAACGCGGCCAGTTGCGCCTTTTTCTTCTGGTTGTCGACCGGACCGTCGCCGTCCCTGTACATGCCGTTGAAGCGCAAGCCAAACTGCTGGTTCTCGCCAAAGCGCCGTCCCAGGTCTATGTGCCCGCCGAACTGCGAATCCGACATGTAGGTCGCGGTCAGGCGCGTCAGAGGCTCCGCGCCCGCGCGCTTGGGTACCAGGTTGACCGTGCCGCCTACGGAACCTCCGGGCGGCATGCCGTTCAGCAAGGCGGACGGCCCTTTCAGGACTTCGATGCGCTCGAACATTTCCGGCGAGGTCCGGTAGTACGGCGCCATGCCGAACAGCCCGCCAAACGAAATATCAGTGGTGCTGGAGCTGAAGCCGCGGATCGAGTAGTTCTCGCTCCAGGCGCCGGTCACGCCGTTGCTGAACACCGAAGGATCGGTCCTGGCGATCACATCGGTGATGTCCTGGGCTTGCAGGTCCTCGATGTACTTCTCCGTGTAGCTGATGACGGAGAACGGCGTATCCATGAAATCGCGGTCGCCCAGAAAGCCCGCGCGGCCGCCATAGGTCACCTGCCCGCCGGCGTAGGGCGTGGCCGGCGCATCGGCCTGGCCCGTCACCGTCACGGCCGGCAGCGTTTTCACCCCGGCCTCGACAGCCTGTTGGGCCCATGCTGCCGGAGCAGCGCCCAGGGTCAGTCCGAACAATGCCGCGGTCAGATGGTTGAGGGAAAAGACGGGGATTGCGTGCCTGGCGTGCAAGGAAGGACGTGCGACGCGGCCGCTATGGCGACGTTTGCTCATGGAATGCTCCGTTCAGTTGAGCTTTGGGTCGCCTTCGACATCAGGCGACTGGGAATCATTTACATATGAACCGGCAACTTGCCCCGATCCGTGGACGACCTCAGTTCTGGTAGGCCTTGATGACGTCGTCGATCATGAGCTTCAGCGAGTTCACGCTGGCGGCCATGACGTACCAGGCTTGCGCATCGGCGAAGACCACGCGGCCGTGCTGGAAGGCGGCGGTCTGGCGCAAGAGCGGATTGGTCAAGGTCTCGGCGTTCAAGGTGGGTCCGCGCTCCATCACCGCAGTGCGATCCACCACGTAGAGGATGTCGGGATTGGCCTGCTGGATGAACTCGCTGGAGATGGGCTGGCCGTGCAGGCCGGCCTCGGCGGTGGGGCTGGCGGGCTTCACGCCCAGGGCCTTGAAAATGAAGCCGTAGCGCGACTGCATGCCGAATGAACTGAAGGCGCCATTGTTGTGCAGCACGATGAGCGCTCTTTCGGGACGGTCCTGGATGAGGCGCTTCGCCTCCTGGACCTTGGCGTCGAGTTCGGCGGACTTGTCGCGGGCCAGGCTTTCCTTTTCAAAGATCCGCCCCAGCGTCATGAGGTGGTCCTTGATGATCTCGATGTGATTGGCCTCGCTGTCCCGGTAGTCCACGTCGAAGTGGATGGTCGGAGCGATCTCGCTCAATTCCTTGTAGTGGTTGGCCTGCAGCGAGGTGATCAGGATCAGGTCTGGCTTGGCTGCGTGCACCCGTTCCAGATTGGGCTGGACGATAGCGCCCACGTCCAGCACGTCCGGCGCATCCTTGTACTTGGCAAGAAAATTCGGCACGAAGTCCTTCGGCATGCCGGCGACCGGTACGCCCAACTGGTCGAGGAAGTCCACCTCGTTCATATCCAGGGCCACCACGCGCTGTGGCAGCTTGCTGATCACGGTGGTCCCCAGCTTGTGCTGCACCGTGACAGTTTCGTAGGCGCGCTGCGCCGATGGGCTGGCGGCGGCCGGCTGTGCCGCCGCCTTCGACGATTCGGCCGCTTCCTGGCCGCAGCCCTGCATCGCGGCCGCCGCGGCGGCCAGCAGGGCAAGCGCCCATGCCCGGCGTCCGTGCTTGAGGATCATGTCAGTTCTCCTGATGGATTGAAGTAGTTGCACAGACGTCCGCGCGCGCCTTGCGTGATCTCGAATTCCAGCCCGTAGAGCTCGCGCAGCCGCTCCTCGGTCACGACCTGCGCCACGCTGCCGGCGCTATGCACCGATCCGCCCTTCATCGCGACGATGTGGTCGGAATAGCTGGCCGCGAAATTGATGTCGTGCACCACCAGGATCACGGTGCGGCCGTGCTCGTCGCACAGGCGGCGCAAGGCGCGCATGATCTGGACCGCATGCTTGATGTCGAGGTTGTTGAGCGGTTCGTCCAGCAGCAGGCAATCCGTCTGCTGGGCGATCGTCATGGCCAGGAACGCCATCTGCCGCTGCCCGCCGCTGAGTTCGTCGAGATAGGCCGCGCGCAGCGGCTCCAGCGAGAGGAACGCGATGGCCTCGTCGATCAGGCGGCGGTCCTCCTGCGTCAACGCGCCGCGGCTGTAGGGAAACCGTCCGAAGGCAACGAGCTCTTCCACCGTCAGGCGCAGATTGAAGTCCGGCGATTGGCGCAGGGTGGCGACACGCTTGGCGTAATCGCCGATGCGGATATCCGACACCCTTGCGCCCTCGATCAGAACCTCGCCCTGGCTGGGTTCCAGCAGGCGGGCAGCCATCATCAGCAAGGTCGTCTTGCCCGCGCCGTTGGGACCGATTAGCGAGGTCAGCCGTCCTGCGGGAAACTGCAGGCTCACATCGCGCAGCACGGTCTTCGGACCATAGTTTTTCGAGAGATTCCGGATCGTGATCATGCCGTTCCCCGCGAGCGCGCCATCAGCGCCAGGAACCACGCGCCGCACACCAGGTTGACCAGGATGCCTACGCTGGTCCGGTAGTTGAAGAGATGTTCGACCGCAAGCTGGGCCAGGATGAAGATGGCGATGGCGATGGCGCAGCCGGTGGACAACGTGGCCCGGTGCCGGCGCGTACGCGTCAAGGCATAGGCCATGTTGGCGACGAAGATGCCCATGAACGCCGTGGGTCCGAGCAGGCTGGTCGACACCGCGACCAGCACCGCGATCAGCGCCAGATGCCGTCGCAAAACGCGCTGATAGTCCACACCCAGGGAAACGGCCTGGTCGCGCCCCAGGGAGATCACGTCCAGCGTCGGCAAGCTCTTGACGCCCGCCAGGCACACGCCCGCGACGATGAGGGCGGACACGAGCAGTTGCCCGGGCTCTGCCTTGTTGAAAGAGGCCTGGGTAAAGCCCAGCAGCATGGAGAACTCGCCTGGACTGGTCTTCAGCTGCACGAACTGCGTGAAGGTGCCGATCACCATCGTCAGCACCAACCCCACCAGCAGCAGGAAGTACACGTTCTGCCTGCCGTCGCGGAACAGCCAGCGATGGATGATCCATGAGTAGGCCAGCATCAGCAGCACCGACAGGAAGAAGTTGCCGTTCGCGCCGAGCAGGGCCAGGCTCTGCGCTCCCATGGCCAGGATCATGAGGGACTGGAACAGCAGGTAGACAGCCTCGTATCCCATGATGGCCGGCGTCAGGATCCGGTTGCCGGCAAGGGTCTGGAACACGATGGACGACCAGGCAATGCAGACGCCGCCGATGAGCATGGCCGCCAAGCGCGCGAGCCGCTTGGGGATGATGTAGCCGAAGTCGAAGTTGGAGCGGAAGAACAGGAAAGCCAGGGCCAATGCAATGACCGCCATCCACACCGCTCGCCGGGAGGCTGCAAGCATCACCTGTGCCTCCAGAAGATCAGCAGGAGGAACAGCACGCCTCCCACCCCGCCCGCGGTCAGGCCGATAGGCACTTCGAACGGGTAGATCAGCAGGCGGCCAAGGATGTCGCAGGCCAGCAGCAGCGAGGCGCCGCCCAACGCCACGATGGGCAAGGTGCGGCCCAGGTTGTCGCCGTAGCGCAGCGCGACCAGATTCGGAATGACCAGCCCCACGAAAGGAATGGCTCCGACCGTGATCACCGTGGCGGACACGGTGACGGCCACCAGCAGCAGCCCCAGCGCCACGGTGGCCGGATAGTTCAGGCCCAGGCTTGCGGCCATGCCTTCGCCCATGCCAAGCACGGTGAAGCGGTGCGCGTACAGATAGGTCAGCGCGACGATGGGCAGGATCAGGTAGATGATTTCGTAGTTGCCCTGCACGATCTTGGAAAAATCGCCCAGCAGCCAGCCCTGCATGCTCTGCATGATGTTGTTGCGATAGGCGTAGAACTCCGCCATGGCGCTCAACACGCCGCCGTACATCAGGCCGATCACCGGCACCAGCACCGTGTTCTTGAATTTGACGCGGCGGACGATGGCGACGAACAACAGGCTGGCCGCTAAGCAGAAGCCCAATGCGAACAGCATGCGGCCCGCCGTCCCGGCGGCGGGCATGAGCAGCATCGATGCCAGTATGCCGAGCTTGGCCGCGTCCAGTCCGCCCGAGGTTGCGGGTTCAACGAACTTGTTGCGCACGATGTGCTGGAGGATCACGCCGCAGACGGCCAGGCCGATGCCCGTCAGCACCACCGCCGCCAGACGCGGCAGCCGGCTCGCCGTCAGTGTCAGCCAGGCGTCGCCCGACAGCGAGAACAGCTGCGGCCATGCGATCTGGCGCGCGCCCACCAGCAGCGACGCGCCGCAGAGCACGATGAACAGGCCGAACAAGCTTGCGCGCATCAGGACCGCGCCCCGGCGATACGCCAGCCCTTGGCGGCTTGCCGCTGCGCCAGGAATTGCGCGTATCGCCCCTGGCGCGCGCGTAATGCCATGGGCGTGCCCTGCTCGACGACCCGCCCGTCCTCCAGCACCACGATCTGGTCGGCCATCGCCACCGTGGAGAGCTGATGCGCGATCACCACCAGCGTGCACTGGCCGCGCAGCCGCGCCAGCGTCTCAGTGATGATGGCCTGATTCTCAGCGTCCAGCGCCGCTGTGGCCTCGTCGAGAAGCAGGATCGGCGCCTGGTTCAGCAGCGCGCGGGCGACGGCGATGCGCTGGCGCTCGCCGCCGGACAGGCGCGCACCGCCCTCGCCCACCGGCGTGTCCAGCCCTTGCGGCAGGCGCTCGGCGATGCCCGCCAAGCCCGCCTGGTTGGCGGCCTGCATCAGTTCGGCATCGCTGCAGCCAGGCTTGCCGGCGCGGATGTTGTCGGCAATGGAGCCCGTGAACAGGTAGTTGTCCTGGAAGACCTGGCTGATCTGGCCTGCCAGCCGCGCACTGGAAATCTGCCGCACATCCACGCCGCCGACCAGCACGCTGCCCTGGCTCGCGTCGAAGAAGCGCGCGATCAGCCGCGCCAACGTGGTCTTGCCGGAGCCGGATGCGCCGACCAGGGCGGTCATGCTGCCCGGTTCGACGCGCAGATCGACCCCGCGCAGCACCTCGGGCTGATCCTCGGCATAGCGGAAATGCACATCCCGCAGCTCGATCGACGCATCGCGCGGCTCCTGCGGCGCTGCGGGCTCCGGCAACGGCTGGACGGCGTACAGCGCGTCCACGGCGTCGAGTTGTCCGCGCGCGCCGCGCAGCACCTCGCCATAGCCGGCCACCTCCAGCAGCGCATCGATGTAGCGGACCGCCAGCAACAGCGACACGATCGCGGCCACGATCTGTCCCGCCGCCAAGGGACTGCCCAGGATGCCGTCGATCCACCAGGCGGCGGCGATCAGCAGAACAGCGAAGACGGCCTGCACGGCCCAGACGTTGAGCACGGCCGCCCCGGCCGACAACCAGATCAGGCGCGCACCCGACTGGCGCTGCTGCTCGACGGCCTGTTCGAGCAGGCGCGTGCCGCCGCCCTCGCCATTGAAGGCGCGCAGCACCGACTGGGCCTGGGCAAACTCGACCATGCGTTGGCTGGCGTCGGCGAAGCGCCGCTGAAAGGCGTGATCGGCGCGCCGCGCCAACCTAGCCGTGAACTGCAGGACGCCAGCCAGTAGCGGCAGCGCCGCCAGGGCGATCAGTCCCAGCAGCCAGTGCTGCGCAAACAGTGCCGCGACCAGCACCGCGGGCGTCACCACGCCGGCGATGACGGGAGTGAAGACGTGCGCGGGAAGCTGGGCCAGGGACATCATGCCCTGCGTCACGAGATGCCCGAGGCGCGCCGTGTTCGCCGCCGTGAACCAGCCCACCGGCAGGCTCGCGACATGGTCGCCGAGACGATGGCGCGCGTCCCGCAGGATGGCAACGCCGACCCGCACGCCGGCCCGCTCCACATGGCGGCGCAAGCCCCAGCACAGCGCCACTCCGGCCAACAGCGCGGCCAGCCACGGCGCGGCCGCCCTCACGTTTCCTTCAAGCAGATGCGTGAGTAGCGGCACCAGCGCGGTAATCGTCAGTCCGCACAACACGCCGTAGGCGATGGCCATCCAGACGTAGCGGCGCAGGACGGACGCATCCTTGCCGAGCAGCAGCATGAAGGTCTTCAGCATGACGCCTCCTCGGTCGCTTCGAAGGATGCATAGCCGCCCTGCGTCCACAGCCGGGCATAGCAGCCGCCTTGCGCCAGCAATTGTTCATGCCTGCCTTGTTCGACGATGGCGCCGTCTTCGATCACGACGATCCGGTCGGCGTGCATCACCGTGTCCAGCCGGTGCGCAATCACCATCACCGTGCGCCCCCGGGCGAAGCGCGACAGCGCGCCCTGGACTGCCATCTCGTTGCCGGCGTCGGCCGCCGCCGTGGCCTCGTCCAGCACCAGCACGGGAGGATCCAGCAGCACCGCGCGCGCGATGCTGGCGCGCTGGAGTTCGCCGCCGGAGAGCTGCGCGTCCTCCCCGATCACCGAATCGTAGCCACGCGGCAACGCCAGGATGCGTTCATGGATATTGGCGGTGCGCGCGGCGTCCTCGATCTCTTGCTGGGTGGCGGACGGCCGGCCCAGCGCGATGTTGTCGCGCACGCTGGCATGGATCAGGCGCACCTCTTGCAGCACGAAGCCGATGCGCCGGTAGAGCTGCGCGCTCTCGATCCGCCGCAGGTCGGCGCCACCCAGCGTGATGCGCCCTTCATCGGGGTCGAAGAATCTCAGCAGCAGCCGCGCCAGGGTGGATTTGCCCGCGCCTGACGGACCGACGATGGCCGTGACCGTGCCGGGCTCCAGCGTGAAATTGATGTTGGACAGTGTCCGGCGTTCTCCGCCATAGGAGTAGCCCACGTTCTCGAACCGGACTTGATGGCCCTCGGGGATTTGCGCCTGTCCGGACGTCAGCGGTTCCAGCACGGGAGTCTCCAGCAGGGCCTGCACGCGCTGCGCCGCGCCCGCGGCGCTACCCAGGTCGTGCAGCAGCGTGTGCAGCAACAACAGCGGCGCGCATATTCCCGGCGCCACCAGCGCGAATGGCAGCAGGTCCACGGGCGCCATCCAGCCCAAGCCGACGAACAAAGTGCCAAAGCCCAATACCACGCCCAGTACCGTGACCGGCGCGATCATGGCGTGGGCATGGCCCATCGCCGCCACTAGCGGACGGGTAAAGCTGGCGAAGGCTTCGGCAAAAGCATCGACGGCCTCGCGATAGCCGCGATGCGCCTTGCCCGCGTCGCCGAACGCCTTGACCACGGGAATGCCGCCCACGAACTCCACCGTTGCCCCGTTCAGGCGCCCAAGCCGCTCGACGAACTCCTGCATGTTCGCCCCTCCGGCCTTCATCGCCCGGCGCAGGAACAGGAAGAAACCGGGAAATGGCAACAGCGCCGCAAGCGCCATGCGCCAGTCCTGCGCGAACAGGTAAGCAACCGAAATGACGATGCCGCCCGCGGCGCGTCCCACTGCCGTATAAAAATGGGCGGTCAGGCTGTGCAGCGTGCCAATGTCGTCCTGCATCGCCTGCTTGACCTCGCCCGACGCCTTGCTGGTGAACCAGCCCAACGGCACCTGGGACAGCCGCTGCGCCGCGGCCAGACGCAGGCGATGCGTAAGGCGGTTGTCGGCCAGATGGGCGGTCAGCTCGCCTGCCGAGATCAGCCCCATGCCCGCGAACATGCACGCGACGCTGGCGATGACCGTCCATCCGATATCGGTCCAGGCTGGCGCAGATGCGGAGTCCCCGGCGCCGAGGCCGGCGAAGACGATTCTGGCGATGTGCGCAATCCCTGCCAGCGGCACCAACGTAAGCATGGTGCCCACTGCGGCCAGCGCTGCGGCGGCCATCAATTGCCCGCGTATGGGGGCCAGCACCAGGCCTAGCGGGCCGGGCTTTGCAGGCTTGGCCGCGGCTGCTTCAGAACTGCTCATGAAATCGAAGTGCTCAGATGTGGGTGATAATTATTTGCATCACTATAAACTAATTTCCGCAATTAGTTGCATTGCAATAAACTAAATAAATCGGGCCGGGTTAAAGTGAGGGATGAATGACCCCACGGAACCAGGAACAGCCATGACACCGCCAGAGCGCCGCCCGGCGCGGGGACGCCCTCCCACCATCACCCGCGAGCGGATTGCCGACGCCGGCATTGCAATGGGCCTGCCGAACATCACCTTCGTCGGACTCGCGGCGGCGCTCGGCGTCAGCCATATGGCGCTGTACAAGCACGTGCCCAGCCTGGAAGAACTCAAGCGCCTGGTCGCCGAAGAGATCTTCAGCCGCTGGCAGATTCCGCAAGCCTGTAGCAACGAGCGCGGCGAATTGAAGCAGTACCTGACCCTGTTCGCCGCGTCCGTGCGGGACTTCGTCAAGGCGCATCCGGGCGTGACGCCCTATGTGATCCGCAGGCTGGCGGCCACCCCGTCCATGCTCGCGAAAATCACCGAGCAACAGCGCCATATCGCCGATGCCTACGGCATTTCCAGGGAGCAGTCCCGCATCCTGCTGGCGACCGTGGCCTTCCACGGCATGGCGGTCGCCGACACGGTGTATTCAGTCGCCGGGCTGGAGCCGGTGGTGGACGCGGAACGGGCGGCGGAAGAATCCGAGATGGAAGGGGAACTGGATCAGGGCATGCAGGCGCTCATCATCGGTCTCTTGGCCATGCTGGAAGATGGCCCACGGCAAGCTGTTGCGGCACAGGCCAAAAAGCGTGTCCCTGCGCAGCTGAAGCAATCGCGCGGTTGACCTGCGGCGCAGGCATGGCCCTGCTTTTAGATTTCCTAAATTCAAGATTGAGAAATGATCGCTGTACCCGGTCTCTTCCAGGAAGGAGAATTTCCAGACCGCAGCGAATCTGAATATCTAGCCAATCTTGAATGAGCAAGCCCATGCTGAACCTATACACCGACAGTTCTCCGAACGGCTACAAGGCCACGATTGCCCTCGAAGAACTGGCACTGCCCTACCGCCTGCATCACGTGCGCATCGCGCAGGGCGAGCACCGCCAGCCGGAGTTTCTTGCGCTGAACCCGCATGGCCGCATCCCCGCCCTCACCGACGACGAAACCGGCGTAGTGCTGTTCGAGTCGGCGGCAATACTGCTATACCTCGCTGAAAAAACCGGGAAGCTGCTGCCCGCGGACACCCAGGGCCGGTGGGAAGCGATCAAGTGGCTGCAATTCCATTCCAGTAGCGTCGGCCCCATCATCGGACAGCGCGTGAACTTCGAAGTGTTCGACAAGGCGCGCAACCCTGCCGCGCTGGAACGCTACCAACGCCTGACCGAGGATGCGCTCGCGGTGCTGGACCGCAGGCTGGCCGACCATTCCTATCTTGCTGGCGACACCTACTCCATCGCCGACATCGCGCATTTCGGCTGGAGCCATATCGCGCGCATCATCAACTTCGATTTCAGCCATCACCGGCATCTGAGCGCATGGCACGAACGCGTGGCGGCCCGGCCTGCGGTCGCCAAAGGCATCACCCTGCCTGCGCCGGCAACGGGCGCCTGAAAGCATCGAGGACTGTCGCAATGGATACCACTCACTCGCTCCATGACACGGCCGGAGCGTCGCACTTCGCCTTCTCCGCGCATCCCGGTTATCGGCGGATGTTCGCACCCGATCGCCTGACCCTGGGCATTTTCCTGCCGCTGCGCTTCTACGAAGGCAGCATGGCGGTCCTTGCGGGCCAGGCGGAACTGGTACAGCAGATCGACCGGCAGGACTTTGCTGCCGTCTGGGTGCGCGACGTGCCCTTGTACTCCCCTTCCTTCGGAGATGCCGGCCAGGTCTTCGATCCGTTCACCTACCTGGCATTTCTGGCGGCGCAAACGAAGAAGATCGCCTTGGCGACGGGGAGCGCAATCTTTTCCCTGCGCCACCCCATCGATCTGGCCAAGGCGGCGAGCACCATCGACCAACTGTCGGGCGGGCGGCTGGTGCTGGGGATCGCATCGGGCGACCGGCCTGTCGAATTTCCCGCTTATGGGCTGAACCATGACGAGCGCGCAGCGCGTTTCGCCGAAGCCGTCTCGTACTTCCGCCAGCTCATGCGCCCAGGACGCCTGGAGATCGATTCATCGCTGGGGCGCTTCAGCCGCGCGGAATTCCTGCCCAAGCCCGCCGCCGGCGCCATTCCGCTCATCGTCACCGGCTCGTCGGGGCAGTCCTTGCCGTGGATTGCCGAACACGCCGATGGCTGGCTGACCTATCCCGACGCCACGGATACCCCGATGGGACCACAACGCCTGGGGGAAAAAATCCGCGCCTGGCGCGCGCTGATACCCGATGGCGGCTTCCGTCCGCACATGACCAACGAATGGCTGGACCTGGCCGACGACCCCGACCATCCGCGCACGCCCTTGCACAACGGCTTTGTGCTGCGCACCGGCAGGAAAGGCTTGATCGCGTTGCTGGAGGAATGGCAGGCGGTCGGGGTCAATCACGCCGCGATCGGCATCCAGTTCTCGCAACGGCCTGCCGCGGAAGTGCTGCAGGAGCTGGCTGAGGACGTGCTTCCGCATTTCCCCACGCATCAGGGGCCGGCGACCTTGCCGGATGCCTGGTAGCCCACGGAGGCCGCTACGCTATCCTTGACGGTTTTCATCCCGCACCCCGTCATGGCGCAGCCCTCCGCCCGCATCCTCGAAGGAACCATCGACCAGATCCGCCTCGCGGTGCCTCTGGTGCGGCACGATGCGTTCCTGCGCATCGGAACAGAAGCCGTGATCGCCGCCGGGCTGGAGGCGCCGCAGATCAACCAGCTGCAGCGCTTGCATCTGCAGGGCATCCCGGCGCGCATGGGCGTGATGGACGGTGTGGAAGGATCGGCCGTCTTCTCCTGGGCGGTTCCGGCGCGCGGGGAGCCCATCCCGCCGCGCTACTACCAGACCCTGAAACGGCGCGGCTGGCGCGAGGCCGCCATCGGCGGCGCGATCGGCGCGGCGTTCGTATGGCTGGCGTGGCTGCTCGGCATCGCCAGCCTCACGCGCGTGTTCCTGATGGTCTTTTCGCTGGTCGTCGCCCTGGTGGCGCTGGTAGTGGCGGGGTCGGCCTTGCATGGCCTCTGGCATAACCGCCGCCACCGTCCGTTGATACTGGCGAGCGAGGCGCTCTTCGATCCCGAGCAACGGCCCGCAGCCGGCACGCCCGCCCCGCCGCCCAAGCCGCCACGCCTGGAGCCGCTATCGACGCAGGACGAAGGCGAACCGCCCATCGGACATGTGCGGGGCCATCTCGTCGGCCTCACGCATGAAATGCGCCAGGTCCACAAAGGTCCCAACTATGGCATCTACCGCTACGCGGTCAATGGCGAGAACTTTGTGATGATCGCCCAGGAAGCGTTCGGCGACGCGCTGCCCTTCCTGGCCGAGAACGACCGCGTCGAAATGGCGGTGCGCGCGGCCCCGGCCCACGACGGACAGCGCGCCGTCTATGCGCTGCGCAATCTTGAAGACGGCCGCTGCTATATGTGCCACCGCTATTACGGCGGCGAACAAGGCCGGGACACCCCCATCCGCGTAGGCATAAGCCAGCGCGCGCGCATGCTCAAGCTGATGGGCGCGCTGTTGCTGACCACCTGGCTGTTCGTGGTCGGCCTGCAGTACTTCGCGGGATCGGACGATGGCTCGTTCCAGGACTTTCCCGAACTGGCGGTCTTCCTATTGGCGCTCTTCTTCGTCGTGTGGCTGGGCTTCGCCCTGCCCCTGCTGTGGCTGGACACGCGCTGGCGCATGGGCCGGCCCACCCGGCGCCAGCGTTTCACCCAGCGGCTCTACGCCATGCTGGATCTGGGCACGCCCCTCGCGCCATCGCGGCGCATTGAAGACGTATAGCGCGCACGCAGGCTTCAGTTGCCCAGCAGCCTCACGGTCTGCGGGTTGTAGCCGAAATACGCGCCGCCGCAGCCCGTATGGGCTTGCGCGGCGGCGGGCAGCCCGGTGGCGCGGACGGACAGTTCGCCGCGCACGCGGATCTCCCGATAGCGCTCGGCCGCCACCGTCTCATCGGGCAGGAAGTACAGGCGCGCGCGCAACAGGCCCTTGCCCGGATCCTTGCTGCTCGCCGCGCTGAAGGCCGGCACATTTACCGTCGCCTCGCGCCAGATCCCGGGCTGTTCCAGCGTCTGCCAACGCACCCGCAAGGGCTGCTCCAGATCAAGTAGTACCGGGCTGCCGCCACGCACCGGATCGCAAGGCCGCGACAACACGCTGCGCGTCGCGTAAGAACCCATGTCGTAGGCCTGGCCATTGATCTCCACCCTGGCGATGGTCAGCGGCGTCAGGTTCTGCAGGCCGAATATCGCCAACCCAGGCATCCCCGCCGACTCCATCCGCTCATCGGTCGTGCCGGCGAAGCGCGCGAGGCCAGGCGCAACCTCGACGTGGTCGGCATAGTGGTAGTAGTGATAGACCACCACCTCAGCCTCGCCCTGCGAGGACGCCGAGGGCAGCTTGCCCAGATCGGGATACGGCAGGCGCTTCAACGGCACGGACGCGCCCGGGCTTCCGTCCTGGCTGGAGTACACGTAGTGGTCCACGCCGTCCTTCAGGCGCGCGCCCTGGTAGGGGAAATTCTCGCTGGCCGCTGACCCCTGGTTCGGATAGCGGTGAAAGCGCGAAAACATGTATTGCACTGCCGACCCGGGCTCCAGGTACGGCGACGAGCCGGAAGACAAGCTTCCGCCGCGCCTGTCCGTCCAGATGGTGCGCCCGCTCAGATTGACGTGGACCTCATCGATCGCGGGGTGAGACGCCCGAAAGCGGTCGTACCGGCCCTGCTCGATGGAGTCGCTGACGGGCACGATGGCCAGGGCAAGCACCGCAGGCAGGAACATCAAGCCATGGACACGCCCCGGCACCTGGCCCTTGTCGCGCACCATGTACACGATCCAGCAAAGCGCCAACACCACGGCCAGCGGCCCGCCGAACAACACGCCATAGCTCAGCAGCGCCTGCGCGCCCCAACCGAGATTGGGGGTGGAAACGAACACGACGCCCAGGAATGCCAGCAGTCCCGCCAGCAGGAGGGAAACCGCGATGCCGAACCAGTAATCCCGGATCTTCTTCAAGTGGATCGTCCTCGTCAGTTGCGGCCTGGCAGCGCTGCGCCGCTACGCTGGCCGTCTATTTGCCCTTGCGCAGCGACAGCGGCACGCCCCAGACCGGGTCTTCCATACCCTGCTTGCCCAGCGGCGTGATCTGCATCGGTATCATCGTCGACAGGAGTTTACGGTGCTCATCGCTCACGTTCGCAAGCCGCTCGATGTACTTCTGCGTGAACTCCATGGGCGCCGGGCGAGTGTAGACGGTCAGGTCTTCAAGCGGGCATTCGATCATCTTGGGATCGACCGCGCGGCAGGCGGATTGCCGGTACTTGTAGCTAGGCGTCTTCAAATGCATACGCTGGCTCAGCACCAGTTGGCCGCCCTTGAGCGTGAAGCTTGCCAGCGCCTGCTGCGGCGGGATGCGGGCCTGCACCTTGATCGCCGGAATGTCGCGGGAATCGGTCTGTTCGACGTAGCCCGCCGCACCGAGCTGCGTGGTCTCGCTGTACTGCTGCTCGCCCCAGCTCACGCAGGCGCCCGAAGCCATGTGCACGGCGGTGCAGACCTTGCGCGTCTTGGTTTCGGTGCCGTAGGTAGCGTCGCGCCAGTTGGTTTCCCGGTAAAACTCGCGGTAGAGCTCGGGCGACAGATAGGCAGTGCCGTTGGCGCCGCGGCCAGAACCCACCTTGCCGCCCGGAGCGCCGACCTGCTCAAGCAGCGCATTCAGCTTGTAGTCGTCGCCGCCGGTCAGCAGGTATTTGCCGGGCGGCAGGATATGCACCTCGAAAGCCTGGAACAGATAAGTCGCGTTCTTGTCCCGCTGCAGCGCATTGGTCTCGAAACGGCGGCTGAAGGTGATCCGCGGGTCCTTTTCGAACATCCAGATGACGTGCGAGGTCCACTTGGTCATTTCCAACGCGTCGCCCAGCGAACGATGCGGCATGATGTCGGCCACCAGCACCACGGCCATATCGTCCTTCAACGCCGCGTCTATCAGGTCCAGCAGCTGGGCATAGCGCGGATCGTTCCTGGTGCCCTCGGCGCTCAGGAACGGGTGCTGCGCGCAGCCCGACAGGGCCAGCGTGAGCGTCAGGGCGGACAGGGCAAGTCGCGGGCGCGTCAGGGTCATGGAGTGGTCCTTGATGTAAGCGGTATCGGTCTGTTGAGCGCGGATACTACTGGCTCGGGGCCGGACCGCAATCCTTGCGTGACGGCTGAAACACGCCCTGGCCGGAGCTGATCCAGCGCGCCGCGGACTCACTCAAGCACCCGGCCATGAATCTCGGCGGCGAGCCCAGCAACGGCGCGGGCTGCGAACCCGCGCCGCCCAACCGCCAGGCGTGGGCGCCCTGATCGCTGACACAAAGGGTTTGAAATTATTTGTTGCGATTGTTTCCCGTCTCGGCGACGCTAGGCGTCGTCCATAGCGATTCCGCCCGGAGACCCACCATGTCGCTCGCGCTTTACGGTCATCCCTTTTCCTCCTACACGCAGAAGGTGTTGATCGCGCTGTACGAAAACGGCACCCCGTTCGAGTTCCGATGCATCGGCCCCGACACGCCGCAACACGCGGCCGAATGGCTGCGGCGCTGGCCTCTGCACAAGTTTCCGCTGCTGGAAGACGGGGACCGCAACGTCGCCGAGACCAGCATCATCATCGAGCACCTGCAGCTGGAGCATCCCGGTCCGCAGCGCCTGCTGCCCGCCGATCCCAAGGCCGCCCTGGAAGTCCGCTTCCTGGATCGCTTCTTCGACCTGCACGTCATGAACTGGACGCAGCATGCAGTCGGCGGCGCACTATCGGGCGATGAGGCCAAGCGCCGGGAAACGTTGGCGCTGGCCGTGGAAAAACTGGAAGTCGCCTACGCCTGGCTGGAGGCGCATCTGGCCGGCAGGACCTGGGCGACTGGGGAAGACTTCACGCTGGCGGACTGCGCCGCCGCGCCGTCGCTGTTCTATGGCGACTGGACGCACCGGATCGCCGAGGCGTATCCGGTGTTGCGCGCGTATCGGGCGCGCCTGCTGGCGCGTCCGTCGTTCGCGCGAGCCGTGGAAGAAGCGCGGCCATACCGGCCGCTGTTCCCGCTGGGCGCGCCGGACCGGGACTGAGCCAGGTCCGGCAGGGGCATCACTCGTTGCCGGCGGCCATGTCCCATACCTTCTGGGCGATGGGGTTCTTCTGTTCCTCGATGATGTGGGCCATCAGGCCCACCGAGCGGCCTATCATCGTCAGCGCCTTGCCCAGTTCCGGCGTCAGGCCCATGTCCAGCACGATGGCGCCCTTGGCCCCGGTGGCGTTCAACGGAATCTTGCGGCCCGACTGCCGGGCGGCCGCCGCGGCCAACTCCACGGCAAAGCGCGAATAGTTGCCGTAGTAGCCGCAGTCCCGGGCGATCTCGAACATCTTTTCGCAACGGGGATCGCCGTCCACGTGTATCGGGTGCCCCACGCCAGGAATCTTGCGCTTGGCCGCTTTGTTGGCCTTGACGCATTCCTCGGCATACTGGCGCAGTTCCTCGTCCGTGTAGCTGTCCTGTGGCGGCAAGGCATCGCGCAGGAAGCGCGCCGCGTATTCGATCACGCCCAGGAAACGGCTGCCGGCGCCCAGCAGTCCCGCCGCCAGGGCGCCCTGCATGGCCTCGGGTGCGCCATGCAGGGTCAGCCGCGCCGACAAGGCGCTGGGCGTGAGGCCGTGGTCGGTCGCGCTGACCAGGAACAGGTTGAGCATGGTCTTGAGCTGGGGCGTGGGGAACTCGCCCAGCAGCTCCAAGGCCAGAACGTCGATAAAGTCGCGCTTGAACAGGTCCTGCACCAGGTCATGGCCACGCACCAGGATGGTATGGGCGTCGCCGCCGCCGATCTTGCTGTCGAACATCTGAAATCTCCGTATTTTTTTGGGGGCAGCGGCCTCCAGGATGGAGGACGGCCGCTGCACCGGTTCGCTATTCGATGACCGCGTCCAGGGCCACCACGCCCTGGCCCTGGTTCAGCACCACCAGCGGGTTGACCTCCAGCGATTGCACGCCATCGCCCAGGGCGGTGAACAATGCCGCGATGCGCTGCACGGCATCCACCAGAGCCGCCTTGTCCCGCGCCGGCAGGCCGCGATGGCTGGCCAGGCGGCGCGCGATGCGCGTCTGATCCAGCGCCTGCTCGATCTGCGCGCGGTTCGCGGGCAAGTGGCAGCGCGCCACGTCGGCGTCGACCTCCACCCACACGCCGCCCGCGCCCACGCTCAGCACCGGGCCGAAGACCTCGTCGCGATGCAGGCCCACCAGCATTTCAACGCCGTCCACCACCATTTCCGACACCAGCACGCCGCGGATGGCGGCGGCCGGCACCTGATGCCGCGCCGCGTTCGCGAGGATGCGTTCGAAAGCCTCGCGCACCTCGGCCTCATCGCGCAGCCGCAGCTGCACACCACCGATTTCGCTCTTGTGCAACACGCCGTCAGCCACCAGCTTGAGCGCCACGGGAAAGCCGATGGCGCGCGCCGCCGCTGCCGCCGCTTCAGCGGAAGCAGCCTGGGATTCCCTAGGCGAACGCACGCCATACTGCGCCAGCAGCGCCTTGGCCTGCGCTTCGTTGCAGGGCAGTTGAACGGCAGGCGCAGCTGCCGGCAAACCCGCGGGCGGAACGTCCTGAACCTCTTCCACAGATTGTTCCGCATATCCGCTGACGCGCTTGAGCGCCTGCATGGCATTGCGCAGGCTGTAGACGGGCGCGAAGCCTTCCTGGATCAACAGATCGTGGGCCGGCCCGCGGCGGCTGCTCATCCAGACAGGCACGAAAGCCTTGGCCCCGCCCTGCGCCACGGCCAGCATGTTGCGCACCAGTCCTTCGGTGCTGGCCGAATAGTTGGAAGTGATGGGATAGAGCACGGCATCGACGCCCGGATCGGCGAACAATGGCGCAAGGCAGCGCCGGGCCAGCTCCGGATCGGTCAGCGCCTTGGTGGTCAGGTCCACGGGATTGGTCAGCGCCGCGTAGGCAGGCGCATGCCGCGCCATCTCGGCCACCGTTGCGTCGGCCAGCACGGCCATGGCCAGACCGGCTTCGCCCACCTTGTCGGCCGACAGCACGCCCGCGCCGCCCGACGACGAATACACGCAGATATTGCGCAAGCTGCGCACGCCCACGCGCGATATCAGGCTGGCTACGTCCAGCAGCTCATCCAGGTCTTCCACGCGGATGACGCCGTACTGCGAGAACACCGCATCGTTGACGGCATCCTCGCCGGCCAGCGAGGCGGTGTGCGACTGCGCCGCCTTCTTGCCGAAATCCGAGCGGCCGATCTTCAGCGCGATCAGGGGCTTGCCCGCGCGGCGGGCGGCCGCCGCCGCCGCGATGAAGCGCGGGCCGCTGCGTATGCCTTCCATCACGGTGCAGATCAGGTCGGTGCCGGGATCATGCGCCAGCCAGTTGATGAAATCCGCGCTGTCCAGGTCCAGCTCGTTGCCGGTGGAAAACCAGCGCGAGAAGCACACGCCGCGTTCGTTGCCCTGCATCAGCGAACGGCCCAGGCCGCCGCCCTGCGTCACCAGGCCGATGCGCGAAAGCTGGCCGGTCCTGCCGTCGTTGCGGAATTCAGTGGAAAAGGTCAGTCCCAGGCGCGGCGCCAGCATGGTCATGCCCGCGCAGTTGGGGCCATACAGGCGCATGCCGCTGCGCTGGGCCAGTGCCAGCATCTCGGCCTCGACCGAGCGTCCCGCCTCGCCCAGTTCGGCAAAGCCGCCCGTGAACACGATGGCGTAGCGCACGCCTTTCTCGGCGCAAGCGCGCAGCGTGGCGACGGCGGATTCCGCCGGCACCAGCAACAAAGCCACATCGATGCCATGGACCGGCACCGCGTCCACGCTGGTATGCAAGGGCTTGCCGAAAAGCTCGCCGCCCTTGGGGTTGACCAGATGCACCTCGCCGTCGAAATCCGAATGCTCCAACACGTTGACCACGGTGGTGTGGCCGAGTGTGCCCGGCTTGCTGGAAGCGCCCACGATCATGACCGACCGCGGCCGCGTCAATTCCACCAGGTCGTCGAAGCTGACCTTGGGATCGAACTGGGAAGGACTCGCGCTCATGCGGCCTCCGGTCGGCATTTCATCAAGGTGGTCCATTCCGATTCCACCACGGTCTCGCCGTTCTGGTTCTTCACCGTGCGCAGCATGGTGACACGTCCCGTTCCGGGGCGCTTCTGCGATAGTGTCTTCTCGCCTATGCTCAGCTCGACATGAATGGTGTCGCCGATGAGCACCGGCTTGCGCCATTGGCAACGCAGTTCAGTCAGCGCCAGCCGGGTGCCGTCCATCAGGCGGTATACCGGCATGCGAGTGGTCAGGCCCGAGGCGATGGCCAGGGTCAGCATGCCGTGCGCGGCGCGCTGGCCGAAGGGATGGCCGGCGGCAAACACCGCGTCCGTGTGCAGCGCGTTGTAGTCGCCGGACAGCCCGGCGAACTGCACCACGTCGGCCTCGGTGACCGTGCGGCGCGGGCTCTCCCAGGATTGCCCGGACGCCAGGTCCTCGAAGTACAGGCGCCGGCCCAGGTGTTCGTCCAGATCGAATGGCGTGCTCATGCGTAGCGCCCTCCCGTCACGTGCACGGTTTCGCCCGTGGTGAAACCCGCCAGACGCGACGCCAGGAAGGCCACCGTGGCGGCCACGTCGGCCGGATCGCCCAGGCGGCCGACCGGCGTGTTGGTCTTGGCGCGTTCGGTCAGGTCTTCATAGTCGGGGCGCTTCTGCATGCGCGGGGTCGAGATGACGCCGGGAGCGACCGCATTGGCGGTGATGCCGAACTTGCCGGACTCCAGCGCCAGCGACCGGGTGAAGCCGATCAGCCCGGCCTTGGCGGCCGAATAATTGGTCTGCCCCGGATTGCCCAGATGGGCGCGCGAGGCAATGTTGATGACGCGGCCGAAGCGCTGCTCCATCATCAGCGGCAGCACGGCGCGCGAGCAATGGAAGGCGCCCAGCAGCGTCACGTCCAGCACCGCGTGCCAGTCTTCCTCGGACATCTTGGTCAGATAGCGGTCGCGCGCGAAGCCCGCGTTGTTGACCAGAATGTCCACTTTCTGCCAACGCTGCGCCGCCTGCTGCACGGCGCTGCCCACCTCGTCCTTGTTGGTTACGTCGGCGCGCACGCCCAGCACCTGTCCGCCCAGGGCCGACAGTTCCTTGCAGGCCGATTCGATCGCCTCTTCGTTGGCGTCGCACACCACCACATTGCAGCCTTCCTGCACGAAGCGCCTGGCCATTGCCATGCCCAAGGTGCCCGCGCCGCCCGTGATGAAAGCGGTGCAACCCTTCAGTTCCAGATCCATGATGCCATTCCATTCAAGTTTCAATGTTCCTGCCGCGCCTGGCCCGACCGGGCCCGGCGTTCAATCGACCTGCAAGCGCGCCTGTTCCACCAAGGCCTTGGCGCCCGCCCGTTCCTTGGCCCAGAACGCCGCGAAGGCTTCCGGCGTGCTGCCCACCAGCGGCGTGTAGATGCGCGCAAAGCGCTCCCGGACCTCGGGCATCTGCAAGGTTTCGCGCAACGCGCCTGAGAACTTGTCGACGATGGGCTGGGGCGTGCCGGCGGGCATGACCACGGCCTGCCAGGTCGTCACCTTGAAGCCCGGCACCCCGGATTCGGCCACCGTTGGCACGTCGGGCATGTCGGACACGCGCTGGTCGCCGCTGACCGCAAGCGCGCGCAACGCGCCTTCCTTGATGAAGGGCGCAGTGGTGGAACGGCTGTCCACCATGAAGGACAGACGCCCGGCGATCAGGTCCTGCAAGGCCGGGGCGCTGCCCTTGTAGGGCACGTGCGTCATGGGCGCGTTCAGGGCCAGCGACAGGGCGGCGCCGGCAACGTGCATGGAACTGCCATGTCCGGCAGAGCCGTACGAAAGGCCTGCGTCGGGCTTCTTCGCCGCCTGCACCAGGTCCTGCATGGTCTGGAACGGCGAAGACTTGGGTACCACCACCACCAGCGGCGAATCGGTCAATTGCGTGACCGGCACGAACGCCTTGCCCGGATCGACCTGCACACCCTTGTAGAGATAGGTGTTGATGGCCAGCGGTCCGACGTTGGCCCACAGCGCCGTGTAGCCGTCGGGGTCGGCCGTGGCCACGGCCTGGTTGGCGATATTGCCGTTGGCCCCCGGCTTGTAGATCGGCACGATGGGCTGCCCCAGCTTTTTCGACAGCTCGTCCTGCACCATCTTGAAAGCGATGTCCGAAGCGCCCCCGGGCGCGAAGCCGATGACCATGCGGATGGGCCGGTCGGGCCATTCCGCGTGCGCGCCCGCCGCCAGCATGCAGGCGGCCAGGCCCGAGGCCAGTTTGACGATGAACTTCATGTTGTCTCTCCTGGGCGACACGCTAGATGGTGGTGTCGTACTTGACGTTCTTGAGCTGCGTGTTTTCGTAGATGGCTTCCAGCCCGCGCTCCTTGCCGATGCCGGACTGCTTGTAGCCGCCGAAGGGCGCGTCGAACGACGTACGCAAACCCGTGTTGATGGCCACGCTGCCTGATTGCAGGCCGCGCGCCATGCGCAGGGCGCGGCCGCCGTCACGCGTGTACAGCACCGCGGCCAGGCCGTAACGCGTGTCGTTGGCGATACGCAAGGCGTCAGCCTCGTCGCGGAAGCCGATGAGGGATTGCACCGGGCCGAAGATCTCGTCCTGCGCGCTTTGCATGCGTGCATGGGAGTTCAGCAGCAGCGTGGGCGACACGAAATAGCCCTTGGCCGTGTCGCCTTCCAGCTTCATGGTCCCGTAGTGCGCCGGCAGCGCGCCCTCTTCTTGCGCCAGCGCTACGTACTTTTCTACACGTTGCTTCTGGGCCGCGCTGACCAGCGGCCCCATCTCGGTGGCCGGGTCGGCGGGCGAGCCGATGCGCACGGCGTCCAGGCGTTGCGTCAATAGGCCCAGGAATTCCTCGCGCACGGATTCCTGCACCAGCAGACGGGTGCAGGCGATGCACACCTGGCCGGAGTTCTTGATGATGTCGCCTGCGGCCACAGCCGCGGCCTGGTCCAGCGGCGCGTCCTCGAACACGATCAGCGGCGACTTGCCGCCCAATTCCAGCGTGACCCGCTTCACGTCCGCGGCGCCTGCCGCCAGAATGCGCGCGCCCGTCACGGTGCCGCCGGTGAACGACACTCGCGACACCAGCGGATGCGTGACCAGCCGTTCGCCCACCGTGGCGCCCGGGCCGTTGACCACGTTGATCACGCCGGGCGGAAAGCCGGCTTCCTCGAACAACCGCGCCAGCGCCATGGTGGACAGCGGCGTCACCTCCGAGGGTTTGAGGATCACCGTGTTGCCCGCGGCCAGCGCCGGACCGAGCTTGTTGACGGTGAGCGTCATCGGATAATTCCACGGCATGATGAGCGCGCACACGCCCAGCGGCTCGCGTATCGTGAAGTTGAGCACGTCGGCGTTGCCCACCGGAATGGTCTCGCCGCGCAGGGCCGGAATGATGCCCGCGAAGTACTCCAGCGATGCCGGCATGCCCTTGAGCGAATCCAGCGAATGGGTGATGGGCTTGCCCACGTTCAGCGTTTCGATCCAGGCGAGCTTCTCGCGGTCGCGCTCGAACAGCTCGGCCAGGCGCCGCAGCAGCTTGCCGCGCTGGGCTGGGGTGGTCTTGCGCCAATGCGTCTCGAAGGCGGTGTGCGCGGCCTGCACGGCGGCGTCGACGTCGGCGGCCGAGGCTTCATGCACATGGGCAAGCACCTGCGCCGTGGCCGGATTGAAGGTCTCGAACGTGCGGCCTTCGGCGCCTGTGCGCCAGCTTTCCCCGATCAGCAGTTCGTAGGGGTGGGAATCTATGACATCCATGCGGGCGCTCCTTACGCGGCCATTTGCAGGTATAGGGATTGGATTTCTTCGTGCGCGAGTACGCGCGGATTGATGGGCATGGAGGCGCTCAGCATGGCCTGGCTGGCAAGCTGCGCGGCGTCCTGCGCCGACAGCGCCAATCCGGCAAAGCGCAGGGGAATGCCCGCCAGCCGCGCCAGCGACTCGACCACCTCGATCAGGGCCGTGGCGTCCTGTTGTTCGTCTTCGCTGGCGGCTATGCCCAGGGCGCGCGCGGCCTCGGCGTAAGGTGTGGCGGCGGTCTGCGCCGTGTGGCGCGCCACCACGCTGAAGATCGGACCCAGCACTTCCGCATGCGCCATATGGACCCGCGATTCCAGCGGCGTGCACATGGCATGCACCGCGTCCACCTTGCTCATGCCGATGGCGAGGCCCGCCATGTAGGCGCCCATCTGCATGTCGGCGCGTGCACGCAGGCTGTCCGGCGCGCGCAGCACGTCGGGCAGCGCCCGCATGCACAGGCGCAAGGCCTGCAAGGCCATGGCCTTGCCGACCGGGGAAGGATCGGTGTTGATCCACGCGCCCAAGGCATGCAGCACGGCGTCGAAGCCGCCCTGCGCGGTGGGACGCGGCGGCAGGCTGAGCGTGAGTTCGGGTTGCAGCGCCACCAGTGACGGACGGGCGCGCAGGGAACGGTACAGGCGCTTGCGCCCGTCGTCGCCCTGGATCAGCGCGGCCGAGCTGCTTTCGCTGCCAGTGCCCGACGTCGTGGGCACGGCGACGAAGAGCGGATCGGCGCCCTCGGCAGCAGAGTTCAGCCAGGCCTGTCCGCGCGGCGCCTGCAATTCATCGGCGTCGAAGCCGCCCGCCAGGCAGGTGTAGACCGCCTTGGCCACGTCGATCGCGCTGCCCCCGCCCACCGCCAGCACGCTGGCGCAGCCCTGCTCGCGCGCCAAGCGCAGCGCAGCCCGGACCTGGTCCATGGCGGGATTGGGCACCACGCCGTCATAGACATGCCATTGCAGTCCCGGCACGGCCGCAAGCGCCGCCTCAACGGCAGGCCCCACCGCACCCCAGGTGCCGGCGTCAGTCACCACCAGCGGCAGACGCAGGCGCGGACCCGCGGCCGCCAGGGTCCTGGCCAGGGCGTCCGCGCCCCAGTGGCAAACTCCCGGCCAGGCCATCACGCCCTGGGCCTGAAGCGCACAATCTTGCTGACCGCTCACATCATCCTCCTGATCTTGCATAATTTGCTATGCGAATTTATAATTCATTTAGTGAATTGATAATAGAAAAGGAGCTTGTCCATGTCAAGAGCCTCATCCCGCACGCCGGCCAGCGACGCCGCCGAAGACGCTGCCGAACCCGACCGCCAGTTCGTCACCGCGCTGGCCCGCGGGCTGGAAATCCTGCGTTGCTTCAGCGCCGAACGGCGCATGCTGGGCACGACGGAACTGGCTCATCTGACCGGCCTGGCCCAACCCACGGTCTGGCGGCTGTGCCATACCCTGCAAAAGACCGGATTCCTGACCGCCGTGCCGGGCAAGGACAAGCTGCAACTGGGCATCGCCGCGATCGCGCTGGGCGGGGCCGCCCTGGCGGGGCAGGAAGCGCTGGACGTCATCCGACCGCTGCTGCAAGCCCTGGCCGACCGCTACCAGGTGGCGGTGGCGCTGGGCCGGCGCGATGGCGACAGCATCGTCTACCTGCTGCGCTGCCAGGGGAACTCGCCGCTGCTGATGAACCTGCGCGTAGGTTCGCGTATTCCGCTGTTCCACAGCGCGATCGGCTGGGCCTACCTGGCCTGCTGCTCGCCCGAGGAACGCGAGACCCTGCTCCAGGAAGCCCGCGCATCCGGCAAGGCCGGCGACGCCGCCGAACAACAGGCCATCTCCGAGGCCATCGCCCTGTATGCGGAGCGCGGCTTCGTCTATCACGAGCGCCCCGCCTACCAGATCAATACGGTGGCCGCCGCCATCGAATTGCCCGCCGGCGAACGTTACGTGGTCAGCTGCGGCGGCCCCGCGGCGCTGCTGCCGCGGTCGCTGATGCTTGACGAAGCAGGCCCCACGCTGCAACGGCTGGCGGGAGAGCTGCAGCCCATCCTGCTGATGGGGAGGCACGTGTGAACCAGCCTCTCGCGCCGGCCGATGCCACTGACGTTCCGCCACGCTGGCCCACCCGCATCACCGAGCTGATGGGCATACGCTGGCCGCTGCTGCTGGGCGGCATGATGTGGCTGTCCGACGCGCGCCTGGTGGCCGCCATGGTGCGCGCGGGCGGCATGGGCTTCATCACCGCGCGCAGTTCGCGCACCGACGATGACTTCAGGCAGGCGCTGCGCGACTGCGGCGAGCTGACGGGCGGCCTGCCCTTCGGCGTCAACCTCACCCTGTCGCGCCGCGCGGCCCACAACGACGCCATGCTGACGCGGCTGCGCATCGCGCTGGAAGAAGGCGTGCGTCTCTTCGAAACGGCGGGTCTGCCGCCCACGCCGCTGCTGCCCACCCTGCGCGAGGCCGGCGCCATCGTCATCCATAAATGCGCGCACGTGCGCCACGCCGTCGCGGCGCAGAAGATGGGCGTGGACGCGGTCACCCTGGTCGGCATGGAAGAAGGCGGCCACCCAGGCAGCAATCAGCTGCCCACTTTCCTCAACGGCGCTTACGCCCTGGAACAGCTGCGCATTCCGCTGGCGCTGGGCGGCGGCATCGGCCACGGCCGGCAGATCGCCGCGGCGCTGGCGCTGGGCGCCGACGCGGTGGTGATGGGCAGCGTCTTCACCCCCGCGCAGGAAACCCCGGCGCACACCGCCTACAAGCAGCGAGTGGTCGACACCAGCGAACACGGCACCCGCGCCGTGCTCGGCAGCCTGGGCGACACCTGGCGCATCCTCGACAACGAAAACGCGCGCAAGGTCGCCGCCCTGGAGCAGGCCGGCGCAAACCGCTACGCGGACTTCGGCGAACTGATCAGCGGCGAGCGCACCCAGGCCCTCGCCTACCAGGCGGGCCAGCATGAAGAAGGCATGCTGTCCATGGGACCGGCGGTGGGCTTTGCCCGCGGCATCGAGCCCGTGGAAAGCATCGTCCGGCGGCTGCAGCAGGAATGCGTGCAGGCCAGCATGCGCTTCCGGCGCATGCTCGATTCCGCCTGAGCGCCGTCCCGCGCCAGCGGGATATTCCCTCCCTCGATCCCTGCCCCGCCCTTGCGCGCGGCAGGGATTTTTCATGCGCTGGCGCAGCCGATTTGGCCGCCGGCTGCCAGCCCGTTATTGCGGCGTCCCGACAGCCGCAGTATCATCAATTCATTAAACGAATTAATAATTCGCATAGTGAATTATTAAGCAGACCACCCAAGAGTCTGCCCGGCGCATCGCAAGCGCGCTCAACCCAGAAAAACAGGAGACAAGAATGAAGTTCAGCAAGTTGGTCGCGGCAGCCCTGCTGGCCGCCGGCTTCGCGACGGCGGCCACGGCCGGAGAATGGCCGGACAGGCCGATACGGGCAGTGATCGGGTTTGCGCCGGGAGGGCCTTCCGACATCGCGTTCAAGATGATGCAGGACGAATTGAGCAAGAAGCTCGGCCAGCCCGTCATCCCGGAGTACAAGCCGGGCGCCAACGGCAATCTCTCGCTGCTGGCCGCGGCCAGCGCCCCCGCCGACGGCTACACCATCCTGTGGACCAACGCGGCCACCATCGCCGTCAACCAGTACCTGTACAAAGATCTGAAGGTCGATCCGGCCAAGGCCTTCGCGCCCGTGGCGCAACTGACGGATTCGCCGCTGGTGGTGGTGGTGCCCAAGGATTCGCCCTACCAGACCATGGCGGACCTGATCGCCGCCATCAAGGCGGACAAGCAGGCCACGCTCACCTATGGATCGCCGGGTTACGGCAGTTCGGCGCACACCGCGGCCTCCTCGCTGGCGCTGGCGCTGAACACCAAGCTCACGCATGTGCCGTACAAGGGCAGCGCGCCCGCGCTGCAAGACCTGATCGCCGGACGGCTGACCTTCATGATCGACAGCCGCTCCAGTTCCCTGCCCTACATCAAGGACGGCATGCTGCGCCCCCTGGCGGTCAGCGGCGCCACCCGCGTCAAGGATCTGCCGGACCTGCCCACCATCGCCGAGTCCGGCGTCCCGGGCTTCAAGGTCACCACCTGGCAGGCGGTGGTCGTCCCCGCCGGCACGCCCAAGCCCATCATCGACAAGCTGGCCCAAGCCCTGGAAGAAACTGCCGCCTTGCCCATCGTGCAGGAACGGTTCGAGCGCATCGCCACGCCCTTGGTCAGCAGTTCTCCCGAGGCGTTCGCCAAGTTCTGGGCGGAGCACCGCGAGGTCACCCGCGATCTCGTGGAACGCGCCAACCTGAAGCTGGAGTAAACGCATGAGCAACATCGACCTGACGCCCGAACAGCAGGAACTCCAGCACAGCATCCGCCGCTTCATGCAGGCGGAAGTGGCGCCCATCGTCGCGCAGCACGAAAAGGCGCGGACCTTTCCGTTCGACCTCATGCCCAAGCTGGCGGAACTCGGCTACCTGGGCGGCAACCTGCCGGAAGACCAGGGCGGACACGGCATCGACATGCCGACCTGGGCCATGATGATGGAAGAGCTGGGTTACCACTGGCTGTCGCTGCGCACCATCGTCAACATCACCAACGGATCCATCAAGCGTTTGGCCGCTCATGGCTCGCCGGCGCAGAAGGAGAAGTACCTCAAGCCGCTCATGGCCGGCCGCCTCAAGGCCTGCACCGGCCTGACGGAACCGAACACCGGCTCCAATATCGCCGGCATCCAGACGCGGGCCGAGCTGGTAGGCGACGAATGGGTCATCAACGGCCGCAAGCTGTGGATCACCAACGGCTGCGACGCCGACTTCGCCATGGTGGTCGCGCGCACGTTCAGCCCCATCTGCGAAGGCAAGCTGTCGACCTTCATCGTGGAACGAGCGCTTGCCAACTACGACGTGCGCAAGCTCGACACCATGGTGCTGCGCTGCACCGGCACGGCCGAACTCGGCTTCACCGACGTGCGCATCCCGAAGGAAAACCTGGTCGGCGTCGAAGGCGCGGCGCTCGCCGGCACCCTCAAAGGCCTGGACGCCGCGCGCTTGAACATCGCCATGGGCGCCGTCGGCGCCGCGCAGGCAGCCTTGGACATGTCCATCGACTATGCCAAGCAACGCGAACAGTTCGGCCGCCCCATCGGCAGCTTCCAGCTGGTGCAGAAGCACATCGTCGACATGACGGTCCGCGTCGAAGCGGCGCGCGCCCTGGGCATGCGCGCCGCCCACGCGCTGGAAGCCGGCAAGGACGTGCGCCAAGCCTGCTCCATCGCCAAGCTCTACGCCACCGAGGCCGCCCACGAAGTGGCCAACATGGCGCTGCAAGTGCACGGCGGGCTGGGATATTCGGAGGAGTACCCGATAGAGCGCATCTTCCGGGACACGCGCGGCGGCATGATTCCTGAAGGCACGACGGAGATCCAGACGCTGATCGCGGGGCGGGAAATCCTGGGGATGAACGCGATCAGCTAGGCAGCGGAAAAACCTAAACGCCGGCGTCGTGCTCCCAGGCACGCATCCGGGTGCGGCAATGCCGCAGCGCGCGCGTGAGATGCTTGTTCACCATGTCGGTGGATATGTCGAGCTTGCGGGCGATCTCGTCGTGAGACATGCCTTCGACCTGCCGCATCAGGAATGCGCGGCGGCACGCCGACGGCAGTTCATCCAGGGCCCGCTCCAGACGCGTCAATTGCTGACGGCGATATAGCTGCTCTTCCTGCAGCGGCGCTTCGCATCGCACGGCTTCCGCTTCGGCATCGAGCGACAGCGCCTGAATGCCGCGCCGGCTGCGGTACAGATCAGAGCAAAGATTGAGCGCAGCGCGAAACAGGAAGGCCCGCGGCTGGGCGATGACGCAATCAGCGTTGCGGTCCAGCACGCGCGCATAAGCCTCCTGGGCCACGTCGGCAGCGTCGTTCGCGTCGCCGAGCTTACGCCCCAGAAACCGCAGCAACTCTTTGTAGTACTGCTCCATTCGGACATTCCCCCGCGATGATTCCGAATAAGGCGCGACGGGTGAAATCCTGGATAATCCCACCTGATTCCATGCGTTCCACCCCTCGGCGCCGCAGCGCGACCGAAGTGTAACAAATCTCATTCATATTAACTGCCATGGCCGTCCCTCCCACGACTTTCTCCGGCAACCAGGATGATCTCCTGACCGAGCAGGCCGTCGAATGGTGCGTGCGCATACACGACGAATCCTGTTCCGAACAGGATCGCGCTGCTCTGCAGGCCTGGCTCGAGGCGGATCCGCGCCATGCCCGCGAGTACGAAGCGGTGCGTGATCTGTGGTCGCTGTCCCGGGAACTGCCGGCTACCCCCGCGACCGGAGCGGCTCCCGCCCGGGCATCGCGCGCGCCGCGTCCCTACACCCGCTGGGCGCTCGGCGCCTGCGCGCTAACTCTGGGTTGTTGGGCCGCGGGTTGGTGGTTCGCCCTGCTCCCCAGTGCCTATCATCGGTATGCCAGCGGCACGCAGATGACCACCGTCACGTTGGGCGACGGCAGCGAGGTCGACATGAACATCGACACCTCCATGGTGTATCGCAACTACCGCGACACCCGGCGCGTACGCCTGAGCGACGGCGAGGCCTATTTCCGCGTATCGCACGACGCTAACCAACCTTTCGTGGTGGAGGCGGGCCGGGGCACCATCACCGTTACCGGCACCGCATTCAATGTCTGGAAATCCGGCGATACCGTCGTCGTCACCCTGCTCGAAGGCAGCGTCGACTTGCGCACCGACACAGGCGGTAGGAAGGTAAGCATGCAAGCGCTGACGCAGGCGCGCTACACCGAACGCAACGAGCCGCAGACCCGTACCGTCAGCGGCTCGGCGTCGACCGCCTGGCGCAACGGCAAGCTGGTGCTCGACAACACCACGCTGCGGGACGCCATCATGCAGATCAATCGCTACCTGCCCGTCGAGGCGCGCTATACCTCGATCGACCCCGCCATCGCTGGTCTGCGCCTTGGCGGCACCTACGAAATACGCAATGTGGCCGAACTGGCTCAGGCTCTGCCCAACATTCTGCCCGTCCGCTCCTTGCGGCGTCCGGACGGCAGCCTGGCCCTGGTGGCCGGCCCGGCGCCATAGCGCCCGGCTGACGGCGTAGTTTCATTTGGTTTCAATTTCCCGTTCCTAGCGGGGCCGCGGATTTCGTCTCAGGGATTGATAACGGTAATTATTTTCAATCCCTTTTGGACAGCCCATGCGAGCCAGATCGACCGCGTCCTCCCGCGCACCGCTTGTTCCCTTCATCCCCCGCCGTTTCCTCCTGCCGCTGTTGGGGGCATGCGCGTGGCTAGGCGCCGCCTCGACGCAAGCAGCGCCGGTCGATATCGATATTCCATCCCAGAGCCTGTCACGCGCCTTGCATGAGCTTGGCAATCAGGCGCGGCTGCAGGTCCTGTATAGCCAGGATCTGGTCGAAGGCCTGCGCAGTCCGGGCGTACGTGGCCGCATGGAGCCAGCGGAAGCGTTGGAACGCCTGATAAACGGCCGCGGCATCCGCTATTCGATCCAGAACGACACGGTTACCCTGACCCCGCAACCCCACACGGCCACGCTGCCGCCAGTGAATGTCGTGGGGACCTTGCCCGACGCTGACACCTATGTGGCCACGGCCACACTGGCCGGCACCAAGACGGATACCCCGCTGATCGAAGTGCCGCAATCGATCTCGGTGGTCACGGCCGCGCAGATCCGGGAACAGAACCCGCAGACACTGGGCGACGCCGTGCGCTACATCCCTGGCATCGTGGTGCAGGAAGGCTTCAACCGCACCGATGATCCGTTCATCATTCGCGGCTTCGATGTCCGCACCAACCCGGGCGTCATGTTCCGCGACGGCCTGAAAGTGCCGCTACCGCATTACAGCGCGATGTCCGAGCCCTATGCACTCGATCGCATTGAAGTCGTGAAAGGCCCCGCGTCTGTCCTGTATGGCCAAGCCTCGCCTGGCGGGATCGTCAACGTGGTGTCGAAGCGGCCGACCGACACGCCCTTGCACGAACTGCAACTCAGCGGCGGCTCGCACAACAACAAGCAATTGGCGGGCGACTTCGGCGGCCCTCTCGATGACGCGGGGCGGCTCACTTACCGATTGACCGGCCTGGTGCGCGACGCCGACACCATGATCGACCATATTCCGGATGATCGTCTCTACCTGGCGCCCGCGCTCACCTGGCGCATTGCGCCCGACACCTCCCTGACCTTGCTTGCAAGCTACTTGAAGAACAAGACCATCAACAACGCGGGGTATCCGCTGGAAGGGTCGGTGCTGCCCAATCCCAACGGCCGCATCGCGCGCGACCGTTTTACCGGCGAACCCGACTGGAGCAAGTGGAACCAGGAAGTGGGCAACGTGGGCTACCAATTCGCGCACCGCTTCAACGAAACATGGCAATTCAGGCAGAACCTGAACTACGCCCAATCCCGCAACCGGGTGAACCATGTGTACTGGAACACCTGGGTGCCCGGCAGCAATTTTTCGACAGCCGAACGCGGCGCCTACCGGCGCGACGACGACGCGCATGGCGTCAGCGTCGACAACCAGTTCGAAGCGAAGTGGGAGACTGGCCGTTTCAAACAGAACGTGCTGTTCGGCCTTGATTACACCGAGACTTCCTTCACGCGCAAGCAGTATGCCGGCTACAACAACCTGACGCCGATCAACTTCTTTGATCCCGTGTATGGGTCGTCCGTGGTCCTTCCGGCCGAGCCCAACACCTACACCAACGAGAAGCGCAGCCAGGTCGGCCTGTACTTGCAGGACCAGATCAAGTTCGACGACAAACTGGTGCTGGTCCTCGGCGGCCGCTACGACAGCGCCGACAGCAAGACGCTCAACAAGCTCAATGACAGCAACACACGCACTGATGACAATGCGTTTACGTACCGCGTCGGCTTGCTCTACCTGGCGGAAAATGGCGTGGCTCCGTACGTCAGCTACTCCACCTCATTCCAGCCTCAGACAGGCACCACTTCGCCCGCGCGCGGCACCGCCCCGTTTGACCCCACCAAGGGAAAACAATGGGAAGCTGGCGTGAAGTATCAGCCCAGCGGCTCGAACTCCTTCATCACCGCGTCCATATTCGAACTCACGCGTACCAACGTTCCCACAACCGATCCCGACAACTCCATCTACAACGTGCAGGAAGGCGAGGTCCGGTCGCGCGGCCTTGAACTGTCCGCTACCGCCAATCTGACTCCGGGATGGAACCTGATCGCGGCCTACACCTACACGGATGCCGAAATCACCAAGAGCAACTCCAACACGCTCGGCCGCACGCCCGAGGCCGTGCCGCGCAACATGGCCTCGCTTTGGTCCGACTACACCGTGCAATCCGGTGCGCTGGCAGGGTTGAATGTCGGAGCCGGCGTACGCTACATCGGATCCTCCTTCAACGGCGCCAATACCGCCAAGGTCGGCGACTACACGCTGTTCGACGCTGCGCTGCGCTACGACTTTGGCGCGCGCAGCCCTGCGCTCAAGGGCTGGATGGCCGATCTGACCGTGCGCAACCTGTTCAACAAGGACTACGTGGCTTCGTGCACGTACGCCTGCTTCTTCGGAGAAAGCCGGACGGTGCTGGGCCGAGTGACGTATAAGTGGTAGCGGCCCGGCATCGCCTTGGCTGCCTTCCCCGGGGAACCGCCTCGCATTTCACATCAAAATCACAACCTACCAAAAGTAAGTTACTATTGGTAGGTTAACTGTTTTGATGGAGTCGAGACGCCATGCATGCGCTCATTGTTGTCGCACATCCCGATCCCGCATCGCTTACCCACGCGGTGGCACGACAGATAGCGGAAGGAATTTCCGCCTCTGATTCCCGGCATTCCTTCGAAATCGCCGATCTGGCCGCGGAAGGTTTCGATCCCAGATTCACCCAGCCGGATACGGCGCTGGCCATGGGCCGGGGCGAGCCGCTCGCGGAAGTCGCCGCGGAGCATGCGCGCCTGGAACGCGCGGATGCCCTGGTCCTGGTCTACCCCGTGTACTGGTGGTCTTTTCCGGGTCTGCTCAAGGGCTGGATCGACCGGGTGTTCACCCAAGGCTGGGCCTATGAAGACGCGGACGGCAAGCTGGTCAAGAAGCTGCAGCGCCTCAAGGTGCATCTGGTGGCGCTGGGCGGGGCCAACCAGCGCACCTATGCGCGGCACGGCTACTTCGGCGCCATGAAGACGCAGATCGACCACGGCATCTTCGGCTACTGCGGCGCCCAAGTGGTCACGTCGGACTTGCTGCTGCCCTCGGACGCCGGTTTTCCCGCCGCGCATCTCGCGACCGCCCAGGCGATCGGCGGGAAGATTTTCTCCTCGCGTGCTGTAATCCGCGAGGAGGAAGTCGAACCATGACAGCAAAAGCACCAAGCACCGCTAAAGCCGCCACGCAGCGCCGGCTATCCCGCGACGAGCGCCAACGCCAGTTGCTCGATGTCGCCTGGCAACTGATCAGCGACGAAGGCACGGACGCGCTGACCCTGGGGCGGCTGGCGGCGGACGCTGGCATCACCAAGCCAGTGGCCTACGACCACTTCGGCACGCGCAATGGGTTGCTGGTGGCGCTATATCAGGACTTCGATGTGCGCCAGACCGCGCTCATCGACGCCGCGATCGCCGCCAGCAAGCCGGCCTTGAAGGAAAAAGCCCGGGTCATCGCATCGGGCTATATCGAATGCGTCATGACCCAAGGGCGCGAGATTCCCGGCGTGCTGGCCGCGCTGGGCGGCTCGCCCGAACTGGCCGCGGTCAAGCATCAGTACCAGCAGGCCTTCATCGAGAAATGCCAGGCCATACTTGCGCCTTACGCCGGACCCGCGGGAATTCCAGCCGCCGGCATGTGGGCGATGCTTGGCGCGGCCGATGGCCTGGCGCACGCGGCCGTGGCCGAAGACATCAGCGTGGAACAGGCGCGCGACGAGTTGATGGAGACCATCTTGGCGATGGTCAAACGCAGCAAATGATCCAGAGTACGCGCAGATCGCACTAAAGCAAGGACGCGCCGCGCGCCCTCACCCACGGGCGCGCGGCATGCCCGCGTCCTATCCTCAGCGCAACGGCATCGCCACCGGACGCAGCGGCGCCGCATCGCCGCCGCGGATCTTCAGCGGTCCGCCGATGAAGGCGAATTCATAGACCTGGTCGCGCGACAGTTCGTCCAGTGCCGCGAGCTCGATGATGGGTACGCCCTTCTGCGCCAGCAGATAGGTATGCAGCGGCACATAGTCGTCGGACACTTCAGAGGGGAAGGTCTCGAAGCTGAGATTGTCCGCCCCCAGGATCATGGCTCCGCCCTCCTCGACCAGGTAGCGCGCCGCGTCCAGGCCCATGCCTGGCGGCTTGGCCATGTAGGCCGCCGGATCGTTGTACAGCTTCATGCGGCCGGTGCGGATCAGCACGATGTCGCCCTCGCGCAGCTCGGTCTTCTGGCGCGCCAGTGCGGCCTTCAGGTCCTGCCGTGTGATGCGGTACTGGTCGGGCAGCATGTCCACGCCCTTGAGCGCGGCCACGTCGATCAAGACGCCGCGCGCCACCAGGGGCGGGAATTTCTCGATGCCGGTGCGCTTCCAGCCGCGGTCGCCCAGATGCTCGTCGGCACGGAAGCCGTTCCAGATCTTGCCGTGGATGCCAAAATGGTTGAGCGCGTCGATGTGCGTACCGGTGTGGCTGTACATCGAGAACGCCGTGCCGGTGTAGCTGCGCATGGCGTTCATGTCCTGGCCCACGCCCATGGGGTCGTCGACCTCCGTGCCACGCGGCGTGTGGGTCATCCAGAACTGGTAGTGGGGATCGCCCGCGTCCTGCCAGCTGGGCATGCCCACGTAGTATTCCGTGGCCAGGTCATAGACCTTGCCGCCGGCCACGCGCGACATGACCGCGGCGCGCGATTCGGGCGTGATCAGATTGAGGCGGCCGATTTCATCGTCCGGCCCCCAGGGGCTGATGCCAACCTCCTGGCCGGACGCGGGCGCCCGGGCAGGCGCGCCATGCGCGAAGACGTTGAAGCTGAGGGCGGCGCCCAGCGCCAGGCCGAGCAGTTTGCGGGTGTAGCGGATAGTCATGATGCACCTTGTGCGTGTGGCTGCCGTCCTGCGGACAGCAAAAAAAAGAAAAATGTGGACGATGGCCGGATACGCGACGATCAAGCGTCGGGCGAGGCCGGGATCAATGCCTGCAATCTGTCCCGCAACTCGGCCGTCGACATGGTCCGCAGGCGGGCCCGGTGCGGGCCGGCGATCAACGTAGGAATGGAATCGATGGCCAGCCGAGCGGCGGCCGCGCGGTCGGCCTGCACGCGTCGCAGCGCCTCTTCGCCCTGCATCAGTGCGGCGAATGCGCCGCGGTCGTGGCCCAGCCCGACGGCAATATCCAGCAGCTCGGCGCTATCGCCGACGTTGCGGTGCGCGCTCAGGTGAGCGTGCTGGATCGCGTCGAACATGTCCCAGTGGCCAGCCTCGCCGGCCAGCAGGTGGGCGGCCTGGCAGGCCAGCGCGCCGGCCATGCCGCTGGGATAATCGAATGGCTCGGCACGCATGCCCTCGACGTCGATGCGGGGCTGGTCGTCATGGCGGGCGCAGGCTTCCCAATGGCCCAGGATCACCTGCTTGGCGCGCTCCATCGAGCCAAACACCTGGCACATCTGTTCGGGCGAGTCCTGCAGCACGAAGCTGCGCTGGCGCACGGCAATGCCCAGTTCGGCAGCCACCTGGCGCAGGCGGGGAGACATTACATAGCACCAGCCGCAGACCACGTCATGGAAGAAGTCCACGGTCAGCGGCGCAGCGGGTGCGTAATCGGGTGTCGAAGTCATGTTGGCGTCCATCTCGTTTCAATGGACGCCAGCTTAAGGACGGGCCGGCGCGGGAGTAAGGTGTCCGCCGGCAGGACTTTATTAGCTGGCCGTCAACAATCGCCTTGCATCGCCGCCGGCAGGTGCGCCACCAGGAAATCCACAAAGGCCTTGACCTTGGGTTGCAGGTGGCGGCTGGTCGGATAGACCGCGTAGACATGGCGCGGCGCGGCCGGCAGCTGCGGCAACACGCGCACGAGCCGGCCGCTGGCGATGGCCGGCGCGGCCAGAAACGACGGCAGCGCGCCTATGCCCAGCCCCGCTTCCAGCAGATCCCGCAGCATCAGGCTGTTGTTGACCTGCACCTGCGCGGGTCCGGCCAGCGGATCCGCCTGCTGGCCGGTTTCCTCATCCGCAACGGCGCCAGGGCTTTCGGCCAGGCTATAGCTGAGGATGTCATGCCCCCGCAGCGCCTCCACGCTGTCCGGACGGCCGCGGCTGTCCAGGTAGGACGGCGCCGCGCACAGCACCTGCGTCAGCGACGCCAGCCGGCGCGCGATCAGCGACGAATCGTCCAGCTGGGCGCGCAGCCGGATCGACACATCGAAACCCTGCCCCACCGCGTCGACCAGCCGGTCCTCCATGGCCAGGTCCAGCCGCAGGTCGGGATACTGGCGCAGAAAGCGCGCCAACAGCGGCGACAGCACGCTCAGGGCGAACGAGACCGGCGCGTTCACGCGCAGCCGCCCCGAGACCAGCCGGGATTCCCGCTTGACGGATTTTTCCAGCGCATCCAGCTCGTCCAGCAGCCGGCAACATTCGGCGTAGTAAGCCGCGCCCGTGTCGGTCAGGCTCATCTTGCGGGTGGTGCGCTGGATCAACACGGCGCCCAGATGGGATTCCAGCGCCCGCAGCTGCTTGCTGAGGCCGGCGGACGACATGTCCAGATTCTCGGCGGCCTTGGCGAGGCTGCCCAGTTCCACGATGCGCCGGAAGGCGCGCATGTAGTTGAAGGTGTCCACCTGCGCCTAGCCGCCGCTCGAGCGTGACGCTTCGACCAGGTTGTCGCGCAATTCGACCACCTGCTCCCTCAGCGACTTGAATTGATCGCTCGTGAGGCCGCAAGCATCGCTCAGATTGATGCTCGCGGTCTTCTCGCGCAACAGTCTGCCTTCCTCGGTCAGGCAGATCCGCACCTGGCGTTCGTCCGCCGAGTCGCGCACGCGTTCCAGATAGCCCATGCCTTCAAGCTTCTTGAGTATCGGCGTGAGGGTATTGGACTCCAGGAATAGCTTTTCCCCCAGGCCGCTGACGGTCTGCGCGTCTTCCTCGAAAAGGGCGATCATCGTCACGTATTGCGTATAGGTCAGCCCCAGCGCATCGAGGATCGGACGGTACACCCGGCCGAATGCCAGGTTGGTCGAGTAAACGGCAAAGCAGAGGAATTCCGCGAGCTTTCTTTGCGACGGATCGGTGGCGGTCTTGGGCTTCTTCATCTGCACCTCGTGGATATCTGGCCTGATCAATGGCGTCACTTTACATCGCATACGATGTGGTCGCAAACGATTTGATACCAATTTCCCTTCGAACACGCTTGACCTGGGCATTCTCGATCTTTACCATGCGCTTCAATCGCATACGATTTAATCGAATTCGATGAAAATTTCAACTACCAGGAGCGCACCATGCCCACCCAAATCCAGAAAGTCCTCTTGACCGGCAAGACCCATACGACCCTCGCCCGCAACTACGCCTCGCAAGGCGGCGAGGAACGGCTCGACATCCGTCTTTCGACCCCCAACAACCCGGACCTGGTCCACGCTTTCGAAGATATCCAGCCGCATCCGACGGCGGAACAGCTTTTCGCCGGCGCCTGGTCCGCCTGCTACAGCAGCGCGCTGGAAGTCATCGCCAAGCAGATGAAAGTGCAATTGCCGGCCGATCGCGCGGTGGAGGTGGAAGTGGACCTGGGCATGTCGGGCAGCGCCTACTTGCTGCAGGCCCGCTTCAACGTGTTCCTGCCCGGACTGGACCCGGCCCTCGCCGAACAGATTGCCCACTCGGCCGACGAAATTTGCCCGTACTCGAAGGCCACCCGCGGCAACATCGACGTGAGCTTGAACGTGCATGTGTCCTGAACGGGAATCGACGTGCGCAAGCTCTTGCTCGTACTCATCCTATTTGCCGGCGGGCTGGCGCACGAGCTGCGCAACCCGCTGAGCTGCCAGACCATCACGGCACGCAAGGACATAGGCACGCGCCGGCAAAAGCGAGAGTCCTGAACCAGAGGCGGGCTCTCGCGCCCTTCCCCACTCTGCCCATAGCGGTGCATCCCCATGCTGATCATTCTTGTGGCCTTTCTCGGCGGCGTCCTCACCATCGTGAGCCCCTGCATCCTGCCCATCCTGCCTTTCGTGTTCGCACGCGGAGCGGGTTCATTCCGGACTCATGCCCTGCCCCTGCTCGCGGGCATGGCGGTCGCCTTTGCGGCAGTCGCGAGCCTCGCGGCGGTCGGCGGAGCCTGGGTCGTGACGCTCAGCGAGGGCGCGCGCTACGCCGCGATGGGATTGCTGGCGCTTTTCGGATTGGCGCTCTTGCTGCCCGCCGTGGGCGACTGGATGAGCAGGCCCCTGGTTGCGCTGGGCAACCGCTTGACCAGCGCGACGCCTGGCTCGGCTCGCACCGCTCCGCTGCTGTCCCTCGGGCTGGGCATAGGCACCGGCCTGCTGTGGGCGCCGTGCGCCGGTCCCATCCTGGGGCTGCTGCTCACCAGCGCGGCGCTCAACGGGGCCAACATCCAGACCTCCTTGCTGTTGCTGTCATTCGCATCCGGCGCGGCGGTGGCGCTGGCCGCGGCGCTCTGGCTGGGGCGCGGCATGGCGACAGCCCTGCGCCGCATGCTGCCGGCGGCCCATGGTTTGCGCCGGTTGGCTGGCGCCGCCGTCTTGGCCGGCGTTACCCTGCCGGCGCTCGGCTGGAACCCCGCGCTCCTGTCCAGCGCCTCTGCGCCGGGCGCCGCACGGCTGGAGCAGCAACTGGTCGAACAGCTGCGTCCGAGCGAACCCGCCCAAACGGCGCCGCGCGTGAACGGTCCGCTGGCGTCGCTACCAGACGCCCGCGGCTGGCTGAATTCAGGCCCGCTCAGCGCGACCGATCTCGACGGCAAGATCGTGCTGGTCGACTTCTGGACCTACTCCTGCATCAACTGCCTGCGCACGCTGCCCTATCTGAAGACCTGGCACGACAAGTACAAGGATGCGGGGCTGGAAGTGATAGGCGTGCATACACCCGAATTCGCTTTCGAGAAGAGCCCGGCCAATGTGCGCCGCGCGGTCGCGGATCTGGGCATCCAGTACCCGGTCGCCCAGGACAACGAGTTCAAGATATGGCGCGCGTTCCGCAATCAGTCCTGGCCCGCCTTCTATCTGCTCGATGGCCAGGGCCGCTTACGGTACACCGTCGCGGGCGAACACGATTACGCGCAGACAGAGCGCATGATCCAGCGTCTGCTTGCCGAAGCAGGCCGGACGCTGCCCGACAGCGGCGTCGCCCTGCCCGCGGCTCACGGCGTGGAAGCGCCCCCGCAGTGGTCAACGCTGCATTCGGGCGAGAGCTACCTCGGTTACGGCAAGGCCACGAGCTACGCGCCGGGCGGCACCCCGATCAGGCAGGACCGGGACACGGCCTATGTCCCCGCCGCCGGACTGGGCGCCAACCAGTGGACGCTGGCCGGATCGTGGCGGCTGGAGCCGGAGCGCGCGGTGGTTACCGGCAACCACGGCCGCATCATCCAGCGCTTTCGCGCGCGCGACCTGCATATGGTGCTGGGCCCATCCGCCGATGGCCGGCCGGTGCGCTTTCGCGTCACGCTGGATGGCCGGCCGCCACTCGTCGATCACGGGACGGACGTCAATGAACAGGGCGAGGGAGTCATCGACCGGCAGAAGCTGTATCAATTGATCCGCCAGCAGGCGCCGGACCGCGACCGGGTCTTCCAGATCGAATTCCTGGAGCCAGGCGCAGAGGCTTACGCCTTTACGTTCGGCTAGGCAGACCCGCGCCGTTTCAAAATGAACGTCATCCAGGAATTCGGCGGCATCCAAAGGCTAGTCCATACCCCCGAAGTTGTGTCTTTTCCTTTCAGTTTTAGGCGAAGAACGGAACAAAGCACAGTCATGTTTCAACAACGGGATAAACGATATTCAATGGGCGCGGAAAACGCGCTCCTGAGACAGCAACCGAAGAAGTTGGAAATAATGCGAAATAAATTGCGTTGCCCCCTCCGCTAAGGTCGTTACAGCCATGACTTGAAGGAGAGCGAGCATGAAGGCCATCGGTTCTGCTGCGATTCTGTCTGCGACTATCGGCTTTTCCCTGCCCGGCGCGGCCCTGGCCCAGGTCTACGAGAACGGGAGTTCGACGGCGACTTTCAATGTGTCCCTGACCGTGCAGGCGAATTGCACGATTGCGGCCGATCCGCTGGTGTTTCCGTCCACCGGCCTCTTGAGCGCGCCGGTAAACCAGGAAACGACGCTCAGGGTCACCTGCACCAATACCACTCCCTACAACGTGGGCCTGGATGCCGGGACCGCCACGGGGTCGACGATTGCAAACCGTCAGCTCGCAGGCACGGCGCCTGGCAATACCGGCACCAATGTGGGCTACCAGCTCTATCAAAACGCCGGCCGCACGACGGTGTGGGGCAACACCCAGGGTACGGACACCGTGGGCGGCACCGGCACGGGCACGGCCCAGGCGCTGACCGTCTACGGCCGGGTTCCGCCCCAGGCTGCCCCCGCGCCGGATACCTATCAATCGACGGTCACGGCCACCGTCTACTTCTAGCCCCGGATCGACATGACGATGCTTGGGATCGTTCGCCAGGCGGCGGGAGCCTGTCTCTTCGGCATGGCATTGCAGGCGCATGCCGCCAGCCTGCAGATCTCGCCGGTGATCCTGAACATGGATGGCGCGGAGCGCGCCACCAGCATGACCTTGCGCAACGAAGGCGCCGAGCCCATCTATGGCCAGGTCCGCGTCTACGCCTGGCGCCAGACCACGACCGAGGATGTGCTGCGGGAGACCGCGGCCCTGGTGGCTAGTCCGCCCATGATCCAGATCGCGCCGGGCGGCACGCAAGTCGTCCGCCTGTTGCAGCCCGAGGCCGCCAAGCGTCCGGGCGAAGCGTCGTATCGCCTGATCATCGACGAGATCGCGCCGCCCGACCCATTGCGGGCGACGGGCGTGCAGGTGCGGCTGCGTTACTCCGTGCCGGTGTTCGTGGGAGCCGCCCCGCAAATTCCGGCGCAACGGCACCTGACATGGTCCCTGGTACGCGATGGCCGCGATTGGGCCTTGCGGGTCGACAATAGCGGCGCGCACCGCGCCCAGCTCAGCGATGTGGCGCTCGTCATCAATGGCAAGCGCCACAGCTTGCGGGACGGCTTGCTGGGCTATGTCCTGGGCGGCAGCGCGCGCCAATGGCCGCTGCCCTTCCAACCCGCGACGCACGGGGCGATCACGGTCGATGCGCGGGTCAACAGCGTTCCCGTCCAGGCGGACGTGCAAGCCGACACAGGGAAGTGAAACATTGCGCGCGCACCGCACAGCTGACACTGATGCTCGCCGTCGCAGCCGTTCATTGTGGCGCGCGAGCGCAACCCGCCCCGGCGGCGGCCATCGGGCAAGCGGCCATCGAGGTCTATCTGAACGTCAGCTTCGGCGGCCAGCCCAGCCATCAAATCGCGCGCTTCGAAGACCGGCATGGCCGCCTGTCGGCGCGCGGCGCGGACTTGCGGGGGATGGGGATCGATATCCAGGCCCTGGGCATATCGGACGAGATACGCGTTCCCCTGGACCGGATTCCGGGCCTGAAGTACCGCTACGACGCGGCCGCGCAAGACGTCGATCTTGACATGCCGGTGCGCTATCGCATCCCGAATCGCATCGATGCGCGCGGCTTGAGCCCGGTTGCCGCCGCGACTGCGGATCGGGGCCTGCTCATCAATTACGATCTTTATGCCCGCACCGATCGCGAGAACCCGCTGGCAATCTGGAGCGAACAACGCTATTTCGACCAGCACGGGGTCTTCAGCAACACCGGCACGGCTTATCTGTACCGCGACCTGCGGCGCTATGTCCGCTTCGATTCCAGCTGGACCCGCTCGGATCCCGCCACGCTGACCGCCACCCAGGTGGGCGACACCATCTCCGGATCGCTGGCCTGGTCGCGCTCGATACGCATGGGCGGCCTGCAATGGCGGCGCAATTTCTCATTGCGGCCCGACCTGGTCACCTTTCCCATGCCGGATTTCGCCGGCAGCGCCGTGGTGCCTTCCGCCGTCGATGTCTACATCAACAACATCCGGCGCTATTCCGGCAATGTTCCCAGCGGCCCTTTCGTGGTGGACAACGTGGCCGGCATCACGGGCTACGGACAGGCCAATCTCATCACGCGCGACGCCCTGGGCAGGCCGGTTTCGCAGTCGGTTCCCATCTACATCGACACGCGGCTGCTGGCGCAAGGCATGTCCAGCTATTCGGTCGAAGCCGGCTTTCTGCGCCGCGCCTACGGCTGGCGATCGTTCGACTACAAGGACGATCCGGCGTTCAGCGGCACATGGCAATACGGCGTCTCGAACGCCCTGACCGTGGAAGCCCATGGCGAAGCCAGCGCCGGGCTGTACAACGCGGGCGCGGGCATGCTGGCGAAACTGGGCATGGCGGGCGTCATCAATGCGTCCCTGGCCGGCAGCCTGGGCCGGAACACGGGCCTGCAGGCCGGCCTGGGCTACCAGTATGTGGACGAGCGCTATTCCATCGACATACAAAGCCTGCGCGCGATCTCGGATTATGCGGATCTGGCGGGCAACGACGGCATCCCGGTGCCCCGCGCCAGCGACAGGGCGACGCTGGCCGTGCCATTGGGCGGCGGGCAAACCGTATCGCTGAGCTACATCGGCCAACGCTATCCAGGCGTTGAAGCCGCCCATATCGGATCAGTAGCCTACAGCAGCCGCCTGGGCAATCGCGCCACGCTGACCATGAGCGCCTATCAGGACTTCAATGACAGCAGCAGCCGGGGCGCATTCCTCAGCCTGGGCATCACCCTGGGCGACGTCTCGCTCAATGCCATGGCCGGACGCCAGGACGGCGGCACATACACCAACGCCAGCGCCATCCGCAGCCCCGACTATGGCGGCGGATTCGGCTGGGGCGTGCAGGCCGGCACCTACGAGGCGGGCCGGTACGAACAAGGCTGGGGCCGCTACCTGGGACGCTACGGCGAAATCACATTGGGCGCGCAGCGCTACGACGGACGCACCACGGGAGAACTCGACGTCAATGGCGCCCTGGTGTTCATGGATGGCGTGGCGCAGGCGTCCCGCCGCATCGACGACGGCTTCGCGCTGGTTTCCGCCGGCGAGCCGGGCCTGCCCATCCTGCATCAGAACCGGGTCATCGGCCATACCGGCTCCGACGGCCATATGGTGGTGCCGGACCTGAACAGCTATCAGACCAACACGCTGGAGCTCGACGGCCTGGACCTGCCGCCCAACGCCCAGGTGTCCGCCTATGCGCTCGACGTGGTGCCGCAGTCCCGTTCCGGCGTGCTGGCGGAGTTCGGCATCACCCGGGAAGCCGCGGCCACGATCGATCTGGTGGACGGCGACGGCAAGCCGCTGCCGGTGGGCGCGCAGGTCGTGCACAGGGAAAGCGGGTCCGAAAGCGTGGTGGGCTACGGCAGCCAGACCTTCGTGCGCAATCTGGGCAAGCTCAATCATCTGGACGTGCGGGGACAGGATCTTGCCTGCACTGCGCGGTTCGCCTTCCAAGCGCCGGCAGACGGCAGCCTGCCACGTCTGGGACCGGTGGCTTGCGTGGAGCCGCAGCCATGAAACAGCTGATTGCCGCGTTGTTGCTGGCGGCCCTGTGGCTCGGGGGAAACAGCGCGCAGGCGCAGACCTGCACCGTGTCCATGGCCCCCATCACATTTCCGAACCTCAATCCGGTGCTCGGCTCGTCGGTGACGCAGACCGGCACGCTGAGTGTGACCTGCACTTGGGGACTGCTCACAGGGGGCTATGCCCGGGTGTGCGTGAGCCTGGGCATCGGCAGCGGATCAACCGTGCAAGACCCGCGGCAGATGGCTAATGGCGCCAACCGCCTGCAGTACCGGCTTGCGCCGAGCTCGTCCATGAGTCCGCCGTGGGGTTCGAGCGCCAACGGCTCGACGCCCGTCGTCGTCGACCTCACCCAGCCCCTGCTGGGAAGCCAGGCCACGGTCAACCAGCCCATCACCGGGCAGATCCTGCCAGGCCAATACACGGTGCCGACGGCCAATAACGCCACCACCGCCTACTCGGAAACCTTCCCTGGCGTGGCGACCTTCAACTACGGCTTCTCCATCCTGGTCCGGCCCGCGTGCGCATCGCTGACCTCCCGCGGCAGCTACAACTTCACGGTGCGCGCCAATGTGACCAACAACTGCACCATCTCCGCCAACCCCTTGAACTTCGGCTCGATGGCAGACTTTCGCTCTGCCCGCCTGGCCAATACGACGTTGGCGGTGCGCTGCACCAACAACGATGCCTACCGGATACGCCTGAACGGCGGCCAAAACGGCACCGTGAGCCAGCGCTACCTGCGAGACACCAGCGGCACGCGGCTGGTAAGGTATGACCTGCACACGTCGGCGGACCGCACGGTTCCCTGGGGCGACGGCACCGCGGGCACGGCATTCGTCACGGGCACGGGGACCGGCAACATCCAGCAGGTACAGGTCTATGGACGGGTACCCGCGCAGGCAGCGCCAGTTCCGGGGCAATACAGCGATGTGGTGACCGCCACCATCGAATTCTGATGGTCAGAACACCACCGTCCAGTGCTGTTCGCCCGCCGCGCGCTGCGCGTGCCAGGGCGTTCCTTGGGAACATCGCACCGCCGGCCGGGCCGGACCCGGGCTGACCGTGCAGAGGCTGGGGACCGTGAAGCGCACCAGCATCGGCGCAAGAGGCGCGGACTCTGCCTGGTGGACCGCCGGGCCGACGCCGCCAGCCAGCAGTAGTCCCAACGCCGGGAGTAAGAACTTGGAGGCCATGAAAAGCTCCAGACCAGAGTTGAGCCACTTGCAATAACGGCCACGCGCGACATTTCTTAATGCGCGACTCGACCCCGCCCCATTTTTTGACCAGATCGCACAGGAGATTCCCTAGTGGTTGGACCCGCAACGACAGCATCGATTCCTTTCCCGCCCCACATCCACGCCGGCCCCCATCGGCGGCGCAGACGCGAGAGGCCCTGGCTGGCAGCCTTGCTGCTGGCGGCGATGCTGTGTTGCCTGTCCTTATCCTGGCAAGCCCAGGCCGCCGGGCTGCTGCAACCGCAGGCGGCGGCGACATCATCTTCCGCCCTGACCCCGGCCGCGCTGGCCGACCTGCTGGAGAATCCCGAGGCACGCAAGGCGCTGGTGGACGAACTGCGGACGCAGGCAGCGGGTGCGAAGCCAACTGCTCCCCGCGCCACGGGCGCGGCCCCAGTCCCCGCCGAACCCGGCCTGCAGGAACGCATGGCCGACAACGTCCAGCGCTTTCTGACCGGCCTGGCGACCGATATGGGCCAGGGCGTGGAAGACATGCGCGCGCTGGCCTCGGGCGACAGCCTGCGGATGGACGGCGACGCCGCGGGCCATGCCTTGAAGCCTCTCGCGCTGGCTGCCGCCGCCGCCATCCTCGCCTTCATCCTGCTGCGGATGATCGCCATGTACATCTACGGCCGCATCGACCGCTGGGTCGCCGAACAGCGCCATCACCCCGAAGCGCCTCCCAAGCGCGGCGCGCCGACCTCCATGCGCGTGCTGTCCCGCCGCGCGGGCGCCATCGTGGGCGCGCTGGCCATCGATGCGGGCGTAGTGCTGCTCGCCGCCATGGCGGGCGGCGCCGCGGCCCTGTGGGGCACGCCGGGCCGCGGTACGCTGGACACGCTGGCGGCCGTGTTCCTGCGAGCCTTCGTGTCGGTGGAAATCGTCAAGGTGCTGATCCGCACGGTGTTCGCGGTGAAGCATCCGCACCTGCGCCTCCTCCCCATGACGGACGACAACGCCAGGTACTGGAATGCGTGGCTGCTGCGCATTGCCACCGCAGCCGGTTATGGCACGCTGCTGATAGACCCCGTGGTCTCGGCGTCGCTGTCGCCCGCACTCGGCCGGCTGGCCAACCTGCTGATCATGCTGGCGGTCTACGTCTACGCCGTGCGCGTCATCTGGCGCAACCGCCAGACGGTGCGTGGACACCTGGACCAGCGCGCGGCCAACGCAACCACGTTCATGGGCTCGCGGCTGCACATCCTGGCGCGCGTATGGCATGTGCTGGGCATAGGCTATTTCACCATCCTGCTGGTGGTCAGCCAGGTGGATCCGACCAACGCGCTGCCCTTCATGGCCCGCGCCACCGCGCAAACCCTGCTGGTGATCGGCGTGGGCAGCCTGCTGATCCTGCTGCTGAACACCGTACTGGCCAAGCCCATCAGGCTGCCGGACGACTTGCGCAAACGCCTGCCGCTGCTGGAGGCGCGCGTCAACGCCTATGTGCCCGCCACCTTGAAGCTGATCGGCCTCATCATCCGCATCGTCCTGGTGCTGCTGGTCCTGGACGCGTGGCGCGCCTTCGACCTGTCGCGGTGGCTGGCCTCGGATGCCGGCGGCGCGGCTATCAAGATGACGGTGAACATCGTCATCGTGCTGCTGATCGCGGCCCTGGCCTGGACCGTGATCGCCAGCATCATCGAGCACCGCCTCAGCCAGCGCGAAGGCCGCGGCATGCCCAGCGCGCGCGAGCGCACCCTGCTGGCGCTGTTCCGCAACGCCGCGCTGATCGTCATCGTGACCATGACGCTGATGGTGCTGCTGTCGCAGATCGGCATCGACGTGGGGCCGCTGATTGCCGGCGCGGGTGTGGTCGGCCTGGCTATCGGCTTCGGCGCGCAGAAGCTGGTCCAGGACATCATCACGGGGATCTTCATCCAGCTCGAGAACGGCATGAACGAGAACGACGTGGTGCAAGTCGCCGGCGTATTCGGCACGGTCGAGAAGATGACGATACGCTCGGTCGGCATACGCACGCTGGACGGCGGCTACCATCTGGTGCCGTTCTCGTCCGTGGACGTGGTGACTAACCACATGCGCGACTTCTCCTATCACCTGGGCGAATACACCATCGCGCATCGCGAAAGCGTGGACGACGCGATCGCGCATCTGCGCGCCGCCTTCGCCGAGCTGATGACCGACACGGTGCTGGGACCCGAGATCCTCGAAGACATCACGGTCGCCGGCGTCACCGCGGTCAACGAAAAGGGCGTGACCATCCGGATCCTGATCAAGACCACGCCGGGCATGCAATGGGCGGTGCAGCGCGGCTACAACCGGCTCCTGAAAAAGCACTTCGACGCCGCCGGCATCGAACTGCCCTACCCGCACACCGTGGTGTACTTCGGCCAGGACAAGCGGGGATACGCGCCACCGGCGAATGTCTTCATGCAATCCGAGCGTACCGACGAAGGCGAGGACGCCCGCGCGGCCGGGCACACCCGACGCCCGCTGGAACCCGCGCCGCGCGGCGAGGATTCGGCCGAGGTGCTGGGCAACGAACTCGAAGCCCGCGAGGAAGGCGAAACGCCGCGTACGTAGCGGTACGCGCGGGGCCTACTTCCCGTAGGTCGCGATCACCGTTTCCAGCGGAACATGGCCCTTGCAGAGCCCCGAGTAGGCGGGGCTTTCGCCATCTTCCAGTGCGATGGCATATTGGACTGCCGGATCGCTTTCCAGACGCTGCCGCAGCGCCGCCAGCTTGGGCCAGCGGGACTTTGCGGCGACCTCATGGAAATCCAGCCAGCGCGCCACGCCGACCAGCACCGCGTCCGCCAAGGTCGGATGGTCGCCCACCGCGAACGCCGTGTCGCCCAACATTGCCTCCAGCTTGTCGTGACGCTCGATGACGCGCTGCGCGCCCCAATCGCGCAGCGTTTGCTGCAACGCCGGATCGGGCGGATCCATTTCCAGGGCGACCCAATGCGGGGTGAAGGCGGCGGTGAAGCCGGTGTTCAGGAAGGCCATGAACTGATGCATGCGATCGGATTCGGGCGAAAGCGGATCGAAACTGATCCTGCGTTCGTTGTCCCGGTTCTCGATCCACCGCGCTATCGCCATGGTTTCCGTGAACACTGCTCCTCGTTCGCTGACGAATGCAGGCGTCTCGTGGCGCGCATTGATCCGCGCATAAGAAGGCAGCCGCATATCCCCAAGCATGTCCACGCGGCACAAGCGGTAGGGTTGGCCCAACCACTCCAGCGCGGCGACAAGCCCCATGGAACTTCCTAGCGGAAAGCCATAAACAAGAATGGGTTCCAAGATGATTTTCTCCGTAGATAAGGGTCACGCTGCGCAGCGGAATGAATTCTACGGATCTGATAGGCTAAGTAAATTACGCACATTTTTGTCACCATGACCCTCCCATGAAAGACCTGGTTTCGCGCTGCCCCATCGAAGAAGCCATGCAGATACTGAGCGGCAGATGGCCGACGCTGCTGATCTACTACCTCAAGGAAGGCACCAAGCGCTTCAGCGACCTGCGCCGCGACAATCCGACCATTTCGCATCGGATGCTGACGCTGGAGTTGCGCAAGCTGGAATTGGCCGGCATCGTCCGGCGCACCGATTTCGACGGTTATCCGCGGCGCGTGGAGTATGACCTCACGCCTTCGGGCAAGACGCTCGTGCCACTGCTGGATGCGCTGGGCGATTGGTGGGATGACAATGGAGCGGCGTCCGAAGACGCCGCCTGAGCAGGCCTATCAGCCCTAAGGCTGGACTTGCCCGCCGCCCTGCTTGCCCGTGCCGATCAAATCCAGCAGCCCATCCGACAAGGTTCCCCGCCAGACCAGGTAATCGTGCCCGCCCGCCACCTCGCGGTGCGTCACCAGATAGCCCTTGGCAAGCAGCACGTCACGCAGATGCCGGTTGGTCTCCAGAATGCCCGGCTGGCCGCCGCGTCCCGATTCGAACAGGCCGGCCCCGAGGAAGAATCGCACCGGCAGCTTGCGCACCGCGACGAATTGCCGCGTCAGCCATTGGTCTTCTTCGCCCGCGGGCGACCACCAATAGGAACCGGACTGGCTGAGCACATTGCCGAACACCTCGGGGTGGCGCAGCGAAGCATAGGCCGACGCCAGACCGCCGTAGCTGGAGCCGCCGATGACGGTACGCGCGGCTGGCGCGCCGATGCCTTGTTTGCGCGCCCACGGCATCAGTTCTTTCGCGAGGAAGTCGGCAAAGTCCGGATTGGGCGGCAACTCCTGGCTGCGGGATTCGGCCGTGGGGTTGTCGATGAGCAGCGCCGCGGTCGGTGGAATGACGCCCGCCGCGATCATGTTGTCCAGGATGGTCGGTGTGGGCACGCGGCCCAGGTAGGCGCCGGCATCGAATAGCACCAGTACATGATTGTTTGCGGCACCGGGCTGCCAACCCGCGGGACGGTACAGGTGGATCTTGCGCGTGTTGCGCATGAGATTGCTGCGCAGCTCCCTGGCCTCGACCGTTCCCCGTGGCACGTCCGCGCGGGCTTCGACCCAGGGCTGCGGCGGCGCTTGCGCCAGCTCCAGCATGGAATAGGTTTGAAACGCGTCGACGCCGCGCTCGGGGTAAGCCTTGGGATTGTGCGGATCGGCCTGCGCCGTGGCCAGGATCGCGCGGCGCCGCGCCATGCCGGAGCCCGGGAGCTCCGGTACATCGGGCGCCAGGCGATATGACAGCCGCGTGGATCGTGGGACGACAAAGCTGGCATGCCATACATCGGAATCGCCCAGGCGCGCCAATTGCGCATGGTCCGACGACGGCCCGCCGAACAGGCGCACGTTGCGCTCGGCGCCACGCCACAGGAACGTGACGCGGTCATGTTGGGCATCGGCGGCTTCGACCAGCGGCGCGCCTTGCTGAGCCACCTCTGCCCAGAAGTCTTCCGTCGTTCCGCCTGCGGTCAGTGTCGCCGCCAGCGCGGCCAGGCGCGGGCTGTCGAGCGCAGGCGCTGGCGCGCGCTGTTCGGCACGGGGCAAACGTTCCGTCACGGCCCACCTGAACACGCCCTGGCCCTGCGCGCGCACCGTGTAAAAGCCGTCCGCCGGCGCCACCAGCATCAGCGCCCCGGCCGGTTTTTCCGGGTCGCTCAGCCGACGCACGTGCTGGCCGTCGCTGTCCAACAGATCCAGGGTCACGCCGGAGTCGGCGGCCCAGGTACCAGCAAGGAATTCGCCTTTTTGCAGCGAAATCCGCTCGTCCACGTGAGCCTCGGGCGTCACGGCGCCTTGCTTGGACTGCGCCGCGGCCATGCCCGGTGTCACGACGGCCATCGAGACCGCCAGCGCCGCCGACGACATCCAATCCCGCCATTCCAATCTGTTCTTTCTACGCATATTCATCCGTTCATTTTTTCATGGCGCATTCGCCGCGATCCGCTATCCCTCGCGCGCAGCGAGCCGTCTCGGCGCCCATGCGCTGTCGGGCTCGCCCCGCCCGATCCTGCGTGCACTGGCCTTTGCCATCCAGGCAAACCCCAGCGCTGCCGCCAATGCCGTCGCATCCACTGCCAGCGCCGCGGCCGACGTGTGCGCCCAAAGCCCGGTGGCGGGCAGCAGGCCGCCCACCAGCGAGGTCGCCGGTATCGCCAGCGTCAACGCTGCCGCCAGCCATAGCAGGTGTACGCACGCTGCCGCGCCCCCGCGCAGGAAAGCCCAGGCCACGCTGGCGAAGAACGCCGCGTAGTACAGCCCCTGGAGCCAGGCATTCAGATCACCTACATGCCCGCTCAACCATTTGGACGCGACCATCATCAAGGAAATGCCGCATACGCATCCCAGGCAGACGCCCACGGTCGCCGATGCCATCAGCCTTGTGTCCAACCGCTGCACCGGAACCTCGCCGGTCTGCCGGTTGCTGCGCTTGCGGCGCGTTTCTATCCACAGCAGGTTGCCGCTATAGAACAGCCATGCGCCCGCCAGTCCCAGCAGGAAATAGAGCCACTGCACCTCCGCGCCCCCGAAGGAAGCCATGTGCAGCGCGAAGAGGCTGCTGACCCAGAGGTTGGGCGCGTCCTGCCCGCCCGGCAGATAATCGCGATTGAGCACCTTCCCGGTGTAAGGGTCGAGCGCCACGAAGCCGCCCCGCGCGCGCGGCGACACCGCACTGTCGTCCTTGCCCCAGACACGCACGATGGCGCGCGGGCCGGTGACTTGCTGATACTGCAACGTGTCGGGCTCGAAGCCCGGCGCCAGGCCGCGCGCCTGAACCAGCAGTTCCCGGGGCGTCAGCATGTCTGCGGGATTCCTGGCCTCGCCACCGGGCGCGTTGCCGCCGGCACGCTGGAAGACGGATTCCAGCTTGCCTTCGTACATCAGCTTATCCTGCAGGTCGTAGATGCCGTCGTGGAACGCGAACACCACGGAGCTCAACGCCATGATGATATGAAATGGCAATGAGACGATGCCCACCACGTTGTGCGCGTCCAGCCACATGCGCTTCAGGTTCTTGCCGACCCGCAGGGCGAAGAAGTCTTTGACCAGCGACGGCAGCAGCACGATCACGCCCGACACCAGGGCGATTGCATAGAGCGATGCGACGATGCCCATGAACCAGCGGTTGGGGTCGCTATCCACGGGCAACCCCACTACGCGGTGGAGCACGTCGATGAACGACATCAGCCCGCTGGGCGAGGACTCCTCCAGCCGCAGTTCGCCGCCCGAATCCAGATAGGCCGCGTAATGGCGGAGCGACGACTCATCATGGTCGTCGGCCTGCCCATCACGCACTTCCCAAGCCATGCGCGCCGGCACGTGCTCGGCATCCTGAAGATGGATGCTGAATCCCTTGGCCACGTCCGGCCGCGCCGCAAGCGTTCTGACGATGAGGCCTGGCGTCTCGTCCAGCGGCACGGGCGCGACGGCTGCGGGCGGCGTTGCCCAACGGGTCAGGGGCTCCTTGAACACCGTCAGCGCGCCGGCATAGAAGGCAATGAAGAGCGCCATGCCTGTCAGGATGCCCGTCCAGGTATGGACCGATTTGTAGATGCGTATGTAGTCGGCTTTCATGGTCGCGGGCCCTCCTCAGATCGCCTTGGCAAGATACAGCCCGCCATAGAGCAGCACGCAGGCGCCGCCCAGCCAGATCCAGGCGCGCAGGCCGCTGGCGAAAAAGTAGACCGTGCTCGCGATGCCGAGCCAGACCGGAGGCACCAGCCACATGGCCAGCTGCGAGCGCGTTGCCAAAGGAATGCCGCCAGTCAATGCGGCAAGCGCCGCGCTTGCGCCCATGGCCAGCGCGAAGCCGAGCAACGCGCCTGCCAGGCTCTTGGATATCCAGTCGCGCCGGATCGGCGCGGGTTTAGCGGGCTTCATGCGTATCGCTTCGGCGCAAGCCTGCCAGCACGCCCAGATAGGGGATCAGGCTAAAGAACAGCATCAGGGCCGTACAGAACACGAACACAGCCGCAACGGCAGAGAATGCGCGCAGGCAGCCCCAGCCGCCCAGCGCCAGCAGCAGAAAGCCCGCGGCGCGGGCGGGCAGAACTGGCCAGGAATCTACGCCCCAACGCTGGTTCGGCGAAGCGCGATAGATGCAGAAGCAGCCCACGAACAGGCTTGCCAGGCTGAGGAGTATCAGGACTTCCATGGTCATCCCTGGATGCAAGGTCCGCTACCTGACCGCCGATTCCTGCTCCGGACCGGCTGTCCGGAACAGGAGTCGGCGTTCAGAAACTGATGCTGGCGGAGGCGGTAACGGTGCGCGCCGGCCCCAGCGTCACGATAGGCGTCGTGTCGCTGAAACTGCCGGCGTAATAGTGCTTGTCGAACACGTTGTTGACGTTCAGGCGCAGCACCACGTCCCGGCCGTTGATCTGCGTGGCGTAGCGGGCGCCCAGGTCCAATTGGCCCCAGCCCGGAATCTGCAGCTTGTTGGCTGCGTCGGCGTATTGGCTCGACGTAGCCTGCACGCGCCCGCTCAGCGTCAGGCCGGGCACCCACGGCGTGTCCCATTCCAGTCCGGTGTTGGCCTGCCAGCGCGGCGCGCCCACCGCGGTGTTGCCGTCATAGCGACCATAGGAAGTCTTGACCTGCGTGCCCTGCGTATAAGTGACGCCGCCCAGCACGCGCACACCTGGAGCCAGCTCGCCGAAGGTATTCCATTCCACGCCACGGACGCGCTTCTCGCCGCCGTCCGCGTACGTCGGCTTGGACGTAGAGCCTTCCGTGACCAGCATGGGCTTGTCGATCTGGAAGAACGCCAAGGTATTGGTAAAGGTGCCAGCGTTCCACTTGACGCCCAGCTCCTGCTGCTTGGTCTTGTAGGGCGCGAACACCTGCCCATAGTTGCTGGCCGTGGTGTCCGTGACGCTATCGCCCTTGCTCAGGCCCTGCACGTAGTTGGCGTACAGCGAAACGTCCGGTCCCCAGGGCTTGACGACGATGGCGAAAGCGGGCGTCACGGCATTCTCGTCGTAGCGCGCGGTCGTCTTGCCCGTCTTGTCGAAATTCGTGGTCTTCACGCGCTGGTTGCGCAGGCCGCCAGTCAGGAGCAGCTTGTCGTCGAAGAAGGACATGGTGTCCACCAGCGCCAGGCTGGACAGCGTGTTCTCGGCGGTCTTGGGTGCGCTGCCGGGTACCGCCGGCATGACCGGCGTGATCGGGTCATAGATATTGGACTTGAAAGTCGATGCCGGCCCGGTGGCCGATCCGTCCTCCAGCTTCAGCAGGGAAGCCTGGAGCACCAGTTCGTGTCGCACGCTGCCCGTGATGAAGCGCGAACGCAGACCAGCATCGGCAGAGGTGGCGTCCGTGTAGGCGCGCTGCCCGATGATCGAACCGGTGAAATTGCCATTGGCGTCGATCTGCCGCGCATGGGTGCCGTTGATCAGGCCCGATTGATGGCTGTCGCGCCTGCCCACGCCGGCGAATGCCGACACGCTGTCATTGAAGCGGTACTCGGCGCGCGCCATGACGGCGTTGCTCTGGATGCTGCCGTAGCCCGTGCTGAACTGGTTGATACGGGGATCGGGCGCGTCGGGCACGACGGAGCCACCGAACCAGAACATGGCGGGCGTGCCGCCCGAGAACGACTCTTGGCTGTGATAAGCGTCTATCGACGCGCTGAAAGCGCTGCTGCGATAGTCCAACCCTGCGGACAGGAACTCGCGCTTTCTGGATTGGCCGTCCAGCGTGGTGGCGCCATCGCTGAAAGAACCGTTGACGCGCGCGCCCCATTCATTGGCCGAGCCGAAACGGCGGCCGGCATCGATGGTCGTGCCCAGTTGGCCGTCGGCCTGCCAGTTCACACCGAAGGTGGCATTGGGGGTGTCTTCCGCGCGCTTGGGCACCAGGTTGATCGTGCCGCCCACGGCGCCGCTGGGCGCCATGCCGCTGAACAAGGCGTTCGGGCCTTTCAACACCTCCACCCGCTCGACGAATTCCAACGAGGTGCGGCCCATGGGCGCCAGTCCATACATGCCATTGATCGCCACATCGTTCTGATTGACGTCGAAGCCCCGGATCCGGAAGTTCTCATAGGCATGTCCGCTCGACGTCGTGAACCGCACCGAAGGGTCGTTCGCCATGACGTCGGCAAGCGTGCGCGCCTGCTGGTTCTGGATCAGCTCGGAGGTATAGCTGGTGACGTTGAAGGGCGTATCCATCACGTCCTGGTTGCCCATCAAACCCAGACGCGCGCCCTGTGCCACCTGCCCTCCGGCGTAAGGCGCAGGTAAATCCTCATCCGACACCGACCCTGCAGTCACGGTGACGGGCTGCAGCGTCGTGGTTTGCGCGGCGGTCTGGGCACTGGCGCCAGCGGGAAGCATCAAGGACAGCGCAACGGCCGGGCTGAAGCATTGGGCGCACAGCGCGATTGTCAACGGAGTTTTCTTGGACACAATTCATCATTCCAATATTTAAATGCGAATGCTTATCAGATGAATTATATATTTGGAAAAAACTCAATGGACCGGAAATCTGCAGGTACGGTTCCGCAATCCGGTCGAATTTTCAGCGCAACTCGATAAAAATCAATGACTTATATTTTTTTGATTGACTTCCTGCGTAGGCAGCCGATCCGAACCCATGCCTCGGCCGCGCCCGGGATCATCAGAAGTCCATCGCGGCCGGCAGCATGAAGAGCCGCAGCGTATTCAACTCCGCGCCGCCCGATCCGTTTGCGACCCGGCAATCCTTGCTGAACAGGTTCTCGACATTGGCGCGCAACACCTGAGCGCGGTCAGGAACCCGGGTTCGTCAGCGCGCCCCAGTCCAGCATTGATGAAAGTGCAGCCGCCTCTGCGCGGCAAAAGTCCAGGAAATCCGCCACTGGCCCAGACAGCCGCACGTCGGGGTTCCTGAGTATTTCAAGCGATATGTTCAACGGCATGCCCTCCGTTTCCAGCGTAGCCAGGGCGTTTCGATGCAGGGCGGGCTGCACGGCGTGGCGCGGCAAAAATGCCAGCAGGTCGCTGCTCTGGACGATAGCTATTACTGCCTGGACCGAACCTAATCCGAGCGCAATATCCAAGGCGCCGACGCCACTCTCGAATCTTCGCCGTACCGCGTCCTGGGCAGTTGCCGACGTCACCAGCCACGCCCATTGGGCTTGGTGGCGCATCATGTCCAGCGATATCGGCGCCACGCCCTGCGCCAAGGGATGCTGCGGCCGCGCGACGACCAGCCACGGTTCTTCTATCCAGCGACGGGCAAGCAATCCAGCCGTCCCGTCGACACCATGCATGAAGCCGACGTCCAGCTCGTTCTCCCGCAAACCGGCACAAATGGCTGCGGGGCTGAGAACCCGCAGCCGTATGGGTACGCCAGGATGTGTTTGGGCCCAACGTACCAACAGCGGCGGCAGCAGGCAGGAGGCAGTCGCCTCTGCCGCGCCTATGCGTATCACGGCCCGCCTGCCAGCAGCCGTTCCAGCACGGATTCGCACGTCCCGAGCTGGCTGCGCAGGATGTACTCATCCGCCGTGTGAGCCTGAGCGATGTCGCCTGGCCCGCAAACCAAGGCCGGAATGCCGGCTTGCTGGTAGAGCCCGCCTTCCGTTGTGTAGGCCACGTGCCCGCCGGCCTGAGCCCCTGCCCGGAACAGGGCCTCCACCAGCATGTCGGTATCCGCCCGAGGCACCAATGCGGGCACCGATGTCCTCCGCATCAGCAGCACCTGCGATTCCGAGACCCTTTGCCGCATCGTCCCCTCAAGCTCCCGGGCGCGCTGATGGATGGGCGCCAATACGGAGTCGGGATCGACGCCTGGCAGGAACCGCAGGTCAAAGTCGAACTCTGCCTCCTCCGGGATCACATTCGACGCATGTCCGGAATGCACGCGGCAGACCGCCATCGTCGAGAACGGCACATAAAAGCCTTCGTCACGCGTTGCAGACTGCAATGCCTCAGCCTGCGCCGCGACTTCTGCCGCCAGGAAGCAAGCCGTCTGCGCGGCATTCACGCCCAGGCCACTCAGTGACGAGTGCTCTGCCCTGCCCCGGATATTGCAGCGCCAGGAATGGCGGCCCTTGTGCGCACGCACCACCTCCATCCGGGTCGGCTCGCCGACGATGCACGCGGACGGCTGAATGCCGTGCTGCCGCAGGTCAGCCAGCAACCCTCGCACGCCTACACAGCCGATCTCTTCGTCGTAGGTCAGCGCGATATGCACGGGCTGGGCCAGCCTGCCGCTGCCCAGGCGCCCCACGGTCGCCAGCACACAGGCGAGAAAGCCCTTCATGTCGCACGTGCCGCGGCCGTAGAGCCGCTCGCCTTCGTCGGTCAGGCGAAACGGATCCCGAGTCCAATCCTGCCCCGCCACCGGCACGACATCCGTATGGCCGGAAAGCAGGATTCCGCCCGCGCCGCCTCCAAGGCTGGCGAACAGGTTGGCGCGCTTGCGGTCCTCGCTGTATGTGTAGCGCACCGCGAAACCGATCTTGCGCAGAAATGATTCCGCCTGCGCCAGCAACTCAAGGTTGGAGTTGCTGCCGGATACGGTGGGCCAGGCGATCAACGATTCCAGCCAGGCTAGCGCTTCGCTGGAACAATCAAGAGATTGATCAGTCAATTGGCCTCCAGGGAAATGTTGCCGGCTTTGGCGACACGACGCCATTTGTCCAGTTCGGACTGGATATCGGCCATGAACGCCTCCGGCATGCCGCCTTGAGGCACCGCGCCCAACTGCGTGATGCGGCTGGCCACCTCCGGATTCTTCAGCGCGGCGGCGGCCGCCTCGCTGACACGTTGCACAAATGCCGCGGGCGTTCCTGCGGGCGCAACCAAGCCGAACCAGGCAGGGTCATTGAGTGCCTGCACACCGACCTGCGCAAAAGTAGGAACGTCCGGCAGCTGCTCCACCCTGCCGGGCCAGGCTACCCCCAGCGCGCGCAAGCGCTTGCCCTGGATATGCGGCAATGACGCGGGCAGGTTGTCGCACAGCACGTCCACGTGGCCCGCGATGGCGTCCTGCAACGCCGGGCCGGCCCCACGGTACGGAATGTGCCGCATGGGCGCGCCCGTGGCCTGGGCAAGCAATTCGCCCATCATGTGCCCCAGCGAGCCCACTCCCGGCGACCCGTAGGTGATGTCGCCGCCGCGCTGCTTGGCCAGTTCGATGAACTCTGCCATGTCCTGCGCTGGCAGGCCCGGATTGATGGAGATCACATTGGGCACCCGAGCCAGGTTGGAGATGGGCGCGAAATCCTTCAACGGGTCGTACGGCGGCTTTGCCAGCACCGCAGGCTGTATCGCATGCGTGCTCACGGTCGCCACCCCCAGCGTAAGCCCGTCGGCGGGCGCGCGCGCCACATAGCCCGCGCCGATCGCGCCGCCGGCACCGGCCCGGTTCTCCACGATCACCGTCATGCCCAACCGTTCCGACATCGCCGGCGCAACAATGCGTGGAATCAGATCGCCAGAGCCTCCTGGCGCGAACGGCACCACGATCCTGACGATGCGGTCCTGGGCCCGCGCCACCACGGGCGCCGCGACCATCGATACAGCACATACCCTGAGAAAACAGCGTCGCTTCATTAGGCATTCCCCTTGGTTTTTTTGAAGCTGGAAGCACTCTCCTGCCTGGTTGCTGCAATCCGTCCCGCGCGTGCCTCAGATCCGGTTGTCGTACGCCTTGCGCGGGATGCGGCAGGAGATGATCGAATACGTCTTTGCCGCCAGGGCCTCGCGTATCGCTCGCGCCAGGCCCGCGCGGTCCTGCACGTCGAAGCCCAGGCCACCCATGCTCCTGGCCACGGCCGCAAAGTCCGTCCCGGGGAAATCCACCCCCAGGTTTGGCTGCCCGGTGCCGCGCTGCTTGATCTCGATGAGCGACAGGGATTCGTCCGCGAACACGAAGACAATGACCGGAGTCTTGGCGTCCCGGGCGGTCGCCAACTCGCCCAGTGTCATCTCCAGGCAGGCATCGCCCGTGAAGACCGCCACGGGGCGTTCGGGCTCCGCCAGCTTGGCGCCTATGCCCAGGGGCAAGGAGCAACCCATGGTGCAAAGACCCGACGACTGCATCAAGGTGCGCGGCTCGTAGCACTGCCAGGTCTGGGACAGCAGGATGCGGTGCGCGCCGCTGTCGACCGACGCCACGGTATTGGCCGGCATTTCCGCGCGCGCGACATCCACGATGGCGCCGGGGCCCCATTCTTCGTCGACGCGGTAGATGCTCGCCAGCGCACGCTTGATGGCCCTGACCTCGTCGTCCTGCCATTCCGATGCGGTGCGCAAGCCGTCGGCCAACACCTCCACCCCGCATTTGATGTCGCCCACGAAGCTGATCGCCGACTGGTGCATGTAATGCGTATTGCGGTTCGAGGACAGCTCGATCACGTGCGCGCCGTCTTCCCAGATGTTGCGCCAGCCCACCCGCATTTCGATCGGGTCATAGCCCAGCAACAGCACCACATCCGCCTCTTTGATCAGCGGCAGCACGATGCTGTCGGCCTTCGGCGAAAGGCCCATGCCGCCCACGGCCATATCGTCACGCTCGTCGATGATGCCCTTGGCCTTGTACGTGGTGATCAGCGGGATCCGGTGCTTCTGCACCAGCGCGCGGACCTGCTCCTCCGCCCGATGATGCAGGGCCTCCACGCCGGCAATGATGACGGGGCGCTTGGCATTGCCCAACCACGACCGTGCCAATTCGAGCTGCTCGGTATGCGCGGGAACGGCCGGGGCCGGCTGGACGCGCCGGGCGCCCCTGGCCACAGCGGCCTCGGCGATGGCCACGCTGATCGGCACGTCGACATGAACCGGTCCGGGGGGATCGTCCATTGCTATGGCCAATGCCTTGTCCATGATGGCCTCTGCATTGCCCGGCGTCATGCGCAACGAGGCCTTGGTGATCGGCCGCATCAGGGCGGCATGGTCGAACACCTGATGGGTATAGGTGGCGGCTTCGTCCTCGTCGACGCAGCCGGTCAGGAAGATCATGGGCACGCGGTCCTGCAGCGCATTGGCCACCACGTTCACCGCATTGGCCACGCCAGGCCCCAAGGTGGCGACCAGCACGCCCGGCGCGCCAGTGCGGTGGAACACTCCCTCCGCCATGAAGCCGCCGGAGTTCTCATGCTTGACCAGAGTGAATTTGACCCCCGCTTCGTCCAGTCCACGCATGACGGACAGGACCTCGCCGCCAGGAATCCCGAATGCGTGGCGGCACCCTGCTTCGTACAGGCGTTTACCGATGATCTGCGAAACCGTGGACATGCAACATTCCCCTTTAGGAAGGCTTTGATACGAGTGCTTGAAAAATGGCGGCGGCAAACGCCGCGGCTATTGAAGATTGCCCAGGGAGGCGGCCATGCGGGCGGCTGCGATCTGCAGGTTTTGATCGGAAGTCGCGTACGAAAGGCGCATGAATCCCGGCATGCCGAAACCCGAACCCGGCACGGCAGCCACGCCCGCGCCCAGCAGGTATGACGCCAGCGCAACGTCATCCTCCAGACGTAGGCCGGCAGGCGTCTTGCGACCGATGAAACCGCGTACGTCGGGAAACAGGTAAAACGCGCCTTCCGGCCGCGGCGTCGCCAGGCCATCGATTTGCGCGAACTGCGCCAGCAGGTAATCGCGGCGTTGCTGGAAGATGCCGCAGCGGCGGCGCACCTCGTCCTGCGGACCCGCGAGCGCGGCGGCTGCGGCCGCCTGCGACACCGAGGACGTGTGGGAGTTGATTTGCATCTGCACTTTCGTCATCGCATCGATCAAGAACCTGGGACCGCAGGCATAGCCCACGCGCCAGCCCGTCATCGAGTAAGCCTTGGACACGCCGTTGACGGTCAGGATCCGATGCGCGAGATCCGGCGCGACCTGTGCGAACGTGACGAAAGTCCTGCCGTCAAAGAGTATGTGTTCATAGATGTCGTCGACCATGATCAGGAAGTCCTGATTGCGGCTCGCCCGGATGACGGCGGCGAACTGCTCCAGCTGCGATTGCGCATAGGCGGTGCCGCTGGGGTTGCTGGGCGAGTTCAGGACCAGCCATTTGGTCTTCGTCGTGATGGCAGCCTCGAGCGCCTGCGGATGCAGCGCGTAGGCCTCGTCCGGCGTCGTCGCCAAGGGGCGCAGCACGCCGCCATTCATCGACACGATATCGCTGTAGGACGCCCAATACGGCGCCGGGATCATCACCTCGTCGCCAGGCGACAAGGTGGCCAGGAAAGCCTGATAGATCACCTGCTTGCCGCCACAAGCCACATTGATCTGCGCCGGCGTGCATTCGATGCCGTTGTCCCTGCGGAACTTCTCGACGATCGCCTCGCGCAACAATGGGGTGCCGTTGATCGGCGTGTAGCGCGTCTGGCCGCCGGCGATGGCGCGCGCCGCGGCCTCGCAGATATGGGCAGGCGTCGGGAAATCGGGTTCGCCCAGCGTCATGTCGATGACGCTGCGGCCCTGTTGAATGGCTTGGCGGGTCTGCTCTGCCATGACCTGGATGGGTGAGGAACGCAGAGTGGAAACGAGTGGCGAGAGCATGGACTTTTTCCGGTGGCAACGGGAATAAGTCTAGAATTCAAAGAATTCAACAACAATTGAATTTGAATTCAATATGACATCTCCACTTGGACCCAATGCGCCAACCTTGCGTCAACTGGAGCTATTCCTGTCGCTCGCTGCGTCGGACGGCATCGCCAGCGGCGGCTCCAAGATAGGCATGACGCCGTCCACCACCAGCCACGTACTGCGTGCGCTCGAAACCACGCTGGGCACAGACCTGATTGATCGCAATGCTCCGCAGCTGGAACTCACCCATGCCGGGCAGCAGATACTGCCTCATGTGCGCGACCTGTTTGCCGCGATGCATCTCATCCAGGCAACGGCGGGCGCAAGCGCGGGCCTCAACAGCGGGATGCTTCGGTTGGGATCGTTTGGCCTGAGTTCCTCGTTGCAGCTACTTCCGCCGCTGCTGCAACGTTTTCGGCAGCTCTACCCCGGAATCGATGTACGGGTCTTCGAGAAAGCCGATGGCGAGATCGAACAGGACTTGATCGAGCGCCGACTGGAGATCGGCGTCGTCACCCTGCCGAAAAGCAATTTCGACACCCTCCAATTGGCCGAGGACGAATTGGTTGCCGTGCTGCCGGAAGGACATGCGCTGGCTGCGGCGCCATCCATCGATATCCGCCACCTGGGCCGCCACCCCTTGATCCTGACCCACGCCGGATCACAAAGCCTGGTCGCCAAAATGTTCGCGCGATCCGAAACCACGCCGAAGATTTCGCATGAACTGACCCAGATGCTGTCGATTCTGGCGTTCGTACAGAAGGGCGAAGGAATATCGGTAGTGGCATCGCTCGCACTGCCGGACACCTATCCCGGCGTGGTCTACCGCCCTTTGCTGCCCAAGACGGCACGGCGCGTCGGACTGGCATGCCTGAACGAGAACCGCCTGTCTCCCGCGGCAGCAGCGTTCTGGAAACAGGCCAAGACCAGCCAGAGGAAGAAATAGCCCACGACGCGGCACGGACGGTCACCCAGGCGGCAAACAGCGCCAACAACGTCCGCACCGGTAAACTGCGCCGTTATCTCGGCGCCTGCGGGCTGCCCGAACCTGCACACAACCTGGAGCACTACACACGATGATCCGTCATCTGGTCTTTGCAGCATCGTTGGCCATGGCAGGCAGCGCCGCGGCTGCCCCCTCTTTCAACTGCGCCAAAGCCACGTCTCCGGTCGAAAAAGCCATTTGCGCGCACCCGGCGCTGGCTGACCAGGACGCGGCCATCGCGCAGCAGTACAAGGCTGTGCGTGCCAAGCTCGACGCCGAGGCGGTCAAATCGCTGACCTCCGATCAACGTTATTTCCTGAGCGTGCGGGACAACATCTATGCCGAGCCCTTTACGGGAAGCACTCCCGTCAAAGAGATCGGCACCAGCATGCGCTACCGTCTGGATTTTCTGAAGGCCATCAATCCCCAGCCGGCTGCCGGCTTCGTCGGCAAGTGGAAGAACCTCGAGGGTGAAATTGAAATCACCCGAACCGCCGACGGCCAATTGTTCGTGGCGGCCAACTCGGCCCAGCCCTACAACGGCCGCTGGGTCTGCGATCTGAGCGGCAAGGCGGTCGCCTCCGGCGACAGCCTGATCGTCAGCTATCAGGACGGGCCGCCCTGGACCCTGGATCTGACGCGCCGCGGCGCCGTGCTGATGGTGCGTGAAACGCCGCCCGCCGGTGTGGCCAACGACGGCTTCGGCCCGCCATTCTGCGGCATGAATGGCAGCCTGGAGGGGGCTTGGTTCGCGGTGCGCTGAGCAGAGGGGTATTGGGCATGTTGAATGGACTTCGTTCCGCTCAATAGAAAGCGGCGTGGTCCCATCACTCCACGCTCAACAGCCGAAGCTCTCACGCGTGGTTGATCAATGCAGCCGCGTCGAAAAGATTCGCTAAATAAGTAAGGGCTTCGGAAATGTCGGTCTCTATCAATTGCCGCGCCTTGCCACCGTCTCGCTTGCGCAAAGCATCGCATAGCTCATATCGCCATCCTGCGCGCACTTGTTGCACCATGCGGATGAAATCTGGATGCAACAGCCGGATGTAAGGACCGGTCTGCAGCCACAGCATTTCGATGTGCCGCACGAGTACGGGCATTTCGCTAGCCCGGTAAAGAGCGACCTGAAACTCGGCCACCTTTTGCGTGTCCTTTGCGATATCGCCCGAATGCCGGGCGGCCTCAACCTCGCCTGCCAACCGCTCCAGCACCTTGATGTCCGCCGCCGTCGCGTTCGCAGCGGCGCGTTCAGCAGCCAGGCCTTCCAACGAAAGGCGGATGTCCCGTAACTCCAGCACCCGTGCCTTCGACAATATGGGCACACGCACGGAGCGGCTGTGCTCCTGCGTCAGCACGCCTTCCGCAATGAGGCGATGCAGCGCCTCTCGAACCGGGGTCAGACTGACCTCGAATTCCGACGCGAGTTGCCGCAGCAGCAGTTTTTCCCCGGGCGCGAAACGCCCGCAGATCAGAGACCCACGAATGCCTTGATAGACGCTCTCGCGCATAGCTGTTTCTGGGGTTGCTTCGGACATGACACGCTGCATGACGGAGTTGAATGTGACATAAAACAGGGCCAATTCTCCCAGAATTTCGCACGGCGCACTCCGGCGTCCTTGCCTAGCTACGTGGCAAGGGAATTCCCTAGCGTTATTTTGTGATCACATTATTTTCCATAAGTGATATATTTCTGGAACAAAATCGACACTCCGGGGATTCGACATGGCCAACACCACGTCCCAGAATTGCAGCATTGATGCCAGCCCACGCGCGCACATAGCCCTCGCCGCCTTCCTTGCCCTCTCGAGCCTGGGGACAGCCGCCGCGGCGGCAGACTTTCCCAAGAACGAAATTCACCTCGTCGTAAATTACGGCCCCGGTGGTAACACCGATGTCGCTGCGCGCGTTCTGGCCAAGGGCATGGAAGCTAGACTGGGCCGACCCGTGGTGGTCGAAAACAAGCCCGGTGCGCTCGGCACGCTCGGCCCAAGCTACGTCGCACGCCAGGCGCCAGATGGCTATACCGTCGGCGTGGTCACTTATTCCACACAGGCCATCCTGCCGCACCTGATGAAGCTCCCCTATGCAGATCAGGATTTCGCCTTCGTGGCTGGCGTGGGACGGTACCGTTACGGCATCGTGGTGCGGGCCGATTCCCCCTATCTCACCCTGCAAGACCTGCTGAACAACGCAAAGAAGGGAGATGGCGTTTTTCTGGGCTCACCCAGCGCTGCAGTCAACCTCGCCGTGCTCGATCTCAGTCGCCAGACCGGAGGCAAGTTCGAACAAGTCTTGTACAAGTCCGGCACCGAGACGGTTAACGCCCTGCTGGGCAAGCAAATAGACGTCACCGTCGCGAACCCCTCCGACGTTCTAGCGCACCTGCAAGCCGGCAAACTGCGAATGATTGCGTCAGTGGGTCCGATGCGCTGGCCCGAGTACCCAGACGTACCAACGCTTCGGGAGAGCGGCTGGCCAGTACAGATCGATGCCTCGATCGGGCTTGCAGCGCCGCTTGGCACTCCGCCCGAGGTGCTTGCCATTCTGCAGGATGCAGTCATCGCAGCAGTCCGTGATGCCGCGACGCTCGAGTCATTCGACAAGTTGGGCATGGACGCAATGCCGCTGAACGGCGCCGAGTATGCCGCACAGTTAAAAAAGGGCCTCCAGGAAATGGGGCAGATGATCCGCGACACGCAAATGCCGCGAGTCAACTGAGCGTCTGAACTGGCATGAAAACCGGATCCTTGAAAATTGTTGTTGGCGGCTTTTTCCACGAGACACATGCGTTCAGTCCTCGCCGAACCACGGCAACTGCATTTGCATGGCTCGAAGGCCCCGAGCTCATATCCGAGATGCAAGGCGCGGGCACGACCTTGGGAGGCATTGTTTCGGAACTGACACAGCGGGGACACACGGCCATACCGGCCCTCTTCGCCGAAGCTGCGCCTGGCGGCCCCGTCGATGAAGACGTGTACGAGAACCTCGTAGCGCGGTTCAAGACAAGCATAGAAAGCACTCTGGAGCGATTTGGACGAATCGACGGCATCGCGCTGGAGCTGCATGGCGCCATGGCCACCGCGTCGATTAGCGATGTCGAAGGCCACTTCCTTAAACTCTTGCGCGCCTGGGTGGGCGAGGACGTGCCAATTGCCGTCGGCCTGGATCTCCATTGCCATATAACGGCCGACATGCTGACGGCGGCAGACATTGTCAGCGCCTGCAAGGAAAACCCGCATCGCGACGTCATGGACTGCGGGCGCCGCTGCGTCCAACTGCTGGAGGCTGCAATCCGAAAGAAGATCAGGCCGGTTTCGGTACTCACCAAGGCTCGCATGATTCTGCCAGGGAATGCCGACACCAGTTCAGGCCCGCTCCAGGCGCTGCACGAGCAAGCCCGCCAGATGCTGCACCAACACCCAGCGGTACTGGATATTTCCCTGCTCAACGTTTTTCCCTACGCCAACGGCCAGGCCATGGGCCAAGGCGCGCTGGTCATCGCCGATGGCGATGCCGTGCTCGCCGCCAAGCTGTCCGCAAAGCTGGCGGGCGATTTCTGGCTTCGGCGTGATGAATTTCCAGATACGCTACCGACCACGGAAGCAGCTCTCGACAAGGTCCAGGAAAGTCCCAATGAACGCCCGTTTCTTCTGGCGGATATGGGAGATCGCGTGCTTGCTGGAGCGCCTGGCGACAGCATTGAAATCCTGCGTCATGCCCAGCATCGCCAGCGGCCGCTGCGCGGCGCCGTAACAGTGACCGATGCAATCGCGGTCCAGGACGCGCATGCGCTCGGCGTCGACGCTCGCTTCGTCGCCAGACTCGGGGGCCTTGATACGCCTGGCCTGTCGTCACTGGAAACCGAGGTCGAGGTCACCGCGTTGGGACCGGGCAGCTACGTCGTGAGCGGGCCATACAAGCAGGGAACGTTGATTCAACTTGGCCTGACAGCGACCTTGCGCCTGCCCGACGGTTCCGTCGTCATCGCCACCAGCCAGCCCGGACTGATTCACGATCCGCAGGGGTTCCGCAGCCATGGCGTCGAACCGGGCGAATTCGATTTTGTCGGCATCAAGTCGGGCTACCACTTCAAGCTGAACTTTGCGGGCATCGGGACAGCGCTCGCTGTCGCCACCCCAGGCCTCAGCATTTACGCTCCCGGCCGTTACGCCTGGAGTGATAGTCGGATTTGGCCCGAGCACGACGTAACGGCGGCGCCCCTCCTGGGGCCATGGTATTCGATCGATCGTTTCGCCTAAGCCGGCGCGGCGCATGGCGCGCCCGTATCGGGCCGGCTATTGTCACTGCGGCCCGGCGCATCGACGCAAGCGCTCGCCACGGTAGTCCGTCTTGCCGCCCCGCGCTGTCGGAACGCGGCATCTTTCATGCCTAGCCGATAGGCCTGCTCGCAAAAGACCCGATCACATTGAACGTCGACCTTCCGGCGGGCATACGCGCGCCCATGGAACTGGGCGTTCTCACGGAAATCGCGGATCCCCCTGGATCGTCCTGGCCGCATACGGGAATTCCCGATCCATTTTTGTGATCACAAATTTAATAGTTCGTGATATCTTAATTTCTCATTCACTTTCACATAAAGCACCTGCCATGACCACGCCTCATTCCCCTCTATCCCCGCGAATCGAATTTCCAGCCACCGGCACGCCCTGGCCCGCGCTGGAGAAACGCCTGGATGACGCCAAAAATGGGGACTACCGCTGGGACGAAGGCAGGATGGCGCTCTATGTCTACTGGCTGGATGACGCGCTCGGCGCCGTATCGAAGAACGCCTCGGCAAAGTACTTCATGGAGAATGGCCTGGGCCGCAAGGCGTTCCCCAGTGTCCAGCGCCTGGAATCGGAAGTCATCGACATGGCGCTGTCCCTGTTCAATGCTCCGGCTGGCGCCGCAGGCAGCTTCACTTCGGGCGGGACCGAGAGCATTTTCCAGGCGGTGAAATCGGCGCGTAGCCTGAAAAGGGCGACTGGGGTCGCCGCCGGCCATGAACGGCTCAAGATCGTGGTCCCGCGTTCAGCGCACCCGGCGTTCAACAAAGCCGCGTATTACCTGGACATGGACGTGCAGCGCATTGCCATCGGCGACGATTTCCGGGTCGACGTCCAGGCGCTGAATGCTGCCGTTGACGATCGCACGGCACTGATCGTGGGTTCCGCTCCTGCATATCCGCATGGCGTCTACGATCCGATCGCGGCACTTTCAGAGGTCGCGTTGAAACACCAAGTTCCACTGCATGTGGACGCGTGCGTGGGCGGCTTTCTCGGCCCGTTCATGAAGCTCAATGGCGAACCCATTCCTGACTTTGATTTCTCGCTGCCTGGCGTCACAAGCATCTCGGCCGACATCCACAAGTACGGATTCGCCGCGAAAGGCGCCTCGCTGATTCTTTATCGCAACGAAACCTTCAAACAACACCAACGCTTCGAATTCGACGATTGGCCCCGTGGCCACTACGAGACGGACACGTTTCTCGGCACACGCCCCGCCAGCCCCGTCGCCTCGGCGTGGGCGGTCTTGAATTACCTGGGCACCGAGGGATATCGGGGTATCGCCAAGATCGTGGCCGATACGCGCAATCGCATGATTCGAGGGATCGAAGACATCGAGGGTTTGGAGGTACTCCGTCCTCATAGCGAGCTTTCTTTCGTGCTTTATCGATCGCGAGATTCGTCGGTCGACATCAACGCTGTCGCTCAAGAGCTGGACAAAAAGGGATGGTTCGTCGGCGTCGGCGTGGATCCCGTGGCAATCCACTTCATGGTGAATCCGGTGCACCAATCGATCATGGACAGCTACCTGGACGACCTGCGCGCAGCCGTCAAAAACGTACGCGATAACAAGCTGACGGCGCAAACCAACGCCCATACCTACTGAGCACCCAAACACTGTAGCGCCAACAAGAATAGGGGGAGTCGATATGACAGCAATCACCATTGCGAAACTGTCCAAGCATTACGATGGCACGACCGCCTTGCGAGATTTGAATTTGCACGTGGAACAGGGGGAGTTCCTGACCATCCTCGGCCCAAGCGGCTCCGGCAAGAGCACTACGCTGGCCTTGATAGCCGGGCTTACGCTGCCCAGCGAAGGAGCAATTTTCCTCGGCCCGCGCGACGTCACCCGACTCCCCCCTGCACAGCGCAACATCGGTCTCGTCTTCCAAAGCTATGCACTCTTTCCCCATTTGTCGGTGCGCGAGAACATCGCGTTTCCTTTGCGAATCCGGCACAACGATGCCGCCGCAATAGACAAGAAGGTGAAGGAAGTGCTCGCGTTGCTGCGCCTGGACGGTCTGCAGAGCCGTCGGCCCGCGCAGTTGTCCGGCGGGCAACAACAGCGTGTAGCGCTCGCTCGAGCCTTGGTCTTCCAGCCCGACATCCTGCTGCTGGACGAACCCATGGGAGCGTTGGATAAACAACTGCGCGAAGAGGTGCAGGTGGAATTGCGGCGGCTGCAGCGTTCTCTGGGTACGACGACCATCCTTGTTACCCACGACCAGGAAGAGGCATTGTCCATGTCCGACCGGGTGATGCTCCTTGCCGATGGCATGATGCAGCAAGTCGGGTCGCCACAAGAAATCTACACACGGCCAAGCAATTCGTTTGTGGCCGGTTTTCTGGGTACCGCCAATTTCCTGCGCGGCCGTCTTGCGACGGCAGACTCCAAGCTCATTCTTGACCTTGGAGAAGGCGAGAGGCTGGTAGTCCATCCCTCGGGCCTATCACAGCCACCAACGGACGGCGATCTCGTGCAGGCGATCGTCCGGCCCGAACGGGCCACACTATCCGCCCCATCTGCCGGGCACGCGGGCCTCAGAGGGCGCGTCCTGGACATTGTCTATCTGGGGCAGTCCATACGCTATCACGTCCAAACCAGCCAGGCGCGTCCGTTCATAGTCGCCGCCAGCGACGAAAAAGTCCGGTTCGCTATTGGAGACCATGTGGTTCTCTCATGGCCTGAAGACGCCGTCTGGCTGCTTCCGGAGAAACACCCCGCCGAATTGGCGCATCCCCCCGCCACTGTCACCCACCTGCACTAACGGAGTCCTTCATGGAACGTCGTACTTTCATCAAGTCGTCGCTGGCTACCATGGGCGCATGCGCCACCCCCACCCTGGTGCGTGCCGCAGCACCAGCGTCGGCAACGGTCAAGTCCATACGCATCATCGCGGCCGGGGGCCAGTCCGGCGAGGCTCTCCAAAAAGGTTACATCGATGCCTACACCGCGCGCACCGGCATCACGGTGCAACGGGAAGACACTACCGGAACGCCCCTGGGAAAACTGCGGGCGATGGTCGAATCCGGGCGCATCGACGCCGTGCTGCACGAAATCGGCGGCCCCGCCTTGGCCCAAGCCATGGCGCTTGACCTGCTGGCGCCTTTGGACTGGGCACGGATCGATCCCGATGCGATGTTCCCCGAGGCGCGGCACACACATGGGATGGGGTATCAGTATTTCTCGGTCGCGCTATCCGGACGGGCCGATGCCACTCCCTTGTCCAACTGGAAGGATTTCTGGGATACCACGAAGTTTCCGGGCTGGCGTTCACTGCCCGATATCCCGTACTACTCCCTACCCATCGCGTTGCTTGCCGATGGCGTGGCGCCCGAGAACCTCTACCCAATCGACTTCGATCGAGCCTTCGCCAGCCTGGAGCGGATCAAATCGCACGTACCGGTATGGTGGTCCAGCGGCGCCCAGCCCGCGCAATTGCTATTGGATAACGAAGTCCGCTACGCCGCCTCCTATTCGGGCCGCGTTGCGGGGAACTCAAAGCTGCGCCTGGAATTCAATCAGGGGCTGCTGAATATTGGTTACTTCGTCATGCCGCGAGGCGCCGCGCCGGCCCAAGCCAGCGCCGCCTTTGGTCTGCTCCATCAGATGACGCTGCCCGCTTCCCAGGCAGAGGCGGCGAAGATCATCCCCTATACCGGCAATAGTCCCTACCTGGACAAGCTGCTCCCGCAGGACAAGCTGGCGCAGTTCCCGACGAGCCGGGCCAATCGGGAAGTACAAATCCTCCCCAATGAAGCATTCTGGGCCGCCCATGCCTCCGTGGTCGAAAAGCGGTGGCAACTCTTCAAGCTAGGGCTTTGAAAATGCACCCGACGAAAAAAAGCGCTACGCTGCCGCGCAGCAGCCGGGCGGAGCTGAAGCTGGTCGCGCCATTGCTCATGCTGATGGTATTGGCTTTCAATCTACCGCTACTCGACACACTGATCCGCAGCTTCGGCTGGCCCCATCCGACGCTGGCGCACTATGGCGAGCTACTCGGCTCGCCGCTCTATCTGAAGGTCATCGCCAATACCTTCATCATCTCCGCGCTCGCCACGCTGGCCTGCATGGCGCTAGGCTATCCCTTGGCATACTGGATCAACGGTCTGACTCCCAGAGCACAGCTCTTCGCCCTTGCGCTCGTGGTCATCCCATTCTGGGTTAGCGTGCTCATCCGTACCTATGCCTGGATCATCCTGCTGGGCAACGCCGGCATCGTCAACGGCCTGTTGCAAGCTGGCGGTCTCATCGACGGTCCGATCGCATTCTTGTACAACCGCGGCGGCGTAACCCTCGGCGTGGTCAATGCCCTGCTGCCCTTTCTGGTACTGCCCCTGTACGCGGCAATGCGCAAAGTCGATCCAAGACTCCTGCATGCGGCGCGATCCCTGGGAGCGACGGAATGGACGGCATTTTGGCGAATATTCTTGCCGCTGACTCTGCCCGCGCTCGCAGCGGGAGGACTATTGGTGTTTCTGATGGCCCTCGGCTTCTACGTCACACCCATGATTCTGGGTGGCGGACGCGTACCAATGCTGGTCAACATGCTGGATTTGCTGATCAACCGCATGCCCGACTGGAACCTGGCATCCGCCATTTCCATCGCTCTGCTGCTTGCCTGCCTGGCGCTGTACGCCACAAGCAGAAGACTTGGGCGACTCAATCTACGTTCGTCATGAGGTCTCCCATGTCGTCAAGGCTTCTAATGGAAGAATCCAAGGCTATGCAGGACAGCAAGAGAATCCGCAAACCAGGCCCCGCCATACTGGCCGTCTACGCATCTCTTGTCCTGTTCTTCATTTGCATTCCCGTCGCCATCGTGGTGCCGATGTCCTTCTCGAGTTCCAGTACCCTGGAGTTCCCCCCGCCTGGCTACTCGTTGCGATGGTACGAAGCATTCTTCGGCGACCCGCGATGGATCGAAGCACTCCAGAACTCCGTATTCATTGCACTGATTTCGAGCCTTATCGCTCTTTGCCTCGGCAGCGTCGCCGCATACGGACTGGTTCGCGGCAGGTTCCGTGGCCGGTCTCTACTCGAGTTGAATTTCGCGGCGCCCATGGTGGTACCGCACGTCATTACAGGCGTCGCACTCTATATCTTCTTTGCCAACATTGGCCTGCTCGGAACCATGGGCGGACTTGTTCTGGCGCACGCGGTCCTGGCCGCGCCCTATGTCGTACTGGTGGTGTCCACCGGTCTGGCCGCGCTCGATGTCCGCGTCGAGCAGGTCGCCTGCACACTTGGCGCATCGCGCGCAATTGTGCTTTGGCGGGTGGTCGCGCCCAACATGGCTCCCAATCTATTCGCTGCCTGGCTATTCGCTTTCATGATCAGCTTTGACGAAATCACTGTCACGATTTTTCTGGCTGGGACGCACGACACGATACCCAAGCGCATGTTCACTCAGCTTCTCGAACGCATCGATCCCACCATTACCGCGGTCGCGACGATGCTGGTCGCGGTTTCCATCCTGATGGTGGCAGCAATTGCCGCGCTGATGCGACGCCCGAAATTAGAGCGCAGCAGCACTGGGTAGAGGTTGCGTTGCGGCATCCATGTTTACACCGACGACCCTGCCGTTCCGAGGGCTGCAGCCAGCAAATCGACCAGGCCGCGCCCGGCGCTGCCATCTTCGTCGAGATGCGGATTGTAGATAGTGATCTCAAGGCCGACTGCCTTGCCGCTCGACAGCGCAATCCGCAGCGCGGCCGTCAGCTCTTCCCACGACAAGCCGCCAGGCACGCGAAAATCGACAGCAGGCATGATGGCGTCGTCAAGGCAGTCTGCGTCAAGGTGGATAAAGAAGCCGTCAAGCTCCGCTCGCGTCAGGTGATCGACTGCCTGGCGCGCAGCAGCCTCGATGCCCATCGAACGCACTGCGGGGAGATCAAGCGTCTTGAGCGTTTCGGGAAGAGGCTGGCTCCCATACTCCTTTTGGTCGTCGTGATCGCGATACGCGAACGCAACTACGTCTTCAGGGCGGACTAGAGGACCGCGCCCTTCGATGTCGGTTAATAGCGGCGGACCGTAGCCGGTGACGAAGGCTAGGTCCATCGAGGCGCCTTCCCCGTTGGGTTCCGCCTCGGGCTGGAAAAAATCGGCGTTGCCGTCGATGAAGAGCAGACCATAGCGGCCGCGCCTGCTAAACGCGAGCATGGAACCCAGCAAGATTGTGCAATCGCCGCCTAGCAGAACCGGAAACTCGCCCGCGTCGAGCACCGCTTCCACCGCGTCGGCGAGCTTGGGCGACCACGCCGCAATGGCCTTGGCGTTCAGGGTGCCAGTGTCAGGATCGGGCGTCGGATCCTTGGGAGGTACAGCCAATCGCCCGACGTGGCGCGCATGGATACGCTCAGCAAGGCCGTGGGCCAGGAGCTGATCAGGCAGGCGCTCCACACCGTCGGTCGCCAAGCCTAGCGTGGAAGGGGCTTCGAGGATTGCATAGGAGAGAGTCGGCATCAGCGTCTCCGCAGGCGGCTATTCCGCAGAAAATATGATGTCAGACTACAAACTACAGCGCGAAAGCTCAATCTGGCACCCTATCTTCCGCTGCCCTGCCGGGACGCGGACGGCTCCCGATGCGAGTGGGAGGCCTGGAACAGGGCTCTCAAGCCTGCGCGTTACGCGGCAGCCAGCGCCAGAACACGCCGGCCGCCACCAGGCCCAGCGTGCCTACGCCGAACGATGCGCCGCCGAGCGACACCAGGGCGGTCAGCACCGACAGCGCCACGGGCCCGCCGCTCGAGCCGAGGTCGGCCATGAAACGCCAGATGCCGAGGAACTGCGTGCGCGCGCCCGCTGGGGCGGCGTCGGCGCCCAGTGTCATCACGATGCCCGATCCGATGCCGTTGCCGAAGCCCAGCACCGCCGACGCCAGGATGAAGCTCGCCACTCCGTCCGTGAGCGGGATCGCCATCAGGCTCAGTCCCATCAGCAGCGTGCAAGGCAGTGCCACCCACAAGCGGCCGCGCTGGTCCATCACCTTGCCCGCCGGATAGAACACCGACATGTCGACTGCGGCGACCAGCCCGTAGATAAGCGACGTGGTGGCGGCGTCGAGGCCCAGATGGTCTGCCCACAGGGGAATCACCACCTGGCGCGACGCGCGCAGCGCGCTGATCAGCATCACGCCCACACCCAGCGTGGCGTACACGCCGCGATGGTCGCGCGCGACCTCGCCCATGCGCGCGCGCGGCGCGCCCGCGCCCGCTCCACCCGAGGGCTCGATGTCGGGCGCCTTGATGGCGATGAATCCCGCGCCGAGCATGGCGCAAACGGCAATCCAATAGGCGCCGTCGAGCCCCAGGAAATGAATCAGCGCCGCGCCCGCGAAGGGGCCGAAGAAGGTGCCGATCCGTGTCGTACCGCCGAGCGTGGACAAGGCGCGCGCCCTGTACGTCAGCGGCACGACTTCTATCATGTAGCTCTGGCGCGCCAGCTGAAACACCGACTGCGCGCACCCCTGCATCAGCATGGCCAGCGCCAGCACCCAGAGATTGGGCACGCCGATCACGAGCAGCAGGCCGACCACGCTCAACACCGCCGCGCCGGCCATGGCGCGCTTCTCGCCGAAGCGATGGGTGATCAGCGCGGACGGAATGTTGGAAAGCAACGAGCCGACCCCGATGAGGGCGGCGATCAGGCCGGCGGTCGCCATCGACGCGCCCTGATCGCGCGCGGTGAGCGCGATCACGGGAAGGATGGCGCCGTTGCTGATGCCATAGAGCAGCGACGGGCCGAACGCCGGCACGGCGATCTGCTTCAGATTGAACGAATCGGTTTGCGACATGGCGGGAGGTGAGAGATCGGCCGCCCGCCGCCTTGCCCCAGGGCAAGGGACCGGTCCGGCAGCCATCGGCGCGGAATGCCGAAAGTGTAGCTGGAGCCCCGCGCGCCCGGCTGTCGGCCAGCTGACAGCCGCCAGGTATCTCCCGGGCTGCTCAGCGTCCGGCGTATACCGGCTTTCGCTTTCCGGCGAACGCGGCTGCAACGCTTTGACAATCCTTGACGGTTAAGTCCTGGCGATACATTGCGACACACCGTAATATTTCTCACGCAAATTGTGTCGGCCGAGCATGCGCTCGACTGGGTACTGTTCCACGTATTCGCCTGTCCATGCCCGCAACCCTTCTTGAATGGTCCGTGCCCGCGGCGATCCTGATGTGCGCCATCGGACTCTGCGCCGCACGCTTCATTGGCTTCAATACGCTCCGGTGGGGCTACGCCCTGGCGTGCCTGGGCGTGGGCTACGCCGTCATGCTGGTGCAGGCCAGCGCACTTTCCCCATATAAACAGGTCGTCGAGGATGCTTTCATTCTGGGCGGCGTCATCCTGGCCTGCCGTGCCCTCCAAAGCCGCCGTCGCGGCCGGATTCCCCCCTACTTCGATGTTGCGGTCCTGCTTGCTTCGACGGCGATGGTAGTCGTCTCGGTAGTGCTGTTTGCCAGCGCAAGACTGGAGACGTTCTTCGTGCAAGCCTGTTGCGCGCTCGTGACCTGGCGAGCCGCGCTGTCCTTCGCCAGGCAGGCCGCGACTACGTCGGACAGGGTGCTCACCGCCGCATTCCTCTTCATCGCGCTGGTGTTGACGGGCCAGTGCATCCTGTACCTTGCCGCCCCGATAGCGCCGCTCGCAACGGGCGAATGGAGAACCTCTGTCTGGGGCATCCTGATCCAATACACCGGCCTGCTTGGAAGCATAGTCCTGACCTTCGCAGTCTTCATCGCCACGAGCTACGACGCCATAGAGAAATACCGCCGCCATGCCCATACCGACGCCTTGACGGGCCTGCTGAATCGCCAAGGACTTGATAACCTGCTTGCCTCCGCTTCCGGACGCCTTTTCTCGGATGCGGCGGCGCCGGCCGCGCTGATCATGGCCGACATCGACAACTTCAAACGCATCAACGATGACTTCGGCCATGCGTTTGGCGACATGGTGCTGGCGCGATTCGGCGCCCTGCTCAGGCCGCAGGCAGCCCCTCACATCCATGCAGCCCGGCTGGGCGGAGAAGAGTTCCTGCTGCTGCTGCCCGCGGCGAATCTGGAAAGCGCCACCGCGATCGCCGAGGATATCCGTACCAGTTTCGTGGCGCAGCGCTGGGCGCCGCAGGTTCCGAATTCGCGGTTCACTGCCAGCATGGGGGTGACCCTCATGCGAGCAGGAGAACCTTTCGCCAGCGCGTTGAAGCGAGCAGACGACCTGCTCTACGAGGCGAAGCGACGAGGTCGAAATTGCACGGTTGCGGGTGTAGCGCCGGCCGACACCAGGCATGGCCGCCACGAGCCTGGCGACAACGCAAGCACTCAAGCGTGTTGCGCACAGGTGTGATGTCACTGGCTCGGCCCGCGGCGCACGCAGCGATCCCGACAGGGCTCATTGCGGCGGGCAGCGCACCGCGCTCATAGCGTCATGACCGGCTCGTCTTCGATCCGAAAGAACAAGGCGCTCGGCCCCATGATGCCCGTCCCGTCCAGATACTCGAAGGCAACGCGCTGGCCCGGCGCGGCAGCTTGCCCGAAATGCTCGACCCGATACATCACGCCCCCGATGCGATAGTTGTGGACCAGCGTGGAAACGTTCGAGTTGGACGCGCGCAGGCGATAGGTCACGACTTCCTCGACCAATCCGCGTACCCCGTGCTTGTAGCGGGCGCGCTTCAGCCTGGGGCTGCGCATGCCCAGCACGAGCCCCATGAGGACGAAGAATGCGGCCAGCAGGATCAAGGGCCCCAGGAACAGGCTGCCGGCCAGCGGCACCAGCGCCAGCGCGTAGAAGAACTTGCGCAGGCTCAGTTCTTCCTTGCGCACGGTCTCGCGGTCGGCATCGCTGACTTCCTCGACCGAATTCCAGGCCTGCGCGCTCATCGGGTATTCAGCCCGCAATAGCACGGGCGGCGTACCGGGCAGCAGCGTCAGCAGATGCAGGCGCACGGGCAGGTTCGTCAGCGCCGCAGCCGTCACTGGCCGAAAGCCTTCGCGGGTGTCGCGCGTGATCTCGTTCCAGAACGGCAGGGCCACGTCCACGCGCTGCTCGCCGAAGATGTAGCAGATGCCGGGGATCTCGGCCGGAACGAAGCCGGTCAGGTGACCGGAAGCGATCTGCTTGGGTATCCGCCCCTTCAACGCCTGGTTGAAGCGGCGCCAAGCGCGCGGCAGCCGCAACAACCTGCGTCCAAGAAAGACCGCGAAGCACATCATCGCCACTGCGCACAACAGGACCACCACCCCGTCAGCGCCGCGGCGCAGACTGCGATCGGACGCGAACAGGACGACGAACACGATCGCGCTGCTCGCCAGCAGCAGGAACATCAGCCCCGCGAACACGGCCGTCAGGGATCTGCCGCGACGGCCACGGCGCAGCAGCACGATGTCCTCATCGGCCAGGGGTTCTTCCGTGACTTGCAGCATTGCGCTCATGCTACCCCGGCAGCTTGCCCTGCTTGCGCGCCGCGCGTTCGGCCAGCCGCTGCGCCATATCCTGCTGGCGCTGCATCAGATCGGCGATCTGTTCGGCGTAGAGATCGGTGAGGTCGCCGGCCAGCGGCTCCACATCGGTCAGGTCATCGATCGCCACGACCGTCCCCGCCTGGTCCAGGCCCCAGATCCGGCTACCGTCACCCACGATCTTCAGCACGGGCAGGATGCCGGACAAACCGGCCTCGGCGAGCTGGCGCTGCTGCGCCGAGATGCTGGCCCATTCGGGCAACTCCGGCGCATCGATGCCCAACAACACCAGACCGCGCCAGAAAGTCCAGGCGGGGCCGACCTCGAACTCCTTCGCATGCGGCCAGACTTCCTCGCGCGCCATCACGCACAGGCCGTTGGTACGCTGGCAGAAGGCCGCAAACGCCGCTGGCAGCGGGAAGCCTACAGCGGTCTCCAGACCGGCAATCGCCTCCGCATCGGGCGCGGGCGCGGCCACGACCTCAAAATGTTCGGTGTCCACGGGATCCAGGATTTCCCACATGCGTTGATGAAACTGTTCGGCGGTCATGGTCATGCAAGCATCCTGAAGCTAAGAAAAATCCTGGCTCGCCGCAAAGGCGGAAGCCTGGAGGGCGCACCACTATATCCTTGTTTGCGGCGGACCTGCCGATGCGAACGGATGGGCCACGGCGTGCCCAGCGCCCTCAGCCCCGCCGGCCAAACAGCATCGTCAATCCGAACAGCGCTCCCAGCCCGCCAACGATAGCCAGCGACATCGACGGCTCGCGCAAGCTCAGCGCCATGACCGCCGCACCCGCCCCCAGCACGATGATCAACAAGCCCGTCAGGCGTCCTGCCGTGGAACCATAGAAATGTGTGCGGCGCGCCGCCTGCGTACCGGCGGGCTGGCGCTTGTGCCACGCCGCCAAGGCCAGCTCAAACTCGCGCAACAGACGTTCACGTGTGGGCAGGTCCACTGCACTGACTAGCAACGTTGGCAGGCCGGGACGAACCAGCTTGAGATAATCGTCAGTGCCCCAGCGGGACAATTGCGCGAAGGCGACGGGAGAGCGGCGCGAAAACTCCAGCCCCTCGGACGTCACCTTGACGGTATTGCGTGTGGGAAAGCCCTTGAACGCCACCAGCGGCGGCACCAGCAACCCCAGCACCGCCAGCACAACCGCCAGAGCAATCGGCCCACGGTTGAACACCACCAGCATGAAGCTACCCGCCGCCAGGGCGAAGGCCAACGGCACCGACAACTGGTGCCATCGGGTATAGACCGAGGCCTGGATCCCTTCGTTGCTAGTCATGTTTGAGCCAATTGCATGTCGACTTCTCCGTGAATGACGCACGAGTCACGATCAGAGTGTAATCATGCGCCTGTGCGGAACCTGACGCGGCATTGCCTCCAAGCGCCAAATGGCCGCTTTGGATACGACGACTCAGGTCAAGATTCGCAGATCCAGTCCGTAGGCCGGTCATCCGCCGCAAATCGTACGGCCGGCCAATAGCCATCCATGAACCAAGTCGCGTCGCGCGGCGCCAGGTGCAGCACGTAGCCCCCGTCGGCCGCGACGATCAGGTCAGATGGCGTGAAGTGTTCCAGGAACGTCACAGGGGGATCTTCGGGGTCGCCGCTGTCGCGTCCCTCCTGCCAGAGGAAATGCAGCGCCGCGTCGCGGTGCGTATCCAAGACTTGAGCGATCGATCGTGCCCGCGCCAGCAGCGGCTTCGCCGCCAGTGGATCGGCTTCAAGCAGCACCACGCGCAGCCGGCCGCCGTCGGCGGTCGCGCAGTCCAGCCAGGTCTCCTGGGCCAGCATGTTGTCGTGGGTATAGGGCTGCATGGAAGGACCGTTTATCGGCGCTGTCGCGCCTCGGCACGACGCCGGCCGACGTGCATGATAGCCATGCCCGAGATCGCAAGGGCGGCGCCGATGAACAGATTCGCGGGGGTGGCTTCGCCCAGCCAGAGACTGGAAAACAGCACGCCGAACACGGGCACCAGCGTGATGTAGCCGGAGGCCGCGCCGGCGCCCAGCGCCTTCACGCCTTCGAAGTACCAGGCGTAGGCGATCGCGGTCGCCCCGAACGCCAAAGCCAGCAGGCTACCCCAGGCGCTGGCCGGCGCCTGTCCCAGCCTCTGCCAAGCGGGAACGCCTTCCACGATCAGGCTGGTGAGCAGCAGCATCAGCGCGCCGATCACGGTGGTCACCGTGGTGGTGGTCAGGGCGTCCACGCCTTTGAGCACCAGCCGGCCGATCAGGGTGTAGGCCACCCAGCAGGCCACGCAGCCGAGCAGCAGCAGTTCGCCGATGCCCACGCCGGAGCCGGCGGCGGCTTGTGAAACCCCGCCGCCGATGGCGATATACGCACCGATGGCCGACAGAACCATGCCAGCCAGGATGGCGGGGTTGAGGTGTTCGCGGAACAGGATCGCCGCCAGCAACAGCGTCGCGCCCGGATTCAGCGTCACCACGATCGCGGCCTTGCCGGCCGGAACCAGCTGCAGGCTCAACATGAAGAAGCTGGAGTAACCAAAGACGCCCGCCAGCGCGGCGGCGGCCAGGCCGAGCCATTGATTGCGCGTCAGAGACTTCAAGCCCCGCAGCGCCGACGCGCGATGCATCCACAGGACCAACGCCACACTGGCAAACAGGAATCGAAGGCTGGCCGCGGCCAGTGGGGCCATGGACTGGGCGACGACCTTGCCCCAAGACCAGGACGCGCCCCAGAGCGCTGCCATGCCGACCAGGCGCAGGTGCGTGGCCATCAACGTATTTTTCATTTGTGCTTCGAAAGTGAGCCGCAGTGGTCGCGCGAGGCGACGGTGCAAACGCAAGGCATCGAGCTTGTCCATCCGTGACAGCCGTCAGTGCGCATGCGGGATTTTAGCTGGCGCAGTTTCAACGCGATATTGCAATATGGCTCCTTCGCACGCTCAAAGGCTCCTCAGGAAATCGACGAGCGCCTTGTTGACTGCCTCGGGGGCTTCCTGTTGCAACCAATGCCCCGCGCCGGGAATGACTTCAATAGCGCGCAGCTGAGGAACGAGGGCTGGCATGGCCGCGATGACCTGATCCATGCCGGGAATCGCCAAGCCAGTATCCCTTTCTCCTACGAGATAGAGCGCAGGCACATCCACCGTCTTTCCCTCCAAAGCCCCCTGTAGCGCCCAATTGCGGTCCAGATTCCGGTAATAGTTGAGGCCGCCACGAAAACCGCTGGCGGTGTAGCTTTGGACAAAGGTCGCCAGATCCGACGAAGTGAGCCAGACCGGCAGCGTCTCAGGGACAGGCAGCGAATGGAGCAAGCCCCGGCCAGCGGCGACCATGCCAAACGGATTGGGCGTGCCAGGGTCGTCACGCGGTCCGGCGTCGCCCGATGCCGCGAAGTAGATGGCGCGCAGGGTTGCGCTGATGTCGCGCTCGAATTCCCCTTCGGCAACTCCCGGCTCGTTGAAATAATGCGTGTAAAACGCGGCGGACTCGGTTTTGGGGAAGAGGCGGCTGGGTGCAACCGGCGCTCTGCGCATCATGGGAACGCCCAGGGCGACGACGGCCCGAAAGCGGTCCGGACGCAATTGGGCTGCCTGCCATGCGATGCTGGCGCCCCAATCGCCACCCACGATCACCGCATCATCGGCTCCCTCGCTTTCGATAAGCGCGACCAGGTCGCCAATGACATCCAATGTCGTGAACGCCGCCACATCCGTCGGACTGTCGCTGGCACCATAACCGCGCAAATCCGGGGCCACGGCGCGGAATCCCGCCCGCGCCAGGGCTGGAAGCTGGTGGCGCCAGGCATAAGCGGTCTCGGGGAAACCGTGGCACAGCACGACGAGTGGACCTTCGCCCTGGGCCGTGACATTGAGCGTGATGCCGTTGGCGGTCACATCGCGTGTTTCAAGGTCGATCATCGGGTTAGCTCTCAGGAAGTATCCGGCGCAGCTATAATACCGTAACACTTGTAGTTACGGTATTTCGATCCCATGGCCAATGACACCCGCCTTGCCCGTTTGCTGCACGTCTTGATCCACATGCATTTGCGCGGCGGCACGACCACTTCTGGAACGCTGGCCAAAATGCTGCATACGAATGAGGTGGTGGTTCGCCGATCCATGGCGGCGCTGCGCGCCGCCGGCATGGTGACCTCCACGGGCGGGCGCAATGGCGGCTGGGTACTGGCCAGGGGGCTGGAAACCATCACCGCGCGCGATGTCCATGAAGCCATCGCCCATGGCACGGTCTTTGCCATCGGGCCGGCCGACGACAATCCTGCCTGCCCCGTGGAACGAGCGGCGAACCAATTAGTGGCGGATTCCCTGCGCGAAGGCGAGCATGCCTTGCTGCAACGCTTGGGCGCGGTATCGCTTTCCGAGCTTGCCGCGGAGATTGCCTCGCGCGAGGAAGGATGACGCCGTAGAGTTGAATGAGCTACGCAGGCGCAGCTTTTATCGTTGTTCTATCTACTGTTCCTTCAGCCCCAACGACTTCATCAACGGGGCGAACAATTTCTTTTCGTCCTGCACGCGCGCGGCATAGTCGGCCACGCGCAGCGGTAGCGCCTCGGCGCCCGCATCGAGAAAGCGCGCCTGGATCTCCGGCCGCGCGAGCACTTTGTTGATTTCGGCGTTCATGCGATCGACCACGTCATCGCGGGTGCCAGCGGCGGCATACACGCCGAACAGGCTGTCCGCGAACACACCGTCGATGCCGACCTCGGAAAAGGTTCGTATGTCGGGCGCCACGGCAGCGCGTTGCCGGCTCGCCACCGCAAGTACCTTCAGTTTGCCCGCTTGCACCATGGGAAAGACCGTGGCGGGTCCAAACGCGAAGTCGATCTGGCCCGCTGCCAGGTCTTGTATCGCCGGCGCCACGCCGCGATACGGCGCATGGGTGGCCTGCATGCCAGTAGCCTGCTTGAGCAGCTCGCCGGCCAGATGCGGCGTCGTGCCGTTTCCGGCCGAACCGTAATTGAGAGGATCGGGCCGCTTGCGCGCGTATTCCACGAACTCTTCGAGCGTATTGACGCCAAGCGAGGACCGGACAAACAGGAACAGCTGGCTGTTGGCCAGCAAGGCAACCGGCCGCAGGTCTCGCTGCGGATCGAACGGCATGCTGGCGAACATCAGTGGGTTGACCGATTCGGTCGTCGATGGATTGAGCAGGAAGGTATGGTTGTCTCCACCGTTGCGCACAACCTCGGCCCCCGCCACGTTGCCGCCCGCACCGCCCCGATTCTCCACGATAACGGTCTGCTTCAAGGCCTCGGCCAAGTGCGGCTGCACCGTGCGCGCCAGCACGTCGACCAACCCTCCGGGCGCCAGCCCCACCACCAAGCGCACGGGCTTGACGGGCCAGGCCTGAGACGGCGTTTGCGCATGGCTGCCCGTCGCCCAGCCGGTCAGCGCCAGCATCATCATGGCCAGACAACGTCTACGCAACAGCATGCGATTCTCCTTATGGGGGCTCACCCCGCGATCCCGCGCACGGTGCGTCACATGCCGCACCACGGTGAACCGCCTTGATGCCGCATCGCGGCGGCGGCCCTGCATCCGCCGCTCATTCTTCACAAAAGTTTAAGCATAAAGAATCCCGGATAACCCTAACTGCCGGCGACAAGCGCGGCTTATCGAGACGGCTTCAGTCCAAATGACCTGCCCCCCGCAAATCCGTTTCGTGGCTTCTTCTCCCCCCACTCGGGGCGCTGAAAAGTGACGCGCCCCCCTAACCTGCGCGACTCAGTTATGCATCTTCGTTTTTCCCAACAGTAGAAACACCAAAACTGCTGTCGCTGCCGCAGCAGCTGCCAAGACAAGGAGCTGGAACTGAAAGGCGCTCTCATACACCTGCAGCAAGGAATTTTGTTCCATCATCGGTAGGTGAATCATGGCGTTTTGCAGGTCGCTCATCGCCAGCCGATTCGAAGCCTTTACCAACTCGCTCGTTCTCACGTGACCTGACGCGCCATCCTCGGCTGCAGCTGCCAAGCCCGATAGAATCCGAGCAGACAGGATGGCCCCGACCACTGCGATCGCGATGCCATCCCCAGCCAGACGAATCGCGTTGAAGATCCCCGCCGCCATGCCGGCCCGCTCTTTGGGCACCACGCTGACCGCCAGACCGTCCATAAGTCCCCATGGCAAACCGATACCCGCGCCGATCAGCAGCATCGCAGCCAAGCGGTTACTTTGGACATCGCCAGCAATGCCGTAACCCAACCAGGACAAACCGGCCGCGGCGATGACAAGGCCAATACTTGACAACACTCCGACATTGATCCAGCGCGCCAGTTGGCCTGCGATCAAAGGAACCACCAGTAATGGCGCAGACAACGCAATCATCATCTTCCCCGCCGCCAACGCGCTGTAGCCTTCCATCCCGATGAATCGGGCGGGCAAGATGATGAGCAGCACGATGTATGCATAGGCCGGCGCAACCGCCAACACCTGCACGCCTACAAAGCGCGCGTTAGCGAATAGGGAGAGGTCGAGCATAGGCTTGGCTCGCCGCAGTTCAATGAAGGCGAAGACGATCAACAGTCCAACGGCACTCGCCAAAGAAGTCAGTACCGACGTGTGGCCCCAGCCCTGCTCGGGGGCAAGGATGAGGCCGTAGGTGAGCACGGCGAGGCCGATAGTGAAGGTGATAGCTCCGGGCCAATCCAACCCCGTAGCTTCGGGATCACGTGTTTCACGTGCAAATAGCGAGATCAGGACGGAAGCAAGCAATGCAACCCCTGCCGGCGCTAGAAACACCCAATGCCAACCCACGGTATCGATCAAGAATCCGGCTAGGAACGGACCAAATGCAGCTCCCGCGCCAAAGGTCGTCCCAATCAAACTGAAAACACGAGTGCGTGCGTGTCCGTCGAACTCCTGTGTCAATGCGGCCATTGCGCCCGCGAACGCCGCAGCTGCCCCCAGCCCCTGGATCAACCTCAAAATGTCGATCCACAGAACGGATTGCATGAAAGGAATTGCAGCCGTAACGAGCGCGAACAGGACCATGCCCGCCAACCAAAGCCGCTTGCGCCCATACGTGTCCGCCAGACTCCCTGCGGCTAGCGTCGCACTGCCGTAGGTAAGGATGTAGGCGTTGATGATCCAAGTAAGTTCCGCGGCGCTCCCCCCAAGAGCCTGATTGATTGAGGGCACCACCACAGCGGGGCCGGCGATGCTTAATGGGATGACCGCTGCTGTCAGGCAGCCAGTCAAGATTAATGGGGCTTTGTAGGCTGTCGAGCCTGCGGCTGAAGTGCTGACTGTCATCGGGTATCCAGGCAATAGGCCAAAGCCACGCAGGAATCCTCACGCCGCTGCTGGCTTAGGCGTGGGCGGAGTTCCGCTGTGGCACTCCCAATTAATGCTACAGAGGAATCAATGTGGCAAAAATATGGGTAAATTCATCGCTGACATGACTAATTTGTCACTTATTGGAGGCGGAATGGATAGCCTGAGTGGTATGACAATTTTTGTGCTGGTCGCTGAGGTGCGTAGCTTCGCGGCTGCTGGGCGCCAATTGGGCGTCTCCGCATCGGCAATCAGCAAGGGGGTAGCCCGGCTCGAGGAAAAACTCGGCGTGCGCTTATTTCAGCGCAGTACCCGCAGCGTCAGCTTGACACCAGAAGGCACCCTGTTCCTTGACCGCTGTCGACGGATCCTGGCTGAAATCGCCGCGGCAGAGAATGAATTGACCAGCACAACCGCCAGTCCTAAGGGCCGCCTGCGGGTGAGTCTGCCATTGGTCAGCGGTCTGATGCTGCCGGCAATATCGGCCTTTGCACATCGCTACCCTCAGATTGAGCTGGATCTGGACTTCAGCGACCGGCTAGTGGACGTCATCGCCGAAGGCTTCGATGCCGTGGTGCGTACGGGCGAACTCAGCGACTCCCGTTTGTTAAGCAAGCGCCTGGGCAGCAGCCGCTTCGTGTATGTCGGTGCGCCTGGTTACTTCGCACAACGAGGGACGCCGCTCCATCCGGAAGAACTGACGCAACACGCCTGTCTGATGCACCGATTTCCGACTACTGGCACGCTAGAGAAATGGCCATTTGTCCGCCCGCCATCGGAAACGGTGATTCGTCTGACGGCCAGCATGACCAGCAACCACGTCGAGACGCTACTGCATATGGCAGTGCAGGGCCACGGCATTGCCTGCCTGCCTGACTTTGCCGTTCAACCGGCATTGGAAAGTGGCGCGCTTCAGATTGTGCTGGATCGGTGGGCGGGTAGTTCCAGCACGTTTTGGGTCCTATGGCCGTCCAATCGGCAGCTATCTCCCCGAGTCCGGGCATTTGTAGATTTCATGGCAGAGAACCTATTTACCGAACCGAATCTTGTTTAGAAATTCGACTGAACTTCGGCATCAGTGTGGTTCGACGCTCGCCAGCTTCCCCCAATATGTAACAACCCGCCCCCTCCCCCTTGAACCCTAGAACATCATCCCTATAATTAGCACTCGACACCGGTGAGTGCTAACAAGCGTTCCCGGGCCTAACCGATCATTCCCTTCTCTTTTAGCAACAGGAGTTCCTCATGGCCTTGCGTCCCCTGGGCGATCGCGTGATCGTCAAACGCCTCGAAAACGAGCGCAAGACTGCATCGGGCATCGTTATCCCCGACAGCGCCGCTGAAAAGCCCGACCAGGGTGAAGTCGTGGCCGTCGGCCCCGGCAAGAAGACCGAAGACGGCAAGATCCTGCCGGTCGACCTGAAGGCTGGCGACAAGGTTCTGTTCGGCAAGTACGCCGGCCAGTCCGTGAAGGTTGACGGCGAAGAGCTGCTCGTCATCCGCGAGGACGAAATCCTCGCCGTGGTCCAGTAAACCCCGCCTCAAACGAATTTTCGAAGGAAGCTAAGAAATGGCTGCCAAGCAAGTATTGTTCGGTGACGACGCCCGCGTGCGCATCGTCCGCGGCGTGAATGTTCTCGCCAACGCTGTCAAGACCACCCTGGGTCCCAAGGGTCGCAACGTCGTGCTGGAGCGCTCGTTCGGCGCCCCGACCGTGACCAAGGACGGCGTCTCCGTCGCCAAGGAAATCGAACTGAAGGACAAGTTCGAAAACATCGGCGCTCAGCTGGTCAAGGACGTTGCCTCCAAGACCTCCGACAACGCCGGTGACGGCACCACCACCGCCACCGTGCTGGCCCAGGCCATCGTTCAGGAAGGCCTGAAGTACGTTGCCGCCGGTTTCAACCCGATCGACCTGAAGCGCGGCATCGACAAGGCTGTCGCCGCCGCCGTCGCTGAACTGAAGAAGCAATCCAAGCCGGTCACGACCAGCAAGGAAATCGCCCAGGTCGGCTCGATCTCCGCCAACAGCGACACCTCCATCGGCCAGATCATCGCTGACGCGATGGACAAGGTCGGCAAGGAAGGCGTCATCACCGTCGAAGACGGCAAGTCGCTGGAAAACGAGCTGGACGTCGTCGAAGGCATGCAATTCGACCGCGGCTACCTGTCGCCCTACTTCATCAACAACCCGGACAAGCAAGTTGCCGCTCTGGAAGATCCGTTTGTCCTGATTTTCGACAAGAAGATCAGCAACATCCGCGACCTGCTGCCCGTGCTGGAACAAGTTGCCAAGTCGAGCCGTCCCCTGCTGATCATTGCAGAAGACGTCGAAGGCGAAGCCCTGGCCACCCTGGTTGTGAACAACATCCGCGGCATCCTGAAGACGACCGCCGTCAAGGCTCCTGGCTTCGGCGACCGCCGCAAGGCCATGCTGGAAGACATCGCCATCCTGACGGGCGGCACGGTGATCTCCGAAGAAACCGGCATGTCGCTGGAAAAGGCCGGCCTGGCTGAACTGGGCCAAGCCAAGCGCATCGAAGTGGGCAAGGAAAACACGACCATCATCGACGGCGCTGGCGACAGCAAGTCGATCGAAGCTCGCGTCAAGCAAGTCCGCATCCAGATCGAAGAAGCCACGTCCGACTACGACCGTGAAAAGCTGCAAGAACGCGTGGCCAAGCTGGCCGGCGGCGTTGCCGTGATTCGCGTTGGCGCTGCCACCGAAGTCGAAATGAAGGAAAAGAAGGCTCGCGTCGAAGACGCCCTGCACGCTACCCGCGCTGCAGTGGAAGAAGGCGTTGTGGCTGGCGGCGGCGTTGCTCTGCTGCGCGCCAAGCAAGCCATCACCGACCTGAAGGGCGACACGCCTGACCAGAACGCCGGCATCAAGCTGATCCTGCGCGCTGTGGAAGAGCCCCTGCGCACCATCGTCACCAACGCCGGCGAAGAAGCCAGCGTCGTGGTCAGCAACGTGCTGAACGGCAAGGGCAACTACGGCTACAACGCCGCGACCGGCGAGTACACCGACCTGGTCGAGCAAGGCGTGCTGGATCCCACCAAGGTGACCCGCACCGCCCTGCAAAATGCCGCTTCCGTCGCCAGCCTGCTGCTGACCGCCGAAGCTGCCGTGGTCGAACTGGCCGAAGACAAGCCCGCTGCTCCGGCCATGCCCGGCGGCATGGGCGGCATGGGCGGCATGGACTTCTAAGTCCCGCTACCCTTGCAAGGCCTCCCCGGCTTCGGCCGGGGAATGCAGTATCCCGAAAAACCCCCGGTCCTTCGCCCCGGGGGTTTTTCTTTTTCTGCCGCAACGCGGCCTCGCCAAAGAACACGTTTGCGCACAATCTGCGGGTTTCGCCGCGGCGCATGCGTCCCTACAATAAAGGGTCCGCAGAACGAGCCTAGCCCCATGCGTTTTTCCAAGACCCTGTTGCGTGTACTGCGCCCGGCCGAAATCGGCGGGCTGTTGATGGACTCCGCCAAGCAGTGGTCCACCCATCGCGCCTCCAGCAAGGGCGCGGCGCTGGCGCTGTACATGGTGTTTTCGCTGGCGCCCATGCTGATCCTGGTGATCGCCGTGGCGGGCGCATTTTTTGGCGAGGATGCGGTGCGCTCGGAACTGTTCACGCAGTTGCGCGATTTGATCGGCGACCGCGGCGCGGAGGTGATCCAGACGGTGCTGGCCAGCGCCCACGAATCGGGCGGCGGCTGGATCGCGGCGCTGATATCGATTTTCGTGCTGATCTTCAGCGCCACCACGGCCTTCGCGGAATTGAAGGCCAGCCTGGACGAGCTGTGGGAAGTTTCCGCCAACCAGAAAAGCGGGCTGCACGGCATGGTGCGCAGCCGCATGCTGTCGTTCGGCCTGGTGCTGGTGCTGGCGCTATTCCTGCTGGTTTCACTGAGCGTGAACGCGGGCCTGGCCGCGGCGCGCAGCTATTACGGCGATTTGTGGACCGCGTCGTCCTTCGCGCTGGTGGCGGAGTGGATCTCCAACTTTTTTTCCTTCTCCATCGTGGTGGCGCTGTTCGCGGTGATCTTCAAGCTGCTGCCGAGTGCCAAGATTTCCTGGCCGGACGTGATACCCGGCGCGATCGTGACGGCGGCGCTGTTCCTGGTCGGCAAGTGGGGCATCGGCGTCTATCTCAGCCGTGGCGCGGCGGTGTCGGCGTACGGCGCGGCGGGATCGCTGATCGCGCTGCTGCTGTGGATCTACTATTCGGCGCAGATCTTCTTCTTTGGCGCGGTCTTCACGCGCCAGTTCGCGCTGCGCTTTGGCAGGAACAGCGCGTCCGCGCCAGCGCCGGCAGACTCAACGGCGGCGCCGGACGCCTGAATCCGACGCCGTCAGGCAGCGGCGTCGTCCTGTTGCTCCAGCCCCGCCATCAGACGCAGGCATTTCAGGAACACCGGCCGCAGCTCCTCCGGTATCGGCGCCAGCACTTCCGCTTCCACGGCCGCGTCCTGCGGCAGGATGCGCGCCAGCAGCGCGATGCCCTCTTCGGTGATCTCCAGCGCATAGGCCCGGCCGTCCTGGGCCGAGCGCTTGCGGCGCACATAGCCCTTCTTGGTCATGCGGGCGATCATTTCGGCAAAGGAATTGCGGTCCAGCGCGATCAGTTCGGCGATGCGGTTCTGGGTCGCACCGGGATTCTGGTAGACGGTGATCAGCAGCGCCTTCTGGCGCGGGGTCAGGTCTTCGTCGGGAAAGGCCTGCGCGAACAGGGCTTCGGCGCGGAAATGAGCCCGGCGCAGCAGATGGGACGCGACCTGGGTCAGATCGAACGCCTGCAAGGCCTGGGGAGCGGCCTGGTCGGCAGGGGCACGTCGGGATGTAGCGGTCATCGGGCTTCCAAGGGATGGATGTCAGCGGTCATGGCATTGTTCCGCAGTTCTATAAGATAGCTCACGCCCCTTTCAGGCTTCATCATGTCCTGCCTTTCCGGTAGTCGGTCAACCCCACGCCGGTATGGCGCTTGAAGAACTTGCCCAAATAGGAGGCGTCGGCGAAATGCAGCTCCTCTGCAATCTGCTGCACGGATTTCCCGGGCTGGGTAAGGCGCTTTTTTATCTCCAGCACGACCTGCCTGTCGATCAGCGTCTTGGGCGCGTCGTTGAAGAACCTCCTGCTCAACTGCGACAGGTAGTACGGAGTGATGTGCAGCAGCCCTGCATAGAATGCCACCCCGCGCTGTTGCACGCAGTGCTCCGAGATCAGTTCCCAGAATTTCCAGCAGACCGCCTCCGATCTGCTGAAGTCATTCTGCGTCCCGGCCCCAAGGCCTTCCGTCTTTTCGCAGATCCACAAGAACAGGTTTTGGACATGGTTGACGATCATGGTCCGCTTGTAGGTCCCGCACTGCTCATGGATCAGCGCGGCCTGGCCCTCCCAGGCCCTTGAATAACGTGGCGACAGTTTTTCCGCGGCGAAGAACGGCGAACGGCTCAAGAAGGAAAACAGGCTGTTGGGCAGGGCGTGCGCAATCTCCGCGGCGATCGACCGGTTCATCAAATAGCAGACGCACGAAAAGTCATCCGACTTGCGTTTGATGAGCGCGATGGAGTCTTCTGCCAGGACCAGCAGATCGCTTTTCTTCATGCGGTGTGGCTTGAAGTTCACTTCCCACTCAGCGCTACCTTCGCGGCAGATCAACACCGCCACATACGACAACGCCAAGGGGTGCCCCACCTGTCCGTCGAACCCATAGAGACCGATGCAGAAGTCTTCGAGGCCCGTATACGAGAGTTGAGAGAGAGTTTTCATTTATGCATAAATTCTAAAGGAATCCTCATAAATTTCGGCTCTTTGTTTTCATAATTACCTAATCTACTCAAGACTGTCTGTTATCAATCGCGTGGGCAACTCCTAGAATTCCAGCTGTTGTTTTCATTGCTGAAAGGAAGGGAAATCATGCTGCGCACCGAACGCCTCATCTTGCGGCCCTGGCACACCGACGACGCGCCGAGCCTGTTTGAGTATGCGAGCGACGAACGGATCGGCCCCGCCGCGGGCTGGCCCCCGCATACAAGCGTCGAACATAGCCGGGAGATCATCCAGACGATTCTTTCGCGGCCACTGGCCTATGCCTTGACACTGAAGGCAGACAACACCGCCATAGGCCTGGTGGCGTTGCTCATGGGGAAGGACAGCAATTTCGACATTGCCGATGATGAAGCCGAAATCGCGTATTGGATCGGCGTGCCGTTCTGGGGCCACGGACTGATTCCTGAAGCCGTCAGGGAGCTGATGCGCCACGCGTTTGAAACGTTGAACTTCAACGCGCTATGGTGCGGCTACTTCGCCGACAACGAGAAGTCGCGCAAGGCCCAGGAAAAGTGCGGCTTCAAGCATCATCACACCGAGGAGAACAAGTTCAATCAGTTCATGAACGACTACCGGACGGAGCATGTCAGCCGCATCGGCAAGGAAGAATGGCAGACGCTGGCGGCTTCGAAATCGCATTGACTTGAGGAGGGCTGCTGTCTATGATCCAAAATATAGTACGTATACGTATTTATTTTGCATCCCGACCGAGCCCTGCACATGACGATCCGACAATTGCGCAACTACATCGACGGCCGTTTTGAAGACGGCGCGTCCACCTTCGACAAGCACAGCCCGGTGGACGGGCGCCTGATCGCCCAGGTCCACGAAGCCGGCCGCGACCAGGTGGACCGCGCGGTGGCGGCGGCGCATCGCGCCCTGCCGGCCTGGGCCGGGTTGCCGGTAGCCGCGCGCACCGACCATCTGCTGGCGCTGGCAGACGGCATTGCGCGGCGCTTCGATGATTTCCTGCAGGCCGAGATCGGCGACACGGGCAAGCCCGTGGGCTGGGCCGGGAAGATCGACATTCCACGCGGCGCGGCCAATTTCCGCGCCTTCGCGGAACTGGCACGCACGCTGGACATGGAAAGCTATATGACGGACACCCCGGACGGCAGGCAGGCGTTGAACTATGCCTACCGCAAGCCGTTGGGCGTGGTGGGCGTGATTTCGCCCTGGAACCTGCCGCTGCTGCTGCTGACCTGGAAGGTGGCCCCCGCACTGGCATTCGGCAATACGGTGATCATGAAACCGTCCGAAGTCACGCCGTCCACGGCCACGCTGCTGGCCGAGGTGGCGCACGACGCCGGACTGCCGGCTGGCGTATTGAACCTGGCGCACGGCTTTGGCCCGAACTCGGCGGGCGAATTCATGACCACGCACCCGGACATTGACGGCATCACCTTCACCGGCGAATCGGCCACGGGCGCCGCCATCATGCGGGCGGTTGCCCCCGGAGTGAAGCCGGTGTCCTTCGAACTAGGCGGCAAGAACGCGGCGCTGGTGTTCGCCGACGCCGACTTCGATGCGGCCGTGGACGGCGTGACGCAATCGGTGTTCGCCAATTGCGGGCAGGTCTGCCTCTGCACCGAGCGCGTCTACGTCGAGCGTCCGATCTACGAGCGCTTCGTCGCGGCGCTGGCGGCTCGGGCCGAAGCCTTGCGCATCGGCTGGCCCATGGATCCCGCCACGGAGATGGGGCCGCTGGTGTCGCGCGAGCATCGCGAGAAAGTGCTGTCGTACTTTGCCTTGGCGCGCGAGGAAGGCGCGACGGTGGTAGCGGGCGGCGGCGTGCCGGTATTCGACGATGCGCGCGACGACGGCGCCTATGTGCAGCCCACCATCTGGACCGGCCTGCCCGAGACTGCCCGCTGCATCAAGGAGGAAGTCTTCGGCCCGGTTTGCCACGTGGCGCCCTTCGATACCGAGGAAGAAGCCATCCGCCTGGCCAACGACACACGCTATGGGCTGGCGGCCGCGGTCTGGACCCAGAACCTCACGCGCGGCCACCGGGTGGCGCAGGCGATGAAGGTCGGACTGGCCTGGGTCAATTGCTGGTTCCTGCGCGACCTGCGCACGCCCTTCGGCGGCAGCGGCCTGTCGGGCATCGGCCGCGAAGGCGGACGCCATTCGCTGCATTTCTATACCGAACCGACCAACGTCTGCATTAAGCTCTGACCCATCCACGCAAAGGAAGACGCGATGAACCAGTCCCAGACAAGTCAACCCGGCCAGCCCGGCGTCAGCGCCACCGTCGTCGCCGGCAAGGCCACGCCGCGCGGCAAGTATCCGCACATCAAGCGCGCCGGTGATTTCCTGTATGTCTCCGGCACCAGCTCGCGCCTGCCCGACAACCGCATCGCGGGCGCCGAGGTCGACGCGATGGGTACCGCCACGCTGGATATCCGGGTGCAGACGCGCGCCGTCATCGAGAACATCCGCGACATCCTGGCCACGGCCGGCGCCACGCTGGCCGACGTGGTCGAGATCAGCACCTTCCTGGTCAACATGAACGACTTCGGCGGCTACAACCAGGTGTACGGCGAGTACTTCGACTCCGACGGCCCGGCCCGCACCACCGTCGCGGTGCATCAGCTGCCGCACCCGCAGCTGCTGATCGAGATCAAGGCCGTCGCCTACAAGCCGCAGGCGCGCTAGCGGCGCATGTCGGACTTCCGCATCACGCCCAACGCGCTCAGCCGCAAGCTGAAGCTGCACCAGATGCAAATCTTCGAACGCGTGCTGGCATGCCGTTCGCTGTCGCGCGCCGCCAGCGAGCTGCACCTGACCCAACCCACCGTCACCAAGGCCATCCACGAACTGGAAACCTTCTTCGGCGCCCCGCTGTTCGAGCGCTCCAACCGCGGCGTCACGCCGACGGAACTGGCCGTGGTGCTGGGCCGCCGGGTCCACGCCATGATGGCCGAGATCCGCTACATGGCCGACGACATCGACGCGGTACTGGGCGGCGCCAGCGGCCACGTGGTGGTGGGCACGCTGATCGCCGCGTCCGCCAAGCTGCTGCCCGAGGCCATTGCGCGCCTGATGACCGCGCACCCCGGCATCCAGGTCAGCGTGCGCGAAGGACCGACCTCGCAGTTGCTGCCCGCGCTGGCCACGGGCGACCTGGACATCGTGGTCGGCCGCCTGCCCGGCGCCGACATGGCAGCCATTTCCGGGGTGGCCGTGGACCATCACAAGCTGTACCGGGAGGAGCTATGCCTGGTGGCGCGCGCCGCCCATCCGCTGGCCGGCGCGCCGCCCGCGGCGCTGGCTGAACTGGCCGACCACATATGGATCCTGCCCGCCCCCAGCTCGCCGCTGCGCGCCTCGATCGAGCGCAGCTTCCTGGACGCCGGCCTGCGCCTGCCGGCCCGGCATGTCGAGTCGCTGTCCCTCCTGACCAATATCGGCGTGCTGATGCACAGCGACGCACTGGCGCTGCTGCCCTACGACGCGGCCGCGCCGTTCCTGGCCACGGGCATGCTGGCCCGATTGCCCACCGACGCCTTTGGCGCATTTGGCGACGTGGGCTACTCGGTGCGGGCGGACCGCCCGCTGACGCCCGCGTGCCAGCGTTTGGTGGACTATCTGAAGCAGATCGCGGCCCAACGCGCCGAAAGCGGCGGCTGAAGATCGGCCCAGGGTTATCCCGCCATAGACAACAGGCATATCCGGCGGCGTAATTTCTATTGTGCAGGCCCGCAAGGTCCCGCCTAGACTGCGGGCTATGGGGCAGCCCCGGTCCGCCCCCTGACTCCCGGAGATCCTCATGCCCGCCTATGGCCCGCCACTGAATTTCCAGCGCTGGATCGACGATCACGCGCACCTGCTCAAGCCGCCGGTCGGCAACCAGCAGATCTGGCAGGACGCCGACTTCATCGTCACCGTGGTCGGCGGCCCGAACCATCGCACCGACTACCACGACGATCCGCTGGAAGAGTTCTTCTACCAGTTGCGCGGCAACGCCTGGCTGTCGCTGTGGGTGGACGGCAAACCGGAGCGCGTGGACCTGAAGGAAGGCGACATCTTCCTGCTGCCGCCGCACGTGCGGCATTCGCCGCAACGCCCCGAGACCGACAGCGCCTGCCTGGTCATCGAACGCCAGCGCCCGCAGGGCCTGCTGGACGGCTTCGAATGGTATTGCCCGCAATGCGGCAGCCTGGTGCATCGCGTGGAGGTGCAGCTCAAGAGCATCGTGACCGACCTGCCGCCGCTGTTCCAGGCCTTCTATTCCAGCACCGAGAAGCGCACCTGTCCCGGTTGCGGCGAGATCCATCCGGGCAAGGGACACGCGCCTGCCGCACAGGCGGCTCCGGCCTAGCCGCCCTGTCCCACCTGGCCGCAATCCGTCAGGCTCCCGACCGACTTCCTTTCTATCTGCACATGACCCAGAAAATCGACATGCACGCGCACTTCTTCCCGCCGATCACCCGGCAGGAAGCGGCGGCGCTGGACCCCGTCAACGCGCCCTGGCTGCGGCTGGACGGAGACGGCTCCAGTGGCCAGATCATGGCCGGCGAGCGCCCCTTCCGCCCGGTGGACGCCACCTTGTGGGATCCGGCCTTGCGCCTGGCGCAGATGGACCGCAATGGCGTGGACCTGCAGATCCTGTGCGCCACGCCCATCATGTTCGGCTATTCCTACCCGGCGCGGGCCGCCGCCGACTGGGCCGCCCGCATGAACGATCTGGCGCTGGAGCATTGCGCTCATGCGCCGGCGCGCCTGAAGGCGCTGGCGCAAGTGCCGCTGCAGGATCTGGACCTTGCCTGCAAGGAAGCGTCTCGGGCCCGCGCCGCCGGCCACCTGGGTGTGCAGATCGGCAACCACGTCGGCCCGCGCGACCTGGACGACGAAACTCTGGTGCAGTTCCTGATCCACTGCGCCAACAACGACATCCCGGTACTGGTGCACCCCTGGGACATGATGACCGACGGCCGCATGAAGAAATGGATGCTGCCGTGGCTGGTCGCCATGCCCGCCGAAACCCAGTTGGGCATTCTGTCGCTGATCCTGTCCGGCGCCTTCGAATGCATTCCACGCAGCCTGAAGCTCTGCTTCGCGCACGGCGGCGGCAGCTTCGCCTTTCTGCTGGGCCGCGTGGACAATGCCTGGCGCCATCGCGACATCATCCGCCAGGACTGTCCGCAACTGCCCTCTTCCTATACCGACCGCTTCTACACCGACAGCGCGGTGTTCGATCCGCGCGCGCTGCGCCTGCTGATCGACGTGATGGGCGAGGACCGCGTGCTGCTGGGTTCGGACTATCCGTATCCGCTGGGCGAGCAGGAAGTGGGCAAGCTGGTGACCCACGCCGGCCTGCAGCAGGACGTGCAGCAAAAGATCCTGTGCCGCAACACGGTGGAGTTCTTCGGCCTGGAGCGGCGCGCCGGGTGACCTAAACGGCCCGAAAGAATGGCTGCGATCACGCCTCAGATTGCAATGGCGCGAATGGCGGCAAGACCACCCCCAGCCTGCCGCTCCATTCGGCCATCTCAGCCTTGAGCGCCGGCGGCACCGGAATCCCCGTGGCCTGGCGCCGCGCCTGCGAGGCCAACTCGGGATCGCCCGGCATGCGTGGCGAGCCGGGCTGCGCCGCCAGTTCGACCGCCATGCCTGCCGCCACCGCGGCCAGCGCGGCGCCGCCTGCGAAGCGGACGGGATCGATGGCGATGAAGAACGCCCCCAGTTCGCGCGGACGATCCAGCTGCTCGTACATGGGACCGATGTGCGGTCCGTGGGGATTGCCATTGAGCGGCCCGCACAGCAGTTCAACCATCATCGCCAGGCCATAGCCCTTGTGGCCGTACTCGCCGCCCAAGGGCGTCAAGGCGCGGACGCACGCCGCGTCGGTCACGCCTTGCCCCTCGGCATCCAGCGCCACGCCCGCGGGCAACTCCGTGCCGTCGCGGCGCGCGTTCATGACGCGATTCCACGGGATTGAAGTCGTCGCCATGTCCAGGCACAGCGGCTCGCCGCCTTGCCTGGGAAAGGCGAAGGACACGGGATTCGTGCCGAAATACGGCTGCCGGCCGCCGAACGGCGCGGCGATGGCGTCGGAATGCGTGAAGGCGATGCCTATCAGTCCTTCCCGGGCTGCCGCGCGCGTGTACAGGCCGATGGCGCCGCAATGCGAAGAATCGCTGACGCCGACGGCGCCCACGCCAGCCTCGCGCGCCAGCGCCATCGCGGCCTCGTTGGCGCGGTGCGCCACCACGATGCCATGGCCCCTGCCGCCATGCGCCTGCGCGGTAGCCGGACCGCTCTGCTCGATACGGATGGACGGCCGCGCCAGGATCGAACCGTGGACGATCCGGTTCAGATAGTGCGGCAGCCGGGCAATGCCATGCGAGTCGATGCCCCACAGGCTGGTCTGCGCCAGACTGGACGCCAGGCAAGAGGCATCGGCGTCGCTGAAATCCAGGGTCTGCAAGCAGGCCTCGCCCCATCGCCGCCACTGCGCCGCGTCCACGCTTTCCTGCCCTGCCATGCTGCGCTCCTTGTGGATGCAGGCGGCATGCCGCCTGCGGTCATGCGGCCGGCGCGGGTTGGACCGAACCTTCCCGTGCCTCGTCGCGCTCCAGGGCCTCCAGCGCGCCCAGCACGCCCAGCGTCCGCAGTCGCTCCAGATGCAAGGCCAACGCGTCGACGAAGACGGGCTTTCTGCCCAGGTCGCCGAAAACCGGCCGGAACCCGGCCAGCACCGTGGCCCGGCGATGCGCTGCCTGCGACGGCGACGAAGCCGTGGCGGCCACGTCGGCGCGCGCCAGCAGCTTGGCCAGCGCCCCGGCCAGTGGATCCTGGATGGAATAGACGTTGCCCTGTTCGTCGTAGCCACGCAGGTAGTGCAGCCATGCGGCCACGGCCATGGCCAGCCGGCTGAAATCGTCGCCCCGCTGCTTGCGGTCACGGATGGCGGCGAGCAGGCGCGGCGGCACCTTCTGCGAACCGTCCATCGCGACCTGCCGGGTGAGGTGCGGCAGCGCCGGATTGGCCACGCGCGCCAGGAAGCGCAGGCGATACTCATCCAGCCCCGACTCTGGAATGCCGCGCAGCGTGGGCCCAAGCTCCAGCCGCATCATGTCGTCGACGTAGCGGCGCAGCGCCGGCGTCGCGGCGGCCTCGCTGTTGGTGCGCAGGCCTAGCATCGAACCCAGGTAGGCGAATGCCGAATGCGGCGCGTTGACCATCCGGAGCTTGAGGCGTTCGTAAGGCGCGGCGTTGCGCACGAAGCTTGCGCCTGCTGTGTCCCAGGCGGGCCTGCCGGCCGCGAACTTGTCCTCGATGACCCAGTTCAGGAAGGGTTCCCCCACCACTGGCCAGGCGTCCTCGAAGCCCAGGCGGTCCGCCACGCGCGCGCGGTCTTCGTCCTGCGTGCCCGGCACGATGCGGTCCACCATGGAATTTGGAAACGTGCACTGGTTGTCGATCCACGCGGTCAGGCCGACATCGACCCGCAGCGCGAAGGCCAGCACCAAGCTGCGCAAGGTGTCGCCGTTGGCGTGCAGGTTGTCGCAGGACAGCAGCGTGACCGGCGGCAGGCCGCGCTCGCGCCGCAGCGCCAGGCCGTACACCAGCATGCCTATGGTGCTGCGTGGCCTGACCGGATGTTCCAGGTCGTGCGCGATGTCCGGGTCGTCCCAGCACAGATGGCCGGTGGACGGTTCGTGGCTGTAGCCCTTCTCGGTGACCGTCAGGCTGACGATGCGGGTCTGGGCGGAGGCGATGCGCTCCAGCACCGCCTGGGGATCCTCCTCGGCCACCACGATGCGCAGCACCGATCCGACCACCCGCAGCTGTTCCCGCGTCTGCCCATCCGGACCGGCGTCGCGCAGCGCCAGGGTGTACAGGCCGTCCTGCGGCGTCAGCGCATCGCGCGTGGCCGGGCTGCGCAGCGAAACCCCCACGATGCCCCAGCTAAGATCCCCGCTGGCGGCCATGGCCAGGTCGGTCACGGCCGCCTGATGGGCGCGGTGGAAGGCGCCTATGCCTAGATGCACGATGCCGGGCGTGACCCTGCTGCGGTCATACGCGGGGGATTCCACATCCTCGGGTAGATGCGACAGTGACTCCGAGTTCAAGCGTTCGAGCATGGATTACCAGTGCCATAGTGCGCCATCATGCGCCTGCCGGTTGACCGGCAGGTAGGCGCGTTGGTAGGGATATCTGGCGGCGAGCTCTTCGTCGATGTCGACGCCATGGCCCGGCGCGTCGCCAGGGTATAGCATGCCCTGGTTGAAGCTGTAAGCATGGGGAAACACTGCGTCGGTTTCATCGGTGTGCCGCATGTACTCCTGGATGCCGAAATTCGGCACCCACAGGTCGAAATGCAGGGCGGCCCCCATGCAGGCCGGCGACAGGTCGGTGGCGCCGTGGCAGCCGGTACGCACCTGGTAGAGCGCGGCCAGATCGGCAATGCGGCGCAGATGCGTGATGCCGCCCGCATGCACCACCGTGGCGCGGATGTAGTCGATCAGCTGGTTTTCGATCAGGTCCTTGCAATCCCAAATGGTGTTGAAGACCTCGCCCACCGCGATCGGTGTGACCGTGTGCTGGCGGATCAGCCGGAAGGCTTCCTGGTTCTCCGCCGGCGTGGCGTCCTCCATCCAGAACAGACGGAATGGCTCCAGCGACTTGCCCAGGCGGCCGGCCTCGATGGGCGTGAGCCGGTGATGCACGTCGTGCAGCAGATGGGTGTCCCACCCAACCGCATCGCGCACCCGCTGGAACAGGCGCGGCGCGTGGTCCAGGTACTTTTCCGTGGACCAGTCATGCTCGGACGGCAGCGAGCCGTCGGCGGGTTCGTAGAACATGCGGCCGCGCCCCACCCCATAGACCGAGTTCAGCCCCGGCACCCCGCTTTGCGCGCGGATGGCCAGATAGCCCATCTCGCGATAGCGCAGCACCTCATCCACGGTTTCGTCGATGTCGCGGCCATTGGCGTGGCCGTAGACCATGACGCCCGAGCGGCTCTTGCCGCCCAGCAGCTGGTACAGCGGCATGCCGGCGGCCTTGGCCTTGATGTCCCACAACGCCGTGTCCACCGCGGCAATGGCGGACATGGTGACCGGGCCGCGCCGCCAGTACGCTCCACGGTACAGGTATTGCCAGATGTCCTCGATCTGCTGCGGGTCGCGGCCGATCAGGCAGGGAATCACGTGCTCGGTCAGGTAGGCCGCCACGGCCAATTCGCGGCCGTTGAGGGTGGCGTCGCCAATGCCGTACAGGCCTTCATCGGTTTCTATCTTCAAGGTAACGAAGTTGCGGCCGGGGCTGCAGACGATGACGCGCGCTTGGGTAATCTTCATGGATGGTCCTGTGGAATGCTGGAAACCCCTGGCCGACGCCGGGCGCCTACATCACCGCGCCCAGCTGCCAAGGCACGAACTCGTTCTGGCCATAGCCGTGTTCCTCGCTGCGCGTGCGCCGGCCCGAGGCCGTTTCCAGCATCAGACGGAATATGCGCTCGCCCATCTGGGCCACGCTTTGCGCGCCGTCAACCACTTCCCCACAATTGATGTCGATGTCGTCGGACTGCCGCTGCCACAGCGCCGTATTGGTCGACAGCTTCAAGGAGGGCGCGGGCGCACAGCCGTAGGCCGAGCCGCGGCCGGTGGTGAAACAGATCAGGTTGGCGCCGCCGGCGACCTGGCCAGTGGCGGAAACCGGGTCGTAGCCCGGCGTATCCATGAACACCAGCCCGCGTTCGCACACCGTCTCGGCATACTCATACACGTCGGCCAGACGGGTCGTGCCGCTCTTGGCGATGGCACCCAGCGACTTTTCCAGGATGGTGGTCAGCCCGCCAGCCTTGTTGCCAGCCGAAGGGTTGTTGTCCATTTCGGCGTCGTTGCGGGCGCAGTAGTCCTCCCACCAGCGCAGCCGGGCCAGCAGCTTGGCCGCCACCTCGGGCGTGGCCGCGCGCCGGGTGAGCAGGTGCTCGCCGCCGTAGATCTCTGGCGTCTCCGACAGGATGGCGGTGCCGCCGTGGCGCACCAGCAGGTCCACGGCCGCTCCCAGCGCCGGGTTGGCGCTGATGCCCGAATAGCCGTCGGAGCCGCCGCATTGCAGGCCTACGGTCAGCTTGCCGGCGGGTACGGGCTGGCGGCGGACCCGGTCGGCCTGCGCCAGCATGGCCCGCACCAGCTCGATGCCGTGCTCCACCGTCTTGCGCGTGCCCCCGGTCTCCTGGATGTTGAAGGTGTGCAGCAAGCCGCTCTCGCGCAGCCCTTCCTGCTCCATCAGGCCGCCGATCTGATTGGTCTCGCAGCCCAGGCCCAGCACCAGCAGGCCCGCGAAATTAGGATGGCGGGCGTAGCCGCCCAGCGTGCGGCGCAAGAGGCGCAAGGGTTCGCCTTCGCTGCCGGTGGCGCAGCCCGCGCCATGCGTCAGCGCCACCACCCCGTCCACGTTGGGATATGCGGCCAGCGCATCCGGATGGATGTCGCGGCGGAAATGATCGGCGATGGCGCGCGCGGCGGTGGCGGAACAGTTCACGCTGGTGAGGATGCCGATGTAGTTGCGCGTGGCGACGCGGCCGTCGGCCCGAACGATGCCGTCGAACTGCGCGGGTTTGTCCACGTAGTCGGTGGCGCGCGCGTCGGCCCCCACGGCGTAGTCGCGCTCGAAGTCGGAGAACTCCAGGTTCTGGGTATGGACATGCGAGCCGGCCGGGATGTCGCAGCGCGCCACGCCTATGACCTGGTTGTAGCGCCGCACCGGCTCGCCGGCGGCGATGGCGCGCGTCGCCACCTTGTGGCCAGGCGGCACCAACCCTCGCACGATGACGTTTTCGCCGGCCAGGCGCGTGCCGCCGGCCAGTTGGCGCCTGGCGATCACCACGTTGTCCGCCGGGTGGATGCGTATGACCGCGGTATCGGTTTCTGACATGGAAGGCTCCTGGCGCGCTTGCCGCTAACCGTCGATCAGCGACGGATCCCAGGCGTGGACGCGCTGCCGCTGCTCGCCCAGGCCGGCAATGCCCAACCGCATTTCGTCACCCGCCTTCAGGTACACGGGCGCGGGCTTCTGGCCCATGCCCACCCCTGGCGGCGTGCCGGTGCTGATCAGGTCGCCCGGGTACAGCGTCATGAAGCGGCTGACGTAGGACACAAGCTGCGCCACGCCGAACACCATGGTGCGGGTGCTGCCGTTCTGATAGCGCTTGCCGTTGACCTCCAGCCACATGTCCAGCGCCTGCGGCTCGGCGATCTCGTCGGCGGTAACCAGCCACGGACCGACCGGCCCGAAGGTATCGCAGCCCTTGCCCTTGTCCCAGGTGCCGCCGCGCTCGATCTGGTACTCGCGTTCGGACACGTCGTTCACCACGCAATAGCCGGCCACGTGCTTCATGGCGTCGGCTTCGCTGACGTAGCGGGCCCGTTCGCCGATCACCACGCCCAGCTCGACTTCCCAGTCGGTCTTGACGGAGGCTTGCGGCAGCACCACCGGATCATTGCAGCCGACCACGGCCGAGGTGGGTTTCATGAAAATCACCGGCTCGGCCGGCACCTGCAAGCCGGACTCAGCCGCATGGTCGGCGTAGTTCAGGCCGATGCAGATGAACTTGCCCATGCCGCTCCAGGGCGGCGCCAGGCGGCCCGGGCTATCCACCAGCGGCAGGCTGGCCGGGTCCAGCGCGCGCAGCCGCGCCAGGCCGGCCTGCGTGAGCGTGGCGGCGGCAATGTCCGGCAGCACGGCCGACAGATCCCGCAACTGCCCGTTGGCGTCCAGCATGCCGGGCTTCTCTGCGCCTTTCGCGCCATAACGCAACAATTTCATCGCATGTTCCTCGTGTGTGTCGTAGATGTTCAGTTCGACCAGCCGCCGTCGATGACCTGGGCGGTGCCGGTGGTGAAGGCGGACTCGTCGCTGGCCAGGTACAGCGCCAACAAGGCGATTTCCTCGGCGCTGCCGATGCGGCCCATGGGTTGGCGGGCAACGAAGGCGGCCTCGACGGCGGCCAGCGTCTGTCCGCCAGCGCTGGCCTGCGCCTCGATGCGCTGGCGCAGCGAAGGCGATTCCACCGTGCCGGGGCAGATGGCGTTGCAGCGTATCCCCTGCCCCACGTAGTCCGCGGCCACCGACTTGGTCAGCCCGATCACCGCCGCCTTGGTGGCGCCGTAGACGCAGCGGTTGGGCGCGCCCTTGATGCTGGACGCCACCGAGGCCATGTTGACGATGGAGCCACCGCCGCGCGCCAGCATGCCGGGCAGGCAGGCGCGGATCATGCGGTACATGGACTTCACGTTCAGCTCGAACGAGAAGTCCCAGGCCTGTTCGTCGCAGTCCAGGATGGTCCCGGCATGCACGAAGCCGGCGCCGTTGAACAGCACGTCCACAGGCCCCTCGTCGGCAATCAACGCGGCGACGGCGCCGGCATCGGTCACGTCCAGTGTCCTGCGCCGGCATCCCGCCAGCGTCTCTAGCGCCCCACCGTTGATGTCCAACGCCAGCACGTCGGCGCCTTCGCGGGCATAGGCCTCGGCCACGGCGCGGCCTATGCCCTGGCCTGCGGCGGTGACGATGGCGGTCTTGCCTTGCAGTCTTCCGGTCATGACGATTTCCTCTTTACTTGGCCATGCCCATGACGGTGGGCAGCCAGAGCGTGATCTGCGGGATATAGGTAATGGCGATCAGCGCCGCGAACAGCGGCACCAGCCAGGGCAGGATGGCGACCGTGGTCCGTTCCACCGACAGTTTGGAAACGCGCGCCAGCACGAACAGCACCATGCCCATGGGCGGATGCAGCAGGCCTATCATCAGGTTAAGCGTCATGATCAGGCCGAAATGGATCGGGTCGATGCCGAGCTTGAGCACGATGGGCAGCAGGATAGGGACCAGGATGGTGATGGCGGCGATGGTGTCGATGAAGCAGCCCACGATCAGGATCAGCACGTTGGCCATCAGCAGGAATACCCACTTGTTCTGCGTCACGCTGAGAATGCCGTCGGTCAGCGCCTGGGCGGCCTGGGTGGTGGTCAGCAGCCAGGCGAACACCGAGGCGGCGGTGACGATGAACAGCACCGAGGCGGTGGTCTCTATGGTGTCGAAAGTGGCTTTGGCCAGGGTCCGCAAGGTCATGGACCGATAACGCACCAGTCCCAGGAACAGCGCCCATATCACGGCGGCCACGGCCGCCTCGGTGGGCGTGAACCAGCCCAGCGTCATGCCCCCGATCAGGATGACGGGCGCCATCAGCGCCATCACCGCCGAAAAGTTGTAGCGCCAGTCCAGCGCCAACAACACAGCAAAGGCGATGCCCGCGGCCAGATTGGCCGACACGCCGGCCTCGGTCATGAGCCAGATGGCCAGCGGGAACGCCAGCACGATGCCGACTTCCAGCCCGGCTGCGCCCAGCCGCTTCCAGTCGAAAGACACATCGCCGCCCCAGTTGTTGCGGCGTGCGTAGTAAGCCACGGTCAGCATCATCAGCACGGTCAGCACCGCGCCGGGGATCAGGCCCGCCAGGAACAGCGAACCGATGGATACGTTGGCCATCATGCCGTAGATCACGAAAGGCAGCGACGGCGGGATGATGGGGCCCAGCGTGGCCGAGGCGGCCGTCACGCCCACCGCGAACTCGGTCTCGTAGCCGTGGTCCTTCATGGCCTTGATCTCGATGGTGCCCAGGCCCGCGGCGTCGGCGATGGCGGTGCCGGACATGCCGGCGAACACCACCGAGCCGATGATGTTCACCTGCCCCAGCCCGCCGCGCATCCAGCCCACCAGCGCCACGGCGAAGTTATAGATGCGGCCGGTGATGCCGGCGATGTTCATCAGGTTGCCGGCCAGGATGAAGAAAGGCACGGCCAGCAGCGGAAAAGACTCCACGCCCGCGATCATGCGCTGCGCCACCACCACGTCGGGCACGCTGCCCGAGATCAGCACGAACAGCAGCGACGCGCCCGCCATGGCCACCGCCACCGGCAGGCCGAAGATCATCAACAGCAGAAAGGTTCCGATCAGTATGCCCATGTCTCGCTTCCGGTTGTCGTTGTCGGGTTCCGGGGCTGCCCCGGCTAGTCCTGCGACTCGTAGGCCGCGGGGTTTTCCAGGATGGAGTAGCCCTGGCGCCAGTTGCGCGCCGACACCTGCACCGAGCGCAGGAACATCAGGACGAACCCGGCCAGCGCCATCCAGTAGACATAGGCCTTGTTCCAGAACAGCGTGGTCATGGGCTCGTCGCCCACCAGGACGATGTAGCGGTAGGTAAGCCACACCGCATAGCCGAAGAACGCCGTGCGCAGCAGGTCGATGACGGTGGCCAACGCCCGGCCGACGGGATGCGGCAGATAGCGATAGAGGAAGTCCACCTGGATGTGGCGGCAGGCACGCACGCACATGGCCGAACCGATGAACACCACGCCGATCAGGCAATAGACGGCGAGTTCCTCGGTCCAGGCGTAGGAATCGTTCAGCACGTAGCGCGAAAAGAACTGCAGGAAGACCAGTAGCGCCATGACCCAGAAGATGCCCAGGCAGATCCAGTCCTCGGGCTGGTAGCCAGCCAGGCTGACCTCGTGCTGGTCGGCTTCCTCGAAACTGTGGACGATTTCTTCCGCCGTGGCGGGCGGCTGGTGCCCGGCGGGATGGACAGGGTTGTTGCTGGCGGCCGCCATAACGGCGGCCTTGGCATCTGAATGCATGGCGTTCCCCTTGTGCGGAATCGGACGGGTCGCTGCGGGGCCGCGCTGACGGCCCCGGGTGCGCTTACTTCACGGCCTGGATCCGTTCCCAATCCGATTTTTCGTAGCCGTACTGCTTGAACGGCACCTTCTCCAGCACGGTGTCGCGGAAATCCGCGACGTTCACTTCCGCCACGTTCAGGCCGCGCTTGCGGAACACCTCGACCATCTTCTTCTCGCTTTCGGCGACCTCGGCGGACGCCTTTTCCGCCGCCTGCTGCGCGACTTCGGAGAAGATCTTCTTGTCCTCGTCGGACAGGCCCTTCCACAACTTGCCCGAGATGACCGTGTTCAGGTGATCGACGATGTGGCCGGTGAGGATGATGTTCTTCTGCACTTCGTAGAACTTCTTGGCCTCGATGGTCGTCAGCGGATTCTCCTGCGCTTCCACGGTGCCGTTCTGCAAGGCCAGATAGACCTCGGCAAAGGCGATCGGCGCGGTGTTGGCGCCGCAGGCGCGCGGCATGGCCAAATAGGCAGCCACGTCGGGCACGCGGATCTTCAGGCCCTTCATTTCGGAACACTTGGTGAAGGCGCGGTTGGACGTGGTCTGGCGCGTGCCGTAGTAAGTGGTGGCGACGATATGGTTGCCGCTCTTCTCGTCGTAGCCGCGCGTGAGCTCCTTGTAGATGTCGCTCTTGGTGTAGGCGATCAGGTGCTCGGGATTGCGGAAGATGTAGGGGTAGTAAGTGACGCCGATGCGGGGAAAGCTCTTGGCCGCGAAACTGGAGCCCGAGATGATGATGTCCACCGTGCCCAGGGTCAGGCCCTGGTTGATGTCGTTTTCCTTGCCCAGCTGCGAGGCCGGGTATACGTCGATCTGGTAGCGGCCGTTGGTGCGTTTGCCGATTTCCTGCGCCGCCCAGACGGAAGCGGTATGGAAGGGTTCGGATGTCTCGTACACGTGGGCCCACTTGAGCTTGGTCTGCGCCAGCACGCTGCCGCTGGCGGCGAGCGCCAGGGCGGCAACCAGCGCCTTGACGGCGTTGCCTAGGTTCATGTCGTCTCCTCGTTGTTTTTTGAATGCCCGGCGTGGCGGCCCATGGTGGGCCGCCAGCGGTTCATGCTTCAACTACAAGTTGCACCTTGGTACTGCGACTGCGATCCGCCGCCAGCTCGAAGGCCTCGAATGCCTGCGACAACGGCAACTGCGCGCTCATCAGGGGTCGCACGTCCACCTTGCGCGTACGCAGGTAAGAGACCGCCCAATCGAACTCCACACCCGCGCGGAACGCGCCGACATAGTCGAGCTCCCGCGCCATGATGTTGTTGGCCGGAAACGCGATGCCCTCGGCGGGCAGCGTTCCCACTTGCACGATGCGGCCGCCGCGCCGCGTCGCCGTCAGGCAGGTCGCCAGCGCCGCCGGACTGCCGGCGGCCTCGATGCTGATGTCGGCGATATCGGCCAGATCGGTGGGCGCGAGCAGGTCGCTGCGCATGGCCTCATCGGCGCCGACCTGACGCGCCATCTCCAGCGGCCGGTCGGCCACGTCCACCACCGTCACGCGCGCCGCGCCCGCCAGTCTGGCTGCCAACACGGTCATGCAGCCTATGGTGCCGCCCCCCGTCACCAGGACATGCTTGCCCATCATCGGCCCGGCCCGGTTGACGCCGTGCAGGCCGATGGACAGCGGTTCGGCACAGGCGATCTCGCCCAGCGAGACATCCTCTTCCGGCACCGGCGTGAGCTGCCGCTCGCCCATCACGAAACGCTCGCGGAACATGCCTTGCACATGCGGATAGAGGCTGGCGCTGCCAAGAAAGCGCATATTGCGGCAAAGATTGTCGCGGCCGGCGCGGCAGTAATCGCAGCCGCCACAGGGATGAGAGGGATTGATCGCAACCTTCATGCCCGGCGCCACCGAGCGCACGGCCTCGCCGGTGCGCAGCACCACGCCCGAGGCCTCGTGGCCGGGGATGAGAGGCTCGCGGATGACGAAGGCGCCCACGCGGCCATGCAGGAAGTAGTGCAGGTCGGATCCGCAGATGCCCGCAGCCCCCAGTCTCAGTTCCACCTCGTGCGGCGCCAGTGGCGCGACTTCGTCCGGTTCCAGGCGCAGGTCGCGCGCCCCGTGGATGCGACAGGCCAGCGTCATGGCGACTTGCTCCTTGGCGTTCCGAACGGGGGGAACCTGCGCGTGATACTCATGGTTCCGTCTGCTCCCGGCTGGCTAGCGGTTGGCCGGGAGCGTCCGCGCCGGGCCAGCTTGCGGTAAGGCGGTCATGCGAGCAGGCCAGATGATGATGCATGGCGGCGCGCGCGCCGCGGTCGTCGCCGGCGCGAATGGCGTCGATCACCTTGCGATGCTCGGCAATCGCGGCCGCCCAACTGGAAGGATTTTCGAAGTAGTCGCCCAGTTTCACGGACAAGGGGTTGTGGCGCTCGTCGAACAGTTCGCTCACCACGCGCACCAGCACGGCATTGTTCGCCATCTCGGCGACGCGCAGATGGAACAGCCGGTCGCCGCGGATCGGCACGTTGCCGGCCAGCGCCTCGTCTTCCATGGTGCCGACGGCTTCGGCCAAACCATCCACCAGCGCGGGGGAGTTGCGCAACGCGGCCTGCGCGGCCAGTTCGCCTTCGATCACCTGGCGGGCGCGTATGGTTTCCAGCGGGCTCTCGGCCATCAGGCTGGCGCGCGGCCCACCGGCCAGGCTTTGCACATAGACGCCCGAGCCCATGCGCACTTCCACCCAGCCTTCGACCTCCAGCGCGATCAGCGCCTCGCGTACCGAAGGGCGCGACACGCCCAACTTGAGCGCGAGATCGCGCTCGGGCGGCAGGCGCGCGCCGACCGGAAACTCGCCCGTCTCGATCAGCAAGCGGAGCTGGTCGGCGATCTGGCGGTACAGGCGGCGAGGTTCGATGGTCTGGATAGGCATGGACTGGATGGAAAATTCAGGCCAAAAGGTAAAGTGGCCTTACCAATTGACCAAATCTTGCGCCGCTCCCGCATGCGTCACAATTAGGGTTTGCCCAAAGATCCACGCGATGGCTTCGCGGGCAATGCATATCTGTTAAAAAGCCGCCACACCCAGCCCACTTTCAGCATCCATGTCACACAATCCGCATCACTCGCCCTACAAGAGCACAGGCGGCCTGCGTCGCATCCTCAATGCGCTGCGCTACTCCCTGCAGGGCCTGAAGGCCGCCATCAAGTACGAGGCGGCTTTCCGCCAGGAACTGGCGCTGGCCGTGCTGATGATTCCGGCCGCGTTCTTCCTCGGCCGAACCACGGTCGAAGTGTTTTTCCTGATCGGCACGGTAATCATGGTGCTGGCGGTGGAGTTGCTGAATTCCGCCATCGAAGCGCTGGCCGACGCGCTTTCGGTCGAATCGCACCCGCTGCTGGGACGCGCCAAGGACCTGGGCAGCGCCGCGGTGATGCTGCTGCTGATCTTCGCCGGGACGGTCTGGGTGGGCGTGGCCATCAGCCGTTTCGTCATGCATTGACACGGCTAGTCATCTCCGGGGAGATGCGCCGCTATTTATACTGGGAACCATGATGCCTAGATCGACGCCCGACTCTTCCGAGCGCATTGTCATCGTCGGCGGCGGCGCCGGCGGTCTGGAATTGGCGGCCAAGCTGGGCCGCGTGCATGGCCGGCAACACATCACGCTGGTCGACAGCCGCCCCTTCCATATCTGGAAACCCTCGCTGCATGAGGCGGCCGCGGGCACCTTGGACATCCACCAGGAAGGCCTGTCCTACCTGATGCTGGCCCATATGAACGGGTTTTCGTTCGCGCAAGGCCGCCTGGAACAGGTCGACCGCGAGCAACGCCGCATCACGCTGGACGCGGTGAACGACGCGCAGGGCCAGGAAGTCCTGCCGCGCCGCGAACTGGCCTACGACACCCTGGTGCTGGCGATGGGCAGCACCTCCAATTTCTTCAATACCCCCGGCGCGGCCGAACACGCGGTAACGCTGGACTCCACCGAAAACGCCGAGCAATTCCGCTTGACCATGCTTAAGGCCATGGCGCTGGTGGACCAGGCCAAGGTACGCAACCCCTCGGCCCGGCTGGATCTGGTGATCGTGGGCGGCGGCGCCACCGGCGTCGAACTGGCGGTGGAACTGGTCGAGGCCAGCCACGTGGTCAGCGCCTACGGCCTGCCCAATTTCCAAGCCGAACGCGACCTGGCCATCACCCTGGTCGAGGGCGCGCCGCGCATCCTGTCGGCCCTGCCCGAAAAAATCTCAGTGGCGGCCACCAAGCGGCTGACCGAGTTGGGCATCCGGGTCGAAGCCTCCTGCCGGGTCTCCGAAGTCACCGGCGACAGCGTCAAGACGGCCGATGGCCGCGAATTCCCCGCCCAACTCTGCATGTGGGCCGCCGGCATCCAGGGCCCGGCCCTGCTGGCCGACCTGGGCCTGCCGCTGAACAAGGTGGGCCAGCTGGAAGTGAACGAAAGGCTGGAAACCGCCGATCCGCACATCCTGGCGCTGGGCGACTGCTGCGCCGCGCCCTGGCGCGACGGCCGCAGCGTGCCGGCCCGCGCGCAGGCCGCGCACCAGGAAGCCGACTACCTGGCCAAGAAGCTCACCGCGCGCCTGCGCCACGCGGCCGAGCCCACCGCGCCCTATGTCTACGAGGACCACGGTTCGCTGGTGTCGCTGGGCCAGGACGCCGGGGTCGGCAGCCTGATGGGCAAGCTGGCGGGGCGGGGACTGTTCGTAAGCGGTACACTGGCACGCCTGATGTACATGAGCCTGCACCTGATGCACCACAAGGCGGTGCTCGGCATCTCGCGTACCGCCTCCCTTGCCCTGGCCCGCCTGCTCATGCGGCGCACGCGCCCGCGGGTCAAACTGCACTGAACTCCCATGAATTTCCTGCAAAAACTCGAACACGCCTGGACCACCAGCAACTCGCTCCTGCAAGTCGGGCTGGATCCCGATCCGCAGCGCTTCCCGCGCGAATTGCAGGACAAGCCGGATGCCATCTTCCAGTTCTGCCGCGACATCGTGGACGCCACCGCGCCCTACGCCTGCAGCTTCAAGCCGCAGATCGCCTACTTCGCCGCGCATCGCGCCGAAGACCAGCTGGAAGCGCTGTGCCAGCACATCCGCGAAAAGCATCCGGACCTGCCCATCGTGCTGGACGCCAAGCGTGGCGACATCGGCTCCACCGCCGAAAACTATGCCCGCGAAGCCTATGAACGCTACCAGGCGCATGCGCTGACCGTCAGCCCCTACATGGGCCTGGACTCGGTCGAGCCCTACCTGGCGTGGCGCGACCGCGGCGTGATCGTGCTGTGCCGCACCTCCAACCCCGGCGGCTCGGACCTGCAATTCCTGAAGATGGACAATGGCGAGCCGCTGTACCTGCACGTCGCGGGCCTGGTCGCCGACAAATGGAACGCCAACGGCCAGTGCGGCCTGGTGGTGGGCGCGACCTTCCCGAATGAGCTGGCCGCGGTGCGCGAGCGCATCGGCGACGCGGTGCCCCTGCTGGTGCCGGGCATCGGCGCCCAGGGCGGCGACATCACCGCCACCGTGAACGCAGGCGCCAACGCGGCCCGCAGCGGCATGATGATCAACTCTTCCCGCGCCATCATCTACGCCAGCGGCGGCGACGACTGGCGCGAAGCCGCCGGCACGGCGGCCAAGGGCTTGCGCGACGCGATCAACGCGGTGCGCTGATCCGGCGGGGGTCTTGCACCCCCAGCCGCGGAAATCCTCGCCTCAACGCCGGTTAACCGGTGCTCCCAACAACTCCAGCAGGCCGCGCAGCGCATAATCCACCGCTGCCTGACGCACTTGCGCGCGGTCGCCCGGGAACACGTGGGTGACCGCGCGGCTGCTGATGCCTTCGCCCGCGCGCAACGCGAAACCGAAGCACACCATGCCCACCGGCTTGCCTGGGGTGGCGCCGCCCGGGCCGGCGATGCCGGTCGTGGACACGGCCACATGCGCGGCGGGGGACGCCAGCAGCACGCCGTTGGCCATCTCCAGCGCCACCGGCTCGCTGACGGCGCCGAAGTGGTGCAAGGCGTCGGGAGAAACATCCAGTTCGGAAACCTTGGCTTCGTTGCTGTAGGTGACGAAGCCGCGCTCGAACCAGTCGCTGGAACCGGCCACGGCGGTCATCGCGCCGGCCAGCAGGCCGCCGGTGCAGGATTCGGCCGTGCCCAGCATCCAGCCCTTGCGCCGCAGCGTTTCGCCCAGCCTTTCGGCCAGCGCCAGCGACGTGGCCTGCGCCAGTTGCCCGGTCGACAGATTCGGCCGGCTGCCTTCTTGTTGTCCGCTCATCCCAAGACTCCAGTGCGCACGACCAGCGCCATGACCAGCAAGGCGTATGCGGCCGCCACGATATCGTCCCACATCACGCCAAAACCGCCCTTGATATGGGCGTCGAAGAACTTGATGGGAGGCGGCTTGACGATGTCGAACGTGCGGAACAGCACGAACGCCAGCGCCTGCGACAACCAGCCCGCAGGCGTCAGCCAGAGCACCAGCCAGAACGCCACCATCTCGTCCCAGACCATTCCGACATGATCCGACTGCTGGAGTTCACGGCCGACGCGATGGCAGGCCCAGCATCCGTACAAAAAAGCCAATGCCAGGAACACGCCTATCGCCAGATCCGACGCGGCGGGCGCGGCGGCGACCCAGATCGCCCAGGCCAGCAGCGTGCCCCAGGTGCCCGAGGCCGGCCGGATCAGACCGCTGCCGAAGCCGAAGGCAATGAGCCTCCCCGGATCCCGGCAGACCCAGGACAACGGCGGATATGCGGTCCGGGCGCGGTCGCGCATGGAGGTGGGACGATTGTCGGTCGACGGCATGGGTGTGCGGGTTGGGACGCGGCGGATCAGGCCGCGGGAAAATGATCGAAACCGGCCGGTAGCTCGGCCAGGGGCTGGCCCTGGCTGTCCAGCACGGACAGGCCGGGCTGCGCCTGGGTCTGCCCCACGCGGGTGACGCGCGCGCCGGCCGACGCCGCCGCGGCCAGCACGGCCTCACGCCGGGAGACGGGCGCGGTGAAGCATAGCTGGTAGACGTCGCCCCCGCCCAGCACCGCGCGGCGCAGCGGCGCATCTTCCAGGGACGCCAGGGCGGCTGCCACGGGCATCTGCGCGTAATGCAGCGTGGCGCCCACGCGGCTGGCGGCCAGGATGTGGCCCAGGTCCTGCAGCAGGCCGTCGGAGAGGTCAATGGCGGCATGGGCGACGCCGCGCAGCGCCAGGCCCAGCGTCACCTGGGGCTGCGGCCATTCGAGGGCGCCACGGGTCGCCGCGAGCAGCGCGGGGTTGGCGGGGTACTGCCCGTCCAGCAGGCGGTAGGCGACGTCAGCCGCCCCCAGTTCGCCCGATACCCAGATGTCGTCCCCAGCGCGCGCGCCGTCGCGGCGCAAGGCCTGCCCGGCGGGTACTGCGCCGAACACGGTGACGCTGATGGCAAGGTCATGCGCGCTGCGGGTGGTGTCGCCGCCGATCAGCGGGCAGTCGTGAGCGCCGGCCAGCGCATGGAAGCCTTCGGCAAACGCCGCCAGCCAGGGCTCGTCCAGCCGCGGCAAGGCCAGGCCCAGCACGCAGCCGATGGGACGGGCGCCCATGGCGGCCAGGTCGGACAAGTTCACCGCCAGGGCCTTGTGTCCCAGCGACTTCGGATCGACATCAGGAAAGAAATGGCGGCCTTCCAGCAGCAGGTCCGTGCTGGTAGCCACCTGCTCGCCGGGCGGGACCGGGAACAGGGCGCAATCATCGCCCACACCCAGCAGGCCGGCAGGGGCCGCGCGGGTGAAATAGCGCGCGATCAAATCAAATTCGGACGCCAAGGCAACTCCGCAGTCCGGCGCATCTGGCCGGCATTGAAACCCACGGGGGCTTGCCGCCCCCACAAATCATGCGGCGCGCCCCGCACAACCAGAGGGGCCACCCGCGACACCAGTCGCAAGAAATAGGTGCTCCCCCAATCCGGGCCGCGCGGATCCGGCTCCGCCGGTCCGCAGCGGCGCCCCCCTGGGGGGGAAGCGCGCAGCGCTTCGGGGGGGGGGAAGACTACCTCTTGTTGACTTCGTTCGCGCGCACGTCGGCCGCCAGCTTGTCGAGCACACCGTTGACGAACTTGAAGCCGTCGGTGCCGCCGAACGACTTGGCCAGTTCGACGGCTTCATTGATGGCGACCTTGTACGGCACTTCGACGTGATGGATCAGTTCGAAGCTGCCGATCAGCAGGATGCCATGCTCGACAGGCGACAGTTCGGCCAGCGGACGGTCGACATAGGGCGTGAAACGCTGGCGCAGCGCGGGCGCTTCGCGCAGCACGCCATGCAGCAAGGTCTTGAACCATTGCGCGTCGGCCTCGGAAAAGTCCTCGGTGTCGCGCAGATGGGCGTCGATCTCGCCGGCGTCCTGCGTGCCTTCGCCACCACGCAGCAGCCACGCGTACACGCCCTGCAGGGCGAACTCGCGGGCGCGGCGGCGCGCGCTGCGCGCGTTGGCGCGGGCTTGCGCCGCGCTATCAGCGCTGGTCGTCGTCTTCTTCGTCGTCAAAATCTTCGTCCTCGTCTTCGTCGTCTTCGTCTTCTTCCTCGGGCTCCAGGGCCGCCACCAGGTTGGCCATTTCAACGGCCACCTGGGCGCAATCGCGGCCCTTGCCGGCGGCGCGCGCCTGCGCCTGCTCGTCGGTGTCGACGGTCAGCACACCATTGGCGACGGGGATGCCGGTTTCCAGGGAAATACGGGTGATTGCAGTGGCCATTTCATTGCTGACCACTTCAAAGTGATAGGTCTCGCCGCGGATGACCGCGCCCAGCGCGATCAGGGCGTCGAATTCAAACGTTTCGGCCATGTGGGACAGGGCCACGCCCAGTTCCAGGGCGCCCGGAACGGTAGCGACCATCACGTCGCGCTCGTCCACGCCCAGTTCGGCCAGTTCCTTCAGGCACGCTTCGAGTTCGGCCTGGCCGATTTCCTCGTTGAAGCGGGCGCGTACGATGCCGATGTGCAGCCCTTCGCCGTTCAGGTCGGGGGTAAGGATGTAAGGGTTCATATGTCGGCCTTCAGTGTGTTGCGGGAGTATTCGGAGGGTCGCAATCGTAACCCGTAATGGTGAGCGAGAAGCCCGCCATGCTGGGCATCTTGCGCGGCCGGGCCAGCAGCTTCATCTGGCCCACGTTCAGGTCACGCAGAATCTGGGCGCCTATCCCGTAGGTACGCAGGCCGTAACGGTCGGCGTTAGCCGGGTTGGCCTGGGCCTTCGGGTCATTCCAACCAGCAATCTGGCCAAACAGGTGTTCCGTGGACGATTGGCAGTTCATCAGCACCAGCACGCCGGTGGGCGCGGCGGCGATGGCCTGCAGGGCCTGCGCCACGCCCCAGCTATGCGGGCTGGCGCCGGTGTCCAGCACGTCCAGCACGGAGGCCGGTTCGTGCACGCGCACCAGCGTTTCGGCATCGGGAGTCACGTTACCATGCACCAGCGCCAAATGGGCGGAGCCGGTGGCGGCGTCTTCGTAGGCCACGGCCTCGAACTCGCCCCAGGCCGTCTGCATGGTGCGCTTGCCCACGCGCTTGACGATGGATTCGTGTTCGCTGCGGTACTGGATCAGGTCGGCGATGGTGCCGATCTTCAGGCCGTGCTCGCGGGCGAACTGCACCAGGTCCGGGAGGCGGGCCATGGTGCCGTCCGGCTTGAGGATTTCACAGATTACGGCGGCGGGCGTCAGGCCGGCCATGGCGGTCAGGTCGCAGCCTGCCTCGGTGTGGCCGGCGCGCACCAGCACGCCGCCGGGCACCGCGCGCACCGGGAAGATGTGGCCGGGCTGGACCAGGTCCGCGGGCTTGGCGTCGCGCGCCACCGCCACCTGGATGGTGCGGGCGCGGTCGGCGGCCGAAATGCCGGTCTCGACGCCTTCGGCGGCCTCGATGGACTGGGTGAAGTTGGTGCCGTAGCGCGTGCCGTTGCGGGCCGCCATCAGGGGCAGGTCCAGCTGGCGGCAGCGCTCTTCGGTCAGGGTCAGGCAAACCAGGCCGCGGCCATGGGTCACCATGAAGTTGATGGCTTCGGGCGTGACGAATTCGGCGGCCATGACCAGGTCGCCCTCGTTTTCACGGTCTTCCTCGTCAACCAGGATGACGATACGGCCGGCGCGCAGCTCGGCGATGATTTCGGCAACCGAAGCGATACCGAAGGATTCCGGCTCGGAGCCGGGCAAAGGGGACAACTGGACGGACATGGCGGGCACGTAAACCAGGCGGGAAAGCCCGGATTTTACCGCCCCTGGAGGCGGAACCCCTATCCGGCCCTGCAGGCCCCGCCCGGCGGGGGCCTCCGGTAAACTTTCGCCCGGAGACCACCCCTTAAAAACCGAGCCAAGGAAACCCCACATGCAAGCCCTTGCGGCCATGCCTTTGACCGTCGCGGCGGCCGTCCGCGTCGTGCTGACCGACATCGACGACACCCTGACCACCGAGGGCCGCCTGCCGGCGGACGCCTACGCGGCGCTGGAGCGCCTGGAGCAGGCCGGCATCCAGGTCGTGCCCATCACCGGCCGCCCGGCCGGCTGGTGCGACCATATCGCCCGCATGTGGCCGGTACGCGCCGTGGTCGGCGAGAACGGCGCGTTCTACTACGCCTATGACCGCCAGGCCCGCCGCATGACCACCCACTACTGGACCGACGCCGCCTCGCGCCAGGCCAGCCGCCGCAAGCTGGACGCCATCCGCGACCGCGTCCTGGCCGAAGTGCCCGGCGCCGCCGTGGCCAGCGACCAGGATTACCGCGTGGCCGACCTGGCCATCGATTTCTGCGAGGACGTGCCGGCCCTGCCCGATGCCGCCATCAGCCGCATCGTCCAGATCTTCGAGGAAGCCGGCGCCCAGGCCAAAGTCAGCTCCATCCACGTCAATGGCTGGTTCGGCGACTACGACAAGCTCACCATGACGCGCACCATGTTCCAGCGCGAGTTCGGCGCGGACGTGGCGAACGCCCTGGACAGCACTCTGTTCATCGGCGACTCGCCCAACGACGAGCCCATGTTCGCTTACTTCCCGATTTCGGTCGGCGTGGCCAATATCCAGGCCCAGCTGCACCGCCTGACGCACCGCCCCGCCTTCGTCGCCGCCTTCCATGGCGGCGCGGGCTTCGTCGAAATGGCCGACCGGCTGCTCGCCGCGCGGTCCACCCCAGCACAGCCGGCCTGAGGTCCGCACACCGTGGCGACATCCCCTTCCGCTTCCTCCCCGGCCGCCAACGACGGCCGCCGCAGCATCCAGTCGATCGAGGTGGGCGTGCCGCTGCTGGCCGCCCTGGTCGACGCCGGCAAGCCCCTGACCCTGCGCGACCTGGCCGCGGGCGCCGGCATGACCTCGGCCAAGGCGCACCCCTACCTGGTCAGTTTCATCCGCGTCGGCCTGGTGCAGCAGGACGCCATCACCGGCCAGTACGAGCTGGGCCCCTTCGCCCTGCAGATGGGGCTGGTGAGCCTGCAACGCCTGGACCCGGTGCGCGTCGCCATGCCGGAAATCGCCAAGCTGCAATCGGAAATCGGCCATACCCTGGGCATCGCGGTGCTGGGCTCGCACGGCCCCACGATGATCCACATGACCGAAGCCAGCTACCCGGTCCACGTGAACATGCGCAAGGGCACGGTGATGTCCATGCTGCACACGGCCACCGGCCTGGTGTTCGCGGCCTGGCTGCCGCCCAAGGTCAGCGAGCACTACATCGCGCGCGAGGAAGGCGACACCGCCGTCATCGCCAGCACGCCGCCCCCGCGCAAGGCCTCCCGCGCCAACATCGAGGCGCAGCTGGCCGACATCCGCGTGCACGGCATGGCGCGCGCGCTGGGCAATCCGCTGCCGGGCGTGGACGCGCTGTCGGTGCCGGTCTTCGACAACACCGGCAATATCGTTCTGGCCCTGACCAGCCTGGGCCCCACCGGACTGTTCGACGTGGCCTGGGACGGTGCCATCGCCAGGCCGCTGCTGGCCTGCGCGCAGGAAATCTCGCGCAAGCTCGGGTACCGGACCTGATAGGCTGAAATTCGCGCAAAAACGAACATAAATCGAATAAAACGAACAAAAGCCGAAAAGAAACACAGGGACTTTCCCGAGTGCGTCCCCTCCTCTTCCATGTTTGAATTCAGGTTGAATTAAGTGACACGTCACACAAACAAAGAAAGAGGAGACACAAGATGCAAGCTCTGCGCCTGCTTCAAGCGGCCACGCTGGCCGCCTTCGCCCTGGGTGCGTCCGCCGCGCAAGCCGCCGACGCCTGCTCCAACCGCGGCGACCTGGACCAGATGTACTGCGACGCCAACAAGGATCTGGTGGCCGACACGCCCACCGATCCGGCCAAGCTGAAGACGCCGTCCACCCTGGTGTTCACCTACACCCCGGTGGAAGACCCGGCGGTCTACGAAGACATCTTCAAGCCCTTCACCAAGCACCTGTCCGAATGCACGGGCAAGCGCGTGGTGTTCTATCAGGTGCAAAGCAACGCCGCGGAAATCGAGGCCATGCGCTCGGGCCGCCTGCACGTGGGCGGTTTCTCGACCGGCCCCACTGCCTTCGCGGTGAACATCGCGGGCGCCGTGCCGTTCGCGGTCAAGGGCTACGCCGACGGCTTCCAGGGCTACAACCTGATCGTCATCGTCAAGAAGGACAGCCCGTACCAGAAGCTGACCGACCTGAAGGGCAAGAAGCTGGCGCACACCGCGCCCTCGTCGAACTCGGGCCACATGGCGCCCGTGGCGCTGTTCCCCAAGGAAGGCTTGACCCCCGACAAGGACTACAAGGTCATCTTCTCCGGCAAGCACGACCAGTCCGTCATGGGCGTGAACTCCGGCGACTACGACGCCGCCGCCGTGGCCTCGGACGTGTTTAAGCGCATGGTCGAACGCGGCCAGGTCAAGGAAGCCGACTTCCGCGTGATCTACAAGAGCGAGAAGTTCCCGACCTCGTCGTTCGCCTACGCGCATGACCTGGAACCCAAGTTCCGCGACCAGATGCTCAAGTGCTTCTACGACTACCGCTTCCCGGCGGAAATGTCCAAGGCCTTCGACGGCGCCGACCGCTTCTATCCGGTGACCTACGAGAAGGACTGGGCCATCGTGCGCCAGGTCGCCGAATCCGGTGGCGAAAGCTTCAACCGCGCCGCTTACGACCGCGAATCCGCCAAGAGCAAGAAGTAATTCCGTATGACGACGTCGCTACGCATTTCCGGCCTGGTGAAGGAATACCGGGCCGGCCGGCCGGTACTCAACGGCATCGACCTGCAGATCGCGGGACAGGGGCTGACCGCCATCATCGGCCCCTCGGGCACCGGCAAGAGCACGCTACTGCGTTGCATCAACCGGCTGATCGAACCCACCAAGGGCGAGATCGTGCTGCAGTCGCAGGATGGATCCGTGGACCTGGCCCGCGTGCGTGGCGCGTCGCTGCGCCGCGCGCGCCGCCGCATCGGCATGGTGTTCCAGGAATACAACCTGGTCGAACGCCTGACGGTCATGGAAAACCTGCTGACCGGACGGCTGGGCTACACCTCCGCCGTGAAGGCGTGGATGCGCCGCTTCGAGCCCGAGGACATCCAGCATGCCTACAAGCTACTGGACACCGTGGGCCTGGCGGGTTTCGCCGATCAGCGCGCCGACGCGCTGTCGGGCGGCCAGCGCCAGCGCGTGGGCATTGCCCGCGCGCTGATGCAGCGCCCGCAGTTGCTGCTGGCCGACGAGCCCACCTCCTCGCTCGATCCCAAGACCTCCGTCGAGATCATGGAATTGCTGTCCGAGCAGGGCAGCGCCACGGGCATCCCCGTCATCGTCAACATCCACGACGTCGAACTGGCCCGCCGCTACGCTACCCGCATCGTCGGCATGTCCGGCGGACACGTGGTCTATGACGGCGACGGCCAGGGGCTGGACGCCGCCATGCTCAAGACCATCTACGGAGGCGAGTCTTGGCTGGAATGATCCCACCCCAAGGCGCCCGCCCCTTCGCCATGTCCGGGCGCGCCAAGGCCGGCGTGCTGTTGCTGCTGGCCTATACGCTGTATGCCGGCGCGCAGCTGGACTTCAGCTGGGCCCGCTTCGAAACCGGCATGGGCCACGCGTCCACGTTCCTGGCGCGCATGTTCCCGCCCAACTTCGAAAAGCCCGCCACCTTGTGGAAGGGCATCGCGGAGAGCCTGGAAATCGCGGTGCTGGCCTCGGTGCTGGGCATCCTCATCGCCTTGCCCATCGGCCTGCTGGGCGCGCGCAACATGATGCCGACCTGGGTCTCGTGGCCCGCCCGCGCCATCGTGGCGCTGTGCCGCGCGCTGCACCCTGTCATCGTCGCCATCCTGTTCGTCAAGGCCGTGGGCTTCGGCGCACTGGCCGGCATCCTGGCGCTGACGGTCGCGTCGGTCGGCTTCATCGGCAAGCTATTCACCGAAGCCATCGAGGAAATTTCGCTCAAGCAGGTAGAAGCGGTGCGAGCCACCGGCGCGTCGTTCGCCAACGTGATCATCTTCGGCGTGCTGCCGCAGGTGTTCGCCCGCTTCATCGGCTTTGCGACTTACCAGTTCGACTCCAACCTGCGCAACTCCACCATGGTGGGGATCGTGGGTGCGGGCGGCGTGGGCGGCACGCTGTTCTCGGCGTTCCAGCGCTTCGACTACGACTTCGTCAGCGCCATCCTGCTGACCCTGATCGCCATCATCATGCTGGGCGAAATCCTGGCCGGCTTCGTGCGCGCCGTGTTCCTGGACAACCTGGGCTTTGACCGCATCCTGCAAGGCCGCTTTGCCGGCGCGCGCGGCATCGGCAGCAGCGCAACGCCAGTCAAGCGCCGGGCGGAGGTGGACGAATGAACGCCCACGCCTCCACCCTGAATCCGGCGGGCTCGCCGCGCGTCTGGCAACGCTACAGCATGGGCCAGCGCCTGTTGCGCTTCGCGCTCTACCTGCTGGTGGTCGCGGCCATCGTGCAGGCGATCCGCGGCGTCGAGGTCATTCCGGAGTTCCTGTACGACGCGCCCGAGCAGATGGCCGACCTGTTCCGGCGCATGTGGCCGATAGACTGGGCCTACTACCCGGAAGGCGTGCATGGCGCGCTGATCGAGACGCTGCACATCGCCACGCTGGGCACCATCCTGTCCGTGGTGATGGCGGTGCCGGTAGGCCTGCTGGCGGCCAACAACCTCACGCCCAGCAAGACCGTCAACATGCTGGCCAGGCTGATCCTGGTATCCAGCCGCTCGGTCAACTCGCTGGTGTGGGCGCTGCTGTTCATCGCCATCTTCGGGCCGGGCGCCCTGGCCGGCACGCTGGCCATCGCCTTCCGCTCCATCGGCTTCGTCGGCAAGCTGGTGGGCGAAGCCATCGAGGAAGCGCAGCGCGGCCCCATCGAAGCCGTCACCGCCACCGGCGCCAGCAAGGCCTCGGTGATCTGGTACGCCTACTGGCCGCAGATCCGTCCGGCCTTCTGGTCCATCGTGCTGCTGCGCTGGGACATCAACGTGCGCGAATCGGCGGTACTGGGCCTGGTGGGCGCTGGCGGCATCGGCATGGCGCTGGACACGGCGCTGAACCTGTTCCAGTGGGACCGCGTGGCGCTGGTGCTGGCCGCCATCTTCGCGGTGGTCGTCGTGGCCGAAATCATCATTACCCAAGTCCGCAAACGCATCCTCTGACGCGTCTGCGGACTTCTACAGCGTTCCTTTGCCCCGCCCGGAAACGGGCGGTTTTTTTTGGCAACGCGCCGTGGATGCCGGCAAGGATCAGAAGCGCACGCTCAGGCCCGCCCTGACGCCGTGGTCCTGGGCCCCGCTGGCGAGCTGCCCTTGGTACGACAGATCGAACGAGACCTTGCGGGAGACCTGCACATCGAGTCCCGCCTCGAGCACAGCGCTGTTCTTGGCGATGGGCACACCGGCCACCGTAAAGGCATTGCCCGCGGCAAAGGCTTGGGTGGCGACAGGTTTCAAGTCGCCGAATGCATGGCGCCAGCCCAGCGATCCTTTGGCGGTGGCTTGCGCGCCGCCAAGTTCGAAGCCGGACGTGATCCGCGAACCCAGTGTCGTGTACGTGGTCTCGGTGGTCTGGCTGTTCGCGCGCAGCGCCGCCGCGCCGCCGCTCTCGGTATAGCCGTCGGTCTTGAGATTGACATAGGCCACATTGGCGAAAGACTCGAACGCGGCAATGCCAGTGTCTATGCGATAGCTGAGGTCCGCGAACACCTGGGCGGTACGCCCGTCGTAGCTGGCCTTGAGCCGGTCTGAATAGCCGGGCATGGAGACCGAGCGTCGCGTGGCGATGTCGTGCCAGCTATAGCTCAGGCCGCCACGCAGGCCCAGCGCGCCCCACTGGCCGCCGCCGTAGGCGCCCAAGTGGTAGTTATCGCTATCGCCGGAGGAAGAGCGGTCCCGCACGTCGAAATCCGTGCGGCTGTAGCCCGCCATCAAGCCCAGGCGCCAAACGTCGGACACCGGGGCATCGACCCCCAGCAGGAAGCCGCCGGTCGAACTCTTGACCTGGGCGGCATTGCCGTCGCCGTCGATCTGACGCCAGGATCCCAGGCCCTGAATCCAGCTGGCGGGGCCCATTGCGGTCGCCGCGGCCAGCCTGGCGCCGTCTCCGGCGGACGCCAGGACCGGCGCCGACGATGCCCCAACCGCGCCAACGGCCGAGCGCAAACGCTCGCTGGCGGCGTCGCGCACATAACGGCTGTCCTCGAGCAGCACGGTCTTGGCCGATGCATGGATCTCGCCGGACAACTGGTCGAAGCTGGTGCGCAACAGACCCTTGTCATCCGGCATCACCGCCATCGCATCGTAGAGCTCGTTGCCTGCCGCCATGCCGATACTGTCGATGGCGGCGGCCGCCGCGCGCTGGTTGCGCGTCGCGGCGGCCGAGGCCATGGTTGTGGCATTGCGCGTCAACTCAAGTGACACGCGGCCCGCGCCATAGTCATAGCCCAGGCGCGGCGTCAGGAACGCGTAGTCCGACGTCACCGTATCGAACTGGCCGGACAAGGTCCCGTCCGTGGACAGTATCGTGTAGACCGAACGCAAGCCATAGCCGCCGCTGAGGCCCACATGGGCCACGGAACCGCCATTGAGCGTAGCGTTGCCAGTAACGTGGACGAGATCGGCGTCGGCGCCCTGCGGATTGGTTTCCACGGCGTATCGCGCGCCGTTCTCGATGACGAGGTCGCCATCGACGGTCAGCGTGCCGATGGAATTGCCCGGCGCCAGCGTGCCGCCGGCCGCCACGGTCACTGCCGAGCCGATTCCCGAGCCCACGGTCCCCACACCGCCGAGCACGCCGCCCGCGCCGATGTTGAGTGCGCCGCCCAGCTTGCCATTCAGGACCAGCCGGCCGCCCTGGACCGTGGTGCTGCCGGTGAAGCCGGAACTGTCGCCAGTCAGGCCCAGCGTGCCGGCGCCGCTCTTGACCAGGGCGCCGCTGCCGGAAATGGCGCCGCCGAAGGTGGCGTTGGCGTTCTGCTCAAACACCAGCGTGCCATTGTTGTCGACGCTGCCCCGGATCGAGCCGGCATTGCCGATCAGCGTGCCTTCCTGGATCCGGGTGTTGCCGTAGGCGTTGCCCGCGTTGTCCAACCGCAGCGTGCCGGCTCCGGTCTTGATCAGATCGGCATTGCCCGAGACTGCGCCGACCAGCCCCAACGTCGCCCCGCCTGCCACGTCGAAGCGTCCGGCCTGCGTCAGCGCCATGGCGCGCGCGGTATCGAAGGAGGCCGAAGCCGCCAGCGTGCCGCCAGTGAATGCCACGCCGCCAGCAGCCGCCCCCAGGTTCGCATCGCTGGCGACCTGCAACGTGCCGCCGGCTATCGTGGTGCCGCCGCTGTAGGTGTTGTTGCCGCTCAGGATCAGCGTGCCCGCGCCTGCCTTGAGCAGCGACCGTCCGTCCCAGCCCGTCGCAACGTTGGGCGCCTGGTCCGCCAGATCCGCGCCGACCACGAACCGGTTGGCGGCATCGCTCAGCGTGAACGTGCCATGCGCCAGATTGTTGCCCGCGGTCCAGCTCAGGTCGTAGCTGGCGAGATATTGCAGGCCATCGGCCGACTTGCGCGTGTTGACCGTGAGGTAGTCCACCGTGCCGTTGAAGCCGCCCACGCTCACCGACCCGAAGTCGCCGCGGATGCCGTCGCGAGTAGAGATCAGCACCTTGTCGAGCTGGCTGGCGCTGCCTATGCCGCTGAGGGCGAAGGCGACGCCCTCGCCCAGCGTCAGCCCGCCCGCCTGCAAGGACGGGCCGCCCGCGCCGGCTGCAATGTCCAGAAGGGTGCCATCCGCCAGATTGACATCGCCCGCCACCGCCAGCGTCGCCGGCCCCTGAACCGACAGGGCGCTGCCCGCAGCGCCAACGTTCAAGTTGCCCGTCAGGCTGTTGGCCGCGCCCGCTACGCCATCGCCATACTGCAAGACGCCGCCCGTGACCTCGGCCGATCCCCCCAGGACGCCCTGCACCACCAGCCGGCCGCCAGACACGGTTGTCTTGCCGAAGTAGGAATTGCTGCCGTCCAGGCTCAGCGTGCCCGCGCCGTTCTTGACGAGCGCGCCGTTGCCGGAGATGGCGCCGGCAAAGCGCGCATCGGCGGCCTGCTCGAACAGCAGCCTGCCGCTGTTGTTGATGTCGACATTGCCCGAGATCGAACCGGCATGGCCGATCAGTGTGCCGGCCCGCACCCAGGTATTGCCGTAGGCGTTGGCCCCATTGTCCAGGCGCAGCGTGCCCGCGCCGGACAGGAACAGGTCTCCACTGCCCGTTATGGCGCCGCCCAAGCCCAATGTCGTGCCGGCAGCCACGTCAAAACTGTTTGCCTTCGTCAGTTCGACCGTCCGCGCGGTATCGAAGCTGCCCATGGTCGCCAAGGTGCCGCCGTCGAAACTCAGACCGCCGGACGCGGCTCCCAGATTCGCATCGCTCGATACCTGCAACCGGCCTCCTGAAATCAGCGTGCCGCCGCCATAGCTGTTGCTGCCGCTCAGAACCAGCGTGCCATCGCCGCTCTTGGCCAGCGCGCCCGCTCCCGACACCGTGCCGGTCAGGCCCAGCGTGGCGCCAGCGGCCACGTCGAATCTTCCCGACTGCGCCAGCGACACGGTACGCGCGGTGTCGAACGAGGCCGTAGCGGCGAGCGCGCCGTCGCCGAAGGCCAGGCCGCCGGTAGCCGCGCCCAGATTGGCATCCCGGTCTATCTGCAGCGTGCCGCTGGCGATCGTCGTGCCGCCGCCGTGACTATTACTGCCGCTCAACACCATCGTGCCGGCGCCGTTCTTGACCAAGGCTCCAGCACCCGACACCGCGCCCGTCAGTCCCAGCGTGGTGTTCGCGGCCACGTCAAAGCGCCCCGTCTGTCCCAGCGTAACGGCGCGTGCCATATCGAAGCTGGCGGTGGTCACCAGCGTGCCTTCGCCAAAGCGCAGCCCCCCGGCGGCGGCGCCCAGGTTGGCATCGCGATCGACCTGCAACGTGCCGCCCAGGATGGCCGTGCCGCCGCTGTAAGTGTTGGCGCCCTGCAGCACCAGCGTGCCTGCGCCAGCCTTGGTCAGGGTCTTGCCGTCCCAACCGGCGGCGACATTGGCGGCCTGGTCGGAAAGTGGCAACCCCAGCGTGAAGCTGTTCGACGCATCCGTCAGCGTGAAAGTGCCATGGGCCAGATTGTTGCTGGCGGTCCAGCTCAGGCCGTAGGTGGCGAGGTACTGCGTGTTGTCGGCGGACTTGTGCGTGTTGACGGTGAGATAGTCGACCTCTCCGGTGAAGCCGCCCACGCTGACGGCGCTGAAGTCGCCATCGATGCCGCCCGTGGGCGCGTGGATCAACACGGTATCGAGCGCGCTCTTGTCGGCGATGCCGCTCAGCCTGAACACCACGCCATCGCCCAGCGTGACCTTGTTTGCCTGCAATAGTGGACTGCCCGTGCCGGCCATCAAGTCCAGCACGGTGCCGTCGGCCATTTCCACATCGCCCGCGACCGCCAGCGAGGCGCCCCGCTGCACCGCCAGCGTGCTGCCGGCGCCGGAGACCTTCAGGTTGTCGCTCAGGGAGTTGGCCGCGCCCGTGACGCCATTGCCGTACTGCAAGACCCCGCCCGTGACGGCGGCCGAACCTCCCAATTGGCCCAGCACCACCAGCTTGCCACCGGACACCGTGGTCCTGCCGCGGAATGAGCCATTGGCGCCGGTCAACAACGTGGTACCGGCTATCTGGTTCAGACTATGTGAGCCGGCGCCTGTACTCAACAGCGGCGTCGAAAACGTGTAGGCAGGCTCGGTATGGTTGAAGTTCACGGTCGCAATGCCGGCGCCGAACTGGATCGCGCTGGCATTGAGCGTGCCGGCGCCTACGGCCGGCTGCCCCGCCGCCGCGCCGATATTGATCGTGCCGGAGGTGGGAAAGATAAAAAACCGGTCCTGCGCCAGGGAAATGGCCCCTCCACCGTTCACGCCGACGCTCACTGTGCCGCCTTGCGCGATCGTCAGGCTGCCCGCCCCCGTTCCTATGCCGAACCCCAGGGTCATCGCGCCGCTGTTGTCCCAGGTGGAGCCGATGCCGCGGACAACGACGTTGCCGCTGCCGCCCATGCTGCCCACATAGCTGTCTTTGTTCGAGACAAAGCCCCCCGATTCGATGGTCAACGTGCCCTGTCCGTTGACATCGCCCACCCTGAGCTCGCCGCCATTGGTCCAGGCGGAGCCGCCCCCCGACACCAGAAAGGCGCCGCTGCCGTTCTGGGTGCGCCCGACAACGCCATCGACGCTGGTCGCATATCCTCCCGCCAGGACCGACACGCTGCCCCGCCCGCCTTCGGAGCCAACCAGCAGCACCGCGCGATTGCTCCAAAGCGACCCGACACCGGAAACCGTCACTTTCGCCGCGTCGTTCTGCTGAGCATCCACCGTTGCAAACTGGTTCGAGACCGTGCCGCTACTGAAGATGCTCAGCTCTCCGGGCCCGGCGCCGCCGACGAAAAGGTTGTCCGTCAGCGCCCAGGTCGAGCCCGGGCTGAACACGCTGACCCGGGCCGTGGCGCCGGGAGCTTGCCCGGCATCGATACGTCCTTCGGTGGTGCCCAGAATGTTGAGAATCTGCAGGCTCCCACCCGTGACGGTGGTCTTGCCGACGAAGCCTGAACTGTCGCCGACCAGCCGCGTGGAGCCCGCATAGTGATTGAGCTGATGCGTGCCTGCATCCCTGCTGACCAGCGCCGCGCCGAAGTCGTGGAAGTTGTTGGTGTTGAAGTTCAGCGTACCCGTGCCCGCGCCGAACTGGAGTAGCGACGTCGCCAGGAAGCCAGCGCCCACGGGTGCAGCGCCGGGAGCCGCGCCGATGTTGATCGTGCCATCAGCCGAGGCCGAGTCGGCCAGAATCACCGTGTAGCCCGGCGCTATCGTCATATGGCCGCCGTCGGCGGCGGTCAATGTTCCTACACCGGATATGCCCACATATAGCGGGGCGAAGGCCACCATATTTGGACCTGAGAAGGGTGCGTAAGTAGCATCGCCGGTAAGGGTGACCATCTGCCCCGCCTGCGCTTGGCCGGCCGCGCCCAGGGCCGCCAGCAGCATCGCCATCAAGGGCAGGCGTCTGCGCACGGATCTGCTTGCATGGCGGCCGCCCTTGCCTTGCCCACGGGCGTGCTCGCTTACAACCTGCCACAAGCCCGCGCTGCGGTTGAAGACAATGCGATACGTACGGTTCATGGCGCTCTTCTGTAATCGTGGCCCGCTGGGGCTGAGGCCAGGCGGACGCGTGTGGAATCGGATGGCACGGGCCGCGTAACCCGCCGATTACAATTAGAAAAGCGATTCGTAACCATGCATATCACTGAAACTGGGTAATTTCAGGGGTCACGAGTGCTCCAGCACAAACGGTCGCTATTGCACCAGTCCTCTGCCTCGACCAAGGATCCGCGCCCTGCACTCCGGTTGTTGATGCGCCGCAAACACGTCTATGCTCCATGTGAAATAAATATGACCGGTCATCAAATCGCCCGGCCCGTTTGATTAAGATCTCGGCTTTTGCCGTTGGACACCCGTCGCCATGTCGGAACAGGAATTGAAACTGCACGTGCCCGCGGCTTCGCGCCAGGCGGTGCAGCGAGAGATCAAGCAACGCGAGGCGACCCGTATCCGCCTGCATGCCATGTACTTCGATACGCCCGAACGCGAGCTTGCGCGGGCGCGCATCGCCATCCGGCTGCGCCAGGAAGGCCGCGACTGGGTGCAGACGCTGAAGATGCCTGGCATCAACGCCATCACCCGCATCGAACTCAATCACCCGCGGCCGGGCCCGGTGCTGGACCTGTCGGTCTATGCCGGCACCGAGGTCGAGGCAGCGCTGGCCGCCATCAAGGGCGAACTGGGCCTGCGCTATGAAACCGATGTGCAGCGCCTGCTGCGCAAGGTCCGCACGCGCTACGGCACGGTGGAACTGGCCTACGACACCGGCATCCTGCGCGCCGGCGCGCTGGAGCTGCCCATCTCCGAACTGGAATTCGAACTGGTGTCGGGCCGCCCCGCCGCCATCTTCGCGGCGGCGCGCGGCTGGCAGCAGCGCCACAGCCTGGTACTGGATCCGCGCAGCAAGTCCGAACGCGGCGACGCGCTGGCCCAGCTGGCGCAGCGCCTGGCCGATGCCGACGCCATCCCGGGCGATGACCTCGAAGCCCGCCGCGCCCAAGCCATCGCCCAGTTCTGGGCGCCGCGCGGCGCCGCATCGGTCAAGCTGCGCGAAGACATGACGGCGCCCCAGGCCATGGCGCGCATCGCGGCGGAATGCCTGGACCAGATCGCGCGCAACGCCTCGGTGCTGGCCGAGGTCGACACCGAAGGCGTCTACCGCGCCGGCAACTCCGAACACGTGCATCAGCTGCGCGTGGGCGTGCGCCGACTGCGTTCGGCCTGGAAGCTGTTCGACGGCTGGATCGCGCCGATTCCCGACGCCCTGCTGCAAGGCGTGCGCACGCACTTCGCCGCCTTCGGCGCCAACCGCGACCAGGACGTGCTGAACGAAACCGTGGCGCCCGCGCTGATGCGCGCAGGCATGCCGGTCATCCCCATGGAGGCCGCGCCCCCGGAACAAGACGCGCGCAGCATCGCCGGCGGCAAGGCCTTCCAGGCCTGGATGCTGGAGCTGCTGGAATGGAGCCTGGACGTACCGCCGGCCCTGCCGTCCACGGAAGGCCAGACGATAGCCAACGGCACGCCCAGCGACGCGGCGCCCGAGCCCGCCATCCGGCTGGAAGGCGGCGTGGCGGCGCCCAGCGTCAAACCCACCATCATTCCGATGCTGGCGCCCGAACCCGATCCGCAACGCCTGCACAAACAGCTCGCGCGGCGCCTGCACCGCTGGCACAGCAAGGTCGCCGACCAGGGCACGCAGTTCGCGACGCTGGACATCCCCACGCGCCACGAGTTGCGCAAGCGCGGCAAGCGCCTGCGCTACAGCCTGGCGTTCGCCGAATCGCTGCTGCCCTCGGGCAAGCTGCGCGGCTATCGCAAGCTGCTGTCGCGCGTGCAGGACGTGCTAGGCGAAATCAACGACCTGGCGGTGGCCAAGGACTACTACGAGTCGTGTACCGCCACCCACCCGCAAGCCTGGTTCGCCCTGGGCTGGATCAGCGCCCGCCTGGAAGAACTGGCGGACGACGCGCAGAAAGCCTTCGACGACCTGGCCGCCAGCAAACCATTCTGGAAGTGATGCGGGCTTGAATGCAAAAGGGACGGCATGCGCCGTCCCTTTGTTTTTGCCGACGCAAGCGCGCCGGATCCACGGACATCAATCCGCCAGCAAGGCCCCGGCGAACTCGTCCGCCACGAAGGGCTGCAGGTCTTCCAGGCTTTCGCCCACGCCGATCCAATACACCGGGATCGGGCGCACGCCCTGGCTGCCCGCGGCCACGGCGGCCAGCGTACCGCCCTTGGCGGTGCCATCCAGCTTGGTCACGACCAGGCCCGTCAGATTGATGGCGGCGTCGAAAGCGCGGATCTGCGCCAAGGCGTTCTGGCCAGTGTTGCCGTCCACCACCAGCAGCACCTCGTGCGGCGCGGCGGCATCCGCCTTGCCGATCACGCGGCGGATCTTCTTCAACTCTTCCATCAGGTGCAACTGCGTGGGCAGGCGGCCTGCGGTATCGACCATCACCACGCCCATGCCGCGCGCGCGGCCCGCGTTGACCGCGTCGAACGCCACCGCCGCCGGATCGCCGCCGTCCTGCGAGATCACCGTCACGTTGTTGCGGCTGCCCCATTCGATGAGCTGCTCGCGCGCGGCGGCGCGGAACGTGTCGCCGGCAGCCAGCAGCACGCTGGCGCCCTGGCGCTGGAAGGTGTGGGCCAGCTTGCCGATGGAAGTGGTCTTGCCGGCGCCATTGACGCCGGCGATCATGACGACCAGGGGCTGGATGCGCTTCAGGTCGAAGGCGCGCTCCAGCGGACGCAGGTGGTCGGCCAGCAGCTGTCGCAGGGCCGTCTTCACCTTGGCCGGGTCCTCGATGCGTTCCTTCTTGACCCGGGCGCGCAGCGCGGTCAGGAGCTTTTCGGTGGCCTCCAGACCCGCATCGGCCATAATGAGCGCCGATTCGAGTTCCTCGAACAGGTTCTCGTCGACCTTTACGCCGACGAAGATGCCGCCGATGCTCTGGCCCGTGCGCGACAGGCCCTGCTTCAAGCGGGACAGCCACGAGGCCTTCTTGGGAGCTTCAGCGACGGGTTCGGGAGCAGGCGCGGGAGCCGGTACGGCCGGTGGAGCCGCAACGGGAGCGGGCACGGAGATCGGCGCCGGCGTTGCTACCGCTGGCGCGGAAACCGCGACAGGTGCGGGAGCCGCCGCCGGGGCAGGCGCTGGCGTCGGCACAGGAGCTGGTGGCGACGCCTGAACGGGTGTCGGCGAAAACGCTACGGGCGCAACCGGCGCGGGCGTTGCAGCCGGCGCTTCCTGCGGCGCAGCAACAGGCGCAACAACCGGCGTTGCAGCCGGGGCGATGACGGCCGGCGCGGCGGCGGCCGGTTCGATGCCCGGTTCGCGGCGCGGCTCGGGGGCCACAGGCGCCGGCGGCGCCGGCGTGACCGGGACGGCGGCGGGCTCGGCAGGCGCGGCTACGGCGTCTGCGACTTCCGGCGGCGGCGCGGGTTGGACCGGCGCGGCGGGCGGAGGGGATTTTTTCTTGAAGAAGCGGCTAAACATGGGTAACAAGTATATTCGTATCGTCGGGGGCCAATACAGACGCACCCCCATTGCCGTACCCGACGTGGAGACGCTGCGCCCCACGCCCGACCGGGTGCGCGAGACGCTGTTCAACTGGCTCAATCATCTATGGGGCGGCGAATTCGCCGACAAGCAGGTACTGGATCTGTTCGCCGGCAGCGGCGCCCTCGGCTTCGAGGCGGCCTCGCGCGGCGTGGCGCATGTGCAGATGGTCGAGCGGGACAAGACCGCCGCGTCCGCGCTGCGGACACTGCGCGACAAGCTCAAAGCCGACATGATACGCATCCACGTGGGCGACGCCATGCAGGTCGCCGAACGCATGGATGCGTCCCGGTTTGACCTGATCATGCTGGATCCGCCCTTCGGCCAGGGCTGGCTGCCGCGTCTGTGGCCGATTCTGCCGGGCATTCTGACCGAGCATGGGCTAGTCTACGTAGAGGCGGAAAGCCCCATCGAAGCCCCCGAAGGATTCACGATCTTGCGGCAAGACAAGGCAGGCGCAGTCCACTACCATCTGCTGGAATTTGCTGCATTGCGCAAATAGGTCAATAATCCGAGCTTCGGAGGATGGTGTACACCACTTATAACGGTACGGAGCTCGTATGATCACCGCTGTATATCCCGGCACTTTCGACCCGCTGACCAGAGGCCACGAGGATCTGGTCCGCCGTGCCGCCACGCTTTTCGACAAAGTCGTGGTTGGGATCGCCATTAGCCGCAACAAGAAGCCTTTCTTCAGCATCGACGAGCGCGTGGAAATCGCGCGCGAAGTGCTGGGCCACTATCCCAACGTGGAAGTGCAAAGCTTCGGCGGCCTGCTCAAGGACTTCGTGCGCGACCAGGGCGGCCGCGTTATCGTGCGGGGCCTGCGCGCCGTGTCCGACTTCGAGTACGAGTTCCAGATGGCTGGCATGAACCGCCATCTGCTGCCCGACGTCGAAACCCTGTTCATGACGCCCTCGGACCAGTACCAGTTCATCTCGGGCACCATCGTGCGCGAAATCGCGCAGCTGGGCGGCGACGTGAGCAAGTTCGTGTTTCCGTCGGTCGAGCGCTGGCTGCAGGAAAAGGCCAAGGAACGCCGCGAACAGTCCTGGCCGGGCTGAGCCCCGGCGGACAGGTATTGCTCCACCCTTGAAGGGCGCGCAGAGCGCCCTTCTTGCGCTGTGCGGCCGAGGCGGGCGGCGGCGCTACAATGCGCTTAGCCCCACCCGCCCAACCCGCAGCCCGCCATGGCCCTGACCATCACCGAAGAATGCATCAATTGCGACGTTTGCGAGCCCCAGTGCCCGAACGACGCAATCTCCATGGGTGAAGACTATTACGTCATTGACCCTGACCGGTGCACCGAATGCGTGGGCCACCACGACGAGCCGCAATGCAAGGTGGTCTGCCCGGTAGAGTGCATCGAGCTGCACCCGCAATGGAAAGAAGGCCAGGAACAGCTCATGGCCAAGTACCGCCGCCTGACCGGTGCCGCATGAGCGACGCCGCGCAGTCCAGCATCGACCTTCCCCCTTCCCGCCACCACGCCCGCCGCGACCTGTCCGCCTCGGCCATCGCCGCTGGCCTGGTCGCCGTCCTGGTCAGCTTCGGCGGCACCGCCGTGCTGATGGTGCAGGCAGGCCATACCGCGGGCCTGGATTCGGCCCACATCGGCTCCTGGATCGGTTCGCTCAGCCTGGCGTTCGGCTTGGGCGGCGCGGTATACAGCCTGCGCACGGGCCTGCCCATCGTCATGGCCTGGTCCACTCCCGGCGCGGCCCTGCTGGTCACCGCGCTGGCGGGCGTTCCGTTCAACGAAGCCATCGGCGCCTTCATCCTGGCGGCAGCCCTGACGCTGGCCTGCGGCCTGTTCGGCTGGATCGATCCCATCCTGCGCCGCATCCCCGGCGAAATCGCCGCGGCCATGCTGGCGGGCGTGCTGCTCAATTTCGGCATGGGCGTCTTCAGCAACATCAAGCAGCAACCCGCACTGGTGCTGGCGATGTGCGCGGCCTATCTGGTGTGCCGGCGCTGGGCGCCGCGCTACGCGGTGCTGGTCGTCATGCTGGTGGCCATCGCCCTCGCCTTCGGACTGAACCTGATCCAGCTGGACCTGCTGGACTGGCGCTTCACTGAATTCGTCTGGACCACGCCCGCGTTCAGCGCGCAGGCCGCGGTCAGCCTGGGCATTCCGCTGTTCGTCGTCGCGATGGCGTCGCAGAACCTGCCCGGTCTGGCCATCCTTCAGGCCGCCGGCTACCAGCCGCCCGCCTCGCGCCTGGTGGCGGCCACCGGCCTGCTGGGCCTGCTGGCCGCACCCTTCGGCGCGCACAGCGTCACGATGGGCGCCATCAGCGCCGCCATCTGCACCGGTCCCGAAGCGCATGCGGACCCCTCCAAGCGCTACATCGCCGCCGCCACCTACGGCCTGGGCTATGTCGTGCTGAGCGTCGTGGCCGGCGCCGTGGCCGTGTTCTTCCAGGCCTTGCCCGCCGCCCTGCTGGCCGCGCTGGCCGGGCTGGCGCTGCTGGGCACCATCATGGGCGGCATGGCCGCGGCCATGGCCAACCCGCAACGCCGCGAAGCCGCGCTCATCACGCTGCTGGCCACCGCATCGGGTTTCAGTTTCTGGGGTATCGGATCGGCCTTCTGGGGCTTGGCGGCAGGCCTGCTGGCCCACGCGGCATTCGAGTTCAAGCGTTCGGGCGCTCAGGCCTGAAGCAGCCCAAGCGCGCCTGGGCCTATTCAGGCAGGCCAGGCGGCCACGGGCGTGTCGGGGTGCACCTTCATGATGCGGCAAGGCACCTGCACGAAGTTGGAGATCCAGGCCGCGGCCAGTTCCCCTTCGTCGATCACGTCGACCACCTGCTCGCCCACCTTCATGCTGTAGCGCACGCTGTCGTCGTCTTCGATGACGTCCAGCGGAATATCCATGCGCAACATGCCCGGCGCCTTCAGCACCAGGTAGCCCAGCCGTAGTTCGACCGAGACCTCGGCCAGCCGCGGACACAGGGCGCGATTCAGCCACTGCCCTGAATCATTGGCGATCAGCCATTGCCGGTGGTAGCCCGCGGCCTCGGCCTGCGTGGTGGCGCCGCACTCGGCCACGGGTTGGAAGTGTCCGGCGTTCATTTGCCCAGCAATCCCTTCAAAGCTTTGTCGACGGCCGCGCCGCCCTTGCCCTTGCCCGTCACCGCTTCGCGCAGCTTGTTTTCCAGGCTGCGCTGCAGAATGCCGCCGATGGCGTCCTTCCACAGAACGGTGTAGGTCGGCTTGTCGAACGGGCCCTTGACGTGCACGGGAATGGTTACGTCCTTCAGGTCTATCAGTTCCTTGCCTTCCGGGTTGGCCGCCGGGTTGACGACGCGCGCACGCGCCACCAGGTCCAGCTCGCTCTTGACGAAGTCTATGGTGGCCGGTTCGCCTTGCGTCACGCGCAGCAGGGGCGACACCACGTTCAGGCGCTTTACCGCAGCCACGCCCTTGGTGAAGGCCAGGTCTGCGTCCATCTCGGAGAATTCCGTCTGCTTGCTGGTGTCGGAGGCGACGGTCTCGTTCTGCGATTCGGGCTTGAAGGCGGCCTTCAGCTCGCGCAGCGTCTGCGTCAGGTTAATGCCCTTGACCGCGCCATCGCGCAGACGCAATTGCATGGTGCCGCCCAGGCCGCTCTTCATGGCATAGGCGTTGGCGCCCGCCGTCTTCAGGTCCAGCGCGAGGCTGCCCGTGCCGCTCAGCACGTTCTGGCGCGCCAGGTCCATCAGGAACGGTTCGATGGCAATGCCGGCCAGCGACATCTTGGTGGCCAGCTGGTTGCCCTGCGCAGCGTCCACCGACAGGTTGCCCGCCAGCTTGCCGCCGTAGAGGCCGGCCGTCAGGCTGGAAATGTCCAACTTGCCCTTGTCCAGCTTGACCGCGGCGCCGACGTCATCGGCCTTCAGGCCACGCACGACCAACTTGCCGACCTTGATCGTGCCGTTGACGCTGGGGCCGATCAGCGCCGACAGGTCGATTGTATCGTCGACCGGCTTGGCGGCAGCCGGCGCCGGGGCAGGTTGCGCCGGCTTGCCTTCTTCCTTCTTCGCTTCGGCGGGCGGCTTGGCCGCGGGCTGCGCAGGCGTTGCCGCCGCGGGCGGCACCAGCTTATCCAGGTCCAGCGTGTCCACCACCAGCGCGAAATTCACCTTCGGCGAGTCGCTCAGCTTGGTAATGTCCGCGCTCAGGTCGAACTTGCCGCCTTCCAGCACCGCGTTGATCTTGCTGGTGGCCTGATCCTTCAACAGGTCCGCCGTCACGCTGCCGATCACCGGGATCTGCAGGCTGCCCTTGGGCAAGCCGGGATCGGTAATGTTGACGTCGCCGCGCAGGCCGGACAGGCCGCCGCTGCGCTGCAGCAGGTTCAGGGACAGCGGCGAGGCGAAGTTCAGCTTGACGATCCGTTCGCCGTTCTTGGACGTGCTGTCCAGCTTGGCTTCCTTGATATCCAGTTCGCCGGCGTTGCCGCTGATGCCGTTCAAGCCGAAGCTCGCGTCCAGGCCGCTGATGCGCACGCGGCCCGTAAGCGCTTCTCCCGTGGCCGAGGCCGGCGAGATGTTGAGCGCGGGCGCGTCCACGGCGAATTCAAAGGGACCGTCAGCCACGCCACCCTTGGCGCGGATGGCCAGCTTTTCGATCTGCAACTGGCTCTTGTGGGGGTCGATCGCCAGTTTGGGAATGGCGACGCTGGCGTCCACATTGGTGGCCCGGGCGGCGGGATCGGTGACGTCGCCCTGGAACACGACCTCCAGGCCGGCGATATCGAGCGCCGATTTCTGCCCATTGAAGGCCAGATTGCCGCGCACCGCCAGGCTCTTGGCTTCGGCGCCCGGCAGCTTGCCGTCCATGCGCAGGTCCAGTTTCTGCGCCGCATAGCGCTTGGCGGACGGATCCAGCGTCAACAGGGCCTGACCAGTCAGATTGGCGTCCACGCGTGGATTGCCGCCCTCGACGCGCGCGGTCATGCGCACGTCAAACGGCTGATTGAAGGTGACGCGGCCGGTGTTGGCGTTGATCTTGGTGACCGCCACCGCCATGCCGGTGATGGCGTCCTGCAGCTGCACCTGGCCGTCCTTCAGGTCCAGCCCGGCGATGTCGATCTGCATGTTGTTGCGCGGCTGCGGCAGGTTGCCGTTGGCCAGGGCCTGCACCGCGCTCTGCGCCGCGCCCGCCAAGGCTTCGGCGGGATTGGCCGGCGCCGCCGTGATCGGCGCGGTGCCGCCCACGAGATTGCTGAAATTGAACTGGCCCTGCTTGTCCCGCATCACACGGGCCTTGAAGCCGGTGATGGCCACGTGGTCCACCACAAAGCTGTTGGACAGCAGCGGCCACACCGCAACCGCCAGGCGGGTGCTGTCGATGGAAGCGAAAGTTTCCGGACTATTGGGCTCGGACAGCGACACGCCCTGCACCGACAGGCCGATGCGCGGGAAGAGCGACAGCTCGATCTCGCCGTCGATCGTCAACGTGCGTTGATAGCGTTGCTGGACAAGCTCTTCCAGCTTGTACTTGTACGCGTTGGGGTCGAATGTCAGCAAGAAGATGGCCAGGCCAACGACGGCCACGACAACCAACACTACCAGGCCTATCAAAATGCGCTTGAACCACGTTTTCATTGCTGCCCCGTCGGTACCTCGACTGGAAATCCTTGAATGCCGTCCGCAGCGCCAGGCGCGCGGAAGGTGCTTTGTCAGCGGAAAAACCGCCTGGCCTATGAAGCCATGGGCCTTTCAGGGCGTGCCCTGTCTCAAGCCGAGCCTGAGGCCGCAGCGCCGAAAAGGGGAATCTGCCAAGGAAAGCCTGATGAAGACGCCGGCTAGGCCAGCGTACAGATAGCGCTATCGTAACAAATCAGGCTGGCTTCGCGCCGGCCGCCGGGCAAGGCTGCGCAAAATCAGCACTATCCCCATCGCCCCCGCGCCTCGAAATCCGGCCCGGACCTGACAACTTTCTGTCTGAGGGATTGTAGGGCTAGAATGATTGATACATCAATCATTGATAGATCCAGCAATGTCCGCCCCCGCTCCCAGCACCCCGCATTCGCCCGGCCAGGTGCTCCCTTTCCGCCAGACCCTGCTCGCCATGCTGGGCATGTGCTTCGTCATGATGATGGTCGCGATCGACCAGACCGTGGTCGGCACCGCGCTTCCGACCATTGTGGCCGAACTCAAGGGCTTCGAACTGTATGCATGGGTAGCGACCTCTTACCTGCTGACTTCCGTCATCACCGTGCCCATCTTCGGCCGCTTGGGCGATTACTACGGGCGCAAGCCGTTCGTGGTGGCGGCCATTGTGCTGTTCACCCTGGCCTCGGTGCTGTGCGGCGCGGCCGACAGCATGTTCACGCTGGTCCTGGCCCGCGCCCTGCAAGGCATAGGCGGCGGCATGCTGGTAGGCACGGCGTTCGCGTCCATCCCCGACCTGTTTCCCGATCCCCACGTGCGGCTGCGCTGGCAGGTCATGCTGAGCTCCGCCTTCGGCATCGCCAACGCCGTGGGGCCGACCCTGGGCGGCGCGCTGACTGAGCACTACGGCTGGCGCTCGGTGTTCTACGTCAACCTGCCCATCGGCATACTCGGCCTGTGGTTCGTCACCCGCTATCTGCCGCACCTGCGCAACCACACGACCGGCCGCGTACGGCTGGACTGGCAGGGCGCGCTGCTCATCGCCCTGGCGCTGGGCAGCCTGCAACTGCTGGTCGAATTGCTGCCCAAGGAAGGGCTGAGCGGGTCCATCATGCTGCTGGGCGTGGGCAGCGCGATCGCCTTCGCCGTGCTGCTCTGGTGGGAACGACGCTGCCCGCATCCGCTACTGCCGCTGGACATGTTCCGCAACCGCGGCCTGGCCATGCTGTTCACGCTGGCCCTGCTGGTGGGCGTGACCATGTACTCGCTGCTGTTCTACGCGCCGCTGCTGCTGCAGGGCGGCTTCGGGCTGTCGCCCCAGGACGCGGGCCTGCTCATCACGCCCATGGTGGTCTTCATCACCGTGGGCAGCATCATCAACGGCCGCATCATCACCCGCATCCGCAATCCCAACTGCATGCTGTACGCGGGCTTCATCCTGATGGCGCTCTCGTGCCTGGGGATCGTCACCACCCATAGCTATACGTCACATGCGCTCATCGCCGCATACATGCTGATGGCCGGCCTGGGCATGGGCTTCATCATGCCCAACCTGACGGTCTTCGCGCAGCAGACCGCCGGCCGCAGCCACCTGGGCATCGCCACCGCGTTGCTGCAATCGCTGCGCATGATAGGCGGCATGCTGGGCACGGCGATCGTCGGCACCATGGTCAGCCACAGCTATTTCAGCGGCGTCGAATCCACGCTGCGCGGCGCTTCCGCCCGCTGGCTGCCCGAGCTGAACGACCCGCAAATGCTGGTCAATCCCCAGGCCCAGACGCAGTTCCTGGCACAATTGGCGCATCAAGGCCAGGACGGGACCTCGCTGATCGAGATCGCGCGCGTCGCGCTCGTCGGCGCCATCCACGAAGGGCAACTGATCGCCCTGGCGGTTGCGGTGTTCGCGCTCTGGTGCGTGCGGCGCGTGCCGCCGGTCCAGTTGATCCGCCCCTCCAAATCAGAGCCGGCCGGCGTCGGAGAATAGCTTTTGCCCAAACAACAACAAGGCTTGCAGGTCATCCAGCACATGGGACAGGCCTACCGCGGCATGCAGAGCGCGTTCAGTAGCACCGTGGGCCACGCCCTGCCCCGCTGGCGCATCCTGCTGGCGCTGCATGAATGCGGCCAGTGTTCGCAGAAGCATCTGGCCGAACGCTGCCGGCTCGACCCCGCATCGCTCACGCGCCAGTTGCAGGCCATGGAAAAGCTGGGCTGGATCGCGCGCGCAGTGGACCCGCAAGACAACCGCCTGACCAACGCCAACCTCACGCCCGCCGGCCAGGCCGTGGTGGATGACGCCTTGCCCAAGCGGGCCGCCTTTTTCGAGGAATCGCTCAAGGGCTTGTCGGCTGCGGATATCGATACGTTGAATCGCGTGCTGAGCGTGCTGGAGGCGAATTTCCTGCGGGCTGGGGCGGACAAAGCGCCAAACTAGAACAGGCAGCGCCGCCATAAGAAGAGCGGTATCGGCCCATAGCCAAATGCGATTCGCGAGGAGTCGGGATCATCCAGAATACAGGCCGTTCCCCCACATAAGAACAAAGAGGCGGCAAATGGATTCTGTATATCTGGTGGTTACCCTGGGCGCGGTCATCGCGGGCTTCGTGCAGGGCCTGTCGGGCTTTGCGTTCGGCCTGGTGGCGATGTCGTTCTGGGCCTGGGTGCTGGATCCGCGCCTGGCCGCGACGCTCGCGGTCTTCGGCGCCCTGGTCGGACAGATCCTCGCCGCCATCACCGTGCGGCGCGGCTTCGACCTGTCGCGATTGCTGCCTTTCGTGGTCGGCGGCCTGTTCGGCATTCCGCTGGGCGTGGCGCTGCTGCCGCGCCTGGACATGGACTGGTTCAAGACCATCCTCGGCGCGCTGCTGGTGATCTGGTGTCCCGCCATGCTGTACGCCAAGAACCTGCCGAAGATCTCCGCGGGCGGCCGCGCCGCCGACGCGGCCGTCGGCATGGCCGGCGGCGTGCTGGGCGGCATCGGCGGCTTCACGGGCACACTGCCCACCTTGTGGTGCACCCTGCGCGGCTTCGACAAGGACGCGCAACGCGCCATCATCCAGAACTTCAACCTGTCCATGCTGCTGGTGACCATGGGCACGTATCTGGCAAGCGGCATCGTCACGCGCGCCATGCTGCCCATGTTCGCCATCGTCGCCGCCGCCATGCTGGTGCCGGTGTTGCTGGGCGCGAAGCTTTACATAGGCATCAGCGAAGCGCGCTTCCGGCAGATCGTGCTGGGCTTGCTGACGGGATCGGGGGTTGCCTTGCTGGCGTCGGCAGTGCCGCGGCTGCTGGCGCGCGTGGCATAGTTCCGCGCATGCAACAGCACGGACAAGGAATACCCATGAATCCCGATCGTCACTACCTCGTCATCCAGGCCCATGCCAGCGAATTTCCCGAGCCCATGTTCGTACGCAAAGGAGATCGCGTGGCAGTTGGTGAGCGGTACGACGGCCCCGAGGGTTGGCCCGACTGGTATCACTGCACGCCCGCGAATCAGGAGGCCGGCTTCGTGCCGGCGCAATTCCTGGACCGCCATGCCGACGGCAGCGCCACGATGCTGGAGGATTTCACCAACAAGGAATTGGATGTCGCGGAAGGCGACATGTTGCGCGGTGAACGCGAATTGAATGGATGGGTATGGGCGGTCAGGCTCGGGGATGGAGAGGCGGGCTGGGTGCCGCTCGACAACTTACGTGCGTGCGATCAAACCATCTGCTGATGCCGTCCAACTCTGCCGCGACCGACTACCTCGCAAATTCCTTACGGGACACAAGCGGCGTGCATCGCTCGTGACGCCTCACCATGAAAAACACCCCAAAGATCGGACCGAAGTCCGATCTTTGGGGTGCGTCGCGGAATGTGCTGTTTCGCTTAGACGTTGAACAAGAAGTTCATCACGTCCCCATCCTGCACGATGTATTCCTTGCCTTCCGCGCGCATCTTGCCCGCTTCCTTGGCGCCCTGCTCACCCTTGTAGGTGATGTAGTCGTCATAGGCGATGGTCTGGGCGCGGATGAAGCCGCGTTCGAAGTCGGTGTGGATGACGCCGGCGGCCTGAGGCGCGGTGGCGCCGATCGGCACGGTCCAGGCGCGCACTTCCTTCACGCCTGCAGTGAAGTAGGTCTGCAGGCCCAGCAGCTTGAAGGCGGCGCGGATCAGGCGATTCAGGCCGGGTTCTTCCATGCCCATATCGGACAGGAAGGCTTGGCGGTCGGCGTCGTCGAGGTCGACGATTTCGGATTCGATGGCGGCGCAGATGGCGACCACGGGCGCGTTGCGCGCGGCGGCGAACTCGCTCAGGCGGTCCAGCAGCGGATTGTTGGTGAAGCCGTCGTCGGCCACGTTGCCCACATACATCGCGCGCTTGGCGGTGATGAAGCAGAGCTGGGCGATATCGGCCTTTTCCTCGGTGGTGAGGTCCAGCGCGCGGATCGGCTTGGCTTCGTTCAGCTGGGCGATGCACTTTTCCAGCACGGCCACGATGCGTTGCGATTCCTTATCGCCCGAGCGCGCCGTCTTCTGATGGCGTTGCAGGGCCTTTTCGGCGGTCTGCAGGTCGGCCAGGGCCAGTTCGGTCTCGATGACTTCGATGTCGGCGATGGGATCGACCTTGCCGGCCACGTGGATCACGTTGGGATCTTCGAAGCAGCGCACCACGTTGACGATGGCGTCGGTTTCGCGGATGTGCGAGAGGAACTGGTTGCCCAGGCCTTCGCCCTTGCTCGCGCCGGCAACCAGGCCCGCGATGTCGACGAATTCGACGGTGGCGGACAGGATGCGTTCGGGCTTGACGATTTCAGCCAGCTTCTGCAGGCGCGGATCCGGCACTTCGACCACACCGACGTTGGGCTCGATGGTGCAGAACGGATAGTTCTCGGCGGCGATGCCGGCGCGGGTCAGAGCGTTGAAGAGTGTCGATTTGCCTACGTTGGGCAGGCCGACGATGCCGCATTGCAGAGCCATGGGAATCCTGTGTAAGTACGGTATTGATCGTTAACGTTCTAGTTTACCCCGGCTGGGCGCTCGAGCCCTGCCGGCGAGGCCGCCGTTGCGGCCCCGGTTAAGCCGCAGCGGCCGGGACCCAGCGCATGATGATCCAGATCATCAAAATAGGGCCGGCATTGAAAGCGGAGTGCAGCAGGATGGCCGCGCCGATTCCGCGCCGCACGCGCATCCAGCCCAGCACCAGGCCCGTCAGCCATTGCGGCAGCACCAGCAGCGGCAACAGCCAATACGGCGTCTTGCTGTAGACAAAGTTGGTCAGGTGCACGGCGGCGAAGCTCAGCGCGACCAAGTGGAACACCAAGCCGAAGTGCTTCAGGTAATGGCGCCGCCAGGTGGTGTCCCAGCCTTGCAGCGGTTCGGCGCGCTGGCGCGCGCCCCAGCATGCCAGGATGACGAATGCGGCCAGCAGCAGGCCGGTCCAGACCTTGGGCCCCCATAGCACCACGGGCACCATCGCCGGGATCAGCCACAGCGCCTGCCTGGGGCGGCGCAAGCCATAGCGGAACAGTATTTCTTCGACCAGCGGCGCCCAGATCACGGCGGTCAGCCAGGGAATGTTGGTGGGATCAAGCCGATGCGTGACGCCACCCAGGCCGGCCGCGGCCACTGCAACCGGCCCCAGGGCGAACAGGTTCACGGCCCACAGCAGCGCGGCCCAGGCCAACAGGCGGCCCGGCCCCAGGCCCGGCCACCAGTCGGCCACCAGGCCGCTCGCGGCCGCGCGGCCCGGCAGGCGCGAAGCCGGATGCGGGTGACGGATGAAACGCCAGAAATCCGCGACCTCGCTGCGAAAGCGCAGTTTTCCGCCAGACATCGATGCCGATTGCCGCTGGTCTGTCATCAGGCCTCGTTGCCGCTATGCAGCTGGCGCGTGGCCAAGGGGAAATCGCCGGCCAGCATCGCCGGCACCACCGCGCGGCAACGGTCGATGACCGCTTCGATTTCTTTCTGCTCTTCGCGACGTGGCGGATGCAGGACGAAGTCCGCCACCTGCTGGGCCAGGCCCAAGGTACGGGGATGGCCGATGCCGATGCGCAACCGCCAGAAGTTGGGGCTGCCCAGCGCCGCCTGGATGTCCTTCAGGCCATTGTGGCCCGCATGGCCGCCGCCCTGCTTCAGTTTCACCTGGCCGGGCATCAGATCCAGCTCGTCGTGCAGCACCAGCACCTGCTCCGGCGTCAGCTTGTAGAAGCGGGCCAGCGCGCCGACCGCCTGGCCGGAACGGTTCATGTAGGTGTTGGGCTTCAACAGCAGCACGTTGTCCGCGCCCAGGCGGGACTTGGCCACCATGCCGAAAAAGGACTTCTCCAGCGCAAAGGAAGCGCGCAAGTCGTCCGCCAGGTGGTCGGCCAGCCAGAAGCCGGCGTTGTGCCGGGTGGTTTCGTAGTCGGGGCCGGGGTTACCCAGTCCCACGATGAGACGTATAGGAGTAGACATGATGGGGGTGTTTAAACCAAAAAACCCTGCGCATGCAAATGCACACGCAGGGTTTCGAGTACCAGCCGCGGAAAGCCCGGGGGCTTTCCGGCAGGACTTAGGCGGCCGGAGCTTCGGCAGCGCCTTCGTCGGCGGCAGCGCCGCCCTTGACCACGGCCGTGGCGGCCAGCAGCGGGTTGGCGTCGCCACCGTGGGGCACGTAGGTCACGCCCTTGGGCAGCTTGATGTCGGCCAGGTGGACCGATGCGCCAGGCAGCAGGTCCTTCAGGTCCACTTCGATGAACTGGGGCAGCGCTGCCGGCAGGCAGGTGACTTCCAGTTCGGTCAGGACGTGGCTGATGATGGCGCCGCCCAGCTTCACGGCCGGCGAGACTTCAGCGTTGATGAAGTGGAACGGGACCTTGGTGTGCAGGGCCTGGTTGGCGTCCACGCGCTGGAAGTCCACGTGCAGGACTTGCGGCTTGTAGGCGTGCCATTGAACCGAACGCAGCAGGACTTGCTCTTCCTTGGCTGCGCCTTCCAGCGCCATTTGCAGGATCGACGCGTGGAATTCTTCCTTGCGCAGGGCGTGGTAGATCTCGTTGTGGTCGAGTTCGATGTTCAGGGGGGCAGCCGTACCGCCATAAACGATGGCGGGAACGCGGCCCGCGCGGCGCAGGCGGCGGCTCGCACTCGAACCCTGGACGCTACGCGCAGTGGCATTGAATTTCATGGAAAACTCCAAAAACAATAAATGGCGAAGAGACTTCGCCGGTTGGTACACGGCACGCGAAATGCGCACCGTGTTTGTTGCGCCTTGCCGCGACCAGCAAGGCGCAAAACTCAGTATCCGGACTGCCCGTCCGAGGGACGCCGCGTCTTAATCGACGAACAGCGAGCTGACCGATTCCGCGTTCGAGATACGCAGGATGGTCTCGCCCAGCAGCGCAGCGCACGACAGCTGGCGGATCTTGCCGCTGGCCTGGCCTTGCTCGGAGAGCGGAATGGTGTCGGTGACGACCAGCTCGTCCAGTTCCGACGCTTCGATGCGGTCGATGGCGCCGCCCGACAGCACGGGGTGCGTGCAATAGGCGTAAACGGCGCCGGCGCCGCGGTCCTTCAGGGCCTGGGCCGCCTTGCACAGCGTGCCGGCGGTGTCGACCATGTCGTCCATGATGATGCAGGTGCGGCCGTCGACTTCACCGATGATGTTCATCACTTCCGACACGTTGGCGCGCGGGCGGCGTTTGTCGATGATGGCCAGGTCGGCTTCCAGCTGCTTGGCCAGCGCGCGGGCCCGCACCACGCCGCCGATGTCCGGAGACACCACGACCAGGTTCGAGAAATTGCGGCGCCAGATGTCGCCCAGCAGGATCGGACCCGCGTAGATGTTGTCCACGGGGATATCGAAGAAGCCCTGGATCTGGTCGGCGTGCAGGTCCATGGTCAGGACGCGGTCGACGCCAGCCACTTGCAACATGTTGGCCACGACCTTGGCCGAGATGGCCACGCGCGCCGAGCGCGGGCGGCGGTCCTGGCGGGCATAGCCGAAATAGGGAATCGCGGCGGTGATGCGGCCAGCGGAAGCGCGGCGCAAGGCATCGACCATCACCATGATTTCCATCAGGTTGTCATTGGTAGGGGCACAGGTGGGCTGCAGGACGAAGACGTCCTTGCCGCGCACGTTCTCGTTGATCTCGACCATCACTTCGCCGTCCGAGAAGCGACCGACGGTCATCTTGCCCAGGGACATATCGAGGTGGTTGACTACGTCCACGGCCAGCCGAGTGTTGGCGGTGCCCGTGAAAATCATGAAGCTATCGTTTGCCATGATGGATGATGCGATGGTCGTTTTAAGACACTAACGAGGTGATGCGAGGTGATGCACCAGCGGACCCGGAAAATAAAAAAGCTGCTGAACCCGGGCCAGTGTCTTACAGGCGTGTTCAACAGCTTTTTTATGTATTCGGTTGGCTGGGGAGGAAGGATTCGAACCTTCGCATGCCGGAATCAAAATCCGGTGCCTTAACCAGCTTGGCGACTCCCCAACTATCTTGCAATCCAATTCCGCAACGGATGTTCAGCTAACCCAGTACATGCCTGCACTAACCGAAACCGTGGATGCGTTTGGCTGAATGTTTTATCAGCGCCGCGCATTATAGCGGATATTTCTGCTTCTGCCAAAACGGCTTCGGAGAGTTCGGAAAATTCGGCGAATAAACACGCACCAGATCCCGACATGCGAACCGGGGTTCCACGAAGGATTCCCTGTTCAGCAAGCCACCGCGATGCCCCAAGTACTTCTGGGTAAAGACGGTAGACCACCGGCTCCAAATCATTCCTGCCGAAGCGGGAAGTAGGCGAAGCAAGAAAGACCGCTATTGTGGTGGAAGAAGAATCCCTTGTCAAATCGGGTGCGGAAAATACTTGTGGGGTGGGCACGCTGGCGTCCGGTTGCGCCACTAGGTAGGCGCGTTCAGGCAGCGTCACCGCAGTCAGGTCTTCGCCCACGCCTTGCGCAAAAGCCGATTGCCCGAAGACGAACACGGGCACATCCGCTCCCAGGGGCAGGGCCAGCGCCATGAGTTCGCGCCGCGACAGCCCCGTGCCCCACAGCCTGTTCAAGGCGATCAGCACCGAGGCGGCATCGCTGGAGCCCCCGCCCAGGCCGCCACCCTGCGGAATACGTTTTTCCAGGCCTATCTGCACGCCCTGCTTCGTGCCTGTGGCCCGCTGCAGCGCGTGCGCGGCGCGCAAGGTCAGGTCCTGATCTTCCGGCACGCCCGGCAACTCCGCGGCGCGGCTGATGACGCCATCGGCGCGCAGGTCGAAGTGCAGGGTGTCGCACAGGTCGATGAAGCGGAAGACGGTCTGCAGCAGGTGGTAGCCGTCGGCGCGCCGGCCCACGACGTGCAGGAATAGATTCAGCTTGGCGGGAGCGGGTACGTCGTAGAGAGTCACGGCTGAGCGAAAAAAAGCGGTAGCGCGATTTTACCGGCTACCGCTGGTTTCGAGCCGGCACGGCCCGCTGTTCAAGGCTGGTTGACGACCAGGCGCAGCATGATGCGGCGACCCGGCTCCTGGCGTTCCAGCACCAGCAATTGCGGACCCAGCGTGTCGTAGCGCGACAGCCGCGCGCGCCAGCCGCCCTGCTCGAAAGCCGCCGGGCGGCCCAGCTCGTCGCGGGACACCTCGGTGGCCTCGGGCGTGGCGGCCAGCTTGCCGCGCAGCCAGTCGCGCAGGCCGGACACCGGCATGCTGCTACCCAGCGCTTCCTCGGCCAGGGCATCGGGGTTGTCGGCGACCAGGCGGGTGCCATCAGCCTTGGTCAGGCTGGCCGCGCCAGGACGCCCTTCCACGCGCGCCTCGGTCGAGCCCAGGGGATTGGTCAGGTCCAGCACATAGTGGCGGCCGTCATCCGACCACGAGAAGCCGCCCTGCACGGCATTCTGCTTGCCGCTTTCCTCGTTGACGGTGATGGCGAAGCGGCCGATGCGGGAGAACGCGTCGGCGCTGGCGCCTTCGATCGGCTTGGGCGTGGTGCAGGCGGCCAGCGTCGCCACCAGCATCGCCATCAGCAACCAGCGCAGCGGCGCGGCTGCGCCGAACACGCGTTGAACAACTGCCGTCACAGGCCGATCCCCAGGCGCTTGGCCACATCCTGAACCGTCTTGTTCTTGGGATCCTTCGCCACCGCGGCGCGCAGCAATTCGGTGGCCTGGTCGCGCTTGCCCTGGGTCCAGAGGACTTCAGCCAGGTGGGCGGCGATGTCGGCTTCCGGGCGCACGCTGTAGGCGCGCCGCAGGTAGTCGGCCGCGGCAGCGGAATCGCCCATGCGGTACTTGACCCAGCCCATGCTGTCGAGGATAAACGGATCGTTGGGCGCCAGCTCCAGCGCTTGGGTGATCAGATCCAGGGCCTCGGGCAGGCGCTGATTGTGATCGGCCAGCGTGTAGCCCAGCGCGTTGTAGGCGTGCGCGTGATCCGGGTCCAGCGCAATGACCTGGCGCAACATGCGCTCCAGGTCGGCCAGGCGGTTCTGGCGTTCGTACAGCATGGCCAGTTCGTACTTGATCTCGACCGTGTCGGGCAGCGCCTGATCGGCAGCTTCCAGCACCGACACCGCCTGCTGCACGCGGTCGGCGTCGCGCAGGATCTGGGCCTTAGTCAGCACGCCCAGCGTGCGCTCTTCCTCGTCCTGGGGACCGGCGGCGTCTATCATGGCCAGCGCGTCGTCGATGCGACCGCTCTTGGCGCGCAAGGCGGCCTGGCGCATGTGCACCGAGTAGCGCAGGGTCGGGTCGTCGATGCGGCCCAGCTCGGCGATGGCGTCGTCGTAGTGCCCCTGATCTTCAGCAATGCGGGCCAGCAGCACATGGGCATCGGCGGCGGCAGCGCCGGCGTCGGTCGCGCCTGGCACAGTGGCCCGCTGGCGCTGCTGCTGCACGTCCAGATACTGCTGCAGCAAGCTCTTGGCCTGCGGCAATTGCCCGGCCTTATAGGCCAGTTGCGCCTGCATGAACAAGAGGTCGAAATCTTCCGGCGAACGGCGCGACATGGCCTGCAATTCGGCCAATGCGCCGTTGTAATCGCCGCTGTCGGCCAATTGGCCGGCCAGCATCAGGCGCACTTTGCGGGCGTTGGGATTGCGGGCGATGTAGGCACGCGCTTCGGTCTGCGCGCGCTGCGGGTCCACCCTGTAGCCGTACTCAAGCACACGCAGCGCGGCGGCTTCCGACTTCGGATCCGCAGCCAGGGCCGCACGCGACTCCTGCGCGGCGCGGGTGTAGTCGCCAGAGGCGGAGGCCACGTCCGCCAGCGCCAGATGCGCGGCCGGCAGCTTGCGCACGTTGTCGCTCAGGGATTCGTCCAGGATGCGCAAGGCCAGGCGGCGGTCATTCAACCGGCTCAGCACGGCCAAGGCCTGACCGATAGCGGCCGGCTTGTCGCGCGAGGAATCGATGCGGTTGCGCAAGGCCTGCGACAGCCCCTTGGTCTGGCCGTTGGCGGCGGCCAGCGCCAGTTCAGTGGAGCTGGCCTCCACGTCGTTGGGGGACAGGCGCGCCCAGACCCGGGCGGCGTCCAAGGCGCCAGGGAGGTTGCCGCCGGCCAGTTGGAATTCGAGGGCGCGGCGGGCCAGGCGCGGATCGCCGGTATCTCGCGCCAGGCCCAGCATGGTGGTAGCCGCCGAGCCGTACATGCCGCGCTGCGCGGCGATCTCGGACGCGAGCACGCGGTAAAAGATGTCGGCGGTCAGCGAGACATAGGGCAACTGCCCGGGGCGCAGCCGGATTACTTCGGTTTCAGGGTGGCGGCTCTGAGGCGCCATCCGTGGCCCGGTCGCATCGCGCGTCCGGCTGTCGGCGGCCTGGGCCGGCGGGGTCAGTATTGCTGCCAGCGCAAGCGCTAGCGCGGCGATCCCGATATTTATAGGTTTGAAAGACGACTTCACGCGGCCCGTCCGGTTGATGGCACAATCTTCGTACACGCAATTAATGATCTTACACTGGCTCATGCCGGAACTGCCTGAAGTCGAAACCACGCGCCGAGGAATCGACGCCGTCATCACCGGCCGGACGCTGACGCGGCTGGTCATCCATGAATCCCGCATGCGCTGGCCCATCCCCCCGGATCTGCCGGCCACGATCGCCGGCCGCGCGGTGCTGGAATGCGCGCGCCGCGGCAAGTACCTGCTGCTGCGGTTCGAACACGGCACCCAGATCGTGCATCTGGGCATGTCCGGGTCGCTGCGCAGCGTCGCCCCTGGCGAGTTCCTGCGCAAGCACGACCACGTCGAATGGATCTTCGAGGAAGCCGTGCTGCGCCTGCACGACCCGCGGCGCTTCGGCGCGGTGTTGTGGCACCCCGCCAGCGATGGCCCCGTCGATGTCCACCCCCTGCTGGCCAAGCTGGGCATCGAGCCCTTCGACCCGCGTTTCGACGGCGCCTGGCTGCACCGCCACTTCAAGAATCACAGCGCCGCCATCAAGCAGGTGCTGCTGGCCGGCATGGCAGTGGTGGGCGTGGGCAATATCTATGCGTCGGAAAGCCTGTTCCGCGCCCGCATCAACCCCAAGACGCCGGCCAACAAGCTGTCGCCCGCCCGCTGCGAGCGCCTGGCCGACATGGTGCGCGCCACCCTGGCCGACGCCCTGACTTCGGGCGGCAGCACGCTGCGCGACTATGTCGGGGCCACCGGCGAACCTGGCGCCTATTTCGAGATCCACGCCGCCGTCTATGAACGCGAGGGCCAGCCCTGCCGGGTCTGCTCCACCCCGATACGGCGCATCGTGCAGGGGCAGCGGGCCACCTATTACTGCCCGAAATGCCAAAGAAACTGACCGGAGCCGGCCCCGAAATCCCCGGGAAATCCCTGTAAAAACAAGACCATTTGTTTATAGCAAACGTATTGCACAAACACTAACGCCAGGCTATATTCCTTCCACACACCCTATTCCTATAAAAGTGGAAGGAGCCTCCATGAGCAAGCAATTCGCCTCGCACGCCGACCTGGACGACAAGGTCGTCTCGTTCGAAAAACTGTCCGACAACGCCTATGCCTACACGGCCGAAGGCGACCCCAACACGGGCGTGATCATCGGCGACGAGGCCGTCATGGTGGTCGACACCCAGGCCACCCCGGTCATGGCGCAAGACGTGATCCGCCGCATCCGCGAAGTCACGGACAAGCCCATCAAGTACATCCTGCTGTCGCACTACCACGCCGTGCGCGTGTTTGGCGCGTCGGCCTACGACGCCCAGGAAATCCTGGCCAGCCGCGACACCTACGACCTGATCGCCGAACGCGGCGAGCAGGACAAGGCCAGCGAAATCGGCCGCTTCCCCCGCCTGTTCCGCAACGCTGAATCGATTCCGCCGGGCCTGGTCTGGCCGACGATGACGTTCAAGGGCGAAATGACCGTCAACCTGGGCAACCTCGAGGTCAAGCTGCTGCAAGTGGGCCGCGGCCACACCAAGGGCGACACCATCGCCTGGCTGCCCGAGCAGAAGATCCTGTTCGCCGGCGACCTGGTCGAATACCAGTCGACGCCGTACTGCGGCGACGCCTATTTCCGCGACTGGCCCAGCACGCTGGACGCCCTGTCGAGCTTTGAAGCCGAGAAGATGGTTCCGGGCCGTGGCCCCGCGCTGAAGAACGCCACCGAAGTCCGCCAGGGCCTGGCCGGCACGCGCGCCTTCCTGACCGATCTGTACGGCGCGGTGAACCGCGGCGTGGCTGAAGGCAAGGACCTGAAGACCATCTACCGCGAGGTCTACGACTTCATGAAGCCGCGCTACAGCGACTGGGTGATCTTCGACCACTGCATGCCGTTCGACGTGTCGCGCGCCTATGACGAGGCCACCGGCTACACCCATCCGCGCATCTGGACCGACAAGCGCGACCTGGAGATGTGGGCGCAGCTGGAAGGCTGATCCCGACGGGCCGCCACGGCGGCCCTGCCCCGCTGCAACCGGAATCGCGCGCCGCAAGGCAGCGCGCGGCTTCGTGACATAAAAACAATATCACCCACACAGGAGACAACCGTGGGAGACATCGACTTTCAGGCGATGGAATTCGCCTATGAAAAACACGCCGACCAGGCCGCCAGCGAGCTTGCGCGCCATCAGGTCGTGGTGGTGGGAGCCGGCCCGGTCGGCCTGACCACCGCACTGGATCTGGCCCGCCAGGGCGTACGCGTGGTGGTGCTGGACGACGACTTCCGCCTGTCTACCGGTTCCCGCGCCATCTGTTTCTCCAAGCGCACACTGGAAATCTGGGACCGCCTGGGCGTGGGCCAGCGCATGATCGACAAAGGCGTGTCGTGGAACGTGGGCAAGGTCTTCTTCCGCGAACAGGAAGTGTGGCGCTTCGACCTGCTGCCCGAACCCGGCCACCGCCGCCCGGCCTTCATCAACCTGCAGCAGTACTACGCCGAAGGCTATCTGTACGAGCAGGCGCGGCGGGAACCCAATATCGATCTGCGCTGGAAGAACAAGGTCGCCGGCGTGGAGCAGCGCGACGACGGCGTGGTCCTGAACGTAGAGACCCCCGACGGCGCATACGCGCTGCATGCCGACTGGCTCATCGCCTGCGACGGCGCGCGTTCGCCGGTGCGCAAGCTGATCGGCCAGGAAAGCCATGGCCGCATCTTCCGCGACCGCTTCCTGATCGCCGACGTCAAGATGCAGGCGGATTTTCCGACCGAGCGCTGGTTCTGGTTCGATCCGCCGTTCCATCCCAACCAGTCCGTGCTGCTGCACCGCCAGCCCGACAACGTCTGGCGCATCGACTTCCAGCTGGGCTGGAACGCCGACCCGGTCGAGGCCGTCAAGCCTGAAAACGTGCTGCCGCGCATCCGCGCCTTGCTGGGCCCCGACGCCCGCTTCGAGCTGGAATGGGTCAGCGTCTACACCTTTGCGTGCGAACGCATGGACAAGTTCCGCCACGGCCGCGTCGTATTCGCGGGCGACTCCGCCCACCGCGTGTCGCCGTTCGGCGCCCGGGGCGCCAACAGCGGCGTGCAGGACGCGGAGAATCTGGCGTGGAAGCTGAAGCTGGTACTGGCCGGCCAGGCCCCCGAGGCGCTGATCGACAGCTACGCCGCCGAACGCGAATACGCCGCCGACGAGAACATCCTCAATTCATCGCGCGCCACCGATTTCATCACGCCCAAGAGCGACATCAGCCGCAGCTTCCGCAATGCGGTGCTGAATCTGGCCAAGACCCACCCCTTCGCGCGCTCGCTGGTCAACAGCGGTCGCCTGTCGTTGCCCGCGACCTATGCCGGCTCGCCGCTGAACACCCCGGACACGGACGCCTTCAGCGGCCGCATGGTGCCGGGCGCGGTGGCGCTGGATGCTCCCGTGAACGCGCAGGATTGGTGGCTGGCGCAGCTGGACGGCGAATTCGTGCTGGCCCTTTTCTGCGGCGATGCGCTACCCGACCGGGACACGCTGCTCGCCTTGCAGGCCCTGCGCATGGCGCCGGTGCCGGTCAAGGCCGTGCTGGTCGCCAGCCCGCAGTGCGACCTGTCCGCGCTGCCCGGGGATTTGGCCGCCGTGACGGACCGCGAAGGCTGCCTGGGCAAGCGCTACGACGCGCAGGCCGGCACCGCCTACCTGATCCGCCCCGACCAACACGTCTGCGGCCGCTGGCGCGCCTTCAATGCCGCCGCCGTCGCCGCAGCAGTCGGCCGCGCCACGGGCCGCGCCTGAACTTCGAGATCACTCCATCATGCTGATTACCGAAACCAACCTGGTCTCGCCGGACGACTTCTACGAAGCGCTGATCGAGACCCACCGCGACCTCACCAACGAACAAAGCCAGGAACTCAACGCGGCGCTGATCCTGCTGCTGGCCAACCACCTGGGCGACATGGACGTGCTGCGCGAGGCCCTGCGCCAGGCGCGCGCGTCGGTGGCGCCGTAACCCCGTTCAAGCCCCCACCGCGAACGTATTGACGATCAGCGCGCGCAGCCACTGGTTGCCGCTGTCCCGGTCGACCCGGCGCTGCCAGTACATGTTCGTCTGCAGCGCCGGCACTCTGATCGGCGGCGTCATGAAACGCAGGCCGAACGGCGGCGCGGCGCTGGCCGCGAGTTTTTCGGGTACGGTGGCCAACAAGTCGGTCGCGCTGACGATGTACGGCACGGCCGAAAAATGCGGCACGCTGAAGTGCTCCGCCAGGTCCACCCCGGCGCGCTCCATGGACTGATTCACCTGCCCATAGGGCGCCGCGCGCGACACGATAAGGTGGCGCTCTGCCCGAAAAGCCTTGAGACTCATACCTGCGTGCGCCGTCGGATGCGCCTGTCTGAACAAGGTAGCGTAGCCCTGGCGAAACAGCATGCGCTGCAGCGTGCCCGCCCCCATTTCATCGAACGCGCCGATCGCCAGATCCACCCGTCCGGCCTCCATTTCCCGCGGCAGATCCGGTCCCTGCACCCGCACGGAATCGATGCGCACCAGCGGCGCCACCTGCACGCAGACCTCCATCAGGCGCGGCATGAAGTGGATCTCGCCCACGTCCGTCATCGCCACCCGGAAGCGCCGCGTGCTGGTCGCGGCATCGAAGACATCCTGGTCTTTCAGGGCTTGCGACAGCATGGTCAGCGCCTCGCTGACCGGGCCCGCCAGTCGTGTCGCGCGCGGCGTGGGCTGCATGCCTTGCGCCGTGCGCACGAACAAGTCGTCGCCGAACGCTTCCCGCAGGCGCCGCAGCGCATTGCTGACAGCGGGCTGCGACAGGTCCATGCGCCGCGCGACCGCCGATAGATTGCGATCCTCCAGCAGGTGCTGAAACAGCAGCAGCAGATTCAGATCGACATCGCGCAACTCGGCCATACGCACCCCTACTATTCACAAAATTTATAGTCTCTATTTTTACATTCCCGTAGCCGAGGTGGGGTTTTTTTCCGACAATGGCATATCGGCCTCCCGGATATCTTCCGCACCGGCCACCCGTACCAGGCCGCGCGGCCAAGCACCGCGCCGCCGCTCAGGAGGATTCCATGGAACTGCAATACCAGACCGGCTTCGGCAACAGTTGCGCCACCGAGGCCGTGCCCGGGGCCCTGCCGCTGGGCCGCAACTCGCCGCAGCAATGCCCCTACGGCCTGTACGCCGAGCAGCTATCCGGCACCGCCTTCACCGCGCCGCGCAGCGAAAACCGCCGCTCCTGGCTCTACCGCATCCGTCCCGGCGCGCAGCACAAGCCGTTCGAAGCCTTTGACGGCGCCACCGGCTGGCAAAGCACCTTCGGCCAGGGCCCCGTCACGCCCAACCAGCTGCGCTGGAGCCCGCTGCCCATTCCCGCCGCCCCCACCGACTTCCTGGAAGGCGTGAAGACCTGGGGTGGCAATGGCGCCCCCGACGAGCTGAGCGGCGTGGGCATCCACCTGTACGCCGCCAACCGCTCGATGCAAGGGCGCTACTTCTACAACGCCGACGGCGAACTGCTGCTGGTGCCTCAGGAAGGCCGCCTGCGCCTGGCCACGGAACTGGGCCTGATCGATCTGGAACCGCTGGAAATCGCCGTCATCCCGCGCGGCGTGCGCTTCCGCGTGGAACTGCTGGACGGCAGCGCGCGCGGCTACATGCTGGAGAACTTCGGCGCCGCCATGCGCCTGCCCGAACTCGGTCCCATCGGCTCGAACTGCCTGGCCAACGCCCGCGACTTCAAGACTCCGGTGGCCTGGTATGAAGACGTCGAAGGCGACTTCGAACTGATCGCCAAGTTCACGGGCGGCTTCTGGCGCGCGTCCATCGACCATTCGCCGCTGAACGTGGTGGCCTGGCACGGCACGCACGCGCCGTACAAGTACGACCTGCGCAACTTCAACACCATCGGCTCCATCAGCTACGACCATCCGGACCCTTCGATCTTCACCGTGCTGACCGCGCCGTCGGACACCCCGGGAACGGCCAACATGGACTTCGCGATCTTCCCGCCGCGCATCCTGGCCATGGAAAACACCTTCCGTCCGCCCTGGTTCCATCGCAACATCGCCAGCGAATTCATGGGCCTGATCCAGGGCGTCTACGACGCCAAGGCCGACGGTTTCGCACCCGGCGGCGCCAGCCTGCACAACTGCATGAGCGGCCACGGCCCCGACGCCGAGACCTTCGAAAAGGCCTCCCACGCCGACACCAGCAAGGCCCACTACATCCGTGACACGATGGCGTTCATGTTCGAGACGCGACGCGTGATTCGCCCGACGGAGCAGGCGCTAGCCTCGGTAGAATTGCAAGGCGACTACTACCGGTGCTGGCAGGGCATCGCCAAGCATTTCGACCCCAGCAAGGCGTGACGCGCAGACCCTCTGCTATCCACGCCCGCGGCGATGAGCGCAAGCTCATCGCCGTTTGGCATTTGAATTTTCCGGCGCCTGGCGCCCCGGCCACCGCACAACCACACTGAAAGAGACACGCAGCCATGACCACCACCATCAACGAAACCCACGACCCGTCCCTGAAGAGCTGGATCGCCAGCGCCAACACCGGCGAGTCGGATTTCCCGGTGCAGAACCTGCCCTACGCCTCCTTCCGCCGCAAGGGCACGACCGAATCGTTCCGCCCCGGCGTGGCCATCGGCGACCAGATCCTGGACCTGGCCGCGCTGGCCGCCAAGCAGCCCTTCGAAGGCCTGGCGGCCGAAGCCCTGGCCGCTTGCGCCACGGACAGCCTGAACGCCTTGATGGCCCTGGGCCAGGCCCACTGGAGCGCCCTGCGCCTGGCGCTGTCGCGCGCGCTACGCGAAGGCGCAGCCCTGCGCGGCGCCGTCGAGCCCCTGCTGGTCGCCCAGGCCGACGCCGAATACACCACGCCCGCCCGCATCGGCGACTACACCGACTTCTACATCTCGGTGCACCACGCCACCGCCGTGGGCAAACAATTCCGCCCCGACAATCCCCTGCTGCCGAACTACAAGTGGGTGCCCATCGGCTACCACGGCCGCGCCTCCAGCATCGGCGTGGACCAGAAGTTCCCCCGTCCCGTCGGCCAGACCCGCCCCGCCAATGAAGGCGAGGCGCCGCAATTCGGCCCCTGCGCCCGCCTGGACTACGAACTGGAACTGGGCATCTTCGTCGGCACCGGCAACGCCCAGGGCGACCGCATCAACCTGGCCGACGCCGAATCGCACGTGTTCGGCCTGTGCATCCTGAACGACTGGTCGGCGCGCGACATCCAGGCCTGGGAATACCAGCCCCTGGGTCCCTTCCTGGCCAAGAACTTCGCCTCCACGATCTCGCCCTGGATCGTCACCATGGAAGCGCTGGAGCCGTTCCGCACGCAATGGAACCGCGGCCCGTCCGAGCCGCAGCCCATGCCGTACCTCGCCTCCGACGCGAACCGCGCCAAAGGCGCCTTCGACGTGCAGATGGAAGTCTTGCTGACCACCGAAAAATCGCGCGCCGACAAGCAGCCGCCCGCCTTCCTGTCGCGCAGCAACTTCCGCGATGCCTACTGGAACGTGGCGCAGCTGATCACCCACCACACGGTCAACGGCTGCAACCTGCAACCAGGCGACATGCTGGGCACCGGCACCCTGTCCGGCCCGCAGCCCTCGGAAGCCGGTTCGCTGCTCGAGCTGTGCAATGGCGGCAAAAACCCGATCGACCTGCCCTGGGGCGAAAAGCGCACCTTCCTGCAGGACGGCGACCAGGTCATCATGCGCGCCGAATGCGTGAAGGCCGGCTATCCGCGCATCGGCTTCGGCGCAAGCTCGGGCCTGGTGCTTCCGGCCCGCGTCTAATCGGCCCTGGCGTTCGACCGCGCACGCGCGGTCAGCGCCTCGATCTCATCGTCCTTCGCCTGCCACTGCTGGCCCAGCCAGTGGTGAAAGGCGGTGCGGAACGCCTTGTCTCCGGTGTAGTCGGCGTCGCAGAACTCCGGCGGCACCGGCAACTGCCGCATGCGCACCAGCACCTGGCCCGCGCGGCCGCAAGCCAGATCCCAAAAGCTGGGCGCGCCATCCGGATAGGCAATGGTGGCATCTATCATCGAGCGGAAACGCTTGCCCATCGCATTCAACGCCACCGCCAGCCCGCCCGCCTTGGGCTTGAGCAAATGGCGGTAGGGCGAACCCTGCCCATCGCGCTTGGCCTGAGTAAACCGCGTCCCTTCCGCAAACACCATCACGCTGGTCGGCACCAAGGAAAACTTCGCGCAGGCCCGCCTTGCGGTCTCCTGATCCTGCCGGCCCAGATCCGGATTGCGGCGCAACGCCGCCTTGCCATGGCGCTTCATGAAGGGAAAGTCCAGCGCCCACCAGGCCAGCCCGATCACCGGCACATAGATCAGCTGTTGCTTCAGAAAGAATTTCAGCAGCGGAATGCGCCGGTTCAGCGAATACTGCAACACAAAGATATCCGCCCAGGACTGATGATTGCAGTTGACCAGATACCAGTCCGCGTAGCGCAGCCCCGTATTGCCCAGGATATCCCAAGGCACCTGCTGGATCCGCGCCAACCACCCGGCATTGCTGGACACCCACGCCGTGGCAATACCATTGAGCACAGGATCAATGCGCCGCCTGACCGCGGGAAACGGCAGCAACAACTTCAACACCGAGACCGGGAACAACAGCAGGCACCAGAACAGCGTGCTGGCCGCCAGCCAAACGGTACTGACGACACCCGTGATCCACGCAAACCGCCCGCGCGGCAAGGGCAGCGCGCGGCGCCTCACCGGCACATGGGAATCAGGCTTGTTTAATTGAGCGCCCGCAGCAGCGCGAGCAGCATCAGAAGACGATTCAGGAAAAGTCATGCGCCAGTTTCCTACCTTCAACAAAAATCCGACTTGCGCAGAATCAAGCCCACCACCAGCACGCAGCGCCATCCCCCAAAACAAGCCACCGCGTAAGCCCCAGACCGGCCGCCCGCGCGGCCGGTCTGGGGCGGGCACCGCAAGATCTTCCACCGTAACACTCCGGCAGCAAGAACCCTAAGAAAAATCCCCTCCCCAGCGACCTGTGACATTCAGCCACCAGAGCTTGGGGTGTCGGGGGCCTGGGGCGCGCGGGGCGTCGATAAGCCCGAGGGAATCTGAAGGAAAGGCCAAAGGCCTTGACGAAGATGACGAAGGGGCAGTCCGGAGCGAAGGCTCCGGACCGCAATCGTTGCCCCGCGCGCCCCAGGCCCCCGACGCCCCAAGCGCCCTAAGAACCTGCAACGTCCCGCATAAAAAGGCCACCTCAAGGCAACCGATACCGCTCTTCCCGATAAGCCCAACTAGCCCACAACGCATGCGCCAAGGCCTCTTCCGAGAGCTGAGAATCCAAAGGCTCCACCGGCGCATAAACCTCGTCACGCCCCACCGGCGCCGCCTCATACCGAAACTGCCGCGGCGGCTTCGAAGGCTCCAGCACCAGCAGTTGATCCCCCTGCAGATACCCGAAATTATCCGCGTACTGCATCATCGCCCGGTTCGGATCCCGCTGCGTCAGATCCGCGCCCAGCATCGGATTCACGTTGTCCAGCCCGATCAAGGACAACATGGTAGGCGCCATGTCGATCTGGCTCACCAACCGCTCATCCTGCCGCGGCGCAACCCCCGCCCCCAGAATCAGCGCAGGAATCTGGAAATGCCGCACCGGCACCGGAATGGAGCCATAGACCCGCGAATCGTGATCCGCGATCACCAGGAACACCGTGTTGTCCCAATACGGCGCCTTGCGCGCCTTATCGAAAAACTGCCCCAGCGCCCAGTCCGCATAGCGCACCGTGTTGTCCACCGTCGCCGGATCTCCCACCGGCTTGATGCGCCCTTCCGGATATTCCCACGGCGAATGGTTGGATACCGAGAACGCCAGCGTGAACACCGGCTTGTCGCCATCCGCACGCAGCAGCCGGTCCACCTGGTTGAACATATCCTCGTCCGACGCCCCCCAAGACCCCTCGAACACCGGATTGACAAACTTCGGACGATCCACGATCTCATCGAAACCGTTGCCCAGGAAAAACGCCCGCATATTGTCGAAGTGCGACTCGCCCCCGTACACGAAGCGCGAGTGGTAGCCGTGCTTGCCCAGCACCTGAGCCAGCGTGAAGAACCCCGTCTGCGAGCGCGGCAGCTTCACCACTGCGTCCGCCACGCTCGGCAGGAAGCCCGCCGTGACCGCCTCGATGCCCCGCACCGAGCGCGTGCCCGTCGCATAGGCCCGATGGAACATCCAGCCTTCCTTGCCCAGCCGGTCGATATTCGGCGTCAGATCGCGCCCGCCCAGACTGCCCACATACTGCGCGCCCAGGCTCTCCTGCAAGATGATCACCAGGTTCAGCGGCTTGTCCCGGCGCACCGTCGCCTTCTGCTCGTGCAGGCTGGGATAGCGCGGATCCAGCGGCGCGCCCGTCAGCCCGGCCTTCTCGCGCACGATGGCATTCATCTCATCCACGGCCATCTTGGGATACATGGCGGCAGAGGAACGCTCATCGCGCATCCGGTAGGCGGCGTCAAACACGCTGTACAAGGAATTCAGCGCCAGCGAATTCACCATGGCATCGGAGCTGTAGGCCACCTTGGCCGGATTGATCGGACGATGCTCCAGCGTGCCGCGCGCGCCCAGGAACACCAGCGCCAGGATCACGAACGAAGCCACCGGCCGCTTCCACCACGACATGAACGGATCGCGCACGCGGGTGGGGAACAGCCGGACCGACAGCCAGGCGGCCAGCACCAACACCACCAAAGCCGCCAACAACACGCCCTTGTAGCCCTGCCACAGCATCGACCCGACTTCCTTCGGGTTGAGCAGATAGATGAAATAGAGCCGGTTGGGCCGCGTGTCGTACTCCGCGATGAACTGCGGCGTGGAGACTTCCAGCAGCACATACAACATCCACCAGATGCGGAACCACCAGGCGGTGATACGGGCTGCCAGCGGCCGGTGCCCGAACCAGGGCGAAAACACCGCCGGCAGCGCGATCACCATGGACATCAGGCAGACATCGATGCGCAGCCCGCCCAGCAGCAGCGGACCCAGCCCGCCGGCCGCCTCGACCCGGTCCCACATCCAGAAGGCCAGGCCCAGCCGCGACAGCGTCAGCAGCGCCAGGACGGCGATAACGAACCGTAGCGTCAGACGGCGCATGCGAGCGCCCTCCGCTGGCGCCGCAGCGCCCGGTCAGATGTGGAAGAAATGCCGCCGTGTATGCCGAGCAGAGCCATGCCGCCTCGTGGTCAGAAATTTGAAAACGCGCAAAGATTAACGCGGTTTGGCGCGAGCCACCGGCTGCCCTTACTGGGCGCGGCGCAGCCGCTCCCGGCTGTTGCTCAGATGCGTGCGCATGGCCGCGCGCGCAGCCTCCGCGTCCTGGCGCTGAATCGCGCCGTAGATATCCTCGTGTTCGAGATTCACGCGCGCCAGATAAGCGGCGCGGTCCTCGTGCGCGAACTTCGCCGAATTGATGCGGGTGCGCGGGATGATGGCCGAGCCCAGATGCGACATGAGATCCGCGAAATAGCGGTTGTCCGTGGCTTGCGCGATCAGCAGATGGAACTGGAAATCCGGCGTGACAGTGTCTCCACCGCCGTCCAGCGCGCTCTTGAAGGCATCCAGCGCGCGCCTCATCTCGAGCAGTTGCGCCGGGCTGCGCCGGGCTGCGGCCAGGCCGGCCGCCTCGCTTTCCAGGCAGATGCGCAGCTCCAGCAGCACCAGCACGTCGCGCACCGTGGCGATATCGGCGGGATCCACGCGGAAATCGCCGCCGCCGCTGGGCTCCAGCGCATAAGTGCCCACGCCATGATGCGTCTCGACCAGGCCAGAGGCCTGCAGCCGGGACAAGGCCTCGCGCACCACCGTCCGGCTGACGCCGAACTGGCGCATGATCTCGGACTCCGTCGGCAATTTGTCGCCGGGCCGGATGTTCCCGCCACGGATGCGTTCCGTGATGCTCTCGACCAGCCCCTGGGCCAGGTTCCGGGGACGACGCCGCGGCGTGACGGGAGTATCGGCGGGAACGTTCATTGGGAGTTGTCCGAAAGCAGTTGAGCACGGCCCGGGGCCGAGCATCGGCGCCCATTGTACTTTGGGGCGCCCTGCGGCTAGCGGTCCGAGCGGCTGGCGGCCGGCCGGGCCACAATGAGGGGATAGAAAAACAGGGTCGCCAGGAACCACATCAGCGCCGCGGACCAGAGTGTCTGGCTGAGGAAATGGGCGCCCTGCAGAATGCGCACCACGGAAAAGCCTACGCCGGCCGCGATGCCGACGGCCAGGCCCCACCAGCGCCAGGTTGGGCGTCCCAGCGCCCAGCCGAAGAAATACAGGGTCAGCATCGAAAAGCCCGCGCCGGCGTGGCCGCTGGGCAAGGCGCCGCCCGCCCCGGTTCTCGCCCATGTCCACCAGTGCGACGGATAGGGGGTATAGCCGCCCAGGAAATCCAGGTCATACGGACGAGGCAGCGTCGTGTAATGCTTCAACTGGTTCACCAGCACTTGCCCGGCCAGGCAGGTTGCCGCCAGCGCCAACGCCGGCCCGCGCCACGCCCGCCAGGCCGGAATCCGATAGCTTGCCGCCGCCACGCCCACGGCGGCCAATCCTATCCCGATGGGCAAGGCCAGCACCATGCGGTGACCGACCAGTTCCAGCCAACGATTCAGGCGCAGTGGAAAATCGTCCAGCGCCGGGTCGAACAGCGCCCGGGCGATACGCAGATCCAGCCCGGAAGCGTTGGCCCACCACGCCAGACAGGCCAGTGCCAGCGTGACCGCGGCGATATGGCTGAACAGATACGAGGCCGGCGTCGGCTGGCGCAGCGCGGGCGGCGATAAGGGCGGCATGGTGGGCGGCAGGCGGTCCGTCAGGCAAACGAGCAGCTTAGGTCCCGGACAGTCGAACTTTCGTCAAATTTGACCTTGCGCCCCGCTGGCCGCCTCCGTCGCCTGGTCCTCGTCGATCTCGAAACGCAGCGTGAAGCGGGTGCCGCGCTGCTCGCCCTGCCGGGAGGAATCGACGGTCAGCGACCAGCCTTGCATATCGCAGACGCGCTTGGCGATCGCCAAGCCCAGGCCGCGCGCCGTCTCGTCGGGGCTGCCCGCCCCGGAATCCCGCATGCGGCCGCTGTAATAGCGGCGGAACAGGAACGGCAGGTCCTCGGCGGCGATACCCTTGCCGTCGTCGCGCAATTCCAGCGCGCCGTCGGCCGCAATGCTGGCGGTCAGCGTCGCTGGCGCGGCGTGCTCGACCGCGTTGCGGACCAGATTGCGCAATACGGTCAGCAAGGCGTAGCGGTCCAGGGAGCGAACCTGGCCGGCGGAGATGCGGTTCTCGAACCCCAGCTTGGCCAAGCCCGCCTGGGCTTCATAGCCGCGCCAGGCATTGTCCATGCATTCCGCGAGGTCGACCGGCTCCGCCGGGCGCAGTTCATCGCGCGCCATGGCCCGCGCGCTCTCCAGTGAAACGATCACATCGTCCACGTTGTCCACCACGCGGGTCAGGCGCTGGCGCTGGTCCGGAGTCAGCGCTTGCGTCAGCAGCATCAATTCGCTGTCCGAACGGATCGCGGCCAAGGGCGTGCGCACCTCGTGGCTGAGATTGCCCGCGAACTCGCGCTCCCGGGCAATCGACCTGTCCACCTGGTTCTGCACCCGGTTGAAGGCCTCTATCAGCCGGCCCGCCTCGTCGTCACGCGTCACCGCCATGTCGGGCGACCCCGGCGCCCAGGTCGCCAACCGGTCGGTCAGGTCCAGCAGCGGGCCGACCGCGATGGCGGCCACGCGCCGCGACAGCGCATAGGCGCCCACCACGCAAATGGCGCCCACCCCCAGAACAATCAAGCCGAAGTCATGCACCCGCCCCTCGTTCTCGGTGGCGTCGTACAGCAGGTACACCTTGGCACGCGCCGTTTCGGCCACCATCACGTGCCAGGTGTAAGCGCCCGGCTCGACCAGGTGCAGGCCGCTATCCAGGGATTCGATTTCCTGGGGCATGCCGGCGGGACGCTTGCCCTCCACGCTGACCCAGGCCCGCATGGAACCGCCCAGCTCGCGCACGCCGTCGCGCGGCAGGAAACCGTCGCTGACGCGCGCATGCTGCACCAGCCGGTCCATTTCGGTATTGAGAATGTCGTTGACCAGATCGTCTTCCATCTGGTCGAAGGTCAGGTAGGCCAGCAGAGCCAGCGCCGTCACGAACAGCGCCACCGTTCCGGTCAGCGCCCACACCACGCGCTGAGTCAGGGTGCCCCCGGCAGAGGCCGAAGAAACGCCGCTCATCTCGCCGCCCCGGCTTCCAGCGTCAGGCGCCAGCCGGTGCCGTGTATGGTCTCGATGCCGTCGAAACCGGCATCGGCCAAGGCGCGGCGCAACAGGTGGACCTGGCTGCGCAAGGCGTCCGACGAAGGCGGCTCGTTGCCCCAGAGCGTGGATTCCAGCTCCTCGCGCGACACCACCCTGCCGGGATCGCGCAACAGCGCTTCGATGATGAGGCCGGCCTTGCGCGTCAGGTGCACGGGGTTGCCGTTGACCGACACGGCGCGGTTACGGGTGTCGTAGGACAAAGGGCCGAACGCCCGCACCGAGTCCACCGTCGCGCCCTTGGCGCGCTGGATCAGCGCGATCAGGCGCGCTTCCACCTCCAGCAGCGCGAAGGGTTTGGTCAGGTAATCGTCCGCGCCATGCGAGAACCCGGCCAACTTGTCTTCCAGGCTGTCGCGCGCCGTCAGCATCAACACCGGCACGTCCACGCGCATATCGTTGCGCAGCGTGTGCAGCACCGCGTTGCCGTCCATGCCCGGCAGGCCGATGTCCAGGACCAGGGCGTCGAAACGCTGCTCTTTCAGCCGCTCCAGCGCGGCCGGACCTGAATAGGCGGCATCGGGCAGGAAGCCGCGCGCCTCCAGGAAGGTGTACAGATTGCCGGAGATGACGGGGTCATCCTCGACGATCAACACCCTGTAATTCGCGCCCGCCGCGGGACTGGTTGCCATGGTTGCGATCCTCTGTCGTGCGCGGTCAGGCCCGCAGCACCTTGCCCGGATTCATCAGCCCTTGCGGGTCCAGCGCGCGCTTGATCCTGCGCATCAGATCCAGTTCGACGGCGCTCTTGTAGCGCGGCAGCTCGTCGAGCTTGAGCTGACCGACGCCATGTTCCGCGCTGATCGAACCGTTGTGCGCGTGCACGCTGTCGTGCACCACGCCGTAGATATCGCCTTGCAGCGCCAGCAGCTCGGCCTCGGTCTGCCCCGGTGCGTGGGCCACGTTGTAATGCAGGTTGCCGTCGCCCAGGTGGCCAAAGATCACGTGGCGCACGCCCGGAAAGCGCGCCTGCAGCAAGGCGTTGGTCTTGTGCACGAAAGCGGCGATGGCGGAGATCGGAATCGACACGTCATGCTTGACCGACTTGCCCAACTCCGCCTCGGCCAGCGGAATGCTCTCGCGCAGATGCCACAGCGCCTTGCTTTGCGCCACGTTCGCGGCGATGGCGGCATCGTTCACCAGCCCGCTCTCGATGGCCTCGCCCAACACGTTCTCGAAGCGTTCGCGCGCATGCGCCTCGCTTTCGCTGTCGGAGAGCTCCAGCAGGGCGAACCACGGCGAGGCGGCGGAATTTCCCTCGAAGGGCAGGCGCTGCTGCGGGAACAGGCGCACGACCGCCTGCAGGCAAGCGCCGCTCATCAGCTCAAAACCGGTCAGCGCGGCGCCGAAGCCCGCGCGGGCGCGCGACAGCAATTCGACTGCCTGGTCGATGCCGTCCAGCGTCAGCAGTGCCGTGCACGAAGCCACCGGCCTTGGAAACAGTTTCAGCGTTGCGGCGGTGATGATGCCCAGCGTACCTTCGCTGCCTATGTACAGGTCGCGCAGGTCGTAGCCGGTATTGTCCTTGCGCAGGCCGCGCAGGCCGTTCCAGATCTCGCCTTCGGCGGTCACGACCTCCAGGCCCAGCGTCAGTTCGCGCGTGTTGCCATAGCGCAGCACCTGCGTGCCGCCGGCATTGGTCGCGAGGTTGCCGCCGATGGTGCAGCTGCCTTCCGCGGCCAAGCTCAACGGAAACAGCCGGCCGGCGGCGGCCGCCGCCTCCTGCACCGCCTGCAGGACGCAGCCCGCCTCCACGATGATCGTGTCGTTGTCGGTATCCAGGGCGCGCACGGCCGTCAAGCGGGCGGTGGACAGGATCACCGCGCTGCCGGAAAGGTCGGGCGTGGCCCCTCCGCACAAGCCGGTATTGCCGCCTTGCGGCACTATCGGCACGCCATGTGCGGCGCACAGTTTCACCGCTGCCGCCACCTCCGCGGTCGAGCCTGGACGGATCACCGCCAGCGCCGCACCTCGATAGCGGCGCCGCCAATCCAGCACATATGTGTCGGCGTCCGTGCCCGTCAGCACGTGAGAAGCGCCCAGAAGGGACTGTAGATCGCTCAGCAAGGTCATATGCGCCGCACTCGTAAGGCCTGGTCGCCCCAGGCTAGGGATGTGCGGACTATTGTAGGGGCTGAAATGCCCCGGGCGCGGCCCGGCGGACTCGCGCTGTCCGCCGGAAAAACAGTTCAGCCGACCGCCTGGTCCAGCCGCGCCCCAGTCAGGCCTGAGCAATAGGCCCGGGAGGCGATGCGGTTCATGAGAAAAGCCCGATCCACGCCCGCGGGGCCGGGCATTTCCGACAAGGCGCGATAGGCGCGGCGCAGGACCTCGCCCCGGGTCGCGCCGCATACCAGCAGCCGCGTGCACGGCAGGCGGCGGTCCACGCAGCCGTCGATACGCACTTCCAGCGCATGGGCGGCGACGGGCTCGCAGTCATGCACGGCCGCGCCGGAATGAGCCTGCGCCTGCGCGTCGATCACGCGGAACACGCCGCTGCGGTCGTCCAGCGCGAAGGCGACGGTGCCCATGCCCTGCCAGCCACGGTCCCGCGCCACGTCGGCGGCGACGGTGCGCAAGGCGCTTTCCACGGAAACAGGAAGATGCGGCGCCGGGGATTCGGCGATCAGGACGCGGGCGTCGCGCCAGACGCAACGCTCCCAAGCCCGGCCCGTGACCAGGCCGCCCGCTTCGGAAACGAACACGTGGATGTCGAGCCGGCGCTCGCGGCCCGCGGCCGGCCCGGCGTGATCCGTGGGCGGACCCCGCCGGCTTGAGGCGCCCCTGGATGACATGACAGTAGAAACTTTGGCGCCCATGGCCCCTCCCGGTCTTTCTGCTTGCATAGCAAGCGTATCACCTTCGGACGAAGAGCAACTTTTATGCCATGCCCCGCTCCCTGGGCCAGACCCCGGAACGTGGGCTCGATCCGCACCAGAACAAGGCACCCATGCCCGCGCGCGCACCAGATCAGCGCATACGCCCTGCCGTGCCGCCAGGACGGAAAACGCCCTACGCCGTCTGCCGGATGAAGGGGGAGCGCCAATGGGGGATAATTCCGCTTTATTCCCTAGCCGGGCGCGTTTTGATACACGGGTTTGCCAGAATCCGCGCCAGAACCCGAACTGCAACCCCTCATCAAGGAACCGCCGTGGGCAACAACACGCAATTTCCGGGATCGGTCTTCAAGGCCTATGACATCCGCGGCACCGTGCCCGACCTGATCGACGCCCGCTTCGCCCGCGCCCTGGGCGCGGCGCTGGCCGCCCGCGCGCGCGAGCAAGGCGTGCAGACCCTGGTCGTCGGCCGCGATGGCCGCCTGAGCAGCGAAATGCTGTCGGTGGCGCTGCAGGAAGGCATGCTGGAAGGCGGCGTGGACACCCTGGACATCGGCATGGTGCCCACCCCCCTGGTCTACTTCGCCGCCAACGTCATGCAAACCGGCTCGGGTGTCGCCATCACCGGCAGCCACAACCCGCCCAAGTACAACGGCTTCAAGATGATGATGGGCGGCCGCGCGCTCTACGGCGAGGACGTGCAGGCCCTGGCCGCCAGCATGAACGGCGCCGCCAGCGCCCCGGCGGCGCGGCCCGGCGTGCGCCGCCAGCTGGACCTGGTGGCCGCTTACATCGCGCGCGTGGCATCGGGCGTCCAGCTGGCGCGACCCATGAAGATCGCCATCGATTGCGGCAACGGCGTGGCCGGCGCAGTCGCCCCGGCGCTGTTCCGCGCCCTGGGCTGCGAAGTCACCGAACTGTTCTGCGAAGTGGACGGCACCTTCCCCAACCATCATCCCGATCCTGCCGAGCCCAAGAATCTGCAGGACCTGATCAAGTGCGTGGCCGAGACCGACTGCGAGCTGGGCCTGGCATTCGACGGCGACGGCGACCGCCTGGGCGTGGTGACCAAATCGGGCCAGATCGTCTGGCCGGACCGTCAACTGGTGCTGTTCGCCCGCGATGTGCTGGACCGCAACCCGGGAGCGACCATCATCTATGACGTGAAGTGCAGCCGGCATGTCGGCCTGTCGGTCGAGGCCGCCGGCGGCGTGCCGCTGATGTGGAAGACCGGCCATTCGCTGGTGAAGGCCAAGCTGGCCGAGACCGGCGCTCCGCTGGCCGGCGAGATGAGCGGCCACATCTTCTTCAAGGAGCGCTGGTACGGCTTCGACGACGGCCTCTACACGGGCGCCCGCCTGCTGGAGATCGTGTCACGCGACGCCGACCCCTGCGCGGTGCTGGAAGCTCTCCCGCAAGACGTTTCCACGCCCGAACTGAAGCTGGAAATGGAAGAAGGCCAGCCTTTCACCCTGGTCCAGGCCCTGCAGGACCAGGGGCAGTTCCCCGGCGCGGACCGCGTGATCACGATCGACGGCGTGCGCGCGGAGTATCCGGACGGCTTCGGCCTGGCGCGCCCCTCGAATACCACTCCGGTAGTCGTGCTGCGCTTCGAAGCCCAGACGCCCGCGGCGCTGCAACGCATACAAGCCGACTTCCGCCGCGAGCTGAGCAAGCTCGCGCCCCAAGCCGATCTGCCTTTCTAGATTGCCTATGTCCTTATCGAACAGCCCTGCCTGGCAACAGTTCATCACGGCCACGCGCGCCGCGCCATGCCGCGGCGAGCAATTGCGCCTTATCAGTGCGCCCGGGCTGCGCCTGGATCTGAGTGCGCAGGCGTATTCTCCAGACCTGCAACAAGCCGAGGCCGCGCTGCTCGCGCAACAAGGCTTCGACGCGGCCCGGGCCTGCCTGTTCGACGGCGGCAACGCCAACTGGACCGAGCAACGCCCCGCCTGGCACACGGCCTTGCGCGCGCCGCAACCGCCCGCCAGGGTGGCCAAGGCCGTGCTGGCCGAGCGCGAGCGCATGCGAGAATTCGTGCGCCAGGCCGACGCGGCCGGACGCTATGGCAGTGTGCTGCACCTGGGCATAGGCGGCAGCGACTGGGGTCCGCGGCTGGTCACGCGCGCCCTGCGCCACGGCGGCGCGCGGCGCGAAGTGCGTTTCGCGTCCAACGTGGATTCGCATTCGGTTGCGGACGCGATGAGCCGGCTGGATCCCCACGACACCCTGGTCATCGTCGCCTCCAAGTCATTCACCACGACCGAGCCGCTGGCCAACGCCGAAGTCGCCATGAACTGGCTGCGCGACGCCGGCGTGGCCGATCCGATCAAGCAGGTCGTGGCGGTCACCGCCAACGTCGAGGCGGCCCTGAATCTGGGCATCCTGCCCGACCACATCTTCCAGATCTGGGACTGGGTGGGCGGACGCTATTCGCTCTGGTCCGCGATCAGCCTGCCGGTCGCGCTGGCGCTGGGCACCGACGCGTTCGACCAGTTGCTGGCGGGCGCCGCCGCCATGGACGAACATTTCCGCACCGCCCCCATCGAGGAAAACGCGCCCGTCCAGCTGGCGCTGGCGGGCGTCGTGAACCGCAGTGTGCTGGGCTACGACTCCCTGGTGATCGCGCCCTACGACTCGCGGCTCTATCACATCGTGCCTTGGGCCCAACAGCTGGAAATGGAATCGCTCGGCAAGGTCGCCACCGCTGACGGCAGCCCGGCAGGCGTGCCCACCGGCCCGGCGGTCTGGGGCATGTCCGGCACCGACTGCCAGCACACCTTCTTCCAATGGCTGCACCAGGACACCCGGGGCGCTCCCGTCGACTTCATCCTGTGCGAAAAGCCCGACCACGCCTACGCGCGGCATCATGAACTGCTGATCGCCAACTGCCTGGCGCAGCGTTCCGCGTTGCTGCGCGGCAAGTCCTTCGACGAAGCGCTGGCCGAAACCTCCGCCATCGAAAGCGATCCGGACCGCGCGCGACTGCTGGCGCAGCATCGCGTCCACCCGGGCGGGCGGCCGTCCTCGCTCATCGTGCTGCCGCACCTGGAGGCCTACACGCTGGGCGCGCTGCTGGCGCTATACGAGCACAAAGTGTTCACCCAGGGCGTGGTGTGGGGCATCAATCCCTTCGACCAATGGGGCGTGGAGTTCGGCAAGGCGTTGGCCAAAGGCATCATGCACGAGCTGAATTCGCAGCAAGCCAGCCAGCAAGATCCCTCTACCCGCTACTGGATCGACGCGATCACGCGCCGTCCTTGAGGACCGGCCAGCGCCGGCACTTCCGCTCAGGCGCCAAGCGCGTCGTAAATTTCCACTTGAAGGCGCGCCACGCGCTCGATATTGAACTCGCGCTCGGCCAGCGTCCTGCCCGCAGCGCCCATGGACTGGCGCAAGGCGGGATCCTCGGCCAGACGGGCAATGGCGTCCGCCAGCGCCTGCGCATCGCGCACCGGCACCAGCAGCCCGGTCTCGCCGGGCTCGATCGCATCGCGGCAGCCGGGAACGTCGGTGGTCACGACCGCCCGCGCGCAAGCGGCGGCCTCGATCAGCGATTTGGGCAGACCTTCCCGATAGGAAGGCAGCACGGCGATATGTGAAGCGGCGTACAGCGCGGCCACGTCGGAACGCTCGCCCAGCGCGCGCACGCAGCCTTCGCGCTGCCAGGCGTCCACATCGTCCGGCGTCGCCGAAGCAGGATTGCCGGCATCCACGCCGCCGACCAACTGCATCGTGACGGGCAAGCCGCGCTCGCGCAACAGCCTTGCCGCCTGCACGAATTCCTGCACGCCCTTGTCGCGCAGCAGCCGCGCGACCATGGTGACCACGACCGGCGGGGCCGGCGGTTCGGGCTGGGCACGGTATTCGTTCAGATCCACGCCCGCGCCGCGGATCATGACGACCTGGGCGTCGCGCACCGCGCCCAGCGACTGGAGCAGATCGCGGTCGCTGGCGTTCTGGAAGATCACGCGACTGTTGGGGTGGCCCAGCGCCAGCCGGTACAGGCGCGCCACCACCGCGCGCACCAGCTTCATCTTCAGCGAATTGGACAGGAACACGAAGCCCAGGCCGGAGATCGCCGCGACCATGCCCGGCACGCGCGTCAAGCGCGCGGCGATGCCCCCGTAGAGCACGGGCTTGATCGTGACCAGATGCACGATCCGAGGCCGCAGGCGCCGGAACAAGCGGATCAAGGCCAGCAGCGTGCCCAGTTCCTGCAAGGGATGCTTGCCGCTACGCGTCATCGGAATCGCGTGGTGCGTCATGCCCAGCGCCTCGATATCAGCCACTGCGGGGCCGTCCATCGTGGCGACGTGCACCTCATAGCCCGCCTGTTGCGCGGCCAGCGCCACCGGCACGCGGTGCGACATGAAGAAAGCCGGATTGTTGACGACAAACAGCAGGCGGCGCGCGGCGCTCATGCTTGTGCTCCTGAAATGCGGCGCCACACCGCGATGTAGCTTTGCACCATGCGCGCAAGGTCGAAATTTTCCAGCACACGGGCGCGGCCCGCCTCGCCTGCGCGTTCGCGGCCGCGCGAGGCCACCTCGCGCAGGGCCGTCTCGATGCCGCGGGCCAGCGCTTCGGACTGCTCCGGCGGCACCACCACGCCCGCATCGCCGACGATGTAGGCGGCGTCGCCCACATCCGTCACGACGCAGTAGACGCCGCAAGCCATGGCCTCGGCCACCACGTTGGGGAAGCCCTCGGCGCAGCTGGACAGCACATGCAGGTCCAGTCCATTCATCGCGGCAGGCACGTCGTCGCTAGGCCCCGCCAGCACCAGCCGGTCGCGCAGGCCCAGCCTGTCTATCAAGGCGGCCAGCTCGGCATTTGCCGGATCCATGCCGCGGCCTATCAGCACGCAACGCAGTCCGGCATCGCGGCCGTCGCGCACCAATGCCGCGACAGCGCGCAGCAGGTTGGCATGGTCCTTGAGCGGATCCCAACGGGCCACGCAGCCGATGGCGGGCAGATCCTGCGGCAAGTCCCATTGCGCACGCATGCGCAGCCGGGCCTCGGCGTCGGGCGCATAGCGCGACAGATCATAGCCATTGGCGATCACCACCATGCGCTCGCGCGCATAGCCCTTGTCGGCATGGCGCTGCGCCGACTTCTGCGCGGCGCACACAATAGCCTTCGGTATGCGGCCCGACAGCAGCGCGCATGCCCGCAGCACCATGCGCGCCGAACGGCTGCTGCGTTCCAGATGCTCGCCAGAGTTGCGGATACCCCAGGCGATGGCGCGCACGCCCGCCAGGCGCGCCGCCAGGCCGCCGATCAGGTCGGCGTGGTACATCCAGGTCTGCACCGCGTCGGGACGCGTTGCGGCGATGAGCGAGCGCAACGCCATGAAACCGGCCAGGGTGATGCGCCCGCGCTTCATACCCAGCGCATGCACGGCGATGCCTGCAGCGCGCAGGCGTTCGCCATAGATACCCTCATCGGTGAGCGACACCACGACGTGCTCCACGTCCGCCTCGGGATAGGTGGCCAGGCGGAACAGCACGGACTCCGCGCCTCCCTGCCCCAGGCCGGTGATGATGTGCAGGACACGCAGCCGCCGCGCGTTCATCGCCCCTCCCGCACGGCATCGAACAATTCGTCCCACTCCCCCAGCACGCTGGTCAGCGCATAGCGCTGCCGCACCGCGAAAGCGCCACGCATGCCCAGCTGCTGGCGCAAGGAGAGGTCCCCCAGCAGGCGGCGCAGGGCCTCGCGCAGGGCATCGCGATTGCCGGCGGGTACCAGCAAGGCATCCTCGCCGTTGCGCGTCATTTCGCGCGGGCCGCTAGGGCAATCGAATGCCACGCAGGGTAGCCCCAGCGACATGGCTTCCAGCAACACATTGGGGAAGCCCTCCACCAGGGAACTCAGCACGAAAGCCTGCCCGCGCGCGAGCTCATCCCAGGGCGCCTCGGTCCGGCCGGGCAGGCTGACGCGGGACTGCAGACCCAGGCGCGCGACCTGCTGCTCCAGCGCGCCGCGTTCGGGGCCTTCGCCCCAGATGCGCAGGTTCCAGTCAGGAAAATCAGGCGCCAGCTGCCCGAACACGTCGATCAGCAGGTCGAATTGCTTGTCGGTGACCAGGCGTCCCATGGCCAGCAGCTCGCGGGGCGCGTCATCTTCACGCTGCGGCACCATCGGCGCGTCCAGCAGGGGCGCCGGCAAGGGGTTGGGAATGACGGCCAGGCGCTTGATGCCAGGCACCTGGCGGGCGAACGGACCGGCAGTGTCCTCCGCCTGCACCGTGACCATGTCGGCGCGGGGGTACAGAACGCGGCGCAGCTTGCGCCACACCGTTCCCGTCGTGGTCTCGGCCACCGGGTTGGTGCGCTCGCAAACGATGAGCGGCACGCCCAGCCCGCGGGTGGCAAGGATGGCGGCCACATTGACGTTGGTCAGGAAGGACACCACCACGTCCGGCTTGGACTCACGGATGTGCCGGCGCAGCGCCAACAGACGCTTGAACGCGGCCATGGCGCCCGACACGCGCGTACCCGCCAGATCCGCCAGCCAGGCCAGTTCGACCTTGTCCGACAGCGGATAGAAACAGGTTCCCTTGGACGAGTAGGTCGGCGTCAGGATGACGGAATCCCCGCGTTCGGCCCATGCGTTGACCAGCGTGGCGGCGACTCTTTCGGCGCCGCCCGCATGCATGGAACTGACCAGCATCAAGATTTTCATGCGTCAAAGACTCCCAACCGTTCCTCCCTGCTCCTTGGCGCCGCGATAGCGGTCGAGCCAGGCCTGCATCATCAGCACACCCCACAGATGGCTGTCCCAGTTCCGATGGCCAGAGGTGTGCTCGCGCCACTTACGCAGGATGGGCTCGGGTTCGAACCAGCCTTCCTGGCGCAGGCGCGCCGGATCCAGCAAGGCATCGGCCCACTCGCGCAGCGGGCCGCGCAACCAGGCGGCCAGGGGCACGGCGAAGCCGCGCTTGGGACGGTCCACCAGCGCCTGCGGCACATGGCGGTGCAGCACCTGGCGCAGCAGCCACTTGCCGGTATTGCCGCGCACCTTGTATTGGTGCGGCAGGCTCCAGGCGAATTCATACACGCGGTGGTCGATCAGCGGCACGCGGGTTTCCAGGCTGACGGCCATGGCCGCGCGATCCACCTTGACCAGGATGTCGTCCGGCAGATAGGTCACCGTGTCCAGCTTCATCATGGCTTCGAAGGTGGAGCCCTGCATCGCCCGGGCGAACTCGGACACCGGCTCCACGCCGCCCTTCACCACGCTGGACGGATCGGCCCAATACGACACGAAATGGCGGTAGAACTCGCCGCGCGTGTCGGCGCGCAGCAGCTCTCCCAGCTTGCCGACCTTGCCGCGCCAGGCGCCGCGCCCCGGCAGATGCGTGGATGCGCTGAGCAGCGCGCCGGCGGGCTTGCGCAGCAAGGCAGGAACGCGCTCGCATTGCTGCCACCAGTTGTTCACGCGGAAGTAGCGCGAATAGCCACCGAAAAGTTCGTCGCCGCCGTCGCCGGACAAGGCCACCGTGACGTGCTGGCGCGCCATGCGCGTCACCAGCGAGGTCGGGATCTGCGACGAATCCGCGAACGGTTCATCGTACATATCGGCCAGCGACGGCACCACGGCCAGCGCATCTTCCGCCGTCACGTATAGCTCGGTATGGTCGGTTCCCAGATGCGTGGCCACGGCCTTGGCGTGCTGCGCCTCGTCGTAGCCTTTCTCGTGAAAGCCGATGGCGAACGTGCGCACGGGCTGCGAGCTCTGCGACTGCATCAGCGCCACGATGGTGGACGAGTCGATGCCGCCCGACAGGAAAGCGCCCAGGCTCACATCCGACAGCATCTGGCCGCCGACCGCCTTGGACAGCACGCCCTCCAGCGCATCGGTGGCCTGCGCGTCGGATTCGAACGACAGCAGCGATTGCGCCGAGGTGTCGGCGGCCTCGCGGGCCGACCAGTACACGCGCGGCTCGGGCATGCGGCGGCTGCGGGTATCGTCGGCCGTGAATTCGACCCACGTACCCGGCGGCAGCTTGGCGATGCCTTGATAAATCGATTGCGGCGCGGGAATGTAGTTGTGCCGCATGAACGACGCCAGGGCGTTGCGGTTCAACTCGCGGCCGAAGCCCGGAATCGGCATCAAGCCCTTGAGTTCTGAAGCGAACACCAGTTCCGCGCCCGAATAGCCGTAGTACAGCGGCTTTTCGCCCATGCGGTCGCGCGCCAGCATCAGCTTGCGCGAGGCGCGGTCCCACAGCGCGATGGCGAACATGCCCACCGCGGCCTGCAGGGTGGCCTCGATGCCCAGGGCGGTGAAACCCGCCAGCAGCGTTTCCGTGTCCGAATGGCCGCGCCAGGACGGCGCCAGCGCCGATTGCTCGAGCTGCTTGCGGATGTCCAGGTGGTTGTAGATCTCGCCGTTGAACACCATGACATAGCGGCCGCAGGCCGACGTCATGGGTTGATGGCCTGCCTCGGTCAGGTCAAGGATCGCCAGGCGCACGTGCGCCAGCGCCAGTTCGGCCTCGGTGTCTTCCCAGAATCCGTTGCTGTCCGGCCCGCGGTGGCGGATGCGACGGCAGCTTTCCGCCAACACCTGCGCCTTGTTCCCGACAGGGCCCCAAATCCCGACTATTCCGCACATGATGAAGTTCTCGTTATCACTGTAGCAACGGCGCGGCGCGCGGCCTCATCGGCCGGCTTCGCGCACGCCGTCAAAAAGTTCTTGCCATTTCTGCAGCACGCGCGCGGCCGAAAAACGGTCGCGCACCTCGGTCGCCGCCTGCGCCATGCGCAGACGGTCCGCGTCATTGCGCATGACGGCGTCCAGCGCCTGGCACAGCGCGCCCACGTCACCATTGGGGCGCACCAGTACGCCATCCACGCCTTCGCGTATGATCTCGCGCGGTCCCGTGTCGCAATCGAACGATACGGCGGCCAGCCCGCTCGCCATGGATTCGAGCAAGGTATTGGACAGCCCCTCGAAGCGTGAAGTCAGCACGTACAGGTCGGCGCTGTCATACCAGTCGCCGACGTTGCCCGCGCGCCCCGGCATGAAGACGCGCGACTCCAGACCGGCCTCGCGCACCTGCGCCTCGAGGGCGCGCCTTTCGTCGCCCTCGCCCAGGATAACCAGATCCCAGCCGGGATGCGATGCCGCCAGTTGCGCGTAGGCCTGGATCAGCAGGTCGAAACCCTTGTCGGCGTGCAGGCGGCCCACCGCCAGCAGCCGTTTGCGGCCGTCGCCCGACACGGGCGGCAGGACAGGCTCCGCGCGCGGCAATGGGAAGTGCACGGGGTTGGGGATGACGGCCAACTTGCTGCCCGGCACGTGCTGCGCCAGCCAGTCGGCAGTGCCGCGGGTCAATGCGACCACGCTGGCCGCGCGCGGATACGTCAAGCGGCGCAAGCGCTGCCAGAAGCCCGACAAAGTCTGCGAGGGCGGATGCGTATGCTCGGTCGCGACGACCTGGCAGGACAGGCCCGCGCAGGCCAGGACCGACAGCACCGAGGCGGTCGTCATCATGCCCAGCACGATATCCGGACGGAACGACTTGACCACACGGCGCAAGGCGCGCACCCGCTGCACATTGCTCCAGATGCCGCGCAGGCCGCCGCCCTCGCCCGCCGTATGCAGCACCTCGCGGCGCACCTTGGGGTGCAGCGCGTAGACGTCACCCTCGGCGCTTGCCTGCGTCACCACCATTACCTCGCGGCCCATGCCCGCCCAATGCGCGCTCAGGTCGGCGGCCACGCGCTCCGCGCCGCCGCCATGCAAGGAATGGATGAATAGCAGGACGCGCGGCGCCGGGCCGGTATCGGTCTCGGGCATTCAATCGGCCTCTTTGGGTTCAGCCTTGCGCATCGCCACCACCAGATAGCACGCAAAGGACAACAGATACATGAGGCTGGTCGCCAGCATGATGCCGGCTGCGCCCATCTTGGGCGCCAGCACGGTATTCAACACCGCCTTCAGGGCGAAATTGGCGACGGCGATGGCAGCCATCACGCGGTAGCGGTTCTGGCTGGCCAGCAATTGCACCAGGATCAGCACGCCGAAGTAGAACGGCAGTTGCAGCAGCCCCCAACGAAACACGTGGGCCACAGCCTGGGTATTCTCGGCGGTGAAGGCGCCGCGCTGGAACAGCACCGCCACGCCCCAAGGCGCCAGCACCCACCCCACGGCGACGGCGACAGCGCCCGCGGCCACCATCAGCACCGACCATTTCAGGGCCATGGCGCGCGCGCGAGCGGTATCGCCGCGCGCTTGCACGTCGGCCAACACGGGCAAGGCCGCGCGCCCGACCGACACGGCGCCGATCCCCAGCACCAGCGACAGCAGCCGGCTGGCGTAGCCCAGCGTGGCGTTGGCGTTCGCGCCCAGGTTGGCGGCAGCGTACTGGTCCAGCGGACCGACGAAGCTCATGGCGACTTGACCGATCAGCATCACGCCCGCGGCGCCCAGCAGTTCGGGCCAGTGCGGCGATTGCAGCGAGAACCGGGGCGCGCCCCAGAAACCGCCGTCGGCGCGCGCCGCCAGCCAGGCCAGCCAGACGGTCTGGATGGCGTAACCCACCAGCGTGCCCCACAACAGCGGCCCGACGCCGTCGGCGCTGGCGGCCAGCATCACCCAGGCCAGCGTCGCCACGGCGGGCACGCTGTCCAGCAGGGTATTGACGTGCCTTTCCTGCGCCCGCAGCCGCGCTGCGCTGATGCCGGCGATGAGCAGCAGCGCCGACACCGGGGCGAAGGCGGCAAGCAATTGGCCGGTCATGTCGCCCACGCGGGCCGACAAGCCCTGCCCCAGCACACCCACTACTTGCGGCCAGGCGAACCAGGTCAACAGCGCCAATGCAATGCCCGCGGCGGCGACCCAGCCCTGCAGTTCGCCGATGAACAGGTTTCTTTCGGCGGCGTCGGCGCGGCGCAACCGCACCAGCACCGGAATCAGGACCACCGACAGCACGCCCACGATGGTGACCGGCAGCCAGGTGGCCATGGTCATCGTGAACTGGTAGGCGTCCACGGCGTCGCTGACGCCGTAGCGGTACGCCACCGCCATCTCCTTGATGGCGCCGGCGGCCTTGCCCAGCAGCAGAAACACCGCCACCCGGAAGGCACCCTTGAAGATGCGCTGGTGGTCCGGGTGGATGCTGCCGAGTTTTCTGACGAGTGCTTTCAAATCAACGCAGGAATTGCGTGTACCAGGGCATGGCCACTTCCAGGCCTTGCAGCACGGTGTGCGTCGGCTCGTAGCCCAGCAGCCGGCCGGCCTTGCTGACGTCGGCCTGCGAGTGGCGCACATCGCCCGCGCGGAAATCGGCGTAGACCGGTTTCTTGCCGTAGGCCACGCCCTGAGTGCCCAGCGTCTGTACCAAAAAACCGAAGAGCTGGTTCAAGGTGCTGCGGCCGCTGACCGCAACGTTGTAGACCTGATTGCGACCCTCCGGCGCGGCCATGGCCGCAAGGATATTGGCCTGCACCGCGTTTTCCACGAAGCAGAAATCGCGGCTGGTCTCACCGTCGCCGTTGATGGTGACGTCCTCGTTCTGGATCATCGCAGCCGTCCACTTGGGGATCACGGCTGCGTAAGCGCCATTGGGGTTCTGACGCTTGCCGAACACGTTGAAATAGCGCAGGCCCACCGTTTCGAAACCATACGAGCGCGCGAACACGTCCGCGTAGAGCTCGTTGACGTACTTGGTGACCGCGTAGGGCGAAAGGGGCTTGCCGATGTTTTCCTCGACCTTGGGCAGCGCGGGATGGTCGCCGTAGGTCGAGCTGGAGGCTGCGTAGACAAAGGATTTGACTTCCTCGTCGCGCGCCGCCACCAGCATGTTCAGGAAACCGCCGATGTTCACCTCGTTGGTCGTGATCGGATCCTTCAGCGAACGCGGCACCGAGCCCAGCGCGGCCTGGTGCAGCACGAACTCCACCCCCTGCACCGCGCGACGGCAAGCTTCCAGGTCGCGGATATCGCCCTCGATGAAAGTGAACCGCGCCCACTGCTCGGGCGTGACAGAATCACGCACTTCGTCCAGGTTATGCTGGAAACCCGTCGCGAAGTTGTCCAGGCCGGTCACGGTCTGGCCCAGCTTCAGCAGCGTTTCCAGCAGGTTCGAACCGATGAAGCCGGCGCAGCCGGTCACCAGCCACTTGCGCGGCGCAGACGAGAGTTCCTTCTTGGCAGTCTCAAAGCGGGAAGTCATGGTCGCTCCTTACAGGCGCAGATCCGATTCATCGGGCGACAGCACATACTTCAGGTCATAGAGGATATGCTCCGGCTTGCCCAGCTTGCGGATGCCGGTCGCGCCCATTTCGGTGAATTGATGATGCGCCACGCCGAGGATGACAGCGTCGTACTTGCCCTCTTCGAGGTTGGCCACCGGCGTGATGCCATATTCGTGTACGGCCTCTTCCGGATCGACCCATGGATCGTATACGTCAACCGCCACGTTGTAATCGCCCAGTTCCTTCACGATGTCGACAATGCGCGTATTGCGCAGGTCCGGGCAGTTTTCCTTGAATGCCAGGCCCATGACCAGCACGCGGGCGCCCTGCACGTGGATGCGGCGCTTGGTCATGGCCTTGACCAGCTGCGACACCACATATCCGCCCATGGAGTCGTTCAGGCGGCGGCCAGCCAGGATGATCTCCGGGTGGTAGCCGATGGATTGCGCCTTGTGAGTCAGGTAGTACGGATCCACGCCAATGCAGTGGCCGCCCACCAGGCCCGGACGGAACGGCAGGAAGTTCCACTTGGTGCCCGCCGCCTGCAGCACAGCCTCGGTATCGATGCCCATCTTGTTGAAGATCAGGGCGAGCTCATTGATCAGCGCGATGTTCACGTCGCGCTGCGTGTTCTCGATCACCTTGGCAGCCTCGGCCACGCGGATGCTGGACGCCTTGTGCGTGCCGGCGACAATGATCTGCTGATACAGCTGGTCAACCAGTTCGGCGACTTCGGGCGTGGAGCCAGAGGTGACTTTTTTAATGGTGCTGACGCGATGCGCCTTGTCGCCCGGATTGATGCGCTCGGGGCTGTAGCCGGCATAGAAGTCCACGTTGAACTTCAGGCCCGACACGCGCTCCAGCACCGGCACGCAGTCTTCTTCCGTGGCGCCCGGGTAGACGGTGGACTCATAGATGACGATGTCGCCGCGCTTGAGGACCGCGCCGATGGTTTCGCTGGCCTTTACCAGCGGGGTCAAGTCCGGTTGCTTGTATTCGTCGATAGGCGTCGGAACAGTCACGATGTAAACGTTGGCCTGCCCCAGCACGGCGCGGTCGGCCGTGTAGCTCAGCTGGGTAGCTTCCTTCAGTTCTTCGTCGCTGACTTCCAGTGTGTGATCATGACCCGCCTTGAGCGCGTCGATGCGGCGCGTATTGATATCGAATCCGATGACCGAACGCTTCTTGCCGAACTCCACCGCCAGGGGCAGGCCGACATAGCCCAGGCCGACAACAGCGAGTTTCACATCTTGAATTCGCAACATAACTCTCCCTTCGCCGCAGAACGACTACGGCATTTTCAAAAATAGTCGGGTAACAGGATAGATAACCGGGCCCCGGGCGGCATGCTTGCCCGGGCGCCCAAAACTAATCGGAAGTCCGCAAAACGGAGGGCAGCAGCAGCCAGCCCGGCCGCCGCCAGGACACCAGCCGCGAATACAGCCAGATATAGACGGCGGCGAACACCACCAGGCTGGCGCACAGCGCCCAGGCGTTGTCCCACCAGATGGTGGCGGGCACCAGGCCGATCAGGGCCAGCACCCACATGTAAGGCGAGGCCAGCGCATTGCACAAGGCCGGCACCGCATGCCGCCGGCCCCGGCTGAACGTGACCCGGACCAGGCGGCGGAACACCAGCTGATGCAAGTGCAGCGCATCCGGCTGATCCACCGGCACGCCACGCTTGAAACGGCGGCGCCAGATCGAGAAGCCGGTTTCAAAGACGGGGTAGAACAGCACCGCCAGGGCATAGAACGGCGACACCGAGGGATTGCGCACTACCAGCAATACTGCCAGTTCGGCCAGCATGAAGCCCAGGAAGTACGCGCCGCCGTCGCCCAGGAACACGCGCCCGAACGGGAAATTCCACACCAGGAAGCCCAACGTGGCCGAGGCCAGGGCCGCCGCCACCAGGAAAATCGGCACGTCGCCTACCTGCAGCGCCACCAGGCTGATCGATACGGCCATCAGCGTGGCCACCATGCCTGCCAGGCCGTTCATGCCATCAACGATATTCAGCGCATGCGTACAGCCGCCCACCGCGAACATGGTGAACAGCAGCGACACCGGCCAGAAGGACAGCACGTAATCCACCGGCGCCATGCCGACGCGGCTGACGCCGCCCAGCAGCCACCAGGCGATCGCGGCCGACAGGAAGGCCGCGAGCAGGCGCTTGCTGGCGCCGATGTCCTTGGTGATGTCTTCGAGCAGGCCGGCGACGAACACAGGCAGCGCCGCGACGAACAGCGCGGGCCACAGCCAAGTCAGCGTCATGTTGCTGGGTCCGAGGACCAGCAGGCCCGCCAGCGTGCCCGCAAGCACGGCCAGACCGCCAACGCGGGGCGTGGCGCGGGAATGGTTGGCTTGGGGTTTATTGAGGTCACTGTCGCCGGTAAAGGCGCCATGCCAGCGCTCCGACGCCACGATGAGTCCCCCCACCATGAATGCGACCACGCAAATGTACAGCCAGGTCACCGAATCACCTCTGGTTGGTCTATCGAGACAGGCCCGCCATTATCGGGGGCAGGTGTAACGCCCATATATGGGAGGAATAAGGAAGTGCAATTCACCGGCACAGAACGTAACGCCTGGCGCCTTGCCGTCGTGGCCGCGCCCGGCTCGCCATCTGACTGGACCGGCAAGGCGAAACCGCATAGGCGCGGAAATAGGGGGTTCATAAAATGATTGTAGAACTTTCCGTCTGTACGCACGCGAAAAATCCGAGGGAAAACGCGAAGATCCCCCTATGACGGAACCGCCGCGCAAGCGTATGGCCCATGCTTCGCCCCGCTTAAATGGGGACGCATTTGAAATGCCGAAAAAAAAGCCCGAGATCGTAAGATCTCGGGCTAAATCCACCAAAGGAGGAGGGTGGAGGAGACAACCGTGGCATGTTGGGAGCTGGCCTGCTGCTCGCTACGCTTCCGGGGTTTTGCACCGCGCCGACTGCGTTTCAACATCCGATGAGTGAATAGTACCGAGGTTTTTTGTGCGATGCAAGAATTTTTTTAGCCTGCCGCACGAGAGATTTCTTGCGTTGCATTTTTGCCGCAAAACCTGATGCACCTGCCTGGAAACCCGCGCCAATCAATGTCCGTTCCAAAAACAGGGTTTCTGCCGAATGGGTAAACCCGCCCGGGGCTTACCCTAGCCAGCACCGGGTAATCCCGCTCTGGCTTTCGCACCGAAATGGTGCGCCCGGCACCAACTTGCAGCTATTTTTGCGCATTGCAACATTTTACCTGCCGAGCCGTTCAAACCCAGTAGGCCGTGGTCGTCATGACCTTGGACATGGCGCGCATTGCAGCTTTCACCGGGGCTGGCAGCGGTACGCCTCCGGCCGCTTCCGCGCTGGCGCGATGCTGCGCCTCGTCCTCTTTCATCTTCTGGACGATCTGGCGCGAGCGCTCGTCCTGCACCGGCAAGGTGCGCAGATGTTCTTCCAGATGGGCTTCAACCTGCTTTTCGGTTTCCGCCATGAAACCCAGGTTGCGCGGCACGCCGGCATAGCTGGCCAGCACGCCCAGCGCGAACGAGCCGGCGTACCAGACCGGGTTCAGCAGACTGGGACGGCTGCCCAGTTCGGTCAGCCGCTGATTGCACCAGGCCAGATGATCCACTTCCTCGGACGCGGCATTCAGCAGCAGCGCCCGCGGTGCCGGTTCGCGGCAGACCGAGGCCTGCCCCCGGTACAGCGCCTGGGCGCAGACCTCGCCCACATGGTTCACGCGCATCAGCCCGGCCGCGTGGCGTTTTTCCTGGGCCGACAGGGCCTGCGGCGCCTCGTCGGCGGTGGCCGGATAGGGGCGGCCAGCCGTGGCGCTGCCGGACAGCACGCGCAACGCGCGGTCAGCCTCGGCCAGCAAGGCATCCACGGGGCTGATGCGGCGCAGGAAGGAAACGGGGCTGGGGCGGGACAGAGCGGTGGACATGGGCAACTCCTCGGCAAGGCAGGCGCGCACGCCCCTGATGCGGGGCGGGGCTCTCATGCCCGGAATTGTACGCAACAGGTATCATCAGCCATTGACAGCGCTCAAGCTCAAGGACACGACAAATGGAATGCACGATCGACTGGGGCGGCCCGAACGGCATGCTCTTCACCGCCAGCACCGGCAGTGGCCACGTGGCCGTCATGGACGGCGCCGTGGACGGCGGCGGGCACAACCTCGCCCCCCGCCCCATGGAAATGCTGCTGGCCGGCACCGGCGGCTGCACTGCGTACGACGTGGTGCTGATCCTCAAGCGCGGACGCCACGCCGTCAGCGGCTGCAGCGTCAAGCTCCAGGCCGATCGCGCCGATGCCGACCCCAAAGTCTTCACCCGCATCCATTTCGCCTTCACCGTCACCGGCCGCAATCTGCCGCGCGCCGCGGTGGAGCGCGCGGTGCAGCTGTCGCATGAGAAATACTGCTCGGCCTCGGCCATGCTGGAAAAAACCGCGGCGCTGACCTTCTCGGTCGAGATCGTCGACACGCAGGAAGCGCCCGCCGCCGCCTGAACCGCGCCCGCGTGGTGTAATTCGTCTATCCCTAACTTATAAGAGCCGCCGCGACCCACTCGCGGCGGCTGTTTGCGTCACCCGCCGGGCGAGCGTGCGCAAGGACCGCCATGAAACAATACCTGGACCTCGTTCAATCCATCCTGGACACCGGCGCGTGGCAGGAAAACCGCACGGGCATACGCACCCTGAGCATGCCGGGCGCATCGCTGCGCTTCGACCTGCAAAAGGGCTTTCCCGCGGTGACCACCAAGAAGCTGGCGTTCAAGTCCGCCATCGGCGAAATGGTCGGCTTCCTGCGCGCCTCGCGCAGCGCGGCGGAATTCCGCGAGCTCGGCTGCAAGGTCTGGGACCAGAACGCCAACGAAAACAGCCAGTGGCTGGCCAATCCGTACCGCGAAGGACCCGACGACCTGGGGCCGGTCTACGGGGTGCAATGGCGCCAGTGGCCGGCCTACAAGATGCTCGACGCCAGTCGCCCGGCGCAAATCGCCGACGCCCTGTCGCGCGGCTACGCCCAGGTGGCCGAGCTGGAGGAAGGCGGCGTGCCTAAGGTGCTGCTCTACAAGGCGGTGGACCAACTGCGCCAATGCCTGGACACCATCCATGAGCGTCCCGGCGACCGCCGCATCCTGTTCCATGGCTGGAACTGGGCGCAGATCGAGGAAATGGCGCTGCCGCCCTGCCACCTGCTCTACCAATTCCTGCCGAACGCGACGACCCGCGAAATATCGTTGTGCCTGTACATCCGCTCCAACGATGTCGGTCTGGGCACGCCGTTCAACCTCACCGAGGGCGCGGCCCTGCTGCATCTGGTCGGCCGGCTGACCGGCTACACGCCGCGCTGGTTCACCTACTTCATCGGCGACGCGCACATCTACGAGAACCATCTGCCGATGCTGCGCGAACAGCTCACGCGCGAGCCCTACGAGGCGCCCACCCTGGTCCTGTCGGACCGCATCCCCGATTTCGCGGTCACCGGGCGCTACGAACCCGAATGGCTCGAGAAGGTGGAACCGGGCGACTTCTCGCTGTCCGGCTATACCCATCACGCCCCCCTCACCGCCGCCATGGCCGTATAAAACGCCCCGCCTGCGCAACCCAGGGCGGCAGGTGAAGATTGGTGAGCTTCTAGAAGCGCGTTTTCGGTATAACCCATCCCTTAGCCATGGACGTGTGTCCAGAAATTCCCGCGCGCCATTGCTTCCGACCGGCACCAGCCAGGCCGTGCCGGTCGCTCGCCGCGAAACCGGGCAATCCGCCCGGCAGCGCCGTCCGCCGGCGTTGCTCAGCCGCCCCCTTCTCAAGAAAGAGAGCACGTGCATCACCAGCGTCGTCCGCCGGATTTTGTCTTGCGACCGACTTGCAACCATAGACTACCAATTGATTTGATATGAAGCCCGCGCGGCGGCAGTATGCGCCAAGGACAGGACCCCACAAATGCTCGTCGGAACGTATAACCCTTCGCTCGTCCTCGTATCTCTAGGAGTCGCCATCCTGGCGTCGTACACGGCGTTGGGCATGGCCAATCGCGTCAGGGCCTCGAACGGGTTGCCCAGCGCGCGCTACTGGCTGGCGGGCGGCGCTTTCGCGATGGGCGTGGGCATCTGGTCCATGCATTTCGTCGGCATGCTGGCCTTCAGCCTGCCCATTGCCATGGGCTATGACTTACCCCTGACTGTCCTGTCGCTGGTCATCGCCATCGGCTGCTCTGCCTTCGCCTTGTGGACCGTGAGCAAGGACGAGTTGCCGCGGCGGCGGCTGATGATCGGCGCCCTGCTCATGGGCGCCGGCATCGCAGCCATGCACTACCTGGGCATGGCCGCCATGCTCATGGAACCGGGCATCGTCTACGACGCCAAGTGGTTCGCGCTATCCATCGTGATTGCCGTTGCCGCCTCCGGCGCGGCGCTGTGGATCACCTATCGCCTGCGCCACGGCGGTCCCCGCGTGGCCTGGTCGCGGCCGCTGGCGGCGGTGATCATGGGCATCGCCATCGTCGGCATGCACTACACCGGCATGGCCGCCGCCGGCTTCCCCGCCGGCAGCATCTGCATGGCGGCCAATAGCGGCATCTCGGCCGGCTGGCTGGCCATCGCCGTCACAGCGGTGACCTTGAGCGTGCTGGCCATCGCCCTGCTGGTCGCGGTGCTGGACAACCGGCTGGAAGCGCGCACATCGGCCCTGGCGTCCTCGCTGGCCGAAGCCAATGAAGAGCTGGTGCAACTGGCGCTGCACGACACGCTGACCAAACTGCCCAACCGCATCCTGCTGGAAGACCGGCTGGAGCAGGCGATAGAAAGCGCGACCCGGCGCAAGGGTTACTTCGCGGTGCTGTTCTTCGATCTGGATGGCTTCAAGGCGGTCAACGACGCCTACGGGCACCACACCGGCGACGCGCTGCTGATCGACCTGGCGCAGCGCATCCGCCTGACGCTGCGCACCCAGGACACGGTGGCGCGCCTGGGCGGGGACGAGTTCATTGTGCTGAGCGAAGTGGTCGAGCCCACGGACGCGGCCAACGTGGCCGACCGCCTGATCGAGGCCATCGCCCGGCCGGTCACGGTCTACGGGCATGAGGTCATGGTGACCTCCAGCGTGGGCATCGCCATCTATCCCAACAACGGCCAGGATACGCATGCCCTGCTGACCAACGCCGATGCGGCGATGTACCACGCCAAACGCCTGGGCGGCACCGGCTACAGCTTCTTCGAACCGTCCATGAACGCGGACGCGCATGAGCAGATCGAATTGCTGCACGACCTGCGCCTGGCGCAGGAACGCAACCAGCTCGTCCTGCATTACCAGCCCAAGTACGAAGCGCCCGCCGGCCCCATCATCGGCGCCGAGGCCCTGCTGCGCTGGAACCATCCGACGCGCGGCCTGGTGGGCCCGGACCAGTTCATCCCCACGGCGGAAAAGACCGGCCTGATCCTGTCCATCGGCGAATGGGTGATCAACGAGGCCTGCCGCCAGATGCGGGAATGGATCAACGCCGGCCAGGGCCACTGGACCGTCGCCGTCAATATTTCGGCTCTGCAGTTCGCCCACGCCAGTCTGGTGGAAACGGTGCGTTCGGCCCTGGAACGCCACGGCGTTCCGCCGGCCTGCCTGACCCTGGAAGTGACCGAATCCACCGCCATGCGCGACGCCGAGGCCAGCCTGGCGGTGCTCAAGCGCCTGTCGAACCTGGGCGTGACGATTTCCATCGACGACTTCGGCACCGGCTATTCCAGCCTGCTCTACCTGAAGCGCTTGCCGGCTACCGAACTGAAGATCGACCGCGGTTTCGTCAACCAACTGGAAAACGACAACGAGGACGCCGCCATCGTGTCGGCCATCGTCGCGCTGGCGCAGCAACTGAACCTGCGCATCGTGGCCGAAGGCGTGGAAACGCCGGCGCAGCAGAAATTCCTGACCGGCCTGGGCTGCGATTCACTGCAGGGCTTCCTGCTGGGCAAACCCATGCCCGCCACCGAATTCCTGGAACACGCGGTCGACTGAGGCAGCCAGCGCGGCGCAGGCCGCCGCGCAAATTTGCTACGCTTGCCGTAGCCAACCGGCCGAACCTCTACCGTCCCGACCCGCATGCCCGCCAGCCTTACCCTCATCGTCGCCTATTCCGCCAATCGCGTCATCGGACGCGACAACGCCCTGCCCTGGAAACTGCCGGGCGATCTGGCGCACTTCAAGCGCAGCACCCTCGGCCATCCCATCATCATGGGCCGCAAGACCTGGGACTCGCTGGGCCGGCCGCTGCCTGGCCGCAGCAATATCGTGATCAGCCGCAATCCGGATTTCAACGCCGCGGGCGCCATCGTGGTCCCATCGCTGGAGGCTGCCATCCAGGCCTGCGGCGACATCGACGCGGCCTTTGTCATAGGCGGCGCGCAGATCTACGCGCAGGCCCTGCCCCTGGCCCGGCGCGTCCTGGCCACCGAAGTCCGCGCCGAGGTCGAAGGCGATGCCTTCTTCCCGCTGCTGCCCGCCTTCCAATGGCAGGAAACGGCGCGCGAAGCACAGCCGGCAGAAAACGGCTACGAATACGATTTCGTGACTTACGAGCGGCAGTGACTCAGGCCGCCGCTCCAGCATTGCGCATGAAGCGCCAGAGGGCGGGCGCCTCCGAATAGGCCACGTTGAAGCGCACCCAGGGGGTATCGGCCTCGTCAGCCTCGAAATAGGAACCGGGCGCCAGCCAGATGCCATCCTTGAGCGCCAGTTCCGCCAAGCCATTGGCGCCACGCTGGCGCCATTCTCCCGCCACCTTGGCCCACAGGAACAGGCCGCCCTGTGGCCTTCCGTAGATCTCGAAGCCGTGCTGCGCCATCAGCTCGGCCACGCCCGCATGAGCCTCTGCCAGGCGCTCCCGGGTGCGGGCGATATGGGCGCGGTAACGGCCCTCGCGGATGACCTGGTGCACGATGCGCTCCATGATCTCCGGCGAGGTCAGGCCCACCGCCATCTTGGTGCGCGCGATATCGCGCGCCAGATCGCGGTGCGCCACCACATAGCCCACCCGCACCGACGGACTGATGACCTTGGAGTAGCCGCCCAGGTAGACCACGCGCCGCGCCCCGTCCAGGGCGGCCAGCATGGGCGTCACGCCGGGCGCGAGTTCGCGCGAGATATCGTCTTCCACCACCCACAGGCCATGCCGCTCGGCCGCCTGCAGGATGCGGAAGGCATTGGCCATGCTGATGCTGGCGCCCGACGGATTCTGCAAGGCGGTGTTGACGACCAGGGCCCGCGGCCGGTGGCGCGCCACCACCGCTTCCAGCGCCTCGCAGTCCAGCCCATCCAAGGTGCGCGGCACGGGCACCGCGCGCAAACCGGCCAGGCGCAACATCTGCAGCAGGTTGGCATAGGCGGGCTGCTCCACCACCACCGTGTCGCCCGGCCGCAGCAAGGTGCGTATCACCATGTCCAGCCCGTGCGTCACGCCCTGGGTCAGCACGACCTGCGAGGCCTCGACCTCCATGCCCTGCGCGCTCAGGCTGGCCGCGATGGTCTCGCGCAGCGGCGCATAGCCGTAGGGATGGCCGTAATTCGCAATGCGCATGGCCGGCACCCGCCCCATGTGGCGCAAGGCCATGTGCAGCCCTTCTTCGTTCAGCCATTCGCCCGGCAGCCAGCCGCAGCCCGATTTGATGGGGATGGAATGGTCCGCGAAGATATCCGACAGCAGCCAGCCAGCGTTCAGGCGCGGCGGCTCCCAGGACGGCGGCTGGCTCGGACGTGCCGGCGCGTCCGGCGTCGCGACCCGATAGCCCGCGCCCGGCCGCGCCGCCAGCCAGCCCAGCGATACCAGGCGGCTATAGGCGCTGGCCACCGTGAAGGTGCTGACCTCGTACAGGCGCGCGAACTCGCGCACCGAAGGTAGGGACATACCCGGACGCAGGGTCTGTTCTTCGATGGCGCGCAGGATGGCTGCAACCAGCTGCTCGACCAGGGTCGGCGCCTGTCCGCGGCCACGGGCGCGGTTTGGCTGAAAATCGATCACGGCATTAACTGTACAGTTGTGTCGCTGATAACTATACAGTTAGCCGCATTTGCGCGGATCGTATATTTTCATTCCCCTGCGGACGCACCAGAATCATTTCAATCCCGCTGGCTGCACACCCGTCGCCCAAGTCCAGCGCTTGTCCGTCCCCTGGAGCCGCCATGAACGCCCCCGACAAACTGCCCGACCTGTCCCACCTCTGGATGCCCTTCACGGCCAACAAGCAGTTCAAGGCCCATCCGCGCATGCTGGCGACCGCCAAGGGCATGTACTACACCTCGACCGACGGCCGCCAGATCCTGGACGGCACCGCCGGCCTGTGGTGCGTCAACGCCGGCCACGGCCGCGAGGAAATCGTCGCCGCGATCTCCCGCCAGGCGGGCGTGATGGACTACGCGCCAGGCTTCCAGGTGGGCCACCCGCTGGCCTTCGAAGCCGCCACCGCCGTCGCCGGCATGATGCCCCAGGGCCTGGACCGGGTCTTCTTCACGAACTCGGGTTCCGAATCCGTCGACACCTGCCTGAAGATCGCCCTGGCCTATCACCGCGCCCGCGGCGAAGGCCAGCGCACCCGCCTGATCGGCCGCGAACGCGGCTACCACGGGGTGGGCTTCGGCGGCATTTCGGTCGGCGGCATCTCGACCAACCGCAAGACCTTCTCCGGCGCGCTGCTGCCCGCCGTGGATCATTTGCCGCACACCCACAACATCGAGCAGAACGCCTATTCCAAGGGCCAGCCGGCCTGGGGCGCGCACCTGGCCGATGAACTCGAGCGCATCGTCGCCCTGCACGATCCCTCCACCATCGCCGCGGTCATCGTCGAACCCATGGCAGGCTCGACCGGCGTGCTGATTCCGCCCAAGGGCTATCTGGAAAAGCTGCGCGAGATCACCTCCAAGCACGGCATCCTGCTGATCTTCGACGAAGTCATCACCGCCTACGGCCGCCTGGGCGCCGCCACGGCATCCGAATTCTTCGGCGTCACGCCGGACATCATCGCCATGGCCAAGGGCGTGAGCAACGCCGCGGTGCCGGCCGGCGCCGTCGCGGTCAAGCGCGAAGTGCATGACGCCATCGTCAACGGCCCCGCCGGCGGCATCGAGTTCTTCCACGGCTACACCTATTCGGCGCACCCGCTCGCGGCCGCGGCCATCCTGGCCACGCTGGACATCTATCGCCGCGAAGACCTGTTCGGCCGCGCCCGCAAGCTGTCCGGCGCCTTCCAGGAAGCCGCCCACGGCCTGAAGGGCGCGCCGCACGTCATCGACGTGCGCAACCTGGGCCTGGTTTGCGGCATCGAGCTGGCGCCGCGCGCGGGCGCTCCCGGCGCACGTGCCGCCGAAGTGTTCCAGAAGTGCTTCGACAGCGGCTTGATGGTGCGCTACACCGGTGACATCATCGCGATCTCGCCCCCGCTGATCATCGAAGAAGCCCAGATCGGCCAGATCTTCGAACAGATCGGCAAGGTACTGAAAGAACTCGCCTGATACTGCGCCGCCCCGCGAGGGGCGGCATCTCGCCAGGGCGGCCCCAGGCCGCCCTCCGGCATTTTTCCAAGCCCCGGATTCGAGCGTTCGACCCATGAAGAAAATCCCCCATTTCATCAACGGCCAGCACTACGACGGCCGCAGCAACCGCTACGCCGACGGCTTCAACCCCGCCACCGGCGAAGTCACCTCCTCCATTCCGCTGGCGTCCAACGAAGAAGTGGCGCTGGCCGTGGCCGCCGCCCGCGCCGCCTTTCCGGCCTGGTCCGAAACGCCCGCGCTCAAGCGCGCGCGCATCCTGTTCAATTTCAAGGCGCTGCTGGACAAGCACCAGGACGAACTGGCCGAGCTGATCACGCGCGAACACGGCAAGGTCTTTTCCGACGCCAAGGGCGAAGTCACGCGCGGCATCGAAATCGTCGAATTCGCCTGCGGCATTCCGCAGTTGATGAAGGGCCAGTACTCCGACCAGATCGGCGGCGGCATCGACAACTGGAGCATGCGCCAGGCGCTGGGCGTGGTGGCCGGCATCACGCCGTTCAACTTCCCCATGATGGTGCCGTGCTGGATGTTCCCGGTCGCCATCGCCTGCGGCAACACCTTTGTGCTCAAGCCTTCCGAGCGCGATCCCTCGGCCTCGCTGCGCCTGGCTGAACTGCTGGCCGAGGCCGGCCTGCCCGCAGGCGTATTCAACGTCGTGCATGGCGACAAGCAGGCAGTGGACGCGCTGATCGCGCACCCGGACGTCGAAGCCCTGTCCTTTGTCGGCTCGACCCCCATCGCCGAGTACATCTACGCCGAAGGCACCCGCCGCGGCAAGCGCGTGCAGGCGCTGGGCGGCGCCAAGAACCACATGGTGATCATGCCCGACGCCGACCTGGACCAGGTCACCGACGCCCTGATGGGCGCGGCCTACGGCTCGGCCGGCGAGCGCTGCATGGCCATCTCGGTGGCCGTGGCGGTGGGCGACGTGGCCGACAAGGTGGTCGAGCGCCTGACGCCGCGCGTCAAGGCGCTGGTGGTCAAGGACGGCATGCAGGGCGACGCTGAAATGGGTCCGCTTGTCACCTCGCAGCATCGCAACAAGGTCGTGGGCTACATCGAGGACGGCATCGCCGCGGGCGCCACGCTGGTGGCCGATGGCCGCGGCCTGCAGGTGCCGGGCAACGAAAAGGGCTTTTTCCTGGGCGGCACGCTGTTCGACAACGTCAAGCCCGCCATGAACATCTACCGCGAAGAAATCTTCGGGCCGGTGCTGTGCGTGGTGCGCGTGCCGGACTTTGCATCGGCCGTGGCATTGATCAACGCCCATGAGTTCGGCAATGGCGTGGCCTGCTTCACGTCCGACGGCGGCGTGGCGCGCGCCTTCGCCCGCCAGATCAAGGTCGGCATGGTCGGCATCAACGTGCCCATTCCCGTGCCTATGGCCTGGCACTCCTTTGGCGGCTGGAAGCGTTCGCTGTTCGGCGACCATCACGCCTACGGCGAAGAAGGCATCCGCTTCTATTCGCGCTACAAGAGCGTGATGCAGCGCTGGCCGGACAGCATCGCCAAGGGCGCGGAATTCACGATGCCAGTGGCTGAGTGAGGGTCCCCCCCCGAAGCGCTGCGCGCTTCCCCCCCAGGGGGGCATGCCTGCGGACCGGCGGAGCCCGGATCCGCGGCATCCCGATTGGGTGCGAAGAGCCGGCTTCGTGGCATCACGATGGAGCGCGCAGAGCCGGATCCGCGCGACCCGGCTTGGGGGACGTTTTGCCTGATTGCGGCGTTGTGCCTGTTTTCGTTGCTCCTGTTTTCGTTGTGCCTGTTTTATGCGTGGCTGGTGGTGCGGTGGCGCCACTGTAGAACTGACTTGGGCGCGGCTTGGCCCGCGCCTTTCCTCACATCAAAACAACAAGGGGATCCTGATGCGCATCGGGATAGGCGGCTTTCAGCATGAAACCAATACGTTCGCGCCTTCGCGCGCGGCGTGGGAAGACTTTGCCGAGAAGGGCGGTGGCTGGCCCAAGCTGGTCAGCGGGCCCGCGATGTTCCAGGCGGTGGCGGGCGCCAACATTCCGGTGGCGGGATTTATTGAAGCCATGGGACGGCACACGCTGCTGCCCACCACCTGGGCGGCGGCCAGCCCCTCGGGGCCGGTCACCAAGGATGCATTCGAACGCATCAGCGCGATGATCCTGCAGGGTCTGTCGCTGGCGTTGCCGCTGGACGGCGTCTATCTCGACCTGCATGGCGCCATGGTCACCGAGCATCTGGACGATGGTGAAGGCGAGCTGCTCAGGCGCGTGCGCGAGCTGGTGGGCCCCGACGTACCCGTCGTCGCCAGCCTGGACCTGCACGCCAACGTGACCCGCGCCATGGTGCGCCACGCGGACGCGCTGATCTGCTACCGCACCTATCCGCACATCGACATGGCCGAAACCGGACAACGCGCCGCCGAACTGCTGGCCGCGCGGCTGGCCGGCGCGCCGCGGCCCTGCGTGGCCCTACGCTCGCTGCCCTACCTGATTTCGCTGTGCTGGCAGTCCACCGATATCGAACCCTCGCGCAGCCTGTACCAGATGGTGGGCGAGCTCGAAACGCGCGGCGCTCTCAGCCTGTCGTTCGCCACGGGTTTTCCCGCGGCCGACTTCCCCGAATGCGCGCCCACGGTGTGGGCCTACGGCGCCACGCAAGTCGAAGCCGACGCCGCGGCCGACGAGATGACACGCGCCGTGCTCAACGCGGAACGCGACTTCGGCGGCAAGCTCTACACGCCCGACGAAGCCGTGCAGGAAGCCATGCGCCTGGCGCGCGACGCGCATAAACCCGTGGTCATCGCCGACGCGCAGGACAATCCGGGCGCTGGCGGCAGCTCGGACACCACCGGCGTGCTGCGTGCGCTGATCCGGCACGATGCGCGCGACACCGCCATTGGCCTGATCGTGGACCCTGCGGCGGCGCTGGCGGCCCATCGCGCGGGCACCGGAAACAAGGTACGCATTGCATTGGGTGGACACTCGGGTATTCCCGACGATGAGCCGCTGGACAGCGAGTTCATCGTCGAGAAAACGTCGGATGGACGCTTCGATACGCATGGCGCTTTCTATCGCGGCTTCCATATGGACCTGGGTCCCAGCGCCTGCCTGCGCGTAGGCGGGGTGCGCATCATCGTCGCGTCGAACAAGGTGCAGATGGCGGACCAGGAAATGTTCCGTTTCGCCGGCGTGGAGCCGCAACGCGCCGCGATCCTGGTGGTCAAGAGTTCCGCGCACTTCCGCGCCGATTTTACCGGCATCGCCCAGACGATCCTGGTGTGCGCGGCCCCCGGTTCCATGCTGATGGATGCGGCAAAACAACCATGGACACGGTTGCGTCCCGGCATCAGAATGGCGCCTTGCGGACCCGTCTTTTCGGACAGGCCCGCTACCGCCTGAAGCTCGCACGCCGCCCCAGCGCGGCGGATCAACGACGCAGCGGCGCGATGGCGCCGCTCACTACGCATCAAGGGGAACATTCATGCTGAAGTACGTCCGAGCGGCCGCGCTGGCCGGCGCCACCCTGATGATGGCTCACGGCGCCTACGCCGAGACCGTCATCAAGACGGTAATGCATTCGCCTCTGCGACTGACCGATCCGCATGCCACCACCGCGTACATCACGACGTGGCACGGCTACATGATTTACGACACCCTGCTGGCCACCGACGCGGACAACAAGATCCAGCCGCAGATGCTGGAAAAGTGGGAAGTCTCGCCCGACGGCAAAACCTACACCATGACCTTGCGCGACGGCCAGAAGTGGCATGACGGCAAGCCGGTGACCTCCGAGGACTGCGTCGCTTCGATCAAGCGCTGGGCCGCCGGCGACGGCATGGGCCGCACCCTGCTGAAGTTCACCGACAAGATCGAGGTCATCGACGACAAGAACTTCCGCATCGTCATGAAGGAACCCACGGACCTGGCTCTGCGCGCCCTGTCCAAGCCCACCGGCACCGCGCCCTTCATGATGCCCAAGCGCATCGCCGAACAGGCCATCGGCCAGCCCATTACCGACATGACCGGTTCGGGTCCGTTCAAGGTCATCGAATTCAAGCCCGGCGTGAAGACGGTCTACGCCAAGAACGCCGACTACGTGCCGCGCAAGGAACCCGCCAGCGGCCTGGCCGGCGGCAAGGTCGTCAACGTCGACAAGGTCGAGTGGGACGTCATGCCCGACGCGCTGACCACCGCCAACGCATTGTTGGGCGGCGAGATCGACTTCGTCGAACAGTTCCCCTACGATCTGCTGCCGATGATCGAAGGCAACAAGGATCTGAAGGAAGAGTCGCTCAGCCCGGTCGGCTACTTCACGATGTACCGCTTCAACTTCAAGTACCCGCCCTTCAACAACAAGAAGGTGCGCCAGGCCGCGATGTACGCCATCGGCCAGGAAGACGTGATGAAGGCGCTGGTCGGCAATCCCAAGTACTGGAAGACCTGCGCCTCGCTGTGGGGTTGCGGCACGCCGCTGGAAAGCGACATCGGCAAGGACATGGTGGTGCCGTCCAACATCGAAAAGGCCAAGGCGCTGCTGAAGGAAGCCGGCTACGACAACACGCCCATCCTGGTCATGCACGCGACCGACGTCGGCACCCTGTCGGCCCAACCGGTGGTGATGGCCCAGGCGCTGCGCAAGGCCGGCTTCAACGTCAACCTCGCCGCGATGGATTGGCAGAGCGTGGCCACCCGCCGCGCCTCGAAGGCCGCGCCCGCCGAAGGCGGCTGGAACATCCACAACACCAACTGGTACGCCACCGACGTGATGGACCCGGTCCGTTCCGCTCCGGCCGCGGCCAACGGCGACAACGCATGGTTCGGCTGGCCCGACTTCCCGCAGATCGAGGAACTGCGCACCAAGATGGCGCTGACCTCCGACCCCGCGGAACAGAAGAAAATCGCCGAGGAAGTGCAGCGCATCGGCATCGATGAAGGCCTGTACGTGCCGCTGGGCCAGATGTCCGTGCCCACCGTCTACTCGACCAAGCTGTCGGGCCTGGTGCACGCGCCGGTGTTCGCGTTCTGGAACGTCAAGAAAGCCCCTTGACGGGCAAGTAGTTCAGGGGGAAATACATGCTGGCATTTGTCTCACGCCGGCTCCTCGCGACCATCCCCGTTCTGGTGATGGTCGCGGTGGTGGTCTTCGCGATATTGCGTTTCAGCCCGGGAGATCCGGCCATCATCATGGCGGGCGATGGCGCCACGCCCGAGCGTATCGTGCAGATACGCCAGACGATGGGCCTGGACCAGCCGGTCATCAAGCAATTCTTCATCTGGGGCGGCAAGCTCCTGCAAGGCGACCTGGGCACGTCGCTCATGTCGGGCGTGCCGGTCACCAAGCTGATCGGCCAACGCCTTGAACCCTCGCTCAGCCTGGCGGTGCTGACCCTGGTGTTCACGCTGATCGTCGCCATCCCGCTGGGCGTGCTGGCCGCGTGGCGGCAAGGCAAGCTGCTGGACCGCGCCGTCATGGGCTTCTCGGTGCTGGGCTTCTCGGTGCCGGTGTTCGTCACGGGCTATGTGCTGATCTGGCTCTTCGCCATCAAACTGGGCTGGTTCAACGTGCAAGGCTACACGCCCCTGGAAAAAGGCTTCTGGCCCTACCTGCACCGCCTCATCCTGCCGTCGCTGGCCCTGTCCACGGTCTACGTGGCGCTGATCGCGCGCATCACGCGCACCAGCGTCATCGAGGTCATGGGCGAGGACTTCATCCGCACGGCGCGCTCCAAAGGCCTGGGCGAAACCGGCGTGCTGCTGGGCCATGCCCTGCGCAACGCCGCGGTGCCCATCGCCACGGTGGTGGGCCTGGGCATCGCGCTGCTGATCAGCGGCGTGGTCGTGACCGAATCGGTGTTCAACATCCCCGGCCTGGGCCGGCTGGTGGTGGAAGCCGTGCTGGCGCGCGACTACCCGGTCATCCAGGGCCTGACGCTCTTCTTCGCGTTCGTCTACGTGTTCATCAATCTGGTTGTCGATTGCGCCTACACGGTGTTCGACCCGCGGATCAGGTACTAACGATGCAAACGCCAACCGATGCCGCCGCGCAAGCGGCCGCCGATCTCCCCGGAGGCGGCACGCCCCAGGCCACCGCCTGGCGCCAGATCCGGCAGGGGCTCAAAAGCTGGCCCGTGATGCTGGCGCTGATCGTGCTGGTGGCCGTCGTCGCCATCGCGCTGTTCGCGCCGCTGCTGGGCACCGTCGACCCCACTTTCATCAACCCCGGCGCGCGCCTCAAGCCGCCCTTCTCCGATTACCTGCTGGGCACTGACGCGTTCGGCCGCGACGTCTGGTCGCGCGTGGCCTACGGCGCCCGCATCTCGCTGATTGCAGGCCTGGGCGCGGCGCTGGTCAGCGTCGCCCTCGGCCTGGTCATCGGCGTGATCGCGGGCTGGTTCCGCTCGCTGGACGGGCTGATCATGCGCACCATGGACGCCATCATGGCCATCCCCGGCATCCTGCTGGCGATCGCCCTGGTGTCGGTCACGGGCGCCAGCATCACCACAGTGCTGGTGGCCATCACCATCCCGGAAATTCCGCGGGTGGTGCGGCTGGTGCGCGGCCAGATCCTGACCGTGCGCGGCGAACCCTACGTCGAAGCGGCGCTGGCCCTGGGCACGCCGCTGCCGCTGCTGCTGTGGCGCCACATGGTGCCCAGCACCATCGCGCCGCTGACGGTGCAGGGCACGTACGTCTTCGCCTCCGCCATGCTCACCGAAGCCATCCTGAGCTTCCTGGGCGCGGGCATCCCGCCCGAGATCGCCTCCTGGGGCAACATCATGTCCGAAGGGCGCATGTACTTCCGCATGCTGCCTGGCCTGATCCTCTTCCCCGGCCTGTTCCTGTCGCTGACCGTGCTCAGCGTGAACATCCTGGGCGACGCCTTGCGCGACGCGCTGGACCCGAAAATGGTGCGCAGGATCTGATGCCGATGACCTACTCTCCCATTCCTCCCGCGGGCGACACCTCGTCCGCCATCCTGGCCATCCGCAACCTCTCGGTCGAAGTCGCCGGCGCCGGCAACCGCGTCGTGCGCAACCTGAGCCTGGACGTGCACGCCGGCGAAACCGTGTGCGTGGTCGGCGAGTCCGGCTCGGGCAAGTCCGTCACTTCGCTGGCCGTCATGGGCCTGCTGCCGCCCGGCGTGCTGGGCGTCAGCGCGGGTTCCATCCGCGTCGAAGGCGAAGACGTGGTCAGCGCCACGCAGCGCCGCCTGCGCGAAATGCGCGCCACGCGCATGGCCATGGTGTTCCAGGAGCCCATGACCGCGTTGAACCCCGTGCACACCGTGGGCAAGCAGGTCGACGAAGTGCTGCGCCTGCACCGCAAGCAGATGTCGGCCGCGGAACGCCGCGCCAAGGTGCTGGACATGTTCCGCTCCGTGCACCTGCCCGACGTCGAACGCATCTTCGAGGCCTATCCCCATCAGCTATCGGGCGGCCAGCGCCAGCGCATCGTCATCGCCATGGCGCTGATCCTGGAGCCCAAGCTGCTGATCGCCGACGAGCCGACCACGGCGCTGGACGTCACCACGCAGAAGCAGATCCTGGCGCTCATCAAGGAACTGCAGGTCAAGCACCAGACCGCCGTGCTGTTCATCACGCACGACTTCGGCGTGGTGGCCGAGATCTCCGACCGCATCGTGGTGATGAACCGCGGCGACCTGATCGAAAGCGGCACGCGCAACGAGATCCTGGCCGAACCCAAGCAGTCCTACACCCGCCGCCTGGTGTCCTCGGTGCCCAGCCTGGTGCCCTCGCGCCGCGAGGCGCCGGCCGGCATGCCGGTGCTGCACGTCAAGGGGCTGGGCCGCACCTACGGCACCAAGAGTTCGCTGTTCTCGCGCCAAACCGCGCGCAGCGTGATCGCGGCCACCGACGTCAACCTGACGCTGCGCAAGGGCGAGATCCTGGGCATCGTGGGCGAATCCGGCTCGGGCAAGTCCACCGTGGCGCGCTGCATCGTGCGCCTGATCGAACCCACCGCCGGCCACATGATGATGGGCGGCGAAGACCTCAGCACCCTGTCCGGCGCGGCGCTGCGCCCCGTGCGCCGCCGCATCCAGATCGTGTTCCAGGATCCGTACCGCTCGCTGAATCCGCGCCGCACCGTCGGCGAATCCATCATCGAGGGCCTGCTGAACTTCGGCGTGGCCCGCGAGCAGGCCTTGAAGCGCGCCGGCGAAACGCTGAGCGTCGTGGGCCTGAGCCCGGACGCGATGAACCGTTATCCGCACCAGTTCTCCGGCGGCCAGCGCCAACGCATCTGCATCGCGCGCGCCCTGGTCATGGACCCGGAGGTCCTGGTGGCCGACGAGGCCGTCTCCGCCCTGGACGTGTCGGTACAGGCGCAGGTGCTGGAACTGCTGGAACAGGTGCGCCAGCGCACCGGCGTGGGCGTGCTGTTCATCACCCACGACCTGCGCGTGGCCGCGCAGATCTGCGACACCATCATGGTGATGCAGCGCGGCAAGGTCGTCGAGACCGGCTCCGCCGAAACCGTGCTGACCGAACCGCGCCACGAATATACGCGAGCCCTGATCGACGCCGCCCCCGGACGCGACTGGGATTTCCGCAACTTCCGGCCGGTCGCCGCCGGCCTGGGCCACGCCGCCGCGCCTTGAGACGCGCGCAGCCTGTACACACACTGGAACCGAAATGCCGCAACCGCATGAACTGTCCGCCGTGGAACTGCTCCAGGCCTACCGCAACAAGACGCTCTCGCCCGTCGAGGTCACCCGCTCGGTGCTGGACCATATTGCGCGCTGGGAGCCGAAGCTCAAGGCCACCTACGCTCTGGACGCGGATGGCGCGCTGGCCCAGGCCCGCGCCTCTGAAGCCCGCTGGATGAAGGGCGAACCGCTGGCTACCGGAGGCCACACGCTGGATGGCGTGCCGGCCACCATCAAGGAAAACATTGCCACACGCGGCGTGCCGGTGCCCCTGGGCACGGCCGCCACGGAACTGAAGCCCGCCGCCGCCGATGCGCCGCCGGCCGCCCGCATGCGCGAGGCCGGCGCGGTGCTGCTGGGCAAGACCACCATGCCCGACTTCGGCATGCTGTCCTCTGGCCTGTCCAGCTTCCATGAACTGACCCGCAATCCCTGGGATCTGTCCAAGAACCCGGGCGGATCCAGCGCCGGCGCGGGCGCCGCGGCGGCCGCGGGCTACGGCCCGCTGCACATCGGCACCGACATTGGCGGCTCCGTGCGCCTGCCGGCGGCCTGGTGCGGCATCGCCACCCTCAAGCCCAGCCTGGGCCGCATCCCCATCGATCCGCCGTTCATGGGCCGCTGCGCCGGCCCCATGACCCGCACGGTCGCCGACTCGGCGCTCATGATGGGCGTGCTGTCGCAGCCCGATGCGCGCGACCACATGAGCCTGCCCTACCAGGACTTCGACTGGCTCGACCTCGAGCGCGACCTGCGCGGCCTGCGCATCGGCCTGCTGCTGGACGCCGGCTGCGGCCTGCCCCTGGACCCCGAAATCCGCACCGCGGTCGAGGCCGCGGCGCGCGCCTTCGAGGCCGCCGGCTCCATCGTCACGCCAATGCAGCCCTGGATGACGCCCGCCATGCTGGAAGGCGTGGACCGCTTCTGGCGCACCCGCTCGGCCATAGACCTGGCAGCCCTGCCCCAGGAACGCCGCGACAAGATCCTGCCCTTCATCCGCACCTGGGCGGAAAGCGGCGGCGGCCAGTCCGGCGAGGACGTGTTCCGCAGCTATTACGAAACCATGAACGTGCGCGCCAAGACGGTCGCGGCCTGCGCGCCCTACGACTACGTGCTTTCGCCCGTGGCTCCGGTCGTCGCCTACAACGCCGAGTGGCCGTCGCCCACCAATGAAGTCGCGACCACCATGCACCACATCGGCTACACGCTCCCCTACAACATGAGCGAGCAGCCCGCGGCGTCCGTCAATTGCGGCTATACCAAGGCGGGCCTGCCCATCGGCCTGCAGATCGCCGGCGCGCGCTTTGACGACCTGGGCGTGCTGCGCATCGCGCGCGCCTGGGAAAGCATGCGGCCCGAACAACACCCCTGGCCCCAGCCTCCCCGGGCGGCCTGACCGATCCACCACAGCAAACCCACAGGAATTCCCATGCGTTGGCTTTTGGCAATGATCAAGCACGAGACGAATACGTTTTCGCCCGTGCCTACCCCGCTTGAACGCTTTTTCCGCGGCAATCCCGAAGTCCTGGCCGGCGAACGCGCCATCAAGGCCTACGAGAATACCGACAGCGGCCTGGGCGGCTATATCGAAGTGGCGCGCCGCGAAGGCGCCGAAATGGTCGTGCCGGTGGCGGCCGAGTCCTGGCCTAGCGGCCCCGCCAGCGCCGACACCCACGAGCGGCTGTGCAAGCTGGTCCTGGACGAGGTCCAGCGCGGCGGCTACGACGCCATCCTGCTGGACCTGCACGGCGCCATGGTCGCCGAAGGCGTGGAGGACGCCGAGGGCGACCTGCTGCGCCGCCTGCGCGAGATCGATCCGCACACGCCGGTGGCGGTAACGCTGGACATGCACGCCAACATCTACGACGACATCGTCAAGCACGCCACCGTCATCAGCGGTTTCCATACCTACCCGCACGTGGACATCCGCGCGGCGGGCCTGCGCGCCGCGAACGTGATCGCACGCACCCTGAAGGGCGAGATCAAACCCGTCATGTCCTGGGCCAACAAGCCCATGCTGCCGCACATCATGTGCCAGGGCACCCACGCCGCGCCCAACAAGCCGCTGCAGGAACGCTGCAAGGAGCTGGAAGCCGGCGGCGTGCTGGCCGCCTCGGTCTTCGTCGGTTTCCCGCACGCCGACATCCGTGAAGCCGGCCTGAGCGCCGTGGTCTGTACCGACGGCAACCTGGCCGACGCGCAGCGCTACCGCGACGAACTGCTGGACCAGGCCTGGAACGGCCGCGCCGACTGGGTGTTCCACCCCGTACCGCTGGCGCCCACCATCTCGCGTGCCAAGGGAATCGAACAAGGCCCCGTCGTATTGCTGGACCACTACGACAACACCGGCTCCGGCGGCACCATGGACACCACCGCCGTGCTGGCCGAAGTGCTGCGCCAGGAACTGGAGAACGTAGTCTTCTACGCCATCTGCGACCCGCAGGCGGCGCAGCAGGCGGCAACGGCCGGCGTAGGCCAGACCATCACGCTCAAGCTCGGCGGCAAGATGGCCATGCCCGCCATCAAGGAACCCAGCGAACCGCTGGAAATCACTGGCCGCGTCAAGCTGGTGTTCGACGGCGTCTACCTGAACCGCGGCCCCATGTACCGCGGCGTACGCAACGACACCGGCCTGACCGTCGTGATCGATACCGGCCGCGTGGAGATCGTGGTCGTGTCGCGCCACCAGGAGCCCTTCGACATCAATTGCCTGCTGTCGGCCGGCATCGATCCGCTACAAAAGCGCTACGTCGTGCTCAAGAGCCGGGTGCACTGGCGCGCGGGCTTCTCCGACATGGCAACGCAAGTGATTGAATGCACTGGCGTGGGCGTTACCACCTCGGATTACGGCCAGCTCGATTTCCAGCACGTGCGCCGCCCGATCTATCCCCTGGATCCGATGTAATCCGCGACCCAGGCCTTTGCCCTGAAAAAGCCGGCGCACACGCGCCGGCTTTCATTTTGAAATCTTCTGTAACTGCGAGCGCGGTCACATGACCACCGGCCTCGGTATACTCGCCGCGGGCCTTACAGGCCGATGAATGCGCGTATTCCGATGGCGGACGCCAGCAACAGGGTCCAGCGGCCACAAGCAGCCGCCTGTCACCGGATATGACTCGACAATCAACGATACAAGCAGAACGATGAAAAAGAGCGTAGCGATCACCCTCGGCGTGGTCATAGTGGGAGCGGGAAGCTGGGTCGGGGCCACGTGGTACACCGGCAAGCGCATCGAGGAAAGCTCGCAGCGCCATCTGGCCGAAGCCAACGAGAAACTGGCCAAGATCACCCCTCTGTTCGGTCTGCGCATCGATCAGCTGAAGTACGAACGCGGCCTGTTCTCGACGCAGGCGCGCTATGGCGTGTCGCTGGTCAACGGCGACAAGCTCGGCGAGGACCTGCCCAAGGGCATGATCGAATTCGACGCGTCCATCGAACACGGCCCCTTCCCCAAGAGCGCCCTGGCGCGCGGCGCCATCGCGCCCAAGCTGGCGTTCACCCACGCCGAGCTCGCCAAGACCGACAACATCAAGGAACTGTTCGAGCTGACCAAGGGCGTGGCGCCCCTGAGCGCGGACACGGTCATCAATTTCGGCGGCTTCGCCACCTCCACCGCCAATATCGCCCCCGTGCAGATCACGCACGACGGCAACGCTGTCAACTTCAGCGGTATGGTGATCAACGGCACCTTCGACCGCGCGCTGCAGGCCGTCACGGCGCACGCCCTGGTCGAAACGCTGTCGGTGGACGGCGAAAAGTCGGATGACCCCGTCAAGATGCTGCTGTCCGGCCTGACCATGGACGTCAACAGCCGCATGGGCAAGTTCGGCCTGTCCGTCGGCGATTCGAGCGTCAAGCTCAAGCGCATCGACGTCACCCGCCCCGGTGATGACGTCAAGGTCTCGGTGGACAATCTGGGCTATGGCGTCAAGCTGGCCGAAGACGACAAGAACGTCAATGTCGAAGCCACCTACCAGACCGGCACCATCACGCTGAACGACGTGGCGCTGGGCAACGGCCAGGCCGTGATCAAGCTCGCCAAACTGGACGGCGCCGCCATCAAGCAGCTCTCGGACACCTACAACCAGATCGTGCGCCAATACATGCTGGGCGCAAGCGACGAAGGCCTGAAGGACGAACAGTTCGACGCCGTGCTGGAAAACGCCGGCAAGCTGCTCAACGGCAACCCTTCGTTCAGCATCGACCCGATCAGCTGGAAGACCGACAAGGGCGAAAGCAAGCTGAACTTCACGCTGGACCTGACCAATCCGCCCAACGTCAAGGATCTGACTCCCCAGGAGATCATGGTCAAGGCCATCAAGCAGATCGATGCCACCCTGGTCATCTCCAAGCCCATGGTGCGCGACCTGATCGTGCAGTACGCCGTCAAGAAGCAAGGCTTGACCGCGGAAAAGGCCGCCGAGGAAGCCGACGACCAGATGCGTTCGATGTCCGGCATGGCTGAAATGCTCAACGTCGGCAAGAACGACGGCGACAACATCATCGGCAAGTTCCACTTCGCCGATGGCATGGGCGACCTGAACGGCCAGAAGATCCCCGCCGATGAACTGTTCGCGGGTCTGCTGGGCGCGACCGGCATGGACGACGACATGGACGGCATGGAAGAGGAAGGCGAACCGGCCGAAGGCACCGAGCTGGCCGCCCCTGTCGACACCGCCTCCGCGGCCGGCTACATGCAGGACTTCGACCTCGACACCGTGACGGCCATGCTGGATGACATGTCGTACGCCCCCCGCAAGCAGGACGGTGACGAAGGCCCCGTGCTGATGCTGGAACCGGGCAGCACCGGCGCCAGCGAGCTGCGCGTCGACTTCCTGTGCAACGACTTCACCGAGAAGTGCCACGACCTGGTGGTGACCGCCACCTACAGCAGCAAGAAGCCGGTCTCGCTCAAGGCCATCAACACCTGGAACCAGGAATACCGCTGGACGCGCGCCTACCTGGACGACAAGAACCGCGCCGTGCTGCAGATGGACATGAACTCGGAGGGCGGCATCGGCAAGGAAAACCTGCAGATCATGCTCAACACGTTCTTCAGCATCGCGGAAGACTTTTCCGTAGCCAGCAAAGCCGCACCGGCGAAGTAAGCTTCAACCGACGCAGGACGAAAAAATCCCCCATCTTTCGGATGGGGGATTTTTTTTGCCCAGGCCCGGCTGGCGCCGGGCCTTGCGGTCCGCGCTTACGCGTAGGCTTCGATCGGCAGGCAGGCGCACACCAGGTTGCGGTCGCCGTAGGCATTGTCCACACGGGCAACCGGCGGCCAGTACTTGGCGTCGCGCAGCGAGGCCACCGGATAGGCGGCTTGCTGGCGCGGATAGTCGTGCAGCCATTCCTCGGCCAGCAGCATCTGCGCGGTGTGCGGCGCGTTCTTCAGAACGTTGTCTTCCGCATCGCGCTCGCCGCGCTCGACCTGGGCGATTTCCTCGCGGATCGAGATCATCGCCTCAATGAAGCGGTCCAGTTCGGCCACGCCTTCCGATTCGGTCGGCTCGACCATCAGCGTGCCGGCCACCGGGAAGCTCATGGTGGGCGCATGGAAACCGTAGTCCATCAGGCGCTTGGCGATATCTTCGGCGCTGATGCCGCTGGTTTCCTTGAGCGGACGCACATCCAGGATGCACTCGTGCGCCACGCGGCCATTGCGGCCCGCATACAGGACCGGGTAGTGGTCGCGCAGGCGGGTGGCAATGTAGTTGGCGTTCAGGATCGCGACTTCGGTGGCGCGGCGCAGGCCGTCGGCGCCCATCAGCGCGATGTACACGAACGGAATGGGCAGGATGCCGGCAGAACCGAACGGAGCGGCCGACACGGGGCCGACCTTGGCGTCGCCGGGCAGCTTGCCCTGCTCGTTCACCACGCCCGGCAGGTAGGGCGCCAGGTGCGCGCGCACCGCCACCGGACCGACGCCGGGGCCGCCGCCGCCATGCGGGATGCAGAAGGTCTTGTGCAGGTTCAGGTGGGACACGTCCGAACCGAACTTGCCCGGCTGGGCCACGCCGACCATCGCGTTCATGTTGGCGCCATCCAGGTAGACCTGGCCGCCGGCCTGGTGCACCAGATCGCAGATCTCGGTGACGGCTTCCTCGAACACGCCGTGGGTCGACGGATACGTGATCATCAGGGCAGCCAGCTTGTCGCCGACCTGTTCGATCTTGGCGCGCAGGTCGGCCAGATCGACGTTGCCGTTGGCGTCGGAGGCCACCACCACTACGTCCATGCCGGCCAGTTGCGCCGAGGCCGGGTTGGTGCCGTGCGCCGACGACGGGATCAGGCAGATGTTGCGCTGATGCTGGCCGTTGGCCTGGTGGTAGCCGCGGATGGCCAAGAGGCCCGCGTACTCGCCCTGCGCGCCCGAGTTGGGCTGCAGGCTGATGTTGTCATAGCCGGTAATCTCGCACAGCGCGGCCGACAGACGGTCGATCAGCTCGTTGTAGCCCTGGCTTTGCGAAGCCGGCGCAAACGGGTGGATCAGCGCGAATTCGGGCCAGGTGATGGGGATCATCTCGGCGGTGGCGTTGAGCTTCATGGTGCAGGAGCCCAGCGGGATCATGGTGCGGTCCAGCGCCAGGTCCTTGTCGGCCAGCTTGCGCAGGTAGCGCAGCATGTCGGTTTCCGACTGCACGCTGGAGAACACCGGATGCGTCAGGATGGCGCTTGCGCGCGCCACGCCGGCAGGAATGCCGCTAGCGGCGGCCGCGTCCAGCGCGTCGATGTCGAGCTCGACGTCGTCGCGCTCCAGGCCGGAGGCGAAGACATTGACCAGCGCCTGCAGGTCAGCCACGGTGACGGTCTCGTCCAGGGAAACCGCCAGGCGTGCGCCGTCGACGCGGCGCAGGTTGATGCGCTCGCAATCGGCCGCGGTCAGGATGGCCGGGGTAGCCGCGCCGGTCTCCAGCAGCAGCGTGTCGAAGAAGGTGTCGTTGGCCACCTTCACGCCCAGCTTGACCAGCTCGGCGCGCAGGATGGCGGTGCTGCGCTGCACGCGCTCGGCGATGCGACGGATGCCGGCCGGGCCGTGCCACACCGCGTACATGCCAGCCATGACGGCCAGCAGCACTTGCGCGGTGCAGATGTTGGAGGTGGCTTTCTCGCGGCGGATGTGCTGCTCGCGCGTTTGCAGCGCCAGGCGCATCGCGGGGTTGCCTTGCGCGTCCTTGGACACGCCGACCAGGCGGCCGGCCATGTTGCGCTTGAAGGCGTCCTTGCAGGCCATGAAGCCGGCATGCGGGCCGCCAAAACCGAACGGCACGCCGAAACGCTGGGCCGAACCGATGGCGATGTCCGCGCCCCATTCGCCCGGCGCGGCCAGCAGGGCCAGCGCCAGCAGGTCGGTCGCAACGGCCACGATGGCGCCTTGCGCGTGCGCAGCCTCGGCCAGCTTGCGGTAGTCGGCCACCGAGCCTGTGCTGTGCGGGTACTGCAGCAGCGCGCCGAAGCACTCGGGCAGGCCCTCGGCCTCGTCGCCGATGGCGATCTCGATGTCCAGGCCTTCGGCGCGCGTGCGCACGACTTCGATGGTCTGGGGATGCACGTGGCGCGAAATGAAGAACACCGGGCTCTTCGACTTGGCGCTGCGGCGCGCCAGCGTCATGGCTTCGGCGGCGGCGGTGCTTTCGTCCAGCAACGAAGCGTTGGAAATGTCCAGCCCGGTCAGGTCGGCGACCATGGTCTGGTAGTTCAGCAGGGCTTCGAGGCGACCCTGGGAGATCTCGGGCTGGTAAGGCGTGTAGGCCGTGTACCAGGCGGGATTCTCAAGAATGTTGCGCAACACCACGTTGGGAGTTTGCGTGCCGTAGTACCCCTGGCCGATGTAGTTGCGGTAGACCTTGTTGCGGCCGGCGATCTGCTTCAGCTCGGCCAGCACGTCGGTTTCGCTGCGCGAGGCAGGCAGCGCCAGCGGGGCCTGGCTGCGGATCTTGGGCGGCACGACTTCTTCGATCAGAGCGTCCAGGCTGGCGCTGCCGATGACGGCGAGCATGGCGGCCTGGTCGGCGTCGGAGGGGCCGATGTGGCGGGGAATGAAGTCGGTATGGGTGTCTAGGGCGCGCGACATGGAGAGATCTCGGGATAGCGGGTGTCGTCGGAGAACGGACGGTATTGCATCTTGCGGATCGGGCGCGGGCTGGTGCTTGCGCGCCCGATCCGGACCAGCGGCTTAGCCGTTGGCGACGGCTTCGTAGCCGGCGGCGTCGAGCAACTTGTCGGCGTCGGCGGCGTTGACCGGCTTGATCTTGAAGATCCAGGCGGTGAAAGCCGATTCGTTGATCAGGTTGGGGTTGTTTTCCAGTTCTTCGTTGAAGGCGACGATCTCGCCGGCCACGGGAGCGTAGATGTCCGAAGCGGCCTTGACCGACTCGACCACGCCGGCGGTTTCACCGGCGTTCAGCTTGGCGCCGACCTTCACGTCGCCGACGAAGACCAGATCGCCCAATTGATCCTGGGCGGTATCGGTGATGCCGACGACGAACACGTCGCCTTCGGCTTTGACCCATTCATGGGACTCGGTGTACTTGCGATCGGTGGGCAGACTCATGGGAACTCCTGAGGGAATGCGGGTAGATGAATGGTGTTGCGCGCCTCGCGCGGGCGGCCGTCGCCCCAGGGGCCGGCGGCTCGCGCGAAGCTTCGAGTTTACGAGTGTTCGACCGCTTTGCCGTTACGCACGAACGGCAACTTGCAGGCCAGGGCAGGCACCCATTTGCCGCGGATGTCGACCTCGACCGTATCGCCCGGCTTCACGCCTTGCGGCAGCCGCGCGAAGCCGATCGACACGCCCAGCGTGGGCGACATGGTGCCGCTGGTGAGCTCGCCCGTGCCTTCCTTGGTGCGCACGGCCATGTGCGCGCGCATGACGCCGCGCTCTTGCAGCTTCAGGCCGATGAAGGTGGCGGGGGTGGCGAATTGTTCCAGCGCGTCGCGGCCGATGAAGCGGCGCTCGGCGTTTTTCAGGGACACGGTCCAGGTCAGGCCGGCCTGGTCGGGCTGGGTCAGCTCGTCCATGTCCTGGCCATAGAGATTCATGCCGGCTTCCAGGCGCAGCGTGTCGCGCGCGCCCAGACCGCAAGGGCGCACGCCCTGGGCGACCAGGTCGCGCCACAGCTGCACGACCTCGGCGGCGGGCAGCACGATTTCAAAACCGTCTTCGCCCGTGTAGCCAGTGCGGGCCACCAGAGTGTCGTCGCCCACGCGGGCGGCCACGAAGGCGGTCAGCGGCTCGCTGGCGACTTGCCACGCCGGGCGCGCGGCCCAGACCTTGGCGCGGGCGTTGGGGCCCTGCACGGCCACCATGGCCAAATCGCGGCGCGGCGTGATGGCGACGTCGAACTGGCCGGCCTGCTTGACGCGCTGCATCCAGGCCACGTCCTTGTCGGCGGTGCCGGCGTTGACCACCACGCGCCATTCATCGGCGGCGAAGAAATAAATGATCAGGTCGTCGATCACGCCGCCCTGAGGGTTCAGCATGCAGCTATACAGCGCCTTGCCGGGCACGGTGAGCTTGGCCACGTCGTTGGCGACCAGGCGCTGAAGAAAGGCATAGGCGTCGGGGCCGATGACGTCGACGTTCAGCATGTGCGACACGTCGAACATGCCGGCGTCCTGGCGCACGGCGTGGTGTTCTTCCAGCTGCGAACCGTAGGCCAGCGGCATGTCCCAGCCGCCGAAGTCGACCATGCGGGCGCCAGAGGCGACGTGTTCTTCGGCCAGCGGGGTGCGTTTGAGGGTTGCGGACATGCGCGGAAACTCCGGGACGGCAGTGTTGCCAGGGTTACGGAATGCCGGTGGTGCACGGCGGCCTGCGCCTGCACTACGGCTGAATCTTCCGCCCCTCTGTCCTTTTGCCTGAGAGTTGCCCCGCATGGCGGGTTTGCACCTTCGGCGCCTGGGCTGCTCGCTATGTCCCTAGTTCAGGGGCGGCGCCAGGTCTCTCCAGAGTACTGTTTTGCCGGGTCCACACGGTGAGAAAACCGGGACGGGGCAAGCATGGGCGGTATGGGTTACCTGAGCGATTCCGGGCGAATTGCGCCTTCGGCGGCGGCCGGACGTACAGGCCGCTCTCTCCCGCAACATGCGTGACAGCGGCGCAAGCATACAACGAAAGCCGCGGCCAGGGAATGCCCGCGCGGGCCTCAACCCAGCGCCGTGTCCAGCAGCATCATCAGCACGAAGCCCAGCATCAGGCCGCAGGTCGCGTAGACCTCATGCCCCTTGCGGTGCGATTCCGGGATGATCTCGTGGCTGATCACGAACAGCATGGCGCCGGCGGCAAAGCCCAGGCCCCAGGGCAAGAGCGGCTCGGACCAGCCGACCACGGCGGCGCCCAATACTGCCCCCAGCGGTTCGACCAGCCCGGACAGCATGCCCAGCGCCACGGCGAACGCGCGCTGGTAGCCCGCAGCCAGCAGCGCCACGGCCACCACCAGGCCTTCGGGAATGTCCTGGATCGCGATGCCGGTGGCCAGCGCGGTGCCGCGCATGGCGTCGTTGCCCGCATAGCCCACGCCTATCGCCAGGCCCTCGGGCAGGTTGTGCAAGGTAATGGCGAAAACGAACAGCCAGGTGCGGCGCAGACGATGCGCCTCGATGCCTTCCCTGCCCTTGATGAAATGCTCATGCGGCAGCGTGCGGTCCATGAGCAGCAGCACCGCCGCCCCCAGCAGCAGGGCGGCGCCCACCGTCAGCCCGGCGCCCCAAGGGCCATAGCCCAGGTCGCGACCCGCCGCGATACCGGGCGCCACCAGCGAAAAGGCGCTGGCTGCCAGCATCACGCCGGCGCCGAAACCGAACATGCTGTCCTGCACTTTTTGCGGAATGCTGCGGGCGAACAGGATGGGCAGGGTGCCCAGCGCCGTGGCGGCGGCGGCCACCAGACCGCCCAGCAGGGCGTCGGCGACGTGCGGCGCGCGCACGTCCAGATAGGCCCACAGCTGGTGCAGGCCCAGGCAGGCCACCAATACGGCCAGGGTCCACACGCTGATGCTGGTGGCCGCCGGCCGCACGCGATGACGGCTGAATGTATTCATGTGCCGCTGCCCTCCTTGCCAGGAATGCGCTTAGCGCTGGGCCGCCGCGTAGCGGCGCGCCACTTCAGGCCAGTTCACGACATTGTAAAAGGCGCCGATGTACTCGGGCCGGCGGTTCTGGTACTTCAGGTAGTAGGCGTGTTCCCACACGTCCAGCCCCAGGATGGGCGTGTTGCCCTGCATCAGGGGGCTGTCCTGGTTGGCGCTGCTTTCCACCGTGAGCTTGCCGGCCGGCGTGACCGAGAGCCAGGCCCAACCGCTGCCGAAACGGGTCAGCGCGGCCTTGGTGAAAGCGTCGCGGAAAGCGGCCAGGCCGCCAAGCTCGGCTTCGATGGCCGCGGCCAGGGCGCCATCCGGCTCGCCTCCGCCCTCGGGCGACATGACCGCCCAGAACAGGCTGTGGTTCGCGTGGCCGCCGCCATGGTTGCGCACCGCGCCGCGGACGGCTTCGGGCAGTTGCTCCAGCCGCGCCACCAGGGATTCGACCGGCTCGTCGGTGGCGATGCCGGCGCCTTCCAGCGCGGCGTTCAGGCTGTTGACGTAGGTCTGATGGTGCTTGCTGTAGTGGATCTCCATCGTCATCGCGTCGATGTGAGGCTCCAGGGCGTCGTAGGCGTAAGGCAGGGGCGGAAGGGTGTAGGCCATGCATGTCTCCGTGGGATCCGCCCCCTGTTCAGGGTTTGGATCATTATCAGAAACATAAATGATAAGTATTTTTATTTAATATCACAACGGCAGGCTTCCAATTCCTGCCATAGCGCCGGCCTATCGGCGCCCTGCCCCGTCGGAAAAACTAGAGCGCCTTGCCGCAGGCGACACCGGAGGCCCAGGCCCACTGGAAGTTGTAGCCGCCCAGCCAGCCCGTCACGTCCACGGCCTCGCCGATGAAATAGAGGCCGGCGGCGGTCTTGGCCTGCATGGACTTCTGGTCCAGGCCGCGCGTGTCCACGCCGCCGCGCATCACTTCGGCCTTTTTGTAGCCGGCCGTGCCGCTGGGCACCAGGGTCCATTGATGGATGTCCTGGGCCAAGGCGCGCAGGGTCTTGTCCGGCGCGTCCGCCAGGCGTAGCGCCGCCAGGCCGGGTTTGCCGCCCTGCTCCGCCAGGTGCAGCCAGCGGTCGGCCAGGCGCTTGGGCCAGAGGCCCGCCAGCACCGTATGCAGCTGTTGCCGGTTGCCCGACTTCGATGCCAGCAGCTCCTCGGCCAGGTCGCGGCCGGGCGCCAGATCGATCACGATGGGCTCGCCGGGTTTCCAGTAGCTGGAGATCTGCAGGATGGCCGGGCCGGACAGGCCTCGATGGGTGAACAACAGATCCTCGAGGAATTCACCGCGGGCTTTGCCCTGTCCCGTGCTCAGATTGACCTCCAGCGCCACACCGGACAATTCAGACAAGGACCGCCACTGTTCGGCATCGAAGGTCAACGGCACCAGGGCGGGCCGCGGCTCCACCACTTTCAGGCCGAACTGCCGCGCGATCTTCAGGCCGAAATCGGTAGCGCCCAGTTGGGGAATGGCCATGCCGCCGGTGGCCACCACCAGTTTCGCGGCCCGGATCGGGCCCTGGCTGGTGCGCAGCTCGTAACCCTGTTCGCCATGGGCGATCTCGGCCACCGAACATCCCATGCGCCACTGCACCCTGCCCGCATCGCATTCGGCGCGCAGCATCTCGATGACGGATTCGCTGGAATCGTCGCAGAACAGCTGCCCGCGATGCTTCTCGTGCCAGGCGATATGATGGCGCTTCATCAGCGCCAGGAAGTCCTGCGGCGTGTAGCCCGACAGGGCCGACCGGCAGAAATGCGGGTTTTCGGAAAGGAAGTTGGCGGGACCGGCGCCGATATTGGTGAAATTGCAGCGGCCGCCGCCGGAAATGCGGATTTTCTCCGCCAGGCGCTCAGCGTGGTCGACCAGCACCACGCGCAAGCCGCGCTGGCCGGCGACCGCGGCACACATCATGCCCGCGGCGCCGGCGCCCAGTACTGCTACATCGAACATCAGTCTTCGATCAGGCAGTCGACGTAGTAACGCTTTTCGCCGTCCGGACCCACTTCGTCGGCCAGGCCGTGGATGTAGGTTTCGAAGCCCGGGAAGCGCTGGTTGAACTCGCGCGCGAACTGCAGGTACTGGACGATGGTGCGATTGAAGCGTTCGCCCGGGATCAAGAGCGGGATGCCCGGAGGATAAGGCGTCAGCAGCACGCCGGTGACGCGGCCTTCCAGCTTGTCAATGTCGACGCGTTCGACCTCGCGGTGCGCCATGCGGGCAAAGGCGTCCGACGGCTTCAATGCCGGCACCATGTCGCTCAGATACATCTCGGTGGTCAGGCGGGCCACGTCGCGCGCGCGGTAGGCCTCGTGGATCTCCTGGCATAGATCGCGCAGGCCCATGCGCTCGTAGCGGCGATGGTCGCGGCAGAATTCCGGCAGGATGCGCCACAGCGGCTGGTTGCGGTCGTAGTCGTCCTTGAACTGCTGCAAGGCGGTCAGCAGCGTGTTCCAGCGGCCCTTGGTGATGCCGATGGTGAACAGGATGAAGAACGAATACAGGCCGGTCTTCTCGACCACCACGCCGTGCTCGGTCAGGTACTTGGACACCAGCGCGGCCGGGATGCCGGTTTCGCCGAAGCTGCCCGACATGTCCAGGCCCGGGGTGATGATGGTGGCCTTGATCGGGTCCAGCATGTTGAAGCCTTCGGCCATTTCGCCGAAACCATGCCAGTGGTCGTTGGATTCCAGGATCCATTCGTCGCGGTTGCCGATGCCTTCGGACACCAGACGGTTGGGGCCCCAGACCTTGAACCACCAGTCGTTCTTGCCGAACTCGGATTCCACCTTGCGCATGGCGCGGCGGAAGTCCAGGGCTTCGCGGATGCTCTCCTCGACCAGCGCGGTGCCTCCGGGCGGTTCCATCATGGCGGCGGCCACGTCGCAGGACGCGATGATCGCGTACTGGGGCGAGGTGGACGTGTGCATCAGGTAGGCTTCGTTGAAGACGTTGCGGTCCAGCTTGCGGGTCTCGGACTCCTGCACAATGATCTGCGAGGCCTGCGAGATGCCGGCCAGCAGCTTGTGCGTGGAGTGGGTGGCGAACACCATCGCGTCCTGGCTGCGCGGGCGGTCCACGCCGATGGCGTGCATGTCCTGGTAGTACTCGTGGAACGACGCATGCGGCAGCCAGGCTTCGTCGAAGTGCAGCGTGTCGACATAGCTGCCGAGCTGCTTCTTGATCATTTCGACGTTATAGATGACGCCGTCATACGTGCTTTGCGTCAGCGTCAGGATGCGCGGATTCTTGTTTACCGCTTCGCGCGCGAAGGGGTTGGCCTCGATCTTCTTGCGGATGTTGTCCGGGTGGAACTCTTCCAGCGGGATCGGGCCGATGATGCCGAGGTGGTTGCGCGTGGGACGCAGGAACACCGGGATCGCGCCCGTCATCGTGATGGCGTGCAGGATCGACTTGTGGCAGTTGCGGTCCACCACCACCACGTCGCCCGCGGCGACGTTGGCATGCCACACCACCTTGTTGGAGGTGGAGGTGCCGTTGGTCACGAAGAAGCAGTGGTCGGCGTGGAAGATGCGCGCGGCATTCAATTCCGACTCGGCCACCGGGCCGGTATGGTCCAGCAGCTGGCCCAGTTCGTCCACGGCGTTGCAGACGTCGGCGCGCAGCATGTTCTCGCCGAAGAACTGGTGGAACATCTGGCCCACCGGGCTCTTCAGGAACGCCACGCCGCCGGAGTGACCCGGACAGTGCCAGGAGTACGAGCCGTCCTGCGCGTACTTGACCAGCTCGCGGAAGAACGGCGGCGGCAGGCTGTCGACGTAGCTGCGGGCTTCGCGGATGATGTGGCGCGCCACGAATTCGGGGGTGTCCTCGAACATGTGGATGAAGCCGTGCAGCTCGCGCAGGATGTCGTTCGGGATGTGCTCGGAAGTGCGCGTCTCGCCGTACAGGTAGATGGGGATGTCGGCGTTGCGAAAGCGCAGCTCGCCGATGAAGGCGCGCAGGTTCTTGATGGCGCTGGCCACGTCCTCGGGCGAATCCACGTCGAACTCTTCGTCGTCGATCGACAGGATGAAGGCGCTGGCCCGGCTCTGCTGCTGGGCGAACGAACTCAGGTCGCCGTAACTGGTCACCCCGATCACCTCGACGCCCTCGGCCTCGATCGCCGCGGACAGGGCGCGGATACCCAGACCGGACGCGTTCTCGGAACGGTAGTCTTCGTCGATGATGAAAATGGGGAAGCGGAATTTCATGCAGGCGCTCCTGGGGGCAAGGCGGGTTCGGACGCTTATGGCGGCGCGAGTGTACTTCTAGTAAAAATCCGCCTGATGACAGACGGCGCGAGCACCCGCCAGGGCGGCGGGAATGGCCGAATTGTAGGGCTGTTTTTCTTACAGTCCTAAGGGAAATCCCGGAAAGGCCCGGACGGCCGTTGTCATCGCGCCAAAAGCGGACGCTTTCAGCACAGAAACCCGGGCCACGTCGGGGAGCAAACCGGCGCCCGGAGCGTTGCGCGACGCTAGCGGATGGTGCTCGCCTCGCCCGCCTGCAAGGCCGTCAGGAACTGTTCGAAATAGGGCGGGATGGCCTCGGCGGACCCGTAGCGGATGCGCCGCTCGACCTTGGCGATGGCGCCGAAGCAGACCTCGGTTCCGGGTTCGCCGCAGACCAGCACCACCGGGTCCTCGTCGTCGCACACTTCGTACAGGCCGCCATGCGCGCGACGTCCCACCTCGTAGAGGTAGGCGGCAGCGCCGACAGTCTGCATGGGGGTGAGAGGCAGGGTCCCGACGTGGGCGGCCTCCAGCGCTTCGTCCAACGCATGGACGCTGGACGGTGTGTAGTCCAGCACGGCGCCGGTAGAACCGGCTGCCTGGACAAATTCCTGCGCGGCATCCGCCACACGCGCCACGAACTCTTCCTGGACTTCGTCGCGCTTGGCGTCCTGGTTTATCTTGAGGAAACCGAACATCAATGGCTCCTTTGTGAAAACCGCAAGCGGCGTTAGGACCATTATAGGCAGCGTGCCCCCCTATACTGCCCAAACCACAGCCAAACGTTCCCTATTCCCAACACTTGCCGCCCATGCCTCCTGCCATTGTCCGACGCCTTGTTCCCGCCGATGCCGCGCCGTTGCGCCAATTGCGCCTGGACGCCCTGGTGGAAACCCCTGAATCGTTCGGATCGAGTTACGAAGAGGAACACACGCTGACATTGGAGGATATCCGCGGCTGGATTCAGCCTTCGGACGACAGCGCGATGTTCGGCGCGTTTTGCGGCGAGGCCCTGGCGGGCATCATCGGCGTGGGCCGGCAGCGCAAACTGAAGATGCGCCATAAGGCGCATATCTGGAGCATGTACGTGGCGCCGGCGCAGCGCGGCCAGGGCCTGGCCCGGCAGCTGATGCAAGCGGCAATTGCCCACGCCGAGGGCATGCGCGGCATCCGCCAGGTGCAACTGAGCGTGACCGCCAACAATCTGGCCGCGACCGCGTTGTACCTCAGCCTGGGCTTCACCGAGTATGGGCGCGAGCGCGAAGCGTTGTGCGTGAACGGCGAACTCTACGATGAAGCGCTGATGGCGCTGCCGCTGGCCGGCAAGTAGCGGGGCCGCCTCAGGCCGAGCCGCGTCAGGCCGAGCCGCGTCAGGCCGGGCCGCGTCAGGCCGGGCCGCGTCAGGCCGCGCCCGCCCGCCGCCGCGTGCTGTAGGCTCGCACCTGATTGCGGCCCTCGTCCTTGGCCTTGTAGAGCGCCTGGTCCGCCGCCTTGATGACCGACTCGGGCGCGCGCAGGGCCTCGCTGCGCTCGGCCACGCCTATGCTGACCGTGACCCGCAACGGCCGGGCACTGCGCGCATCGCGCCCGCTGCGGCGGCGTAGGCCGATCTGGTCGGCCTTGGGGCGCGCCGGCTTGTCGCGCAGCCGCATCTGGTAGGCCTCGATGGAGCGCCTGACGCTTTCCAGATGCGGCATGCTTTCCGCCGCGGTCTTGCCGGGAAACACCAGGGTGAATTCCTCGCCGCCGTAGCGGTAGGCTTGGCCGCCGCCGGGCACGCGCCGCAACTGGGCCGCCACCATGCGCAGCACCTGATCGCCCACGTCGTGGCCGTGGGTGTCGTTGAAGGCCTTGAAATTGTCCACATCGGCCATCGCCAGCGTGTAGACGCGGCCCATGCGCTGCAGCCTCTCGTTCAGCGCGCGCCGGCCCGGCAGGCCGGTCAGCTCGTCGCGAAAGGCCATGTGGAAGCCTTCATGCGCCAGCGAAATGCACAGCGCCGTCAGCGCCGCGGTGGACATCAGCGCCAGTTCGATAGGGTGCTCCGCCCCGCGCGGCAAGGCCCAGGCCATGCACACAAAGCCCAGCCACTGCCCCGCCTGCTGCGGACGGCCATAGCGCAAGAGCAGCAGCGTCAGCGTCAGACCGGTGGCCAGCAAGGCAATCATTCCTTCGATCGGCACGCTCAAGTGCGCCAGCCTGCCCTGCACGGACAACATGCCGAGCAGATCGCTCACGCCTTCCTTGCCGGTCAGCGCAATCGCGGCCGCGCCGGCGGCGATCAGGCCGATGCGGGCGGCCAGGTCCAACAGCATGCTGGAACGTTCGGACCACAGGGCGTTGATGGTGTAGGCCAGCGACCACCACGCCAGCGCCGGCCCGACGGCCCAAGGCGCCTCGCTGGCCAGCGCGGGCCAGCCTGCGGTGGCGGCCAGCACGCTGAGCATCAGCACCATGGGTTGCGCGCGCTGGTACATCAGGCACACGGCGACGCCGATCAGCGCCATCACCCAGGGCACGAACGGCACGATCTGCGTCAGGGCCGGCGGCCATTCGCGCCACAGCAGCAACCCCACCGCGGCGGCCACCGGCAGCGCAGGATAGAACAACAGAGGCAGCCAGGGGATATGGGGGTAACGCACGGATCGGGGCTTTTCTAACGCTTGCGGAAATGACGTCGCCAAATCGGCAAACACATGTACTGTCTTTTACGGACGCGGCGGCGATGTTCTTTAGCGCATTGGCAAGTAACACCGGGCGCGGCGGCCATGATATGTTTTTCGCCCTTATCCAGCAGACGAAATCCCCATGCGCATCCTGGTCAACATCGACGTGCCCGATCTCGAACACGCCATCGACTTCTATCACCGCGCTTTCGGCCTGACGCTGCGACGCCGGCTGGGACCGAAAGCGGCCGAGATGGCAGGGGCGGACGCGCCCATCTATCTGCTGGAAAAGGCCGCCGGCACGCCCGCGGCCGGCGCCACGCGCCAGCCGCGCGACTACGCGCGCCACTGGACGCCGGTACACCTGGACGTGGTGGTGGAGGACGCGGACCGCGCGGTCGAGCAGGCGGTGGCCGCCGGCGCGCGCCTGGAAGACCCGGCCGTCTCGCATAACTGGGGCCGCATCGCCCACCTGAGCGATCCCTACGGGCACGGCATCTGCATCCTGCAGTTCCTGGGCCGCGGCTACGACGAGATAGCCACGCCGCAGCTGCAGTACGCGCCGGTTTCGGAAGCCGATTTCGAGGACCTGCTGGCGTTGCGCATCGAAGCCATGCGTGAAAGCCTTGAGCGTCTGGGGCGCTTTGATCCCCAGCGCGCGCGTTCGCGCCTGCGCAGCACGTTCCAGCCGGAACATACCTGGTCCATCGAGCTGGATGGCCAACGGATAGGGTTTTACGCGTTGCGCCCGGAGGGCAACGGCTTGCGCCTGGATCACCTGTACATCCGTCCCGCTCTTCAGGGCGGGGGGCTGGGCGGCCAGGTCATGCGGATGATTCTGCAGGAGGCAGACCGCCAGGGTCTGCCAGTGCGCCTGGGCGCGCTGCGCGACAGCGATTCGAACCGCTTCTACCGCCGGCACGGGTTCGTGCAGACCGGCGAAAGCGAATGGGATATCGACTACCTGCGCGCGGCGCCCCGGCGCGCGGACTGAAGCTTCAGGTGCGCGGCAGGGTCACGCCACGCTGGCCCTGGTACTTGCCGCCGCGGTCACGGTAGGAGGTCTCGCAAACCTCGTCGCTTTCCAGGAACAGCATCTGCGCGCAGCCTTCGCCCGCGTAGATCTTGGCCGGCAGCGGCGTGGTGTTCGAAAATTCCAGCGTGACGTGGCCTTCCCATTCGGGTTCCAGCGGCGTGACGTTGACGATGATGCCGCAGCGCGCATAGGTGCTCTTGCCCAGGCAGACCGTCAGGACGCTACGCGGGATGCGGAAATACTCGACCGTGCGGGCCAGCGCGAAGGAATTGGGCGGGATGATGCAGACGTCACCCTTGAAATCCACGAACGAGCCTTCGTCGAAGTTCTTGGGATCGACGATGGTGGAATTGATGTTCGTGAAGATCTTGAATTCGTCCGCGCAGCGCACGTCGTAGCCGTAGCTGCTGGTGCCGTAGCTGACGATGCGCCCGCCATTGGCCGTGCGGACCTGCCCTGCTTCGAAGGGTTCGATCATGCCGGCTTCGGCCTGGCGGCGGATCCAGCGGTCGCTTTTGATGCTCATGGTGGGAATGGTGCTAGGGAATGGAATGGACGCCATTTTATCCCGAGTGCGAATCCCCCCGCCGGCAGGGGCCGGGCGGTGCGATCCCGCCCGGCTTTGCCTCAGTTCCCCCAGAAGGTCCGGTAGACCAGCGCGATGCCGTTGACCGCCCCGCCCTTCAGGTCCACCGACAGGCCGCGCGCCAGCCGGTAGCTGGCCCGGCCGACGGTATCGCTGCCCGCCAGCGCCTGCTCCACACTCAGCGTGATGCCATTGGCGAAGGTCTTGCTGGCCACCAGGAATTGCGTGGCCAGCTGGCTGTCGCTGTCCCGGTTGACGTCGCCGGCCACCGTGCGGTCCGGCAGGATGCTGCCCGAGCTACCGATGTTGCCCGTCTTGATGCTGACGTCGTCCAGGCCGAACTGCTTGTAGAACGGCTGTCCGCCGCCCAGCAGCGCCGTACCCACCGACATCAGCAGCGCGGCGTCGCCGCCGCTTTCGTCGGGGCCCCGGCCCAGCAGCAGCCAGGACAGTTTTTCCACGTCGCTGACGTCCGGATAGGACACCAGGTCGATGCGCGGCCGCTGGGCGGTGCCGACCACCTTGACGCCCGCCTCGACCTGTTCGCCCGTGCGCAGCGCCTCGATGTCCAGCAAGGGGTTGTCCAGGCGCCCCTGGAAGGTCAGCGTGCCGCGGCTCAGGCGCAGCTTCTGGCCGTAGGCCTCGATGCCGCCGCCACGGGTGCGCAGCGCGCCCACGCCGGTCAGGCGCCCGTCCTGCAGCAGGATCTGGATGGAGCCCAGCAGGCCGGCGTCCAATCCCATGCCGGTGATGTAGAAGCGCGGCCCCATGTCGAACTTCAGGTTCATGCTGGTCTGCAGCGGCGTGGAGACCGTTCCGGGGTCGTCGCCCGGCCGGCGCACCTTGACGTCGTCGTCCAGCGAAGGCACGCCCTGCAGGATTTCCAGGCTGAACCAGCCCGCGTCCGCCTTCAGGTCGCCCACGATGTCGATGCGCGGCATGGCCGCCTTCAGGTCGATGACGCCGGACACCATGGCGTAGCGGTCCGAGCGCTGCAGCGCCGGGAAGCGGTACAGGGTCAGCCGGATGTCGCCGCCACCGTCGATGAAATTCCACTGTCCCTTGGCCTCGGCGTAGCCGCCCTTGGCCTCGGGGTTGGTGGTGATCCATTCCTTGGTGCGCCATTCGGCCGGCATCACCCGCAGCGAGGCCGGGAAACGCAGGCTCTCCAGCACCACCCGGTCGCCGTCCAGACGCGCGGACAAGGTGCCGTCGATCAGCCGCACGCCGTCGTCGATGCGCACCACGCGCAGCTTGTCGCCGCGGATGTTGCCGTTGGCCGACCATTTGCCCGCCAGGGTGCCCTGGGCTTCCAGATTGGCCTTGAGCGAGCCGCCGACCTCCATCGAATCGCCCACGAACAGGCTGACCCAGGCCAGGTCGGCGATGTCGGCGTCCAGCTTGGCACGCAGCGGCTGGCGCGGGTCCAGCGCCATGCCGCCCTTGGCATCCACCGCCAGCACGGCGGTGCCGGTGCCGTTGATGACGCCCATCTTGTCGGTCGCCAGGTTGATCTTGGCGTCCAGGCGGCTGGCATTGGCGGACGTCGGCGTAGCAGTCAGGTCCAGCACCAGCGCCTTCAAGCCCAGCGGGATCGGAGGATCGCCCGGTATCAGCAGATCGCCCTCGCGGCGCGCGATACGCGCCTTGCCACCCAGCCTGCCGTCGAACTTCAGGTCCCACAGCACGTCCAGCGCGATGCGGCGCTGGCCCTCCGGCACCATCGCGTTGACGCGGCCAGGCCGCTTGCCCAGCTTGGCCGCGGCTTCGGGATCGACCGCGCCGATCACCTGGCGCGCCATGGCGGCCGTGATCACCAGGTTGTCGGCCTGGCCCGCGGTTTCCCAGCGCTTGCCGCCGCCCCGCGAACCCCGGTGCGCCAGCACCACGCGCTCCTTGCCGGGCAGGGTCAGACTCAACGCCGTCTGCCCCACCTGCCATTGCCATTGCGGCTCCACGGCAGACGGCAGGAAGGCCAGCGTAACCGGCCGGTCCGCGGACACGGTGAAGCCAGCGGTCTCGGCCGTCAGCCGCGAGAACGTGCCGCGCCAACCCGCCAGCGTCGCGTCTGGCGTGCCCGCCGGCCCCTTGCCCCAGGAACCGGCAAAAGCGATGTTGGCCTTGGCGGGAGCCTCGCCCAGAACGCCCGGGCGCGGCTTGGGCGGCGTGTAGCCGGCGGCAAGCTCGCCGCGGTGCGAGGCCAGCGTACCCGCCAGCTTGCCCTTCACTTCCGCGCCGCCGGGGATGCCGGGCCAGAACGCGTCGAGCTGGGGCGCCTGGGCGTCCAGGGTCAACGCGCCGTCCTTGGCGTCCAGCTCGCCCTTGGCCTGGATCCGGTTGCGGCCCAGCTTCAGGTCCACGTCCAGGCCATGGATGCGCAGCCCGGCGAGCGGATCGGCGTCGGCAGCGACAGGCGCTGCGCCGGCCGCGGCGGTATCGGTCGACGGGGCTGCCGCGGCACCGGCCGCCGCGGCATCGGCCGCCGCGATATCTACCTGGGCCTTGAGCGCGCCGGTCAAGGGTTGCTTGTTCCAGCGCGTACCCTCTTCGAAGCGCAGGTCCACCGCGGCATGGCGCAGCTGGCTCAGGTTCTCGATGTCGGCCCGCACCTCGCCGCGCACGGTCAGCAACGCAGGCGGAATGTCTTTGCCCAGCCAGGGCGACAGATCCAGGCGCTGGGCGCTGATCGTGCCCGCGATGCGCTCGCGGCCCGCGCCCTGCGCGGCATCGGATTGCAGATCGAGCTGCGCGGCCAGGGTCGATTTGTCGGGCAGTTGCGCGTGCGCCCTGGCGCTGCGCAGCACCAGCGCCGTGCGCGGCGCCAGGTCGGCGGTCAGGTCCAGCAGCAGGCCAGACCCTTCGCCGTCCAGCTTGGCCTGGATACCATCCAGCGAACCGGCGGCATCGGCGCGCAGCACGACCTGGCAGGCGGGCCGGGGCGGCTCGGACGGCGCGGCGGGCGCGACCTTGGCTTCATGCTTGGGATCAGCCTTGCCCTCAGCTTTAGGATCGGCCTTGGCGCCAGCCTTGGGATCAGGTTTTTTGGCGACGCCCGCCTGACGTTCATACACGCTGCTCAGCTTATCGGCCTCGCACAGCGGCGAATCGGGGCCGGTTCCGCGCGCGGTCACGTCCAGCCGTGCGGCGAACGGCCAGGGATCGGCCATGCCTTGCAGCTCGGCCTGGCCGGAGATGTCCGCCTGCGCGGCCTCATGGCCCACGCGCAGGCTGGCGATGCGCAGTTGCGCGCCCTGCTTGCCTGCGGCGAAGGTGGCGTCCAGATTGCCCAGCGTCACGGGCAGCGGCTGGCCGTCCTGCTCCAGCTGGAAGTCGCCCAACGCCACCCGGTCCACGGCAATGTCCACCGGCAATTCCGGCAGCGTGAACGGCTCGCCGTCGTCCTCCGCAGGCGCCGTCTCGGGCGATGAGACCAGGCCGATGTACACCGAGCCCGCCGAGACCTCGCGCACATGCAGCAGGCGATCGCCCAGGGCGCGCCAGTTCACGTCCAGATGCAGGTCGGTGATGTCGACGCGGGTACCGCCCGCGTCGAGGTCCAGCTTGCCCACCGACACGCCGCGCAGCAGCGAGCCGTTCACGTCCAGCGCCTGGCCGTTCAATTGCTGGGCGGCCGTGGTCAGGAGCAGCCGCGTGCCGTTCTGCGACCCGACCAGCCAGAACAGAAAGCCGCCCGCCAGCACCGCCAGCATGGCCAGGCCAGGCAACCACCACACCAGCACATGGCGCAGGAATTTGCGCAGGCCCTTCAAAACGCGATCCCCAAGGAAAAATGCAGGCGCAGGTCGCGGTCGCGCTGGCCGTAGGCCAGGTCGAGGAATAGCGGGCCGGCTGGGGTGCGCACGCGCGCGCCGACGCCGTAGCCCACCGCCATCGACATATCGCCAAACGATTCCGCGGCGTCGCCGGCGTCCACGAACACGCCCATGCCCCAGCGCTCATTGAAATAGTGGTCGTACTCGATGCTGCCGACCAGCAGCGTGGGCGCGCCCACCACGGCATCATCTTGCTTCACGCCGATGCTCTGATACTTGTAGCCGCGGATCGAACGCGCGCCGCCCGTGCGAAAGCCGAAATCGTCCGGCACCCGCACCTTGCTGTTGGACCACACCCGGCCGACTTCGCCGCGTACGGTCAGCACGTCCAGCTTGCCGATGGGCCACCATTTCTGCGCCCGCAGCCGGGCGCGGGTATAGGGTTCGCCGGTGTCCAGCGTCACGCCGACGCCGCCGCCGACCGCGATCAGGTTGCCCTCGCGCGGATCGTACTTGTTGTCCACGTCGCGGCGCAGCCATTCCGCAGTCGCGGTCAAGGTCGGCAGCGTGTATTGGTCGCCGCCGTCGATCTTCACGTGATCCTGCGCCAGCAGCAGGCCCCAGCGGGTCTCGTATTCCACCCGGCTGTTGCCCGCGCCCTTGCGCTCTTGCAGGCGCGTCGCGCCCAGGGCGTAGCGGGTCACGTCCAGCCCCTGGATGTCGGAGTGGTCGTAAAGCACGCCGAAGGAATCCTTGTAGCCGCGCTCGTTCGGCGGCAACAGGAAGTCCGCGTAGGCGCGCTGCTGCAAACGGTCCACGCTGAAGCCCGTCTCCATGGTGAGCGGCTGGCCGAAGACCACGTTCTGCCGGTACAGCGACTCCACCCGCACGCCGGCCTCGTCGTCCAGGCCGATCGACCCGGTGAAGCGCTTGGGCGGCGCTTCCACCACCCGCACCTGCACCGGCAAAGTCACCTCGCCGTTCGAGTCATAGGCGGGCGGCGGCGGCGGCATGGCGCCGGACACGGCGGGATCGCCCGCAGGCGTCGAGGCAGCCAGGTCGGTCGAACCAGGCGCGCGCGCGCGGTCCGCGTTCGGCGCGGGCGTCGGTTGCGCCGTGCCGGGCTGCTCGAGCGACACGAACGCGCCGCGGAAGAACGCGGTGGATTGCAGATCCTGCTGCCAGGTGTCCAGCTTGTTCTGGTCATAGGCGGCGCCCGGCGAATAGCGTACATAGCGCTCGACCAGCTTCTCGGGCACCCGTTTCAGGCCCTCGGTGGTGAGTTCGCCCATGCGCACCTGAGGGCCGCTGTCTATCGTGACGCGCAAGGCGGCCGAGGCCGTATCGGCCTCGATTTCCGCCTGCGACGCGGTCATGCGCGCCAGCATGAAGTCGCGCGAAGATATTTCGTCTAGCAGGCTCGACTTCGCCTTGTTCCAGTCGCTATTGATGAAAGGCTGGCCCGTCTTGAGCTGCCAATCGTCGCGCAGCTTCTGTACCCGCGAGGCGAACTCGGGCCGGGTAATGCGGCCGGTGAAATCAAGATCCACGGACGTGACCGTGGTGCGCTTGCCCGAGACGATGCTGATGTCCCAGGTTTCTCCGCCGATGTCGGTGCCGGCCTCGAGCTTCACCGTGGGCGAGAAATAACCCTGGGTGGCCAGGGCCGCCAGCGTCGCGTCGCGCGCGCGCCGGCGCAAGCGGTTGATTTCACCGCCGTCCTGATCTTCCGCCAGCCGCGCGATCGCATCGACCGCCTCGGTGATCGCCTGCAGGGCGGCCGGCGGCACGCCGCCCGGGTCCACGATGATTTCCGGGCGCTTGGCCCATGCCTCGCCCGTCATCACCACCAGTCCCGCCAAGAAGGCGCGTGCTGCCCACCGCATGCGTCAGGTCGGTTGCTGCACGACGATGGACGGGAATTTCCCGGCCATGTCGCGTGGCAGCGCGGCCACGCCAGCCGCCAGCTTGCGGGCAATGCCGCGGTACAGGGCCGCGGCTTCGCTGCCCGGATCCGACACCACGGTCGGCGAGCCGGCGTCGGTCTGCACGCGGATCGCCAGGGTCAGCGGCAGGCTGCCCAGCCAGGGGGTCTGGTACTGCTCGGCCATGCGCTGGCCGCCGCCCTCGCCGAAGATATGTTCGGCGTGCCCGCATTGCGAGCAGATATGGATGGCCATGTTCTCGACCACGCCCAGGATCGGCACGTCGACCTTCTGGAACATGCGCAAGCCCTTGCGCGCGTCCAGCAGCGCCACGTCCTGCGGCGTGGTGACGATGACGGCGCCCACCACCGGCACCTTCTGTGCCAGCGTCAAGGCCACGTCGCCTGTGCCGGGGGGCATGTCGACGATCAGGTAGTCGAGGTCGCGCCAGTTGGTCTGGCGCAGCAGCTGTTCCAGCGCCTGCGTCACCATGGGGCCGCGCCAGATGGCGGGCGAGTCGGCGTCGATCAGGAAGCCGATGGAGTTGGCCTGCAGGCCGTGCCCCGTGAGCGGCTCCATGCTTTTGTTGTCCAGGCTTTCGGGGCGGCCCGAGATGCCCAGCATGGTCGGCACGCTGGGCCCGTAGATGTCCGCGTCCAGCACGCCCACCTTGGCGCCTTCGGCCGCCAGGGCCAGGGCCAGGTTGACGGCCGTGGTGCTCTTGCCCACGCCGCCCTTGCCGGAGGCCACCGCAATAATGTTGCGCACATTGGACAGCGGCTTCAGGCCCTTCTGCACCGCGTGGGCGGCGACCTTCCAGGTCACCTCGACCTGGGCATCGGCCACGCCGGCGGCGGCCAGCGCCGCCACGGCGATGTCCCGGACCTGCGCGCGCGCGGCGTCGGCGGGATAGCCCAGCTCCAGCACCAGCGAAACGCGTCCGCCTTCCAGCTTGATGTCACGATCTTTTACAGAAACACCCAAATCCATACCAGTATTCGGGTCCTGCGCGGCGCGCAGCGCGGCGCGAATTTGTTCTATCGTTATACTCATGTCACTATGGTTCCGTAGGCAGCGCGGCTTCTGCGGCCCGCCATCCCCTAAAGGATAGCGGATACCCGGGAACCTTTCGCTGCGTTTTGCATCCGATCTTCATGACCAACACACTTATCCGCTTCTTTCGTGCCGTCCTATTCGCCGCCCTGGCCTTGATCGGCATGGCGATGGCGCTGGTGTTCATGCTTTCCACGGCAATCGCCGTGGCGATCCTGTACGTGGTCGCCAAGGTGCGCGGCAAACCTTTCGGCGTACGCGCCTATTGGAGCCAGCGCCAGGGCGCCCGCCCGGGACCGTTCCAGTCCGCCACCGCCCCCTTCGCCACGCAGCCGCGCGGCGACGTGATCGACGTCGAAGCCCGCGAAATCCGCTGACGGCGGCTTTTCAGCATGCTTGCGCCGCCCGCGGCGCAAGCGGGCCGTGGGCCTATGCGCCCACACAGCTGACTTGCCGGACGGCCCGCGGATGGCCGCCCCCCGCATCCGCGCCGGTTCCCGCATTCTTACGCAACCCGCCTGATTCGCTTGCCGCGAAGGGCGGGTTGAGCCATTGATGGGGCGTTGCCGGGCAAGTCCCCGCGCTTGCCCTAAAATGGCCGGCCTACCCCCTTTTTCCCTCAACCTCCAAAGACAACCATGTCTCGCACCCTTTTTGTCACCACTGCGCTGCCCTACGCCAACGGATCTTTCCACATCGGCCACATCATGGAGTACATCCAGGCCGATATCTGGGTTCGTTCGATGCGAATGGCGGGCCACACGGTGCACTTCGTGGGTGCGGATGACGCGCACGGCGCGCCCATCATGCTGAAGGCGGAAAAGGAAGGCATCACGCCGCAGGCCCTGGTGGCACGCTACGCCGCCGAGCGCCCGCAGTACCTGAACGGCTTTCACATCCGCTTCGACCACTGGCATTCCACCGATTCGGCCGAAAACGTCGCCCTGTCGCAAGACATCTATCGCGCGTTGAAGGCCCAGGACCTGATTGAAACCCGCTCCATCGAGCAGTTCTACGATCCGGTCAAGGGCATGTTCCTGGCCGACCGTTACATCAAGGGCGAATGCCCCAAGTGCCACGCCAAGGACCAGTATGGCGATTCCTGCGAGGTCTGCGGCGCGGTCTACGCGCCCACCGAACTGATCAACCCGTATTCGGCGCTGACCGGCGCCACGCCGGTGCTGAAGTCCTCGGACCACTTCTTCTTCAAACTGTCCGATCCGCGCTGCGTGGAATTCCTGCAGCAGTGGACCACCGGCTCCAACGCCGCCGGCGGCAAGCACCTGCAGCCTGAAATGCTGGCCAAGACGCGCGAGTGGCTGGGCTCGGACGATGGCGAGGCCAAACTGGGCGACTGGGACATTTCCCGCGACGCGCCCTATTTCGGCATCGAGATCCCGGACGCGCCGGGCAAGTACTTCTACGTCTGGCTGGACGCGCCCGTGGGCTACCTGGCCTCGCTGAAGTCATATTGCGCGGTCAAGGGCCTGGACTTCGACAAGCTGCTCGATCCGGCCGGCCCCACCGAGCAGGTCCATTTCATCGGCAAGGACATCGTGTATTTCCACGCGCTGTTCTGGCCCGCGATGCTGAAGTTCGCCGGCCGCAAGACGCCGGATGCCGTGAACGTACACGGCTTCATCACCGTCAGCGGCGAGAAGATGTCCAAGAGCCGCGGCACCGGCATTTCGCCGCTGCGCTACCTGGAACTCGGCATGAACGCCGAATGGATGCGCTACTACATCGCCGCCAAGCTGAACGCACGGGTCGAAGACATGGACTTCAACCCCGAGGACTTCATCGCCCGCGTCAACAGCGACCTGATCGGCAAGTACGTCAACATCGCCAGCCGCGCCGCCAGCTTCATCACCAAGCATTTCGATGGAGTCCTCGGCTATTCGGGCGACACCTCGGCGCTGGCCGCGGAGTACGCCGAACAGGCGGAGTCCATCCGCGCCGCGTTGGAAGCCCGCGAATACAACCGCGCCATCCGCGAAATCATGGCCTACGCCGATCGTCTCAACCAGGCGTTCGATACGGCTCAGCCCTGGGTCCTGGCCAAGGGCATCGCCACGGCCGATGACGCGCAGAAGGCCGCCCTGCAGGACATCTGCTCGCGCTCGCTGGCGGGCTTCAAGGCGCTGTCCGTGATGCTGGCGCCGGTGCTGCCCGAGCTGGCTGAACGCGTGGCCCTGGAACTGTTCGGCGCGCAGGCGCCGTTCACCTGGGCCGACGCCGCCGTGCTGCCGCAGCGCGTGGCGCCGTTCAAGCACCTGATGCAGCGCGTCGAACCGCAAATGCTGGAAGACCTGTTCGAGCCGCCCGCCGCCCCCGTGGTGGTGCCCGGCGGCGAGCCCATCGCCGAGACCATCTCGATCGACGACTTCGCCCGCGTCGACCTGCGCATCGCGCAGATCGTCAACTGCGAACACGTGGAAGGCTCGACCAAGCTGCTGCGCCTGACCCTGGATGCCGGCGAAGGCCGCCACCGCAACGTGTTCTCGGGCATCAAGTCGGCCTACAAGCCCGAAGACCTGATCGGCAAGCTGACCGTGCTGGTGGCCAACCTGGCCCCGCGCAAGATGAAGTTCGGCGTGTCCGAAGGCATGGTGCTGGCCGCCAGCCACGCGGATGAATCGGTGGACGCCGGCATCTACGTGCTGGAGCCGTTCCCCGGCGCCAAGCCCGGCATGCGCGTGCGCTGAACCCGCAACGCCGCGCTGAATGCAAAGAGCCCGCTGATGCGGGCTCTTTGTCATTGGAGTTCTGCGTTTACGCTTTGCTGGGCGCCAGCGCCGGATCCAGCGAAATGCGCTCGTCGAAGACGAAGCACTTGCCGTCATAGCCCGGGCCGCCGGTTTCCTCGAAGTACTTGAGGATGCCGCCGTCTAGCTGGTAGACGTTCTGAATGCCGACTTCGTTCATGTAGATGGCGGCCTTCTCGCAGCGGATTCCGCCGGTGCAGAAGCTGACCACCGTCTTGCCCTCGAATTCCGCCCGGTGCGCCTGCACCGCCGCGGGAAACTGCGTAAAGCGCTCGATGCGCCAGTCGATGGCATTCTTGAAGGTGCCTTCATCGACCTCGAAGGCGTTGCGCGTGTCCAGCATGACCACGGGCCGTCCGGCGTCGTCCACGCCGGCTTCCAGCCAGCGCGCCAGCGTGCGCGCGTCCACGCCGGGCGCGCGGCCTGCCTCGGGGCGAATCGCCGGGTGGTCCATGCGAATGATCTCGCGTTTGATCTTCACCAGCAGCTTGCGGAACGGCACGGTGTCGCTGTGGCTGAACTTCACTTCCAGATCGGCAAAGCGCGGATCGGCGCGCAGCGTGCGCAGGAAGGCGTCGATGCCGTCCGCCGCCCCCGCCAGGAACAGATTGATGCCCTCTTCGGCCAACAGGATGGTGCCCTTGAGCCCGGCCACGCCGGCCTCATCCAGAAGGCGGGCGCGCAACGCCGGCAGGGCATCCAGCGAAACGAATTTGTAAGCGGCGATATTGACGACGGCAGTCATGGAAAAGCGGAAAAAAGCGGGCGGCGAAAGGCGTAATAGTAAACGCTGGGCGGTTTTCCCCGCCCGCCGCCCCACTTGATCCCGCTCAACGATTGACGATTTCCTGCTCGACCACGGCGTCCAGCACCCAGTTCAGCGTCGACGCGTCGGCCGGCGGATTCGGGTTGCGGACCTCGACCACGCGCAAGCGGTAGCGCACGCCAGGCTGGAAGTTGAAACCCGTGATTTCACCGTACCAGAGCTGCCAGGGCTGGCCCGCGCCGTCGCGCACCTGGTAGCACATGGCGCGGCCCGCGCCAGCGGTGCAGGGCACCCGTTCCGAGTTCACGTAGACCAGTTTGGTCGGCCCCTGCTGACCGCCCGCGATGGGATCGGTGCGACGCCCGAAGTCCAGCCTGTCGCCCGAACTGAGCACCCAGGTCATGCGCTGCGGATTATTGGCGTTGTCCACCGACGTGGCGGTGATGCTGGTCAGCGCGGCCAGGAAGTCCTGCTCCAGTTTCATATTCTGCGGCGCGCAGGCCATCATGGTCGACACCGGACGTCCCTGCACGATCAGAAGACCGTTGGCGACGGTATAGGAACCGTTGTACTGGTTGCAGCCGGAAAAACCGGAGATACGCGGCGAGCCCTGGTCATGGATGAAGCTGGCCGTGAGCGGACGCGAATTGGAAGACGGATGCGGGATCTGCCGCAAGCCGCCGCCCGGCAAGGTCCAGCGCGCCAGGTCCCAACTGGTCTGCGCCAGCATGTCGAAGGCGGAGGCCGGCTGGAAGCGGGGATCCTGTCCATCCGCGGCGCGCTGGGGCGGTGAAGAGCAGGCGGCCAGTCCAATGGACAACAGGCAAGGCGCAAGCCAGCGCAGGGACGCGGCAAAGGGCATGAGAGTCTCCCGGAAAAACGAGGAATGCCAGGCCCGCGCGTGGCGGCGGGCCGGACCACGCCATTGTAGGCTGGCTCCGGCACCGCTTTTCACGGCTTAACACTCTTTGATACGCGCTGCGCCGGCCACGTCAGGGCGTGGGCGGATCTTGCCGGCGCACGAATTCCAGCACGTCGCCGCCGCGCAGGTTGAAGGTCAGATGCCGCGGCGCCCCGCCGTTGTCCAACGTGAACGTGTCAATGGCGCTCAGGCCGCGCAGATAGTCCGCCTCCAGGCGGGCGCGTTCAGGCGCGGGGCAGGCCATGCGCGTGGCGGCCGGGGCATCGATGTAGAGCTTGCCGCCTTCGAGCTTGTACGTGCCCATGTAGCGGTTGCAGCCGGCAAAACCGTTGACGCGGTATTGCTTGCCCTGCGCCAGGAACGTCAGGCGCACGGGTTCGCCGTTGTCGCCGTGCGGAATGTCGCGCAGCGCGCCACCCGCCTGCGTCCAGCGCACCAGTTCCCAACTGGTCTGGGCCAGCGAATCCGCGCTGCTGGCGGCATTGGCCGCGGCGGCGCCTTGCGGGCGCGCGCCTCCGGTCGTTCCTGCGCAGCCGGCCAGGGCCGCGGCCAGCAGGGCCGGGCCAAGCAAGCGGCAGCGCGTGGACAAGAGCTTAGGCATGTACGGAACTCCATCAATTTCACATACCCCGACTGTAACCGGCCTTGTGGCCTAGCACGCGCGTCCTCAGCCCATAAGCGGTATCCAAAAGCAGCACGGCGAGCTGGCGCCACGCTCCAATTGCATGGCCTTGCTGCATCGAACGCCCCATGGCGGCGGCGCATGTCGACGCGCAGAATCAGTACAGATCGCCATCCGGGCCAGGCCGGCACGCAAGGGTACGGACGCCGATCGCAACGACCGCAGGCGCAGGTGTCCGGCTCCTCAAGGGAGCCAAAAATAAGATCAATCCGGGGAGACACGGCGATGGGCTTTTTGAGAACCTTGTTGGCATTGTCAGTGGTGCTGGACCATTTGGGCGCAGGCGCCACCGATCACCTGGTAGGCGGCCGCCTCGCGGTACAGCTGTTCTACGTCATTTCGGGCTTTCTGATTTCCTATGTGCTCACCGCCACCGATAACTATCAAGGCGCGGTGGGCAAGTTCTATGCAAACCGCTTTCTGCGCCTGTTCCCGATCTATCTTGCGGTCGCCGCGTTGACGCTTACGGCGCACGTGATGAGCGGCGGCGCATTCTTCCGCATCTACGATGCCCTGCCTTTCAGTGCCGAGCTATTCCTGGTGCTCTCCAACATTTTCATCATGGGCCAGGACTGGCTCATGTTCTTCGGCATCGAGCATTCCGCGCTGGCGTTCACCGGCAGCTTCGCGCATAGCGAAGTGCCGCTCTATGAAGGCTTGCTGGTGCCGCAGGCCTGGACGCTGGGCGTGGAGATGAGCTTCTATCTGGTCGCTCCCTTCATCCTGCATTCGCCGCGGCGGCTGCTGGCCTTGCTGGCTGCATCATTGGCGCTGCGCGGCGTGCTTATCGCCACCGGCATAGGCTTGAGCGACCCCTGGACCTACCGCTTCTTTCCGACGGAACTGGCGCTGTTCCTGCTCGGTTCGCTGTCGCACCAGGTGCTGTTGCCGCGCTACAAGGCTTGGACGCAGCGCGTCAAGCGCCTGCCCGAGATCGGCACGGCCGTGCTGGCGGCCTACTGTGTGCTGCACTTCTCGATCGCCATGAACCACAACGTGCGCGATGGCCTGGCCGTGCTGCTGTTCGTGGCGCTGTTGCCGCTGGCCTTCCTGTTCCAGTCGCGCCACAGGCTGGACAAGGCGATAGGCGAGCTGAGCTACCCGATCTACATCTGCCATTCGCTGGTGATCATGTTCTTCAAGTGGATGCTTGAAGAAGCGCACCTGGATCAGCCGCTGCTGTTCTCGGCCCTGGTGATCACGAGCACCATTGCATTCTCGGCCCTGCTCAACAGCGTGATTGCGGATCCCGTGGAACGCCTGCGCAGCCGCCTGCGCACCGACGACGATGCGTTGGCGCCCGCGGCCGGCTCCCGGCGGCGTCCTGCCAGCGCGCCCGCGCAGCCCCTCGGGTCTATTCGCCGCGTGCCTTGATGTAGGCGGCCAGCACCTGTTCGATCTGCCGCTTTTCCTGCGAACTCAGGCGCGCATAGGTGGCATAGGAGATGGTTTCGAACGGCCAGGCGGCGGGCAGCGCCACGCGCTCCGCGTCTGCCTGGCTGGCGCCGGCATCGGGATTCGACATCGGCCCTTCGCCGGTGCTGAGCCACATGGGATGGACGCACAGCGCGCGGGTCAGCTTGATCAGGGCATCGCTCGACGGCCGCCGGCGCTGCCCGCTTTCGTAGTTGCCGATAGCGCTTTGCGACAGGTTGCTCGCGGCCGCCAAGTCCTTTTGAGTCCATCCCTGAAGCATTCTTGCGTTGCGCAGACGATGGCTAAACGTGTCCACTCGATCAACCCGAGACATTAATAAGAATTTATTTATTTGATTAAAACATCCCGGCACTGGCGCCAAACAAACGGATTAAACCCCAATTGCGGGGCTAATCCGTAAATCGCGCCAACCATCTGCCGGCGCACGCGCCAGACGCTTTGCAAAGGGCCCATGCGCCCTAAAAAAATCATATCTATCATCGGCTTGCCCCGCCGCACCGGTATCTCCGCGCAGCGGCTGCGATCTGCACGGCGGCGCCTCGCCAAGAAAAACTTGCGCGAGTTTATGGCGGTTAGAGTATTCAAAATGGAAAATAATGTATCGGCGATACATAATGAGTTAACACCGAATTCCCGAACCCGACCACAATTTCCAGCGTTTCCATAGCGCTGCGCCCGCGCTTTCTGTTACTGTCAGAAACTACAGATACGTATCTTCACAAAAAAACACGCCCGTGTTTAAATGAAACACGGGCGTGACTTCCAAGCAGCATCGAAGCATGGGCGGCCATCGGCGAAAGCACGAAACCAGGGGCAATCCCCCCGGCCTCGCGCCCATCCGAACAACACCGCCCGGCGCTCTCGCGCCCCGGCGCGCAGCACAGGGAGACGGGCATGACTCGCAGCGCCAGGCCTAGGCATCAGGCACAGCCGCCATGCCCCGTTTCCTCATTGGAAGCATCAATGAACAACACGCTGGATGTCATCTTTCTGGGCCACGACGATGCCAGGCATGCCGGACTCATCGAAGCCCTTGCCCACCTGGGTTTCAACGTCCGTCGCTGCCACGACCTGGCCGACGTCTACGACAGATACTCCCGCCGCCCCTGCCCGCTGGTGGTGCTGAAAGCGCCGCTGCCCGACATCCACAATGCCGCGGTGCGGCTGCGCGCGATCGACCGCGGCCTGGGCATCGTCGCCATCGCCACTTTCGCCGACGCCGAAAGCCGCATCCGCACGCTGCTCTGCGGCGCGGACGCCTGCCTGCCGCCGGACGTGTCGGGCCTGGAACTGGCGGCGGCGCTGCAGGCGCTGGTGCGCCGCGCGGTCGGCCTGGACGGCGCGGATACGGCGTCCGATGGACACGGGCCGGACGAGCCCATGCACGAGACCTGGCGCCTTGCGAACAAGGGCTGGACCCTGATCAGCCCCGCGGGCCGGACCCTGGGGCTGACGACCGGCGAGCGCGACTTCCTGTCACGACTGGTGAACGCCCCTGACCGCAAGGTCAGCCGCGACGCTTTCTACGCGGACGGCGCGGACGAGGCGGACAACGGCATCACGCGGCGCCGCTTCGTCGACGTCATGATCAGCCGCTTGCGGCGCAAGGCGACGGCCAACCAGATGACGCTGCCGATCCGCGCCGTGCATGGCTGGGGCTACATGTTCGCAGCGGATATCACGCTGGACCTGGATTTTCGGGTTATGGGGGAAGAGAGCCGGCTGGAGGCCCAGGATGACTGGCGCCGCGAAACGGCTGACGCGAACGCGTCGACTTGAAGCCTGGCCCGCAAGGGGCCTGGGCGAAAAAAACGCGGCGCTGCCTCGAAAGGTTAAGACGCCGCGCTAAAACAACACGTGAACCTGGAGTCATCAGCCGGCACTGATGCCTACTACCTGGATCACGCGATTCCAACATTCGTGCCTCATACTGCTCACGTACGGTCAGACCGTGAACCTGGACCGGGTCTCTAGTCCCGGCACAAGCTGCAACGTGATCAACGCCAGGCGATTCTTCCGCTGCGTAAAACAGCGGGCGTCCCGCCCTTATCAGCGGCGTTCCTCGCGGATAGCCGTTTGATGCACGAAGTTTAGGACCTCGGACAGGTTTCCAGTAATTCTTTGTTGATAGCCTTCCATACATATCTGATATAGGGCGGCATGCCCCCTACAATGCCGGCAAAGGACCTGGACCCGTTCCCGCCAAACCCCATGCCCACACTGCCCGTTCCCCTCAAGCACCGCCTGCGCAAACTGTTGGCGCTGTTTCCGCCCAATTGGTGCCTGGCCATCCTGGTGGCGCTGGACGGCTATGCCTTCATGCATCCCGTGCTGCGCGAGGTGCGTGCACGCGAATACGGTTTCTGGCTCGCCATCGACAACTGGCATGAGGTCATGCGCGTGGTCGGCCTGCTGGAGATACCGCGTTTGGTGCTGGGGGTGGGGCTGCAGATCATTGCGTTGGGGCTGATCCTCAAGGCCCGCATCGCCTGGGCGTTTTCGCTGGTACTGCTGATTGGCGTCGGCACCTTCGCCATCATGGGCGACGGCGGCCGCGCCGGCCTGGGGATCTATACGCTGGTGCTCGTCATCGCACTGGTGGCCTACTGGCGCCGCTTCGACCGGGCCAGCGTCACGGCGGGTTCGCTGTTCGCCCTGGTCAGCATGCTGTCGCTGCTGATCTACGCGGTCTTCGGCACGCTCTACCTGGGCAACGAATTCAACCCGCCCATCACGGACGCCACCACCGCGCTCTATTTTTCCATCGTGTCCATGTCCACCGTGGGCTACGGCGACATCACCCCGCACAGCGGCACCGCGCGGCTGTTCACCGCGTCGATTATCATCCTGGGCATCACCATCTTCGCCACCTCCATCAGCGCGATCGCCGGGCCGGTGATCGGCGGCAATCTGAAACGGCTGGTCAAAGGCAGGTTCTCCACCGCCATGCGCAAAAATCACATCATCATCGCCGGCGCGACGCCCATCGCCATGAGCGTCTACGACGGCCTGCGGCGCCGCGGCGACGAAGTCACCGTCATCGTGCCTCCCGGCGTGCCGCAGGAATACCCGGCGGCCACGGACCTGATCGAAGGCGATCCTTCCAGCGTGGACGTGCTGCACAATGCGGGCGTGACGCGCGCGCGCTACGTGCTGGCGCTGCGCGACGACGATGCCGAGAACGCGTTCATCGTGCTGGCCGCGAAGGAAGCATGCGGCGAGAGCGGCGCCAAGACAGTGGCGCTCGTCAACACCAGCAAGCACCTGGAGAAGATCCGGCGGGTCAATCCCGACCTGGTGTTCTCCGTGCAACTGCTGGGCGCCGAGCTGCTGACCCGCGCCATCAACGGCGAACCCATGGACAGCCAGAGCATCACCGACCTGTTCTTCGCCAAGGCCGCCCCGAACGGCAAGACCGCCTGAGGACTAGGCGGCGGCGGGCTGTTCGTGCCCGGCATACCAGCGCACCAACTCGGCCGACGGCATGGGCCGCGCAAACAGATAGCCCTGGATGAACGCCACGCCGCGCGCCTTCAGGTAGTCGAACTGATATGGCGTTTCCACGCCCTCCGCCACCACCGAAAGCCCCAGGCGATGCGCCAGCGTGATGATGGCGTCCAGCACCGGCGCCTCTTCGCCCGCGGGTCCGATGGCCTGCACGAAGCCCTGGTCGACTTTCAGGTAATCGACCGGAAACTTCTGCAGATAAGACAGCGAACAGTGGCCAGTGCCGAAGTCGTCGATCGCCACACGCACGCCCTGCGCGCGCAGGGCGTCGATATTGCGCCGGGCCTGGCCGTTGTCCGCGATCAGGCTGCGTTCGGTGATCTCCAGCACCACCAGCGGATGCCGCGCCGCGACCTGGTCCACGAAAGCCTGGACGTCAGGCAACAGTTCCGCGCTCGACAGGTGCTCGGCCGCGATGTTCACGCCGATGTGGAAGTCCGGCGGCGTGGGCCACGTGCCCATGTCGCGTTCGATCAACTTGAGCAGGTGCTGGGTCAGGGGGATGATCATGCCCTCGGCCTCGGCCTCGGCGATGAAGACGTCCGGACGCACCGGCCCGATGCCCGGCCGTTCCCAGCGCATCAGCGCCTCCACGCCCTCGCAGCGGCCAGTGGCCTGGCCATAGACCGGCTGGTAATGCACCTGGAACTCGTTGGCCCGCATGGCGCGGCGCAACTGCTCCTTGAACGACCGCCTGCTGGCTTGCAGGCGGTGCGTGCCCAACGCCAGTCCCAGCCCGAGCAGCAGCGCCACCGGCAGGTACGTCGCCATCGAGCGCGACCATGCGCGCACCAGGGTTTCGGGCGGAGCCAGCACGCTGACCCTCAGGCCGGCCGCGCTGTCCTCGCGCGCGTCCTCCTCGCGCAACGGCACCGCGCGCGCCGCCGCGCCGCCCCAGGAGTCGCTGCGGATCGGCGCGCCATGTTTGCCGACGACCAGTTCCAATTGCAGGTCGTCCATAGTCGCGACCGCATTCACCAGGTCCTGCGCGTAGCGGCCGTCCACCACCACGATGCCGCTGCTGGCGCCGTCCGCGCCGGACTTGCCCAACAGAATCGCCGGACGGTCGGGCGCCAGCGGCGTGCCGGCCACGGACGTCTGCCATTGCGGCGCCGACACGTCGACCTTCCATTTGCTGAAATCATCGAGCGATGCGTCCACCGCTCCCACGGCCGATGAGCAATACACGCGCTTGTCGCGGACCAGGACCAGGGAACGGAAGTACGGGTTCAAGGTGCCCCAGCGCTGCAGCACCGGCAACACCTCGGCGCAGGGCTTGCCCGCAAGCTCCGTCACCCGCCCCAGCATGTCCTGGGACTGCGCGAGGATGCTCTCGGCCTGGGCGCGCACGATGCGCGCCGCAGTTTCGCCTTCGAGCCGCTGCGCACTGTGGGCCAGCAGCCAGGTCCAGCCGACGCAGGCCAGGATGGGCAGAATCAATGCCAGGGCCACCGGCAGATAACGCCAGGATGGGGTGTCGCTTTTCACGCCCGATGTCGCCATGTCACCTCGCCGGATAGGTCGTGCATGGCCGCCGCGCGACCAGTCTGGATAGGACACCAAGCGGGGCGCAGCGTCAAGAAACTCCGCGCCCGTCCATCATGCCGATCCCTGCCGCAGAAGTTCGCAGATCAGCGCCACATGCGCCTGGCGCCGCTCGGGCAGGTCGATGCGCTCGCCTGGCCCCATCAGCACGGACATGACCAGGGTGTGCACGATGGGCGACAACAGCAGCCAGGGATGCTCGAGCGCCACGCAATCCGCGCACAGGCCGCGGGCCCGCGCGCGCTCCAGCAGCCGCGCGATGTCGGTCTGGTGAGCCTCCGCGGTCTCCTGCCGCCAACGCGCGGCCAGGTGCGGCACGCGGCCGCTTTCGGCCAACAGCAGCCGCATGGTGCTGATCATGGCCGGATTGCCCAGGCTGACGTAGAGATGATTGACGATGCGTTCGGCCAGATGGCGCGGCGACTCGGCGCCGTCCACCACCGCGGCCACGTCGAGCCGCGAGGGGCTGAGGTGACGCGCCAGCAAGGCCTCGAAGACGGCTTCCTTGCTGTCGAAATGCGCATAAAGCCCGCCCTTGGACAGGCCCGCCCGCAGCGCGATGTCGTCCATCCTGGCGCCGGCATAGCCCGCCTGTGAAAACTCCTGGAGCGCGGCGTCGAGGATCTGCCCGACCCGCACCGCCGGAGGAAGACGACGGCGCTGCATGACCATCTCTCTGCTCCCTGTGCATGTGCGGTTCATTAAAAACCGACCAGTCAGTCGTTACTTTGATCCTGATCAAGGAATGCGCAGCCGCCGCACTGCACAATAGCTGCAAGCATGAACCCGGTGCCGGGTCCGCCCCGAAGGCGGCGCCACAAGCCTGCCTGCCCAGGGACGCGCCCGGCCCACGCGCTGGAGAGACCCCGCATGACACGCCGCCCGTTTCCGGCCACGATCGCCGCGCGCTTCGTTCCCGCAGCCTTGCTGACGCTGCTGGCCAGCGGCTGCGTTTCCATGGCGCCCGATTACAACCGCCCCGCCCTGCCCGTGCCCGCCGCCTATACGGCCCCGGGTTCCGAAGCGACCGCAGCCAGCGCCGCCGCGGCGGCCGAGATCGGCTGGCGCACTTATTTCCCGGACCCGGCGCTGCAAACGCTGATATCCAGCGCCCTGGCCAACAACCGCGATCTGCGCCGCGCCCTGCTGCGCGTGGAAGAAGCGCGCGCGCTGTATGGCATACAGCGCGCCGACCAGTTCCCCACCATAGGCGTGCAGGCGGACGGGTCCCGCGCCCGCGTGCCGGGCGACCTGAACCTGACGGGGCAGCCGCTGGTTTCCAGCCAATATCAGGTGGGCCTGGGCATGGCCAGCTGGGAACTGGACTTCTGGGGCCGCGTGCGCAGCCTGAAGGACGCCGCATTACAGAACTACCTGGCCTCCGACGCCGCCGCGCGGGCCGCCACGCTGAGCCTGATCGCGGAAGTGGCGGACAGCTACCTGTCCCTGCGCGAACTGGATGAACGCCTGGCGCTGACGCGCGAGACCATCGCTTCGCGCGAAGAGTCGCTGCGCATCTTCCGCCGCCGTTTCGAAGAAGGTGCGATCTCCAAGCTGGACCTGACCCAGGTCGAGACGCTATGGCAGCAGGCCAAGGCGCTGGGCGCGGACCTGGAACAGACCCGCGCTGCTCAAGCCAATGCGCTGGAATTGCTGGTGGGCGCGCCCCTGAACCTGCCCAGGTTGCCTACACACCTGGACGATGATTCCGTCATGCGCGCACTGCCGGCCGGCCTGCCCTCGGACCTGCTGGTCAACCGCCCCGACATCGTCGCCGCCGAGCACCAGCTCAAGGCCGCCAACGCCAACATCGGCGCGGCCCGCGCTGCCTTCCTGCCCACCATCACCTTGACCGGCGCCTTCGGCACCGCCAGCAGCGAGCTGGACGGCCTGTTCTCGGGCGGCAGCCGCGCCTGGAATTTCGCGCCCAGCATCAGCCTGCCGATCTTCGACGCCGGCCGCCGTTCTTCCAACCTGGACCTGACCGAAGCGCGCCGCGACCAGGCCGTGGCCGCCTACGAGCAAACCATACAGACCGCCTTCAAGGACGTGTCCGACGCACTGTCCGCCCGTTACTGGCTGGCCGAGCAGGTCGACGTGCTGCGCGCCACCGTGGCGGCGCAGAGCGAGCGCGCCCGCCTGGCGCAGCTGCGCTACGACCATGGCGCCTCGCCCTATTTGGAGGTGCTGGACGCGCAGCGCGACCTGTTGGCGGCCCAGCAGAAGCTCGCGCAGACACGCCGTGCGCTGCTGTCCAGCCGGGTCCGGCTATATGCGGCGCTGGGCGGAGGCACACAAGCGCCCGCCGCACCCCAGACCGCAGCCGCCCCCGCGCCAGACGCCAGCCCCCGATAAACCAAGAACCAAGGATCCCAAATGCGCCTGCCTACAAAAAAACTGGTCCCTGTCCTGATCGCGCTGGCGGTCGCCGCTGGCGGCTACTACGGCTGGCGGCTGTTGTCCGACAGCGGCCCGGGCGAGGGCTTCATCAGCGGCAATGGCCGCATCGAAGCCACCGAAATCGACGTGGCCGCCAAGCTGGCCGGCCGCGTGCAGGAGGTGCTGGCGGTCGAGGGCGACTTCGTCACCGCTGGACAGCCGCTGGCGCGCATGCAGATCGACACCTTGCAGGCGCAGCGCGAGGAAGCCCGCGCCCAGCACCAGCAGGCCGTCAACGGCGCGGCCAGCGCCAGCGCGCAAGTGGCGCAGCGCGAAAGCGACAAGCTGGCCGCCGAGGCCGTGGTGGTGCAGCGCGAAAGCGAGCTGGACGCCGCGCGCCGCCGCCTGGCGCGCTCCGAGACGCTGTCCAAGGAAGGCGCCTCGTCCATCCAGGAGCTGGACGACGACCGCGCCCGCGTGCGCAGCGCGCAAGCCTCGGTGCATGCCGCCCGCGCGCAGGTCAAGGCCGCGCAAGCCGCCATCGACGCCGCGCGCGCCGCCGAGATCGGCGCGCAATCGGCCGTCACCGCCGCGCTGGCCACCATCGCCCGCATCGAGGCCGACATCGCCGACAGCGAGCTGCGCGCGCCGCGCGACGGCCGCGTGCAATACCGCGTGGCACAGCCCGGCGAAGTGCTGGGCGCAGGGGGGAAGGTGCTGAACATGGTGGACCTGTCCGACGTCTACATGACGTTCTTCCTGCCCGAGCAGGCGGCCGGCCGCGTGGCGTTGGGCCAGGACGTGCGCATCGTCCTCGACGCCGCGCCGCAGTACGTCATTCCCGCCCAGGTGTCTTTCGTGGCCAGCACCGCGCAGTTCACGCCCAAGACGGTGGAGACCGCCAGCGAACGGCAGAAGCTGATGTTCCGCGTCAAGGCCCAGATCAGCCCCGAGCTGCTGCAGCGCCACCTGAAGCAGGTCAAAACCGGCCTGCCGGGCGTGGCCTGGCTGAAGCTCGACGCCGATGCGCAATGGCCCGCCAACCTTGAAGTCAAGGTGCCCTGATGGACTCCCCGGACACCGCCCCCGTGGTGACGCTGTCCGGCGTCAGCCTGCGCTACGGCAAGACGGTGGCGCTGGATGGCATCACGCTGGACATCCCCGCTGGCCGCATGGTGGGCCTGATCGGTCCGGACGGCGTGGGCAAGTCCAGCCTGCTGGCCTTGATCGCCGGTTCGCGCGCCGTGCAGGAAGGCCGCGTGGACGTGCTGGACGGCGACATGGCCAGCCGCCGCCACCGCGACGCCGTCTGCCCGCGCATCGCCTACATGCCGCAGGGCCTGGGCAAGAACCTCTACCCCACGCTGTCGGTCGAAGAGAACCTGCAGTTCTTCGGCCGCCTGTTCGGCCATGACGAGGCCGAGCGCCGCCGGCGCATCGACAGCCTGACCCGCAGCACCGGCATGTCGGCCTTCCTGTCGCGTCCCGCCGGCAAGCTTTCCGGCGGCATGAAGCAGAAGCTGGGCCTGTGCTGCGCCCTTATCCATGATCCCGACCTGCTGATCCTGGACGAACCCACCACCGGCGTGGACCCGCTGGCGCGCGCGCAGTTCTGGGACCTGATCAACCAGATCCGCCGCGAACGCAGCGGCATGAGCGTGATCGTGGCCACGGCCTACATGGACGAGGCGCAACGCTTCGACTGGCTGATCGCCATGGACGAAGGCCGGGTGCTGGCCACGGGCACGCCCGCCGAACTGCAACAACGCACCGGCGCGGATTCGCTGGAAGCCGCTTTCATTGCGCTGCTGCCGGAAGAAAAGCGCCGCGGCCACAAGCCGGTGGAGATCATGCCGCTGGCCATCGACGACGACGCCGAGATCGCCATCGAGGCGCGCGACCTGACCATGCGCTTTGGCGACTTCGTCGCGGTGGATCACGTCAACTTCCGTATCCGCAAGGGCGAGATCTTCGGCTTCCTGGGCTCCAACGGCTGCGGCAAGTCCACCACCATGAAAATGCTGACGGGCCTGCTGCCCGCCAGCGAGGGCCAGGCCTGGCTGTTCGGCGCCGAGGTCGATCCCCGCAACATCGATACGCGCCGCCGCGTGGGCTATATGTCGCAGGCGTTCTCGCTGTATGGGGAACTGACCGTAAAGCAGAACCTGGTGCTGCATGCGCGCCTGTTCCACGTGCCGGAGTCCGAAATCCCGGCGCGCGTGGACGAGATGGCGCAGCGTTTCGACCTGGGCGAGGCGCTGGACACCCTGCCCGAGAACCTGCCCATGGGCGTGCGCCAGCGGTTGTCGCTGGCCGTGGCCATGGTGCACAAGCCCGAACTGCTGATCCTGGACGAGCCGACCTCGGGCGTAGACCCGGTCGCGCGCGACAATTTCTGGCGGCTGCTGATCGCGCTGGCGCGCCACGATCAGGTCACCATTTTCATTTCCACCCACTTCATGAACGAGGCGCAGCGCTGCGACCGCATGTCGCTGATGCATGCGGGCAAGGTGCTGGTGAGCGCATCGCCGGACGAGATCACGCGGATGCGCGGCGCCAAGACGCTAGAAGAAGCGTTCATCGCCTACTTGATCGATGCGGGCGCCGGCACCCAGCCGGAAGACTCGCCCGACGCAGCCGCGCCAGCCATGGAACCCGCGCCCGCCGAGGCGCCGGAACACCGCGGCTTCAGCCTGCAGCGCATGCTGAGCTACATGTGGCGCGAATCGCTGGAGCTGCGCCGCGACCCGGTGCGCGCCACGCTGGCCCTGGCCGGGTCGCTGCTGCTGATGTTCGTGATGGGATTCGGCATCAGCATGGACGTGGAGGACCTGCGCTACGCGGTCATGGACCGCGACCAGACCGGCCTGAGCCACAACTACAGCCTGAATCTTGCGGGCTCGCGCTACTTCATCGAGCACCCGCCCATCACCAGCTACGAGGAGATGGACGCACGCATGCGCAGCGGCGAATTGTCGCTGGCCATCGAGATACCGCAAGGCTTCGCCCGCGACGCGGAACGCGGCAACGGCGCGCAGATCGGCGTCTGGATCGACGGCGCCATGCCGCAGCGCGCCGAAACCATACGCGGTTACGTGCTGGGCATGCACCAGGGCTGGCTGATGCAGCAGGCGCGCGAACGCCTGGGCGCGGACGCAACCCTGCCGGTCAGCGTGGAAACGCGCTTCCGCTACAACCCGGACGTGCGCAGCCTGCCCGCCATGGTGCCCGCGGTGATCCCGCTGCTGCTCCTGATGATGCCGGCGATGCTGACCGCGCTGGCGGTGGTGCGTGAAAAGGAACTGGGCTCCATCATCAATCTGTACGTCACGCCCGTCACGCGGCTGGAATTCCTGCTGGGCAAACAGGCGCCCTACGTGGCGCTGGCCATGCTGAATTTCCTCTTGATGACGTTGCTGGCGGTGACGCTGTTCGGGGTGCCGATCACCGGCAGCTTCCTGACGCTGCTGGTGGCCGCCCTGATCTACAACGTGGTGGCCACTGCCATCGGCCTCTTGGCCTCCACCTTCACGCGCAGCCAGATCGCGGCGCTGTTCTTCACCATGATAGGCACGCTGGTACCCGCGGTGCAGTTCGCCGGCCTGCTCAACCCGGTGTCGTCGCTGGAAGGCGCGGGCCGCCTGATCGGGCAGATCTACCCCGCCACCCACATGCTGACCATCAGCCGCGGCGTCTTCAGCAAGGCCCTGGATTTTTCCAACCTGCAAGGCTCGTTCTGGCCGCTGCTGATCGCCATTCCCGTCATCCTGGGCGCCTCGGCGCTGCTGCTGAAGAAACAGGAGACCTGAGATGCGGCACCTGGCCAATATCTACCGCCTGGGCGTGAAGGAACTGTGGAGCCTGGCGCGCGACCCGATGATGCTGGTCCTGATCCTCGTGTCGTTCACGCTGATGATCTACACGGCGGCCACGGCCGTGCCGGAAACCCTGCACAACGCCCCCATCGCCGTGGTGGACGAGGACGTCTCGCCCCTGTCCGCGCGCATCACCTCGGCCTTCTATCCGCCCCACTTCACACCGCCTGAAGTGACGACCTCGGCCGAGGCCGATGCCGGCATGGACGCGGGACGCTACACGTTCTCGGTCAACATCCCGCCGAACTTCCAGCGCGACGTGCTGGCCGGCAGGCCCGCGGAAATCCAGTTGAACGTGGATGCGACCCGCATGAGCCAGGCGTTCACGGGCAGCAGCTACATCCAGCAGATCATCAACGACGAGATCAATGAATTCGTCAAACGCTACCGCGCACCCACCGAACTGCCGGTGGAGCTGGCCGTGCGCATGCGCTTCAACCCCAATTTGACCCAGGCCTGGTTCGGCGCGCTGATGGAAATCATCAACAACGTCACCATGCTGTCCATCATCCTGACCGGCGCGGCGCTGATCCGCGAGCGCGAACACGGCACCATCGAGCATCTGCTGGTCATGCCGGTGACGCCGACCGAAATCATGGTCGCCAAGGTCTGGTCGATGGGGCTGGTGGTTTTGGCGTCCGCTGGGCTATCGTTGACGTTCGTGGTACGCGGCTTGCTGCAAGTGCCGATCGAAGGATCGGTGGCGCTGTTCCTGGTCGGGGCGGCGCTGCACCTGTTCGCGACGACCTCAATGGGCATATTCATGGCCACGCTTGCGCGCAGCATGCCGCAGTTCGGCATGCTTCTGGTACTAGTGCTGCTGCCCCTGCAAATGCTGTCGGGCGGCACCACGCCGCGCGAAAGCATGCCGCAGTTCGTGCAGGACATCATGCTGGCCGCCCCCACCACCCACTTCGTGGAACTCGGCCAGGCCATTCTCTACCGCGGCGCGGGCTTGAGCGTCGTGTGGCAACCCTTCCTGGCGTTGGCGCTGATCGGCTCGGTGCTGTTCGCGTTCTCGCTGACACGCTTTCGCAAGACCCTCAGCCAGATGGCGTGAGGCCTGTGTATTCGTTACCCCTTACCACTCTCTTAAAAGGACGGATGATGAAGAAGACAACTGCCTCCATGCCTCAGGGCCTCGCCAGCGCCAATGCCGCCTACTGCCAGCGCATGGCCCAACTTGCGCAGGAAAGCCAGCAGCGCTGGCTGGAACTAGGCCGCCGCCTGGCCGGCGGCAATGCCGAACAATATCTCGCCACGCTGGCGCCGCTGCAGCAGTCCGGCAACTGGCAGGAGATCGCTCCCGCGCTGGGCGAGATCACCCGCAAGCAATGGCAAAGCCAGCTTGAAGCCAGTCAGGCCATCACCCACGCGCTGCTGGAAGAACAGGCCACCCTGGCCTCGGGCATCAGCGAAGCCATGACGGGTTGGCTGAAGCAGGCCAGCGGCGGCGCCATGGGCCTGGATGCCACGCCCATGGCCCAGATCTGGACGACCCTGTCCAACCAGATGGCGTCCGCATGCTCGGCCATGCGCGACGCGAGCAAGCCGGGAGCCCACCATGACGGCTGAACGCACAGCGCTCGTCACCGGCGGGGCCGGCTGCCTGGGGCAGGCCATCGCGCAGGCCCTGCATGCAGCCGGCCACAAGGTCATCATCACCTATCACTCCAGCGAAAGCGCAGCGCGGGCCTGGATCGACGCGGAAGCGGCCCAGGGTCGCCGCTACGCCATGTACAAGGTGGACGTGGCCGACCATGACTCATGCCAGGCGCTGGCGCGGCGCCTGGAGGAAGACGGCCACCAGATCGACATCCTGATCAACAACGCCGGCCTCACCCGCGATGCCAGCCTGCGCAAGATGAGCTACGACAACTGGACGGAGGTCCTGCGCGGCAACCTGGATTCGATGTTCAACATGACGCAGCCGCTGTGCGGCGCCATGGCCGACCGCGGTTGGGGCCGCATCGTCAACATCTCGTCCGTCAACGGCAGCAAGGGTTCGTTCGGCCAGACCAACTACGCGGCCTCCAAGGCCGGCATTCACGGCTTCACCAAATCCCTGGCGCTGGAACTGGCCAGGAAGGGCGTGACCGTGAACACCGTTTCGCCCGGCTACCTGGCGACGCGCATGGTCGAGGCGGTGCCCGAAGAGGTATTGAAGGAGAAGATCCTGCCGCAGATCCCGCTGGGCCGGCTGGGCCGTCCGGAAGAGATCGGCGCGCTGGTCGCCTTCATCTGCAGCGACGCCGCCGGATTCATGACAGGCAGCAATGTCGCCATGAACGGCGGCCAGCACATGTATTGATGCGGCGCCGGGCCGCCGCGGCTCATTCCCGCGGCGCGCCCAGTTCTTCCAGCAGGAAATCGACGAAGGCGCGCACCTTGGCCACCATGTGGCGGCGCGACGGATACACCGCATAAACGTAGGTCTCGTCCGGCTGCCAGTCCTGCAGTACCGCCTGCAGCGCGCCGCTGTCCAGGTCCTGCTGCACGTATATGCGCGGCACCAGGCTTACCCCGAAGCCCGCGCGCAACGCGTCGCGCACCGCCAGGCTCGAACTCACCCGGTAGCGCCCCCGCACCGGTACGCGCTCGGTCTCGCCCGCGCGCTTGAAGGTCCATTCGTCCGCGTGGCCCGACAAGGTGAACTGCACCCGCTCCATGCCGCGCAGCGCCAGGGGCGAGGCCGGGAGGCCGTGGCGCTCGAAGTAGGCCGGCGCGCCGCAAAGCACGTGGTCCAGCGTCATCAGCTTGCGCGCCACCAGGCTGGAATCCTCCAGCCTGTCGGTGCCGCGGATCGCCACGTCGTAGCCTTCCTTGACGATGTCGATGCGGCGGTCCTCCAGATTGAGGTCCAGCGATACCTGCGGATAGCGTTCCAGGAAGCGCGGCATGGCGGCGGACAACCGGACCAGGCTCAGCGACATGGGCGCGCTGACCCGCAAGGTGCCCGACGGCGCCTGCTGCAGCGGCCCCAGCGATTGCTCGGCTTCGCCCAGGTCGTCCAGGATGCGCGCCACCTGCTCGTAGTAGCGCGCGCCGGCTTCGGTCAGGCTCATGCGGCGGGTGGTGCGGTTGAGCAGCCGCGCCGCCAGGTGGGATTCCAGTTCGGCGATGTTCTTGCTGACCGCGGCCGGCGACAAGCCCATCTGCCGCGACGCAGCCGCGAAGCCGCCCCGCTCCACCACTTGCCTGAAGACTTTCAACGCCGTCAGATGATCCATTGATTATTCACCATCAGTGAATGATATTGCCATCGATTTGGATATTATCGCCAATCTACGATTCAATTAGTCTGTGCTCATGGAATCGGCGTGCATGTGAGGCGCCGGCAATCTCAGCAAAACCCAAGGATGGCAGCCATGAACCACGCCCTGACCGACGCAATCGCACAACGCAATTCCGCCAATTTCTTCGATCCCGCCCGCGGCGTGGACGACGACAACATCCACACCCTGATCTCCTGGGCCACCCGCGCCCCCACCGCCTTCAATCTGCAGAACTGGCGCTTCATCGCCGTGCGCAGCCAGGACGGCAAGCGCCGCCTGCGCGAGCTGGCCTGGAACCAACCCAAGGTCAGCGAAGCGGCGGTGACCTTCATCGTGCTGGGCGTGCTGCCCCAGGCCGCCTGGATGGCCGAGCGCCTGCAAGGCTCGGTGGACGCGGGCTTCATGCCGGCGGCCATGGTGCCGTCGTGGGAAGCCGCCGCCAGCCGCCTCTATACCGACTCGCCGCAGACCCGCCGCGACGAGGCGGTGCGCAGCGCCACCTTCGGCGCTTCCACCCTGATGCTGGCGGGACAGGCCCAGGGTCTGGCGGCCAGCCCGATGACGGGCTTCGACGCCGCCGGCGTGACCGAAGCCTTCGGCTTGCGCCAGGAAGAAGTGCCGGTCATGCTGGTCGCCATGGGCTACGCGCAGGAAGGCAATTGGCCGCAGAAGCCGCGCCGCCCCGTCAACGACGTACTCGAACTCGCCTGAGCCCTTCGGAGCATGACCATGAACCGCGGTTCCGATCTGCTGTTGACTGCCCTGGCGCCCGCCATCTGGGGCAGCACCTATGTTGTCACCACCCTGATGCTGCCGCAGGACTACCCGCTGACGGTCGCCATGCTGCGCGCCCTGCCGGCCGGCCTCCTGCTGCTGCTGGCCGTGCGCCAACTGCCCCACGGCATCTGGTGGCTACGCACTTTCATCCTGGGCGCGCTGAACTTCTCCGTCTTCTGGGCCCTGCTGTTCGTGGCGGCCTACCGCCTGCCGGGCGGCGTGGCCGCCACGCTGGGCGCGATCCAGCCGCTGGTGGTGATCCTGCTGGCGCGCAGCCTGCTGGGCACGCCCGTGCGCGGCCTGTCGGTGCTGGCGGCGCTGGGCGGCCTGGGCGGCGTGGCGCTGCTGGTGCTGACGCCCAAGGCCGCGTTGGACCCCGTGGGCATCGCGGCCGGGCTGATCAGCGCGGCCTCGATGGCCCTGGGCACGGTGCTCAGCCGCCGCTGGCAGCCGCCAGTGTCGGCGCTCACTTTCACGTCCTGGCAGCTGACGGCGGGCGGCATCCTGCTGGTGCCGCTGGCTTTCGCCGCGGAGCCCGCTCTGCCGCCGCTGACTGCCCTGAACGTGGCCGGCATCGCCTACCTGGGCCTGATCGGCGCGGCGCTGACCTATGTGCTCTGGTTCCGCGGCGTGGCGCGGCTGGAACCCGCGGTGGTGTCCTCGCTGGGCTTTCTCAGCCCGATCACGGCGGTGCTGCTGGGCTGGGGCCTCTTGGGCCAGCAGCTGAGCGCCGCGCAGATCGCCGGCATGGCGATCGTGGTCGCCAGCGTGTGGCTGAGCCAGCGGGCGCAGCGTCCGGCCGTCGCCGCGCCCGCACCTCGCCCGCTGTAACACGCCGGCACGCAAAAGCAGTAGCGACGCCGGCGTGGCGCGCGCATGATCGTTGCTCCATCCCGAGGAAGGAGCCGCACCATGAGCAGCAAACCCAGCATCATTCTTGTCCACGGTTTCTGGGGCGGCGCCGCCCACTGGAGCCGCGTCATCCTGGAACTGGCGCGCAAGGGCTACCAAGACCTGCATGCCGTCGAAATGCCGTTGACGTCCCTGGCCGACGACGCCGAACGCACACGCAAGATGATCGCGCAGCAGAAGGGCCCCGTGTTGCTGGTGGGCCATTCGTATGGCGGCGCGGTCATCACCGAGGCCGGCAACCAGCCCAACGTGGCCGGCCTGGTCTACATCGCCGCCTTCGCGCCGGACGCGGGAGAAAGCCCCGGCGGCATCACGCAGGAACTCCTGCCGGCGGCCGCGCCCAATCTTGCGCCCGACAGCGACGGCTACCTGTGGCTGCGCGCCGACAAGTTCCACGAGAGCTTCTGCCAGGACCTGCCCGCCGACGAAGGGCTGGTCATGGCCGTCACGCAAAAGGCACCACTGGCCAGCGCCTTCGGCGAAACGGTATCCGTCCCCGCATGGCGCAGCAAACCATCCTGGTATCAGATCTCCAGCCAGGACCGGATGATCGCCCCCGAGAACCAGACGCGGATGGCCGCGCGCATGAATCCGCGCAAAACCATCACCCTGGACGCGAGCCACGCGTCGCTCGCGTCCCGCGCCGGCGAGGTGGCCGGCCTGATCGACGAAGCGGCGCGCGCCTGCGCCTCGTAGAGGCCATGCGCCGATCGGGCGGGCTGCGCCTCGTAGAGGCCATGCGCCGATCGGGCGGGCTGCGCCTCCAAATCAGCGTATCAGGGGACGCACCCGCCTTTTCTGTGCTGCTTTTTTTGTAACTTCGCAAACCGGAAAACAACCGCAGCACAGATGCTTTCCCTATGAATAATGGATGCAGATCCCAGAATCCATCCAAACTGATCCGCTTTTTTCTGCTTTCTCTGAATCTGTACTGATAAGGGCTGCGGCTCTAACTTCAGGGTGTAGTTCAAACACCCGTCAGTGCACGCCGTCTTGTGGCGGTTGAGGCGCGCTGGCGTAGAAGTCAGGAATACCGCCATGGATAGCGACGCGCTATTGCTTGCCCGAATACAGTTCGGCTTCACCATCTCGTTTCACATCATCTTCCCCGCCATCACCATTGGCCTGGCCAGCTACCTCGCCGTGCTGGAAGGACTGTGGCTGCGCACGCGCAACACCGTCTACCGCGACCTCTACCATTTCTGGACCAAGATCTTCGCCGTCAACTTCGGCATGGGCGTGGTGTCCGGCCTGGTGATGGCGTATCAGTTCGGCACCAACTGGAGTTTCTTCTCCGATTTCGCCGGCAGCGTGACCGGGCCCCTGTTGGCCTATGAAGTGCTGACCGCCTTCTTCCTGGAAGCCGGCTTCCTCGGCGTGATGCTGTTCGGCTGGTCGCGCGTGGGGCCGGGCCTGCATTTCTTTTCGACCGTGATGGTGGCCCTGGGCACGCTGGTGTCGGCCACCTGGATCCTGGCGTCCAACAGCTGGATGCAGACGCCCGCCGGCTACGAAATCCTGGACGGCCGCGTGGTGCCCACGGACTGGCTGGCGGTCATCTTCAACCCGTCCTTCCCCTACCGCCTGGCGCACATGGGCATCGCCGCGTTCCTGGCGACCGCGCTGATGGTGGGCGCTTCCGGCGCCTGGCACCTGCTGCGCGGCGACCGCAGCCCGGCCGTGAAGAAGATGTTCGCGATGGCGATGGGCATGCTGCTGCTGGTGGCGCCGCTGCAAGCCGTGGTCGGCGACTTCCATGGCCTGAACACGCTGAAGCACCAGCCCGCCAAGATCGCCGCCATCGAAGGCCATTGGGAAAACGAGCCCGGCGCCGGCGTGCCGCTGACGCTGTTCGGCATCCCCGACATGGAGCGCGAGGAAACGCGCTACGCGGTGAACATCCCGCGCCTGGGCAGCCTGATCCTCACGCACAGCTGGGACGGCCAGTTCCCCGGCCTGAAGTCGTATCCGCCGGAAGACCGCCCCAACGCCACGGCCGTATTCTGGTCGTTCCGCGTGATGGCGGGCCTGGGCATGCTGATGATCGCCCTGGCAGCCTGGGCGTTGTGGTCGCGCTGGCGCGGCAAGCTGTACGAATCGCGCTGGCTGCACCGCTTCGCGCTGTGGATGGGGCCGTCCGGACTGATCGCGATCCTGGCGGGCTGGTATGTCACGGAGATCGGCCGTCAGCCCTGGGTGGTGTACGGCGTCATGCGTACCGCCGACGCGGCCACGCCGCACGGGCTGGGCGAACTGACACTGACGCTGGCGCTGTTCGTGGTGGTGTACCTGCTGGTGTTCGGCGCCGGCGTGTCGTACATGCTGCGCCTGATCCGCATGGGTCCCAGCCCCGCCCCCGGCCACGCGCCGCTGTCGGGCGGCCCGGGCGAACCGCGCCAGCCCTCGCGGCCGCTGTCGGCCGCCTCCACCCTGGCGGGCATCGAGCCCGCGCAACGCAAGCATTCGGGAGTCTGAGGCCATGGGCATCGACCTTGCACTGGTATGGGCCGTCATCATCCTGTTCGGCGTGATGATGTACGTGATCATGGATGGCTTCGATCTGGGCATCGGCATCCTCTTTCCGCTGATCAATGACCGCGAGGAACGCGACGTCATGGTCAACACCGTGGCGCCCGTGTGGGACGGCAACGAAACCTGGCTGGTGCTGGGCGGCGCCGGCCTGATGGCGGCGTTCCCGCTGGCCTACTCGGTGATCCTGAGCGCGCTGCACCTGCCGCTGGTGTTCATGCTGCTGGGCCTGATCTTCCGCGGCGTGGCGTTCGAATTCCGCTTCAAGGCGGACGAACACCACCGTCCGCTGTGGGACCGCGCTTTCGTGCTCGGCTCCGTGTGCGCCACCTTCTTCCAGGGTGTGACGCTGGGCGCCTACATCGAAGGCATCCCGGTGGTGGACCGCGCCTACCAGGGCGGCGCCTGGGACTGGATCAGCCCGTTCTCGCTGTTCACCGGCGCGGGACTGGTGGTGGCCTATGCGCTGCTCGGCTGCACCTGGCTCATCATGAAGACCGAAGGCCGCCTGCACCGCCACATGTGCGACATCGCCCGGCCGCTGACGCTGGCGCTGCTGGCCGTGATCGCGGCGCTCAGCGTCTGGACGCCGCTGGCGCAGCCGCAGATCGCGCAGCGCTGGTTCAGCCTGCCGAACATGTTCTGGTTCCTGCCCGTGCCACTGCTGGTCGCGGCGGCCGGCTTTGACCTCATCCGCCGCGTCAAGGGCATGCCCAACGCCGGTCCCTTCATGCTATCGCTGGCGCTGCTGTTCCTGGGCTACAGCGGCCTGGGCATCAGCATCTGGCCCGCCATCATCCCGCCCGACGTGTCCATCTGGACCGCATCCGCCCCGCCGCAAAGCCAGGGCTTCGCGCTGGTGGGAGCGCTGGCGATCATTCCGATTATCCTCATGTACACCGCTTGGTCGTACTACGTGTTCCGGGGCAAGGTGCGTCTCGGCGAGGAGTTCCACTGATGAACCACTCCCAACCCTCCCTGCCCTCGTGGCGCAGCCGCCTGCTCTGGCTGGCGATGATCTGGGCATGCAGCGTCGCGGCGCTGGGCGTGGCCGCCTATGCGCTGCGCCTGGTGATGCGAGCCATCGGCATGTCGACCTGATTCCGACCCACGCAAACGGACCCGCCCATGAAGCGCTATGAACGGCTGACAGAAGAAATCACCGCCTCGATCCGATCGGGCCTGCTGCGGGCGGGCGACCGCCTGCCCTCGGTGCGGCAGACCAGCGCCAGCCGCGGGGTCAGCCCCTCGACGGTGTTCAAGGCCTATTACCTGCTGGAGGCGCGCGGCCTGATCCGCGCCCGCGACCGCTCCGGCTATTACGTGCTGCGCGCGCCGCACGCCACGCTGCCGGAACTCGACGGCCTGTCCAGCGCCAACGCCGGGCGCCATCCGGTGGACGTCAGCGACAACGTGCTGCAGGTGCTCAACGCTACCCTGCGCCGCGACATGCTGCCCTTCGGCTCGGCCTTTCCCAACCCGTCGCTGCTGCCCTACGGACGCCTGGCGAAGTTCATGGCGTCCACGGTCCAGCGCCTGGATCCCTGGGGCTCGATCGACGACCTCAGCCCGGGCGACGCCGCGCTGCGCCGCGCCATCGCGCTGCGCTACCTGGCCGACGGCATGTCGGTGCCGGTGGACGACATCATCATCACCAACGGCGCGCTGGACGCGCTGAACCTGAGCCTGGCGGCGGTCACCAGCCCCGGCGACGCGGTCATCGTCGAGTCGCCCACCTTCTACGCCGCGCTGCAATCGCTGGAACGCAACCACCTGCACGCCATCGAAGTGGCCACGCATCCGCGCGAAGGCATAGACCTGCAAGCGCTGGAGCAGGCCATCCTACGCCATCGCCCCAAGGCCTGCTGGCTCATGACCAACTTCCAGAATCCATTGGGCAGCCTGATGCCCGACGACAAGAAGGAAGCGCTGGTGCGGCTCTTGGCCAGCCACGACGTGGCGCTGATCGAGGACGACGTCTACGGCGAGCTGTACTTCGGTGAAAGCCGCCCGCGCCCGGCCAAGGCCTTCGATCGCGACGGCATCGTGATGCACTGTTCTTCGTTCTCCAAGACCCTGGCGCCGGGCTACCGCGTGGGCTGGGTGGCCGCCGGCCGCTATACGCGGCGCATCATGCGCAACAAGCTCACCATCAGCCTGGCGACCGCGGCGCCCACCCAGGCCGCCATCGCCGCCTATCTGGAAAAGGGCGGCTTCGACCGCCACCTGCGCCAATTCCGCCAGGCGCTGGCCCAGCAGCAAGGGGAACTGCTGCAAGCCATCGCCCGCTACTTTCCCAAGGGCACGCGCGCCACGCGGCCGCTGGGGGGCTACTTTGTATGGGTGGAGCTGCCGGCCCACATCGACACGCTCAAGGTGCACCGTGCGGCGCTCGGGCACGGCATCAGCATCGCCCCGGGTCCGCTGTTTTCGGCGTCCGGCGGCTTCGGCAACTTCCTGCGGTTGAACGGCGGGCATCCCTGGAATCCGGAGATGGAACAGGGCATGGCGACGCTGGGCAAGCTGCTGGCCGGCGGCTGATCCCCGGCGTAACCCTCAGCGCTTTCTCGCGGCTTCCAGTTCGCTGCGCAAGGATGCCGCGTCCGGCCGCAGAGGCAGCACCAACGCGCCCTTGCGGTCGATCGCGCCCCAATCGCCGCCGACCACCACCGAGTGCTCGCCTTCCGGCACGATGACGCAACGGCTGCAGACCGCGGCCAGGCCGCCGCTGAAAGGCTCGGCCCACGCATAGGAGGTGGCCAGTGCCAGGTTCAGCTGCTTGTCGTAGTACGCCATGCCTTCCGGCCGGCGCCCGCGCGCAAGCCCTTCCTCGAACTCGTCCGGGCCATTGTCGTACGTGATCACCGGCACCGACCGGCCGTCAGGCCGCACCCAGCGCCAGGCTTCGCCGACGCCTGCGGGCGTCAAGCCATCGTCGCCGAATTGCATCCGGCGCAGGATCTCGGGATTGAAGACGATGCCGCCGTTTTCCTCGCGGGCGCAGTGTTCCACGATGTCGAACACGCCTTCGTCGGTCTTGTCCGAATAAATGCAGGAAAGCTCGAAGGCGGCGGCGTTACCCGACGCCAGGACCAGCGTCGTAAGCAGGGCAGTTATCAGCATGCGCTATTCTAAGATACCGCCCCCGGCATGCCACCGGCCTCAGTTCGCGGTCGCGCCCGAGTCCTTGACCGCCTTGGCCCACGCCGCGATCTCGCTCTGGATGAAGGCGCCAAACGCCGCGGTGTTCAGGCTGGAAGCCTGCGCGCCCTCCTCCATCAGGCGCTGCTTGACGGCCGGCGCCGCCAGCGCACCGCTCAGGGCCTGGTTCAAGGTGGCGACGACGGCATCGGGCGTGCCGGCCGGCGCGACGATGCCGTGCCACGACACGGCCTGAAAGCCCGGCAGGCCCGATTCCGCCATGGTCGGAATATCCGGCATAGCGGGCGAGCGCTGCGGCGACGTGACCGCCAGCGCGCGCAGCGTGCCTGCCTTCACGTGCGGCAGCACGCCAGGGATGGTGGTGAACATGAAGTCGATCTGGCCGCCGATCAGGTCGGTGATGGCGGGGCTGCCGCCCTTATAGGGAATGTGCGTGAACTGGAGCTTCGCGGCGCTCTTGAACATCTCGCCAGCCAGGTGGCCGGGCGTGCCCGCGCCGGCCGATCCCATGTTGATCTTGTCGCCCTGCGACCGGATATAGGCGACCAGCTCCTGCACGTTCGCGGCCTGCACCTGCTTGCCCACCACCAGCACGTTGGGCACCGTGGCCAGCAGCGTGACGGGCGTGAAGTCCTTCACTGCGTCGTAGGAAATGCGCGAATACAAGGACGGGTTGATGCCATGCGTGCTGGCGGTGGCCAGCAACAGCGTGTAGCCGTCGGGCGCGGACGTGGCCACCTGTTTGGCGGCGATGGTGCCGTTGGCGCCGCCCTTGTTGTCGATGACGATGGTCTGCCCCAGGGTCTTGGCGGCCTCGGCCGCGACGGTGCGCGCCAGAATGTCCGAGGTGCCGCCCGCGGAATGCGGCACCACCAGCGTGATCGGCTTCGTGGGGAAGGACTGGGCTTGCGCCGCCGGCAAGGCCGGCAGCAGACAGGCGGCCAGCGCGGTGCGCGCCAGCAAGGAAGTACGGAACATTGAAGTCTCCTGGTTTGTTATCGGTCGCGGCGCCGTCGGCGGGCGCCGTCAAATCCCCGCGACTACGCGGCCCTTCAGTCCGAGCCCAGCTGCAGCTTGTTGGGCTGGCGTTTCTCGATGGCCCATTTCAGCAGCGCGGCAGAACGGTAGATGCCATGGGCGAACTTGCCGTAGGGCAAGGTCAGGAACAGCGCCATCACCACGCCCAGATGAATCGCCAGCAGCAGCGCCATCGCGCCGCCGTCGCGGCCGGCCAGCAAGGCCAGGCCGGTGGCGCTGGTCAGGAACAGCAGCGCAATGAAGCCGCGGTCCATGGGTTTTTGCGCCGCGTCGCCCTGCTGCGGATGGCGCTTGAAGTTCAACCACAGCAGCCCCGCCGGCCCGATCAGCAGGCCGATGCCGCCCGTCGTGCCCAGCAGCACCGGCGCGCTCCAGAACGGATACGGCGCCTGCAGGTCCAGCAGATAGTGGTACAGCGTCGCCACACAGGTAGCGGCGAAGCACAGCATGAACCCATAGAACGTGAAGTGATGGAACCGGCGGCGCCACAAGGTGAAGGCGTCGTCCGCGTTGTTGCAGCCCTTGCCATGCCCCCCATCCAGATAGCGCAGCCGCAGCGCGTCGTGCGCCGCCTCCGCTACCGCGGCGCCCGTGGCCGCCCCCGGGCTGACATTGCGCCAGAAGCGCGTCACGCCCACGCCCAAGGCCAGCATCGAGAATCCGAACACCACGCCGAACATCAGCGCCAGCGTGTTGTGCGGAAACACGGCATAGAAGTTGCCGGCCATCGGCTCGTGGAACAGGCCGCCCGCCATCAGTACGGCCAGCGTCAGGAACAGCGCCAGACCGGCGGCGGTCGCCAGCGACAACACCAGGCCATTGCGCTTGTACAGCGCGCCCAGCGCCGCGGGCCAGGCGTAATCGGTGTAGGTCTGCATCCGGACCCGGGCCATGGCCTGCGGCACGTTCACCGCGAACTCGTGCGGCGGCGCGTACTGGCAAGCGTGCAAACAGGCGCCGCAGTTGTGGCACAGATTGGCCAGGTAGTTCAGATCGGCTTTGCCGAATTCCAGGCGGCGGGTCATGGCGGGAAACACCGCGCAGAATCCTTCGCAATAGCGGCAGGCGTTGCAGATCTGCATGACGCGGGCGACTTCGGTTTCATCGCCGGTCAGAAGCTCCGCCTGGGGCTTGGCCTGTTTGCCTAGCCAGCGCACCGGCTGCTCGGCCATGACGGGCGCCGCCTCGGCATGCGGCGTGGAAAAGGACTGCGCCTCGCGCGCCAGGGCTTCAAGCTGCTTCATATCGTGCTTCCGCGTGGTGCCGGCCGCGCGCGGCGGCGGCGGCCCGGGTGCCGGCGATGCGGCCGAAGGCCGTGCCGATGGACATGCCCACCCCGGCCGTATAGCCCTTGCCCAGCACATTGCCAGCCATCATTTCGCCCGCGACGAACAGGTTGTCGCTGGGCATGTCGTTGAACCGGACCGCGGCGGTGTCATCCACCTTCAGGCCCAGGTAGGTGAAGGTAATGCCGGGCCGCAAGGCATAGCCATAGAATGGCGCGGTGTCGATGGACCGCGCCCAGTGCGTCTTGGCCGGCGCCAGGCCCTCGGTATGGCAGTCGTCCAGCGCGGTGTGGTCGAACTTGCCGACGCGGCAGGCCGCGTTGTAGTCGCGCAGCGTCTGCTCGAACACCGCCGGATCCAGCCCCAGCTTCACGGCCAGTTCCGGCAAGGTGTCGGCCTGCACGCCCGGGAATACCGGCGGCATGAAGCGGCCCACGGCCTTGGCGTCGATGATGGAATAAGCGATCTGCCCCGGCTGCATGGCCGTCAGGCGACCCCAGATGGCGTAACGCTTGGGCCAGAAGTCCTCGCCTTCGTCATAGAAGCGGCGCGCCTCCCGGTTGACCACCACGCCCAGCGACACGCAGTCGATGCGCGTGCAGATGCCGCCGTCGTACAGCGGCGCGCGCGCGTCGATGGCCACGCAATGCGACTGCGACGGATCGCCGATGCTGTCCGCGCCCGCATCCAGCATGAACTTCAGCAGCACGCCCATGTTGTAGCGGGTGCCGCGGATCAGGAAATTGTCGGCCGGCCATTCGCCGCGTTCGTTCTGGCCCCAGGCCTCGCGCAGCCACTCGCGGTTGGACTCGAAGCCGCCGGCCGCCAGCACACAGGCGCGCGCCTCGATGCGCTCAGCGCCGATGCGCGCGGCCACGAAGCGCCCGCCGTCCAGCTCCAGCGAGTCGACCGGGGCGTCGTAGCGGATCTGCACGCCCAGCGCCTCGGCACTGCGGTAGTAGGCGTTGACCAGAGCCTTGCCGCCGCCCATGAAGAAAGCGTTGGTGCGCGCTACGTGCAGCGCGCCCGACAGCGGCGGCTGGAAATTCACGCCGTGGCGGCGCATCCAGTCCCTACAGGTGGAGGATTCGCGGATGACCAGGCGCGCCAGATGCTCGTTGGTCAGCCCGCCCGTCACCTTGAGCAGGTCCTGCCAGTATTCTTCCTCGGGGTAGGCCTCGATCAGCACGTCCTGCGGCGCATCGTGCATGCAGCGCAGATTGCGCGTGTGCTGCGAGTTGCCGCCGCGCCACTCGCGCGGCGCCGCTTCCAGCAGCAGCACGCTGGCGCCGGCCTCTCGCGCCATCAGGGCCGCGCACAGCGCCGCGTTGCCCCCTCCCACCACCAAGACATCGACCATGCCATTGTTCCTCTTCCAAGGAACGGACTGTAGCGAGCAAGCGCACCCGCCGATATCAGCCAGGCGTCAACAGGTCTTCATGAATCGTGAAGGGTCACCACCGGCCATTTGCCCGCGCGCGCCAGCGTGCGCGAGACATCCGCCAGCACCAGGCGGGCAGCCAGGGCCGCGGGCGACAGCTCGTCCTCGGACAGGCTGGCCAGCAGATTGGGACGGTACAGGTGGGCGTCGTCGATGCGCGCCATGTGCAACTGACCCGGCGCGATCCGCGCCATGGCGGAACTGGGCTGGATGGTGGCCACATGACCCAGCTGCACCACGTCCATCAGCACCGGCAGGCCATCCACCTCCACCGCCACCAGCGGCGCGCGACCCGACTGCTGGTACGCGTGGTTGACCAGCGCGCGCAGCCCGTGGCGTCCGCTGGGCAGGACCAGCGGCAGATGCGCAATAGCTTCGATGCGGGTGGTGTCGCCTGCCGGCAAACCCGGCATGCCGGGATGGGCCAGCAGGAACAGCGGCTCGTCCAGCAAAGGCGTAATGCTCCAGCGCCGCGCGGATTCGGCCTGGAACACGATGGCCAGGTCCAGCAGGCGGCCGTTGAGCATGTCGCTCAAATGGCCCGACAGCGCCTCCACCAGATGCAGGCGGATGTCGGGATAACGCTCATTCATGGCTTGCACGAAGGGCGCGCCGAGGATGGCGGCGGTGGTGGAAGGCAGGCCCACGCTGACGTGGCCCGCCAGCCTGGCCTGCTGCGCCGCGTGCACCGCATCGTCGGCGTGGCGCAGCGCCAGCTGCGCCTGGCGGAAAAACGCCAGCCCCGCGTCGGTGGGCTCCACGCCGCTGGCGCTGCGCCGCAGCAGCCGGGTGGACAATTCGCCCTCCAGCCGGCTGATCTGCTGGCTGAGCGCCGAGGTCACCATGCCGATGGACTGCGCGGCGCGGCCGATGCTGCCCGCCTCCACGACGCGGACGAAGTAACGCAGTTGGCGCAGTTCCATGGGCGGCCCCGGCTTTCCATAAGGGATGACAGGGCCGATTGTAGAGGCTGGGCGGCGGCGCCTCAGTAGCGCGCGTCCTTCGGTTTCTTGCCTTGCGGCCAGTCCTTGTCCTTGCCCGCGAAATCCGGGCGCGGCATGTGGGTGAAGTATTCAGCCACGTCCACCGCGTCCTGGTCCGACAGCACGCCGCCCTCGCCCCAGCTGCCATGCGTGTTCACGCCCATCGGCATGCTGTTGCGGATGAAGGCCGCGGCCTTGTAGGTGCGCGCCAGGCCCGCGCCGATATTGAAGGACTCGTCGCCCCACAAGGGCGGAAAGGCGATATCGCCCGAATGGTCCTTCTTGCCCTCGCCATTGGCGCCGTGGCAGGACGCGCATTGGGCCGCATACAGGCTCTTGCCGCGCACCGCGTCGGGCACGAGCTTGGTGTCTATCGGCCAGGCGTTCTCGATCTGCACCTTGGCGCCGTGCGGCACGTCCTGGGCCAGCCACTTCATGTAGGCGATCATGGCCTGCATTTCCGCCGAGTCCTTCTCCAGCGGCTTGCCGTTCATCGAACGCATGAAGCAGCCGTTGATACGATCCTCCAGCGTCACCACCCGGTTGGCGCGCGGATTGAACTGCGGGAACGAATTGACCGTGTTGATGTAGGGCGCACCCAGCGGCTTCTTGCCACCCTGCACGTGGCAGCTATTGCAGTTCAGGCTGGCGCCCGTGTTCTGCGGCAGCAGGCGACGCGTCTCGGTCAGGAGACGCTTGCCGTAGTTGATCTGGTCCGCGTTGGGCTGCGCGGCGATCTGGGTGTCCGCTGGAATGGTGTAGTCCGGCAGGCGCTTGCCGTCCTTGTCCAGCACCGGGAAAGTGCTGCGCGCGCCTGGCGCCGCGGCCTCGGGTTCGGCCGTGGCAGCCGTCCAGCCGCCCACGGCGATGGCAGCTGCCAGCAGCGCGGCGATCCTGATGTGCTTACTCATGCTTGCCTCCGCCGATGTTCGGCTTCTTGCTGGCCAGGAACTCGCGGATATGCGCGACGTCCTTCTCGCCGATCGCGGGCGCCTGGTTGGTCCATCCTGTGCGGATGAAATTGATCACGTCTGTGATATCGCGGTCGCTCAGGTGCTTGAAGCCCGGCATCGCGAACGTCATGGCATCCGTGTCGTTGGATGGCATCCTGCCGCCTTCCAGCGTGATCTGGATGATGGACTGTGGGTTCTGCGCAAACACCGCCGAATTGCCCGCCAGCGCCGGGAAAATGCGCGGCATGCCCTGCCCGTCGGCACGGTGGCACACCACGCACTGCTCCGCGTAGATGACCGCGCCGCGCGAGTCGTAGCGGCCGTCGCGCAGGGATGCGGTGGTGCTGTCGGCCTTGGGCGGGAAGGCGGCGAGCTTGCCGCCGGTCGCAGGCAATTGCTTCAGGTAGGCCGCGATGCTGGCAAGGTCGCCATCGGTGAAATAGCGCGTGCTGTGCTCAACCACGTCGGCCATCGCGCCGAATGCCGCCACCTTGTCGGTGCGGCCCGTCTTCAGGAACAGTTCAATGTCTTGCGCGCTCCACGATTGCAGGCCTTGGGCCTCGCCGCGCAGGCTCTTGGCGCGCCAGCCGTCGATCACGGCGCCGGACAGGAAGGCGTCGCCGTCCGCCAGGGACAGCGCCTGTTCCTGGTAGGCCAGGCCGCGCGGCGTGTGGCAGGCGCCGCAGTGGCCCGGGCCTTCGACCAGATAGGCGCCGCGCACCAGCTTTTCATCGGCGCCGGCCGGGGCCGCGAACTCGCGCTTGCCCGCGAACAGCAACTGCCACCAGGCCATGGGCCAGCGCATGTTCAGCGGCCACGGAATGGTGGAATCCGCGCTGGGCTGGCTGACGGGCTCCACCTGCGACATGAAGTAGGCGTACAGCGCCTGGACGTCCGCGTCCGGCATGATGGCGTACGAGGGATACGGCATGGCCGGATACAGCGGCGTGCCGTCCTTGCGGATGCCGTACTGAACCGCGTTCTTGAAATCCGCGTAGCTGTAGCCGCCGATACCCGTCTGCTTGTCGGGCGTGATGTTCGACGAATAAATGGTGCCGACCGGCGTCTGCATCGCCAGGCCGCCCGCGAAGGGCTTGCCATTGGGTACGCTGTGACAGGCCACGCAGTCGCCCGTGCGCGCGATGTAGGCGCCGGCTTCGGCCAACCGCCTGTCGTTGACGTCGACGGACGCCACCGCGTCGGCCTTGCGATTCGCGGTCAGCAACTGCGCGCCGCCGATGGCCAGGCCCGCAGCCGCCAGCAGGCCCACCGCGACCTTGATCCCGATCCTCTTCATTACTGCCCTCCGTTGCACGCTGGGCAGCGTGCACGTCGGGGTGTTCGTACGGCCTGTCCAGCTTATGGAGGAAGCTTACGCCTTTCAGTAATAAGTTAATGACCGAAAAACATATAACTTGCGGGCTTGTTTGATTTGCCGCAAGCCCGCAGCGGACGACGGGAAACCGCAAGCACGCGGCCGCTCAGGCAGCGGCCGCGCAGCCGCCCCCCGACTCAGGCGGGTATCGTCAGGCCCCGGGCCACCGCCGGGCGGGCCACGAAAGCCTCCAGCACCCGTGCAACATTCTTGAAGCGCGAGAACTCCACCAGCTCGCCCGCGCCATAGAAGCCCACCAGATTGCGCACCCAGGGCAGGATGGCGATATCGGCAATGGTGTATTCATCGCCCATTACCCAGTCGCGCCCCGCCAGCCGTTGGTCCAGCACGTTCAACAGGCGCTTGGACTCCTCCGCATACCGGTCGCGCGGACGCTTGTCCTCGTAGTCCTTGCCGGCGAATTTGTGGAAGAAACCCAGCTGGCCGAACATCGGGCCGATGCCGCCCATCTGGAACATGATCCACTGCAGCGTCTCGTAGCGCCCCGCCGTGTCCGCCGGCAGGAACTTGCCCGCCTTGCTGGCCAGGTAGATCAGGATCGCGCCAGACTCGAACAGTGCCAACGGCTTGCCGTCGGGGCCATTGGGATCGAGGATGGCCGGAATCTTGTTGTTCGGGCTGAGCGACAGGAACTCGGGGGAAAACTGGTCCCGGGCGTCGAAGCTGACCCGGTGGACCTCGTAGGGCAACCCGGTCTCCTCCAGCAAGATCGACACCTTCACGCCGTTGGGCGTGGGCAGCGAATACAGCTGGATGCGGTCGGGGTGCCGGGCGGGCCACTTCTTGGTGATGGGGAAGGCGCTGAGGTCGGTCATGCGGGGGGCTCCAGGGGGAGGGGCGGAATGGTCGGGGTAATCCTAGCGCAAATCCGCCTGGCGCAAATACAGGCGCCCGCGCCGCCGCAGGGGCCGCGCCTAGCGCAGATCCTCAGGATTCATCGACGCGTCGCGCACGTATTTGTCGCCCGGCTCAGGCTGCAGCGTAGCCTCGATCTCCGGCGGAAACGCCGGGATCTTGCTGGTCTGCATGACTGCCCAGCGCATGATGGCGTGCAAGTAGTTGAACGGCATCATCATCAGATACATGAAGCCCGGACTTTGCGCGTCGTTGGCGAAAACGCGCTCTTTGGAAAAGGCGAAGCTCTCGCGCTTGCCGTCCACCGGCATGCAGTACAGGACCGCGTCCAGCACCGCCTGCGGGCCTTCCTCCATGTAACGGCGCAGGAACTCCCAGTGCGAATAGGCGTTCTCCACGCGGCTGGTGGCGATGCAGAAGGCGAAGGTCTCCTGCACCGTGACGCCGTCCTCGGCCAGGATCAGGCCGCGTATGTCCCAGTTGAGCCAGCCGAACGTGCCCTTGCCCCGGCCCAGCGTGAAGTAGATCTTGTCCCAGGGCGCGGTCAAAACGGTGCCATCCAACCGGAACACATGCACCAGACGGTGCTTGCGATCCAGCGCAATCGGATAGTAGGTCCAGCGGAACATCTCCTTGCACGCGACCCAGGCGCCAGCCAACCCCAGCGCGGCGAACATCGCCATGCCGAAGAAGATCGCCTCCCAGAGGCCATTCTCATTGGGCACGTTATCCACCACCAGGATCCAGGCCAGCATCAGGATGCCGCCCACGCCAAAGGCCACGCCTATGGCCCCGATCAAGGCGATGAAGCCCCGCCAGCCGTACCAGCGGTCCACCGACAGCAAGCTGTTGGAATTCATCTTCACGACGCAGAGCTGCGCCAGCAGCGGGACGTCGAGACGTTTTTTCTGCAGCAAGCGATGTTCACGGTCGAATTCCGACAATGGACGGTCGTTGGGGAATCTGGACATCAGCCCCGTGAAGTCCATCACGACCCTCCCAGCGCCACGCGCAGGCTGTTCATTTCTTGCTGTACTCCATAGTAATAATCGGTCCCGGACTGGCCCTGCAGCTTGCCCCACAGGCAACGCTTGAGCCATTCATCAATCTTGTTGCCCTTGAATTTTTCAATCAGTATCGCCACGATGATCAGGAGCACCGCCGCGATCAGACCCACGACCGTGGCGGACAGGGCGAACGCACCGATCACGACCAGGCTGAGGATACCTGAGGCCATGTACAGGCCGCCCATCAGGCCGTTCTTCTCGATCACGAATTGGTCCTTGGCGGACTTGAGGTCGAACACTGCCATGATGACGCCGGTGACGACCCCGATGCGGCCGCCCCAACGCACCAGTAGCGAGCCCGTGGTTTCCAGTCCCACGCCCATGCCCAGCCGCATGCCGGCGGCCTGCCGGGACTTGAGCGCCACACCCAGCACGTCGGCCACCGAACCGCCCGCCGATGCGATGCCAACCACGAATTTCCAGCTCGCGTCGCTGCGTTCGTGCGGCATGGCCGACTCCAGGTCGCTCCAGAGTTTGTATACCGCCAAGGTCTGGAACAGGCAGCCGACAACGCCGACCCGGACGTCCGTATTGATCGCAGTGCGCCAGCGCGACAGCTCCCTGGCTTCGTATTCCTCGACCGTCATGGTCGTCTGCGCCAGGGCGCGGGCCCGGTCGCCGGCCCGCAAGTCCGACGACACATTGGCTGCGGCATCCCTGTCCACCAGCATGAACCAACGCTTCTTGTCGGTGCCCTCCAGCTGTTCGCCGCGCACTTCCAAACGCCGTAGCTCATCGGCCACCGCCTGCTCCATCTGCCGCATGTTCACTTGGCTGCCATGCTGGCGCAGGACCTCGCGGATCAACGCGGCGCGGAATGCCTTCTTCCCGCCTTCGACCTCCACGATCGCCACGTTCTGCCGCGCCAGCAGGCCCACGTACATCGCCAGCTTGCGTGCGACGCCGCTATCCACGCCCATCTTGAGCACCTGCACCACCGGCCCCATGAGCTGCTCCAGCAGGCGCGCGGTCTTGTCCATCTGCCCTTCGCTCAGCACCTTGAGTCCGGTCTTGTAGGCCTCGTGCAGATTGCCCCAGGGAATCGCTTTCCAGTCGAGGGCAGCCTCATGCGCCTCAACCACTTTCTTGACCACGAAATCCTGGTTGTGGAACATGGCGCGCAGCAGCAGGTTGCGCGTGTCGTCCGGCTCTCCCTGCAACCAGTCCGTATACTGCTTGAAGCAGATGCGCTTGTCCTGGGTTCCGTCGATGCACAAGGCGAAGACTGTCTGGTAAACCTCGCCGCTGTCCGCGCTATTGGAGTCGTAGTTGCACTCGAACGAATCCAGCGTTTTCTGGCATGTGATCCAAGCGACGTGCGCCTTTGCCAGGGGCACGATGGTCGCAGCGTCAAATTTCGCCAGGCGCTCGTCGAACCCTTTCTGCCACGCCCTGCGCGCGTTCTCATCGTAGTTTTCGCAGTACTTCTTCCAGGCGTCCCAGCGCACCGTTGCGCGCTCCTGCTCGGTCGGATGGCGATAGTTCTCCGCCTCGGCCATACGCTGCTGCTTGTTTTCGGGCATCAACCAGTCCGCCAGTAGCTGGCCTACCGCCAGCCCGCCCGCGCCCGCGCCTCCCGGGCCGGCTCCCATACTCGGGGTCGTCGTACCATAGACCGAGTGGTTGATCGCATCCCGGCCTCGCTGCTCCAGGAAGTCGCTTTCGGCCGATTGCATGATGATTTCGCTCAGCGACTCAATCGACTTCGACACGGTCAGCGGACGCAAGTCCTCCTTGTTCGAGACGAAATCGTCAAAGCGGATCCGCATCAGCCGCGCGATATCCTGCAGGATGCCGGTACTGTCCGGCAGCGCCAGCATCAGGCCCTTGCCGGGCAGGAACGCCTCTGCGGCGTTCTCGATCATTTCCCCCATCCAGCCCTTCACGTCGTAATAGCCGACGGTGCTCCAACCCAGGAACTGCTGCTTCTGATGTTGATCCAGATCGCGCTTGCGATGCACCTGGTAGTCGGCGGCTGTGTCCTTCAGAGTCTTGATGCTCTTGGCATTCGCATGCTTGCCGCTGCTGAGCCAAGCCTGCACATCGAACTTGAACATGTGCCGCTCGCGCATGTCGGCGCCCTTCTTGCCCTTGTGCGCCTTGCACACATCCTTGGTCCACTGCACGTCCGAATATGCCAGCCAGACATAGGTCGCCTTTTTGGCGTTCGGAATGGTCAGCAGCGAAGCCTTGGCTTCGTGGTCCATCGTGCAAGTAAAGGTCCGGTCGCAGTCTTGCACCGGCTTGTCGAGATCGAAGTTGTACAGGGTGGCGTTTTCGTTGACGTAGTAACCCTTCAGTTCAGAGCGCGCTTCGTCATAGACGTACAGATAGCCCGGGCGCAGCAGGCGCACGCCATAGCGCGCGCTGTCGCCCAGGGGCCTCTCGGCGAGCTGCGGCATGTTCAGGTCGCCGTCCAGCGCCGGAAAGGCGCCGTCGTTCTTCAGCACCGCGTAGCGCAGCGGCATGATGGGCAGGCCGATCCGGTGAAACGGGCAATCCTCCCCGCAATCCAGCGACGAGCGCTTCTTCCCGCAGTTCTTTGCATCATCGGCCATCGGGCTCTCCAGTTCGTTCCATATCCGCGCGCACGCTGGACCAATCTTCATCAGACAGATCCTGGACCGCAGCAAGGTAGGGGTAATCATCTTCGGGCCGCATTGCTGCCAGGCAGGCGCGTACCCGCTCGTGGCGGTGGAAGGCGGGGTGCACGTCCAGGCCATGCCGTGCAAACGCCTTGCGTTCCTGCGCCGTCGCCAGGCCCAGCTCTCGGGCCGTGCGGAAATGCGCCATCACTGCCTGGCCCAGGGCGACGCGCCCGTCGGGCTCCAGCGTGTCCAGATCTGACAGCACTTCATTCAGGGCCTGCATCTGGGTCAAGGCAAAGGATTGCTCCACGCCCAACTTCGGGCGCGCCGCCGCCTCGGCGTCGGGGCGCGCCACGGCGCACCATGCGCCGTCCAGATGAAACACGAAGCGCTGCACCGGCCCGCAAAGCCAGGCCAGCTGCGCCGGGTCCAGCATCCATGGCAGCTGGACCAACACGCGCGGGTCGAAAAAACGGAAGAAGCACGGCCCCTGGCCCGCGATGTCGACGATCATCCGCGACCGCAGATGCGCGGCAACGGCATCGGCGGGCTGATCGGAGTGAAGCAACAGCCCGAGCCAGAGATCCGCGCCATCGAGCAGAGCCTGATTCAGGCTGGCCAGCGCCTGCGCCTTGTCCGCCGCTGGCATGGCGGACAGATCCACCAAGCGGGGCATGAGGCCCGGCATTTTCCGCAGCGCCGGCGGCACCAGGGCTTCGGCCTGGACGCAGGCCGGCACGCCGGGCGTCCGTTCATCCTGGATGAGGCCAAAGCCATAGGCGTTGAAGGCCTGGTAATCGAGCATGCAGCCGTCCTCCCGCCTCAGCCCAGCGGCACCACGGCGCCGCCCCGCTGGGCCGCGCCGCGCACCCGGGCTTCGCACAAGGGACTGGCTTCGTTGAAGGCCAGATTCGCCTGGCTGCTTTCCGGGCCGACCCAGTTGTGCACGCCGGCCTTCAACTCGACCTTGCCCGGCGCATGCAGCTGAATGCCGCCGCCTTCCACCCGCATGTAGGCGCCGCCCGCCGTTGCCAGCACGCGCTTGGCCGCCTGCACGGTCACACCGGCCTGCGCCGAGGCGAAGGTCACTGCCTTTTCGGCGGACAGCGTCATCTTGGCGTCCTGGCTGTGCAGGCGCAGCTTGCCGCCGGCCGCATGCAGCAGCAGTCCCTGGCCCTGCACCGGGCTGCCGCCAGGAGCCTTGCGTCCCAGAGTGAACAGCACCGCGCCGCCCGCCACGCCCATCGCAAGGTTGGCGCTGCCGACCCAGTTCACGTCCGGCGCCACCTGCGCCAAGGTCGCGCCGGCCACGAGAAATGCGTCGGCCGGCGTGTACTGCCCAATGCCGCTGGGCGCGCTCACCTGGAGCTGCGGTTCGCTATAGGCCGCGACGGGCTCGCCTTCGGGCGCGTCCTGTTTCGCATCGATCACCTCCAGCACGTGCTTCAGCGCGTCCTGCGCCGGCAGCGTTTCCGGATCGCCTTCCAGCACGGCCTTCTGCCGCGTTGCCGCCTGCGCCAGTTCCTCGGCCGCGCGCATCGCGTTCTCGATCTGCAGGCCCGCCTCCTCGCTATCCAGCAGCGCGCCCTTGGCGTTCTTGCGCGCGTCCGCGCTGATCAGCAGCCCCGCGCCGCCGCGCAGCGCCACCGCCTCGCGGGTCGACAGTTCCGCGCCGTGGCCCAGGTCCTGCAGTCTTTCGTTGTCGCGCTGCTGCTTGATGTGTCCCAGGTTCAGGCGGCTCTCGGCCTGCGTGGTCGAAGCCGTCAGGCGCGCCTGTCCCGGCGTGTCGTCGTGCACCAGCTGGTTGTAGCCGCCGGTGCCTTGCCCGCTGCTGGCGAGCGCCTGCGTCTTGAAGCCGGACATCACCACGTTGTGCGCATGGCCGTCGGCGCCGCCGGCGAACCAGGCGGGCGCGTTGCCGGTAGCGTTGGCGGCGCCGCCCTGCACCTGGTTGTGCGACGCGTCCTCGGCGCCCGCGCCGTTGTAGAGCGCGCCAACCACCACGGGACGGTCGATGTCGCCGTGCAGGAACTCGACCAGCACTTCCTGCCCGACGCGCGGCACGAAGTTGCCGCCCCAGTCGCCGCCCGCCACGGGCTCCGCGACGCGCACCCAGGTGCCCAGCTCATCCTTGGCGGGCGCGTTCTCGTCGCCCGAGGGATGTTCCAGGCGGCTGCTGGAGGCCTTGCCACGCTGCCAATGGAACTGCACTTTGACGCGATGATCGCGATCGGTATGCACCGGCGCTTCCGCGCCCACCACCAGCGCGGTCTGCGCGCCGTACACGGTGGGCCGGGGATGCAGGCGCTCGCCATGTCCGTCGCGCGTGGCCTTGCGGAATTCAGTATCGATGCCGATGCAGGTAAAGGTGTTGCGGTAGAAGTCGGCCTCGGCCGCTTCCGGACCGCTCTCGCCCAGCGCCTCGCGCACGGCGCGGCCCAGGTCCTCGTCGAAATTGTTGCGGGCCTCGTGCCGCACGGCGATCGCCACGTAGTCGGACCCGCCCTGCTGGTAGTGCCCGGTCAGTTCGAAGCGCTGGCCTGGCGCCAGCGTGCGCACGGTGCCCGCACCCTCGCAGCTGTCCTGGCCCACGCGCAGCGCGGCCAGCGCAATATGCGCCAGGCGTTCGCCCTGCGCGCTGTCCTCGTAGGCGTACTGGCCGGGATAGTCGTTGACGACCAGATCCATCGCGCCCTTCGAGGCGCCGCCATCGACCTGCGCCGCTACTGGTCTGGCCTGGGCGCTGCGGTAGTCCCAGCTGGCCATGCGCACCGCGTTGGTCTGCCAGCGCGCGCGCCGGCTCCACTGCTGGATGCTGTCCTCGGTCTCCGTGACATCGGCGCGTGCGAAGCGCACGCTGGCCTGCGGGCCGGGCTGGAAGGCGCCGTTATGGTCGGCGATGATCAGCGTGTGGCTGTCCTCGCCTTCGCCGGCCTCGTGCTCCACCCAGTAGAACAGCCCCTCTTCGGCCAGCAGACGCTCGACGAAGGCATGGTCGGTCTCGCGGTACTGCACGGTCAGGCTGCGCTTGGCGTACGCGGCGCGGTCCTTCACCACCCAGCGCCACTGCGGCGCGAGACCCCCTTGGTCCTTATAGTCGCCAAAGATGCTGTCGACGATTTCAAAGACCGTCTTGTCCTGATAGGCAAAGCTGTCGCGGCGCGCGCGCAGAAAAGCGAGCCAGGGCTCCAGCGTCAGTCCGTAGCGCGCCATACCACCGTTGGCGCCCTGGAACTGCGCCGCCGTGATGTAGCCGTTCCAGACGCGCGGCTGGTCGCGGCCCAATGCGGTCTGCAGGCGCAGGGTCGCCGGTTTTCCCAGCAGTTCGGACAAGGGAATGCCGGCATCGTCGGACAGGGCGGTCAGTTCGAGCCGGAACGCGCCGTCCGACAGGGTTTCCCTGGCGGATAGCGTTTCCGCCACGAGCCGGTTCGCACCCAACGGCGTACGCAAATCGAGCAGGCGATTGGCCTGATCGACCGACGCGATCGACATTCGGGAAAGGCCGGTGTTGTCCAAAGGCATGTCAGGCTCCGGCGTCAGGCAAGGCGATAGCGGAAATCGCCGTTCTTGCCGGCGGTCACGCGGATGCGGGCGATGGCCTCGCTCTGCGCCATGCGGCCCAGCACCTGCTCGGCGATCTGCGGCAACAGCGTGCCGTTCAGGATGTGGTCGACATTGCGCGCGCCGGTATCCACCTCGGTGCAACGCGCCAGCACGGCCTCCACCAGCGCCTCGTCCCATTCGAACAGGGCGCGGTGGTTGGCCTGGACCCGCTGCGCGATACGTCCGAGCTTCAGCCCGATGATGCGGGCCAGCGCGTCGTCATCCACCGGGTAGTAGGCGATGGTCTTCATGCGGCCCAGGAACGCGGGCTTGAAGGCCTTGTACAACTGCGGCGTCAACAGTTCCTGCAAGGCCTCGGGGTCGGGCCGCTCTTCGGCGTTCTTGTTCAGGCACGCCTGCATGATGGCCGACGAGCCGACGTTGGACGTCAGGATGATGAGCGTGTTGCGGAAGTCGATCTCGCGCCCTTCGGCATCATCCATCACGCCCTTGTCGAACACCTGGAAGAACAACTCCAGCACGTCCGGATGGGCCTTCTCGATTTCATCCAGCAGCACCACGCTGTAGGGTTGGCGGCGCACCGCCTCGGTCAGCACGCCACCCTCGCCGTAGCCCACGTAGCCCGGCGGCGAGCCCTTCAGGCCCGATACGCTATGGGCCTCCTGGTACTCGCTCATGTTGATGGTGACCAGCTTGCGTTCGCCGCCGTACAGCACATCCGCCACGGCCAGCGCGGTTTCGGTCTTGCCCACGCCCGAGGGGCCGATGAAGAGGAACACGCCCTTGGGCTTGTTGGGATCTTCCAGGCCGGCGCGCGCGGTGCGCACGCGCTGGGCGATGGCATGCAGCGCATGGTCCTGGCCGATGACGCGCTCGGCCAGCAGGGGCTGCAGTTCCAGCACCGTGCGGATTTCGTCGTTGACCATACGGCCCAGCGGGATGCCGGTCCAGGCCGACACGATCTCGGCGATGACTTGCGCGTCCACGAAGGCGGGCACCAGCGGCGCCTCGCCCTGCAAGGCGCGCAGTTGCTGCTGCAATTCGGCCAGTTGCGCCTGGCCGGGCGTGGCGGCGGGTTCGGCCGCCTTGCCCGAGCGGCGCTTGCCGGCGGGCTCTGGCGCGGCGTCTACGCCCGCCGCCTCCAGTTCCTCGCGCAATGCGTGGATCTGCCTGACCAGTTCGCTCTCCTGCGCCAGCCGCGCTTCCGCGTCCGTCAGCGCGGCGCGCGTGGCGTCCATTTCCAGGTCCAGTTCGCGCAGGCGCGCGGACTGTGCCGCGCCCGCCGCGGCTTCCCGGCGCAAGGCGGCACGCTCGGTCTCCAGGCGCGCCAGGCGGTGGCGCGCGTCGTCGATCAGCGCCGGCGTGGCGCTGCGGCCCAGGGCCACGCGCGCGCAGGCCGTGTCCAGCACGCTGACGGCCTTGTCCGGCAGTTGGCGGCCGCTGATGTAGCGGTGCGACAGGCGCGCCGCGGCGACGATGGCCTCGTCCAGCACGCGCACGCCGAAATGCTGCTCCATCAGCGGCGCCATGCCGCGCAGCATGCTGGCGGCCAGTTCCTCGCTGGGCTCTTCCACCTTGACGACCTGGAAGCGGCGCGCCAGCGCGGCGTCCTTCTCGAAGTACTTCTTGTATTCGCTCCAGGTGGTGGCGGCGATGGTGCGCAGCTCGCCACGCGCCAGCGCCGGCTTGAGCAGGTTGGCCGCATCGTTCTGCCCGGCCTGTCCGCCCGCGCCTATCATGGTGTGGGCTTCGTCGATGAACAGGATGATGGGCGTGGAGCTCTGTTTGACCTCGTCGATCACATTCTTCAGACGGTTTTCGAATTCGCCCTTGACGCTGGCGCCAGCCTGCAGCAAGCCCATGTCCAGCGTGCGCAGCGCCACGCCGGCCAGCGCCGGCGGCACGTCGCCCGCCACGATACGCAGCGCCAGCCCTTCCACCACCGCCGTCTTGCCCACGCCGGCTTCGCCGGTCAGGATGGGATTGTTCTGGCGGCGGCGGGTCAGGATATCGATCATCTGGCGGATCTCGGCATCGCGGCCGATCACCGGGTCGATCTTGCCCTCGCGCGCCCTTTCCGTCAGGTTGGCGGTGTACTGGTCCAGCGCCGGCGTCTTGGACAGGCCGGCCGCGGCGGCCGCGCCATCCTGCCCGGCGTCGCCCGCCGGGCTGTCGCCCAGCGCCACCGACTGACCCGCCTCTTCGGAGCCCGCCGTCAGCGCGGCGTAGTCATGCTTCAGCTCGTCCAGGCGGAACGATTCGAACAGGCGCGAACCGCGCCGCGCCAACTGGGCCAGATCCGGTTCGGTCAGCAAGGCCAGCAGCAGATGGCCGGAACGGATGCGGGTGGTCTGCGTGTCCAGCGAGGCGATCAGCCAGGCATGCTCGAACAGCCGCGGCAGATGCGGCGAGAACACCGGCGTGCGCGTGTTGCCATTCTTGAAGCCGCGGATCTCGGCGTTCAGGTCCGCTTCCAGCACCGACGACTCGATGCCGCTGCGCCGCGCCACGATGCTGAAATCGCTGGCCGGCTTTTCCAGCAGCGCCAGGAACAGGTGTTCCAGGTCCACCTCGTAGTGCCCCTGGGCCATGCACAGGCTGGCAGCGCGCTCGGCCGCCTGGCGGCAGGTCTGGTTGAGCTTTCCAATCAGGGTCTTCAAGGGTGTGGCCATGTTCTAGGTCGTCTAGTCTTAATGAATGGTGTGCAATTCGTAGCTGGCGTCGTCGCGGTCGGACGCCACGGCCTCGGTGCAAAGAAAGGAATTCCAACCCAGGCGCGCGCCGCCGCCTTCGCCCAGCACGCTGCCGCCCACGTCTTCCTTGGCCATCACCAGCCGCACCTCGTACTCGAAGCTCATGCCGCCGAACATGGTCAGGAGCTTCTCCAGCGCCTGGGCGCGCGCGCCGCCAGGCAGGAAGTCGGTGAACGCCTCTTTGGACAGTGGGCCGATCCACAGCCGGATGCGCATATCGCGTTGCCAGATGCGGTCGCCGGCCATGGCGGAGACGCCCAGCACCGCGCCGGGCATGCCCAGCTGCGTGCGGTTCTGCGGCGGTACGTGATACCAGCGCCCGACGAATTGCTCCACCCGCAGCGCCACCTGGAAATAGTCCCCCAGCACGCGTTGCAGATAAGTCGCCGAGACCGGCCGCTGGCGCGCCGCCGCGGCGTAGTGCGCCAGCGATTCGTCGAATACCCGGCCCTGTCCCGATTGCAGGCGGTCGCGCAGCGCCGGATGGCCTATGCCTCCCAACGCCAGCAGCAGCGGCAGGTAGTGATGGTCCTGTTCGGTCTCGTGCCGCACGGGCATGCGGTACTTTTTCCAGGCAGCGTAAAACAGCGCCGCCGCCCGGTTGGAGAAAATATCGAAGAAGGCGCGCGCACCGCGGTCGCGCCGCGAACTCTCGCGGGTGCTCAGGATCTCGGTGTAATGCAGCGGCATGGCGCCCTGCGCGCCCAGCAGGCCGAAGAACGCCGGCTCGATTTCCACCCGGCCCAGGTTGCCTGCCGCCAGCGCCGCCAATCTTGACTCGGTGTCCTCCAGCGCCTGGCCTTGCTTGTCATAGGCCGTCAGCGCCGCGATCTCGCTGGCGGGAAAAGCCAGCGACGACGAATTCAGGAAACGCAGGTGCGTGGTCACGGCATTGCGCGCGCGGCTGCCTTCCTGCCGGGCGAACCACGACTCCAGCACCCGCACGGCCTGGAAGAACTTGAAGCGCTGCGGCTCGGCCAGCAGCGATTCGATTACGCTAGGATCGCGTCGCCGTTGCATGGAGCGCACCGTAGGATTTCGTCCGCGCCGCGGCGCGACAGCACGACCAGCTGCACGAAGCTGTTGGCGTGCACGTAGAGGCCGAAGAAGCGGTTGATCACCGCCACGAAGGCATGCAGGCTGGTGCCGACGAAGTTGTCTTCGTTGATCGTGAGCCGGATTTCAATGCCGCGCACGAAGGTCGCGAAGGGCTCGCCGGGCATCCAGTGCGTGGCGGGCTTGTAGTCCAGTCCGACCAGCCCTTCAATCTGGCGCGCCGCCACCGCGGAATGCGACAGGTCATACAGCCGCAGCGTTTCCTTCAGCGCGGGCAGACCGCTATGCACCAGCGACAGATGGTTCAGCGCCAAGTGGGAAATGAGCCGCCAGTGCGCCGCCCGCCCCTGCTGGAAGCGGTGCGTGTGCGTGGGCCGGCGCAGCATGCGGATTTCGCGCGCGATCGAACCGCCTTCCAGGAACAGGTCGCCGCCCGGCTGCCCCACCGCCAGATGCGCGGGCAGGTCGCGGTTGGTGCAGGTCAACTCCAGGCTCAGGGTCTCGGTCTGCGGCAGCGAAGGATCGAAATCGATGTCCACGATGGACAGTTCCATTTCGTAGCCGGGACTGCGCTCGGCCACCATGGAATTGCGCCGCGCGGTCCAGTAATGGCTGGCGCCATCGGGCGTCTCGCCATGATGCAGCGAATAGAAGGGCCGGAACTCCACCACCGAATCGCCCTGCGCGTTCTGCCGTACCTGGCGCACGCGGTCGATCGAATAAATCTCGTAGCCATAGGCGCGGCGCGCGTCCGCCACCACCGGATAGGAGGCCTGCGCATGGGTGACGCGGATGGGGTCGGCGCGCTGCGCGAACAGATTGACGACGGGCGTGCAGCCCAGCCGGAAGTTGTCGGACGAGGCCGATTCCAGCAGACGCGCCGTATTCGAGTCGGCGCGCCCCCCCTTCAACGCCAGGTGCAGCGTGATTTCGCGCACCGGACCCGCCGCGCGCCGCAGCGCCGCCAGATCGATGTCGACGAAATTGAATTTCTCGGAGAACGCGAAATACTCGGCCAGCAGCCGGTAGGCGGGATGCGAGCTGGCCGGGAAGTCGATCAGGGCTTCGTCCTCGGACAACCCCACCTCTGCCAGCGGCACGTCCTGCATGCGGTTCCAGCGGCCCGGCTGCGTTTCCAGATAGGCCGCAGCCGTGCGCAAGAACAGACAGTCCCGCAGCGCGGCCACGAACGAGGGCTCGCCATGCAGGTAGACGCGCAGGCGGTCCACCGCCAGGTTTGAAAAGTTCTGGGTCTCGGCCAGGCAGGCCAGTGTCAGCGACAGCCGGCCCGTCACCCCTGCCGGCAGGCTGGCCGCCGATGGCGCGTTGGCCGTGGCGGCGAACACCGCCTGGCGGATGCTCACCGGCGCCAGGGTCACGTCGTATGCCGTGCGGAAGCGGCACGCGACGCCGCGCACGGGATGCGATTTCAGTTCCGTGCCGCGCGCCATGCGCACGGGCGCGGTCAGTTGCGAGGCCATGCCGCCCATGTCGAACTGCGCCACCGAGCACGACGGGAACGGACGCAGGTAGTGCGGATACATCACCTCGAACAGCGCTTCCGTGAACTCCGGATAGTCGTCGTCCAGTTTCTTGTTGATGCGCGCGCCCAGCAGGGCGAACGATTCGATCATCCGCTCGACGTGCGGATCCTCGCAGGTTTCGCCGGACAGCCCGAGCCGCGCGGCGATCTTGGGATAGCGCTGCGCAAAATCGCGCGACGAACCGCGCAGAAAACCCAGTTCGCGTTCGTAGTAAGGCAGCAGTTCTTCCATCTTTCCCTTCTTCGCTGGCGGCATGCCGTCAGCGCCCGCGTGCATGGTTTGTTATCAGGCGGCGGCCGCGGCCTTGGCCCGGCCCTTGCTCACCGAGTACTGCAAGGTCGACGGCTGCAGCGTCGCGTCGAACGTCACTGGCTCGTGGGCAGGCCCCACGTCCAGCATCGCGGTAATCGCGAAATACAGCACCGAGGTCGCGCGGCTGTCCACCTGCAGCAACACCCGCACATGCGTCAGGCGCGGCTCATGGCGGGCGATCGCCTGCTCCAGCGACCGGCAGATGAACTCGCGGTCGTAGTGGCTGGCCAGGCTCAGGCCGGAAAAATCCGACAGGCCATAGGTCAGGATGGACCGCTGGCAATTCGGATAGCGCTTGAGCGAGTCTTCGGTGAAGACCATGCGCGTATTGAGCAGGGCCTCGATGTCGCGCGCGACCGTTTCCTTGATTTCTTCCACCGACAGGCGTCGCAGCGCATGCGGTGTCTGCCCGTCCCCGTCGAACAGCTTGTCGAACAGGCTGGGTTCGAATCCCTTCATCGCGGCCTCATTGGGCAAAGGCGCCGGACCGGCCGGGGCCTTTGCCGTTCATGCGGTCAGGTTCAGACCGAGTACGTCTTGTCGTTCTTGGTGAGGCTCCATGCACCCTGGGCATTGCCGCCCTGGTTACCGCCCACCTTCTGCTGCGTGTACTTCCACTGCACCGCGGCGTACTTCAGCGAGAACGATTCGTGCGGCAGGCCTTCGCTGACGACTTCCGGCGCCACGCGCGAGATGATCACGTACTTGAGCTTGATTTCCAGGTACTTGACGCGGTTGCCTTCGCCGTCGGCGCGCAGGAAATCGATGGTCACTTCGTCGAAGGTGGTGCCGCCGGACGCGTGCTGATACAGCAGCGGGCTGACCACGTCCAGGTCCTTGGTGAAGACCATCTCGCCGTGCTCGGTGCGCTCGGCGGTATGGCCACCGGAGGTGGAGGCGGTAGCCGAACGCGGCTGGATGATCTCATGGCGCCATGATCCGACTTCAATCCAGTCCGGATGGTCCTTGTCCTGCGACTCGCCCTTGAGTGCGGGATTGCCGAATTTGACGTAGATGTCCTTCATTAATAGCCTCTCCAGTTAAAAACGTCGAATCTGACGGTGATCACGATTTCTGGGCCTGGGCGGGAAGTTCCGCAACCAGGCGCAGCGAAATCGAAAGCTCGTCGAGCTGAAAGTGAGGCCGCAAAAACGCCACGGCCCGGAACACGCCGGGACGTCCCGGCACTTCGGCAACCTGCACCGATGCCTCCCGCAAGGGGAACTGCGCCTTCTGTTCCTGGCTCGCGTTGTCGTCCAGCAGCACATACTGCGAGACCCAGCGGTTCAGGAAGCTCTCGACAGATTGCGCGGAGGCAAAGCTGCCGATCTTGTCTCGCATCATCGCTTTCAGGTAGTGCGCCACGCGCGATACCGAAAAGATGTATTGCAGTTGCGCCGACAGCACCGCGTTGGCGTTGGCGCTGTCGGTGTTGTACTTCTTGGCCTTCTGCACCGACTGCGCGCCGAAGAACGCGGCGTAGTCCGAGTTCTTGCAATGCACCAGCGGGATCAGGCCGAGGTCGCTCAGTTCCTTTTCGCGCCGGTCGGTAATGGCGATTTCCGTCGGGCACTTCAGGGCGATCTCGCCGTCGTCAGTCTTGAAGGTGTGGGTGGGCAGGTTCTCCACCAGGCCGCCGCCCTCCACGCCGCGGATCGCCGCGCACCAGCCGAAGTCGGCGAAGGCGGCGGTCAGGCGTGCGCCGAAGGCCCAGGCGGCGTTGCACCACAAGTACTTGGAGTGATCGGTGCCGTCCACTTCCTCGACGAAGTTGAAGCCTTCCACCGAGGTGCCTTCCTTCGGGTCATACGGCAGGCGGCCCAGGAAGCGCGGCATGGTCAGGCCCACGTAACGCGAGTCTTCCGAGTCGCGGAAGCTGCGCCACTTGGTGTATTCCACGGTGTCGAACACCTTGGCCAGGTCGCGCGGGCGGCCCAGGTCGGCAAAGCTGTCCAGGCCCAGCAGCTCGGGCGAGGCCGAGGCGATGAAGGGCGCGTGCGAGGCCGCCGCCACGTGCGACATCTGCTCGATGAAGTACATGTCCTCGGGCTGGCGCGTGACTTCGAAGTTGCCCAGCAGCGCGCCGAACGGCGAGCCGCCGAAGGTGCCGAACTCTTCTTCGTAGACCTTCTTGAACATCAGGCTCTGGTCGAAGTCGATGGCGGTCTGGAAGTCGCGCACCAAGTCGCGCTTGGTGACGTTGAGCACCTTGATCTTCAGCATCGGCCCGGTGTTGCTCTCCTGGCACAGGTAATGCAGGCCGCGCCAGGTGCTTTCCAGCTTCTGGAACTCGGCGCCATGCATCACTTCGCTCAGTTGGGCCGAGATCAGGCGGTCCAGTTCGGCCACGCGGGCGTCCAGCATCGCGGACAGGTTGTCCGATACGACGACGGTGCCCTTCATGACTTCGCGGGCCAGTTCGCCGATGAGATCCTTGGCGCGGTCGTGCTCGGCCGTGGACTTGGCCACGCGGCTCTGTTCGACGATCTGGTCCAGCAGGCCCGAATCGGCCGTGGCGGCGGGCGCGGATATGTTCTGCGCGGCGGCGGAATTACTCATTGCTGCCTCCCTTGCCGTTCTTGCCGGCTTCGCTGGTCAGTTGCTGCAGTTTCTCCGTGCTGCTGAGCACTTCGCCCAGCAGGTCTTCCAGCTTGTCGTTCCCCGCCAGCTTGTTGCGCAGGTCGGCCAGCTTGGTGCGGATGTCCAGGAGCTCCTTGAGCGGCTCGATCTGCTGCACCACCGCCTCGGGGCGGAAGTCCTCGACCGAGCGGAACTTCAGATCCACGCCGAAGGTGCCGCCTTCGTCGGTCAGGCGGTTCTTCACGCGGTAGGCGGCGCGCGGCTCCAGGCCGCGCATCACGTCGTCGAAGTTGTCGACGTCGATGTTGACGAACTTGCGGTCCTTCAGGCGCGGCAGCTCGGCTTCGGACTGCGCGCTGAAATCGCCGACCACGCCCACGACGAAAGGCAGTTCCTTCTGCTCGATCGCGTCGCCCTTCTCGACGTCATAGGTCAGCTGCACGCGCGGCGGACGTACTTTCTGGAGTCTTTTCTGAACGCTTTCTTTCTTAGCCATGGGGGCTCCAAGCGAAGTGCATAGTGAAGAGGCCGTGGGCCCGATCAGGGTTTGAGGAGATTGCCGAAAGGATCCGGCGCGCGGCCGGCCGGGGCCGCGCCTGTGCCCGCCGGAGCCGTGGACGGCGTTGCGGCGGTGTTCGCCGCAGGCTTCGCGACGGGGTTTGCTGCGGCGCCTGCAGCAGGCGTTGCGGGCGTTGCGGCCGACGCCGCATTGGCGGCGGGCTTGGCCTGCTGCCCGGCGGCTGCGCCCTGCGCATCGTTGCGCCGCGGCTGGCGCGGACGCGGGGGCTTGTAGCCCTCGGGGAACAACACGTCCTGGCCCAGGGTTTCACGCATGGCGGCAGCCAGCGCCACTGCATCGGTGCGGGCATTGCCGGCGAGCAGCGCATTGGCGCGCAGATCGGCCAGCGACTGCATCGCCACGCGCAAGCCGCCCACCGCGCGCACGGTCTTGGCTGTGAAGTCCTCGGGGTCGCGATTCAGCGCTTCATCGGCCGCGACGATGGCCTCGCCGTACTTCTGTTCGTCGAAGCGGATCTTCGCGATGTACGACCACGGCTCTCCGCGTGCGGGATTGAGCAGGGCGATTTCCTGGAACTCGGCGACCGCCTGATCGTTGCCCTTGCCCGCCAGGGTCTGCGTGGCGTGCGTCATCGACTGCTTGTACTCGGCGTCGGTCTGCGGCTTGGGGGACGTGGCGCAGCCCGCGAGGAAGGCCAGCATTCCGCTGATGAGGAGAACCCGGGATATGTGCATTTTTTTGGCATGTAGGAGGGTGTAACCAAGGCCGCGTATTTCAACAACCTTTTGTTAGCGCCACACTACAGTGCATTACGTCATGTAACTTGCCACGAAACTTCGCTCATCGTGCCGCGATCTGTATGTTGTCGCAGCCTTCCGGTATAAAGAGCCATGTCAAAACATCTCTATTTTTCTCGGTGCGTGGCGATGGCCGCCGTCATCGCGGCAAGCCCCGTAATCAGCGGTTGCGCGGCGGTTTCAGCGATCGGAGCGGTGGCGGGAATGACCGGCGGCATGATGGATATGGCGGGCCTGAAAAAGGACCCGAATGCGCCCGTCGATGTGAAATTGGCGATACACGCCGGAGAAAATTTGAATGCGAGTAGCGGCCAGCCCATGGCTGTGGTTACGAAAATATACTATTTGAAGAATGCCGAGGCATTTCAACGCGCACCGCTCACGCAATTGGTTGATACTGACGCCGAAAAGGCGGCATTGGGCGACAGCATCATCGCCTCGCGCGAAGTCACCCTGACGCCGGGACAGCGTTACGAGCACCTGGAAAAAGTGCCGAAAAACGCTGCCTACATCGCTGTCGCGGGCTTGTTCTACGCGCCCGCGCCGCAGCGCTGGAAATATGTATTCGAAGTAAAGACCGCCGAGGACAGCGGCATCGTCATGGGCGCCCATGCCTGCGCGATGTCCGTGGTCACTGGACAGATCGTGTTGCCGCCGGGCATGCCCGGCTTCGACCCGGCCCGCCTCGGCTCGGTGCAATGCCCGAGCTGAACGCGAGCCGCCCGCGCCCATGGCCGCGTCTCGCCGCCGTCATCAACGCCCTCTCTATATAAGAAGCAAGAGCCAAAAAACGTGAGCCATTCAGCGAAGATATTGTGGGGAGAGGGGCTGTTCCTGCGGCCCCAACACTTTCAACGCCAAGACGCGTACCACGAGGCCCGCCTCGCGGAAATGAGCCGCGCGCTGCATCCCTATGCGTGGGGCTTGCGCGCAGCGCGCTTCGACGCGGCGGCGCTTGCCAACGGCATGCTGCGCGCCACCGAGCTCTCCGCGATCTTTCCCGACGGCGAGATCTACAGCGCGCCCCACAACGACGACCTGCCTCCCGCGGTAGCGCTGGACGGCCTGGACGGCGCCAGCACGGCGGTGTTCTACCTGGCGCTGCATCCGATGAAGGACGTGGGCGGCAATTACCGCGACACGCGCCAGGAACAAGGCTTCGACGCGCGCTATGCGCATCAGGACAGCCCGGCGCCGGATCTCTACACCAACGCCAGCACGGCCGAACTTGCCTTCCTGCGCAAGAACGTGCGCCTGCTGTCGGAACACGAGCCGCGCGACGCGCTGCTGACCATCCCCGTGGCGCGCGTGCGCCGCACCGCCAGCGCCGGCTATGAACTGGACACCAGTTTCGTCGCCCCCAGCGTCACGGTGCAGGCTTGCAGCGCGCTGTTCGAGCAGCTGCGCCGTCTGCTCGACGCGCTGCAAGCCAAGGTCAACGCGCTGTATGGCTTTCACCGCGAGCCGAACAAGAACATCATCGAATTCCGCTCGGGCGACGTGGCCTCGTTCTGGCTGCTGCACACCTGCAACGAGGCTTATTCGGCGCTGTCGCACCTGTTCCACAATCCGCAGCTGCATCCCGAACGCCTGTTCCAGGAGATGCTGCGGCTGGCGGGCGCGCTCATGACCTTCTCCAAGGTGCACACGCTGGCGGACCTGCCGGCCTATCAGCACGATGCGCCGGGCGCGGCCTTCGCGCAATTGGACGAGATCCTGCGCGACCTGCTCGACACCGTCATCTCCACCCGCTACTTCTCCATCGTGCTGGAAGAGCTGCGCCCCTCGTTCCACGTGGGCCGGCTGGACTCCGGCAAGCTCGACGAGACCACCGCACTCTACCTGTCGGTGTCCGCCGCCACGCCGGCCAGCGAACTGGCCGAGACCGTGCCGCTGCGCTTCAAGGTGGGCGCGCCCGACGACGTGGAAAAGCTGGTGCTTTCCGCCATGCCCGGCGTGCAGCTCGTCTACACGCCGCAGGTGCCGCCCGCCGTGCCCGTCAAGCCGGGCGCGTGCTACTTCACCCTGCAGACGCGTGGCTCGCTGTACGACCGCATGCTGCAGGCGCGCAGCATCGCCATCTATGCCCCCTCGGGCATACCCGACCTGAAACTGGACCTCATCGCCGTCACCCGCTAGAGCCTGCCCATGACCGCCGACGCGCCTTCCCTGATGCCCGGAGCCTCGCTCCCTCCCCGAGCCGCCGATTTTTACGGTTCGCGCCCCGCGAAGTCCTTGCTGGACCTGCTGTACGACGGCTTCCTGATGCTGTTCCTGCTGAAAAGCGGCCAGGAACCCGTCGACGCCGCTTCGTTCTCGGCGCGCGTGCAGCAGTTCCTGGCGGACTTCGAGCGCAGCGCCAAGAAGATGGATATCCCCGCCGAGGACGTCTACGCCACCAAGTACGCGTTCTGCGCCGCGGTGGACGAGACCGTGCTGAACTCCGGTTTTTCCATCCGCGACGCCTGGATGCTGCAGCCGCTGCAGCTGACCCTGTTCGGCGAACAGCTCGCTGGCGAAAACTTCTTTGCCCGCCTGGAAGACCTGCGCGCGCAGGGCGCGCCGCGCCTGCAATCGCTGGAAGTGTTCTATATGTGCCTGCTGCTGGGCTTCCAGGGCAAGTACATGATCGAAGGCCAGGAGAAGCTGGGCTATCTCACGGCGCGGCTGGGCGACGAGATCACGCTGCTGCGCGGCAAGCGCTCGGGCTTCGCCCCGCATTGGCCCCTGCCCGACAAGATCGCCCATACGCTCAAGCGCGACGTGCCGCTGTGGAGCATCGGCGCGCTGTTCGCCCTGCTGGGCCTGCTGGCCTATCTGGGCATGAGCCACTTCCTGAACCGCGACATGCAGACCGCCATGGCTCCGTACCATGACATCGTCAAGATCGGGCCGCGCGCCGCGCACCTGACCATCTCGCTCCCCTGATTCGCTACCCTGACAGCCGCAGGCCGACCGCTCCACACCATGACCGACCGTTCCCAAGCGCCCGCCGGATTCAGCAGCCTGGATGTTGCCGCCCTTTCCCAGAACGCCCGCATGCTGCAAGTGCGCACGCCGCTGGACGCGGCGCTCGCCGTAGAGCGCATGAGCCTGCGCGAAGGCGTCTCCGAACTGTTTGCCCTGACGCTGGACTGCCTGGCGTCCTCGGCCGAACTGGACGTACAGGCCCTGCTGGGCCGCGAGATCAGCGTCAGCGTGCTGCTGGCGGATGGCGGCAGGCGCCAATGGCATGCGGTGGTCGAAGGCGTGGACGCGCTGGGCGCCGACGGCGGCCTGGCGCGCTACCGGCTGCACGCCGCGCCCTGGCTGGCGGCCCTGGGCCTGCGCCGCGACAGCTTCCTGTTCCAGGACAAGTCGGTCACCGACATCCTCACCGAGATCTTCGCCGATTATCCGCAGGCGGCCTACACCTTCGACATCGCCGAGCCGCCCGCGCCGCGCCCGCTGCGCACGCAGTACCGCGAAACCGATCTGGCTTTCGTGCTGCGCCTGCTGGCCGAAGCCGGTTTGAGCTTCCGCTTCGACCATCAGCAGGGCGAGCAGCAGGACGAAGTCTCCGGCGGCGCGCGGCACCGGCTGGTCGTGTTCGACACTCGCGCGGCGCGGCCCGCCTGCCCCGACGCCACGCTGCGCTTTCACCGCAGCGACGCCACTGAAACCGAAGACAGCATCACGCGTTTCGGCGGGGCCCGCGCGGTGCAGTCCAACGCCGTCACCCGCCTGGCCTGGGACGACCGCAAGCTGCTTGCGCACGCGGCGCATGCGCAGTCCGACGTCCCGGCCGGCGCGGTGCCTCGGCTTGAAGACTACGACTACGATGGTCACGGCCGCTACGCCGACAGCGACGGCGCGGAACTTGCAGCCGCGCGCAGCCTGCAGGCGCATGAAGCTCGCATGGTGCGCTTTGACGGCGGCGGCACGGCCCGCCAGATGATGCCCGGCCATGACTTCACGCTGACCCAGCACAGCCGCTATGCCGCGGGTTCGGGCCAGGCCGTCGATGAGATGGGCGGCAACCGCTACACGTTGCTGCACGTTGAACACGAAGCCGCCAACAATCTGGGCAGCCAGGCCGCACGGGCGCTGGGCGAATCCGACCTGGAGCACGGCTCGTACCGCAACAGCTTCAGCGCCCTGCCCGCGGCCGCGCCGCTTGCGCCCGGCTGGCGCGCCAAGCCCACGGCCCCCGAGGGCCTGACAGCCGTGGTGATGGCCGCGCAGGACGCGCCCATTTCCTCGGGCCGCGACCTGCGCATCAAGGTGCAATTCCCCTGGCAGCGCGGCGCGCGTCCGCTGCCGGGCGGCCTGGCGCATCGCAGCCATGGCGACGACACTGGCAACGCGCCGGGCGACGACAGTTCCGGCACCTGGCTGCGCGTCGCCGGCGCGCAGGCTGGCCCCAATTGGGGCGCGCACCATCTGCCGCGCAAAGGCACCGAGGTCCTGGTCGAATTCCTGGACGGCGACATCGACCAGCCCGTGGCTTCGGCGCAGCTGTACAACGATGCCGACCTGCCGCCCTGGTCCGCCGGCGAGGACGCTGCGGCGAACCACCCTGGCACGCTCAGCGGCTGGCACAGCAAGGGCCTGGACGACGCGGGCCACAGCCAGTGGCTGTTCGACGACACGACCCGGCAGATGCGCACGCGCCTGTCCAGCTCCATCGGCGCCACGCAGCTGGGCCTGGGCTATCTGGTCGACCAGGCCGCGGACGAATCGAACCGCGGCGCATGGCGCGGCACCGGCTTCGAACTGCGCTCGGATGCCTGGACCGTGGTGCGCTCCGGGCAAGGCATGCTCGTGTCCGCCAGCGCGCGCGAAGACGCGCGGTCCACCCAGGCCGACGCACAGGAAGCGCTGACGCGCCTGCGCGGCGCGCAACATGCGGCGCAACGCCTGGATGCCGCGGGAACGAAGCGCCAGGCGCGCGCGCTCGCGGCCACCAGCCAATATGACGCGCTGACCCGCGCCATCGACCCCAAGGGCGATGGCCGCTATCCGGGCAGCGTTGGGGGCCAGCAGGCGGTCAAGGCCGGCGGCGGCGAACGCAGCGGCACCGAGGCGGTCGAGCGCATCGACGGCGCCCGCATGCTGATCGACGCGCCGTCCTCCCTCAACCTTGCCACGCCCGCCTCGGCCATCCTGCACGCCGGCGAGAACCTGCACGTCACTGCGCTGGCGGACGGCCACGTGGCCGCGCGCCAGACCTTCGCCACGGCTTCCGGCCGCTCCACCAGCCTGTTCGTCCAGGACGGAGGCATCCGCGCCGTCGCCGCCGAATCGCCGGTGTCGATCCACGCGCATACCGACATGCTGGAGATGCTGGCCGGCCAGGACATCACCGTCACATCCACCTCCGACAGCATCGAGATCCTCGCCAACAAGAGCATCACTTTGCAGGCCGCGGGCGCCAGCATCGTCATGAATGGCGGCGACATCCTGTTCAAAGGACCGGGCATGTTCTCGGTCAAGGGCGCGTCGCACAATCTGATCGGACCGGCCAGCGATGCGGCCGCGCTGCCCGCGCTGCCGTCCACGCAGGTGGGCGACCCGATGCTGGTCACGGCCGAGCTGGTGCACCGGCCCAAGGCCAAGCTGCAGGCGCAGGCCAGCTCCGGCCACGCGCTGAATGCCGCCGGCGCGACTGGCTCGGTAGCCGCCACCGCACCTGCCGCCGCAGCCCCCACGGCGGCTGCGGCGGCAGGTGCGCAAGGCTCCGTGCTTGGCAGCGCGGGCGCCGCGCTTGCGAGCGGCGCGACTGCCGTATCCAAGGGCCTGACCGCCGCAGCCGAGGGCGCGTCGGGCATGCTGAACCAGGCCAAGACCCTGGCCGGCGAAGCGCTCAAGCCCGTGCAGGAATTGGGCGCGATGGCCGGCAAGACCCTCAAGGCCGCGGGCGATGCCGGCTCGGACCTGATGTCCGGCGCCATGACCAAGGCCGGCGGCATGGCCAAGACCGCCATGCAGAATGTGGCGCCCTCGTTCGCGAACGGCGCCGCGGCTTCGGCGGCAGGCAGCGCCACGCAATCCCTGGCCAGCATGGCAACGCCATCGCTGATGGATGGCGGCCTATCCACCATGACGCAGGGCGCAGGCGACGCGCTGGCCGGCGCCGTATCCATGCCCCAGGCGCTGACCGACGCGGCAGGCGCCGTGTCCAAGGCCGGAGGCATGGCGTCGCAGGCGTCGGACCTGGCCTCGCAGGCGTCCAGCCTCGCCACGCCGGCCGCGGGAGCCGGTCCATCCGCTTCGGGCGTGCTGTCGGGCGCTTCCGGCGCCGCCACGGCAATGGGCAACGCCACCGCCGCCTCCGCGCTGGGCGCCGCCTCCAGTCTGACTGCGGCCGGCAGCGGCGGCGTGGGATCCGCCATCGGCCCGGTCATGACCCAGGCCATGGGCGCCATGGGCGGCCGTCCCGCCGCGCTGAGCACGGCCGTGAACTCGCTGCTGACCATGCCCGACGTCAACCAGGGCAATCTGCCGGCAGTGGCGGGCGCGATCCTCAGCACGCCGGGCCTGACCGACTCCGCGATTCCGTCCGTGGTCGGCGCCATCCTGCAATCGCCCACGATCTCCAACGTCACGCTGCCCAAGGTGGCGGAGGCGATCATGAACATCCCCGCGGTGGCCAACTCGCCCTATCCGGCGATGGCCAAGCGGGTCATGGAAATGGCCGGCGTCAGCTTGCCCGGCCCCGTCGCCAAGCCTGCGGGCGCGCCCGGCGGCCAGGATGCAGGCGGCGCCGCCCCGGCCGGGACGCCGGATGCCGGCGCGCCCACGCCGTCCGCCTACCGGGCCAGGAGCGGCGCCAAGCTCCAGTACGTCAACCTGAAGGAAGAGGACGAGGTCTGGAACGACGGCCAGGCGCTCGACAGCCTGGACCGCCAGACCAACAAGCCCAGGATCCGCGTGCGCTTCAACAAGGGCGGCCAGCATCGCTTCAGCGTCAAGGTCAGCCCGCGTCCGGGCAATGCGGTGTACTCCGCGCGCGAGCAAAGCCGCCAGCCGCTGTATCGCGAACCCAACCAGCGCTCCTACAGCTACGTGACCGACGCCGACGGCACCAAGGTGGTCGACAACATCACCCTGCCCGCCGCCGGCCTGAACACCTATACGTTCGAGGTGGTGAACGACAAGAACCAGATCATCTCCACGGAACAGGTCGAAACCGCCCGCCGCCTGTATATCCAGGAGATCATGCTGCCCGGCCCCGAGACGCTGGCGCGCCGCCACGGCTTCCAGCCGACCGCGACGGAATACGCGCGGCACGGCGTGGACGTCGTGCAATTGCCGCCCGTCAGCACGCGCGGCGACGCCAACATGGACGTGTTCACGGACGACGGCTATGAACGCCTGCGCCGGCTGGCCGCCTCCGTCTACCCGGGGTCGCAGGGCCCGGACCACGAGCCCTATACGCTGGTCGTCTGCCACATCGACCGGCTGGCCTCGATGCTGCCCGTCCAGCCCATTTACGTGCAAGCCTCGGCCGGTCCCGGCGCAGGCGACAAGCAGGTGCAGTTCGTCGGCGCCGATGGCAACCTCAGCTTCCTGTGGTATCACATCGAGCCTGGCGTGGACTGGTACGTCGAATGCCTGTTCGAGTACACCGACCCCGCGGCCGGCATCAGGCAGGTCGCCATACCCAAGGACCGCCTGACCCCGGTGCCTTACGACCCGGCGAATCCCAAGGCCTGCCACGCCCTCAACATCCGCATGGCGGGCCTGGTTCCCGTGCCGACCTCGGGCAAGATCATCCTGAAGGTCCGCTTGATGGAAAGCTCCGCGGGCGGCGTGGCATTCCCCGGCACCAACCTCCTTGGCGTGGCGGCGATGAGCCCCTGGGAACCCAACACGCTGGATTATCTGCAGCAGACGCTGGTGCACGAGATCGGCCACCTGATCGGCATGACGCCCAGCGGGCCCGAGTGGGCTCGGGCCCACCCGGACGAAGCCGAAATGGACTCGTCCAAACTCGACAAGGGTCCGTATTTCTATTCCCAGTTCGGCAACCACTGCCACTTCGGCCTGCCCGCCAGCCAGGCCGATCCCAGCCACACCGGCTCCTGCGTCATGTTCGGCGGCGACTGCGTCAGCATCCGCTTCTGCGCCAGCTGCGCCCAGGCCGTACGCAAGACGGACATGTCCAATGGCTGGCCCTCGTTCTGACGCGCGGCGCCGCCTGGCGCCCGCGCTGGCCCTGCTGCTCGCGGCCGCGATGGCCATGGCCGCGCCTGTCGCCGCCACGGCCGCGCGCCCCACCCCTCATACCCAGAAGACCACGATGAACACCGACTGGATCGATCCGCCCTCGTTCGCCACCGCCCCCATCGGCACGGCGAACGACCACGCCTGCATCCCGCCCAACCATGGCAGCGACGACCAGCTCAACATCGCCGCGCCCGCGCGCGTGCGGCCGCAGGCCTCCGGCGCGCTGGTCATCCCGGTCTGCGCGCAAGGCATCATTCCCGTATCGCAGAACCAGAAGCTGCCGCGTTTCGTCGCCGTCAATACGCAGACCAAGGCGGTCTACGAAGGCGTGGCCTACGAATACAAGCCGCGCAAGCGGCCCGGCATGGAGGTGGACGAAATCCCCAGCTCGCGTCCGCCCAAGGGCATCCCCATCAGCCCGGGCATCAGCGTCGGCACGCAGTTCAGCACCGACCTGGCGGCGCAGGTGCAGCTGCCGAAGGACCCGGCGGTCTACGAGGTGTATATCGAATCGAACGGCGTGCGCTCGAACACGGTGAAGATCGAGGTGCAGGCGGCGAAGTAAGCGGCCTGTTTGCGGCAGCTGCCTCAGCCGCCAGACTGGCGGCGCGGGCGGTTCCAGATCGCACCGCCCCATATCCAGCCCGCAAGGGCCAGCGCCAGCATCGCGATCATGAATTCCACCCGGTGCTGCTGCGGCACGGGATTGAGGTGGGACAAGGTCAGGAAAGGCTCCACCGACAGGAGCTCGGTAGCCGCAAGCGAACTGAAAAACATCGCCAGCACCAGTCCCGTAAAGCGCGGACGCGTGCCGCGCGTCTCCTTCTCGCCCGTGACGAACCAGAGCAGGCGGATAAGTTGTATCGCCGTCGCGGCGAACGGCACGCAGATGGCCAATGCCAGGGCCCCAAACGCAAGAAGATCGTAGATCGAGATCATGCGTCGAACCTGGCCGGCGGCTAAGAAGCGCGGACCCCGATCATGCGCAGCACGCGGTCCCGGATCGACCGCCCATAAGCCCAGCACCAGACGGCCAGCGCCAGCATCGCAACGGTGAAGTAAGCCCTGGCCTCGATCGGCACCGGGTTCATCGCCGAGATCGTCAGAAAGGGTTCGTAGCCCACGAAGTCGCTGGCAGCCAGGGTACTGAAGACCAGCGCCAGCACCGGTCCCGTGAAATGCGGCCGTTCGCCGCGCGTGGCTTTGTCGGCCCAGAAGGACCAATGGATGTAACGGCTCAGCTGGATGGTCACGGCGAACAGCGGAATGACGACGGCCAGCAGCAGGACAAAAAGGGCAACGAGGACTTGGGGCGGAAGCATGACGGGATTTTAGCCGCTGTGGCGAAGGGCGCGGCGCCCGATACGCGCGCGCAATGCCAGCCCGAACACCGCCATTCCCATCGACAGGGACAGCAAGCGCAAGGCTTCCAGCGCCTTGTCGAAATACTCCGGCTTATCGAACTGGGCGGCGACGCCATAGCCGAAGATGGCGTACGCAATGCAAGCCAGCAGAAACACCGCCATCAGCGCAATCGTGGCATCGCGCACGGCGCGCCACGCTCTGGGCGAAAGCCCCGGAAGATTGGACTCCAGGCACAGCAGGATTCCAGCGCCCCACCAGAGCGGAACTATCTGGAAAATCCCCCAGGCCAGCAACTCGCCGGACTGCAGGACATTGGCGGGATATACCTCATTCATGGCCGCGCTCCCGCTTCGCCATTCTCCGATGGACCAGCAGGACGATCAAGGCGGTAAGTAGAGACGGGCTCATGTACGGCATCAGCCCAAGCAGCGGGAACTCGTAGCCGCTGTCATGGTTGGTCGCCAGCCAATAGAACATGCCCAACAGGGCCAGCGCAAAAACCCAGACGGCCAGCATTCCAGCCGATATCCCGCGTCTGAAGGACCGCGTCCCCAGCCGGCCAAAATGCTGGGGCCACCGGCAGATGATCAGCGCCAGGACGCCCGCCGCCGGCACCAGGTAGGCCGTCGACTGGGCCATCAACATGCCAGACTCGGCAATCGCAGCAAGGACCGCGCGCAAATTCTTCTCCCTGGGCTAGAACCGATACTCTCAGCGCAATCTGTGGCGCAGTGTCGGGCCGATCCGAGGCAGGATCAGCGATGGCCCCAGATAGTAGGGCAAGCGGAGCAGAAAAGTAACCGCACCGCCGGCCACAAGTCGAACGACGACATGGATGGTTCGAATCGGCTGGCCATTCAGGCCCTGCCGGCGCCATCAGAGATCCGACGCCCGACCCATTCCCCGAAGCGCTGGCGCCACGTTGTCAACCATTGCCCCTTTCCGCCCGGCGCACCCTGTATCGGACAATCCCCCCGATGAGCGACAAGATCATCGACGGCCCCAAATAAACCAGGAAGGAGAGCAAGAGAAAACCATAAGACCGCGAATAGTTCTCGGTGACATGATTGAGCAACAATGCGCCCGCGATGGCGAAGGGCCAGACCGCAATCATGACAAAGGAAAATGCCCTGCGTGACGCTGAAGATCCCAAAACCCCAAATCTGCCAGGCCAGGCCTGGACAGCGACGCCGAAAAGGCAGACAAGTGGCAGCGCGTACATCAGAGCCTGCGCCGTCCGAAACGCCATTTCGGCGGACCAGAGGATCAAGTGGTCCAATGCCGTCTCCCAATATATCTAGTGAAACTGAGCTGGCGCTCTGGCAGAGGCGTCCGGCCACACCTGAACGACTATTCCGAAGACCAGCAACAGCACATCCTTCAGAGGTTCCGTGATGCGCAGCCCTATTTCGGCAACGCCCTCAAAAAAACGCAATCTATACGACGGGTCGGACACGCGCACGCATCACCATTCCGAGCACCGCCATCCCGATGGATAGCGACAATGCCCACAAGGCATCCCCGGTCATACGAAAATATCCGGGCTTATCGAAAATGGCGGCAACGCTGTATCCGAAGATGACATAGACGCCGCACACCAACAGAAAAACGGCCATCATGACGGCCACGATATCCCGTACCCTACGCCAAACTTTCGGCGACAGCCCAGGAAGAGCGGACTCGACGCATAAAAGAATTCCTACACCCCAAACAACTGGAAGAAGCTGAAAGAGGCTTACGGCCAGAGACTTGCCAAGAAGAAGAATATTGACGGGGAACTCATACATGTTCGCGATCCCTCCGCGCCACTCGCCAATGAACCAATAACGCAATGAGAGACATGATGAGCGATGGACTCATGTAAGTCATCAGCCCGAGCATCGCATAGCCGTATCCATTGTCATATCGGATAGCAACCCAATAAAGCAGGAAAAGCAATGACAGCGCGTACACCCAAATCGCTGCCATTCCTCCCGAAATACAACGCCTGGAAGCCAGCGTTCCCAGTTTGCCAAAGCGCTGTGGCCAAAGATGGATGATCACCGCCAACACGCATGCAAGCGGCAATACGTAACAGGAGGATCGGACGATCAGAACTCCGAATTCAGCGAGCGCTATCAAGATTTCCCGCAAACCAGACCTCCATCCAGCCGCCCGCTCTTCTGTTCTATTTTCGAAGAATCGTCATGAGTTCTGCCTGGATCGACGATGAATCCACAGCACAACTCCTGCCAATGCCAGCGCGATCGACACCCACATCGTGGACAAGGTGCGTAGAGTAAGGTTCGTAAACCCGTGATCGTCGAAATAAACAGCCACCGCCGAACCGTATATTGCGTAGACAACTACGTACACCAGAAACAGCGCCATCAGCGCCACGATCACATTCCGCAAAAGACGCCAGGTCGTCGAACGCAACAATGGCAAGTCGGACTCGATACACAATAGCAAGCCGATGACCCATACCACGGGCAGCAACGATATCGTTTCCGTGGCGAAGGTCTCTCCCGCCTTTAGCAACGTAAGCGGAACGTCAATCATCCTCTTCGCCTCTCGCGCGAGTCTTGTATCGGACGATCAATCCGATCAGAGACAAGACCAGCGACGGCGCCATATAGGCAAGAAAAGCGATCAGGACGAAACCATGCTCCCGGGAGTAGCTCCGCGAAACATAGAAGAGCAGAAAAGTTCCCACGATTGCCAACAGCCATACGGCCGCCATGACTATCGCGAGGCCCGTACGCGAGGCCGACGATCCCAACGCGCCGAAGCGACGCGGCCAGACATGAACCGCAATCCCCACGACGCAGACTAGCGGGAGCACGTACACCAGGGCGTACGCGGTCTGAAACGCCATATCGGCAGCCCAGATCAAGAATTCACGCACGACTTGTCTCCTAGGGCGTCAACTGGCGGCATCCATTGCCGCACTGCGAACAAGAACCTCATCATGCGGCCTGTTCTTCTCTCTTGTTTTCAAGAATATCTTCCTTAGGCTTATTCGTCTGCTCCGCAATGACGCTATCCAGGACGCGTCCCGGCGGCTTCGGCGTATCGCCTTCGCCAGCTCCCCACGCCAAGGGCATTTCAACGAAAAACCCCTTAACTTTGGAACGCAAATAGGCAATTGCCTGTTCGATCTTATGCTCTGAATTCGCCATGTACGTCGGCTGCAAATCAGGCAACTTGGTGAAATCGTATTTCCCAGAGGGCGGACCGTCGACCAGAATATAGCCATCACGCAGCTTGCCGTCCGGCCCGACATTGCCGATTGGAACGCCGTTCACCTCGTACTTCTTGACCTGTGTATAGATCGGAGGGAAGGCTTTCCGTCCATCCAGGAGCTTGCGGAAACTGTTGCGAGGCGTATGCCGGAAAACAGCGCTGTATGCCTCGCGGTTATCGTGCGCGAGCTTCTGCAAAGCCTGGATGCTGGAGGGATCCAAAGGTCTCTCCAGGCTGATTCCTTGCGGTACCCCGGCGGCTTTCTGGACGCCCGTCGAGCCGCTCTCGACCATCATGCCAAAGTGCTTGCGCCAGAGCTTCATGCGCAGGTCTCGGGCGAATTTCCGCGTCACGACTCTCACGCCAGCGCCAACGTCGGTCATCGCAGCCCCGTCGTCGTCCACTACCACGGCGGCCAGTTCGGTATCGCCGTTCCCGTTCAGGCTGCGATCGTTGATATTCGCGCTGCCGATGATGGCGACCGCATCGTCGACGATGGTCAGCTTGCTGTGTACGTAGACCATCTCCGTAACAACACCCAGACGTGTCGAACCGTAATTTCGCAGATTCAACACCGTCAGGTACTTGCGCCATTCGTCCGCCATGCCCCAATTGGCAAGCGCAACAGCTATGTCCGCGTTCGTCTGGGCTGGCTGAGCCACCTTCCTGGTCTTGCTGTGCTTGGCGTACAGCGTGGCGTTGATTCGATGCACCAGGCTGTTGCGCGCGCGCTTGACGCCCTGTAGCGCCCACCACGTCTGGGAGAGGGTCGCCGGCTCTTCCAACAGGCCTTCCGGATGTTCGGGCAGTACCAGCCACACATGGAAGGGCCGGTCCGCATAGATGGCTGCCCCTATCGCATTGGCCAGTTCCGGAATGATGGGATTCGTCCCCGGCGAAGTTTTCTTGCCGAGCTGATCCACCCCGCAATCGGAAATGAAGAACTGATTCTCGATGTAGATGTAGGCCTGCGCCGACCGGATGCTGTTGACCATCGCATCCCGGATGCTGGTCTGATGGTTGGCCGCCCACTTCGCCCGGGCGGCCTGAACTATCTTGCGGCGCTTCGGGTTGGGAGTCTTCCAGTCGTCGTTGACGTACTTGTAATTGTCGCCCCAGAGTTTCAGTTCATCCTGCAACTGTTGCGACGAGGCCGAACGGCATATCTGCACCGTGGCATTGCCGCTGCCGCGCGTCTGCGGATCAAGCAAATGCTGAGACCCTTTCGCCCGGTCGAACCAACTCGCATCCATGCTGGGATCGAACACATTGGTACCCGCGCGCGCGAAGCTGTTCCAACGCAACACGAAGTTCAGAAAAACGTCGAAGGCCGCTGGTCCCTCGACTTTCATGGCCACGTCTTCCCATGGCTCCCGCGGCTGCCGCAAGGGATCGAGCAGAGTTCCGCCCAACGGAGGCTCAAATCCCGGCAGTCCCCCTGAGGCCCGGGTGAGGTCCAGTTCTGACTGGGTCGGCTTCCTGGCTGCCACAAGCTGCGCGTTGTACGCGTCGTTCAGCACGTGGATCTTCGGGTCGATGACGACATCGAAGGACGGCGTTTCCCAGCGGCCGTAGGCCAGATCGATTCCGCCCAGAAATGCTTTTTTTCCGTCCACCAGGACGAACTTCTGGTGATGGGAAAAAAAAGTGTTTGTTGCAGGAACCCGCCCCGTATTGGCATATTGCAGCATGACACGGATAGAACCCTTGCCCTTGGGCAAGCCATGCAACATGTCCTGTGTCGTGTCATCGTGCGTATCTAGAGCCATACTGATCGAATCGTAAAGCAGGATACGAACGTGCACGCCGCGCTCGATCGCGGCCGCCAGCAACGAAGACAAACGCCCCGGGTGGCCCTCCTCGCCGCGCCGCTCCAGTTCCACGTCGTAGTCCATCTGCCAGTCAGCGATCATGATGAAGCTTTGCGCCCCGCGGATCGCGGCCGCCACGGCCGCCATGTAGTCCCGGCCGGTGATGTAGGACTCGCAGCGGTTGCCGTAGCGCGGCATGGCGAAGGGCTGGTTCAGGTCGAAGTACTGGCCCGATACCGTCGTCATCGTGTCCGGGACGATCTGCGCGGTGTACTGGTCTATGTCGAGTTTATCCATGGCCTTTTTCTTGAACGCAAGCCGGCGGGCGGCTGCCTTATGCCTTCGTCTTGGGTTTGAGCGTCTCCATGCCCTGCGCCGACCCGTCGGCCAAGGCATGCTCGGACAGCCAGTCGGCGTGCGCCGTGTCCAGTTCCGAACCCTTGCGCGCAAAATTCAGGGCATCGAGGATCCGCTCCGACGTCGCCTGCTCCGAGCTTGTCGTCCAGCGCGCCGGCGTCATGGCTTGCGCGGTCAGGCCGCTGATCAGCCACACACGGCCAGGATTCGCCATCACTTCGCTGTGGACCGCGTACTGCTGCGCTTCCGACAGGTCGAGTTCGCCGCTGGCGGGCGTCTTCCCTTCGCCCAAGACCTCGGACCACTCCGAGGAATCGAACACCTGGGGATTGATGCGCCCACCCTGCTGAACCACGTTCAGTTCCGCAGGCACCTTCACGATGCGCCAAGTCTCGCCTTCCGGCGCGATGCCGTGCGCCCCCGGCATGTCCTGCAGGCGCAGCGCCAGCTTCATCGGTGCGGGCGCGCTCTGCACGAACACGGGCAGGGCATAGGACATCTGGTCCGGGCCCGCAAACTGCTTGTTCCCCGTCTTCACATCGATCCGCCCCGGCGCGGTCACCGTGATGTTGCCGCCTTCCAGCACGATGCTGGCGCCGGCCGCGGTGGCGATGCGGATGCGCTTGGGCGCGGCGTATTCGACAGAGGTCTGCGCGCTGCCGATGGTGATGTCCTTCTGCGCCTGCACGCGCAGGATGTCGTGCTGGGCCTGGACATGCACGTCGCCGGTGGCGGAGATCAGGTCCAGGCCGGAATCCGCGCCGCCCTGCTGCAGGCCGGCGACGATGCCCAGGCCCTGCCCGGTATGCACGCGCAGCGCGCCCATCACGGCCAGGTTCTGGTCCTTGCCGGCAGACCAGTGCACGGTCTCGCCGGCGGCGTATTGCATGTGTTCGCCGGCGACCTGCGCCAGGCCGGCGCGCGCGGCCATCAGCACGACCGGATCGGTGAGGTGCGGCACCTTGCCGTCGGCCGCCTGCGTGTGCTTGGCCGAGGCGTCGCCGCGCGCGCCATCCAGGCTGTCGCCCGCAACGGTGCCGGACACGGCACGATGCATGGCCGCGAGCGGCGCCTTGCCATCATCCAGCACACTGGCTTCGGGCCCCCTGGAGCCGAGCGCACTCGCCAGCCGCAGGCCCTGGTGCGCGCCGACCACGCCGTCCAGCGAACGCGCCATCTGGTCGGCCTGGCTGGCCAGCGCCTGCAAGCCCGCGGCTTCGCCTGCGGGGCCGGCGGTGGCGCCGGTCCCGGCGTAGGTGCTGAGCAGCACGCCCGCGCCGCCGCGCACGGCGCCGTAAGCGTCCGTGCGCAACTCGGCGCCCAGGCCGCGCAGGCCGCCACGGTAGTTGCCAGCCTGATGGATCAGGTGGCCCAGGTTCAGTTCACTGGCTTCCTGGCTGCTCTTGATCTGCAAACGCAGTTGTCCGTCGCTGTCGTCGAACACGATCTGGTTGTAGCCCGAGCCGCCGAACTCCTTGCTCTTGAAGCCGCTGAGCGCGGCGGCGTTGCGGTGGTTTTCGTCGCCGCCGGCCGCGCCATGCCAGGCGGGCGCGTTGCCTCCCGCCAGGTTCGCCTGGGCGCTGGGCGCGGTATCGCGCGCGGCGGCGTAGACCTGGGTGTCGGCCTGGCCGCCGTCGCGGCCGCCCGGCGTGGCGGGCGTGCCGCCCTCGCCGCGGCCGTTGTACAGCGCGCCCACGACGACGGGCTGATCCACGTCGTCGTCCAGGAAGCGCACCAGCACCTCCTGGCCGATGCGGGGCACGAAGCTCATGCCCATGCCTGCGCCCGATTGGCGCTGCGCCACGCGGGCCCAGCGGCTCTTGGCCAGCTCCTCCGCGCCGTCGGCCTGCCAATGGAAACGGATGCGCACGTCGCCGCGCTTGTTGCGCAGGATCTCGTCCTGCTCCCGCGGCTGCGCCGCGCCGTCCGCGTCCGTGACGATGGCTGTGTGCACACCATGGACCGAAGGCGCGCCGCTCAGGCGTGCGCCGCGCGCCTGCGGCAGGGCCGGCCGCCAGGGACGGTCGCAACGCACCGCCTGGAAGCGGTTGGCGTAGCCGACCTCGCGTGCTTTCGCCAGCACTTCAGCGTCGGGCCGCGCCGGATCGGCGCCCGCGCGCGCTGCGCCTGGCGCGTCGGGCGCCTCGGCATCCAGCGCCAGATGCGCGTCCAACCCGCCCAGACGCTGTGCCAGCGAGGCGCGGGTCTCGGGCGGCAGGTTGTTGATGCCGACGTGCTCGACCCGGTCCAGCGCGAAGGCGGGTTCGAAGCCCTCTTCAGCGGCGGGACCCAGCGGAGACATGTTCTGCAAGGTGAAGCGCGTGCCGGAACGGAAGGTGCGCACGCCGCCCAGGCCGACAAAGGTCTCTGCTGCGGCCTGCACGGCTTCCATCGCCAAATTCGCCTGGCGCCGCGCTTCGGCCTCATCGGCAAAGCTGCCGTGGCCGGCTACCTCGTACCATTCCAGGCCGGCGTCCTCGCCGCCATCGGCGGGACGCGCCAAGGCCTCGGCCGCCACCGCGCGCTTGCCGCCGCCGTGCCAGCCCAGGACAGTGACGCGGTCCGGGCCGCGCCGCCACTGGCGCGCCAGGGCCTGCACGGTGTCGCGCGATTCGGTCGCGGCGGCGCGATGAAAGCGCACGCCGCCGCCCGCGGACTCGGCGTCCTCGGCCAAGCCACGGCTGTCGGCGAAGATCAGCGCCACATGCCGCGCGGGGACTTCGGGATCCTCGACCACCGTCCAGCCCAGTCCCGCTTCGGCCAGCAGGCGGCTGATGAAGGCGTAATCGGTTTCGCGGTACTGCGTGGTGTAGGGGCGCGGCGCCAGCCCTGCGAGCGCTTCGGACGCGTCCGGCGCCACGCGATGCACATAGCCTTCGTACGCGCCCAGCACGTGGCCGATGATGTCCAGTATCGGGCGCGCTTCGAACATGCGGCTGTTGCGCTGCTGCGTGGCCAGCCACAGCCAGGGCGCGACCGTCAGGCGGTAACGCGCCAGGCCCGCGTCGCCCGACAGCAGTTCGGCTTCGCGGATCAGGCCGCTACGGCCCGTCCGGCTGCCGTCGGCGCGCGTGGTCCACAAGGTCACGGGGCGTCCGATCATGTCGCGCAAGTCCAGGCCGGCGTTGTCGGCCAGCGCGACTACGCGCGTCTGGGCGATGCCCGACAGGGCCTCGCGCGCGATCCAGCCCTCGACCTGCAGCGAGGCGAGCGCGCCCTCGCCTTCCAGGCTGTAGAGGCGGGCGTCGGAACTGAACAGGCCGGGCGTTGCAGTCGGATCCATTGCAGGAAAAAACCTTCTCTGAAGACTCAGGGTTCGACCTGGGCTTGCGGATTGGGACATTCGGGCGCAGTGCCCCAATAGCCCGAACACACGCGCAAGCGGCATTGCTCGCTTTCCAGGAAACCCAGCTTGCGGCATTGCTCCAGGCGCGCCGCCAGGGGCGAGCCCGGCAGTTCGCGGACGAAGACGCCGTCGTTCTTGTAAACCTTGGTGCCGGGCGGCGATGCGGGCGGCAGGCCGTAGGACATCAGTGCCGCCAGCAGCGCGGCGTCGGAATCGTTGCGCGGCGTCTTGGCGCGCTGCGGCGCGGCCTGGGACGGCGCCTTGGGCGAAGTTTGCGGCGTGTTCGTGCGCGCGCCGCCATTGGCGGCATGCTCCGCGCGTTGCACCGTTGGCCCAGCCGCCTTGGGTGCGGCGGCCTGCGCCTGCACCGCGGCGCGAGGCGGCGGCGCGGCGGTGACGGCCAGCGCCGACAGGGGATTCTCGGGCATGCGCTCCTCATCGGCAGTGGGACGTCCCAACTGCGCCAGGGGATGGTCTTCGATGACGGCCGCGGATGAAGGCTGCATGCCGGGATCGGCGGCGGCCACTCGGGCAGTCGGCGTGGGCGCAACGGCGGCGGGCGGCACCGATTGCGCGGCCGGCGGGGTGGATTCAGCGAGCACAGGCAGCGGCGGCGTATCGAACACGCTGTACAACACCGCGCCCGCGGCGCCTGTCAGCAACAACAGCAGCAAGGCCAGCGGCAAGCGGGAACGGCGCTTGGGCGCCAGGTGCTTGACCTCCGCATCCGGCGCGCGGCCCTCGAGCGCGGCGAGGATGCGCGAGGCCGCGCGTTCATCCGGTGACGGTGAGCGTCCTGCGAGCAAGCTGGGAACAGAGGTCGGTGATCGCGATCTTTTTTCGTCTTCTGCCATGCGAAGTCCCGTGTCTGCAGGGATGGTCTGCACCCCTGTAACCAAGGGGTTCGAGAATACCTGATGACTTCTTCCGCATCACCGTTTCTTGTTACGAGTTCTAAGTCACGGACGCGTTTTGCAACGTCCAAGCGCTTGCCTGAATCTCAAATAGAACAAAAGATTACGCCTTCGTAACTGAGGGACCTCCTTGCTGCTCCTGCTGCCTCTCTACTTTCTACTCGCCATCGGCGTCTCCGCGTTGTTCGTCTTCCCCTCTCTGCGGGAGGCCGTAGCACGGGGAGCGCGCGCGCTCGCGCAGGGGATACGCCAGGGTGTGACGCGCGGCGCGGGTCACGCCGGCGGGGCCGTGGGCGGCTCGGCTCAGGCGCTGCGCACGGGCGTTGGAAAGGCTGGCGGCGCGTTTTCGGCCTACCGCTGGCACATCGCCGCGGGCCTGCTGGTCGTGCTGCTTCCGTCACTTTTCGCTTTCGTCATGCGACACAATCACACATTTGTTTACGACGATCGGACCGCTGGTCCGGACCCTCGCATACAGGCGTTGTTGACCGGCGAAAGACTGGTCCCGCCGCCCCCTCTGCCGCCTGAAGTCTTCACTACGCGCGAAGTGGAATTGGTGCGTCCCAACCTGGGCGGCGCCAGCCGCGACTGGAACCTGCTGGACGCCGATTACCGCCAGCGCCTGCTGGCCGCGTACCGCGTGATGCGCGAAGAGCACGGCTACGAGATGGTGCTGATCGAAGGCTATCGCAGCCCGGACCGCCAGGCGGAACTCGCGAAGATGGGCTCGCACGTGACCAATGCCGGCGCCTATCAGAGCTATCACCAGTTCGGCTTGGCCGCGGACAGCGCCTTCCTGCGCGACGGCAAGGTGGTCGTATCCGAAAAGGACCCCTGGGCCATGCGCGGCTACGAACTTTTCGGCGAAACCGCCGAACGCGTCGGCCTGACCTGGGGCGGCCGCTGGAAGATGATGGACTTCGGCCACACCGAGCTACGCCGACCCGGCGTCATGCGGCGCAACGGCGGAGCCGCGCAATGATCAACTCCGCAAACGTCAAATCGCATCGATGACCCGCATACTCAAAACCGGGCTGCTGCTGGCCCTAATCTTCGGCGTGGTCTGGCTCGCCGTCATCATCTGGTGGCAGGAATCGCGCACACTGCCCACGGGCGTGGACATCGGCCTCTATCTGTTCGCGCTGCCGCTGGCGCTGATTGGCGCGGCCTGGGGCGGCGCACGCATCATGCGTGCGCGCCGCGAGGCGCGAGCCGCGCCGGCGCAACCCGCGCAGGACGGCGCCGCGCAGGCTGCCGAGCCCGTACCCGAGGCCGCGCGCCTGCGCGTGCTGGCCAGCGCGGCCAGTGCTGCGACGGGCAGCGAGCCCGCCGCGATCCACGCGGCGCTGGCTGCGCAGCAGCGTCCGGACCTGGATCCCTCTTTCAAGAACACGCAGGGCTTTCCGGTCTTCAGCGCGCGCGCGCCGCAACTCGATACCGATGCGCTGCGCGCGGCTGCGCGCGAAGCCGGCGCCCCGGCCGTCGCGCTCGAAGAAGAGCGCCTGCGCGCAACCGCCCTGCTGGCGGAGGTAGTGGAGACGCTGTCGCAGGAGGCGCGCGGCATCGTGCTGAATCAGGGCGAGCCGCAACGCGACGAAGCCTGGCCGCTGCTGCAGCTGGAATTGCTGCTGCCGGCCGAATGGCCCGACGCCGTGCGCGACCATGCCGCGGACCAGGCGCGCGCGGCCGCGGCCTGGCCGGCCAGCCGCATCGTCCAGCGCCTGCACGCCGCGCCAGACGCACTCGCCTGCGACGGCCTGCTGCGCCAGCTAGCGCAGGAACCGCTGACCACGCGCAGCGCCGCGCTGCGCCTGGTCGCTGTCGCCGACTCCTACATCGATGCCACGCGCGTTGAGCGCTGGGACGCCGCCGGCCGGCTCATGTCCAACACCAATCCGCAGGGCCAAGTCCCCGGCGAAGCCGCGGCCGGCCTGTTGCTGGACTTGGCCGCCCAGGCGCCCGGCGGCGAGCCCGCGCCTAGCGACTTCGCGCTATCCCTGATCCTGTCGGCGCAGGCACAGCGCGCGGTCGCCGCCGACGCGCGCGGCGCGCTGCATGAACCCCGCCTGACCGAATTGGCCACGCAGTTCCTCGCGGAGCATGGTCAGCCCGCCGACGGCGTGGCATCGCTGATCAGCGATGCCGACCACCGCGGCAGCCGCCCGCTGGAGACCGCTGGCCTGGCCTCCGCGCTGTTTCCGGCGCTGGATCCGAACCAGGACTGCCTGGCAGTCGGCTCCGGCTGCGGCCACACCGGCGCGGCCGCGCATCTGCTGACCGTAGCCATCGCGGGCGCCGCCTGCGCCCAGGCCGGCGCGCCCGTGCTCGCCCTCATGACCCAGGACCCGGCGCTGCGGACGCTGGTGCTGGTGTCGCCCTCCGAACCCCTCCCCGCCTGACCCACAAGAACATAGCTCAAACCATGCGCAGCCCCTCCGATCTTCTATCCGGCACCTCCCGCGCCATCAGCGAAGGCCGCCATTGGTCTTCGCGCGCGCTGGCCAATCCGCGCACCTTCATGGCGCTGGGACTGCTGGCCCTGGTGGTATTCCTGTTCCTGTTCGCCGACACGGTAGAGATCGGCCTGGCCTGGGCCGGCATCGCCCTGGGCGTATGCGTGCTGCTGTGGCTGTGCGCCTATCTGTGGCGCCGGCGGCGCACCCGCAAGGCCAACAAGAACCTGGGCGACATGCTGGAACAGCAGGTGCAGACCGGCGCGGCCGCCAACCGCAACGACGTGGAAGCGCTGCGCACGCGGCTGACGCAGGCGGTGCGCACCATCAAGACCTCGAAGATCGGCCAGACCTCTGGCAACGAAGCCCTGTACGAACTGCCCTGGTACATCGTCATCGGCAACCCAGCCGCGGGCAAGAGCAGCGCCGTGATCAATTCCGGCCTACAGTTTCCCTTCGCGGACAAGAACGGCGCGGCGGTGCGCGGCGTGGGCGGCACGCGCAACTGCGACTGGTTCTTCACCACCGAAGGCATTCTGCTGGACACCGCCGGCCGCTACTCGGTGCACGAAGAAGACCGCAACGAATGGATGGGCTTCCTCGACCTGCTCAAGCGGCACCGTCCCAAGGCCCCCATCAACGGCATCATCGTGGCCGCCAGCATCGACGAGCTGACGGGCGCGGGACCCGAGTTCGCGATCAACCTGGCCAAGAACCTGCGCCAGCGCGTGCAGGAACTGACCGACCGCCTGGAAGTGTTCGCGCCGGTCTACATCATCTTCACCAAGGCCGACCTGATCTCGGGCTTCAGCGAGTTCTTCTCCGACAGCGACCAAAGCGAGCGCGACCGCGTGTGGGGCGCGACCCTGCCCTATGGCGCCGAGGAAAACCGCGACGTGCTGGCGCTGTTCGACAGCCGTTTCGACGAGCTGTACGAGGGCCTGAAGGAAATGGGCACGGCGCAGATCTCGCTGCGCAACAGCCGCGACCTGCCGCCGGGCCTGCTGACGTTTCCGCTGGAATTCGCCGGCATCAAGCCGGCGCTGCGGACCTTCCTGTCGACGCTGTTCGAGACCAATCCATTCCAATACAAGCCGGTGTTCCGCGGCTTCTACTTCACCAGCGCGCTGCAGGAAGGTGTCACGCAAAGCACTTCCACCGAGCGGCTGGCCGAACGCTTCGAGCTGCGTCCCGCGCAGCGCGCACAGACGCGCAGCGTGACCTCCAACAACGGCTTCTTCCTGCGCGACCTGTTCTCCAGCGTGATCTTCGCCGACAAGAAGCTGGTGCGCCAGCACGCCAGTCCCGCCAAGACGCGCATGCGCTACCTGGCCTTCTTCGGCCTGGTGCTGGCGCTGGGGCTGGTGCTGGGCGGTTGGAGCTGGTCCTACCTGGGCAACCGGCAACTGGCGCAGAACGTGCAGGCCGATCTCGACAAGGTGGTGCGCCTGCAAAGCGAGCGCACCGACCTGCAAAGCCGGCTGGAAGCGATGGAGATCCTGCAGGATCGCATCGAGCAGCTGGACCGCTATTCCTCCAGCCGGCCTTGGTCGCTGGGGCTGGGCCTGTATCAGGGCGACGTGCTGAAGGAGCGCCTGCTGGCCGAGTACTACAACGGCGCGCGCCAGTTCATGCTGGCGCCGGTGAAGACCAGCCTGGAGGACTTCCTGGCCAAGGTCGACACGTCCGCCACCGCGGCCAGCGGCGGCGCGCCCCAGCCTGCGCCGCAGCAGGCCCGCGCCGCCCACGCGGCGGGCGGCGACACCCTGTTCCAGGACGCCTCGCCCACCAACGCCGACGACGCCTACAACGCGCTCAAGACCTACCTGATGATGGCGAATCATCAGCATGTGGACCCCACGCACCTGTCCGACCAGATCACGCGCTTCTGGCGCGGCTGGCTGGAGACCAACCGCGGCGCCATGCCGCGCGACCAGCTGATCCGCAGCGCCGAGCGCCTGATTTCGTTCTATGTCGGCCGGGCGCAGGACGAAGGCTGGCCGCAGATCGACACCAATCTGGCATTGGTCGAGAAGACCCGCGGCAGCCTGCGCGCCGTGATGCAGGGCATGCCGGCGCGCGAACGCGCCTATGCCACCCTTAAGGCACGCGCCGCCACCCGCTTCCAGGCCATGACGGTGGCGCGCATCGTCGGCGAGAACGACGCGGGCGTGGTCGCCGGCAGCTATGCCATCCCCGGCACGTTCACCCGCGAAGCCTGGGAGCAGTACATCCAGCCCGCCATCGGCGAAGCCGCCAAGAAGGAAGTGCAGACCAGCGACTGGGTGCTGGGCGTGAACGCCCGCGACGACCTGACGCTGGAAGGCAGCCCCGAGCAGATCCAGAAAAGCCTGGCGACGATGTACAAGACCGAGTACGCCGAGGAGTGGCAGAAATTCCTGCGCGGCGTGACGATCAAGCCCTTCACCAGCTTCGAGCAATCAGTGGGCGCGATGAACCGCCTGGGCGATCCTCAGACCTCGCCCATCGCCAAACTCATCAACACCACCTATGAACAGACCTCCTGGGACAACCCCTCGCTGATCAACGCCGGGCTGCAGCAGGCGCAGAGCGGCGTCGTGGGCTGGTTCAAGCGCGTCATCCTGCGCCAGACGCCGCCGTCCGCCGCGCCCGCCACCGCCGCCAATGGCGAGGCGATTCCGATGGGTCCGGTGGGACGCGAGTTCTCCGACGTGGCGCGCCTGGTGGTCACGCGCGACAACCAGTCGCTGCTGGGCAACTACATGGGCGCGCTGTCGAAGATCCGCACCCGCTTCAACTTGCTGAACAACCAGGGCGACCCCGGCCCCGGCGCGCTGACGCTGATGCGCCAGACGCTGGAAGGCAAGGACTCGGAACTGGCCGACGCGCTGAAGCTGGTGGACGAGCAGATGCTGGCCGGCATGTCGGCAACGCAGCGCGAAACGCTGCGTCCGCTGCTGGTGCGTCCGCTGATCCAGGCTTATGCCGTGACCATGCAGCCGGCGGAATCCGAGCTGAACAAGGTCTGGAACGCCCAGATCTATCGCCCGTTCAACCAGACGCTGGCCGAGAAGTATCCCTTCGCCAGCCGCGCCAGCGTCGAGGCCAGCAGCGATGAAATCGGCCAGGTGTTCGGTCCGCAGGGCAGCATCGCCAAGTACGTCAACGACACGCTGGGCCCGCTGACCGTGCGCCGCGGCGACATCCTCACGGCGCGCACCTGGGGCGACATGGGCGTGAGCCTGCAGCCCACCTTCACCGCCAACTTCGCGCAGTGGGTGGCCCCGCTCTCCGGCGGCGCGGCCGGCAGCGGCGCAGCCAGCCAGCCGCAGACGCTGTTCCAGATCCAGCCCAAGCCCGCCGCCGGCGTGACCGAATACACCATCGAGATCGACGGACAGCAGCTGCGCTACCGCAACACCCCGCCGCAATGGGTCAATTTCGTGTGGCCCAACGCCCAGGGCGCCCCCGGCGCGCGCATCACCGCCACCACCTTCGATGGCAGCGTGGTCGAGATCGTCAACGAGCCCGGCCGCTTCGGCCTGGAGCGTCTGATCGCCACCGCCCAGCGCACCGCCAACGCCGACGGCAGCTTCAACATGAGCTGGGGTAAATCCAACGTGACGGTGCCGGTGAAGCTGCGCATCATCAGCAACGCCCAGGCGCCCGGCGCCGGCGGCAGCGAGCCCGGCGGCAGCCAGGGCCTGCGCAACCTGCGCCTGCCCTCGTCCGTGGTCGGCGCCTCTCCCGAATCCTCCGCCCAGACGCAACCCGGAGCGCCGCAATGAGCAACCCGCAGTCCCCCTTGTTCCGCACGGCCTACTTCGGCAAGATTCCCAGCCGCGGCGATTTCGTGAAGAACACCTCGCATCCGCAGCTGATGGCCACGCTGGACGCCTGGGTCGCCAGCACCATGGAGATGCTGGCGCAGGAACCGCACTGGAAGGCGCTGTACGACGAGGCCGAGCCCATGCCGTTCGCCATTCTGGGATCGCGCGGCAAGCTGGCCATCGCGGGCCACCTGCAACCCAGCCAGGACCTGTCGGGCCGCCGCTATCCCTTCCTGTCCGCCACCTCGGTGGAAGTGCAGAAGCCGCTGGCCTTTATCGCCCGCAGCCCCATCGCCTTTAGCCGCATGTGGAACCGCATGAGCGGCACCGCCGCACTGCTGATGCAGGACGGCGATCCCGCCTCCGCGCTACAGACGCTCAACGAATTGGAAGGCGAGATCCGCACGGCGGCCGACGACGGCTTCGACGCTTTCGTCGACCTGCAGACCGTGGAACGGCTGGAAGCGATGCTGCGCGGCAACGGCCACGCCGCGCGCGTGCATGACATCATCCTGGCGCTGGGCATCCTGCTGGGGCCGGTGATGTCCAGCGGCTCCTCGCAGCTGGACAAGGGCTTGTCGCTGCCGCTGCCGGACGATCCGCTCTATATCAATCTGGTGGCCGCCTACTGGATGACGCTGATCTCGCCCTTCCTGTCGCGCGCCGACTTCGAGATCACCATCTTCATCGGCCGCATCGCCGGCAAGCACCGGCTGGCCGTGGATTTCCGCGGCGCCTCGCCGCAGACGCTGGCCAGCCTGCTGTCCACGCCGCAGGCCTATGCCGAACAGCACATCGTGCTGGAGGACGCGCCCTGGGTCCGCAACCACGTGTCGGCCAGCCATGGCCTGGCCAAGCTGTCCAGCTACCTGGACCAGCCGCGCCTGTCCTTGCGCCTGGCGCTGGACACCTTTCTCGAAGTATTTACCGGAGCCTGACCATGCGCCTCTCATTTTTGCTCATGGCGGCGCTGTATGCCTGCACGGCCGCGGCCCAGGACGCGGCCACGGTGGTGCCCGCCAACGTCATTCCCCAGCCCGGCCAGGTCGTGGCCAGCGGCGCCGTGCCGGACGAAGCCACCAAGGCCGACGTGCTGGCGCGGCTGCAGCAGGTGTACGGCGTGGGCAACGTCATCGACCAGATCGACGTGGGCGGCGTGGTCGCGCCGCCCAACTGGTCCGAGCATGTCGGCAAGCTCATCGGCCAGCCGCTCAAGCAGATCAACCGCGGCCAGCTGGAAATCGACGGCACCCAGATCCGCCTGCGCGGCGAGGTGCAGAACGAAGCCTCGCGCCAGCAGATCGCCAGCGCCTTCGCGACCTCGCTCAACCCCACCTACAAGATCGTCAACGGCTTGCGCGTGTCGGCCAGCAAGGACGAACAGGGGCTGCTGGACCAGGTCCTGACCAACCGCGTGGTGGAATTCGAGACCGGCAGCGCCACGCTCACCACGCGCGGCCGCGAACTGCTGGACAAGGTGGCGGACGTGGTGCCCAAGCTGCACAGCGACAAGGTGCAGATCATCGGCCATACCGACAGCTCCGGCAGCCGCAGCACCAACCTGGCGTTGAGCCAGGCGCGCGCCGATGCGGTCAAGACCTATCTGGTGGACAAGGGGCTGCCGCCCGCGCGCTTCGAGACGCTGGGAGCCGGACCTGACCAGCCGCTCGCCACCAATGCCACCGCGGAAGGCCGCGCCAAGAACCGCCGCATCGAGTTCCGCGCCAGCCGCTAGCAGCCTGGCGCCAGGCCGGCCCGCAGGGGCCGGCTCATGCAAGCAATGACTACGCTCAGCCGTTGTGGTCCGGCGGCTTGGGCACGCCCAGCAGCTCTTCCAGTCCGGACAGCGCGTCGCCGTTCTTGAGGACCGTGCGCAGCCACAGGTGCAGTGACATCTCGCCCCAGCTGGCGGCCTTGTCGGCCAGATAGGCCACGGGGCTGTGAGGTTCGGTGCGGCGGAAGAACTCCGCCACTTCGCGCAGCTGCGCCAGCGCCTGGTCGCGCGTTTGCAGCGGGCCGCGCGCAGGCGCGGACGCGGGCGCGGCGGGTACGGGATCGGCTGTGGACAAGGTCGGCTCCATCCGGGCGGTTGCGGGCGCGGCGGGGGCAGCGGCCGGCGCCGCGGTATCCGCGCGCACCAGCAGCCCAGCGTCGCGGGCGAAGCGGCGGGTCAGTTCGGTCACGTCGCGCAGCGCGTCGCGCACCGGCGAGAAGGCCGGGCCCTCGTCGCCCAGGCGCTCCGCCAGGGTCTGCTCCAGCGTGTCCACCGCCGCGAAGCAGCTTTGCAGATTGCCTTCCAGTTCGGAGTAAAAGACCGGCGGCGTGTCGCGGCGCGCGGCATCGAACTGATCCAGCGTGAGCTTGCCCCGGGTGATCTCGACCGCATTCTGCGGCGCGCGCTTGACCGCGTTGGCCAGTTGCGAGGCGCTGTCCCACAAGGCCGCGCCATAGCGTCCGCCTTCGGACTGCGTCAGCGGCAGTTCGCGGATCAGCTGTTGCGAGCGCGCCAGCAGCCAGGCCAGATTGCCCACGCGCTGCTGCACGTCGCCCTCGTCCGGCACGGGATGCAGGCCGTCCCAGTAGTGGCGGCACAGGCCGTCCACCAGCAGATAGCCGTCGCGCAGGCCGGCAAAGCCGCGCGTCTTGGCCCAGGCTTCGGCCAGCCAGGCGGCCACGCGCACGTCCTTGCTCTGTTCGCGCAGCACCGTGGTGCAGATGCGGATGACTTCCGGCCAGTCGGCCTCTTTGATGGCTATGACCCAGTCGCCCTGGTCCAGATTCGGATCATCGTGGCGGCGGGCTTCGCGTATGGCGTCGAACTCGGCGGAAAACACCAGGTCGGCGCCGCAAGGCGCATCGCCCGCAATGGGCTGCAGCAGTGTGTCGATATCGCTCATATTGGTCTTGTCGGATGGCAGGATCGCGGCCGCCGGCCCCTGGGGCGGGCTACGCGAAGAGGACCGATCCTCCCATATCTGTAACGGCGTTGCGTTTGAAGATGACACGTCCTATTACAAAACGCATCACGGACCGTGGATATCATGCGGGTTCCCCAGGACAAGGAACCGCGATGAACAAGTCATTCCACATGATGCCCGACGGCCGCTTCATCAACGGCAAGCCGCGCCGCTGCCCGGACGGCAGCTACGTCGGCGACGGCGGCCCCATCACCCGCGCGCCGGACGGCACTTACGTCGCCGGCAAACCGCAGCGTGCGCCCGACGGCCGCTACCTGGGCGGCGACGGTCCGGTCCGCATGGCGCCCGACGGCACGTTCGTCATCGGCACGCCGCGGCAGGCTCCGGACGGCACCTATCTGTAAGCACACATAACCAAACCAACAGGGCAACAGGCAGCCATGGCGCAGCTATCGGTAATACGCAAGGGCGATCGCACCTCGCATGGCGGCGTGGTCGTCACGGGCGACGAAACAGTCATGATCTTCGGCCAGCCCATGGCCCGGCTGGGCGACCGCGTCACCTGCCCCAAATGCGGCGGCAGCCACACCATCGTCGAGGGCGCGGCCGCCGTCAGTTCCGACCGGCGCACCGCGCTGGAAGGCATGAAGACCTCCTGCGGCGCGACGCTGATCGCCAGCCAGCAGTTCTACCGTCTGGAGCAGGGTTAAGCCGCAGGCCGCGCGAACGCGCGCCGCAGTCCCAGACGCAGCGCCAGCACCGTGAACGCGATGGGCAACACCATGTGCAGCTGCGCCACGAACAATTCCATGGTGGCCTCGCCCGGCGCCCAGGTATTGCCGAACACCTGCGGCGCCGGCGGCGCCAGATATAGCGCGACCAGCGCGGCGGCCAGCGTCGCCGCGCCCCGCCATGCGGCCGAGGCGCGCACCCGCGCCATGCGCTCGGCCAGCGCCAGCGCCAGCACGCCGGCCAAGCCCGCCAAGGCGGAATCGACGTAGAACTCGAACGGCCCGTACAGAAAGGGCGCTTCCGGAATCATCCAACCGTAGGCGTCGGTCTTCAGCACCGACGTCAGGCAAGCGCCAAAGAGCGCCGCGGCGGCGGACAGCAGCAGGAAATCACAGACACGCAGTAGCAGTTTCGGCATGATGGGGCAGGAATGCGCCGCGTGTAGCGGCGGGCGCGGACGCAAGCATGCCACAGGAGTGCGCCCGCCACATCCGGCCAACCAACTCGCTTGCGCGGCATCCGCCGTTCTCTGAGAGAATGGCCGCCTGTCTCACAGACCCCATCGATCAGACCACCAGCAGCACCCATGACGCTTCCGCCCTCCAGGCTGTACCCCTTGCTGTTGTCAGGCGCGCTCGCGTTGGCGCAGACCGTCTTTCCCGCACAAGCCGCTGGCAGCGCGTCCCCCAGGAAATCCGCGACCCACAGCACGCCCTCTGCACCGCCCGAGGGCATGCCCCAGTACGGCAAGGGCGGCCATGGGCGCTATCTGATCCTGAGGCTGGACAACAGCCGCGGCAACGCGATCGCCCCCAATACGCCCTACCGTCTGTTCCTGACCGAAAAAGGCCAGTCCATCGAGGGCACACCCAGCCAGGACGGCATCGTGCATGGCGTCACCGACGCGCTGGGCCGCAGCGCCTGGATCTGGACCCGCGATGCACATCCTGCGAAGGACTACACGCTGATCCGGCGCATCGGCGACGGCGCCTGGGGCACCGTCTTCCAGCTGCAAACCAGCGGGGAAAAAGACCCGCTTGGAGGCTGGCCCTACCTCACCACCATGCAAGTGCGATGGGGTGAACAGTGGGCGGACCTGGGCTACAGCACCGCCCAGGGCAATACGGCGTACTTCAGCCACGACCGTCCAGCCGCCACCTTGTCGATATCGGTCGACGCCAGCGTGGCGGAGAACCGGCAGTGCTTTGACGCATTGGACGCCATCAACCGCAGGTTCAGCCAGAACGATGCCACGGGCGCGCTGCAATTGGTGGACGCCACGGAATGCGGCGCGCAGCCGCGGCAACAGCTGGACATGGCCAATCTACTGCTGATGGCCGGCCGGGCCGATCTGGCGCGGCAGTGGCTGGACCGCGCCCGCGCCGAGTCCTTGTCTGTCTCGTCCACGCCTGTGGATCACGACGAGCTTCAAGAACGCTACAAACTTGAGCGTTTGCTGGGCCTGCCCCAGTTGGCATTGGAGGACGCCCTGGAACTGCAGCGCCGGCAAGCGCAGAAGCCCCAGGCGGATGAGCCCGACTGGGCCAACAGCATCGCCTACTACCTGGCGGATTTTCCCGAGCATCTGGCCGAAGCCGAAACCCAGGCGCGCAAATCGATCGAGACCCTCGGACCCGGGCCGTACAACCAGGGAACCCTGGGCTGGATCCTGACCCTGCGGGGTGACGTCGATGGCGGGCTGGCGCTCATGAAGCGGTCCTACCGCGAGATTCCGCGCAATGAGGAAATCGTGGCCGACTACGGCCTGGCGCTGTGGCGCCACGGCCAGCCCGAACTGGCCGCGCGGCTCTGGGACCAGGCCCAGGCGCAATGCGTCTGGGGCCAGCGCATGCACGACGCGCTGCGCGAGGCCGGCCAGCCGCACCCCTACTTCCAGGCGGCGAATTCCAGCGCGGTAGCGGTCTACCAGCAGCGCTGCTCTGCGCCGCAGACCAAGCGCAAGACCCGGCACGGCGAGCAGCGCAGCGCTGCCGCCGAAGCGTAAAATAAGCCCGGTAGACAAGCCGCGCACCGCACGCTCGCAATAGCGGGCTCGCGCAGGAGACCATCATGAAATCCGCCCTGATCCGCCTGCTTACCCTCACGGCCACGGCCCTGGTCCTGGCCGGCTGCGCGCCGGGCAATGGCGGCCCGCCCTATCCGGGCGCCGTCAATCCCTACAGCGAAGGCGGATTCCACGACGCCGGCCCCAACTATCCCGACACCGGCCGCTGAAAACCGCCCGCTTCAGGCTTCGCGCAACGCCCCCGACTTCAGCAGGGGCGCCAGGATGCCAGCGGTATAGACCCGCGCCAGATTCACCAGGAAATCGGTGAAATCCGCCTTCGCGGCGTGGTCGGCCTGATCCGAGATCACGCGCAACACCGCGAAGGGCACGCCGAATTCGTAGCAGACCTGCGCCATCGCCCCGCCCTCCATTTCCAGGCAGAGCGCATCGGGCAGGCGCTGGCGCAGTTGGTGCGCATAGTCATTGCTGTTGACGAAAACGTCGCCGGTGGCGATGAGTCCATGGTGCACCCGCGGCGGCTGCGCGGCCTGTCCCGCAGGCAAACCCGCTTGGCCGCGCGCGAACTGTCCTGCGCTTTCCAGCAGCCGCGCGCTCAGGGCCGCGTCCGCGTCGAAGCGTACGCGGCCCAGCAAGGGAATCTCGTGCTGTCCGAACAGAGGACGCGCATCCATGTCGTGCTGCATCAGCGCGCTGGCCACGACCACATCGCCCACCGCCACGTCCTGGTGCAGGCCACCCGCCAGTCCCGTGAAGATCACCCGCGTGGCATGGAACTCCTGAATCACGATCGACGCAGTCGCGGCCGCGGCCACCTTGCCGATCCGGCTCAACGCAATCACGCAAGGCGTGCCCCACAAGGTGCCGACGTGGAAGTCGCGCATGGCGACATGGTGAATCGTGGCGCCCGGATCCATCGCCGCGAGCAGATCGGCGATTTCTTCGTGCAGGGCGCCAAGTATGGCTAAACGTCCCATGTACCTCTTCTCTGATCATGCGCGGCCCGCGGCCGCCCAGTGCGCAACATACCCCAAGCATGAAGCCACCGCCAACGGACGCCCCGGCGCGGGCGTGCAAGGCACGGATGGCGACTTTTGATGTAGTGCGGACGTCCTGCTGTGCGTGCGCCAGCCGGCAACGCCAGCAGCCGTCTTGGATGGCTACCGATTAGCTAGTCAAAAGTACGGTGTACATCCGATCAGCAGGGAAACCACCCGCCTGGATCGCTCCGCGCCGCGTGCTAGCTTACGTCGCGCAGGACGCGGGCCATGCAGCAAGCAGATTCATCGCAGGACTCAATCTGTGGAGAACGATCATGGTGAAGAATCTAGCCGTATTCTTCGATGGGACCTGGAACGAACCCAACGACCGCACCAACGTCTACGAACTCTACAAAGCGGCGCCCGAGACCTCCACGCAGGAAACGTTCTATATCGAAGGCGTGGGCACGCAAGGCCAAGGCCTGTGGGCCGCCATCGACAAGTTCGCCGGCGGCGCCTTTGGCGCGGGGCTGTCGGCCAACATCCGCGCGGGCTACCGCTGGCTTTGCCAGCGCCATGAAGCGCGCGACCGCATCTTCCTCTTCGGATTCAGCCGCGGCGCCTATTCCGCCCGCAGCCTGGCCGGCATGGTGCGCAAATGCGGCCTGCTGAACGATCCTTCCGACAACAACGTGGCCGAAGCCTATGCGCTTTATCGCGACGACTGCATCCCCACGTCGCTGGAGGCCTCGTCGTTCCGCGTGAACTTCTCGCGCGAGACGGACGTGCATTTCGTCGGCGTCTGGGACACGGTCGGCAGCCTGGGCATACCGGTGGGCGGCATCCCCTTCCCCGGTTTTTCGAAGTTCTACAACTTCCATGACACCGAACTGAGCAACCACGTCCATCACGCCTATCACGCCATCGCCACCAACGAGTTCCGCGAACCGTACTCACCAACCCTGTGGACGCGCCTGGCCAATTCCGAGCCCCGGCCGCCCGAGAGGCCGGTCGAACAACGCTGGTTCATCGGCGCCCATTCCGACGTCGGCGGCGGCTACCGGGACGGCAGCCTGCAAACGCTGCCGGCCTCATGGCTGCAAGAGAAGGCCCGCCAGGCCGGCCTGGAAGCCGGGCTGGCGCAACGCATCGCCACCGACTATGAACAATGCCAGCCGCACGACTCCTATCGCGAGTTCACCGACAAAGTGCTGATCCATGTGAAAAAGCGCCCCAGGTTGTGGGATGGCGCGACCGTGCTCAACCTGACCGTGGACGAACGGCTGCTGAAGCGGTTCGGGCTCAGCCTGGACTTCCTGAAGGAGTATCCGGACTTCAAGGACGCACTCGAAAAACTGCCGGTCGCGCCACCGTGACCCGCCCGCCGCCCAAGGCGGCGCAGACGATGAAAGCACTCGCAACAGAGTGATGTAATGCGCTCAAAAATGAGACTTTGCGACTTAATACGATACAAACTTCGGCCCGTCGGACTGTGGCGGGAAAACCATGCTGCCCATGGCCCATTTCAAGTAACCTCCGGCCACCAGTCATTGTTCCGAGCCGATGTTTACGCATGTTCCGCAATGTCTTTGCTCTCAAATCCCTTGAAAGGTATTTCCTGACACTGGCTGCAGGCGTAGCGCTGCCGGTCTCCATGCTGACCGTGATCGTGGTGCAGCAGAACTGGCGGTCGCTGGCCGCCACCGACGATGCCATGCGAGGCTTCATCGTGGTCCGCACGACCCTCATGACGATGGAGGCGGTCTCCGCCGAACGCGGCCCCATGAACTCGGCGCTGGGTTCCGATCTGCCGGTCCCCGAACACATCCTGCACGCGCTGGACCAGGCGCGCCAGCGCACCAACGCACAGATCGCCGACCTGCTTGCCCTGTACCGCGCGCCGCTCAATCCCAACGGCGCCCGCGAATTCACCAACATCCAGCGCATCCGCGAATCCCTGCTGAACGCCCGCGCCAGCGCCGACGCGGCGATTGCCGCGCCCCGCGCCAACGTCTCCGGCTACAACCTCTGGACGGTGGTCGGAGACATGGTCGCGCTGGTGCCCGAGCTGCGTGCCGCCATGTCCGACGGCATCGGCCTGGTTGCCAGAAACCAGGGCGAGGACTTCGACCTGCTGTCCTTGGCGCTGCTGGCGGGCGAACTGCGCGAGCAGGCAGGGCTGGTGGGATCCACCTTTGCGCCGGCCCTGAGCAAACGCCGCACGCTCACCGCCAGCGACCAGTTGAGGATCGAGCGCGTGATCGGCCGCATCGACGAACTGCGCGCGCTGATCGAGGCCAACATCGCCAGCATGCCGCGCCATGCCTCATCGCTCGCCTATCGCGAACTGCAGCAGCAGTACTTCGGCGAGGGCATGAACTACCTCGACAGCGTGCGCGCCATTGCCGAGCGGGCCCCGGAAGACTCGCTCGTTTCGATGTACGAACTGGGCGCGAACTACGTGCCGCAGATGAAGTCCATCGTCCGGTTCCGCGATCTCATGCTCAACGACGTTGAGCGGCGCATCGGCGAAAACCGCCAGGCCGCGATCCGCGTCCTGCTGACCACCCTGGCGGCCGCGGCGATGCTCACCGCCGCCCTGATACTCGGGCTGGCCATGTTCCGCAAACGCGTCATCCGGCCCTTCGTCCGCGCCACCAACATCATCGGCGCCATCGCCAAAGGCGGCGAAGTGCCGGCCATCCCTGCGGGCCAGTACCGAGGCGAAGTGAACAGCATGTTCAAGGCCCTGGATGTGCTCAACGACAACGCCGCCGCCGTGCGCAAGCTGGAGCTGGAACGCGACCGCCTGATCCAAGACCTCGCCATCATGGCCGAAACGGATTTCCTCACCGGCCTGCTGAACCGCCGCGCTTTCGAAAAACGCCTGGAAGCCGCGCTGGACGACATGCGCCACGACGATGGCGACGGCCTGGCCTTCATCCTGTTCGACCTCGACCACTTCAAATCCATCAACGACACGCACGGCCACGCCACGGGCGACGAAGCGCTCAAGACCGTGGCGGACCTATGCCGCAGCACCTTCCGGCAATCCGACGTGGTTGCGCGCGTGGGCGGCGAAGAGTTCGCGGTGCTGTGCCGCAGCCGCCGTCCCGAACCCGTCCGGGACGTGGCCGAACGCATGCGCCTGAACATCGCGCGCACGCAGATCAGCGCCGGCGGCGCGGCCCGCTTCAGCATGACCGCCAGCTTCGGCGTCGCCCACGCCCGCAGCGGCGACACGGCGGCGCTGGAGAACCTGTCCCGCCGCGCCGACGAACTGCTGTACAAGGCGAAGCTGAACGGGCGTAATTGCGTACTGCTGGAGAACGCGGCTTGACGCAGCGCGCGCCTCAGGCCGCCAGCGTTTCCCGCGCCTGCCCCCGGTAGCGTTCCCACAGCCCGGTTTGCTGCGCACGCACCCGTTCGACGTTCTGCTCCTTGACGTGACCATAGCCGCGGATCGTGTCCGGCAGCGCGGCCAGTTCCAGCGCCGCGCCGCGATTGGTCGCGTCGAGCGTGCGTGAGAACTCCTCGGCCAGCGCCAGGTAGTCGGCGGCCAGTTGGCGTTCCATGCGGCGTTCGGCGGTCTGGCCGAATATGTCCAGCCAGGTGCCGCGCAGCCGCTTCATCGGCGCAAGCGCGCGGAACGCCAGCGCCATCCATGGACCATATATGCGCTTCTGCAGCCGCCCCCGCGCGTCGCGCCGCGCGAGCGCTGGCGGCGCCAGGTGATAACGCAGGCGATAGTCGCGGCCGGGCTCGCCTTCGAATTGCTCGCGCAGCCGCGCCTTGAAGGCCGGGTCCACGTATAGGCGCGCGACCTCGTATTCGTCCTTGTAGGTCATGAGCTTGGCGAGATGGCGCGCGACAGTCTGTGTCACCTCGAAGCGTTGCGGGTCCGGCAGCAAGGCCTCGCGCGCGCGCACCGCCGCCACCGCTGCCAGGAAGCGCGCGGCGTAGGCCTCGTCCTGGTAGGCGCGCACGTGTTGCGCCAGCCGCTGGATCTGGCCGTCCAGGGACTCCGGCAGCGCGACCACCTGCGCCCGCGGCGCCGGCTTGAGCACATCGGCGCCGCGGTGCGCGGCCTGCCGGCCGAGTTCGAAAGCCGCCAGGTTTTTCTCGACCGAGACGCCGTTCAGTTCGATCGCGCGCCGCAGGCTGTCCAGTGACAGCGGCAGCCCGCCCTGCTGCCAGGCATAGCCCAGCAGCAGCGGATTGGCGTAGATGGTGTCGCCGAGCAGGGCCTCGGCCAGCGGCCCGGCCTCGATGAAATCGCAATTGCCGCCCGTGCTGCGTGCCAGCGCGGCCTCGGCCTGCGCGCCGGGAAAGCGCCAGCTGGGCTGCGACAGGAAGGCGGCGGTAGGCGCGGCGCTGCTGTTCACCACGGCGCGGCCATGGTCCGGCCGCAAGCGCGACAGCACTTCCGGCGACGCCGACACCAGCGCGTCGCAGCCGATGAGCAGATCAGCCTCGCCCAGCGCCACGCGCGTGGCATGCAGGTCCGCGGGACGATGGGCCAGTTGCACGTGGCTGAGCACGGCGCCGCCCTTCTGCGCCAACCCGGCCATGTCCAGCACCGTCACGCCCTTGCCTTCGAGATGCGCGGCCGCGCCCAGCAGCGCGCCTATGGTCACGACGCCGGTGCCGCCCACGCCCGCGATCACCACGCGATAGGCCCCTAGCGGGGGGATTTCCGCCAAGGCGGGTTGCGGCGGTTCGGGCAGTGTCGGGGACGTCCTGCCCGCGCCCGGCTTGCGCAGGGTCGCGCCTTCCGCGGTGACGAAGCTGGGACAGAAGCCCTCCACGCAGGAGAAATCCTTGTTGCAGGACGATTGGTTGATGCGGCGCTTGGTACCCAGGGGCGTGTCCAGCGGCTCCACGGACAGGCAGTTGGATTGCACCGAACAGTCGCCGCAGCCTTCGCAGACCGCCTCGTTGATGAAGGCGCGGCGCGGTGGATCGGGATAGTCGCCGCGCTTGCGGCGGCGGCGTTTCTCGGTGGCGCAGGTCTGGTCGTAGATCAGCACCGTCGTGCCTTCGATGTCGCGCAGCGCGCGCTGCACCTCGTCGAGCGCCTTGCGGTGATACACCGCCACCGCCTGCGGCAACGCGGCGGCGCCCACGTACTTCTCCGGTTCGTCAGTCACCACCACGGTCTTGACCACGCCTTCGGCCTGCATCTGTGCGGCGATCTGCGGCACGGTCAGAACGCCGTCCACCGGCTGGCCGCCTGTCATCGCGACCGCGTCGTTGTAGAGAATCTTGTAGGTGATGCTGGCGCGCGCGGCCACCGCGGCGCGTATCGCCAGCAGCCCCGAATGAAAATAGGTGCCGTCGCCCAGGTTGGCGAAAATGTGGCGCTCGGACGTGAAGTCCTTCTGGCCCAGCCAGGCAACGCCCTCGCCGCCCATCTGGCTGAAGGTGTCGGTATTGCGGTCCATCCACATCGCCATGTAATGGCAGCCGATGCCGGCCACGGCGCGCGAGCCTTCGGGTACGCGAGTAGAGGTATTGTGCGGACAGCCCGAACAGAACCAGGGCTTGCGCTCTTCCACCAGGGTGGGCCGGGCGGCTTCGCGCTCCTTGGCATCGATGACTGCCAACCGCGCCGCAATGCGCGCCCGCAGCGCGTCCGACAGGTCGGCCTTTTCCAGGCGCGCGGCGATGGCGCGGGCGATCAGTGCCGGCGACAGTTCGTGGCGCGCCGGCAGCAGCCAGCCGCCGCGCGGCGTGGACCACTCGCCGCCGCCGTTGTCGCGCTCGTCGAACTTGCCGTAGACGCGGGGCCGCACGTCGTCGCGCCAGTTGTAAAGCTCTTCCTTCAGCGCGTACTCCAGGATCTGGCGCTTTTCCTCCACCACCAGGATCTCTTTCAGGCCAGTGGCAAACTCGCGCGCGTCCTGCGCGTCCAGCGGCCAGATGCAGCCCACCTTCAGCACGCGGATACCGGCCTCGCGACAGGCGACTTCGTCCAGGCCCAGGTCGTTGAGCGCCTGGCGCACGTCGAGATAAGCCTTGCCGGCGGTCATGATGCCGAAGTGCGCCTGCGGCGAATCCAGCACCACGCGGTTCAGCTTGTTGGCACGCACATAGGCCAGCGCCGCATACCACTTGTGGTCCAGCAGCCGCGCCTCCTGCGCCAGCGGCGTGTCGGGCCAGCGGATGTTCAAGCCGCCTTCGGGCAGGGCGTTGTCTGGCAGCACGATCTGCACGCGGTCGGGATCCACTTCCACCGAGGCGCTGGACTCCACCACGTCGGTCACGCATTTCATGGCCACCCACAGCCCGGTGTAGCGACTCATCGCCCAGCCGTGCAGGCCGTAATCCAGGTATTCCTGCACATTGGACGGATACAGCACCGGTATGCCGCTGGCGATCAGCACGTGCTCGGACTGGTGCGCCACCGACGAGGACTTGGCGGCATGGTCGTCGCCCGCCAGCATCAACACGCCGCCATGCTTCGAGCTGCCGGCGGAATTGGCGTGCTTGAGCACGTCCACCGACCGGTCCACGCCCGGTCCCTTGCCGTACCACATGCCGAACACGCCATCGCGCGCCGCGCCCGGGAACAGGTTCAGCTGCTGCGAGCCCCACACTGCCGTGGCGGCCAGGTCCTCGTTCACCCCAGGCTGGAACACCACGTCGTTGGCCTGCAGGTGGCGCTTGGCCTTCCACAACGCCTGGTCCAGGCCGCCCAGCGGCGAGCCGCGATAGCCCGAGATATAGCCGCCCGTGTTCAGGCCGGCCTGCTGGTCGCGCTGCTTCTGCAACAACGGCAGCCGCACCAGGGCCTGGGTGCCGCTCAGGTAGATGCGCCCTTGGGTGCGGGTGTACTTGTCGTCCAGCGTCAGGCCATGGGTATCGGCCGCGCCTGCGGGTTGTGGGGCGTTCACGCTTGTCTCCTGCGTTGCGGTTTTTGGTGTTTTGCCGCAGTGTAGGAAGCAGGCTGGTTATCGTATATTCATATATTCAGGTATCAGGTATTCGATAAACACATGGCTAATGACGTCACCCTGCGCCAGCTGCGGTACTTTGCCGCGGCCGCCCGGACCGGCCGGTTTTCCATGGCCGCCGCCGACGAGCATGTCTCGCAGTCCGCGGTCACCAACGCCGTTCTGGCGTTGGAGGCGCAGCTGGGCGTGCGGCTGTTCGACCGCCATCCCCACGGCGTCACGCTGACGCCGGAAGGGCACAACTTCCATCAGCGCGCGCGCGAAGTGCTCGACTCCCTGGACGACGCCCTGCGCGAGCCCGGCTTCCAGCGTTACGCATTGCGCGGCGCGGTGCGGATCGCGGCGTCCTACACGGTGCTGGGCTATTTCCTGCCCGACCTGCTGGCGCGCTTCCGGCGGCGCTATCCCGACGTAGAGCTGGATCTGGTCGACCTGGACCGGCCCGAGATCGAAGCCGCCGTGGCCAGCGGCGAGGTCGAGCTGGGCGTGGCGCTGCTATCCAATGTGGAGCGGCGCGAACGCTTCGGACATCAGGTGCTGGTGCGCTCGCGGCGGCAGCTATGGACCGCGTCCGGCCATCCGCTGGCGCAGGCCTCGGCGCCGTCGCTGGCCGACATTGCCGGCCATCCCTACATCCTGCTGGAAATGGATGAAGGCGAACGCTCTGCCCTCGCTTATTGGCGCGCCCACGGCCTGCAGCCGGACATCGCGTTCCGCACGCGCTCGATGGAGGCGCTGCGCGGGCTGGTTGCGCACGGCTTCGGCGTCACCATGCTGTCGGACATGGTCTACCGTCCCTGGTCGCTGGAAGGCCGCAAGATCGAGGCGGTGCCCATCACCGACGCCGTCCCGCCCATGGAGGCCGGCTTGCTCTGGGATCCGCAAGCGCGGCTGGCCAAGCCCGCCGAGGCTTTCCGCCAGTTCATGATCTACGCCTGCGGCGTCTGAGGCGCCCGCTACACCAGGATCGCGCCCTTGCGGCGCGTGAACTGGGCCAATGAACGCAAGGCCAGCGCGTGCATGGCCGCCACCGACGGCAGCAGGGTTTCTTCCTTGCGGGTCAGCACGCCCACGATGCGTTCCACCGTGGGTTCAGCCAGCGGCACGAAGGCCAGCCCGCTCGCGGCTGCCGGCCGCGCCAGCACCGGCAGCACGGTCACGCCCAGGCCGCTGACCACGCTGGCCAGGAGCGAAGCGCGGTTCGACACCACCATGAACGGGTCTTCGATGGCCCCGCCCAGTTGCCGGTTCTTCAGCGTGTCGAAGGTGGCGTTGCCTATCAGGCGCTCGCCCGCCAGCGCCGCCCAGGGCACGGGGCCGCGCCGCCGCGCCAGCGGATGGCTCTTGCGGCACACCAGGCCGAAGGCGTCGCGCGCCACGGGCGCGAAGGCCACCTCCGCGGTGCGCGGCACCTGTCCCGCCACGCCTACCTGTACTTCACCGCTCAGCACCAGCCGGTGCACATCCTGCGAGGACTCGTCGATGGCGCGGATGCGGATCGCGGGGTGGCTGCGCGCATAGCGCTCCAGCAGGCGCGGCAGCCATTCATCGGCCAGCGACGGCATCACCGCCAGCGACACCGGCCCCTGGCTGCCCAGGCCGAACTGGCGCGCCGCGTCCAGCACCCGGTCGTGGGTGACCAGCAATTCGCGGAACAGCGGCGCCACCGCAAGGCCCAGGGGCGTGAGCTGGGCGCGCTTGCCGGGTTCGAACAGCGGCGCCCCCAGCTGCTGCTCCAGGTCCTGCATGGCCGCCGACACCGCTGCCTGCGAACGGAACGTGCCTTCTGCCGCCAGGCGAAAACTGCCGTGGTCGGCCGCCAGCAGGAACTGGCGCAGGTGCTGGATCTTCAAGGGCGCGGACATGGATCGAAGGCATTGGAAAATTCGGATTTTCCGAAATTAACTTGAGTTAATTTGGATTGTCAAAACTCTGCTCCACCGCGAACAATGGCCTCGTCTTTCATTCCTACAGGCATTGGAGCAGCGGTTATGTCTTTGCAAGTGCGCAAGGTAGTCAGCTATGTGGAAAAAACTCTGATCGAAGGCGGCCGCGCAGCCGAGCGGCCGCTGGTGATGGTCATCGCCGCGGCCGTGATCCGCAATCCCTGGGCCGGCCAGCCGTTCCAGGAAGACCTGCGGCCCAAGATTCTGGAAGCCGCGCCGCCCCTGGGCGAACTGCTGGTCGCCGAAATCCTGCGCCAGGCCGGCTCCGCCGATCAGGTCGAAGCCTATGGCAAGGCCGCGGTGGTGGGCACGGCCGGCGAAGTGGAACACGCGTCGGCGCTGATCCACACATTGCGCTTCGGCAACGCCTATCGCGGCGCGGTCGGCGGCACCAGCTATCTGAGCTTCACCAATATGCGCGGCGGCCCCGGCTGCGTGATCACCGTGCCGCTGATGCACAAACTCGACGAAGGCCTGCGTTCGCACTACCTGACGGTGCAGACCACCATCAACGACGCGCCCGCGCCTGACGAGATCGTGATCGCCCTGGGCGCGGCCACCTCCGGGCGTCCGCATCACCGGATTGGCAACCGCTACTCGGACCTGCAGGAACTGGAACGCGAGGCGCAAGCCAAATGAGTCCGCATTCTCGGCGTACTGGACGCGGCGAGCCGCTGGTGCTGCTGCATGGCGTCGGCTTGGACCACACGCTGTGGGACGACCTGGCGCCGCTGCTGGAGCCGGATTTCGAGGTGCTGCGCTACGACATGCTGGGCCACGGCCACGCCCCCGCCATCGACGCCAGCGTAACGGTGCAGGATTTCATCGCGCAGCTGGACGCGGAACTGGACCGCGCCGGCTGGCAAAGCGCCAACCTGCTGGGTTACTCCATGGGCGGCCTGATCGCGGGCGCCTATGCCGCCGCCTGCCCGCAACGCGTCAACCGGCTGGCCCTGCTGAGCACGGTGTTCCGCCGCAGCCCCGAGGAGGCGCGCGCCGTGCTCGCGCGGCTGGACGCGGCAGCAACCCAAGACCCGCAAGCCGCCGCCCAAGTCTCGCTGCAACGCTGGTTCACGCCCGCGTTCCAGGCCGCGCGTCCAGAACGCGTGGCCTGCATCGGCCAGCGCCTGCTGGACAACGACCGCGCCAGCTTCCTGGCTGCATACCGCGTGTTCGCGCAGGGCGACCCGATATTGGCGCAGGCCGCGCCGGGGATCGCCTGCCCCGCCCTGGTGCTGACGGGTGAACTGGACGTCGGCTCGACCCCGCGCATGACGCTGGAATTGGCCGAGGCCCTGCCGCACGCCCGCGCGCAGGTGGTGCCGGGCCAGCGGCACATGCTTCCGGTGGAGGAGCCCGCCATCGTGGCGGCGGCGCTGCGTGGATTTTTTCTGCCGGCGAGCGGCGCGGCAAACCTGGCCTGACCCGCGTAGAGTGGATACGGAGACAAACAACATGAATCGCAGAACCATCCTGAAGAACATGGCGGCCCTGGCCCTCACGCCGCTGGCTGCCGCGGTCAGCAGCGCCGCCAGCGCGCGTGAAGCCCCCTTGCGCGTCATCGTGCCCTTCCCGCCGGGCGGCGGCACCGACGTGCTGGGCCGGGTGATCGCGGCCACGCTGGAAGGCGCGCTCGACCGGCCCGTGGTGGTCGAAAACAAGCCCGGCGCCAGCGGCATGCTGGGCGCCGACTACACCGCCAACGGCGCCAAGGACGGCAGCGTGCTGCTATTCGCCGGGCTGGTGCCTTCGGTGCGTTACTACGCCAGGCCGCCCGAGGACGTGCTCAAGCAGCTGGCGCCCGTCTGCCCCATCGCGCGTTCGCCCTACATGGTGGCGGTCAACGCCGACCTGCCCGCCAAGACGCTGGGCGAACTCGTCGCCCAGGCCAAGCGCGAGCCCAAGGGGCTGACCTTCGGCTCCCCCGGCAACGCCACGCCGCAGCACCTGGCAACCGAACTGCTGCAGGCAGCCTGCGGCATGGACATGCTGCACGTGCCGTACCGTGGCACAGGCCCGATGATGACGGACCTGCTGGGCGGACAGATCCAGGTGGTGGTCGCCACCGTCGCCGCCGTTGAACCATATCTGCAAGGCGGACGCCTGCGCGTGCTGGCCGTGACCAGCGCGGAGCGCCTGCCCAAGTACCCGGACATTCCGACGGTGGCCGAAAGCGGCTATCCCGGCTTCTCCGCACAAATCCAGTTCGGCACTTATTGCGCCGCCGGCACCCCGGAAGCCGCCATCGCGGCGCTGAACCGGGGCATCAACCGCGCGCTGCAGACCGAGACAGTCCGCGCCAAGCTGGGCGAACAAGGCTTCCAGCCCACCGGCGGCACGCCCGCGCAGCTGCAACAGGCGCTGCTGGCCGAAATACGCGACGTGGCGGGGCTGGTGCAGGCCGGCAAGGTCAAGGTCGACCTGTAGCGTCCCCTTTCGTCCCGATGCTGGATAACCAGCATTTACAGGCGTGTCGTCCTCTGTGCATGCTGCCCGTTGATCCGGCGCAGATCGGGCGCAACATGGAGACGACATGCCTAGTCAGGAATCCCTGCACTCCGCCCATATCCGCGAGATCGAACAGGTCGGCCAGGGCCGGCCCACGCAGCGCGACGCGCACGTGGTCAGCAGCTGGCTGCGCTGCCTGGACCAGTACCGGCTGGACCCCGCCCAGGCCTGCGAAGCCTATATCGTGCCGGACGGCAGGCTGCGCGAACACCGCCAGCAGTCCGAAGCGCTGATTTCCATTGCGCGGTCCGGCCTGGACCATCTGTTCCGCCAGGTCGCCGGCCAGAACTACGTGCTGCTGCTGGCCGACCGTCAGGGCGTCACCGTGGAATTCCTGGGCGATGCGCAGCAGACCGCCAGCCTGCGCAAGGCCGGGCTTTATCTGGGGTCGGAATGGTCTGAACAGCGCGCCGGCACCTGCGCCGTGGGCGCCTGCCTGGAAAGCGGCGAAGCGCTCACCATCCACCAGACCGATCACTTCGACAATACCCACACGCCGCTGTCCTGCACCGCCGCGCCGATCTACAGCGCCGACGGCGAGCTGGCGGCCGTGCTGGATATTTCGCTGCTCAGTTCCCCCATCCTGAAAGCCAGCCAGAACCTGGCGCTGCATCTGGTCACCGGCACCACGCGCCGCATCGAAATGGCTAACCTGATGGCGCGCACCAGCAACGAATGGGTGCTGCGCTTCGCGCGCTCGCCTGAATTCCTGGACGTGGATCCGGAGGCCGCGATCTCGCTGGACGGCTCTGGCCGCATCCTGGGCATGACACATACCGGCGCCAAGCTGCTGGCGCGCGCGGCCGGTCTGGACTGGCGCCATCCCGCCGGCCTGATCGGTCAACCCGTCACTCGTTTCTTCGATGTACAGCTGGACGACCTGCCGCGCTACACCCGCGCCCATGCGCCGCAGCAGCGCCTGATCGTGGCCCGCGACGGCAATGCGCTGTTCGCGCACGCCATCGAACCCAACCGGCCTGCGCGCGGCGCCAGCATGGCGGTGCGCGGCGCGCCGTCCGCGCTGCGCGGCCTGGACGGCGGCGACGCCCGCATGGCAGCCATGCTGACGCGCGCCGCCAAGCTGGCCCGCCAGGGCCTGCCGCTCCTGCTGCAAGGCGAAACCGGCGTCGGCAAGGAATACCTGGCCCGCGCCATCCACGACGGCAGCCAGCGCGCGGGGCGCTTCGTCGCCGTGAATTGCGCGGCGATCCCGGAATCGCTGATCGAAAGCGAATTGTTCGGCTATCTGCCGGGAGCCTACACCGGCGCGGCCACCAAGGGCCGCAAGGGCTTGATCGAGGAGTCCGACGGCGGCACGCTGTTCCTGGACGAAATCGGCGACATGCCGCTGGCGCTGCAAAGCCGCCTCTTGCGCGTCCTGGCCGAATCCGAGGTCACGCCCATCGGCGCCAACGCGCCGCGCGCCGTGCGCCTCTGCCTGGTGTCGGCCTCGCACCGCGACCTGGCCGCGCTGGTGCGCGAGGGGCGCTTCCGCGAAGACCTCTATTACCGCATCAATGCCGCCACGCTGACCGTGCCGCCGCTGCGCGAACGCGCCGACCTGGAATGGCTCATCGCCCGCCTGCTGGCGCGCCACCAGGACGAATCCGGCGTCCCCGTGCTGGCGCCCGCCGCGCTGATGGCGCTGAAGGCGCATGCCTGGCCCGGCAACATCCGCGAACTCGCCAACGCCATCGCGGTCGCCGCCGCGCTGTGCGAGAACGGCGTGATCGAGCCCGCCGACCTGCCCGACGCACTGGCGCCGGCAACGACCGCCGCCAGCCCGGCAGAGGCCGCCTTGCGCGCCATGCTCGCCAGCTGCGACGGCAACGTCTCCGAAGCCGCGCGACGCCTGGGCGTGGACCGTTCCACCGTGCATCGCCAGATGCGGCGCCACGGCCTGGCCTCGCGCTCCTGAGGCGCCACACCCCAACGCCACAGGTGTGGCGCGCCGCCACGGCCTGCCGCCCCGCCCTCCTGGGCGGCAAGGGTGGCACGCCGATTGCTTGATCGTTATCGACGCCCACCGGCCGGCACAGGCCGGGGCCGCCAGCAGACCGTCCCACGGTCCGCCTCGACAACGACGCCCGCCACGGGCAAGGAGACTAGACATGCAGACCGATCAAGCCGGCGCCGCCCTGGACGCCGTGCTCGCGCGCCTGAACACCGCGCTGGGCAACAAGGACATCGATGGCGTCGCCGCGCTGTTCCAGGACGACTGCTACTGGCGCGACCTGGTGCTGTTCACCTGGAACCTGCGCACGCTCGAAGGACACGAGCAGATACGCGACATGCTGCAACACCAGTTGGCGCAGGTGGAACCGGTGCGCTTCAGCCTGGACCCGAAAGAGGCGGTGTCGCAAGAGGCCGGCCTGTTGCAAGGCTGGATCGAAATCGAGACCAACCGAGCCCGCGGCTACGGCCACATCCGCGTGCAGGACGGCAAGATCTGGACCCTGCTGACCACCATGTCCGAACTCAAGGGGCACGAGGAACCCAGCGGCCTGCGGCGGCCCAAGGGCGCTGAACACGGCAGCAGCCGCAGCCGCCAGACCTGGCTGGAAAAGCGCGAGCAGGAAGCCGCCGAGCTCGGCTACCAGGCCCAGCCCTATGTGCTCATCATCGGTGGCGGACAAGGCGGCATCGCCCTCGGCGCGCGCCTGCGCCAGCTGGACGTACCCACCATCATCATCGAAAAGAACGAGCGCGCCGGCGACAGCTGGAGAAAGCGCTACAAGTCCCTGTGCCTGCACGATCCGGTCTGGTACGACCACCTGCCCTACATCCCCTTCCCCGAGAACTGGCCGGTCTTCGCGCCCAAGGACAAGATCGGCGACTGGCTGGAGATGTACACGAAGATCATGGAGCTGAACTACTGGACCTCCACCGTCTGCCAATCGGCGCGCTACGACGAGCAGAAACAGGAATGGGAGGTCACGGTGCTGCGCGAGGGCAAGCCCGTGGTGCTGCGACCCAAGCAGCTGGTGCTGGCTACCGGCATGTCCGGCAAACCCAACATCCCCAGCTTCCCCGGCCAGGACGAATTCCAGGGCGAGCAGCAGCACTCCTCGCAGCATCCCGGCCCCGACGCCTACCGCGGCAAGAACGTGGTTGTGATCGGCGCCAACAACTCCGCGCACGACATCTGCGCGGCGCTGTGGGAAGGCGGCGCCAACGTCACCATGGTGCAGCGCTCGTCCACCCACATCGTGCGTTCCGAGACCCTGATGGACATCGGCCTGGGCGGCCTGTATTCCGAACAGGCGCTGGCCAACGGCATGACCACGCGCAAGGCCGACCTGACCTTCGCCTCGCTGCCCTACAAGATCATGGCGCAGTTCCAGATCCCGCTCTACGAGCAGATGCGCCAGCGCGACGCCGGGTTCTACGCCAAGCTGGAAGACGCCGGCTTCATGCTGGACTGGGGCGACGATGGCTCGGGCCTGTTCATGAAGTACCTGCGGCGCGGCTCCGGCTACTACATCGACGTGGGCGCCTGCGACCTGATCATCGACGGCAGCATCAAGCTGCAATCGCGTACCGATGTCAGCCACCTGACCCGCGACGCCGTGGTGCTGAAATCCGGCGTCAAGCTGCCCGCGGACCTGGTGGTCTACGCCACCGGCTACGGTTCGATGAACGGCTGGGCCGCGGACCTGATCAGCCGCGACGTCGCCGACAAGGTCGGCAAGTGCTGGGGCCTGGGCTCGGACACCACCAAAGACCCCGGCCCCTGGGAAGGCGAACAGCGCAACATGTGGAAGCCCACCCAGCAGCAGGCCCTGTGGTTCCACGGCGGCAACCTGCACCAGTCGCGGCATTACTCGCAGTACCTGTCGCTGCAGCTGAAGGCTCGGCAGGCGGGCGTGCCGGTGCAGGTCTATGGCTTGCAGGAGGTGCATCACAAGCGCTAGGCGCCCGTTCCGTCTGGTTGCCGACCCCGGCAACCGGGCTTGCGCCCAGGTGGGCATCAGGGTAAATTGTTGACAATCCAACGCCAGATGGCGTTTTTTTCTGACCGTTTTCTCTAAAACCGGAAAGATTGTCAACACAATGAGCAAGGTGCTGACCCTGCCTGGCGCCGCCCCAGGCGATCACGAGACGCTTGCGGAACACATCTTCCGCAAGATCCAGTCCGCCATCGTCAAAGGCGAAATCGCCCCCGGCAGCAAGATTTCCGAGCCCGAACTGGCCCGCATCCATGGCGTCAGCCGCGGCCCGCTGCGCGAAGCCCTGCACCGGCTGGAAGGCCAGAAGCTGCTGGTGCGCGTGCCCCATGCCGGCGCCCGCGTGGTGTCGCTGTCGCAGCAGGAACTGTCCGAACTCTACGAAATCCGCGAATCGCTGGAAGGCATGGCCTGCCGCCTGGCCGCCGAACGCATGCCGCCCTCCGAAATCGCCGAGCTGCGCGCCGTGCTGGAAGCGCACGAGCGCGATGAGGCCTTCCAGGCCGGACTGGGTTATTACCAGCAGGAAGGCGACTACGATTTCCACTACCGTATCGTCAAGGGCAGCGGCAACCAGATGCTGTTCCGCATGCTGTGCGACGAGCTCTACCAACTGGCGCGCATGTACCGCATCCAGTATTCGACAACGCCCAACCGCCCACGGCAGGCCTACGCCGAACACCACCGCATTCTGGACGCCATCGCCGACGGCGATGGCGAGTTGGCTGAAATCCTGATGCGCCGCCACATCCGCGCATCCCGTATCAACATCGAACAGCAGATCGCGCAGGGCAACCTGCAGCGCACCGAGGCATGAACCAAAACTACCGCAAGCCCCTGCCCGGCACCCGCCTGGACTACTTCGACACCCGCGCCGCCGTCGAGGCGATTTCGCCCGGGGCCTATGACCGCCTGCCCTACACCTCGCGCGTGCTGGCGGAAAACCTGGTGCGCCGCTGCGATCCGGCCATGCTGACGGACTCGCTGAAGCAGCTGATCGAGCGCCGCCGCGACCTGGACTTCCCCTGGTTTCCGGCGCGCGTGGTCTGTCATGACATTCTGGGCCAGACCGCGCTGGTGGACCTGGCCGGCCTGCGCGACGCCATCGCCGACAAGGGCGGCGACCCCGCCAAGGTCAACCCGGTGGTGCCGGTGCAGCTGATCGTCGACCACTCGCTGGCCGTGGAGTACGGCGGCAACGATCCCGACGCCTTCGCCAAGAACCGCGCCGTGGAAGACCGCCGCAACGAAGACCGCTTCCATTTCATCGACTGGACCAAGCAGGCCTTCCGCAACATCGAAGTCGTGCCCCCGGGCAACGGCATCATGCACCAGATCAACCTGGAGCGGATGTCGCCCGTCATCTACACGCAGGACGGCGTGGCCTTCCCCGACACGCTGGTCGGCACCGACAGCCACACCCCGCACGTGGACGCGCTGGGCGTGATCGCCATCGGCGTGGGCGGCCTGGAAGCCGAAAACGTCATGCTGGGCCGCGCCTCGTGGATGCGCCTGCCCGACATCGTTGGCGTGGAGCTGACCGGCCGCGCCCAGCCCGGCATCACCGCCACCGACATCGTGCTGACCCTGACCGAATTCCTGCGCAAGGAGAAGGTCGTGGGCGCCTACCTGGAGTTCTACGGCGCAGGCGCCGCCAGCCTCACGCTGGGTGACCGCGCCACCATCTCGAACATGGCGCCCGAGTATGGCGCCACGGCCGCGATGTTCTCGATCGACCAGCAGACCATCGACTATCTGCGCCTGACCGGCCGCGAGGACGAGCAGATCGCCCTGGTCGAGAACTACGCCAAGACCGCGGGCCTGTGGTCCGACAGCCTGAAGAATGCCGAGTACGAGCGCGTGCTGCGCTTCGACCTGTCCAGCGTGGTGCGCACCCTGGCCGGCCCGTCCAATCCGCATCGCCGCCTGCCGGTCAGCGACCTGGCCGAACGCGGCATCTCCGGCGTGGTGGAAAACGAACCGGGCCTGATGCCCGACGGCGCCGTGATCATCGCCGCCATCACCAGCTGTACCAACACCAGCAATCCGCGCAACGTCATCGCCGCCGGCCTGCTGGCGCGCAACGCCAACCGCGCCGGCCTGAGCCGCAAGCCCTGGGTCAAGAGCTCGCTGGCGCCGGGATCCAAGGCCGTATCGCTGTACCTGGACGAAGCCGGCCTGACCGCCGACCTGGAAAAGCTGGGCTTCGGCGTCGTCGCCTTCGCCTGTACCACTTGCAACGGCATGTCGGGCGCGCTGGACCCCGTGATCCAGCAGGAAATCATCGACCGCGACCTCTACGCCACCGCCGTGCTGTCCGGCAACCGCAACTTCGACGGCCGCATCCATCCCTATGCCAAGCAGGCCTTCCTGGCCTCGCCGCCGCTGGTGGTGGCCTACGCCATCGCCGGCACCATCCGCTTCGATATCGAACGCGACGTGCTGGGCACGGACGCCAGCGGCCGCGAGATCCGCCTGAAGGACATCTGGCCCAGCGACGAAGAGATCGACGCCGTGGTCAAGGCTGCGGTCAAGCCCGAGCAGTTCCGCAAGGTCTACGCCCCCATGTTCGGCATCCAGGACGACCGCAAGGCCGCCGTCAGCCCGCTGTACGCGTGGCGCGCGCAGAGCACCTACATCCGCCGCCCGCCCTACTGGGAAGGCGCGCTGGCCGGCGAACGCACGCTGCGCGGCATGCTGCCGCTGGCGGTCCTGGGCGACAACATCACCACCGACCACCTGTCGCCGTCCAACGCCATCCTGCTGGACAGCGCCGCCGGCGAATACCTCGACAAGATGGGCTTGCCCGAAGAGGACTTCAACTCCTACGCCACCCACCGCGGCGACCACCTCACCGCGCAGCGCGCCACCTTCGCCAACCCCAAGCTCTTCAACGAAATGGTGAAGAACGAAGACGGCACGGTGAAGCAGGGCTCGCTGGCCCGCGTGGAGCCCGAAGGCAAGGTCATGCGCATGTGGGAAGCCATCGAAACCTACATGGACCGCAAGCAGCCGCTGATCATCGTGGCCGGCGCCGACTACGGCCAGGGATCGTCGCGCGACTGGGCCGCCAAGGGCGTGCGCCTGGCCGGCGTGGAAGCCATCGTGGCCGAAGGCTTCGAACGCATCCACCGCACCAACCTGATCGGCATGGGCGTGCTGCCGCTGGAATTCAAGCCCGGCGTGAACCGCAAGACGCTGGGCCTGGACGGCACCGAAAGCTATGACGTCATCGGCGCACGCAAGCCGCGCGCCGACCTGACGTTGGTGATCCACCGCCGCAACGGCGAAACCGTCCAGGTCCCCGTGACCTGCCGCCTGGACACCGCCGAGGAAGTCTCGATCTACGAAGCCGGCGGCGTACTGCAGCGCTTCGCCCAGGACTTCCTGGAAGCCTCCGGCGCCGACAGGAAGGCCGGCTGATCCGTCATCGGCAAGGCGGGCGCCGCAACGCCCGCCGCCCCATACCCATCATCAGGACTGCCCCATGACCCATGCTCCCCAGACCAAGATAACCGCCACCTACATGCGCGGCGGCACCAGCAAAGGCGTGTTCTTCAAGCTCGACGACCTGCCCGAGTCCGCGCGCGCGCCCGGCGCCGCGCGCGACGCGCTGCTGATGCGCGTGATCGGCAGCCCCGATCCCTACGGCAAGCAGATCGACGGCATGGGCGCCGCCACCTCCAGCACCAGCAAGACCGTTATCGTCGGCAAGAGCACGCGTCCGGAGCATGACGTGGACTACCTGTTCGGCCAGGTCTCCATCGATCAGCCCTTCGTGGACTGGAGCGGCAACTGCGGCAACCTGTCGGCCGCCGTGGGGCCGTTCGCCATCACCAACGGCCTGGTCGACCCGGCCCGCGTGCCGCGGGACGGCATCGCCGTCGTGCGCATCTGGCAGGCCAACATCCAGAAGACCATCATCGCCCATGTGCCCATGACCGGCGGCGCGGTGCAGGAAACCGGCGACTTCGAACTGGACGGCGTGACCTTCCCCGCCGCCGAGCTGCGCCTGGAGTTCATGGATCCGGCCGAGGAAGGCGATGGCGGCTCCATGTTCCCGACCGGAAACCTGGTGGACGACCTGGAAGTGCCCGGCATCGGCACCTTCAAGGCCACCATGATCAACTCCGGCATCCCCACCATCTTCCTGGACGCCGAAGCCCTGGGCTATCGCGGCACGGAGCTGCAGGACGACATCAACGGCGACGCCGCCGCGCTGGCGCGCTTCGAGACCATCCGCGCCCACGGCGCCCTGCGCATGGGCCTGATCAAGAAGCTCGAAGAAGCCGCCAGCCGCCAGCACACGCCCAAGGTCGCCTTTGTGGCGGCCCCCAAGGAATACGTTTCCTCCAGCGGCAAGCAGATCGGCCAGGGCGACATCGACGTGCTGGTGCGCGCGCTCTCCATGGGCAAGTTGCACCACGCCATGATGGGCACCGCGTCCGTTGCCATCGCCACCGCCGCGGCAGTGCCGGGCACGCTGGTCAACCTGGCCGCGGGCGGCGGTGAACGCGACAACGTCTGCTTCGGCCATCCGTCGGGCACCTTGCGCGTCGGCGCCGAGGCCAAGCTGGTGGACGGCGAATGGAAGGTCACCAAGGCCCTCATGAGCCGCAGCGCCCGCGTACTGATGGAAGGCCGCGTGCACGTGCCGCGCGAGGGTTTCTGATCCGGCCTGCCGTCCGCAGCATGAAGAACGGGGCTTTCAAGCCCCGTTTTTTTTTGCCCGGCGCAAGCGCCTCAGCCCTTCGCTCCCGCAGCCTCCAGCAGACGCACAACCTCGGTCTGCCCGCGCTCGCGCGCATGGCGCAGCGGCGTCACGCCCTTGCCGTCGGCCAGATTGACGTCGGCGCCGGCTTCAATCAGGCGCTTGACGATGGCCTGGTGGCGCGCGCCGCCATCGCCCAGGATCACGGCTTCCAGCAAACCGGTCCAGCCCAGGTTGTTCACATGGTCCGCGTCCACGCCCGCGCGCAGCAGCATGTCCACCACCTCGACGTGGCCGCGTTCGCACGCGGGAATGAGGGCTGTGCCGCCGTAGCGGTTGGTGCTTTTCAGATCGGCCCCGTGCGCCAGCGTCAGCGCCAGGATCTCGCGCAAGCCGCGGGCGCCGGCCAGCAGGTAGGCGCTATCGCGGATCGCGTTCTGCGCGTTGACGTTGGCGCCGGCTTCGATCAAGGCACGGGCGGCCTCGACGTGGTTGCCCTGGGTCGCGCGCAGCAGCGGCGTATTGCCTTCCGCATCGCGCGTGTCCACGGCGGCGCCCTGCCCCAGCAGCTGCTTGACGCGGGCAGCATCGCCATTGCCCGCCGCGGCCAGCAGCGCGGAGTCTGGACCGGCGGCCGCGGCCACGCCTCCCACGCTCAACAGGAATGCCGCCAGCCAGATGCGGCCTGCACGAAAGATAGGCATGAGTACTTCCTCCAGATCAACAGCCTTGGAGCCGGCCGGATCGGCTGACGGCCCCGCGAAGCGCCTAGTATGGCGGCCGGGCCAAGTATTATGAAATTAATTGGCTTGATAGATTCGAGTGGACATTCCAATGCTAGATCCTGTCCTGCTGCGTAGTTTCCTCACCGTCGTGGACACGGGTAACTTCACCCGCGCCAGCGAACTCCTGCACCTGACGCAATCCACGGTCAGCCAGCACGTCATCCGGCTGGAAGAGAACCTGGGCTGCCGCTTGCTGGACCGCACCCAACGCCATGTCCTGCCCACCGAGGAAGGCGAGCGCCTGCTGGGCTACGCGCGCAGCATCCTGCGCCTGGCCGACGAAGCGCGCGAAAGCGTGGCCGCCGCGCAGGCCAGCGCGGTGCTGCGCTTGGGCGCGCCCGAAGACTTCATGGGCGCGACGCTGATGCCCACCCTCGCCGCCGTCGAAGCGGCCTATCCGCGGCTGCGCGTGGAAGTCGAAGGCGGACTCAGCCACGAGCTGCTGCGGCGCTATCGCGATGGCGAACTGGACCTGCTGCTGGTCAAGCAATGGGAAGTCGATGCCGATTGCGATGCGCACTGGCCCGAGCCCCTGTGCTGGATCACCGCGCGCAGTTCGCCGCCTCCCGCGCCCGATACCGCCGTGCCGCTGGTGGCGTTTCCGTCCGGCGCACTGTACCGGCAGGAAATGACCGCCATGCTGGAGACCAGCGGCAAGCCCTGGCACGTGCGCTTTTCCAGCCCCAGCCTGCCCAGCCTCAGCGCAGCGGTCGCGGCGGGATTGGGGATCAGTCTGCTGCCTTGCGCCTGCGCCACGGCCGAACACCGGTGGCTCACGCCCGAGGAAGGATTTCCCGCGCCCCGCGGCCTGCAACTGTCACTCTACGCGCGTGGCCGGCTCAGCGATGCCGGCCACGCTCTGCGGCGCGCGCTCCAGGACTTCTGCGAGGAACGCGCCGCGCAGGTCACGCCGCCGGCCTGACGTTGGCATAGGCCTGCGCAGCCTCGCCCACGGGTTCGCCCTTGCGGAACAGGAAGCGCTGCGCGGGCACGGCGGCGACCGCGGCCGCGCCGTTAGGAGCAGGCAGCGCCACGAAGTTTGCCTCGTTGCCAACCTGCAGGCCGTAGCCTTGCAGGCCCAGCACCTCGGCTCCGGCGTGCGACGCCATATGCAAGGCCGTCAGCAATTCGCCGTCCGTGTAGAAGCCCGAGCGATAGCCGATCAGCATCGCGCGCTGCAGCATGTCGCCATTGCCATAGGGCCACCAGCAATCCTGGATGTTGTCGTTGCCCGTGAACACGCGCACGCCAGCCGCGAGCAGCGCCAGTACCGGCGGGAAGGCACGATCGCCCGGAGCATTCGTCATGATCGCCACGCCGGCGTCGGCCAGCTTGCGCGCCACGTCCTCCAGCTCCCGCTGGCCGACGTCACCCAATGCGTAGGCATGACTGATGGCGACCCGGCCAGCGAGGCCCAGCGCCCGCGTGCGCGCGGCGATCCTCGCAATCTGTTCTACGCCCTGATCGCCGGGCTCGTGCAGATGGATGTCTATCTTCGCGCCCAATCTTTCGGCAATCCCGAACACGCAATCGAGCTGCCCTTCCGCATCGCCGTCCAGGGTGGAAGGATCGATTCCGCCCACGACCTCGGCGCCTTCGCGCACGGCTGCTTCCAGCCATTGCGGCGTGCCGGGACAGGACATCACGCCGGCCTGCGGAAACGCCACCAGTTCGATATCGACGATGCCGCGCCACTTCTGGCGCGCCGCCATGACGGCGTGCAGATTGCCCAACCCGGTGGTGGCGTCGACGTCCACGTGGCAGCGCATCGCCACCGTGCCGAACGCCGCAGCTTGCGCGATGAGCGCATCGGCGCGCCCCTCGATGGGCGGCGCGGCGGCCAACTCCTGCTTCTCGATGGCAAGCCGTTCGCGCAGGCTGGCCGCGGGCCGGTGCGGCCGCCAGCGGTCGCCGACGAAGCTCTTGTCCAGGTGGATATGGCCATCGACAAAGCCTGGCAGCACCAGGTGGCCGCGCAGGTCGGTCACCTGCGCCGCGCCCGCGACGGGCGGCTCGGCGCCCAGCGCCAGGATGCGGCCATCGCGCACATGCAGGGATAGAGGATGGCCGTCGGCGCCGACGGCATTGATGTATACGCGGTCTGTCATGTTTCGCCTTGGTATTGCGCGCAACCATGCCGCCGGCACGGCCGCTTGAGTGAACCCTGTCACCTTATCGAAGCGCGCCCGCCACGGCCAATTAAGTGTTGCGATACTTGCCAATGCGAAGCGCAATAGCACGGCCCCATCACTCGCGCCGCGTGTACGCCTGATGAACGCATGCTGGACTAGAGCGGGGTATGTCCCTATACTTGGCCGCTGTTGTAGTTCATTACGCATGCAGCCAGACGACGCACGTCGCCTGGAAGCATCCATCACAAGGCCGCGCACAGCGGCCCGGCGTGCAACGCCGAAACACCCAAACCCGGCCGTAAAGGCTGCGGAACAATTTTCCTGCTTACCAGGCAGGACCATCGCTCGCCGCATCGAGCAACGTCTAAAGCAACCAGCGTTCTGCGCAATGCGGCAGCAAGACACCTATACGGTGTGCCTTTTTGCTGTCCGTCCGAGGCCCGTGCTTGTCGCGCCCTTGCCGGGCAGGCATGCGATCGCGCCTACGGCCGCTCGCCTGGTGTTTCGGCTACGTCATCGGGGTTTGCCGCCCTGCGCATCCCGCGAAAAACGGCCTTCATGCAGCCATGACTGTCCGTCATGAACACGCTGTCAAGGAGAGAGGACGAAGACGATGCAAGAGACAGAATTCTTTCAGCTATCCAGCACCACCGCCATCCTGCTGCTCGTGGGCTTCTATGGCGCCACGTTCCTCATGTCGCTGCTGATCAGCCAGAAGAACGAAAACGTGGACGGCTACATGGTGTCGAACAACGCGGTCGGTTTCGGCCTGTCCACCGCCAGCATGATCGCCACCTGGATCTGGGCCGCATCGTTCTACGCCAGCGCCACATCGGGCTACAAGTACGGCCTGTCGGGCCCACTGCACTATGGCTTCTGGGGTGCGCTGATGATTCTCTTCATCTATCCCTTCGGCAAACGCTTTCGCCAGGTGGCCCCCAAGGCCCACACACTGGCCGAGGTCATCCATGCGCGGCATGGCACCTCCAGCCAGATGATCATGGCGGTTTCCAACATCGTGGGCAGCTGCATCAGCCTGATGGTGAACTTCACCGCGGCCGGCGCGCTGGTCTCTATCCTGAGCCCGCTGACCTTCATCCAGGGCGTGCTCATCGCCGGCCTGGGCGTGCTGTCCTACACGCTGTGGTCGGGATTCCGCACCTCGGTGATGACGGACTTCGCGCAGCTGGCCGCCATGATCATCGCGGCGGTCATCATCATTCCGCTCATCTTCTTCAATGCGGGCGGACCGGACCTGCTCTCGGAAAACATGTGGCGCCTGAGCGCCGACCAGGCGGACTTCTATTCCACCCGCGCCATCCTGGAACAGGGCGCCCCCTACTTCGTGGCCGTGCTGGCCTACGCCATCGGCAACCAGACCATCGCCCAGCGCCTGTTCGCGGTGCGCGAAGACCTGATCAAGCCCACCTTCCTCACCGCCACCGCCGGCTACGGCGCCGTCGTGATCGGCCTGGGCATGCTGGGACTGCTGGCGCTCTTCGTCGGCCTGGAACCCGCCAACGGCGACATGAACAACATCATCCCGCAGATGGCGTCGACCTATCTGCCGCCCTTCGGCATCGCGCTGTTCTTCCTGCTGGTGGTGGGCTCGCTGTCCTCGACCGCGGATTCCGATCTGGCCGCCCTGTCGGCCATCGTCATGACCGATGTGTACGCCAAGAATCTGGCCGGCGGCCGCCCCGATCCGCGTCGCATGCTGTGGTGGGGCCGCTGCACCATGATCGTCGCAACAATGATAGGCGTGATCTTCGCCAGCCTGCGCCTGGACATCCTGGTGATGCTGGTGTTCGTCGGCGCGCTGTGGGGCGCCATCGTCTTTCCCGTCATCGCCAGCTTCTACTGGGACCGCGTCGACAACCGCGCATTCGTCAGCGCCGTGCTCAGCGCCGTGGTCCTGTTCAGCATCGTGCGTTTCGAACTGCTGCCCATCACTGGCGGGCTCGCCGTGTTCTTCGAAATCTGCTCGGCCATCGGCGGCGGCGTGGTGCTGGGCCTCATGACATTCGGCTTCTTCGGCCGCACCGCGGCCCTTGCCGTGGGCGCGGCGGGCATGCTCGTCATGCTGCCTGTTTTCGTGGGCACCCTGCGCGAATACATCGTCTTGATGGGCTCGCTGACCGCTTACGGCGTCAGCGCCACGGTCTGCGCCGGGCTGAGCCTGCTCAGCAAGCAACGCTTCGATTTCAGCTTGCTCGCAGAGCGCGTGACGTCCTTCCAGGAAGCGCAGGAAGCCATGTCGGCGGCGCCCGCCCAACGGCCCGAAATCCAGCCGGCCCAAGGCTGAACATTCCTCAAGCAACAAGGAGACTGATATGTGGTTGACGTTCTACTTCCTGGTGTGGCCCGCCATTTCCGCCCTTATCCTGGCCCTGCTGTGCGCGACGCTGTGGCAGGACATACGCGCGGCCAGGCGCAGCGGAAAATCGATGGTCTGACGAGTGGCCGTTGCCTTTCAGGCCAGCCGCAACGGACGTTGGGCCTGCGCCAGCGCCTCCAGGTAGACCGCGTGCGTGTCCGCCACGAAGCGCGACAAGGCGAAGTCCCGCACGGCCTTTTCCCGGGCCGCACGTCCCATCGGACCCAATAGTTGCGGCTGCGCCAGGATCTCGCGCAGCACATCCGCCACGGCCTCCGGCGCGCGCGCCGGAACCACCCAACCGTCCAATCCCGCGTGCACGTTCTCGGCCAGCCCGCCGGCATTGCTGACGATGACCGGCACGCCCATGGCCATCATCTCCCGGCAGGCGAACGAGATGGTCTCCATCGCCGAGGACAGCACGAATCCCAGGTCCAGCGCGGCCACGAACGACCGGACATCGTCCAGCAAGCCCGGAAAGATGACCTGATCTTCCATGCCCAGCTCACGCACGCGCCGGCGTTGCGGCTCCTCAGGCAGCTTGCCTGCGATCATGACGACGATCCGCTCGCGCTGGCCTGCCGGCAGCAGCGACACGGCCTCGACCATGTCCATCCAGCGCTTGTAGTCCGCAGTGCCAGCGTTGCTTCCCACCACCAGGCGGCCCGCATGCGCCTCGGACAGCCAGCGGCGCCGGGCTTGCGCCACGGCTTCCTCTGCCTGCGGCCTGAACCGTTCCACGTCCACGCCATTGCGCACGGTGCGCAAGGCGCAGCGCCCGAACGCGCTGCCCATCAGTCTGCGACGCGTATGCTCGCACACGCAGATGACGAGGTCCGTCGCCATGCGCGCGCGCAGCAGCGCGCCGAAGCTGTTGGGGGGCCGGTCATTGTGCTGGGTGTACACCACCGCGGGGCTGTCGGCCCCCAGTCCCAGGCCCGCCAGCATGCACACGCGATGATCGGCCGAGCCGTTGACGTGCGCGACGTCGAAACGCTCCTGCAGCAGCAGCCGACGCAGCCTGCGAGCGTTGGGCAGCGCGGCCAGCATGCCTCCGCGGAAATCCAGCGCCTCGGCCCGCACGCCAGGCATCGCCAAGGCCGCCTTGAACAAGCGGCTTCCCTGCGGCGCGGCCACGACGATATCGTGCGCGTCGCGCAGCGCGCCCGCCAGCGACAGCACGTAGGTGGTATGCCCGCCGCCATCGCCGCGATGGAAATTGGTGTACAGGATTTTCATTGCGGAGCGCCGGTTCAGGCGCCGGACGGATCGGCGGCATCGGCCGGTATCCGCCTGAACTGCTGCGCACATTTCCACACGCAGGGTGCATAATGCGCCGCAACGGCGATTTCATCGTTGGCCGTTTCAAAGCTCTTCGAGATAGATTTTCGAGCACTCACGGATCGCTCCTTGTGTTTCAGCGCCGCCAAGCGGGAACTTGGCCGACACGCTGAACTCTACGCAGTCGGCAATTACAGAAGCCGGACCGACTCATTACATTTGTGCAAGGAAAGCGAGGCGCCCCATGCGTATCCTCTTGATCGAAGATGAACGAAAGCTCGCGGACTACGTCCGCAAAGGACTGACCGAACACAACTACGTGGTCGACATCGCCCGCGACGGCATAGACGGGCGGCACGCCGCCATCGAAGGCGACTACGACGTGGTGGTGCTGGACGTGATGCTGCCCGGCGTCGACGGCTTCGGCGTGCTGGCGGACCTGCGCAAGCACAAACAGACGCCCGTCCTGATGCTGACCGCCCGCGACAAGGTGGAAGACCGGGTACGCGGCCTGGAGGGCGGCGCGGACGACTATCTGCTCAAGCCGTTCGCCTTTTCCGAGCTGCTGGCGCGGATCCAGGCGCTGCTGCGCCGCGGCCGCGGGCAGGAATCCACGTTGCTCAAAATCGCCGACCTGGAGATGGACCTGGCGCGGCGCAAGGCGCAAAGAGGCGGCATCCGCCTGGACCTGACCGCCAAGGAGTTCACGCTGCTGACGCTGATGCTGCGGCGCCATGGCCAGGTGCTGTCCAGGACCGTGCTTGCGGAGCAGGTCTGGGACATGAACTTCGACAGCGACACCAACGTCATCGAGGTGGCCGTGCGGCGCCTGCGGGCGAAGATCGACGACCCGTTCGAGACCAAGCTGCTGCATACCGTGCGCGGCATGGGCTATGTGCTGGAGCTGCGCGAAAAATGAAGCTGCCCCGCATCGCGTCCATCGAAATCCGGCTCACGCTGCTGCTCGGCGTCATCGCCCTGGTGGTGTCCAGCATTGCCGGATGCACCTTGTTCTGGGCGCTGAAGCGCGAGGTTCAGCGCCAGGAAATGACTGAGGTGGCAGGCAAGCTGGAGCTCATCAACCATCTCATCGGCATGCAGGCCACGCTAGCGCAGATGCAGGATCTGCGCGGCGCGCTGGACAACATCATGGTCGGCCACGGCAACCTCAAGACCTGGATCGCGCTCGCCGACGGCAGCGTGTTCTACGGCGATGCGCCGCCCGTGGATATCCGACCGCTCTCCGGGCGCGAGATCAGGCTGCATACGCAGGACGGCTGGAACATGCGCGGACTACGCGTGCCGCTGGAAGGCGCGCTGCTACCCGGCGCCGAGCTCACCGTGGCCGTGAACCTGCGGCCCGGCACGCAGTTCATGTATACCTTCGCCACCGCGCTGGTCCTTATCTGCGTAGTCTGGGTCGGCGCCACCGTGGTGCTGTCTGCATGGGCGGTGCGGCGCTCCCTGTTGCCGATCCGCCGCCTGTCCCAACAGGCATCCCGCATCCAGCCGGATAATCTTGCGGTGCGCCTGCCGGAACAGGGCATCGACCGGGAGCTACGCGAGTTCACCCATACCTTCAACGGCATGCTGGGCCGCGTGCAGACGGCCTACCAGCAGATGGAGGGCTTCAACGCCGACGTGGCCCATGAACTGCGCACGCCGCTGGCGACGCTGATCAGCGGCGCCGAGGTCAGCCTGTCATCTCCGCGTTCCGAGCAGGAACTGCGCGAGGTGCTGGAATCCAATCTGGAAGAGCTGGAAGGCTTGAAGGCCCTGGTCAACGACATGCTGTTCCTGGCCCGCGCCGACGGCGGCGAACCGGCGGGAGACCTGCAAGAGGTGAACGTGCACCATGAGGTCGCCCGCGTGGCCGAGTACTACGAGGCCGCCTTGGACGATGCCGGCGTCTCCCTGGCGGCGCACGGCGGCGCCGTCCTGATGGCCAACCCGCGGCTACTGCGGCGCGCCATCGCGAACCTGCTCAGCAACGCCATCCGGGCCACCCCTCGGGGACGCGACATCGACCTATATTGCGTCACCCGGCAGGATGAAATCGAAATCAGGGTGCGGAACCCCGGCGCGCCGATAGCGCCCCAGGCATTGCCGCGCATCTTCGACCGCTTCTACCGGGGCGACGATGCGTGCAGCCGGCGCGCCGACGGGCACGGCCTGGGCCTGGCCATCGTCCGGGCCATCGCCCGCATGCACGGCGGCAACGCGTTCGCCCGCTGCGGCGGACAGGGCACCGAAGTCGGCTTCACCCTGGCCCGGGCGCCGAACATTACAGGAAAGTAATCCTCCCGACAGGTTGCGGTGTGGAGCGCGTCACTAAAGTGGCGCCTCCACCCCAATTCGAGTCTAGAGGATACGCATGAAAAAACTGGTGAAACTCGCGCAGGGCGCCGTCGCCGCGGGCGCCTTTTTGCTTTCCTTCGGCGCCATGGCCGCCCCCGGCCACGGCGCAGGCCACGGCGGCGGGCATGATGCCGTCGCCGCCATCGGCAAGCCCGGCAACCCCGCCAAAGTCTCGCGCACGGTCGCCGTCGACATGACGGACGCCATGCGCTTCACCCCGGACAGGATCGACGTCAAGGCGGGCGAAACCATCCGCTTCAAGGTCACCAACTCCGGCAAGATCCGCCACGAAATGGTGCTGGGCACGCCCGCGGACCTGGACGGCCACTACCAGATGATGCTCAAGGATCCGGGCATGCGCCACGAGGAGCCGAACTCCGTGTCCCTGGAAGCAGGCAAGGCCGGCGACATCGTCTGGACCTTCGACAAGGCGGGCAGCGTCGCCTTTGCCTGCCTTGAGCCCGGACACTATCCCGCCGGCATGAAGGGCGCGGTTTCCGTCAAGTAATCCACTGCCGGGATGCCGGTCCGGCTACCGGGGAGATAGAGCATGAGTAGAGCAGTTTCGAATCCGCGCCGCCGGTTTGTGCAGGGCCTGGCCACGGGCGGCGCGCTGGCCGGCATGGGCCTGTGGAGTCCGTCGTCGTGGGCGCAGGCCGCCCCGGCGCGGCAGAGCGTGCTGTCGGGCACCGAGTTCGACCTGGAGATCGGCGAGAGCCCCGCCAACTTCACCGGCGCGCCCCGCATCGCGACCACGGTCAACGGCATGCTGCCCGCGCCCACGCTGCGCTGGCGCGAGGGCGACCGCGTCACGCTGCGCGTCACCAACCGCCTGCGCGAGGACACCTCGATCCACTGGCACGGCATCATCCTGCCCACCGGCATGGACGGCGTCCCCGGCCTGAGCTTTCCCGGCATCGCCCCCGGCGAGACCTTCACCTACCAGTTCGACGTGGGCCAGAGCGGCACGTACTGGTACCACAGCCATTCCGGCTTCCAGGAACAGACGGGACTGTATGGCGCCATCGTGATCGATCCCAAGCGCCCCGACCCGGTGCGGGCCGACCGCGACTATGTCGTCCTGCTGTCCGACTGGACCGACGAAGATCCCATGAGCGTGTTCCGCAAGCTCAAGGTGATGCCCGACTACTACAACTACATCCAGCCCACCGTCGGCAGCCTGATTGACGACGCGGAGAAGTCCGGCTGGAAGAACGCGCTGAACGAACGTCTCATGTGGCAGAAGATGCGCATGAACCAGACCGACCTGGCCGACGTCTCGGGCGCCACCTACACCTTCCTTACCAACGGCAAATCTCCTGCAGGCAATTGGACCGGCCTGTTCCGTCCGGGCGAGCGCATCCGCCTGCGCTTCATCAACGGGTCGGCCATGACCTACTTCGATGTGCGCATCCCCGGCCTGAAGATGACGGTGGTGGCCGCCGACGGCCTGGCCGTACGGCCCGTGGAAGTGGAAGAGTTCCGCATCGCCGTGGCCGAGACCTATGACGTCATCGTCGAACCGCAGGACGAGCGTGCCTACACCATCTTTTCGCAGGCCATGGACCGCTCCGGCTATGCCCGCGGCACGCTGGCGCCGCGCGAAGGCATGCAGGCCGAGATCCCGGCGCTGGACCCGGTGCAGGTGCTGACCATGATGGACATGGGCATGGCGCACGACATGCCCGGCATGGACATGGGCGGGGGGCAGGCAGGGGGCATGGACCACGGCGCTCAAGGCGCGATGAACCATGGCGCGCAGGGCGGCATGAGTCAAGGCGCCATGGGTGGGATGAACCACGCCGGTATGGCTGGAATGGCGGGCATGGCAGGCATGAATCACGGCGGCATGGACCATGGCGCCATGTCTGGTAGCCCAGGCGCCAGCGAAGGCGGCATGGTCGAGGTCAAGCATCCCTACCCCGCCGAGCGCAGTCCCGCCAACTCCATGCTGCCCGACATCGTCTCGACCCGGCTGGATGATCCCGGCGTGGGCCTGCGCAACAACGGCCGCCGCGTGCTGACCTATGCCGACCTGCACTCGATGGTCGAACCCGCGGACAACCGGCAGCCGACCCGAGAAATCGAGCTGCACCTGACCGGCAACATGGACCGCTACATGTGGTCGTTCAACGGACTGAAGTTCACCGAGGCCAAGCCCATCGTGCTCAAGTACGGCGAGCGCGTGCGCTTCGTGCTGGTCAACGACACCATGATGACGCACCCCATCCACCTGCACGGTTTGTGGAGCGACCTCGAGTCCGCCGACGGCAATTTCCAGGTGCGCAAGCACACGATCAGCCTGAACCCGGCGCAGCGCCTCAGCTACCGCGTCAGCGCGGACGCGCGCGGCAACTGGGCCTATCACTGCCACTTGCTGTTCCACATGGAGGCCGGCATGTTCCGCGCGGTCGTCGTGGAATAGGGGGAATAATGAGAACAACCACATCCAGAAAGCACTGGCCCGGGCTCGTCGCGGGCGCCGCCCTCCTTTCCGCCGCCTCCGGGCTGGCCCTGGCGCAAACGCCGGCCGGCACGATGAACGGCATGGACCACGGTTCGATGCCGGGGATGGATCATGGCGCCATGAAAGGCATGGACCACAGTTCCATGCAGGGCATGGACCACAGTTCCATGCAGGGCATGGACCACGGTTCGATGCCCGGCATGGACGAATCCTCGCGCCAAGGCCCGCCGGTGGGTTCCCTGCCCTCCAGCGACGGCAGCACGGAGCAGCGCTACGCCGCTTACCGCATCCATCCGCACATGATGGACAACGTCGTCACCAGCCATCTGCTGTTCGACAAGCTCGGCGTCGCCTATGACCGCAACGAACAGACCAGCCTGCAATGGGACGGCCAGTTCTGGATCGGCCGCGACCTGAACAAGCTGTGGATCAAGAGCGAAGGCGATCGCCTCAACGGCAACACGGACGCCAAGATCGAAGCCTTCTGGAGCCACACGATTTCGCCGTTCTGGGACCTGCAGCTGGGCGCTCGGCGAGACTTTGGCACCGGTCCAAAGCGCAACTGGGCTGCATTCGGCGTGCAGGGCGTCGCGCCCTACGGCATCGAAACCGAGATCACCGGCTATGTCGGCGGTTCGGGCAGGACCGCGCTGGCGCTGAAGGCGGAATACGACCTGCTGCTCACGCAGCGCCTGATCCTTACGCCCGAGATCGAAGCCAGCCTGAATGGCAAGAATGACGAGGCGCGCGGCGTGGGCTCCGGCCTGTCCGACGCATCGTTCTCCTTGCGGCTGCGCTACGAAGTCACGCGCGAATTTGCGCCATATGTCGGCGTGTCGTTCGGACGCAAGTTCGGCAAGACCGCGAGCTACGCCAGCGAAGCGGGTGAAAGCCGCTCCGAGCGCGCCATCCTGGCGGGCGTGCGCATCTGGTTCTGAGCCTGGCCGGCGGCCCCTTTTCGGGTGCCGGCCTAAGCACGTCCCCATTTTAGAAACCACCGGCTGCAACAACTGCGGCCGCTATTTTTTCCCTTGGACGACCCGCGGCAATCAAACGCTTGACCTTGACATCATTGGAATCTTTATAGTGCAGCCATCAGCATGAAATTCCAAGTTTTCAAGGAGCGGATATGAGTGCCATCCCAGCAAACAGCGTCGCGGTCAGCCTGCCCATCGAAGGCATGACCTGCGCCTCCTGCGTGGGTCGGGTCGAAAAGGCCTTGAAGGCCGTGCCGGGCGTCAACCAGGCCAGCGTCAACCTGGCGACCGAACGCGCCGACATCACGTTTGCAGGCGCGCCGGACGTCGCCGCCGCGGTGCAGGCGGTACAGAAAGCGGGTTACGCCGTCGCCGAAACCACGATAGAACTCTCGGTCTCGGGTATGACCTGCGCCTCCTGCGTGGGCCGGGTCGAAAAAGCCCTGAAGGCCGTGCCCGGCGTCAGCAACGCCAGCGTCAACCTCGCCACCGAGCGCGCCAGCATCACCTCCACCGGCGGCGTGCCCGCCAGCGCCTTGATCCAGGCCGTGGCCAAGGCTGGCTATGAAGCGAAAACCCTCTCGGCCGAATCCAGCGACACCGACGCCGTGGCCGAACGCCAGGCCGCCGAACTGAAGTCGCTCAAGCGCGCCCTGACCATCGCCACGATCTTCGCGTTGCCGGTGTTCATCCTGGAAATGGGCGCCCACATCGTGCCGGCGTTCCACCACGTCATCGCCGAGACCATAGGCACGCAGAACAGCTGGTACCTGCAATTCGTGCTGGCCAGCATCGTGCTGTTCGTCCCCGGGCTGCGCTTCTTCAAGAAGGGCATCCCCGCGCTGCTGCGCGGCGCGCCCGACATGAACTCGCTGGTGGCGGTGGGTACGTCCGCCGCCTACGCCTATTCGGTGGTCGCCACCTTCGCGGCCCAACTGCTGCCCGCCGGCACGGTCAACGTCTACTATGAGGCGGCCGCGGTCATCGTGGCGCTGATCCTGCTGGGCCGCTACATGGAGGCCCGCGCCAAGGGCAACACGTCCGAAGCCATCAAGCGCCTGCTCGGCCTGCAAGCCAAGACCGCGCGCGTCGTCCGCAACGGCGCAACGCTGGAACTCGCCATCGAAGAAGTGGTGGCGGGCGACCTGATCGAAGTCCGCCCGGGCGAGCGCATCCCGGTGGACGGCGAAGTCGTGGAAGGCAACAGCTACATCGACGAGTCCATGATCAGCGGCGAACCCGTCCCGGTGGAGAAGCAGCCCGGCTCGGAAGTGGTCGGCGGCACCGTCAACCAGAACGGCGCGCTGACGTTCCGCGCCACCAAGGTCGGCGGCGACACGCTGCTGGCGCAGATCATCCGCATGGTCGAACAGGCGCAAGGATCCAAGCTGCCGATCCAGGCCATGGTGGACCGCATCACGATGTGGTTCGTGCCTGCCGTGATGGCGGCCGCGGTCGTGACCTTCATCATCTGGCTGACGTTCGGACCCGAGCCCGCCCTGACCTTCGCGCTGGTCAATGCCGTGGCCGTGCTGATCATCGCCTGCCCCTGCGCCATGGGCCTGGCCACGCCGACCTCGATCATGGTGGGCACCGGCCGCGCCGCGCAGATGGGCGTGCTGTTCCGCAAGGGCGAAGCGCTGCAGTCGCTGAAGGATGCCCAGGTCGTGGCCGTGGACAAGACCGGCACGCTGACCAAGGGCCGTCCCGAACTGACCGACCTGATCGTCGCGCCGGGCTTCGAACGCGCTGCCGTGTTGGGCAAGGTCGCCACCGTCGAAGCCAAGTCGGAACACCCGATCGCGCAGGCCATCGTGGACGCGGCGCGCGGCGAGAACATCGCGCTGGGCACGATCTCGCAGTTCGAATCGATTACCGGCTTCGGCGTGAGCGCCCGCGTGGACGGCGACCTGGTGGAAATCGGCGCCGACCGTTACATGCGTGAGCTGGGCCTGAGCGTCGAGTCCTTCGGCGCGGACGCCACGCGTCTCGGCGACGAGGGCAAGAGCCCGCTGTACGCCGCCATCAACGGCAAGCTGGCCGCCATGATCGCCGTGGCCGACCCCATCAAGGAAACCACTGCCGCCGCCATCCGCGCCCTGCATGACCTGGGCCTGAAGGTCGCCATGATCACCGGCGACAACCGCCGCACCGGCGAGGCCATCGCCCGCCAACTCGGCATCGACGAAGTGGTCGCCGAAGTGCTGCCCGACGGCAAGGTCGCGGCGGTGCAGCGCCTGAAGCAGCAATATGGTCCCATCGCCTACGTCGGCGACGGCATCAATGACGCGCCGGCCCTGGCCGAAGCGGACGTGGGCCTGGCCATCGGCACCGGCACGGACATCGCCATCGAGGCTGCGGACGTGGTGCTGATGTCGGGCGACCTGGGCGGCGTGCCCAACGCCATCGCCCTGTCCAAGGCCACCATCCGCAACATCAAGCAGAACCTGTTCTGGGCCTTCGCCTACAACGTGGCCTTGATTCCGGTGGCGGCCGGCCTGCTGTATCCGGTCAACGGCAGCCTGCTGTCGCCGGTATTCGCGGCGGGCGCGATGGCCCTGTCCAGCGTGTTCGTCCTGAGCAATGCGCTGCGGCTGCGCCGCTTCGCGGCGCCCTTCCCGGCCCGCGGCTGAGGTCCGCTCCGCGCTCCCGGCCCAGGCCGCAAGCGCGGGCTGCCAGCGGCCTGGCGACAGGCCGCCATGACCCGGCCCCTACTGGCCCTTCTCTTTCGGCGCGCTGGCAACCAGCGCGCCGAATTTCTTATCCAGGTCCGCCAGCGCATCGTTGATGTGGGCGCGGCGTTCCTTGATCCAGGCATCCTGTTCTGCCAACTGCGCGCGCGCCTCTTTCAGCATGCGGTCCATTTCCGCTGGCTGCGGACCACCCGAAGTCGCACGGTTCTTGACGATGGCGACCGGGTCCAGCGTCGAGCGGAACTCCGCCTCGCTCATCGGCAGTTCGTTGCCGTACTTCGAGTCCTTCATGGCATCGGCATAGATGCGGCGCGCCTGCTCATACGGAAAGTCCAGCGGCTTGATATTGTTGGTCTTGGCGTAGCTCACGACCTCGGACGCGAAATGGTGGCCGTCGCGGAACGGCAGCTTGTACTTGCGCATCAGCACGTCGGCCAGTTCCTGCGACGCCGTCCAGTCGCTGTTCAGCTCTTCCAGCGCCCGGTCGGGGCTGATGACCATGGCTTTCAGCACCCGGTCCCAACGCTTGAGCGCCGAGATGCCGGCGTCGACCATGGCGGAGTTCTGCTTCACGTCCTTGGGATCGCTCATGCCCGGCGTGATGTTGTGCGTCTGCACTACCGGCCCCATGGCCAGCGTCACGGCGGTCGACGCGTCGCTGCGGGTGTCGTTGAGCAGGCCGGGGTTGCGCTTCTGCGGCATGGCGCTGGATACGTAGGTGTTGCCGCCGCCCTCTTCCAGCAGGATCCAGGGACGCGGCTGGGCGTACTGGGTCATCACATCCTCGACGAAGTTGCCGGTGCGCAGCGCGATGCTGGTGACGATGGATGCGACTTCCACGGGCTGGTCCATGGATGAAATCTGCGAGGCGTCATAGGCATTGTCCACCAGCGCGGCAAAGCCCAGATACTGCGCCATGCGCTTGCGGTCCAGCGGCCAGCTGGTGCCGTTGAGCACCGTGGTGCCCATCGGCGAGCGGTCGATGCGCACATAGGCTTCGCGGATGCGCTGCGCGTCGCGCGCCATGCCGGCGGCCTGCCCCAGCAGATAGTGTCCGTAGCTGTTGGGCTGGGCCGCCACGCCGTTGGTGTAGTTCGGCACGATGGTCGCGGCATGCTTGCCGGCCAATTCCACCAGGGTGGTGGACGTGGCGTTCAGCTGGGCCGCCAGATCCAGCAGCTTGTCGCGCAGGATGGCGCTGCGGTAGGTCGCGTGCATGTCCTGGCTGGAACGCCCCGCATGCAGCAGCGTCACGTCCTCGCCCACCGCCTTGATCAACAACGGTTCGAAGGTGATGACGCTGGACGGGCGCTTGGCGCCAGGCTGGTTGCCGTCGCTGATCACCTTGGCCACGCCGGCGGCCAGGCGCGGCGCCATGGTCTTGTCCAGCAACCCCTCGTCAGTGTTGATGACGGCGGTGGCCTTGTTGATCTCGCCCAGCCAGAAGAACGGATCGCGCGGCACGGAGGCCGCGGGCTGGGCTTGCTGGGCCGACGCCTGGGCGCCGAACGTGAAGGCAAGCGCGGCGCCCAGGGCGGGAAGTAGTTGTCTCATGGCTGTCTCGTTTGGATGGCGAGCGGCCAGTGTATCGGCGGGCCAGGCGGCGGGAAATGGCGGATTTCACCGAGCCTGCGGCCGGCCCGCGCGGGCCGGGTCTTCAGGACTTGGTCAGCCTGACCAGCATCTTTCCAGTGTTGGCGCCCTTGAACAGGCCGATGAATGCCTCCGGCGCGCGCTCCAGCCCGTCCACCACCGTTTCACGCAACTGCACCTGTCCCGCCTTGATCCACGCGCTCATGCGGGGAATGAACTCCGGCAGCACGTCGATGTGGTCGGAGGCGATCAGGCCCTGGAGCTTGATGCGCTTTTCGATGGCCGAGAACAGATTGCGCACGCCGATGGCCGGCTTGCCCTCGTTGTAGCCCGAGATCATGCCGCACAGCACGAAACGCGCATGGTCGTTGGCCAAGGCCAACGCGCTGTCCAGATGGTCGCCGCCGACATTGTCGAAGTAGATGTCGATGCCCTGCGGCGCGGCCTGGGCCAGCGCCGCGGTCAGATCGGGCGCGTTGCGGTAATCGATGACCGCATCGGCCCCCGCCACGTCGCGCAGCCAGCGCGCCTTGTCCTCCGAACCGGCGGACGCCACGACGCGCAACCCCATCTGCTTCGCCATCTGGACCACCACGCTGCCGACCGCGCCGCTGGCTGCGGACACGAAGATGGTTTCACGCGCTTGCGCGTTGGCGATCCGAGTCAACCCCACGTATGCCGTCAGGCCAGGAAAGCCCAGGGCGCCCAGGTAGGTCTGCAAGGCGATGCCGTCGTCGGCGACGGCGGTGGCATGCGCGGCGTCGATCAACGCATGCTCGCGCCAGCCGGCGAAGTGCACCACTCGATCGCCCGCGGCAAAACGCGGATCGGCGCTCTGCTCGACCACGCCGACCGCCGCGCCTTCGAGCACCTGGTCCAGCGCGAAGGGCGCGATGTAGCTCTTGCGCTCATCCATGCGGCCGCGCATGTACGGGTCAACCGACATCCACTGATTGCGCACCAGGATCTGCCCTGGCCGGGGCGCGGGCAGCGTGGTTTCGACCAGCGTGAAGTCGTCTGGCGTGGGCAGCCCCGTGGGGCGGTTCTTCAGGTGGATTTCCCGGGTGGTGATGGACATGGCGAACCTCATTGAAAAGAGTAGGGGAGGAAGTGTTCAGCGCGCGGGAGGAGTCCCGGCGCCTGTCGCGGCAAGCGAAAGGCCGAACCCGTATGCATCGGACAGGTTGCGATGCCGCGCGTCCTCGTCGCCGCTCTCGACGTCGAGGAACAGGTGCGTGCGCAGGTCGCTCACGCCGCTGTAATAGAGAATTCCGTGTTCGATCTGGGTGGAAATGGCGGCGCGGTAGCCGTACTCGTCATAGGCATGCGGGCCGGCGCCGCCGGTCGCGATCAGGCGCACGCGCTTGCCGGCCAGTCGACCCGGCTGTCCCCCGGCGGCGCCGAAAGCCCATCCCTTGGTGAAGACACGGTCGATCCAGCCCTTGGCCAACGCCGGCATGGCCCACCAGTAGATCGGGAACGCCAGCACGACCAGGTCTGCAGCCTCCACGCGCAATTGCTCGCGCCGCACGTCACCGGGCAAGGGTCCCTTGCCGCGGTAGAAATCCAGGTCGGCTTCGGTCATGCGTGGATCGAACGCCTCGGCGCGCAGATCGGCCCATATGACCCGCGCGTGGCCGCCGGACTGCACGCCGTTCACATAGCGCTCGGCAAGCGCCGCGGAGAATGTATCGGCCGGCGCGCCGGCGGTGATGACCAGGATGTTCATCTGGGTTCCTTCTGTCTTGATGACGATGAACCCATTTAATCATCTATAAAACAGATAAAATAGTTCAATATTTCGCAGATATTTATCTAATTGGTAGATATATATGCCACCTAGAATCTCGCTGGAGCAATGGCAGGCCCTGGTCGCCGTGGTGGACGCCGGCGGCTACGCCCAGGCCGCCAGCGCGCTCAGCAAATCGCAGTCGACCATCAGCTATGCCATCCGCCAGATCGAGGAAAGGCTGGGCGTGGCGGTGTTCGCCATGGACGGACGCAAGGCCTTGCTGACGGACGACGGCAAGATCCTCTACCGGCGCGGCAAGTCGCTGGTGGGCGAAGCCCAGCGCCTGGAACGGGCGGCCGCCAATCTGGCAAAGGGGCGGGAGCAGATGCTGACCCTGGCCGTGGAAAGCCTGTTCCCGACGGACCTGCTGCTGCGCTGCCTGGACCAGATTGCCGGCGAGTTCCCCGAGACCCGCATCGAACTGCAAGAATCGGTGGTCGGCGGCACGGATGAGCTGCTGCTCTCGGGCGAGGCCGACCTCGCCATCTGCGCCGACCACATCCCGGCCGGCCATGTCGGCGACGCGCTACTGCGCTACTGCGCGGTCGCCGCCGCCGCACCCTCGCATCCCCTGCACCTGATGAACCGGCCGCTGTCGCTCGAAGACCTCAAGGCGCACCGCCATCTGGTGATCCGCGACAGCGGCCGGCAGCGCTTGCGGCCCAGCGTCTGGGACGTGACCGAGCAGCGCATCACCTTCAGCCACAAGAGCACGTCGATACGCGCGGCGTGCATGGGCATGGGCTTTGCCTGGTATCCGGAAGACTGGATCCGCGAGCAGTTGGCCTCGGGCGAATTGAAGCCGCTGCCGCTGCAGGACGGCGCGCAGCGCTGGGGCGCTCTGTACCTCGTCTACCCCGATCCCGACGCGGCAGGGCCTGGCGCGCGCCGCCTGGGCCAGATACTGCGCGAGGAGAGCCAGAAATCCGCGTGAAACCGCGGCGCCGACAGCTTGTCCGCGTCCTTTAGCCTTAACATACGGCCCAAAAACCACTACATGCGCCCATGCCTCGTCCGAATCTGACCAATGCCGAAACCCTGTGCCAGATCGCCAAGCTGGGCAGCTTCCGCGCCGCGGCCGAGCGCCTGCACACTTCCCAACCCGCCGTCTCGGCGCGCATGAAGGAGCTGGAGCAGTCGCTGGGTTTTCCTCTCTTCGAAAAGCGCGGCCGCCGGCTGGAACTGACGGTGCCCGCGCGCCGCTTCGTCGAACGCGTGGAACCGCTGCTGCTGGCGGTGGAAGACGCCTTCACCGACGCGGAGGCCGTCAACAATGCGGCCGGCACGGTGCGTATCGGCATGGGCGAGATTTCCATGACCTGGTTTTCACGCGTGGTGCCCGAATTGCGCCGCGCCCTGCCGCGCATCTCCTACGAGATCGAACTGGACCTCGCGGTCAAGCTGCAGGAGCATCTGACGTCCGGCGCGCTGGACATTGCGATCATGGCCAATCATCTGCGCGACGACCAGTTCATCTGCGAATCGCTGGGCAAGACCCGCATGTCGTGGATGGTCTCGTCCCGGCTGCTGAGCGACGCTGACGGCCATCCGCGCACCATGCAATCGCTATTGCAGACAGAACCGCTGTGGTGCGTGTCGCGCCCGTCGGGCTTCTTCGGCCCGGCGCAGGACGAGCTGCGCGACATGGGCGCCAACCTGGACAATATCTGCAGCTGCAATCGCCTGAACAGCCTGATCGAAGTCGTCGAAGCTGGCGGCGGCATCGCGCAGCTGCCGGAAATGATGGTGGCCGAACAGGTTCGCGCCGGCACCCTGGCGCTGGTGGACCCGACACGGACTCCGCTGACGCTGGAGTTCACCATCGCCATCCACCGCAACCAAGGCCAGGCCATCGTCCATCAGGTCGCCGAAGCCCTGACCCGGCTGGGCAAGGCCGCCACCAGCAAGGCCTGACGACCCACGGCGGCGTTCAGGCATCTAGCAGCGCCCGCTTCTGCACCTTGCCGCTGGCGTTGCGCGGCAGCTCCGCCATGAATTGCACCTGTTCGGGCACCTTGAAGTACGCCAGCCGCTGGGCGCAAAAGGCCTTGATGGCATCCGCATCCGCCTGATGCCCGGCGTGCAGCACGATGAAGGCCTTGACCGACTGGTCACGAACCGGATCCGGTATGCCCACCACGGCCACGTCGCGCACGGCGGGATGCCCCATCAAGGCCTCCTCCACCTCCGCGGCCGAGATGTTCTCGCCGGCCCGCTTGATCACCTCTTTCTTGCGGCCGAAGAAAAAGAAGTTGCCCTTGACGTCCTGATAGCCCAAATCTCCCGTATGCAGCCAGCCGCCTTCAAACACGGCCTGGGTAGCCGGCGGGTCGCGGTAATAGCCCAGGGTCAGCGTGCGCCCTGGACGCCCGCGCACCACGATCTCACCCACCGCGCCCGCGGCCACCGGCTGGTTGTCGTCGTCGACCACGAACACTTCGCGGTCGGGCGTGGCGCGCCCGATGGACGGGTAGGAGGACGGCGAGGCATGCGGCTGCAAGGTGATATAGAGCATGGTCTCGGACTGGCCGTAGCCGTTGCGCAGCGGGATGCGGAAGCGCTCGATGAACGCCGCGATCTCGGCTTCCGAAATATTGATGGCATAACCTGCGTAACGTACCTGGTGCGCCTGGTCGAAAGGCGTGGGCGGCTGGTTCAGCAAGGTGCGGCAGAGCATGCCGGACAGGCTGCATATCGTGATGCGGTGCTCGATGAGCTGGCGCAGGTAGCGCGTCGCGCTATAGCGTTCGCCGATCACAGCGGTGGCGCCCGCCGTCAGGCAGGACAGCACCGTCTCCTGGCAGTTGGCGTGGAACAGCGGCTTGTTGTTGAACACGCGGTCGCTGCGGCTCAGGCCGCTGTTGGCCGCACCCGCCTGGCCGCACCAGAGCAGGTTGGCCTGTGTCAGCATCACGCCCTTGGGCCGCGCCGACGTGCCAGAGGTGTACAGGATCTGCGCCAGATCGTCGCTACCCTGGTCGGGCGCCTGGTAATCCGCCGGTGCCCCCGCCAGCGCGCCGCTCAGGCCTTCCGGTCCCAGGCTGCCGCGCGCAACCGCCACGATGTCCGGCGGCTGCGCCATGCCGGCGCAGACTTCGCGTATCAGGGCCTCGTGCGTCGGCTCCACCAGCGCCAGCGCAGGCTGGCAATGCTCAAGCTGGTAGGCGACTTCCGGCGCGGTCAGGTAGATGTTGCCCGCCACGATGACGGCGCCCGCCAGCATCAGGCCCATCCACAGCGGCACATACTCCGCGGTGTTGCCCATGAACACGAACACGCGGTCGCCCGGCATCACGCCGCGCGCCTGCAGGCCTGCGGCAAATCCGCGGGCCGCCTCGCGCAACTGGATGTAGCTCAACTGGCTGATGTCGCCGTTCTGGTACTCATGCACAATCGCCAGCCGATGCCCGTGGCATAGCGCCTGTTCATCGAGCAAATCCGTGATCGTGCGGTTTCCTGCAGCGTCCATCCAGCCTCCAGCTTTTCTGATTTTTCAATGGCGCGCAGACTTATTGCAGGCGCGCCCATGGGTAGGAAAATCAGTATAGGCAGCGGCTTTTCGCCGCACTAGCCAAACGTTTTTATGCATATCCATCAAGGTTTTTCATGCATGCCGGCATGGCTGAATGATTGATGGGATTTATGCGTTTCCATCAAAACGTTTGCTTAGTCGGAAGCGGTCGGAAAACCTATACTCCGGTTGAAACAGGCCACGCGGCAAAAGCGCCGGCCAGACCAAGAAGAATGCAAAACCGGAGGAGTCGCCGTGCAAGAGGCATCGATCAAGGACCAGGTTTCGGCCGAGGAATGGGCAGTGCGGGTGGACCTCGCCGCGGCCTACAACCTGGCCGTCGAGATGCGCATGACGGATCACATCTACACGCATATCTCGGCGCGGGTTCCCGGCGCCGAGCCGCATTTCCTGATCAATGCCTACGGCCTGATGTTCAATGAGATCACCGCGTCCAACCTGGTCAAGGTGGACATCGATGGCGGCATCCTGCTGGACCAGACCGGCCTGGGCATCAACCCCGCCGGCTTCGTCATCCATAGCGCCATCCACCGCGTCCGCCACGACGCGGCCTGTGTCATGCACACGCACACCGCCGCCGGCATCGCCGTGTCCGCGCAAGCGGCCGGGCTGCTCATGATTTCGCAGCATGCCATGCGCTTTCACGACCGCATCGGCTATCACGACTACGAAGGCGTCGCGCTGGACATGGACGAACAGCAACGCCTGATCGCCGACCTGGGTCCGCACAGCGCGATGATCCTGCGCAATCACGGCCTGCTGGTCTGCGGCGCCAGCGTGCCTGATGCTTTCGACGCCATGTTCTACCTGGAGCGCGCCTGCCAGGCGCAGGTCGCGGCGCTGGCCGGCGGCCTGCCGCTGGTGACGCCCGCCGCCGAAGTCGCCGAGAAGGTCGGCCGCCAGTTCGACCGTCTCGACCGCCCCTCCCGCCACAAGCACTGGCCTCCCCTGCTCCGGCTGCTGCAACGCATCCGGCCCGAATACCAGGAATAGCGGCAACCGCGCCGCCCTCCCGGCGGCCCTTTTTTCGCAGAGTAGAAATGGAAGATGCTCATCAATGCCGCGTCGCGGTATATGGTGCGGGCGCGATCGGCTGTCTGCTCGCCGCGCGCCTGGCCCAGGCAGGCTGCGAGGTGACCATGATCGCCCGCGGACAGACGCTGGCCGCCTTGCGGCAGCGTGGCGTCGGGTTGACGGCTGACGGCGTCACGCGCCACTACCCGGTGCGCGCCACCGACGATCCGCGCCAGGTGCGCGACGCGGACTACCTGATTCTTGCGGTCAAGCAACAGGCGCTGGACGATATCGCCGCGCACCTGGCGCCGATGCTCGCGCCGCAAGGCGCCGTGGTGCCGGCCGTGAACGGCATCCCCTGGTGGTATCTGGCCACGCTGGACAACCCGCTGCGCGATGCGCCACTGCAATCGGTCGATGGCCGCGGCATCCTCCGGCAAGCGCTGCCTTTGGACCGGGTGCTGGGCGCGGTGGTGTACATCGCGGCGAATTCCACGGCGCCCGGCATCGCGGCGCAGAACGCCCGCAACCACCTCACCCTCGGCGAGCCTGACGGCCACGTGTCCGCCCGAGCCAGCAGGCTGGCTGACCTGCTGCGGACGTCGGGCCTGCAATGCGAGGTCAGCGCCGGGATCCATCAAGCGGTCTGGATCAAGGCGATGGGCAATGCCACCTTCAACCCCTTGAGCGTGCTGGCCAACGCCACCATGGAAGCCATGGTCCGCGATCCCCACCTCGGCACACTGGCGCGCGCCATGCTGGGCGAATACCTGGCGCTGGGCCAGGCGCTCGGACTTGCGCTGCCGGTGACGGTGGAGCAACGCATGCAGGCCGCCGCCAGCGCCGGGGCCGCCAGGACCTCGATGCTGCAGGACGCCCAACAAGGAAAGCCGCTGGAAATCGACGCCCTGGTCGGCGCCATGATCGAGATCGCAGCAAAGCTGAACCTGGACATGCCCTACGCCAACACGGTGTGGGGACTGATCCGGCACCGGAACCTCAGCGCAGGCTCCACCTGAACGCCACACCTAGAAAACCACAGGAGACAAACCATGAAATGGCTATCGAACTGCCTGGCCGCAACCCTGATCTGCGCGGGTGCCGCCGCGCACGCCCAGGACTATCCCAACAAGCCCATCAACATCGTGGTGCCCTTTACGCCTGGCGGCGTCACCGACGTGATGACCCGTCAGATCGCGGCCAAGCTGCAAAGCGATCTGGGTCAGCCGGTGGTGGTGGTCAACAAGCCCGGCGCCGGCACCATGATCGCCTCGGCCTATGTGGCCAAGGCGCCGGCCGATGGCTACACGCTGCTGATGGCGGCATCGTCCCTCGGCATCGCTCCCAGCCTGTACAAGAACACCGCGAATTACGACCCGGTCAAGGACTTCCAGCCCGTGTCGCTCATCGCCAGCGTGCCGCACGTGCTGGTGACGGGCAAGCAGGTCCAGGCATCCAACGTGAAGGACCTGATAGCCGCGCTCAAGAAAGACGGCAAGTCCGCCACCTTCGCGTCCTCCGGCAATGGCACTTCCAATCATCTGGAGGGCGAGCTGTTCGCCGCGCTGACCGGCCTGAAGATGACCCACATCCCCTACAAGGGCAGCGTGCCGGCGCTGACCTCTCTGGCGGGCGGCGAAGTCGACATGCTGTTCGTGGACATCGCGGCTGCTCAGCCCTTCCTCGACAGCGGCAAGGTGCGCCCGTTGGCCGTGACCACCAAGACCCGGTCCTCGGTGCTGCCCGACCTGCCCACCGTGGAGGAATCCGGCTTGCCCGGCTACGACGCCATGCCCTGGCTGGGCATCGTGGCCCCGGCCGGCACGCCGCCCGCGGTCGTCGAGAAGCTGCAGGCAGCCTTGCAGAAAATGAAGACGGCGCCCGACGTGCAGGAGCAATTCAAGAAGATGGGCCTGGACGCCTTGTTCACCAAGCCTGCCGACTTTGGCGCTTTCATCGTCAGCGACAGCGCCAAATGGGCCGAACTGATCAAGAAGTCCGGCGCCACCGCCGAATAGGCCGCAACCCCATATCCCCCGCCATTCCTGCAAGGACCCTTACATGCATCGCGATACCCCGGCCCCGGCAAACCCGCTAGGCAACGACGTGTGGGAGGCCACGCTCAAGCGTGCGCTGGCCAGCGCCAACATTCCCACGCTGCTCATGGTGCTGGTGCACCTGACGGGCGACACGCAATGGCTGTCCGGGCGCTACCAGTGCTCGCGCATCCGCGGCCTCGAAGACAACGATCCCGGCGGCCTGCCCGAAACCGTGCAGGAAGAGATCCGTGAAGCCGCGTACTCGGCCATTCTGCTCAACCGCCGCGGCCAGCCGCCCAGGCTGCCCGCACCCACGCATGAACAGTTGGTCTCCATGCTGCGCACCAGCATCGGGGAAGCGATTCCTGACTCTTACGGCCCCATGATCGCCGCCTGGCTGGGGCTGGATCCGGACTTCGCGCTGGCGCAACGCGATGCGTTCCAGGTGCCGCGAGGCTATCGGGTCCTGGTCATCGGCGCAGGCGTGGCTGGCCTGTGCGCCGCGATCCGCCTGCAAGGCGCAGGCATTCCTTATGTGGTGATCGAGAAGAACGCCGAAGTCGGCGGCACCTGGTACGAGAACCGCTACCCCGGCGCGGGCGTGGACACACCCAACCATATCTACTCGTACTCCTTCGCCAAGCACGACTGGTCGCGCTACTTTGCCCTGCAGGGCGAGATCCAGGGCTATTTCGAAAGCGTCGCCGACCAGCATGGCGTGCGCGCCAACATCCGCTTCAATACGCGCGTTGAGTCCGCCCGCTACGACGAAGCCGCGCTGTGCTGGAACGTACGCACGATCAAGCAGGACGGCCAGATCGAGGACTATGCGGCGGACATCGTCATCAGCGCGGTAGGCCTGCTGAACGTGCCCAAGTTGCCCCCCATACCCGGCCTGGAGAGTTTCAAGGGTCCCTGCTTCCATACGGCGAACTGGCCGGAAGGCCTGGACCTGCGCGGCAAGAACGTGGGCATCATCGGCAACGGCGCCAGCTCCATGCAGGTCGTGCCAGCCATCGCCGACGACGTCCGCTCCCTGACCGTTTTCCAGCGCTCCAAGCAATGGGCCGCGCCGTTCGAGAAATTTCAGAAGCCCGTGCCCCAGGACGTCCGCTTCCTGCTGCGCGACGTGCCGTACTACCAAGAGTGGTATCGCCAGCGCTTGGCCTGGATCTTCAACGACCGGGTCCACGCGACCTTGCAAATCGATCCACAATGGCGGTATCCCGATCGCGCCATCAATGAGATCAACGACAAGCATCGCGAGCACTTCACCAGCTACATCAAGACGGAACTCGGCGAACGCCAGGATCTGCTGCCCGAGGTGCTGCCCGACTACCCGCCCTTCGGCAAGCGCATGCTGATGGACAACGGCTGGTTCCGCACCATGGCGCGGGACCACGTCAAGCTGGTCACGGGCGGCATCGCCCGGGTCACGGAAAGCGCGGTGGTGAGCGATAGCGGCAATGCGCATGAACTGGACGTGCTGGTGGTCGCGACCGGCTTCGACGCGATCAACCTGTTGTCCTCGTTCAAGCTCTACGGCCGCGGCGGACGCTCGATCCGCGAGGCCTGGGACGAAAAGGGCGCCGAAGCCTTCATGGGCGTAGCCGCCCCGGGCTTTCCCAACCTGTTCATCCTGGCCGGCCCCAATACCGCGCTGGGCCACGGCGGCAGCGTCGTCGCCCTGCTGGAGACCCAGGTACGCTACGTCATGGGTCTATTGCAACAAGGCCTGGAGCGGGCTGGAGGACGCTTCGAGATCGAGGTGCGCAAGGATCGCCATGACGCCTACAACGCGCGCGTGCAGGCCGCGCATGACCGCATGATCTGGACCCACAAGGGCATGAGCAACTGGTATCGCAACGCGCATGGCAAAGTGGTCGCGCCCACGCCGTTCCGCAATGACGACTACTGGCACATGCTGCGCAAGACGGACATGGGCGACTACCACTACCGCCCTGCGCCCAAGATTGGCGAGGCCGAGCCGTCCGCCGCCACCCGCGTCGAGACTGCCTGAATGCCGTACGCGCAAAAGAGGCGCTGCCTGGTACTGGGCTGCGGCGGCGTGACCGGGCTGGCCTGGGAGATCGGCATCCTGGCGGGCCTGGCACGCCAGGACATCGACCTCGCCGCCGCGGACTTGTTCATCGGTTGCTCCGCGGGTTCCGTCGCCAGCGCGCAACTGGCGCGGGGCGTCCCACCCATGCAGCTGCTGGCGACGCAACTGGACGGAACAGGCGCCGAACATTTCCGGCCTTACTCCCAACAAGCCGCCGACGACAAGAACCACGCGCTGTACGGCAAAGTGGGCGCCGACCTGCAACTGGCACGGCGGCGCATCGGCGCCTATGCTTTGCGCAGCGCCACGCCCACACTGGCCGAACGCCGCGCCATTATCGCCGCCCGCCTCGGCGCAAGCGATTGGCCAAGCCGCCCCTTGCGTGTCGTTGCCGTCGACGCGCATAGCGGCGAGGGGCGCAGCTTCAGCGCCGCCGACCAGGTGGATTTCATCGACGCCATCGCCGCCAGCTGCGCCGTGCCGGGCGCCTGGCCGGCCGTACCCATCGACGGCTCGGCCTACATGGACGGCGGCATCCGTTCCATGACCAACGCCGACATGGCTGTCGGCTACAGCCAAGTCGTGGTGCTGGCGCCGCTGGGGTTTCGCGACGGCAATCCGGTCAGCGGGCATCTGCGGCGCGAGCTGCAGGCGCTGCGCGAGGCCGGCAGCCAGGTCCAGGCCGTACTGCCCGACGAGGCCTGCGTACAGTCCATTGGCGACAACGTGCTGGACCCGGCGCGTCGTGCCGAGGCCGCCGAGGCCGGGCTGCGCCAGGCCACTGCAATCGCGCAAACAGTGCGGGAGGTGTGGCGCTGATCCTTCCCCGCATTCAAGGCGGGCACCGTGGATCCAGCCAGAAAGCGGTCTGCCCATGACTCTCAATGTGGCAGGTATCAACATACCGCGAGCAACCTAGACTCCCCGTTCAAGCCTGGCCGCGCGGCCAGGCCCCACCATGAACGCGGAGCAATACATGAACGCATCGCCGGCAGGCCTGAGACCCGCCGATTTCTTTTCTCCCACCGTCGCTGCGCTGATTTCTGTGCTGGTGAACTACGGCGGCACCTTTGTGCTGGTGTTCCAGGCGGCTGAGCTGGCCGGACTGTCGCCGGCCCAGACCACTTCCTGGGTATGGGCGGTTTCCGTCGGAGTGGGTGTCACAGGCGCGCTGCTGAGCTGGCGTTACAAGGCGCCGGTCATCACGGCCTGGTCCACGCCAGGCGTGGCGTTTCTTGCGACCGTGATGCCGTTCACGCCTTATGGCGAGGTCATCGGCGCCTACATCCTGTCGGCGCTGGGCTTCATCGTGCTGGGCCTGTCCGGCGCTTTCGAAAAGCTGGTGCGCATGATTCCAGGCGGCATCGCCGCCGGCCTGCTGGCCGGCATCCTGCTGCAATTCGGCGTCAATGCCTTCGGCGGCGCCAGCGCCGATCCGCTGCTGGTCATCGTGCTGGTCATATCCTATGCGTTACTCAAACGCTTTACCTCGCGCTTCGCGGTGGTCGGCATACTGGTCATCGGCCTGGGCCTGCTCATCGCGCAAGGCCGAATCGACTTCTCGGCCGTCCACCTCAGCCTGGCCGCGCCGGTCTTCCAGATGCCGCAGTTCTCGCTGCAGGCCTTGCTGGGCGTGGCCCTGCCGCTCTTCATCATCACGCTGACGGGGCAGTACATGCCCGGCATGCTGGTGCTGCGCAACGACGGCTACAAGACCAGCGCGAGCCCCATCCTGACCGTGACCGGACTGGGCTCGCTTGTCATGGCGCCGTTCGGCGCGCACGCCTTCAACGTGGCGGCGATCACCGCCGCGATCTGCACCGGCCGCGACGCGCATGCGGACCCCGCCAAGCGCTACATCGCTGGCTTGGCCTGCGGCGTGTTCTACATCCTGGTCGGCACGTTCGGCGTCACACTGGCGACCTTGTTCATGGTTCTGCCCAAGGCCTTCATCACCACGCTGGCGGGACTAGCCCTGCTGGGCGCCATCGGCGGCAGCCTGGCCAATGCGATGGCCGACGCCCGCACTCGGGAGACCGCCCTCATCACCTTCCTGGCCACCGCTGCCAACGTCACCCTGCTGGGCGTGGGCGGCGCGTTCTGGGGCCTGGTTGCCGGCCTGACCGCGCACCTGCTGATCCACGGTGGCCAGCGGACCCTGGCCGCCAACGCCTGACGCTTCTCATTGCCACATCATGCTCATCCAACCAGGAACCTCCGTGACGAACATTGCCCCGCCCGACAGCCTCGCGCTGCCTGCCATCAGCGCCCTGCCCCTGTCACAAGCCGATCCCGGCATATGGGGCGCCATCGACGCCGAACGGCGCCGCCAGATGCACTCGATCGAACTGATCGCCTCCGAGAACTTCGTCAGCCGCGCGGTGCTGGAAGTCCAGGGCTCGGTGCTGACGAACAAGTATGCCGAGGGCTACCCCGGCCGCCGCTACTATGGCGGCTGCGTCAACGCCGACATGGCCGAGAAGATCGCCATCGAGCGCGCCACGCGCCTGTTCGGCGCCCGCTACGCCAACGTGCAGCCCCACTCCGGCAGCCAGGCGAACCAGGCAGTCTATCTGGCGCTGCTGGCGCCGGGGGACAAGATCCTCGGCCTGGACCTGAAGGCAGGCGGCCACCTGACCCACGGCTCCAAGGTCAACATGTCGGGACGCTGGCTGCAGGCGTTGAGTTATGGCGTCGATGCGGCCACGCATCTGGTCGACATGGATGAGGTCGAGCGCATTGCGCGTCAGGAAAGGCCCAAGCTCATCATCGCCGGCGGCTCGGCCTACTCGCGCACGCTGGACTTCGCGCGCTTTCGCGCCATCGCCGACGACGTGGGCGCGATCTTCATGGCGGACATGGCACATTTTGCCGGATTGGCCGCAGCCGAAGCGTATCCCTCGCCGGTGCCGCACGCGCATGTCACCACCACCACCACGCACAAGACGCTGCGCGGCCCGCGCGGCGGCATGATCCTGACCAACGACGCCGAACTCGCCCGCAAGATCGATTCGGCAGTCTTCCCCGGCCTGCAAGGCGGTCCGCTGATGCACATCATCGCCGCCAAGGCCGTGGCCCTGGGCGAGGCGCTGCAGCCCGCGTTCCGGACCTATGCCCACGCGGTGGTCGAGAACGCCCGTGTCCTGTGCCGCCGGCTGGCGGAAGGCGGGCTTTCCATCGTGTCGGGCGGCACCGATTGCCACCTTGGTGTGGTCGACCTGCGGCCCTGGGGACTGGCCGGCAACACGGCGGAACAAGCCCTGGAACAGGTGGGCATCACCCTGAACAAGAACGCCGTTCCCAACGACGCCGCCAAGCCCGCCGTCACCTCCGGCATACGCGTGGGCAGCGCCGCCTGCACATCCCGCGGCATGGGTCCGGCTGAATTCCAGGAGATCGGCGACATGATCCTGGCCCTGCTGGGCGGCGTGCGCGCCGGGGCCGTCGACGCCCGCACGGAAAGCGCCATCCGCGAGGGTGTGGCCGGGCTGGCCAAGCGCTTCCCCCTGCCCTACTGAGTTGTTCTAGGCTTGCCTCAGCGTGTTCGACAGCCGCAGCACGGCGGCTTCGATTTCGTAGGCTGTCAGAGAGGCATAGCCCAGCAGCCAGCCCTGCTGTTTGTACTCGCCTGCGTACAGCCTGCTCAATCCGGGCAGGCGCAGGCCGGCGGCCTCGGCCTGGCGGATGGTCTTTTCCTCGGACCAGCCGCGTTCGAGCAGACACGGGATCTGCAAGCCGCCGGGAGGCCTGACAGCCTGCACAATGCCGCCCAGGTGCTTGCCCAGGGAATCCAGCAGCACCTGCCGGCGGCCGGCATACAGCTTGCGCATGGCCCGCACGTGCGAGTTGTAATGGCCGTCATCCATGAAGCGCGCCAGCGTCAGCTGCAGGATCTGCGGAGTATGTCCGTCCATGATGCTGCGCGCGCGGGCAAAGGCGTCGACCAGATCAGGCGGCAACGCCATGTATCCCATCCTGAGCCCTGGATACAGCGTCTTGCTGAACGTGCCCAGGTAGATGGTGCGCTGATGCAGGTCCAGGCCCTGCACGCAGGCGGTGGGCACGCCGTCGTAATGGAATTCGCTGTCGTAGTCGTCCTCGATGATCCACTTGCCGTGTTCCGCGGCCCAGTTGATCAGGTCCAGCCTGCGTTCGAGCGACAGCGTCACGCCGGTGGGGTACTGGTGCGACGGCGTCACGTACACGCAATTGGCGCCGCTGCGGTCCGCGCGCAGCAGGTCCAGGCGTATGCCCTGCGCGTCGACGTCGATAGGCGCGATGCGCGTCTCCGCGGATTCAAAGGCCTTGCGGGCGCCGAAGTAGCCGGGGTTCTCCATCAGGATGGGCTTGCCGGCGTCCGCAAGCAATTGCGCGCACAGGAACAGGGCCTGGCGGGTGCTGCTCAGTACCAGGACCTGTTCGGGCAAGACCTTGGCGCCGCGTTCCAGGTTCAGGTAGGCGGCAATGGCGCGGCGCAGCGGTTCGGCGCCCTGCGGGTCTCCGTGCAGCAACACATGGGCGCGGTAGTCCTTCAGGACCTGGCGTTGCAGCCGTTCCCAGACATCGGTGGGAAACGTGCGGGTTTCCGGCAAGCCCGTGGCGAACGCCTTGATGACCTGTTGATCCGCGACGCCGCCGCTGTCCAGGATCATGCGTCCGCGCCGGCTCAGGCCCACCCCGGGCTGCGCCACGGCCGACCGCTGATCCCGCTTGGCCCGCCTGCGTGCGGCGCCTCGCAGCTCGGTGCCGACCGTCTCGGACACATAGCTGCCCGAGCCCTCGCGGCGCACGATATAGCCGTCACGGTGCAACTGCACGTAGGCATTTTCCACCGTGTCGCGCGCCACCCCCAGCGACTTCGCCAGGCCGCGAGTGGCGGGCAGCCTGAGACCAGGCCCCAGCGCGCCGTCCAGGATCAGGGCGCGCAGCGCCCGCTGAATACGCTGATGCAGGTCCAGCCGCTGGAGTTCCGCATCGTTCATGCGCATCTTCAGCGTATCCAGCTCGAATGTCTTTGCCATGCGGTCTGCTCACAGTAGGAAAACTGGCCTGTCCGGCCCGGCCATTCTATCCGTAGACTCTTCCGTTCGCCTCGGCAGACGCGGGCGCAACATTGCAAGAGCCCGCGCATGGCGGGGCAGGATCAGGAAACATGGCAAGGTCTTACAACTTCAGCGCCGGCCCGGCCGCGCTGCCGCTGGAAGTGCTGCAGGAAGCGCACGACGAGTTCTTCGATTTCGCGGGAACCGGCATGTCGGTGATGGAAATCAGCCACCGCTCGCGCGTATTCATCGATATCGCCCGCCAGGCCGAACTGGACCTGCGGGCCATCCTGCGGATTCCCGACCGCTACAAGGTGCTGTTCCTGCAAGGCGGCGCTACGCTGCAGTTCTCGCAGGTGCCGATGAACCTGCTGCGCGGCAAGACGTCGGCGGACTACCTGCACACCGGGCTCTGGTCCGGCAAGGCCATCGAGGCGGCCCGACGCTATTGCGAGGTGCGCGTGGCCGCCAGCAGCGAGGCGTCCGGCTTCGACCGCGTGCCCGCCCCCGGCGAATGGCGGCTCGATCCGGACGCCGCCTATCTGCACTACACGGAAAACGAGACGGTGCATGGCCTGCAATTCGCGGCCGCGCCGGACGCATCCGTTCCGCTGGTATGCGATGCCTGCTCCAGCCTGTTGTCGAAGCCCATCGACGTATCCCGGCACGGCCTGATCTACGCCGCCGCGCAAAAGAACATGGGACCGGCCGGCGTCACGGTGGTGGTGGTGGACGAGGCCCTGCTGGACAGCGCGCTGCCCATCACGCCCGACGTGCTGAACTATGCGCAAGCAGCGCGGGCGGACTCCATGCTCAACACGCCCGCCACGTTTTCCTGGTACCTGACCGGACTGACGCTGCGCTGGATCCGCCGGAGCGGCGGGATAGAGCGCATCCACCAGGCCAACCAGGCCAAGGCCTGGCTGCTGTACCGCGCCATCGACGCCAGCGACGGCTTTTACCTCAACAAGGTCCTGCCGGAATTCCGTTCGATCAATAACGTGCCGTTCTTCCTGGCCGATTCCTCCCTGGAACCCCTGTTTCTGCGCCAGGCCGAGAACGCCGGGCTGATGGGGCTGAAGGGCCATTCCCATACCGGCGGCATCCGGGCCAGTCTCTATAACGCGGTCGATCTGCCGGCAACGGCCGCGCTGGCCGATTTCATGACAGACTTCCTGCGCACGCACGGCTGATGCCGGCTTGCGCCGCGCGTCGGCCATGCCGATATAAAACACGGGGAAACCAGCATGGATTTCAGGCAGCTCAGACAGTTCGTCGTCCTGGCGACGGAATTGAACTATCGCAAGGCCGCCGCGCGGCTGCACATGACCCAGCCGCCGCTCAGCGTCGCCATCAAGCGGCTCGAAACCGAGATCGGCGCGGACCTGTTTGAACGCGACCGCCTGGGCGTGCGTCTCACCGTCGCCGGCGGGGCCTTCCTGGGCGAAGCCAAGCGCCTGCTGGAAGGCGCCGACGCCGCGCTGCAAACCGCGCGCGACGCGGCAGAGGGGCGCATGGGCGCCCTGCGCGTGTGCGCGGTGCCCAGCGCCGCCTTGAACCTGCTCCCGCGCATCCTGCCTGAATTCGCGCAGCGCTTTCCGCACATACGGCTGCGCCTGACCAGCGGCAGCACCGTCGGCATTCTGGCGGGGTTGCAGCGCGGCGAACTGGACGCGGCATTCCTGGTTCCGTCCGCTTCCGGCGTGCCAGGCATCACGATCACCCCCTTGCCGCGAGAACGGCTGGTGCTGGCCGTGCCGGCGGGCCATCGACTGGCCGGCATGAAAAGCGCCAGGCTCTCGGACCTGACGGACGACGCCCTGGTAACCCTGGCGCATTCGGACAGTCCCGGCTTCACCGGCGAAATCGTCGCGGCCTGCCAGCGGGCCGGATTTCATCCGCGGGTCTTGCAGGAGTCGTCCCACGCCCTCATCAGCTTGCCGCTCATCGCCGGCGGCCTGGGGGTCGCCATCGTTCCGTCGGCACTGCGCAGGATCGCCATCGACAACGTGGCCTACGTGGACCTCGCGGACGTGGCGGGCGAACCGCTGACCTATGCCATGGCGCTGGCGGCGCCCGCCCAGTCCGTGAACCCCGCCGTTCGTTGGTTCATCGAGACGGCGCGCGAGGTGCTGGGCGCGCAAGCGCCCTGAAACCCCGGACTTACTGCTGCGGACGGGAAAGAATGCCCGCCCACTTCTGCTGTTCGGCGACGACTCTCTGCTCGAACGCTGCCTGGCTGGCGTCCACGGGTTCGCTGCCTCGCGCGTAGATCTTGTCCTGCACCGACGGGCTCTTGGCGACTGCGGCGATGGCTGTGTTCAAGCGCGCGACGACATCGGCCGGCGTGCCTTTGGGAACGGCAATGCCTGACAGGGACCCGCCTTCCACCTCCTTGCCCAGCACTTCCTTGACCGTAGGGATGTCGGGCAGGTTGGCCAGGCGGCGCGACGAGGTCACCGCGTAGGGACGAATCTGCTTCGCCTCGACGAAACCCACCGCGGTGACGGCGGAAACGGCCGTCAAATCCGTGTTGCGGCTCATCACCGCTGTCATGGATTCCGATCCGCTCTTGTAGGGCACGTGCAGCATCCTCACCCCTGTCGCCTGTTGCAGCAGCTCCAGGACCTGGTAGTTGTCGGAGCCCTCGCCCGCCGTGGAAAACGCGATCTTGTCGGCCTGGACCGACGCGGCCTTGATGATTTCCGGCAACGACGCATATGGGCTGTCCACGCCCACGGCCAAGACCGTGGGTGTATTCGCCAGCATGGCAACGTAGGTGAAGTCCTTGTTCGGGTCGTAGGGCAGCTTCTTGTAGATCAGCGGGTTGACGGCGACCATGCCATTGGTGATCACCAGCAGCGTGTAGCCATCGGCCGGCGACTTCGCCACTGCGCCTGCGGCGATCGAGCCGCCCGCGCCGCCGCGGTTCTCCACCACGACCGGCTGGCCCAGCTCCCGCGTGAGCCCTTCGGCGAACACCCGCGCCGTGGTGTCGGTCACACCACCGGCGCCGAACGGCACGATCAGGCGTATGGGCTGGTCTGGATACGGGCCCGCCCAGGCCGCGGCGGCCGGCAGCATCACACCTAGCAAAGCCGCCATGCAGCGGCGCAATCCCTTGTTCATCCGGCTATCTCCATTTTCTTGAGAATTTCTAGAAGTTGTTGCTGCAGGTCGGCCGTCAACGGCGCCAAGGGCGCGCGCAGGCGTCCGCTGTCGAAGCCGCGCAATTGCAGGCCCGCCGCGACAGTCCTGGGCAGGCCATGGTCCATGAGGAAATTCAACAGATCGATCTGCCGGCCAAACCATTCGTCGGCGCCGCGCGCGTCGCCGGCCATGGCGCAGCGATAGAGGTTCAAGGCGTAGGACGCGCTGACGTTGGCCGACGCCGTGCACCAGCCCGCCGCGCCCTCCGCGAATCCGGTGCGCGCCATGCAGTTCAGGCCGATGTACACGGCCGTGCGGGCCGGGCAGGCCGCACGCAGCCTCGCGATCTTGGTGGGGTCGGGGCTGCTTTCCTTGATCATGGTGACGTTGGGAAGCTCCGCCAGCCGGGCCAGGAACTCGACGGGCAGGTCCATGCCCGTGGTGAACGGGTTGTTGTAGACCATTACCGGCGTGGAGACCGACTCGCAGACCTCGCGGTAGTAGGCGTGGATTTCATCCTGGGTAAGTTTCCAGTAGGTGCTGGGCAATAGCTGCAAGGCCGCGGCGCCCGCGCGTTCGGCGTAGCGCGCATGGCGCACGGTGCTGGCCGTGCTCAGGCTGGACACGCCCGCCAGCACGGGCAGACGCCCGCGCGCCGCGCCGATGACGGTGTCGATGACGGCCTCGCGTTCGCCATCATCCAGGTAGGGCAGGCAGCCGACGCTGCCCAGGGGCGCCAAGGCATGCACGCCCTCGTCGATCAGCCGTTCGACGTGCGCTTCCAACAGCGCGTGGTCCACCCGCCCGCGCTCATCGCAAGGCGTCAGCAGGTAGCCGATGATTCCCTTCAAATGCATAGCTCGCTTCTCCATGACGGCTTGCAGTCTAGGGAGGCCGCGCAGAGCGGTCCAATACCTATTTCCTGGGCGCCTGATATCTCCCGCCCGCGCTGCCGGCAGGCGAATCTTGTATCCAGTAATTCCCGCGCAAGGCCGATAGACTTTCCCGGCCAATTCACCAAGGAGCAAGCCATGAGCAACAACGTCGTGCCGGAACAGACGCAGACCCACCACATGCCTGAGTACCGCAGGCCGGAGGACATGGAGTGGGAGATGGGCCGGTTCAAGAACAAGACGAAGTTCCTCTTCCACACGCGGGCAGAACGCCCCACCGAGCCCAATGCCGGCTTTCTGCGCTATGAGCCGGGTGCGGGCTTCCGCCTGCACAAACACGATTTCGCCCAGGTCTGGTACGTGATCGAAGGGGAATTCAACATGGGCGGAAAGATGTACGGCCCGGGCACCGTGGTGTTCCATCCGGACCCGCACATCGAAGAAGCGCTCAGCACCGAGACAGGCGGCACCTTGTTCTTCGTCCAGTACCAGGGACCAACAACCGGCGGGCGGCCGGTGTACGACGGCCGCATGAACATCCAGGGCGAACCGCCCGCGATCACCGAGCAGGACCTCGAACACTGATATCCGCGGTTCCACGGACAGCCGCCGCCACTCGCCGCCGTCCGCGGCAGGCCCGCCCTGCCGGGCCTGCACACAAAGAAATAGAAAATTCCAAGGAGACAAACATCATGCACGCCCCCTTTCTGCGCGCCTGCCTCGCGTCGTTGACGCTTTCGCTGCCGCTCACGCTGGCCAGCCCGTCCCAGGCCGCCGGCGCCTGGCCCGAGCGGCCCATCACGCTGGTCGTGCCCTTCGGCGCCGGCGGCATCACCGATCTCACAGCGCGCACGGTAGCCAGGCAGCTGCAAACCGAGCTCGGCAAGCCGGTAGTCGTGGAAAACAAGCCCGGCGCGGGCGGGAATATCGCCGCCGACATCGTGGCCCGGGCCAAGCCCGACGGCTATACGCTGATGGTGATCACCAACGGCATGGTCGCGGTCAATCCTCTCATCCACAAGCAGCTGAACTACGACGCGCTCAAGGATTTCGCCTACGTGTCCATGATCGCCAACACGCCGCTGGCCCTGGTCGTGCCGGAAGCCTCGCCGATCCAGGACCTGCCAGCATTGGTCGCCCGCGCCCGCAGCCGGCCCGACGCGGTCTCCTACGCCAGCTCGGGACAAGGCACCTCGATCCACCAGGTGTTCGCCCTGATGCAGCAGCAAACCAGCGCCACGCTCATGCACGTACCCTACAAGAGCGGCGCCGAGGCGGCCACCGCCCTGCTCTCCGGCGTGGTGGACGTGACAGCGGTCGAGACCGTGGTGGTCGGCCCGTTCATCCAGTCCGGCAAGATGCGAGCGCTGGGCGTAACCTCGGCACAGCGGGTGTCGAATCTGCCGGACGTTCCCGCCGCCCGCGAGACCCTGGGCGGCGATTTCGATGTAGGCTCGATATCGGGACTGGTCGCGCCTGCCGCGACGCCCAAGGACATACTCGAAAAGCTGGAACGCGCCATGCAGGCGGTGGCACTGAGCGAGGGCATGGCGCAGCTGTATGCGCAAGGCAGCCAGCCCATGCCCACGGGATCGCAAGTCTTCCTGGAACGCATGCTCCAGGAGCAAAAAAAGTGGCGGCGGGTATTCTCCGCGGACGCCGGAAAATAGCCACATAACCGTCAAGGACGTGGGAGTCAGGCCATGGATCGCACATATCCCGCCGCGGAAGAACTGGTGCAGCACCTGGTGGAGTCGATCTCCGCAAAGATCTTCAATGGCGCCTATGCGCCCGGGCAGAAGCTGCGGCAAGAGACGCTGGCGGAAGAATACGACGTCAGCCGCACACCGGTGCGCGAAGCGTTCCGGCAGCTGGAGACCAAGGGCCTGATCGTGCAGCAGCCGCGCTACGGCGCCACGGTGGTGGCGCCGACCATCAAGGACATCGGCGCCAACTACTGGCTGCGCGGCGAACTGGAAGGCATGGCGGCCGAGCTTGCGGCGCGCTGGATTTCCGACGCCGACCTGCAAAGGCTGCAGGCCACCCACGCCGAATGCGCGCAGGCCGTCGGCGCGCTATACGCCGAGGTCAACGCGGGCGACGGGGCCACCCCGCGTCAGGCTGCCGCGCCCATGCAACACTGGGTCATCAAGAACCAGGAATTCCACGCCCTGATCTTCCGCGCCGCCGGCAATGCGTCGCTGGAACGCATCATCAAGGACCTGCACACTGACTACACCAAGAACATCCTCAATATGACCGTGCTGGGCATGTACGAGGCTCGCATGAAGAAAAATATCGAACACCATGCAGCCATCGTCCAGGCGCTGACCGCGCGCGACGCCGACGCCTCGCGCGCTGCCATGCGTTCGCATATCCATGAGTCGGGAGAGTTCGTGGTGGATTGGCTGCAAAAGCGCCCGGAGGGGCGCAAGCGACCGAGATAGCGCAGTACTGCCTCAGATCCCGTCCAACCATCGCTCCATCGCCGCACGCGCGCGACGTTCGAGCTCGGGGCCGTAAAGCCGGGCATCCTCGCGGATGACGGCCGGATCGATCTGCCGCAGGCTCAGTTCGCAGGCATGTCCGATCAGCCAGCGCTCGATCTGCGTGGAATCCGCTTCCAGGTGAAACTGCAGGCCCAGTATCCGGGGCCCCAGCGCGTACGCCTGGTTTGGAAAACCCGGCGTTTCGGCCAGACGCGCCGCGCCCTCGGGAATGGCGAACTGGTCCCCGTGCCAATGCAGCACGGGCACGTCCTGAACCACGCTCAGCACGGAATCCTGCCCTTGCGGCGTGAGCGTCAGCGGCGCATAGCCGATCTCGGCGCGTCCGGTGGACGCGACCTCCGCGCCCAGCGCCGCCGCCATGAGCTGCGCACCCAGGCAGATGCCCAGCGTCGGCTTGTCCTGGCGCAGCCGGTGCGCAATGGCGCGCAGTTCCTGCTCCAGGAAGGGATAGCGCCCGGTTTCATAGACGCCTATGGGGCCGCCCAGGATCACGACGAGGTCGGCATTGCCGAGGGTGGCGGCGTCGATGGTGTCGACGCCCGCTTCCAGGTATCGCACGCTGTAGCCACGCTCTGCCAGGACCGGCGCCAGGATGCCCAGGTCTTCGAAGGGCACGTGGCGGATCGCCAATGCGGTAAGGCTCATTCCGGATACTCCTATTGCGGGCTCGGATGGCGGTCCAATCCGCCCAGCAAGCCTTCGGGGGTTGAGACGAACACGTTTTCCGAAGCCAGTAGCCGGATGCCTTGCGGCGTGCTTTCCAGCAGGCGCCGCTCGCCATCCGCGACCAACAGGCTGAGCTGATAGCCGTCCTTGGCCGGCAGGCGTGCCGCGATGTCGCGGCTGTCGTCTAGCGCCGACGCGGCGGTGGATTCGAAATGGCCGATCAGGCGGCCGTCGCGTTTGATGATGAGTCGATACACCGGCATGCGCGCTACTCCTGGCCGTCGGACTCGCGCGATTCCGCGCTGTTGCCGGTAGGCCAGTAATAGGAATCGGGCGTGTTGCGCGCACCGAAGATGGCCTGTCCGACACGGACCACGGTGGCGCCTTCCTCGATGGCGATCTCGTAGTCACCGGACATGCCCATGGACAATTCATCCAGGCCTATCCCCGCGGGCGCTTCCTGGCGCAGCTGATCGCGCAGCGTGCGCAGCAGTACGAAGCACTCGCGCACGCGCGCCGCTTCGGCCGAGAACAGCGCCAGGGTCATCAGGCCGCGCACCCGCAGCCCCGAAAACGCGGGCAGTTCGCGCAGGAAGGCCGCCGTCTCCTCCGGCTGCAGTCCGTACTTGCTGGCCTCGCCGGAGGTATTGACCTGCACGAACACATCAAGCTGGCGGCCTTCCGCCTGCAACCGGCGGTCCAGCGCTTCGGCCACTCGCAGGCTGTCGAGCGCCTGGAACTCTGCCGCATAGCGGGCCACGAGCTTGGCCTTGTTGGTCTGCAGGTGGCCGATGACCGACCATCTCAAATCGGTCAGGTCCGCCATGGCTTCCCATTTCCGGGACACTTCCTGCAGCTTGTTCTCGCCGAGGTAGCGGCAGCCGGCCTCGTAGGCCAGCCGGATGCGCGCCTCTTCCACGGTCTTGCTCACGGGCAGCAGGCGTACCGTCGCCGGATCACGGCCGGCGCGCAGGGCCGCATCGGCAATTCGTCCGTTGACCGCGGCCAGATTGCGGCGGAAATCCTCGACCGACTGCGCCTGCGGCCAGCGGCCATGCTGGTCGTGCTGTGTCTGGGTGCCGTTGTCTTGCCCTGGGCCTTGCTCGCTCATGCCTGAACCTCGCGTAGGAGTGGCGGCCGGCGTTTTCCACAACGCTTATGCCGCCCGCAGTTTTGTCATAGGTCAATATTATCACGATGGCGCCGGCGCTTGCCGGCCACTGCTAGGCGTTGGCGGCCAGCCATTCGCGCGGTGAAACGCCCATACGCTGCCGGAACGCCTTGGACAGCGAGGAAGCGCTGGCGAATCCCAATTCCGCGGCCACCAGCTTGACCGCTCGGCCGGATCGCATCATGGACGCCGCCAGGCTCAAGCGCCAGTCGGTCAGGTAGGCGGCGGGCGTGGCGCCGGTGGCGTCCTTGAAGGCCGCCGCGAATGCGCTGCGCGACATGCCGGCCATCGCTGCCATTCTGGCCAGGGACCAGTCTTCATAAGGCGAACGATGCAGCGCCACCAGCGCCCTGGCCAGGCGCGGATCCGACAGGCCCATCACCAGGCCGCTGGTCACGCCGACCTCCTCCGGATGGTCGAGTATCCATCTGAGCAGCTGGATCAGCACCACCTCGAACAGGCGGTCTGCCAGCAGGCGCGAGCCGCAGCGCACGTGATCGGCCTCGGCAAACAACAGATCCAGCGCGGGCCGCAAGCCTTCGACCGCGTCCAGCGGGATCCGCACCACGGACGGCAGCGACTGCACGATGGGATTGCGTTCGCCGCCATCGAAGTCCAGCGCCGCACAGGTGAAGTCCGAACCGTCCCGGGGAGGATTCACGAACTCGTGATGCACGGCGCGCGGATAGAACAGCAGCGTCGGCTCGGACAGGCGCAGGCGCGGCGTGGCGGTCTCTCCCGGGCGATGCCGCACTTCCATCTCGCCGCGGCGCAACACGTGCAGAAAGCCGCGCCCCGGCACGGCTTCGAAGGCCTGGGTGCCGCATAGCGCGCCCGTGTGGAACAGCGTGGCACGCACCCGGAAACGGTCCAGCAACGCCGACAGCCGGTCAACTTGGGGAGGAACAGAATCGCTCATAGATTGGACGATAAGACAATTTTTATGGATTGAAAAACACCTTGCGTCCAGACATTCTACGTACGATTTCTCCACCCCGTCCAAGACCGGCGGCCTTTTTTTCTTTTCCAGGAGTTACCGACATGTCCCGAGTTCCTCTTATCGATGCCAGCAGCGCCAGTGCCGACCGCAAGACGCTGCTCACGCAAATCCACGGCGCCTTTGGCGCCACGCCGAACATGTTCAAGGCCGTCGCCAATTCGCCGGCGGCGCTGCAGAGCATGTGGGGCGCTTTCGGCGCCTTGGGCGGCGGCGTGATCCCGGCCAAGCTCGGCGAGCAGATCGCAGTCGCCGTGGCCGACCGCAATGCTTGCGAATACTGCCTTGCGGCCCACACGGCCCTGGGCCGCAAGGCCGGCGCCAGCGCCGAAGAAATGTCGGCCGCCCAAGGCGGCGAGGCCGCCGATCCCAGGACCGCGGCGGCGCTGCGCTTCGCGCTGAAACTGGTGGAAGCGCGTGGGCAAGTGAGCGAAGCCGACGTGCAGGCCGTGCGCGCGGCAGGCTACAGCGACCAGGAGATCGTCGAAATCCTGGCGCACGTCGCGCTCAACCTGTTCACCAACTACGTCAACGTGGCCTTTGCCGTGCCGGTGGACTTCCCGGCCGTGAAGCTGCGCCGGGCCGCCTGATCCAGCCGCCATGCGGGCGGGGCGAGACCGCCCCGCCCGCCACGCCACAGGAGCCTTCAGATGTCCCGATCCGACAACATGGCCGACGCAATGCCCCCGCCCTTGCTGGTGGACGAATGGCTGAATGCGGACAGCCCCATCGAACTCGCCGCGCTGCGCGGCAAGGTCGTGCTGCTGCACGCATTCCAGATGCTGTGCCCTGGGTGCCTGTCGCATGGGTTGCCGCAAGCCGAACGCGTGCACAGGCTGTTCCGCGGCAAGGATGTCGCGGTCATCGGCCTGCATACCGTTTTCGAACACCACGACGTGATGAGTCCGGCCGCGCTGCGTGCCTTCAATCACGAGTATCGATGGAGCTTTCCCATCGGCATCGACCGCCCCGCCGCGTCCGGCGCCATCCCAATGACCATGCAAGCCTACGGGCTGCGCGGCACGCCCAGCCTGGTCCTGCTGGACCGCCAGGGACGCGTGCGCCTGCAGCACTTCGGCCGCATCGACGACCTGACTCTTGGGGCCGCCATCGGCGGGTTGCTGGCCGAGGACGATGCCTCTCTCGCCAACGCCGCTGCACCCGCTGAATCCACCCGCCAGGAGTGCGACGCGGCGAGTTGCCCCGCGCCGGTCCAGCGGTAGGAGCCTGCTATCCGGGCGCGCAGTGCCAAGGCTGCCACACGCGGGCTGTGTAGGGTAGCCATGATGTGATGGCAGCCACCTCTCGACAAGCAATCGATGCGAGCGCCCTGTTTGTCCTATGCCATAATAAATAATATTTCAGGACAATAGGCGCCCTACCGCCTGAGCATCGCGTCCGCGGCAACCACGAGCTTCATGTCTACGTCTCTTTCCCTGATGTTCCAGCGCGTCGCACCTAAGCTCTGGCTGACACGCTGCGCCGGCCGGCTGGCCTCATGCCGCCAAGCCTGGGTGGCCCAGCCGCTGATCCGCGGCTACGCCAAGTGGTATGGCATCGATCTCGACGAGGCCCTGCACCCCGACCCAAGGGCTTATGGCAATTTCAATGCCTTCTTCACCCGGGCCTTGAAGCCGGGCGCCCGCAAGCTGGCCGATGCGGACTGGTCCAGCCCCGCGGATGGCATCGTGAGCCAGTTCGGCCGTATCAGCCTGGGGCAACTGATACAGGCCAAGCGGCGACAGTACAGCGCGGCTGCGCTGCTGGGCGACGCGGATCTGGCGCGGGCACTGGGCGGCGGCTGGTTCAGCACGATCTATCTGAGTCCGCGCGATTACCACCGCGTGCACATGCCTTGCGAGGGGCGGCTGCTGGGCATGCGCCATGTGCCGGGGACGCTCTACTCCGTCAAGCCGGAGATCGTGCAAGGCATGGACGGCTTGCTGGCGCGCAACGAACGGCTGGTGTGCTGGTTCGAGCATCCCCACCATGGCGTCTACGCCATGGTGCTGGTGGGAGCCGCCATCGTCGGCAGCATCGCCACGACCTGGCATGGCCTGGTGGCGCCGCACGGCCGGCGCATCCAGCAGTGGGACTACGGCAGCCTGGTGGCGCCCTTGCGCTTGCCGCAAGGCGCCGAGATGGGGCACTTCGAGTTGGGTTCGACCGTGGTAGTGCTGATGCCCGGCAGCGCCTGGCGCTTCCATCCAGATTGGAAAACGGGGCGGACGGTCAAGCTGGGACAAGCCATGGCCGACCAGCGTTGAAGCCGGTAGCGGCTAGCCCATGCTTTCCCGGATATCCCGCGCCAGCTTGCGGCACTGGCCAGGCTCGATCGCCGAGATGGTGATGCGCAGGCCACGGACCGGTTCCTGGACCCCGAAGGCATCGCCATGGCGCACCAGCCAGCCGCGATGGGCCAGGGCCAGCGCGACCGCCTGGTCATCGGTATCCAACGGCACCCAGAGGTTGAGGCCGTCACCGTCCGCCGCGTACGCCACGCCCTGATCCAGCAAGGCGTTCTCCAGGGCCTTGCGGCGCTGTGCATAATCCTTGCGGGCCAGCGCCATCTGCTTGGCGACCTCGGGCCGGCCCAGCGTGACCTCGACCATGTCTTGCAGCAGATGGCTGACCCAGCTGGTGCCGGAAGCCAGCCGCAGCCGCAGTTGCCGCGACGTCGCGGGATCGCTGGCCACCATCGCCAGGCGCACGTCGGGCCCCAAGGTCTTGGAGAACGAGCGCACCAGGGCCCACCGCTGCGCGCCGGACGGCAGCACCGAGTGGTACGCCTTGCCCGACAGCAAGGCGTAGTGATCGTCCACGATGACCATGGCGTGGGGATACCTGGCCAGCACCCGCGCCAGCGCTTTCGCCCGCTTTTCGCTCAGGCTGCAGCCTGTGGGGTTGTGGGCCCGCGGCGTCAGGATGACGGCCTGCGCGCCCTTGGCCAGCGTCGCCTCCAGAGCTACCGCCTGCATGCCTTCCGCGTCGACGGGCACGCCCAGCGCCTGCAGGCCGGCGATGCGCAGCATGTTGATGCTGCTCAGGAAGCATGGGTTCTCGACCGCCACCTTATCGCCGGCCACCAGGTGCGAACTGAGCAGCCGCTCGATGGCGTCCACCGCCCCATGGGTCAGGTTGATCTCGAAGGGCGCCGGGCAGTCCGGCGCGAACCAGACGCGGGCATAGCTTTCCAGCCCGGCATTGACGGTGGGCTCGCCGTACAGCCGCGGTTGATAAGGCCGGATGGCGAGGGCCGCGCTCAGGTCCGGCAGCCAGGCCGGGTTTGGATTGCCGCTGGCCAGGTCCGCCAGCGGCGAGTCCGACAGCGCGCCTTCCTGTTCCCCAGGGGCGGACTGGTCGCGGATGATGGTGCCCAGGCGGCCCTGGGTCAGGGCGATGCCTGCCGTCACCAGCCGCTTGTAGGCGGCGGCGACAGTATTGCGGTTGATATCCAGTTCGACCGCCAGATCCCGCACCGGCGGCAGCGCCTGGCCCGGCGGCAACTGCCCCGACTGCGCCATCGCGCGCACGCAATCGAAGATCTCTGCGGCGGTCTTTCCTTGTATTTTCATAGAGTCCTAAGACAATCCCGTTCCTGGCACGGACAGCGGCCGGGCTGCGTCAAGTCAATCAGGGTGACCGACTCCCGGCCTGGCCATCCCCGCGTAAGTTTGACACGGATTCCCCGTCCGCATAAAGCGGGCTTACCGCACGCAATCCACGTAATAGCGCAGGTTTCCGTCCGCGTCGCGCAACTCGACGAAACCATGGATGTCCGTGCCGAACCCCGGACATTCCCGGCTCAGTTCGCGGGAGAACTTCAGGTAGTCGACGATGGTCCGGTTGAATACCTCGCCCGGGACCAAAACGGGTATGCCCGGGGGATAAGGCGTGATCAGGCTGGTGGTGATGCGGCCTTCCAGATGATCGATCTCCACCCTCTCGGTGCGCCGCTGCGCGATGCAGGCGTAGGCGTCGCAGGGCTTCATCGCGGGGATGACGTCGGTCAGGTACATGTCCGTGGTCAACCGGGCAATGTCATGCTGCGCATAGGTCGCATGCACGTGCTGGCACAGGTCGCGCAGGCCCATGCTCTCGTAGCGGGGGAACTTGCGGCAGAACTCCGGCAGCAGACGCCACATGGGCTGGTTGCGCTCGTAGTCATCCTTGAACTGCTGCAACGCGGTCAGCAGCGAACTCCAGCGGCCCTTGGTGATGCCTATCGTGAACATGATGAAAAAGCTGTACAGGCCGGTCTTCTCCACGATCACGCCATGTTCGGCCAGGAACTTGGTGACGATGGAGGCCGGAATGCCGCTGTCCGCGAAGTTGCCGTCCAGGTCCAGCCCGGGCGTCACGATGGTGGACTTGATCGGATCCAGCATGTTGAAGCCGTCGGCCAGCGGCCCGAAGCCGTGCCATGACGTGTCGCCGTCGCCAGCGCGGATGATCCAGTCCTCGGGCGAGCCTATGCCCTCCGGCGCCAGCGTCTCGGGTCCCCAGACCTTGAACCACCAGTCGCCGGCGGCAAAATGCGTGCCGACCTCTTGCATCGCACGCCGGAAATCCAGCGCCTCGGCGATGCTCTCCTCCACCAGCACCGTGCCGCCAGGCGGCTCCATCATGGCCGCGGCGACGTCGCAGCTGGCGATGATGGCGTACTGCGGACTGGTGCTGGTGTGCATCAGATAAGACTCGTTGAAGAGGTGCCGGTCCAGCTGCCGCGTCATGGAGTCCTGCGCCAGCACGTGGCTGGCCTGGCTGATGCCGGCCAGCAGTTTATGCGTGGACTGCGTGGAGAACACCAGGGATTCCGTGGGCCGCGCACGCTGCTTGCCCATGCAGTGGTAGGCGCCATAGAACGGATGGAACACCGCGTGCGGCATCCAGGCCTCGTCGAAGTGCAAGGCGTCCACATAGCCGTCCAGCGCGGCCTTGATCGTCTCGGTTTCGTAGATGATGCCGTCGTAGGTGGACTGCGTCAGCGCCATCACGCGCGGTCGGACCTCGTCGGCGTCCAGGTGCTTGAGCAGCGGATGCGCGCGGATCTTCTCACGGATGGTCTCGACTTCGAACTCGCTGCGCGGAATCGGGCCGATGATGCCGAAATGGTTGCGCGTGGGGCGCAGGAAAACGGGAACGGCTCCCGTCATGACGATGCTGTGCAAAATCGACTTGTGGCAATTGCGGTCCACCAGCACCACATCTCCCGGCGCCACCATGTGATGCCACACGATCTTGTTGCTGGTACTGGTTCCATTCGTCACGAAGTAGCAGTGATCCGCATTGAAGATGCGCGCCGCGTTGCGCTCGCTCGCGCCGATGGCGCCGTTGTGGTCCAACAGCTGGCCCAGTTCCTCCACCGCATTGCAGACGTCCGCGCGCAGCATGTTCTCGCCAAAGAACTGGTGGAACATCTGGCCGACTGGACTCTTCAGGAACGCCACCCCGCCGGAATGCCCCGGACAATGCCAGGAATAGGAGCCGTCCTCGGCGTAGTCCAGCAAGGCTTTCAGGAATGGCGGCTTGACGCCTTCCAGGTAGGCCCGGGCCTCGCGGATCAGGTGCCGCGCCACGAATTCCGGCGTGTCCTCGTACATGTGGATCACGCCCTGCAGTTCACGCAGGATGTCGTTCGGAATGTGCCGCGCGGTCTTGGTTTCGCCGTAGACGTAGATCGGCACATCGGCGTTGCGCCGCCGCACTTCGCTGATGAATTCCCGCAAGGCCAGCAATGCCGGCGCCACGCCCTCGCCGTGCGCCAGTTCCTCGTCGTCGATGGACAGGATGAAGGCGCTGGCGCGGCTTTGCTGCTGCGCGAACAGGCTGAGATCGCCGTAGCTGGTCGTGCCCAGCACATCGAAGCCCTCGGCCCTGATGGCCTCGGCCAATACCCGGATGCTCAGGCCGGAGGTGTTTTCCGAACGGAAGTCCTCGTCGATGATGACGATGGGAAACTGGAACTGCATTGCTGTCCTCGGTCAAACCCGGGCCGCCCCCATGGCGGCCCGGTGGCAAGGACAGCCACGCGGCCCCGCTTACCGGTGGCCGCGCGAAACAGCAGTCCGTCCGCGTCGGACGCTTGCAATTTATTTTGTCCTCGAACACAATTATATATGTCTTAGGACAAAACAATTGGCGCGGTGGCAGAGTGGCTATGCAGCAGGATTGCAAATCCGCATAGGTTGGTTCGATTCCAGCCCGCGCCTCCACTTTCCTGGCTAGGGGCGGGGGCCGGCCGCACTAGACCGAGTGATCGCGCAGGTGTTCCCGCAATGCGTCCGCGAAGGACAGCGCGATGACTGACGACGGCCAATGCTCGGGCCATACCAGGCTGAGATCGAACGAGGCGCCCGGCTCCAGCGGCCGCAGTTGATCCAGTCCGCCCGGGATGCGCGCGGCGGTCAGCCGGTCGACCAGTGCAATGCCCACGCCGCGCATCACCAGTTCCATCGCCACCGAGGTCCAGAACACCTGCACACGCCGCCGCGCATAAACCTTCTGCTGCTCCAGCAGCGCTTCCAGCCAGAAGCGGGTGTGATCCAGGTTGTCGTAGATGATGAGATCGCGGCCGGCCAGTTGCTCCACGCGTATGGTGTCGAACTTTTCCAGCGGGTCGCCTGGGGGAATGGCGCAATACAGCTGCAAGCTGACCAGCGGCTCGGCCACGACGCCCGGATGCTGCCCCCCGTAGAAGCACACACCCATGTCCACCTGACGCGCAGCCACCCATTCGACGATGCGCGCCGAACTGCGTGTCTGCAAGGCCACGGAAATATTGGGGCGGTCGGCCATGAAGCTGGCGAGCACGTCCGGCATGACGGTCAGGGACAGCAGCGGCAAGGACGCGACGGTCAGGTGGCCCTGTTTTTCGCTACCCAGGTCCTTGATGAAGCTGTCCAACTGCGAAAGGCCGGAAAAAAGCCGGTCGACCTGGCCATACAGCGCCCTGCCTTCCGGCGTGGGCAGCAGACGCCCGCCCTTGCGCACGAACAGGGCCACGCCCACGCGGCGCTCCAGCTGGGCGATGTACTTGCTGGCGGCAGGCTGCGAAATCAGCAGCACCTGCGCCGCCCGCGACACCGAGCCTTCCCGCATTACCGCCCTGAAGATTTCTATCTCTCGCACGTTCATGCGACGACTATAACTATTTAGCTATAGACATGGCAATTATTGGTATTAGGCAGTTATGTAGATTGTTCCTAGGATGATCGCTCGACTTTCATCCAGGACCCATCGTGTCGGAAAACTATGCACCCATGGAATTGCCGTTCGGCCCGGACGTCTATGCCGCGAACCTCGCGCTGCTTGCGCGGGACATCCAGGCCCAGGGCCTGTCGGCGGCCATCCTGTTCGACCCCGAGAACATCTACTGGCTGACCGGCTACCGTTCCATTGGCTACTTCACGTTCCAGTGCCTGGTGGTCACGGCCGACGGCAGCATCGCCATGGTCTCGCGCCAGGTCAACCACGCCGTGGCGACCGGCAACCGCAACATCGCGCGCTTTGTCGCGATCGATGACATCAGCGACCCGGTCGAGGTGCTGGCGGGCTACTTGCGAGACATCCTGCCCCGCGGCCGCATCGGCCTGGAAACGACCTCCGGCTACCTCAGCGTGGCCGCCTACAAGCAGTTGCAGGCGCGTCTGGGCGTACGCCTGGCCGACTGGCAAGGGCCGATGGAAGAGGCGCGCAAGATCAAGACCGCGGCGCAGCTGGGATTCATGCGCCAGGCGGCGGATGCGGCGGTCGCCGGCATTGACGCGGCCGTGCGTGCGATCGCCGTGGGCGCCACCGAGAACGACCTCGCCGCCGCCATGCTGCACGGCGCCACCAAGGCCGGAAGCGAATACACCCGCGTGCCGTTGGTGGCCGTGGGCCGCGCCAGCGGCGTCTGCTTCACCACCTGGCAGCGCCGCGAGCTCAAGCAGGGCGATCTGGTGTTCCTGGAGGCCGCGGCCAACATCAACCGCTATCACGCCATGATCTCGCGCAATTGCGTCGTGGGACGCGCCACCGAGCGGCAGCGGTTCCTGGCCGGCACCGTCATCGCCGCGCTGGACGCCACCATCGACGCCATCCGCCCCGGCGTCACGTCCGCCCAGGTGGACCAGGCCTGCCGGGCGGTATTCGAACGCGCCGGGCTGGCGCATTACTTCGATCACCGCACGGCCTATGGCATAGGCATCGGCTTCCCGCCCAATTGGGCCGAGGGACGCTTCCTGGCGTTGCGCCCGGGCGACCCCACCGTGCTGGAACCGGGCATGACCTTCCACCTCGTGCCATCGCTGTTCATGCCTGAAGGCGGCTTCATGGCCAGCGAAAGCGTGGCCGTCTCCGAGGACGGCTGCGAGGTGCTCACCCGCTACCCGCGTGAGCTGATCGAAATCGACGCCTGACCACCAAAACCGGCGCGCCAACAACATACAAGGGGAATTGCCGTGTTGAAGAACTGGATGTATCCAACCATCGCGGTCATCGGGGTGCTGCTGTTGTGGCACGTCTCGATACCGCTGTTCGGCCTGCCGGCCTATCTGCTGCCTCCGCCGCTGAGCGTGCTCGAACGTCTGTGGACGGACTCGGCGTTCCTGGGCCATCACAGCTGGGTCACGTCCGTCGAAACGCTGGGCGGCTTTCTGCTGAGCATCGCGGTCGGCATACCGCTGGGCATCCTGCTGGTGTGGTCGCGCCCGCTGGAGCGCGCCATCATGCCGCTACTGGTGGTCTCGCAGGCGTTTCCCAAGGTAGCGGTCGCGCCGCTCATCATCATCTGGTTCGGCCTGGGCCTGTTTCCCAAGATCCTGATCGCATTCTCGGTGGCTTTCTTCCCCATCGTGGTCAGCACGGTGGCGGGCATGCGTTCGGTGGACGCGGACCTCAACGACCTGGCCCGTTCGATGCGGGCAGGCGCCCTGCGGACCTTTCTGCGCATCCGGCTGCCATACGCGCTGCCGCAGATCTTCTCCGGCCTGAAGGTCGCCATCGCCTTCGCCACGGTGGGCGCGGTGGTGGGCGAATGGGTGGGCGCCGAAAGCGGCCTGGGCTACGTGCTGCTGTCGGCCAACGCCAACCTGGACACCACGCTGTTGTTCGCCGTGCTGGTCGCGCTCATGCTCATCGGCCTGGTCTTCTACTACCTGGTCGAGTTTTCCGAACGCTTCCTGATCCCCTGGCACATCAGCGTGCGCAGCGACGCCCTGCCCTCTGCCTGACCCCGCCCTCCGGAGACACCATCATGAAACTCACGACCCGACTTGGCTGGACCCTGGCCTGCCTGCTGGCCGCAGGCGCAGCCAACGCACAAGAGAAATTGAGCCTGCGCCTGGACTACAGCATCTACGGCACGCACGCGCCGCTGTACTACGGCATAGACAAAGGCCTCTACAAAGCCGAAGGCATAGACCTGAGCATCGGCGAAGGCAGCGGCTCCAGCAATACCGCCAAACTGGTGGCGCAAGGCATCGATCCCATCGGCTTCATGGATTACGGCACCATGCTCAAGGGCGTCGCCGCGGGCATGCCGCTGAAAGCCGTTTTCGCCGTGCACCAGCGCTCCCCCATGGTCATCATCAGCCATGCGGACGCACCGGTGCGCGCGCCCAAGGACCTGGAAGGAAAAGTGCTGGGCATGAGCGCGTCCGAATCGACGGCGCAGATGTTCCCGGTGCTGGCCGCCCTGAACGGCGTGGACCAGAAGAAGATCAATGTCATCGCGCCGGCCGTGGGCACCAAGACCGCCCTGTTCCTGCAACGGCGCGCGGACGCCATCACCGGCGTGACCTACTTCCATATCCCCCCGCTGGAAGCGCAGGGCGCCAAGGTGCATTACTTCTTCTATGCCGACTTCGGCGTCAACGCGCTGGAAGGAGGACTGGCGGCCAATACCAAATGGCTGGCGGCCAACCCCGACACCGCACGCCGCTTCCTGCGCGCCACGCGCAAGGCCTACGAGGCGGCCCAGGCCGACCCCGCCGCCTCGGTCGACGCCCTGGTGCGCCAGCGGCCGGAACAAGCGCGCAACCGCGACCAACTGGTGCGCCAGCTGCAGCTCTCGTTGCAGGCAGCCGGCACGCCCAATACCAAAGGGCTGCCGTTCGGCGTCTCTTCGGAAAAAGACTGGCAGGCCATGGTCGACCAGTTCGTACAGTCGAACCAGATCGCCAGCCCACTCCCGACCAGCGCGCTCTACACCAACGACTACAACAGGGAATAGACATGGCACACCACGCAGCCCTGGCGCTCGCCCCGGAAGCGGACGCGCCCGATACCGCCATCGACATCCGCGGCATGGTCCAGCGTTTCGGCTCCTACGTCGCGGTCGACGGCATCGACCTCGCTATACCCGAAGGCCAGTTCCTGTCCGTGCTCGGCCCGTCCGGCTGCGGCAAGAGCACGCTGATGCGGGCGGTCGCCGGCCTGACGCCTCCCTCCGCCGGCGAGATCCGCGTGCTGGGCGAGCGTGTGACGGAACCCGGCGCCAACGTGGGCATCGTGTTCCAGCGCGCGGCGCTATTGCCGTGGCGCGACGTCACCAAGAACATCTCGCTGCAACTGGAGATGCGCAAGCTGCCCGCGGCGCGCTACGACGCCCGGCTGCGCGAACTGATCAAGCTCAGCGGGCTGGAAGGCTTTGAGCAATGCCTGCCGCACCAGCTGTCCGGCGGCATGCAGCAGCGCGTGGCGCTGTGCCGCGCGCTTATCCACAACCCCGACATCCTGCTGATGGACGAGCCCTTCGGCGCCCTGGACGCCATGACGCGCGAAGCCATGAACCTGGAGCTGCAACGGGTCTGGCTGGAAAGCAAAAAGACCGTCATGTTCATTACCCACAGCATCTCGGAGGCGGTGTTCCTGTCCGACCGCGTGGTGGTGATGAGCAAGCGCCCGGGCCGCGTGGCGCTATCGGTCGACATCGACCTGCCGCGGCCGCGCGACTACACCATGGTCGGCCATCCCAACTTCGTCAAGGCGACCACCGCCATACGCGAGTGCTTCGATGCGGCAGGGATGACGGAATGAATTCCATCCGCTACGACGCTGGTCCCTACCCCCGGGCGCGCATCGCCTTCCTGTGCGTGGCCAACGCCGGCCTGACCGAAGGGGAAATGCACGCCATGGCGCCCGAGGGCGTGGGCCTGAGCTTCGGCCGCGTGCCGATGGCGACGGCCTGCACCGTGCAAAGCCTGGCCGCCATGGAAGGCGGGTTGCGCCAGGCCCTGGACAGCCTGGTTCCGGGACGCCGCGATATCGACGTGCTCTGCTACAACTGCACCGCCGGCAGCTTCGTGATCGGCAACGACAAAGTGCGCACGCTGCTGGCGCAGGCCCGCCCCGGCTCGACCGCGACCACGCTGCTGGATGGCGTCGCGGCGGCGCTGGCCGCGGTCGGCGCCCGCCGCCTGGCCATTGCGACCGCGTACGACGACGCGGTCAACGCGCTCGAGCGCGCCTACTTCGAAGGCGCGGGCCACGAAGTCGTCTCGCTGCAGGGCCTGGCACTGCCCGATGACGAAACCATGAACCGCGTCTCGCCCGACTATCTGTACGAATTCGCCTGCGCCGTGGACCGGCCCGATGCGGACGCCGTCTTCATCAGCTGCGGCGCGCTGCGCTCCACCGCCGTCATCCAACGCCTGGAGGAAACGCTGGGCAAGCCCGTCATCGGCAGCAATCAAGCCAGCATGTGGCATTGCCTGCGGCTGGCGGGGATCGGCGACCGGATGGATGGCTACGGCCGGCTGTTCCGGGAACATTGAAATATGGATTCGCCATGGATGAAATCGATACCCGCTTGATCGGCATCCTGCGGCGCGACGCGCGCACGACGCTGGCCGTCCTGGCCAGCAAGGCGGGCGTGTCGCGCGGCACGGTCTCCAACCGCTTGCGCAAGCTGGAAGACGAAGGCGTCATTGCCGGCTACACGCTGAAGCTGCGTCCCGACTCCGATCAGGGCGGCCTGCGCGCCTGGATGGGCATTACCGTGGACGGCAACCAGACGCGCGCCGTGTTGGCCAACCTGCTGGGCGAACCCAGCATCGAACAACTGCACGACACCAACGGCCGCTGGGACCTGCTGGCCGAAATACGCGCCGACTCCACGGCAGACCTGTCCAAGGTGCTGGAGCGCGTGCGGCTGATCAAAGGCATCGCCGCCACCGAAACCAGCATCCTGCTTGCGACCTACCGCTAATCACGGCCCCGCGCGCTAGGCCGGCTCGGGAGCGCCGCGCAGCCGGATCTGTGCGACGGTTCTTTCCCCCCGCTGCTCCAGCAGGAATTCGTGCCTGTCCGGATACCTCAGCGCCAGACGTCGGCACAGATTCCCCAGTCCGCTCCCGCCCTTGGCCAGGTCGAAGGGCGCGTGCAGCCGGCCGGGATTATCCACTTCAATGAGCAATTCCTCGCCCTGCAAGCGCGTGCGTATGCCGATCGGGAAATGCCCATGTTCCGAACGCATGCCATGCTTGATCGCGTTTTCCACCAGCCCCTGCAGCGTCATGTGCGGTAGGCAGACGTCCAGCGTGGCCGGATCGATCTGGCAGCGCAGTTCCAGTTGCTTGTCGAAACGCAACGCCTGTATGCGCACGTAAGCCTCGGCGGCCTCGATCTCCTCTTCCAACCTGGGCAGGCCGCGCCCGCGCCGGTCCAGCGAATAGCGCAGGTACTCAGCCAGGCTGCGAGTCATTTCCTCCGCAATAGCGGGACGTTCGGCGATCTCGGCCACGATGGTGTTGAGCGAGTTGAACAGGAAGTGCGGTTCGATCTGCATTTGCAGATGTTCGAGTTCCAGCTTCAGAGAGCGCGTTTCCGCCTTCATCTTCGACAGGCGCTCGGTGCGCGCGCTCAGCTCGGCCGAGACTCCGAAATAGATCAGCGTCCAGATCGAGAGCATGCCCATGTAGTAGAGAAAACCCAGCCGGTATTGGTTACCCGGCAGCACCCGGATCGCGCCGGGCAGGAATAGGCCGTGAATGCCGTAGGCGATCGACGCCAGCAGGGCCGAGGCGGTCAGGCAGAACAGTACCGCACAGACCAGCACCAACAGGGGCGGATCGCCCTTGCCCGCACGGCGGCCATGCAGCACGGCCGCCGCGCTGGTCAGGACGTATGCCAGCGGCTCCAGCGCCACCGTCAGCCAGAAGGCCGCATTGGCATTGGCGAATATCGCCAGCCGGATGAAAAAGCCCACCACCGCCAGAAACAGCCACCCCAAGGTCTGCGCCCGCCAGAAGCCGAGCGACGACTCGCCCGGACTCAAGCCCTGGCTGATGGGAATGAACTTCATGGACACGCCCTCCGGAGGGGCAAAGGGTTCTCTGGAAACTGCATAGGCCTTATATTTACCCGCGTGCCAGACCGAACGACTATACCCGCCACACCACGGCGCCAAGGAGGAAAATGCTGCGCGTGCTTGTCATCGACGATGAAGCCCCGGCGCGGCGCTACTTGCGCCGGCTGCTCGAAGCCTCGGGCGACGTCCTGGTCGCGGGCGAAGCTGCCACCCTTGAACAGGCGGGGGCCCTGATCCGCGAGCATCGTCCCGATGCCCTGTTCCTGGACATCGAACTGACTGCCGGCACCGGCTTCGATCTGCTGAACGAACTGGACGCCCCGCCCGCCGTCGTCTTCGTCACGGCGCACAGCGATTACGCGGCCCGCGCCTTCGACGTCCAGGCCGCCGATTATCTGCTCAAGCCCGTGCGGCCGGACCGGCTGGAACAGACGCTGGCAAGGCTGCGCCCGCGCGCCAGCGGCCACCTGACGCTGCGCACGCGTAACGGCACCAGGCTCATCAAGGTCCATGAACTGACCCTGGCGCAGGCCCAGGGCGACTACGTGCTGCTTTGCAGCGCCAGCCATGCGAACGAGCTGATGCATATCACCTTCAAGCGCCTGGCGGCCCAGTTGCCCTGCCCGCCCTTCTGCGCCCTGTCCCGGTCCGTCATCATGAATCTGGAGCATGTCTCCCATCTATCGCAGCTTCCCGGCGCCCAGACTGAGGTGGCGTTCAACAACGGCGTCGCTTCCGTCGTATTGGGCCGGGTCGCTACGCAGCGGCTGCGGCGCGCGGTGGCTATGCGCTGACGCGCACGGCGCGGCCTTCGGGCCGGCGCCGGGGTTGGGCCGCTCAGCCGCGCCGACTCAAATCGGAAACGAGCCGATTGTCGTCGGCGACTGGGGAGACATCACGCCTTTTTCGACGAAACGCGTGTTTGCCTCGACCAAATGGCGGCCCGGCGAGCGGCTTCAATAGCCTGTCGGGTAGCCGTCCTTACGATGGTCCGACGCGGCCAGATACCCCCCTTGCTCCAGCCGCATGGCCATCTGCGCGCTGCCGAACTCCAGATCGAAGCGCGGCGCCACGTCTACCTTGTGGCCGAAGGCGCGCAGTTGCTCGATGGCTTCGGGCGGGCAATTCCATTCCACCGCCACGCCGACGTTGTCGTCCTTGATGCGCCAGCGCGGCGCGTCGCTGGCAGCCTGCGGGTTCTGGCCGAAATCGGCCAGCCGGCTGGTGACTTGAAGATGACCCTGCGCCTGCATGGAACCGCCCATCAAGCCAAAGCTCATCAAGGGCTGCCCACCCTTCATCAAGAAACCGGGAATGATGGTGTGGAACGGCCGCTTGCCCGGTGCCACCACATTGGGATGCCCAGCCTTCGTGGAAAAGCCCCAGCCCCGGTTCTGCATGGCGATGCCCGTTCCCGGCACCACCACGCCGGAACCGAATCCCTTGAAGTTGGACTGGATGAACGACACCATGGTGCCATGCCTGTCGGCGGCGGTCAGATACACCGTACCGCCGCTGTGCGGATTGCCGGGCCGCGGGTCGCCCGCCCGGCCCGGATCGATCAGCTTGGCTCTTTCGGCCAGATAGGCGGGATCCAGCAGCTGTGCACTGGACACTTTCATGTGGGCCGGATCCCCGACGTGCTCGTACAGGTCGGCGAAGGCCAGCCGCATGGCTTCGATCTGCAAGTGCAGCGCGCGGCCGCTGTCGCGGCCCCAGCCCGCCAGGTCGAAGTGTTCCAGCATGCCCAGGGCCATCAATGCGCCGATACCCTGGCCATTGGGACCGATCTCGAACAGTTCCAGGTCGCGGTAGCGCATGCCTATCGGCTCCACCCAGTCTGCCGTGTGGCTCGCCATGTCGGCCTCGGTGATGTAGCCGCCCGTGTTGCGCGCATGGGCTGCGATCGCCGCGGCCAGTTCGCCGCGGTAGAAGCTTTCGCCCTTGCTGCGGGCGATGCTCTCCAGCGTGGCGGCCTGGCCCGGACTGCGGAAGCGTTCTCCCGGCAGGGGCGCGCGGCCGCCTGGCGCAAAGGACTCGGCGAAGCCCGGCTGCCCGCTCAGGCGCGGCACTTGTTTCTGCCACTGGCGATGCACCGTGGGTGAGACCAGGTAGCCGTCCCGCGCATAACGTATCGCGGGCTCGAACAGGTCCTCGAACGGCAGCGAACCGAATTTCTCCCAGATCGCGCGCCAGCCGGATACGACGCCGGGCACCGTCACGCTGCCCCAGCCGATAGGATCCATGCCGTCCAGATGCGCGAACCTGGCCGTCTCCCAGGCGGCTGGCGCGCGCCCGGAAGCGTTCAGCCCATGCAGGCGGCCGTTATGCCAGACGATCGCAAACATGTCGCCGCCTATGCCGTTCATGCACGGCTCCACGACCGTCAGCGCAATGGCGGTAGCCAGCGCCGCGTCGATCGCGTTGCCGCCGCGCGCGTACATCTGCAGGCCGGCTGAGCTGGCCAAGGGCTGCGACGTGCTGACTACGTTGTCCGCCAGCACCGGCATGCGTTGCGATGGGTAGGGAAGCTGCCAGAAGGGATCGTTGGATATGGGCATGGGAGTCCGATCATTTGCCTGCGGTGATGTTCAAGGCCTTGACCTTGTCGCGCCAGAATGCCTGCTGGTCCAGGATGAACCGCGGCAGGGTCTGGGCCGGGATCTCGCTGATCTGAAAGCCCTGGGCCTCGATGGCCTTGCGGAATCCGGCATCGGTCTGCGCCTTGGCCAGCGCGCGCGCCACGACGTCCAGCCTGTCCTTGGGGGTCCCCTTGGGCGCCATCAGCGCGAACAGGTTCTCGGCCTCCAGGCCCTGCACGCCTAGCTCCTTGAGCGTGGGCACGTCAGGCATGACGGGCAGGCGCTTGGCGGAAGCCACGCCCAACACGTCGATGCGGCCACCCTGCTTGTGCGGCAGCGAGCTGGTCACGCTGTCGAACATGAAGACCGACGCGCCCGAAATCACCTCGGGCAAGGCCTGGCTGCTGCCCTTGTACGGGATCTGCAAGGCATCCACGCCCGCCTGCTCCTTGAAGATCTCGCCCTCCAGGTTCGACAGCGTGCCCGCGCCCATCGACGCGTAGTTGTACTTGCCCGGCGCCGCCTTCAGATAGGCCACCAGGCTGGCATAGTCCTTGATGCCCAGCGTCGCCGGCGTGACCAGGATGTGCGGGGCGCTCGCTATCGCGCCCACCGCCTCGAAATCACCGTCCAGCGACACCTGCTGCTTGCCGTTGAGGGCCTCGTAGATGGAATTGGACATCACCGACGAGATATACAGCGTGTAACCGTCGGCCTCGGAACGCGCGGCTGCCTGCATGCCGATCAAACCGCCCGCACCGGGCCGGTTCAACACCACCACGGACTGGCCCAGCGTGTCTCCCAGCTTCTGGCTCAGCTCGCGCGCCAGGACGTCGGTGGCGCCGCCGGGCGGGAATGACAGGATCAGTTGAAGCGAACGCTGCGGGAAATCCGCCGCCCCCGCTCCCGCCGCCGCCGACAGCGCAAGCGCGGCAAAGGTACCTTTCAAAAAGCCCAGTCCTTGCAGGCGCGTGACGGCGCGGCCCGATTTGCAAACAACATTAGCCATGCGATTCCCCTTGGTTGAAGAGCCGCCGGCCGGGTCTGTTGCCCTTGCGTCCTGACGGCCCTGGTCGGCCCATTCTATGAATTGCTTTTGAGGCAATCAATATCAATAATTAGCATGCCAATTGCTATTTTGAGAATCATCATATGCTGAGTGCCGCGCACCGCTATTTCCTCGAAGTCGTACGCGCAGGCAGCATCAAGGACGCCGCCGCAACCTTGCACGTAGCGCCCTCGGCAATCAGCCGGCAAGTCGCCAAACTGGAGGACGACTGTGGCGCTGCCCTGTTCGAGCGCCGCCCGCACGGCATGGAACTGACCCGGGCCGGTGAAATGCTGGCCGACTATGTGCGCCGTGTCGCCATGGATGCCGAACACGTGCTGCGCGATATCCGCAGCCTGCGTCGCGCTGAACTGACCACCATCCGCATAGGGTCCAACGAGGCCGTGGCGCGCAACGTGCTACCACCCATCCTGGGCGCCTACCGCGCCCTGCACCCCGAGGTCGCGTTCCAGGTGCACATTGCGTCGCCCGGCGTGGTGACGCAACGCCTGCGCGACGGCAGCATCGATCTGGGCCTGGCCTTCAGCCTGAATGCCGGCAGCGGCATCGCAGTGCGCTACGAAATCGTCTCGCCCGTGCGCGCCATCATGGTCCCAAGCCATCCGCTGGCCAGGCGCGCCAGCGTGTCGCTGGACGACCTGCGCCGCTACCCGATCGCGCTGACGGACTCCGGCACCACCGTGCGCCTGCTGTTCGACAATTCAGCAGCCGGAAGCGACGGGCCGCCCTTCGATGTCGCCTATTCCAGCAACTCGTCATCGGTCATCCGCGCCATCGTCGAAGCCGGCCATGCTGTCACGCTGGCTGGCGAAATCACGCTCGCCGAGCCCCTGCGCAGTGGTGCGCTGGTAGCCGTGGCGTTGCAGCAAGCCATGTTCGCCGAACGCACGCTGCAGGTGCAGACTGCCGGCCATGCCCGACTGCCCGAGGCGACGGGCGCATTCATCCAGCACCTGATCGAGGCGCTATCCGCAAGCCAGCATCCACGCGATTCTTGACTTGCCGCAGGCTAGCCGCAAAACTGAATGCTCTACGCGCGCGCAGGCATGGCCGGGCGCAGCAGGCCCCGATTCAATGGTCAGAGAATTATTGAAGGAGCTCCGCATTGATCCCTGCAGCGATGCCCAGACTGAAGTTGCGCCGGCTGATCACCGTGCTGGCGCTCGCCAGCGGAATCATTGCCTTCGCCAACACGCTGTACGCGGCCTACCTGGTCCAGCGCGAACAGCTCATCGCCAATACTCTGGAGGCCAACCGGGCCTACGCGGTCAAGCTGGCCGAGGTCACCGACCTTTACATCGAATCCATACAGCGGCAGCTGGTCCTCTCTGCCGAACGCGCGCCTGGCCTGGTCGGATCCAAGTCCGCCCTGGAGGACGAACTCGCGCGCCTCGTCCACCAGACAGACGGGGCCATGACTGCCGCCATTACCGACAGGAACGGCACCGTCCTGGCCACCGTTCCAGAAAATCCGGGCTTTGAAGGCAAGACGCTGGTTCGGCAGCAATCGGTCACTGGCCCACAAAGATTGGCGGGACAGATATCGACGCCCTATGTGGGCATGGCGGGTCATCTGATTTTGGCTTTTTCAGAGCCCTACCTGGATGCCAAGGGCGCTTATGCCGGAACCATCATCACCGCCCTGCCCCTGCGGCAAGGAAATGAATTCGACAAGCTGGTGGGCGATCATTTCTACCGCGACGGCTCCTACCTGTATGTCATCGATGGCAACGGGAACATCATCTATCACAAGGACAAGGAACGCATCGGCACCAGCGAAAGGAGCAACGCGGCGGTCGAGGCGGTGCTGCGGGGCGAGACCGGCGCGATGCCCGTGGTCAACACCCGCGGCACGCTCCTGCTGGCCGGATACGCCGCGCTCAAGAATGGCGGCTGGGGCGTGGTGGCGCAACGTCCCCTGGACGAAACGCTGCGCCCGCTACAGAGCCTGACCAGCAGGATCGTGCTCTACGCCCTGCCGGTGGGCCTGCTCATGTTCCTGCTCATCTACCTGTTGGGCCGCTGGATCTCCAGGCCCCTGGAAGAACTGGCGCAGGTCATCGAACGGGACCAGCCCGGCGCCTCGGCCGGCGACCTCGGCAAGATCAAGAGCTGGTACTACGAGGCGGCACGGCTCAGAAACGCGGTAACCATGAGCCAGAATTCCCAGACCAGGCGCATCGACAAGCTGAGTTCCGACACCATCACCGACCCGATGACGGGCCTCATCAATCGAAGAGGCCTGGCGCTGCAAGTCGCCGCGCTGCAGCGGACGCAACAGCCTTTCGCCGCGCTCGCGCTGGACCTGGATCACTTCAAGCGCGTGAACGACACCTTCGGGCATGCGGCCGGCGATCAGGTGCTGATCGCGCTGGCCGGCATCCTCAGGACCTGCATCCGGGCGGAGGACGCGCCGTGCCGCGTCGGCGGCGAAGAGTTCCTGATCCTGATGCCGGACGCCTCGCGCGACACCGCGGGGAAGGTGGCCGAACGCATCCGGGCGGCGACGGCAAGCCAGGTCATGCCGCAAGGAGTGGGACAAGTCACGGTCTCCATCGGCATCGCGCTATGGCCGTCCGATGATCCCGACATCGACAAAGTCCTAGCCAAGGCCGATCAGGCTTTGTACCGGGCGAAGCATTCGGGGCGCGATCGGGTGGAAGCATGGTCGGCCGTGGAAGCCAGTCCCGAAGATACGCGGAATTAAAATTCCTATTGGTTTTCACCCGATGACGAATCTTCATCAGACGGTTTTCACCAGGCATCTACAATCCTGGCCAGGGTCAACTCAAATAAAAAGACCGTGGAGACAAGATGAAGACAGCCATGCCTGGTGGGACCTCCTTTATCACCCGACTCAAGTACCTGGCGCTGGCCGGCCTGTTCATGGCGGCCGCGAGCCATGCGCAGCAGCAGCCCGCCAAGCTCGTTGTCGGCCTGCCCGCCGGCGGATCGTTCGACACCATCGCCAGGATCGTGGCGGAGAAGCTTCCCAGCCATCTGGACCGGCCCGTGGTGGTGGAGAACCGCCCCGGCGCGCAGACGCGCATCGCCATCCAGGCGGTAAAGAGCGCGGCGCCCGATGGCAACAGTCTGCTGGTGGCGCCGGGCGTGGCCATCTTCCTCTACCCGCACCTGTTCCGCCAGCTCAGCTACGACCCCTTCACCGACCTCAAGCCTGTCACACAGCTGGTGAGCTGGGACATCGTGCTCGCCGTCGCGGCGGACAGTCCCATCACCTCGTTCCAGGAATTCCAAACCTGGACCAGACAGAATCCGGGCAAGACGTTCTACGGCACATCCGGCACCGGCAGCCTGCAGCATTTCCTGGGCGTATCGCTGGCCAAGCGTCTGGACACGCCGCTTGAGCACATCGCCTTCAAGGGCGGCAAGGACGCCGTCACAGCGCTGCTGGGCGGCCATATCAATGCCATTGTGATGGACGCGGGCGAAGTGGTCCCGTTGGCACAGGCGGGCAAGCTGCGCGTCCTGGCGACTTTCAGCGCGCAGCGCGAACCGGCGCTGCCGCAAACCCCGACCATGCGCGAGCTGGGGCTGGGCGAGTTGGAGACCTCGGGCTGGGCGGGGCTGTATGCGCCGGCCGGCACGCCGGAGCCGGTCATCCACAAACTGAACACGGCCGTGAACGAAATCCTCGCCCTGCCCGACGTGGCCAGGCGCGTCGCCGAGCTGGGCATGCGGCCGGCCGGCGGCACGCCGGAAGCGGTCGATGCGCTGGCGCGCGAACAACTCGATCAATGGCGCGATACGGTGGCTCAGTCAGGCTTCGTGATCGACTGAGCGCCGCCTCTCTCTCTCCCTTATCACCGGATCAATACCCATGTTTGCATTGACCACTCTCGACGTCGCCTCCCGCCCCGTCGCCTGCCTGGAGATCGATGGCAGCCACTATCCGCTGGCCGCTTGCGCGCGGGTGCTGGACCTGCCGGCGCTGGATGCATCCGTGCGGGACCTCTTCGAGGACTGGCCGCGTTCGCTGGCGCTGCTGGAACTGGCGGCCGCGCGCCGCGCCGCGCTCGCGGGCCACGAAGTCGCCGGGCCGGTCCGCCACCTGGCGCCGCTGCAGTATCCCGGCAAGGTGCTCTGCGCCGGGGCCAACTACCATGATCACCTGGCGGAAATGAATGTGCCGAATGCCGCGGACAAATCCGCGCAGCGTCTGTTTTTCTTCTTCAAGCCGCCCCGCCAGGCCGTGGTCGGCGAGGGCGCGACGGTACACATGCCCATAGGCTGCCAACGCCTGGACTGGGAAATCGAGCTGGCGCTGGTGATAGGCAAGACAGCCAGGAACGTGAGCCTGGAAGACGCGCTCCACCATGTGGCGGCGTACACGGTAGCCGTCGACATGTCGGCGCGTGACCTCAATAAGGCGCCCGACACCTTCTACAAGCTGGATTGGGTGGCAGGCAAGGCGCATGACACCAGCTGTCCGCTCGGCCCCAGGCTGGTGCCCGCAACCTTCATCCCCGACCCCATGGACCTGGGCATGAAGCTCAGCGTCAATGGCCAGCTCAAGCAAGACGCCCGCAGCAGCGGCATGGTCTTCGACATCCGCGAACAGCTGGTGACCCTGAGCCGCATCATGACGCTGGAGCCCGGCGACCTGGTGCTGACCGGCACCCCCGCCGGCGTGGGCGCGCCACAAGGCACTTTCCTGAAGATCGGCGACGAAATCAGCGCAACGATCGAGGGCATCGGCACCCTGGCGGTGCAGATTCAGGCATCGCGCTGAAATCCTGGCCGGCCACGGCCGCATCTTCCTCATGAGGCAGTTCCATGCAGTCTCTATTCTCTCCCCTGCCCGCTGCGGCCGGCGACACGATCTTCGCCCTGGTTGAAGCCTTCCAGAACGACCCCGCGCCCCATAAGGTCAGTCTCAGCATCGGCACCTACTTTGACGCGGACGGCAGCATCCCCGTCATGCGCGCCGTGCGCCAGGCGCGTGCAGCGCTCATCCAGGCGGGAAAGCCGCATCCCTACCTGCCCATTCCCGGTTCGGCGTCATACCGTGACGCCGCCAGATCGCTGGTTCTCGGCGCCGACGGCCCGGCGCCGGCGCGCGTGGTGACGGCGCAAAGTGTGGGCGGCACTGGCGCCTTGAGGCTCGGCGCCGACCTGCTGCGCCGTACCTGCCCCGAAGCAGCGGTCTGGGTCAGCGATCCGACCTGGGAGAACCACGACCAGATCTTTCGCCAGGCGGGCTTCACGGTGCATGAGTACCCCTACTACGACGCCGCGACCGCCACTGTCCGCTTCGCGCAGATGCATGACGCGTTGCAAGCCCTGCCTGCCGGCTCCATCGTCGTGTTGCACGCCAGCTGCCACAACCCCACGGGCGTGGACCTGTCTCCAGACCAGTGGCAGGCGCTGACCGAACTGTTTGCGCGCCAGGGCCTGATTCCGTTTTTCGACCTGGCCTATCAAGGATTCGGACTCGGCCTGGACGCGGACGCCGAGCCCATCCGGGCGATGGCGCGCGCCGGCGTGGAGTGTTTGATCGCCAGCTCTTTCTCCAAGAATTTCTCCCTGTATGGCGAACGCTGCGGCGCCCTGAATATCGTGTGCCACGACGCGGCCGCCGCGGACCGCGCGCTGGGCCAGCTCAAGCTGCTGATACGCAGCAATTACTCAACGCCTCCCACTTTTGGCGCCGCGCTGGTTGCTTCCGTCCTGAACGATCCCGCGCTGCGGCAACTCTGGGCCGAAGAGCTTGAACAGATGCGCGTACGGCTTGTGGGCCTGCGCGCGCGCCTGTCCAACGCACTGGCGCAACTGACCGGCGCCCCCGATGCCTGGAACTATATCGAGCGGCAGCAAGGACTGTTCAGCTACATGCGGCTCAGTCCTCAGCAGGTGGAATCGCTGCGCCGCGAGCATGCCGTGTACCTGCTGAAGTCCGGCAGGCTCTGCGTCGCCGGCCTGACCGACGGCAATATCGATCACGTCGCACGCGCCATCGCGGCCTGCGCGCGAAGCTGAGCATTCTTCCCATCGCCCCGGGGCCCGAGGCGACCATTCGATTGGAGCAAGGCATGACCGCACCCTCCCGGCTTCTCGCCGCAAGTTTCGGAATGACGCTAGGCATGGTCCTGGCCTCGCCCGTCGCCGCCTCCGGCGCCGACCTGCTGCAGAACGGCCTGCAACGGGCCGACCAGACCGAGCCTGACGTGATCGCATGGCGGCGCCACATCCACCAGCATCCGGAACTGTCGTATCAGGAGACCGAAACGGCGAAGTACATCGCCGACGCCTTGCGCGCCATGCCCGGCATCACCATCGAGACCGGGATAGCGCGCACTGGAATAAAGGCCGTGCTCAAGGGCGGCAAGCCGGGGCCCGTGGTGGCGCTGCGCGCCGACATGGACGCCCTGCCCGTCGAGGAACGCAATGATCTGCCGTTCCGCTCCCAAGCCAAGGCCACCTGGCGCGGGGAGCAGGTGTCCGTGTCGCATGCCTGCGGCCATGACACTCACGTGGCGATGTTGCTGGGCGCGGCCCGCGCCTTGTCGGCCATGCGCGAGGAACTGCCCGGCACCATCGTCTTCCTGTTCCAGCCGGCCGAGGAATGGGGGCCCGACAAAGAGCCCAGCGGCGCGAAGGCCATGATCGCGGAGGGCGTGCTGGAGAATCCCAAAGTGGATGTGGTCTTCGGCCAGCACATAGGCGCCGGCGCCCCAACTGGCACCATCGCCTATCGGGCCGGACCCACCATGGCCAGCGGCGACCGCTTCGAAATCTCGCTGCATGGCAAGGGTGGTCACGGCGGCAGACCATGGACCGCCAATCCGGCGCTTGTGCCGGCAGCCGAACTGACCCTGGCGCTGCAAGGCATCACCAGCAGCAAGGTGGATCAATCGGACGGCGTCACCGTGCTGTCCATCGGCATGCTGCAAAGCGGGCGGCGCCCGAACATCCTGCCGGAGAACGCTGAACTGGCAGGCACCGTGCGCTCCCTGTCATCGCGGAACCAAGGCATCGTGCACGAGGCCATCCGCACGCGAACCGAGCATATTGCGCAAGCCTATGGCCTGAAATCCAAGGTCGACATATACACGGGCTACGAGGTCGTCGACAACGACAAAGCGCTGACTCGCAGCCTGATACCAGCATGGCAGGCGGCAGCCGGGGCCGGCAAGGCCGTCGAAATGCCGGCGCCATCGACCGGCAGCGAGGACTTCGGCGCCTATGGCGTCAGCGGCAAAGTGCCTTCGGTCTTCTGGTTCATCAATGCCTCGCCTTATGGCGACAAGGGCGGCGCGCCCAACCATTCACCGGAATTCGCCATTGATGAAAGCGCGCTGCGCGTTGGCGTGCGGGCGTTGGTGGCTTCCGCGCTGACGTATATGGACAAGCAGTAGGAAGGACGCCCCAAGCCCTGGACTGCCGACACGTCACGCCAACGACCGTGCCGCCACTCAAAACCGCGGCGCGCGCTTCTCAATGAAGGCGGTGACCGCCTCGCGGTGTTCGGCGGTCTTATGGGCTAGGGCCTGATAGCTGGCGGACAGTTCCAGCAAGGATGCCAAGCTACTTTGCTGGCCTTCGCGCAGCAAACGCTTGGTCATGCGCATGACGCCGCCCGGATTGGCGGCTATCTTCGCGGCAAGCGTCTTGGCGGTCGGCAGCAGTTCCGCCGCGGGCACCACCCGGCTGACCAGACCGAAGGCCAGCGCATCCTGCGCGCTGATGGCCTCGCCGGTGTAAGCCATTTCGCTAGCCCGGGCCATGCCCACCGCGCGCGGCAGCAACCACGCGCCGCCATCACCCGGCACGATGCCGACGCGCACGAAGCTCTCGGCGAAGGTGGCCGTATCGGCGGCGATGCGGATGTCGCACATGCAGGCGATATCCAGGCCGGCGCCGATGGCCGGGCCGTTGACGGCGCAGATGACGGGCACGTCCAGGCCATGCAATGCGAGCGGAATGCGCTGGATGCCCTGGCGATATTCTTCACAGATCCGCTCTGGCGTCAGCGCGTCGTCGAAGAAGCGGCGCATGTCCTTGACGTTGCCGCCCGAGCTGAAGATAGGTCCCGCGGCCGTCAGGATCAGTACCTTCACGTCTGCGTCCTGCCGTATGTCGGCGCACAGCTGCACGATCTCTTCAATGGCGGTGTTGCCGGTCAGCGCATTGCGTGTTTCCGGCTGGTTCATGGTGGCGACGACGATGCCGCCGTCGCGTTCTATCTGCAAAAAGGCCATGCCAGAATCTCCTGTAACCCGGGCTTATGCCGGAACATCGGTAATCGCGCGCACCAGGTCCAGAGTCGGCCCTGCGTGCGCGAACAGCGCCTCTCCGGCCACGTCCTGCCAGTACGCTTCGCTGCCTGCGGTCTGGCGCCAGGCATGCAGGCGGCGCGTGTAGAGCTGCAAATCGTATTCTTCCGTAAAGCCGATGGCGCCGTGCACCGCATGCGCCAACTCGGCCACCACCAGCGCCGCCTCGCTGCAACGCGCCTTGGCGACCGCTACCCGCAGCCGGTCAGGCGCCACGCCCTCGGCATGGCAACCCAGCTGCGCCGCCATGCGCGCAGCGCAGACATGCTCGCTCATGACGGCCAGCTGATGCTGGATCGCCTGGAACTTGCCGATGGGTCGGCCGAACTGCTGGCGCTCATTGGCGTACTGCAAGGTCCGTTCCAGCACGCTGCCCAGCGCGCCGGCCATCTGCGGCGCGACCACGCAGGCCTGCAAGGTCCGGATGTCGATGGCAGCGTCGATCGCTACGAGCGGCGCTGCCTCGACCTGCGCCGGTTCCCAGCGCATGGCCGCGTCCAGCGCAAGCACGTGCGGATCCTGTCGCGCCTGCCCGGCGTCCAGCAGGCGCCAGACGCCGTCAGCCTGCACCAGCACGCTGTCGGCCACCCGGCCGCCACGCACCAGCGCGCACAGCCAAGCGCCGTCGGCCTGTTGCTGGCCGCGCGCCAAGGCGATGCTGCCTGCCGGCCGCTGCGTGGCAGGCAGCAGCGCTCGTGCGATCATGGTTTCGCCCAGCAACAAGGGCAGCGCGTGCGCCCCGCACTGCTCCAGCACACCGAACACCTGGTCCAGGTTCAACCCGGAGCCACCGTCGTCTTCGCCGAGCAGCGCATCGGCCAGGCCGGCGGCCTCCAACTGCTGCCAGAGCCCGCGAGCCGAATCGCCGCCCTCCTCGATATCGCGCACCGCCTGCGGCGTGCAATGGTCCGCCAACACCTGGCGCGCAGCATCGGCGTACAGATCGTTATCGCTCATGTCATGCTCCTTCAACGCAGGCCCAGGCCGCGCGCGATCATGCCGCGCAAGATCTCGCGGGTGCCGCCCCGCAAGGAGAACGAGGGTGAGGCCTCCGTCACGTACTTCAGCGTCATCAGCAATTCCACCGGTATGTCCTCCACCTCGCGCGAGTACAGATCTTCCGCGATCCAGGCCGGGATCATCTGCTCCAGCGTGGTGCCCAGTTCCTTGACCAGCGCCGCCTCCACGATGGGGCTGGCGCCGCGCGTCAGTTTCTCCTGCACCGATACCGACATGGCCCGCAGCGGCGTCAGTTGGCCCAACACCTTGCCGGCCAGCCGCTGGGCCGAGGGCGTGCGATTGGCCGGCAGGCGCGCATAATCCAGCCATTGATCGAACAGCACGATGCTGGAGTACAGCCGTTCCGGACCGCTGCGCTCGAACGCCAGTTCCGCCGTCACCTGCTCCCAGCCCTGCCCTTCGGCGCCCACCAGCGCATCAGCGCCTAGCTGTACGTTATCGAAGAACACTTCGCAAAAGTGGCTGTCGCCCGACAGGTCCTCGATAGGCCGAACCGTCACGCCGGGCAGGGACAGGTCGACGATGACCTGGGACAGGCCCTTGTGCCGGTCCTCCGGCCCGCCCGAGGTGCGCACCAGGGCGATCATGTACTGGCAGTGATGGGCGTTGGTAGTCCAGATCTTCTGCCCATTGAGCAGCCAGCCGCGGTCGTTCGGCATGGCGCGCGTGCGCACGCTGGCCAGGTCCGACCCGGAGTTCGGTTCGCTCATGCCTATGCAGAAGAAAGACTCGCCGCGGCAGATGCGAGGAACATGGAAGCGCTTCTGCGCTTCCGTGCCGTACTTGAGAATGAGCGGTGCGCTCTGCCGGTCCGCGATCCAGTGCGACCCGACCGGCGCGCCAGCGTTGAGGAACTCTTCCACCAGCACATAACGCGCGAAGGCGCTGCGTCCGCCGCCGCCATACTCGCGCGGCAGGGTCAGGCCGATCCAGCCGCGCTCGCCGACACTGCGGCTGAAGGCGGTGTCGTAGCCGCCCCAGGAACGCGCCCGGATATGCGCCGGCATGTCGCGCACGGCCTCCTGGAGGAAAGCGCGGACGGCGGGGCGCAAGGCCTCGTCTTCGGGCGGAATGCGCGTCAGCGGCAAGGCAAGTGAATTCAGGCTGCTCATCCCAGGACTCCATTGGTTCGATGCGTATGCAGGGTGTCCGCGCTCAGGCCCAGAATACGGGCCAGGACGGCATCGGTATGCTGGCCCAACTGCGGCGGCGCGTGGCGGTAGCTCACCGGCGTATCCGACAGGCGGATGGGGCTCGCAACCAGCGGCACTTCACCGGCCTGCGGGTGCTGCATGCTCATCTTCAGGCCACGCGCCTGGACCTGGGGATCCTCAAACACGTCCGCAACGGTATTGATGGGGCCGCAAGGCACGCCATGCTGTTCCAGCAGATCGATCCACTCGCGCGTGCTGCGGGTGACGGTGATGGCGCGCAAGCCTTCGATCAACGCATCGCGATGCGCGATCCGCGCCGCATTGCGCGCAAAGCGCTCGTCCTCGGCCCACTGCGGCCGTTCGATGGCGACGCACAGCCGCGCGAATTGTCCATCGTTGCCCACGGCCAGGATCATGTGCCCGTCCGCCGTCGGAAAATCCTGATAAGGCAGGGTATTGGGATGCGCATTGCCCATGCGACGCGGCGCCTGCTGGCCGTACAGGTAGTTCATGGCCTGGTTGCCCAGGCAGGCAACGCCCACGTCCAGCAGGGCCAGATCGATATGCTGGCCGCGCCCGGTGTGCTCACGCGCCTGCAGCGCTGCCAGGATGGCGGTGCTGGCGTACAGCCCCGTCAGAATATCGGTCAGCGCCACGCCCACTTTCATGGGCCCGCCGCCGGGCATGCCGTCGGGGTGGCCCGTAATGCTCATCAGGCCACCCATGCCTTGAATCAGGAAGTCGTAGCCCGCGCGCTGCGCATACGGACCATCCTGGCCAAAGCCCGTGACCGAGCAATACACCAGCCTGGGATTCAGCTGGCTCAGCGCGGCGTAGTCCAGCCCGTACTGCGCAAGTCCGCCGGTCTTGAAGTTCTCGATCAGCACGTCGCATTGCTGCGCCAGCCGCCGCACCAGCTCCTGCCCCTCCGGCTTGGTGAAATCGATGCTGACCGACTGCTTGTTGCGATTGGCGCACATGTAATAGGCGGACTCGCCGGTGGACTGTCCGGCCGGATCGGTCACGTAGGGCGGCCCCCAGGCGCGGGTGTCGTCGCCCGTCCCCGGCCGCTCCACCTTGATCACTTCGGCGCCCAGGTCGCCCAGCGTCTGGGCGGCCCAGGGGCCGGCCAGCACGCGCGACAGATCGAGTACCTTCACATTCTGCAGGGCTGGTGCCGTCATGGCCGCCTCTTCCTTCATTGTTGGGGAACGTTCGCCTTCTTGACGATGCGCTGCCAGAGCGCGATCTCCTTCTGCTGGAATTCGCGCATCTGCGAGGGGCCGCCCGTCATCGGCGTGGCGCCCAGGCGTTCATAGAAGGCGCGGGTTTCGGGCATCTTGGAGATGCGGGTGAACAGCTCGGCCAGGCGCTCGGTCTGCTCGGCCGGCGTCTTGGCGCTGACCATCGCGCCGACCCAGGTATAGGCCTCGAATCCCGGCAAGCCGGCCTCTGCCGCCGTCGGCACGTCGGGCGAAGTCCCGACACGCTGATCCGACGCCACCGCTACCACCTTCACGCGGCCGTCCTTGGCCAGCTCCTGCACCGCGGTGACTTCGGCGAAGGTGTAGTCCACCGTGCCCGCGGCCACCGCCATGATGGCGTCGCCTGCGCCCTTGAACGGCACATGGACCGTCTTCAGGCTGGCGCTGTCATTCAGCAATTCACCCATCAGTTGATAGCCCGCCGAACCGGCGCCGAAATTCACCTTGCCCGGATTGGCCTGGGCATAGGCGATCAGGTCCTTCAAGGTGCTGTACGACGCCTGGGGGCTGACGGCCAGCATGGCGGGCGAGCGCATCATCATGGTCAGCGGCGCGAAATCCTTGACGGGGTCATAGGGCAGCGTCTTGAACAGCGCCGCATTGACCGCCAGCGTCGAATTGCTGCCGATGAAAACCGTATAGCCGTCCGCCGGCGCGGACAGCGCGTTCTTCACCGCGATGAAGCCATTGGCGCCCGGTTTGTTCTCCACTACCACAGGCTGCCCGGTCAGTTCCTGCAGCTGACGAGCGAAGTAGCGGGCCGAGGTATCGGTGCCGCTGCCCGGGCCGAACGGCACGACGAACTTGATCGGACGGGAGGGGAAGGTTTCGGCCTGCGCCACGGCCTGATGGCCGGCGGCGCCAAGCAACGCGGCAGCCAACACGGCCGTCAGCATTTGTCTGCGGTGCAGCATGGAAGTCTCCTTTGGGTGGAAGGCCGGCCGCTCTAGGCGGCGGTCCTGGCCTGGTGGTCCAGTGGATGACTTTAGGCGTGCTTGATGGGTCTGTCTAATATTAAGAATTTGATATTCGATATTGAATCTATATCAGCAGACCCAGATATCCGGAGGGCGTCCGATGATCAATGCGCCGTCACGCCAAGCTCCTTGATCAGCCTTGGCACCACCGCATATTCCTCCCGGTACTCCCGCAGGAATTCCTCCGGCGAATTGCCTACGGCATCAAAACCGATGTTTGCCAGATACTTGCCGAACTCCGGATCGCGCACCACCTGCTGCGCGGCCGTCGCGAGCTTTTGCACCACATCCGCGGGCATGCCTGCCGGGCCGCTCAAGCCGACCCAGGCCTTGTTCTTGAATATGAAGGCGTCGTATCCCGCTTCGGCGAAGGTCTGGACCTCCGGCAGCAGCGCCGAGCGCCTGTCGCCGATGACAGCGATGGCCTTGACCTTGCCGTCCGCGATCATGGGCGCGGCAATGCTGGTGGAAGTGAAGGTAAACGCCAACTGCCCGCCCAGCAGATCGGTCATTGCCGGCGGCGAACCCTTGTATGGGACTTCGATGAACGTTGCCGAAGACTGCCTGGCCAGGCTCTCCATGATCAGTTGCGGGTATGAGCCTGGGCCGTATGACCCATAGGCCAGGGGAATCTGTGCTGCCCGCGCTTCCTCGACCGCCCCAGTCAGATCGCTGGCTTGCATCGTCTTGTTGGCGATGAGCACCGGACCGGAGGCGGCAATCTTGCTGATCAAGGTGAAGTCTCGCTGCGGGTCGTAAGGCACCTTCATGGTGACGACCGAAGAGATGAGCGCGTCGCCCACGCTCAGCATCAAGGTATAGCCGTCCGGCTTGGCGCGCGCGACTTCAGTCGCACCGATGGTGCTGCCGGCGCCGGGCTTGTTTTCGATCACGATGGGCGCGCCGAGTTGCGCCGACATCAGTTCGCCCAGCTTGCGTCCGATGGCGTCGATAGGCGCGCCCGCGGGAGAGGGAACGATCCAGCGGATAGGCCGGTTCGGGTAGCCGGCTTGCGCCATGGCGCCGACGCTAGCCAGCGCCATGGCGCATGCCAGCCCGAATCCCAATGTTCTTTTAATGGCAGTCATTTTGTCTCCTCCTTGCAGCATCGGGAGCTAGTTGTGCGCGTCCAGGAACTCAAGCACCACGCGATTGAATTCGTCCGGCGTTTCGAAGTACGGAGAGTGGCCCGAGTCTTCAAAGGTGTATTTCTGGCTGCTTGGCAGCAGTCTCGCGACCAGATGGTGGCTTTCCGGCGTGAGAAAATCGTCGTGGCTTCCCCCCGTCATCAAGGTCGGCACGCGGTAGCCCTCGAACTCGACAGGATGGATCTTGACGTCGTCGGCCTGCATGGTCAGCGCCAGGAAGCCCTTGGGATTGAGTGCCTTGATGCAACCGTACAGATGCAGCATCTCGGGCCGGGCTTCGACGTTCTTGCGGTTCCAGCCGATGCTCTTGCTGCGCAGGTCGTGGCGGCCGTCATCGAAGGTCTTGCCGGCCTTGCGCAGGATTTCCCAGGTCTCGGGTGAATAGGCCGGCGTCGGCGAACCGCTGATGAAGAGCGTCTGGACGCGCCCGGGGTGCTTCACGGCCAGCGGCAGCCCGGCCCATGCACCCAGCGACTGGCACACGAGGTTTACCTTGCCTATGCCTTCCTGATCCAGTATGGCCAGCACGTCGACGGGGTAATGGCGCGGATGGTTGCGCTCCGGGGCGCAGGGAGAATTCTTGAACCCCCTCAGGTCCATCACGATGACCTTGTAGTTCCTGGCGAAGAACGGCACCTGCTGATACCAGCATATGGTGTTGCCGCCGCCTCCATGGATGAATAGGACGGGCGCGCCGTCGCCATAGGTTTCGTAGTAGATGCGGGTGTCGTCGGGTGCGATGGCGTAAGGCACGAAAGGCTCCTCGGAGGGGTCGGTTGATCTAATATTTGCGTGTTGATTTTGTTCGATCCTCTGCGGAAAGACCGCGCTCCAAACAGACATCATGGGTGCCGCTCCAGACAACTACCCTCTGCATGTAGACCTGCTGCAGCCTGCCGGCAGGTTGAACGGCCCCGTCCATGCCGCGATAGATACTTTCCGCACCGCGAACGGCATCGCCCGCAGCCGTAGCGGGCAGTCCTCCGGGCATGTCGTGACCTGGTCCTGCGTTTACGACCCTTTGATGGCGGCGCAGGAACCGGAGGCCGAACACCTGTGCTTCATGCCGCCGGGCGCGCCGGATCGGGCAATGGAGCGCGCCATCTTGGTGCCGCCGCTGGAAACGGTTTCAGTGCCTCAGTTGCGCGCCAGCGTGGCAAGCAACGAAGCGGTGCTGCGCGAAATCCGCGGCGCGGTGGCGGACGGGCGCTACGTTTGCGCGATCGGCACCGGCGTCTGGCTGGTTGCGGCGGCAGGCGTCCTGGACAAGATGCAGGCGCCGGTGCAGTGGGCGTACCAGTCGGGCTTCGCGCGCGCCCATCCGGACCTGGCCATCGCCAACGATCCGATTGTCTGGGCCAACGAGCGCATCCTGCTGGCCGGGACGCCTTCATTGGCCTATGACTGCGTGCTTGAGCTGATGGAACGCACTGGGATCGCCGGACTGGCCGGCGCGTCGCGCGATAAGCTTGTCTTCGATCCCGCGCGGCAGTTCATCGCCTCGACGCTGCCGATCGAGAAAGTCAGCGGCCTCACGCGCGACAGCCCGCTATATCGTGCGGCGCAATGGCTGCTGGCGCATGCACAGGAAGCGGTGACGATCGGCGACGCCGCGCAGCATGCGGCCGTCAGCGAAAGAACCCTGGCGCGCCTGTTCCGGATGCATCTGACGATCACGCCTCATGAGTTCCTCACTGACATACGGATGCGGAAAAGCCAGATGTGGCTGGAAGTGACGCTGCGCTCGGTGGAGGACATTGCCAATGACTGCGGCTATCTGGATGTCGCGGCCTTCCGCCGCGCCTTCAAGCGCAAGTTCGGCCTGACGCCGGCGGATTACCGGCGCGAGTACACGCAGCGGGGGCCGCGGGCGCGGTGGAAGATGGAGCGGTATGGGAGCGAGGATTAAGGGTCCCGCGAGAGCGGAACTTTTGGCCTCGGCAAGTTCCGGAAGTCGCATGTCGAGTCCTGGACGGCAATGTGGCATGCAAGAATACGTAGCGCGTGCCACGACGAAAACCGACTACTGAGAAGGCCGGGACTGCACGTGGAATACTCAGGGAACCTTGAACACTATGGGAGTTTCAGCGGTGGCTAGCCATAGGCTGCGTATGCTCCTCGGCGGGGCGGCTTCGATCACCTTTTCCTGGTATTGCTTCCACGGATTGGCGTGGCTTGCACGCAGTGTCGGGATCGTTCCGATCGCGCACTTCGATCCGCCCGTCAGCCAATGGATCCTGATCGGCGACCCGATACTTCAAGGCTGGCACAAGGTCAGCGTATCCGAAGACTTTACGCTAGCCGGCATCGCGCTCATTTTCCTGACTCTGGTGTTGTCCTATTACGTCGCACGTGTGGCCTATCACCTCAGTTTCGCGAAGGTCTTTACCCGTTACGACCGTTGGTTTCTCGCGGGATGGATAGTAGGCGCGCCATTGATGGCCGCGCTGGGGCACCTGCTCGTCGTCCTGGTGTTCGAGCATTCCTGGGCGCAGGAATGGCCCACGCTTGCCGGCGTGGCCGTGCTGATCGCTTTTTCCGCGTCGGGAAAGCTGTTCGTGGATTCCTGGCAATGGATCATGCGCCGGCGCAGGGTTTATTCCATCTGAAGCCCCCGGCTTTACCAGCGACAGCCATTCCGGCCTGTCCTGCATCCATCCGCATTCCGTCCTAAAATGCGCGGTTTGCCGAAAGAACCGTCATGGCCATCGCCATGAAGGGCTTTCATCCTTTACAAATTAGTGTGGTGAAGATGAACAAGCCTTTCATTTCGTTGTGCCCGGAAATTACCCGGACACACGCGCTGACGCTGATGGATTGGTTGGAAGATGAGCGCGTGACCTGCTACCTGAGCGATTCGCGCCATGTTTCCCGCTTCATCGAGCAAGCCATCGATCGGACTCAGCTGCCGATCCTGACCCATCTGTTCAACCAGGGTGGCCGGTTCTTCATGGCCTATGACCGGCACGACGTCCCGGTGGGCTTTGTCCGCCTCGTCAAGACCGGCACGGACTGCGAGATCGTCCTAGTCATCGGAGACTGCGACAACTGGGGTCGGAACCTCGGCGCCAGCACGATCCGCGAAGGCATGAAACTGGCCTTCCTCGATATGCGGGCCCAGAAGCTCATCGCCAAGATCCACCCGGACAACGCGCGCTCGCTGAAGACCTTTCTGCGCACCGGCTTTCTGCTTGAAAGCGAAACGCCGACGCTGAAGTCATTTTCCATGACTGCGGGGCGCTATCTCCGGCTCTTGCGCGAAGGCGCCGTTGGCGACTCCACTGATATCTACATCACGGAAATCGACAAGGCCCGGCTCAAGAGTCTGATAGAACTCGAACAGGGGCCGACTATTGTCGAACTCGAGCACGAGCTTGAGCGAGCCATCGTCGTCACGCCGCAGCAGGTGGCGCGGAACGTGGTCACGATGAACTCCAGGGCCTTGCTGCAGCTGGACGGTGAAGAAATGGAAGTGGCCCTGGTCTACCCTGAAGACGCAGACAGCAGCGCCGGAAAGTTTTCCGTGTGTTCCGACGTCGGCGCCGCCATCCTGGGCTATCAGGAGGGGGATGCCATCGACTGGAGGATTTCGGACCGGACTCGCCGGATCGGGATCAGGAAAGTGCTTTACCAGCCGGAAGCCGCGGGCGATTTCCACCTGTAGACCGGTATTCGCCGCTCAGCCGCGCAGGTCCTCGATTGAACCGGAAAGTGCCAGCGTTGAATCGGCATGCTACCGACGAAAGCGCTCAATCGTGAGTCCCTCGAGGTCGATTTCAGGCTTGCGACCGCACACCAGATCCGCGACGACTCGGGAGGTTCCGCAAGCCTGGGTCCAGCCGTTCGAGCCATGGCCGCTATTGAGAAACAGCCCGTCCCAACCAGAGATTCCGAGTATGGGGGGACCATCCGGTGTCATGGGGCGCAGGCCCGCCCAAAACGTGGCGTTCGCGTAGTCGATTCCATTTGGGAACAGGCTACGCACCGCTCGGACCAGCACATCCTTGCGGCCTGCCTTCAATGACAAGTCGTGGCCAACCAGTTCGGCCATGCCCGCCGCGCGGATTCTGTTGCCCAGTCGGGAAATCATTACCTTATTGTGTTCATCCATGACCGACATATTGGGCGCTTGATCAGCATGGGTCACCCGCGCGGTAATGGAATAGCCCTTGAGCGGATAGATGGGAAGCTTGATCCCCAGCGGCGCAAGCAATGCCGGAGCCTGGTTGCCCAAGGCGACAACCGTGGCATCGGCCTTCAGTACGCCGCCTGAGGACTCGGCGCCCACCACCCGACCGCCCTCATGCAGCAATCGCCGCACATCGGTGTCGAAGCGGAACTTCACGCCTGCACGCTGAAGCCAGGCGGTCAATGCCTGGCAGAAAATGTGGCTATCGCCGGAGGCATCGGACGGCAAATGAAGGCCGCCCGCGATCTTGGCGGTGGCGTCTCGCAAGGCTGGCTCGATCGCCAGCGCATCGCGTCCGTTCAACACGCCGTGGGGAATGCCGAATTCCTTCAATGCGCTGGCGGCAATATTGCCGTACTGGCACTCCGCTTCGGTCTGGAATAGCTGCAACACGCCGCCCGCATGAAAATCGAACGCTATCTGCGTTTCGGCCATAAGCTGTTTCAGACAAGCGAGGCTATAGTGGGCCACGCGCTGCATGCGCAGTTTGTTGACGCGAAATCGCGGCGCATTGCATTCCATCAGCCATCGCCTGGTCCAACGTAGCCTTTCAAATTCCGGCCAAAGCGAAAAGCGCACCGGAGCATCGGCCTTCAACGCCATCTTCAATACCTTGATCGGCATTCCCGGCGCGGCCCATGGCGCTGCAAAGCTCGGACACAAACCACCCGCATTGCCGAAGCTTGTTTCCATTCCTGCCGCCGAGTGGCGCTCTATGACTTCGACTTCGTGGCCTTCGCGGCAGAGATAGTAGGCCGTTGCGGCACCGACTACGCCGGATCCGAGGATGAGAACTTTCATGGGCGTGGTTGTCTGGGTCTATCGTGATATCTGGGGCGTAGTCGGAAGGCGAAAACCGGCGGCGTCGCGCCTGACCGGATTCAAGAATAAAGGGTGCCGAAGTGAAATTTATTTCATTGTTCTGACGCCAATCCGCGCGAATGGAAAGAAAATTCACCGGCGGTGTTGTTAGCATTAATGGCGCGTTGAATATCCGCAATCGGTCCGGATCCTCGAAATGCGCGAGCCCTGGGCCAGAACCTCGTCAAATCATGACTGAACAGATTCGCCGCTTCCCCTCGCTCTCACACTGGGGCGCCTTCACCGCGGTCACACAAGGCGGCCGGCTGATCGATTGCGAGCCGTTCGCCCATGACAGCGCGCCCTCGGGCATCCTGCAATCGATGCCTGCCATGGTCCACTCGCCGCTACGGGTGAATCGGCCAGCTATCCGGAAGGGATGGCTGCGCGATCGGCACTTGTGCGACGGGAGCGAGCGCGGACGTGACGACTACGTCGAGGTCAGTTGGGACGAAGCCCTTGCAGCGGTCCATTCGGAACTCCAGCGCGTGAGGACGGAGCATGGCAGCGAGGCCATCTTTGGTGGCTCATATGGCTGGTCATCGGCGGGCCGCTTGCACCATGCACGCACCCAGACGCACCGGTTCTTGAATGCCGGCGGCGGCTTTACGAATCAGGCGGGGAACTACAGCTGGGGCACTGCACAGTTCCTGCTGCCCCATGTGATCGGCACCTATACGCCGGTGACCGGCCGTGTGACAGACTGGAACAGTGTCACGAGCCATACGCGGCTATTGATCGCATTCGGCGGCATGCCGTTACGCAACACTCAGATCACGTCAGGCGGCGCCGGCGACCATCCCGTGCCCGGGCAGCTCGAACGGGCGGTGGCGGCGGGCATGGAGCTCGTGGTCATCAGCCCAACCAGGGGGGATGTTCCTGCCGGCGTGCGCGCGCGCTGGATTCCCATTCGTCCCAACACGGACGCCGCCCTGATGCTGGCAATGATGCAGGCGCTGATCGCCGATGGCATCCAGGACGAGGAGTTCCTCCAGCTCCATTGCGTTGGATTTCCGGCCTTGCGCGACTATCTCGAAGGCAAGACAGACGGAACCCCCAAGACGCCCGAATGGGCCCAGGCGATCTGCGATGTCCCGGCCGAGACGATCCGCGCGCTCGCGCGCCAGGCACGCAACGTTCGCACCATGCTGACTTGCGCATGGTCATTGCAACGCGCTCATCGCGGCGAACAGCCGTACTGGGCAAGCATTGCGCTTGCCGCTGCGTTGGGGCATATCGGGCTGCCCGGCGGGGGCTTTGCATTTGGACATGCCTCCATGAATGGAGCCGGAAACCCGCGCATGGAGATTGCGGGGCCCGCCATGGAATCGGGGCGCAATCCGACCGGCTCGGTGATTCCTGTTGCCCGGGTCACCGACATGCTGCTGCATCCTGGCCAGCGCTACGAATTCAATGGGCGCGAAGGTACTTATCCGGACATCAAGATGGTGTACTGGGCCGGCGGCAATCCCTTCCATCATCAGCAAGACCTGAATCGATTCAGCCGCGCATGGAGCCGGCCGCAAACGATAGTTGCTCACGAGATTTGGTGGACGCCCATGGCGCGCCGCTCGGACATCGTGCTGCCGGCGACCACCACGCTGGAAAGAAATGACATCGGCGGATCGACCCGGGATCGCCACGTATTCGCCATGCACCAGGCCCTGGCGCCGATCGGCTCCAGCCGCAATGACTTCGACATATACCGGGAACTGGCCGCGCTGGGCGGCTATGAACATGGTTTTACCGAAGGCCGTGGCGAGATGGAGTGGGTGCGGCATATCTACGAAGCCATGGCTAAGGAATGGCGCGACAGTGGCTATATGGCCCCTGAGTTCGACGCTTTCTGGAGCCGGGGCTTCGTGGACATACCCGAGCCTGAAAGACCATTTGTGCTGTTCGAAGAGTTCCGTCGCGATCCCCAGGGAAACCCGCTGCGTACGCCGTCGGGTCGCATCGAGCTGTATTCCAAGAAAATCGCCGGATTCGGTTATGCCGACTGTCCGCCCCACCCCTGCTGGCTGACGCCGGACGAGTGGCTTGGATCACCCAAGGCAGCCCGGTGGCCGCTGCACCTGCTCACCCCGCAGCCCGCTGGCAAGCTCCATTCCCAAATGGATGGCGGCAAGACATCGGTGGATCTCAAGATTAATGGCCGGGAAGCGCTGCGCATCTCGCCGTCGGATGCGCAAGCGCGGCGCATCGGCCAACATGATCTCGTCAAGGTCTACAACGACCGCGGCGCGTGCCTTGCAACCGCGGTTATCGACGCCGACCTCAAGCCTGGCGTGGTGGCCCTGCCTACGGGAGCATGGTTTGACGCTGCCGACGCGAATCTGGAGATACACGGCAACCCCAACGTGCTGACCATCGACGTGGGCACTTCCCGCTTAACTCAGGGAAGCAGCGCCCAGTCCGCGCTGGTCGAGGTGATGCGTTGGGAAGAAGCTGCGCCTTTGGTCCGGGCTCTGGAGATACCGGCAATCGTCAAATCGGATCGCGCCGCATAACCATCTGGTCCAAGGCCGGACGCGCCGTTGCCGCGGCGCTCAGAGCGCCCCTCGATGGGGCGCTCTGGTTCATGGAAAATAGCCTCAGTCCGCGGTGATATTGGCCTGCTTGATGATGGCGCTGTATTTGTCCGTTTCGGCCTGGATGTACTGCGTGAAGTCCGCGCTGTTCCTGTAGGAGCTTTCAAAGCCGAGGTTATCGAGTTGCTCCTTCATGCTGGCGGACGTCATGACTTTCTGCGTGGCGACTTCCAACTTCTTGAGTATCGGCTCCGGCAACTTGGCTGGCGCCCACAAGCCGTACCAGGAATAAAACTCGAAACTCTTCAGCCCGGCTTCGCGCATCGTCGGAACGTCCGGAAGCAAGGGGCTGCGCTTGTCGCCAGTTACGGCCAACGCACGTATCTTGCCTGACTTGACCATGGGCAGCGAGGAGAGCATCGGATCGGCCAGCGCGTGAACCTGCCCGCCGATCAAATCGGTCAAGGCGGGACCGCCGCCTTTATAGAGGACGATCGGAATCTTCAGATCGGAAAGCCCGCCTTCATATGCGAACTGCGCAATGGCGAGGTGCCCCGCCGAGCCAAAGCCCGTGGTTGCAAAATTGTATTTATTGGGAGCAGCCTTCACCACGCCGACGAATTCCTGCACGGTCTTCGCAGGGACATCGTTGTTCACGCTGAATATCAATGCGCCCTGGGCGAGACCGCTGATGGGAGTGAAGTCCTTCACTGCGTCGAAGGTCATCTTCTTCCCATAAAGCAACGGGTTGATGTTGTGGATCGAGGCATTCAGGTACAGCGTATAGCCATCTGCCGCTGAACGCGCGACCACGCCTGCACCCACCATCCCGGACGCCCCCGCCCTGTTGTCGATGATGACCGATTGCTTCAGTTCCTCGCCTAGCTTCACGGCAAATATGCGGGCGAGGCCGTCGACAGAACCGCCAGGAGGATGAGGCACCACGATGGTAATCGGGCGGCTGGGATAGGAGGCTTCCGGCTTCGATTGCGCCTGTACCGAACCCAGCACGGCCAAGCCACCGACAACGGCCGCAATACCTTTCATGCAATAGCGGCGAGAACTAAATGGGGTATTACGCATGACGAACGATCTCATTGAAAATGGTTGGGCAACGAGTACCGCTCCCCTCCCCGGACCCGCAATCCATGAAGGAGGGGGGTGTGGAAAGCGGGGATGATCGTAGGCGAATCAGTAGGTGCCTGGATAGGCGGCACCGTCTATTAAGATATTCTGTCCGCATATATAGCCGGATTGGGCCGCACAGATGTATGCGCAAAGCGCGCCCAATTCCTCGGGCTCACCGTAGCGTCCAGCAGGATTGTTCGATCCGCGCTCCGTCCACAACTGTTCAAAACTCTTGCCGCCTGGCTCCAGCATTCCTTCTATGTGATGCCGCTGCGCATCAGTGGCGAAGACGCCTGGAAGCAAATTGTTGATGGTGACGTTGTGCCGCACCGTCTGGCGGGCCAGGCCCGCAACAAAACCCACCAGGCAGGAGCGCGCACCGTTGGAAAGCCCGAGTTCAAGCTGCGGCGTTTTGACGCTGCGAGAAACGATATTCACAATGCGGCCGAAGCGGCGTTCCATCATGCCGTCAACGACCCGCCGGATCATGTCGATCGGCCCGAGGGCCATGGCATCAAGGGCTGCATGCCAATCAGACTGGGTCCACTGGCGAAAGTCACCGGGCGGCGCCCCGTCCGCATTGTTGACCAGGATATCGGGCGCGGGGCACACCGAAAGCGCTGCCATCCGCCCTTCATCCGTGGTGATATTGGCAACCGCATAGCGGACCCGGGTTCCCGTGGCCGCCGTGATTTCATCAGCTGCCTGGGCCAGCGTGCTTTCCGTGCGCGCCGCGATGGTCACGTTGACGCCTTCGCTCGCCAACTGTTGGGCGCAGGCGCGGCCCATTCCCTTGCTGCCGCCGAAAACCAGCGCATGGCGGCCTCGAATTCCCAAATCCATAGCGTTTCCTATTGCAAAGGCGCAGCCCGAGCCATGCCATGAAATGGCCGGAAAGGCGGTCAGTCAGCAGGAAGCCGCAGGGCGGACAATCTTCCGACGCACGTCCTTTCCGGACTGGTCCAGCAACGGATCACGCGGCCTTCAGCTGCAGCGAATTCCAGCCGTACTTCTTGTCGAGGCCCAGCGCCTTGACCGCGCGCAGGCCCTTGAGCAAGGGCTCCCCTTCCAGCGCGCGCAGCGGCTTGCGCAGTTCGCCTGCCGGCAGGCCCACGGCCTTCATCAGCGATTTGATGGCCACGGGATTGATGGCCGAGTACGAGTAGTGCAGCAATTGCAGATTGCGCAAATAGGACTCGCGGAAGCTGAAGCTGACCTCGGGCGACGTCCAGGGCTGGGAAATCTCGGTCAACTCTGCCGGCGCAATATTGCCGGTCATGTTGGCCGTGCCATGGCCGCCCAGGCTCATGGTCGGCACGACCAGGCCCAGGTTGGGCGAATCGCAGCACATCACGGACACGTCGGGCGCGCCATACAGCACCTGCGCAACCTGGCCCACGCGCGTGGTGGATTCCTTGTGGACCACGTAGTTCGGGTGCTTGAAGATGCGCAGCAGCTGGTCCCAGTGCAGGTCGCTCTTGACGCGCGGCGGATTGTTGTAGATGCCCAGCGGCAGGTCGGTGGCGTCGGCGATTTCGAGGAAATAGCTTTCGATGTCCGATTCGGAGGCGCAGATGTAGGCGGGCGCGGCCAGGATGGCGCCATCGGCGCCGTTGGCCTTCGCAAAACGCAGGTAATCCATGGTCGCCTCGGTGTTGTTGCCGGTGCAGCCATAGAAGAGCTTCATCTTGCCAGTCTTCATCTTCGCGGTTTCCACGATGATGTCCTGACGCTCTTTTTGCGACAGCATGGAAACCTCGCCCGTGGATCCCATGATGAGCACGGCGCTGGTGCCGTTGTCTTCCTGGAATTTCAGCAGCTCGCGGAAAGCTTCGTAATCGGGGCTGCCGTCCTTGTTGAACGGGGTAATCAGGGCCACGAAGGACCCGGTGATCTTCATCTTGCTCATGTATATCTCCAATAATGGCCGAGTCAAAAATGGGTGAGGCTCAAGCCGAGCGGGCGACTTCGTTCCGATTATCTTGCTGCTGCGCCTCCTGGCAGGCAACCATCGCAGCCAAACCCTGTTTCAGGTCGGCGATCAGGTCTTCCGGGTCTTCCAGCCCCACATGCATGCGTACAGCCTTGCCCTTGTGAGGCCAGCGATCGCCGTGGTGCTTACCCGGACTGAACGGTATGGCCAGGCTCTCATATCCACCCCAGGACACGCCGATTCCGAAATGATGCAGCGTATCGACAAAGGCGGTCACTGATTCGTCATCGCTTGCGCGCAGGACCACTGTGAATAGGCCGCTCGCCCCTTTGAAATCACGCCTCCAGATGGCGTGACCCGGATGCGACGGCAGCGCTGGATGCACCACGGCCTCGACCTCGGCCTGCTGCTCCAGCCATTGGGCCACGCGGATTCCCGACGCCATATGCTTTTGCAGCCGCACGCCCAAGGTGCGCAGCCCGCGCAGCGCCAGGAAGATATCGTCAGGGCTGGCCGTCTGGCCCATTTCCTGCGTCGTTTCCTTGACCTTGGGCCAGGTGGCCTGGTTGCAGGTCACCACGCCTAGCATGGCATCCGAATGGCCCACGATGTACTTGGTCGCGGCGTGGATGGACACATCGACGCCATGCTCGAAGGCCTTGAAGAACAAGGGCGTGGCCCAGGTATTGTCCATGACGACGAAGGCGCCGTGCGCGTGCGCGACTGCCGCGATGGCAGGAATGTCCTGGATTTCGAGTGTTTCGGAACCCGGCGATTCGACAAATACGACACGTGTATTGGGCCGCATGAGCGATTCAATGCTCTTGCCGCAAGCAGGGTCGTAGACCTGTACGTCGACCCCGAAACGGCTAAGCACGCGATCGAGGAAAGAGCGGGTCGGGGAATAGGCGCTATACGACACCAGGATATGGTCGCCGGCCTTGAGCAATGCGGTGAGCGCCGTGGCAATGGCCGCCAGGCCCGAGGGAAAGACCAACGAGCGGTGGCCGCCTTCCAGGGCAGCCATGGCCTCCTCGAACGCGTGGGTAGTGGCGGTCCCATAGCGGCCATAGGTGGTGGCGCCCGGCTCTTGCGCGGCGCGAGCGCGCTTCATGCCTTCCCATTCCGCCATGCTCCCCGCGAGTATCGTCGATGCCCTGCAGATGGGGGTATTCACCAGGCCACCAAAACGTTCCGGATGCCGGCCTGCGCTGACGAGTTGAGTGCTTTCCCTCATGAACTTCAATCTCCGTGGATGCACGGCCAGCGCTTCCACGGGAAGTCGGTGACCACTGATGACGTGATCAAGTCTATGAGGATAGTGGGTGAAAACTCTTCGATTTTTTACCCCTTTCGGAGGCAAAAAGAGAAAAATAATCACCGCCGAATCCTGACAATCTGACGCAGGCGGACTGGCTATGCCGGGTCAGGCCCGGCACGGAAGAAAGGCCTCAGCTTCGCACTGCGGAGCGCGTGCGTTTCGGCCTGCTTGCGTTGAGCGAGCTCCACCGGCCCGCGCGTTCTTCGATGGTGGTGGGAAAAATCTCCAGGCAAAGCTTGTGCAGCGTACGGACAAACGGATTCGATTTCAGGAACATGGCTTCGCCGAAATAGATGGGAATCCTCGGCGCGTTGGGAAGCGCGATGCAGTTCAGGCGCCGATCCGACTCGTCGATGCACCAGGTGGGCAGCAATGCGAAGCCCAGCCCTTCATCGACGCAACGCTTGACGCTCATGCTGGTCGAGGTAGACACCGCGACCTTGGGCTGCTCGTTGCCGACCGACAAATAGTCCAGTGCAATATTGCGGAGCATCTGGCCGGGTTCATATGTCACCAGCGGCCGTCCAAGCGCCCATTCCGGAACCGCCTTTTCATCGGCTGGCGCGGGCCAGTTCGACGGGAACGCCAGCGCCGGCTGATAGTGGCAGATAACGCGTTGCGGAATCACGGTATCGCCAAAATAGCGCTCGCTCAAGCAGACATCCAGCGAGCCGTTGCGTATCAGTTCCGGCAGCGAAACGTCCTTTTCGTAGCCAACGATCTCGACGTTGGGATACATCCGCCGAAACTTCGTCAGCACCGGCGGCAGCAGGTAGTAGAAGATCGCGTGCGGCATCCCGATACGGATGACTGGCCGCTCCTTATCGATCAGGCTGCCCAGGCGCGTCAGCATGACATCGAATTCCGGCGCCAGCAGCCGGTAAAGGCTGGTGCCGCGCGGCGTGAGCTTGATCGACTTGGCGCCGCGCCCAGCGATCACCAGCTTCTCGCCGACGCGCTGCTCGAGGCGCCGGATGTGATTGGCCACCGACTGGTAGGTGATGTTCAGCCGGCGCGCCGCGGCGGAATAGGTCCCCTCCTGTGCGACGAGGAAAAAAGTCTGCGTGAGAGTAAGGTCCACCTCTTGCATCGCGCCTCCGGCTTGCCGGTTCAAATATAAAATTTCTTGTAGGTTTGGCTCGATGAATTGTATCGCCCCGAGGTGAGGCCGCCTATAACATCGACCTCAGGTTTGGCCTCCGAACCGCGCGGCAGCACCGGCATCCTGGATATGTTCGCCGCGCAAAAGGGAGGGTAAGTTGAGTGAGCCATGGACAAGAAAGATCGGTGCATCCTCGCGTTGCTTCAGACAGATGCGCGCCTCTCGAACAATGAAATCGCGGAACAGGTCCACCTGTCGCCGACCGCGTGCTGGAAGCGGATTCAGCACTTGCAGGCGTCCGGCCTGATTCGCCGCCAGGTTTGCCTGTTGGACAACAATAAGGCGGGGCTGGGCGTGACGGTGTTCGTCTCGATAAAGACGAATCGCCATGACCTCAATTGGCTTGAAAAATTCTCGCTCGGCGTCAAGGATATGCCCGAGGTCATGGAGTTCTATCGGATGACCGGCGACACCGACTACCTTCTCAAGGTGGTGGTGCCCGATATCGCGGGGTTCGACTTCGTCTACAAGAAGCTCATCCAGGTCGCTGAACTGTTTGACGTCAGTTCGAGTTTTGCCATGGAGGAACTCAAGTACACCACGGCGTTGCCGCTGGACCATCTTTGATTCGCAAGCGCGGCAAGCCCCTGCCCTAGGGATTGGCATCCCAAAGCGACGGGTTGGATGTGGAGCGTATTGGAGCGGGTGATGGGAATCGAACCCACGCTTGAGGCTTGGGAAGCCGCCGTTCTACCATTGAACTACACCCGCTCGGGTGTCGTGCCCTCGGCGCAAAGCCGAAGCAGAGGCGGCGATTATAGCGCGCCTTTTTTCATTGCCGGATGCCTGCCGCCGCCGTACTCCGACGGGCCTCGGCCTACACGGATTAAATATGTCCCCAATTTAGTGCATCTGGGCGACAGCGGCGCGCCGGACCTGCCACTACAATCCGGGCTATGAATACGAACACCCCCGAAAACAACCCTGCGACCGCCCCGGCCCCGGCTGCCGCAAGCACCCCCGCGACGCCTGGCGGCGAGGCCGTGCAGGCCGCCGTTTCCCCGACAACCCAGGCGGCGCTGGCCAGTACCGCGCACGCCCCCAACAGCCCCGGCGCGACCCATATCCGCAGCTTCGTGCATCGCCGCGGCCACATCACCCAGGGCCAGCTGGCGGCGCTGGAGCGCCTGATGGGCCAATGGTCCATCCCCTATGCGCCGCGCCGCCTGGATCCCGCCGCCGCTTTCGGCCGGCAGGCGCCGACGGTGCTGGAGATCGGCTTCGGCATGGGCGAAACCACCGAGAAAATCGCGCTGGCGCGTCCGGGCGACAACTTCCTGGGCGTGGAGGTGTTCAACGCCGGCGTCGGCTCGCTGCTGCGCCGCATTGAAGACTCCAGCATCCCGAACCTGCGCATCATCCAGCACGACGCAGTGGAAGTGGTGCGCGACATGATCGCCCCCGATTCGCTGGCCGGCGTGCATATCTATTTCCCCGATCCGTGGCCCAAGAAGCGCCACCACAAGCGCCGCCTGATCCAGCCCGCGTTCATTTCGCTGCTTGCCAGCCGCATCGCGCCGGGCGGCTACATCCATTGCGCCACCGACTGGGAAGACTACGCGGTGCAGATGCTGGAAGTGCTGGGCAACGAGCCGCAGCTTGCCAATACCGCGGACGGCTACGCGCCGCGCCCTGATTACCGCCCTCTCACCAAATTCGAGAACCGCGGCCTGCGCCTGGGCCACGGCGTCTGGGACCTTATCTTCAAGCGAGTCGCCTGATGCTATACCCGCCCATCGAACCCTACCGCCAAGGCACCCTGGACACTGGCGACGGCCACCAGATCTATTGGGAACTCTGCGGCAATCCTCAGGGCAAGCCCGCCGTGTTCCTGCATGGCGGACCCGGCAGTGGCTGCTCGCCCGTGCATCGCCAGCTGTTCGATCCGCAGCGCTATAACGTGCTGCTGTTCGATCAACGCGGCTGCGGCCGTTCGCTGCCCCATGCCAGCCTGGAGAACAACACGACCTGGGATCTGGTGTCCGACATCGAGCGCCTGCGCTCCGAGGTCATGGGCGCGGAAAAATGGCTGGTGTTCGGCGGTTCCTGGGGGTCGACACTGGCGCTGGCCTATGCGGAAACGCACGTGTCCCACGTCAGCGAGCTGGTGCTGCGCGGCATCTTCAGCCTGCGCCGCTCGGAGATCCACTGGTTCTATCAAGAGGGCGCGTCGTGGCTGTTCCCCGACCGCTGGGAAGAGTACCTGGCGCCGATTCCGGAAGATGAGCGCGGCGATCTGGTGGCGGCATATCACAAGCGTCTGACGGGTGATGATCCGGCGGAGCAGTTGCGCGCAGCCAAGGCCTGGAGCAAGTGGGAGGACAGCACCATCACGCTGCTGCCCAGCCCGCGCCATCAGCAAAGCCATGCCGCCGACCGCGCCGCGCTGGCTTTCGCCCGCATCGAGAACCACTACTTCGTGAACCGCGGCTTCATGGAAGAAGGCCAATTGCTCCGCGACGCGCATAAGCTGCGCGGCATACCCGGCACCATCGTGCAGGGCCGCTACGACGTCTGCACGCCGGCGCGCACCGCCTGGGACCTGCACCGCGCCTGGCCCGAGGCCGAATTCCACCTGGTCCCGGACGCGGGCCATGCGTTTGACGAACCCGGCACGTTGGCGCGGCTGATCGCGGCCACCGACGGCTATGCGCGATAACTGAGGAGACCTGCATGCACATCACCCTGAACGGAGACGCACGGGAGTTCCCGCTGGACACGACCGTGAACGAACTGCTGGAGGCCCTGGGCTATGCCGGCAAGCGCGTGGCGGTGGAACGCAACGGCGAAATCGTGCCCAAGAGCCAACATGAGCAGACCGCGTTGACGGACGGCGACCAGATCGAGATCGTCGTGGCCGTGGGCGGCGGCTGACGCCAGCGCCGCACTGAAAAGCTGTACAGACAAGGGCCGCTGCGATAGCGGCCCTTGTCGCATGAAGCCGCGCGCCGGATGCGGTTTAGGCCCGCCGCGGTGCGTTCCCTGCAAACTGACCAGCATTCTTGCGTAGTCTGCCAACAGGCTAGCAACCTGTTACACGTTAACCCCTCGTCGCGCGGGGAATGTGCGAGTCATAATCGTTCCTGCTGGTTTCGTACTCTTGTCTTGCAGTTGTTCTAGCGTTGCACATCGCCCTCATGGGCAGAGGAGGCATCATGAACACCGCAGTCATCATCAACCTGATCATCCAGCTTGTCGCCGGCGCTGCCGGGGGCAATGGCTTGGGAAAGATGCTCCAGCAGTTCAATCTGGGTCCATTGGGCAACACCATCGCGGGCGCCATCGGCGGCCTGGCGGGCGGTTCCTGGCTAGCCCCGATGATCACCGCGGGAGCCGACGCGGTTGCAGCAAGCAATACGGGACTGGATCTTTCCGCGATCGCCAGCAGCGTGGTCGGCGGCGGCGTGGGTGGCGCCGTACTGACCTTGATCGCCGGCATCGTGCGCAAAATGTTCATGGGCCAAAAGCCCTGAAGGCACTGGTTTTCTCACCGCAACATAGATAAAGGAAACACTATGGGTCTGCTCAATTTCATCAAGGACGTTGGAGAAAAGCTCTTCGGCGCCAGCGAGGCCAAGGCCGCGACGGCGGACGAATTGAAGAAAGAGCTGGATAAGCACGGCCTGAATGCCGACGGCTTGCAGATCTCGGTCGATGGCGACAAGGTCACGGTGGCGGGCGAGGCCCTCAGCACGGAAGCGGCAGAGAAGATCACTCTGGCGCTGGGCAACACCGTGGGCGTGGCCCAGGTGGACAACCAACTGAAGGTGAAACAGGCCGCGCCGGAAGCCAAGATGTACACGGTGCAGAAGGGCGACAACCTGTGGAAGATTGCCGAAGCGCAGTATGGCAAGGGCCAGGGCGCCAAGAACAACCTGATCTTCGAAGCCAACAAGCCCATGCTGACCAGCCCCGACAAGATCTACCCGGGCCAGGTGCTGCGCATCCCGCCCCTGTCCTGATCACTGACGGAAATCGGACAAGCTGGAAAGCACCCATGCGCTTTCCGGCTTGCATCGCGGCAGGCGCCCCCTGCTAGCCGCGATTACTTGGCCAGACGCAATGTCTGGCCATTTTTTTGTCTTTTCCCGCCGGGCCGCCCCGGGGAAAAAGCGCCCCCTTGGGGGGCAGCAAGCGAGCGAAGCGAGTGCGGCGGGGGGCACAGCAAGCGCACGCAGTGCGCGCGCCGTGGGGCATCACTTCATCAAGCGGCCCATTCCCTTCATGCCGCCCATGGCGCGCATCATCTTGGCCATGCCGCCCTTCTTCATTTGCTTCATCATGCCCTGCATCTGCTCGAACTGCGCCAGCAGGCGGTTGACCTCTTGCACCGGCACGCCGGAACCGGCCGCGATGCGGCGCTTGCGCGAGGCCTTGATGAGTTCGGGCTTGGCGCGTTCGGCCGCCGTCATGGAATTCAGGATGCCTTCGGTGCGGCGCAGCTGTTTTTCAGCTTGCCCGCCCTGCAGCTGGCCTGCGGCCTGCTGGAACTGCGCGGGCAGCTTTTCCAGCAGCGAGCCCATGTCGCCCAGCTTCTTCACCTGGCCGAGCTGGTCGCGGAAGTCGTTCAGGTCGAACTTGTTGCCCGACTTGATCTTCGCGGCCAGCTTCTGGGCTTCGGCGATGTCGATGTTCTTCTGGGCCTGCTCGACCAGCGAGACGATGTCGCCCATGCCCAGCACGCGCTGCGCCATGCGCTCGGGGTAGAACGGCTCCAGGCCGTCCAGCTTTTCCGAGACGCCGACGAACTTCAGGGGCTTGCCGGTGACGTGGCGCACCGACAGGGCCGCGCCGCCGCGGGCGTCGCCGTCCAGCTTGGTCAGCACCACGCCGGTCAGCGGCAGCGCTTCGGCGAAGGCGCGCGCGGTGTTGACCGCATCCTGGCCCTGCATGGCGTCAACCACGAACAGCGTTTCGACCGGCTTGACCAGGTCATGCAGCGCGCGGATTTCGCGCATCATGGCCTCGTCGATGCCCAGGCGGCCGGCCGTGTCCAGGATCAGCACGTCATAGTGATGGCGGCGCGCGTGGTCCACCGCGTTACGGGCGATGTCCTCGGGCTTCTGGCTGGGGTCGGACGGCAGGAAGTCCACGCCCACCTGCGCCGCCACGCTCTTCAACTGGTCGATAGCGGCCGGGCGATACACGTCGGCGGACACCACCAGCACTTTCTTCTTGCCGGTCTTGCGGCCGTGCTGGGTGTGCTGGCCTTCGGAGAGCCAGCGCGCCAGCTTGCCGGTGGTGGTGGTCTTGCCGGCGCCCTGCAGGCCGGCCATCAGGATGACGGCAGGCGGCTGCACGGCCAGCGACAGTTCGCCGGAGTCGGCGCCCAGGTCGCCGCCCATGAGGGACGTCAGTTCCTTGTGGACCACGCCCACCAGGGCTTGGCCGGGGCTGAGGCTGCTGGCGACTTCTTCGCCCAGCGCCTTTTCCTTCACCCGCGCGACGAACTTGCGCACGACGGGCAGCGCCACGTCGGCTTCCAGCAGCGCCATGCGCACTTCGCGCAGCATCTCCTGGGTGTTGGCCTCGGTCAGGCGGGCTTCCCCTCGCAGCGTCTTGACGACGCGCGACAGGCGTTGAGTTAGGTTATCGAGCATGAGAGGCGTTTCCGCTTAAACTAGTTGATTGAACGGTGGCCGCAGGCGCGGATTCTGCGCTTTCGGGCGGCATGCGCCCCAAGGCCCCATCCAGACAACGGTTTCTATGTCACTAGGCATTGTATTTCACACGGCGGCTGCCTTGGCGTACGCAGTGCTGGGAGGGTCGCTTTGGATCCGCCTGGCCCGCGGCGGCGGCGTAGAACAGACCGGCAAGATCGCCCGTCTGTGCCTGCTGGGAGCCCTGGTTCTGCATGGAATCGGGCTGCAACAATCGATGTTGGGAGCCCAGCACCTGTTCATAGGCTGGGCGCTGGCCCTGTCCGCGGCCATCTGGCTGGGCATGGTGGTGTTCTGGCTGGAAAGCCTGCTGGTGCGCATAGACGGCCTGCAATTGCTGCTGCTGCCCGCCGCCACCCTTGCCAGCGGCCTGGCCGCGCTCTTCCCGCAGGGGCAGTTCGTGCCCCATGCCAATGACGCCTGGCTGCGCGTCCATCTGCTGATCGCGCTGGCGGCCTACGGCCTGATCACCATCGCCGCGCTGCACGCCATGATGATGGCGCTGCTGGACCGCCACCTGCATCGCCCGCTGGAAGCTCCCGCCGAACGCAGCATCGTCGGCCGAGTGCTGGATTCCCAGCCGCCGCTGCTAGTGCAGGAACAGCTGCTGTTCCGCATCATCTGGATCGGCTTCGTCGTACTGACGCTGGCCGTGGGCACCGGTTCGGTGGCTTCCATGAAGCTGACGGGCAAGATCCTGCCGTTCGACCACAAGACCGTCTTCACCCTGCTGTCCTGGCTGACTTTCGGCGTGCTGCTGGCCGGACGCCACATCTGGGGCTGGCGCGGCCGCGTCGCTCTGCGCTGGACGCTGACGGGTTTCGGGTTCCTGATTCTGGCCTATACCGGCAGCCGGTTCGTGCTGGAAATGATTCTGCATCGAGGTTGAAGTGGGCAAGTTGCTGTTCTGGATCGTTCTGATCATCCTGGTGCTGTTCGTGGCCCGCCTGGCCGGACGCATGGCGGCCGCGCGCCAGGCCGGCGCGCAGGACGCCAAAAAGGCCAAGACTGGCGCGGGCGGACCCAAACCGCTGGAATCCATGGTGCGCTGCGCCCACTGCGGCATTCATCTGCCCCGCTCCGAGGCCTTGCAGCAGAACGGCCAGACCTGGTGCAGCGCGGAACACGCGCGCCTGGGTCCCGCCAGGCACTGAGCCCCCCGATTAGAGGCTTGCCGCCCCGCACGGCATAATGCGTGTTGGAAACCACACGCATGCTCTCTTCCCATGGCCTTGCTTCTGGATCGTCATGGCTGGCTGGCGCCGGCCCCGGGTGTTTCGCTCATGCCCTCCCCCAACCGCGACGCACGCCCCGCCGGCGCGCAGGTGTCGCTGCTGGTGCTGCACAACATCAGCCTGCCGCCCGGGCAATTCGGCGGTCCTGAAGTTGCCGGGCTGTTCCTGAATACGCTGGACTACGGGTCGCATCCCTGGCTGGAACGGCTGCGCGGCCTGCGCGTGTCGGCGCATTTCTTCATCCGCCGCGACGGCAGCATCATCCAGTTCGTCGCCACCGACGAGCGCGCCTGGCACGCAGGCGTGTCGCGCCATGCGGGCCGCGAACGCTGCAACGACTTCTCCATCGGCATAGAGCTTGAAGGCACGGATACCCTGCCCTATGCCGAACCGCAGTACCTGGCGCTGCGCAAGCTGACGCCGGCGCTGCGCGCGCGCTATCCTCTTGCCGCCGCCTGGGGCCACGAGCACATCGCGCCGGGGCGCAAGACCGACCCCGGGCCCGCTTTCAACTGGACGCGCTTTGCGCGCGACAGCGGCTTTGCACGGCGGCAGTTGCCGCCCGTCTGACACTACAAGGAATGGTTATGTTGAAGATCTGGGGACGCCTGACTTCCGTCAACGTTCAGAAAGTCATGCTGGCGGTGCGCGAACTGGCCCTGCCGCATTCCTTCACGCAGGCCGGCGGCCCGTTCGGCGTGGTCGACACGCCCGAGTTCGCCAAGCTGAATCCCAACCGGACGGTGCCCGTCATCGACGACGGCGGCTTCGTGCTGTGGGAATCGAACGCTATCGTGCGTTACCTGGCTGCGCGCTACGGCGCGGGCAGCCTGTGGCCGGAAGACGCGTGCATGCGCGCGGACGCCGACCGCTGGATGGACTGGCAAGCCACCGAATGGCAGGGCGTCATGGGTCCGGCCTTCCTGGGCCTGATCCGCACGCCCGAGGCCAAGCGCGACCAGGCCGCGATTGAAAACTCGGTCAAGCGTTCCAATGCGCGCGCCCTGATCCTGGACCAGGCCCTGCAAGGCCGCGAGTTCATCGCCGGGCGCCACTTGACCATGGGCGACATCGCCCTGGTCTGCTCCGCCCACCGCTGGCTGGCATTGCCGATCGAGCGCCCCGACACGCCGGCGCTATCGGCCTGGTATCGCCGCGTCATGATGCGTCCAGCCCCGCAGGGCGTGCTGACGCTGCCGCTGGAATAAGGCGCGGGGCCGCGGCCTCAGCCGCGGTCCACCTTCCACCCCAGTTCCGCTGAAATCCCCGCCGCCGCGCCCTGCACGACGGCGACCATGTCGCGCATGCGCTCCAGCGACATGTAGGGCACCGTGCTCGATACGCTGATGGCGGCGACGATGCCGCTGGAGGCGTCGCGCACCGGCGCCGCCACGCAGCGGATCGACGGTTCGTTGTCTTCGAGGTCGAAGGCATAGCCGTTGGCGGCATAGTCGCGCATGCGGTCGCGGAAGATCTCCCAGGTCTGGCTGCCGCCGGGCGCGCGCGACGACACCGGCGCGCCGACGCGGTACAGCGCCTTCCATTGCGGCTCTTCGGTATCCAGCAGCAGCGCCTTGCCCACGCCGGTGGCGGCCAGCGGCATGCGGTGCCCTACGCGCGAGCGCATTTCCAGCCCCTTCTTGCCGGGGATCTTTTCCAGGTACAGGACCTCGTCGTTGTCGCGCACGGCGAGATGGATGGTGTCGCCCGTCTGTTCCGCCAGGCCGTCCAGGTAGGGACGCGCCAGCGTCGCCATGGGGAAGGCCTCGCGCGCCTGGAAGCCCAGTTCGATCAGCTTGGGCCCCAGCACATAACCCACGCCAGGCAAGGACCGCAGATAGCGCTCCTGCACCAGGCAGCTGGCCAAGCGGTGCGTGGTGCTGCGCGCCACGCCGATGCGGGCGCAGATTTCCTTCAGGTCGCGCGCGCCGGTGGCCACCGCCTGCACCACCGCCAGGCCACGCATCAGCGTCTGCGTGCCTGCGGGCGCGGCGGCATCGGGATCCAAGGTGGGCGTGCGGTCAGGAGTCGGCAAGGTGGTCATGAAAACGGGGTCGGCGACAAAGAGGACGAGTGCAAGCATAACCGCCAAGATCGCGGCCGGATGCCGGGAAAAGGCGCGCTTTCCGGGCGGTGCCCCAGAAAGGGCGCAGGATGGCGAATCGACTACCACCAGTCATTATTCCCTGTATGTGGGATTTAATTCTATATTTTGAGATTTTTCAAGCGCTGATCTAGAATTTTTCCCATCGCCCGCCGCGCGCTCCCAACGTCCTGCGGGCATCAGACAACAAGGTCCGCAAAACCTCTGCCCCGCGCCAGCCTCACCGCGCGTCCGCAGCCGGATTTGCGGCCGGAAACGAGACAGCTTCTGATGACTACCGGATCTCCCGCCCGCGCGGCGCTCATCGCGCTGGATTGGGGTACTTCCTCCCTGCGCGCCTACCGGCTGGATGCCGCCGGCCGCACGCTGGACACGCGCCACCTGCCCTGGGGCATCATGCGCCTGCCGCAGCCGCTGCAGGACGGCGCCGCCACCACCGCCTTGTCGGGCTTCGAACTGGCCTTCGAACAAGCTTGCGGCGACTGGCTGCGAGCCGAGCCCAAGCTGCCGGTGATCGCCTGCGGCATGGTCGGCAGCGCCCAGGGCTGGAAGGAAGCCGCCTACCTGGACGTGCCCGTCGACCTGCAGCGCATCGGGACGCTGCTGACCAAGGTCGAACGCGAGGCTGGCACTTCCCTGCATATCGTGCCCGGCCTGATCCAGCGCCATGGCCTGCCCAACGTGATACGCGGCGAAGAGACCCAGGTCGTCGGCGTGATGGCGGACCAGGCGACCCGCAGCGCCGACAGCGTCCTGATCGGCCTGCCCGGAACGCATTCGAAGTGGGTCAGCGCCCGCCGCGGCCGCGTCACGCACTTCGACACCTTCATGACCGGCGAGGTCTATGCCGCGCTGCGCGGCCACACCATCCTGGGCCGGACCATGGCCGACGCCGCCAGCGCCGACATGGCCGCCTTCGAGCGCGGCCTGAAAGTGGCCGGCGCGCCCGCCGGCCGCGCCGGCGTGCTGTCCACCATCTTCAGCACGCGCGCGCTCGGCCTGACCGGTGAGCTGGCGCCCGAGTCGCAAGCCGACTATCTGTCGGGCCTGCTCATCGGCCATGAAATCGCGGCGCTGGCCGACATGCTGCAACAGCAGGGCGAACTGCCCCGCATCGTGCTCTGCGGCGATCCCGCGCTGTGCCGCCGCTACATCCAGGCCATGCAGCACTACGGCCTGGGTACGCCCGAGCAGGCGCAGAACGCCACCGAGCGCGGCCTCTGGCACCTGGCCGTCTGCGCCGGGCTGGTCGCCTCGCCTTCCAAAGAATAGGAACCGAACATGAACCATCCTGGTCTGCAAACCGCCATGGCCCACTGCGGCCTGATCGCCATCCTGCGCGGCATCACGCCCGCCGAGGCCGAAGCCATAGGGCTGGAACTCTATGCCGCGGGCTTCCGCCTGATCGAAGTGCCGCTGAATTCGCCCGACCCGCTGGACAGCATCCGCGCCATGCGCGCGGCGCTCCCCACCGACTGCCTGATCGGCGCCGGCACCGTGCTGGATCCCGAGGACTGCGCCCGGGTCCAGCAGGCAGGCGGCGAACTGATCGTCATGCCGCACAGCGACGCCGCCGTGATCCGCGCGGCCAAAGCGCTAGGCATGGCCTCCTGCCCCGGCGTGGCCACGCCCACCGAAGCCTACGCGGCCCTGGCGGCAGGCGCCGACGTGCTGAAGATGTTCCCGGCCGAGCAGCTCGGCCCCGCCGTGCTGAAAGCCTGGCGCGCCGTGCTGCGCCCGCCTATCGCGCTGGCGCCCGTGGGCGGCATCACGCCCGACAACATCGCCATTTACGCCCAGGCGGGCGCCAGCGGCTTCGGCCTGGGCTCCGCCTTGTACAAACCCGGCCTGTCGGCCGCCGCCATCGGCCAGAACGCGCGCGCATTCATCGCCGCCTGGCAACGCGCCTATCCCGCCCAGGAGACCCAAGCATGAAGATCACCAAGCTCACCACCTACATCGTGCCGCCGCGGTGGTGCTTCCTGAAGATTGAAACGGACGAAGGCATCGTCGGCTGGGGCGAGCCCGTCGTCGAAGGCCGCGCGCATTCGGTGGCCGCCGCCGTCGAGGAACTGTCCGACTACCTGATCGGCAAAGACCCCCGCAACATCGAAGACCACTGGACCGTGCTGTACCGCGGCGGCTTCTACCGCGGCGGCGCCATCCACATGAGCGCGCTGGCCGGGATCGACCAGGCGCTGTGGGACATCAAGGGCAAGCACCTGGGCGTGCCGGTATCGCAACTGCTGGGCGGCAACGTGCGCGACCGCATCCGCGTGTACTCGTGGATCGGCGGCGACCGCCCCGCCGACACCGCCGCGGCCGCAAAGAGCGCCGTGGAACGCGGTTTCACCGCCGTGAAGATGAACGGCACCGAAGAACTGCAGTACATCGATTCCTTCGACAAGGTCGAGAAGTGCCTGGAGAACGTGGCTGCCGTGCGCGACGCAGTCGGCCCCAATGTGGGCATAGGCGTGGACTTCCACGGCCGCGTGCACAAGCCCATGGCCAAGGTGCTGATGAAAGAGCTGGATCCGTTCAAGCTCATGTTCATCGAAGAGCCGGTGCTGAGCGAACACTACGAAGCGCTGAAGGAACTGGCGCCGCTGACCTCCACCCCGATCGCGCTGGGCGAACGCCTGTTCTCGCGCTGGGACTTCAAGCGCGTGCTGTCCGAAGGCTATGTGGACATCATCCAACCCGATCCCTCGCACGCCGGCGGCATCACCGAAACCCGCAAGATCGCGGCCATGGCCGAAGCCTACGACGTGGCGCTGGCCCTGCACTGCCCGCTGGGCCCGATCGCGCTGGCCACCTGCCTGCAGATCGACGCGGGTTGCTACAACGCCTTCATCCAGGAACAGAGCCTGGGCATCCACTACAACGCCGCCAACGACCTGCTGGACTACGTCAGCAATCGCGAAGTCTTTGCCTACGAAGACGGCATGGTCGCGATTCCGCAAGGCCCCGGCCTGGGCATCGAGGTCAACGAGGAATACGTGAAGGAACGCGCCGCCGTGGGCCACCGCTGGCGCAACCCGGTCTGGCGCCACGCCGACGGCAGCTTCGCCGAATGGTAAGCCGCCCGCCATCCGCCGATAGATAAAGAGAAAGAGGAGACAGCCCTTGTCCACAGCCACGCACGCCGGCCTGCAGAGCGCCCAGCGCCCCACGCGCAGCCGGTACCTCATCATGGTGATGCTGTTCATCACCGTCGTCATCAACTACCTGGACCGCAGCAACCTGTCCATCGCCGCGCCGGCGCTCAAGGACGAGTTCGGCCTGGACACGGTGCATGAAGGTCTGATCCTGTCGGCCTTCGGCTGGACCTACGCCGCCATGCAGATCCCCGGCGGCTGGCTGGTGGACCGCGTATCGCCGCGCGTGCTGTACGCCGCCGCGCTGATCCTGTGGTCGGCGGCCACGTTCTTCATGGGCTTTGCCGGCAGCTTCGTGATCCTGTTCGTGCTGCGCCTGGCCGTGGGCGCGCTGGAAGCGCCGGCCTATCCGATCAACAACCGCGTCGTCACCACCTGGTTCCCGGAACGCGAACGCGCCACCGCCATCGGCTTCTATACCTCGGGCCAGTTCGTCGGCCTGGCGTTCCTGACGCCGGTGCTGGCCTGGCTGCAACACCACTACGGCTGGCACATGGTGTTCGTCAGCACCGGGCTGCTGGGCATCGTGTGGGGCGTGCTGTGGTTCATGATCTACCGCGAGCCGCGCCAGTTCAAGAGCGCCAATGCGGCGGAAATCGAGCTGATCCAGCAAGGCGGCGGGGTGGTCGACCTGGACCGCAGCGTCAAGGAAAAGAAGGCCCCCTTCAACTGGAACGACCTGGGCCTGGTCATGAGCAAGCGCAAGCTGTGGGGCGTGTACCTGGGCCAGTTCTGCCTGACCTCCACGCTGTGGTTCTTCCTGACCTGGTTCCCCACCTACCTGGTGAAGTACCGCGGCATGGACTTCATCAAGTCCGGCTTTCTGGCGTCGGTGCCGTTCCTGGCGGCCTTCGTCGGCGTGCTGTGCTCGGGCGTGCTGTCCGACTTTCTGATCCGCCGCGGCGCCACCATCGGCCTGGCGCGCAAGCTGCCCATCATCCTGGGACTCTTGATCTCCACCTCGATGATCGGCGCGAACTTCACCGATTCCACACCCTGGGTGATCTTCTTCCTGGCGGTGGCTTTCTTCGGCAACGGGCTGGCGTCCATCACTTGGTCGCTGGTGTCGACGCTGGCGCCCGTACGCCTGTTGGGACTGACGGGCGGCGTGTTCAACTTCGTCGGCAATCTGTCGTCGATCTGCACGCCCATTGTGATCGGCTTCCTGGTGACCAAGGACAGCTTCGCGCCGGCCATTGTGTATGTGTCGTCGCTGGCCTTGCTGGGCGCGCTGTCGTACATCCTGCTGGTGGGAAAGGTGGAGCGGATCGAGGCTTGATCGTTCCGGTTTCCCGGCATGGAAAAAGGGCGCCTGCATGCACAGGCGCCCTTTTTTACTTGGCGTCCATCGCCGCCTCAGCAGCCTTGCATGGCCAGCTTCCGCTGGCGCTGGTTGCTGGCGCGCTGCCACAGCACCAGGCCCAGGCCGGCCGCGGCGATCAGGGCGCCGATCACGGGCACCGCGGCATAGCCCATGCCCGCCGAGATCACGCCCCCGCCAGCCGCCGCGCCCACCGCGTTGCCCAGGTTGAAGGCGCCCACGTTCACCGACGAGGCCAGGCCCGGCGCGTCGGTGGCGGCGCGCATGACACGCATCTGCAGCGGCGGCACCACGGCGAATGTGCCGAAGCCGAAGATCAGCAGTGCAATGGCGGCGCCGACCGGCGTGGCCGCCAGCCACGGGAACGCCAGCAGATCCGCGATGATCAGCACCAGGAAAGCGATCAGGCTGCCGTCCAGCGAACGGTCGGCGAAGCGCCCGCCCACCGTATTGCCGATGGTGAAACCGACGCCGATCAGCACCAGCATCGCCGTGACGAAGTTGGGCGAGGCGCCCGTCAGTTCGGCCAGGGTCGGCGCCACATAGGTGTAGAGCGTGAACATCGCGCCCGCGCCCAGCACCGTGGTCAGCAAGGCCACCAGCACCACCGGGCTTTTCAGCACGGCCAGCTCGCGGCGGATGTCGGGACGGCGTCCGGCCTCGCCCGCCGGCAGCGCGAACCACAGCGACAGCATCGCGATCAGGCCCAGTACCGAGGTCGCGGCGAATGACATGCGCCAGCCGATGACCTGCCCGAGCCAGGTGGCGGCCGGCACCCCGCCCACGTTGGCGATGGTCAACCCCAGGAACATGGTAGCAACGGCGCTGGCCTGCTTGTGGCGCGGCACCACGCTGGCGGCCACCAGCGAACCCAGGCCGAAGAAGGCGCCATGGTTCAGGCTGGTGACCAGACGTGCCAGCAGCAGGGTCGTGTAGTTGGGCGCCAGCGCGGAAAGCACGTTACCCACCGTGAAGATCGCCATCAACACCAGCAGCGCGTTGCGGCGCGACCAGCGCGACAGGGCCAGCGTCATCAGCGGCGCGCCTACCATCACGCCGATGGCGTAGGCGCTGATCAACATGCCGGCGCTGGGGATGGACACGTCCACCCCTTCGGCGATGACGGGCAACAGGCCCATGGGAGAAAACTCGGTCACGCCGATGCCGAAGGCACCGACGGCGAGCGCCAACAATGGCAGGCCGGCCTTCACCGGCTGGGAGTCCTGGGGATGCATGTGGTTTCCTTGGGTTCGATTGCGCCGACCGGGGTGTTTCGGGAGCGGGCCGGCGCGGATGGCCGGGGCGCGGGAAAGGTCCGATCGGAAGGCAGGCGCCCAGTATGCCGCTGCGATCCTTGCGGAAAAAGGTAGGAAACAGCGAAACACTTTTGACTTGGAGTCATGAATCCCGGACGCCCCCAGGAACGCTAGGCCAGCCCCAACAGCCTTTCCGTCTCGCGCGCCAAGGCGACCAGCCGCGGGCCGATGTCGGCCGCGCGCTCGCGGTAAGGACCGTCGCCCGCCGGCACGCCGCAATTGAAGACATACAGCAGCGACTGGTAAGGCCGCCCCAGCGGCGCGGCAAAGCCGTAGGCGTCCGGACGCCACTCCAGGTTGTTGCCGCAATAGCCCTTGCGTTCCAGGTCGCGGCGCGCGGCCGCCAGATTGGGAACGTGGGTCTCGTAGTGGCGTGCATCCGCCACGCGCAGCTGGTTCAGCACGACGGCCCGCTCTTCATCCGAGACTCGCGCCAGCCACGCCTTGCCGGCAGCGCTGGACAGCAAGGGCAGCGAGGCACCTATGTCCGGTCGGGTTTGCAAGGCCTCGTTGGACCTTGCTGTTTCCACGTACACCATCTGCAGGCGGTCGCGCACCACCAGGGACACGGCGCCCCGCGCATGGTCGGCCAACTGCTTCATCAACGGCCGCGCCAACTGCCGGATCTGCATGCTGGCCAGCAGCGGATAGCTCAGCGCCAGCACCGAGGCGCCCAGCCGGTAGCGCGCCGGGTCGCCCTCGCGTTGCAAAAAACCCAGTTCGACCAGCGTGTGGGTCAGCCGCGCCACGGCGCTACGCGACAGGCCGGTCTGCTGCGCGAAGTCCTTGTTGGCCAGCACCGGCCGGTCAGCCCGGAAGCAGGCCAGGATATCGATGCCGCGCGCCAGCGTGGTGGTGAATTCGCGGTCCTGGTCACTCGTCATGCTGACGCTCCAGCATTTTTTCGACGCGCGCCACCAGCGTCAACAGGCGCGGCGCGATACGGCCGCGCAGGTCGCCCGGGCGCAGCCGCGTGACGGGTACGCCGCAATTGAACACCAGCGCCTGGCCGTCGACGCGCGTACGCATGGGTACCGCCACCGCGTGCACGTCCGAGTGCCAATCGCCCTGCCCCACGCAATAGCCGTATTCGGCGTAGTCGCGGCGCGCCTGCTCCCAGTCCGGCGCGTGGCGGCGCCACACGGCCGGGTCCTGGCGCCGCAGCGCCGCCAGCACGGGTTCGGCCTCGTCGGCCGGCGCCTGCGCCAGCCAGGCGCGCCCCATGGCCGAAGGCAGCAGCGGCAGCAAAGCGCCGATGTCCGGCCGGAACGACACGGCGTCATGGCCGCGGCAGGTTTCCACATACACCATGTTCAGACCGTGATGCATGCCGAGCGACGCCGAGCCGCCCGCGGCGTCCGCCAGCCGCTTCATCAGCGGACGCGCCAGTTGCCGGACCTTGATACTGGCCAGAAGCGGATAGCTCAGCGACAGCACCGCGGTACCCAGCCGATAGCGGCGCAGGCCCGCGTCGTAGCGCAGCAGGCCGCGCTGCATCAGGGTGGTGGTCAGCCGTGAAATCGTGGCCTTGGACAGGCCGGTGCGGTCCGCCAGTTCGCGGTTGCTGAGCGCGGGTTCGCCGTGCCGGAAGGCCTGCAGCACCGACAAACCGTGCGCCAGCGTGGTGGCGAAGGCGGGGTCGGCATGGCGCTCGCCCGGGCTGGTGGTCATAGTCGCGATCCTGATCCCGGGACGCGCGGAATGCGCGGCCCGTTCCTGAGAATCATAGAGCAGCGGTCGCCCTGCCAGCACGCGTCACGTTCAAGATATCGAAACACTTGTCTCAAATCCCGCAGCCTTTTGCTAGCCTGGATTCAACACGGCGCGGCACGCATCAGCGCCCATGATGAAACGGAGACTAGCCATGATCAGGGACCCCGACGGTTTCCCGCAATTCCTCGAATCGCTGCGCCGTTACGTGCGCGAGCAACTGGCGCCGCGCGAAGCCGAGGTCGCCCGCCTGGACGAGGTGCCGCAGGACCTGGTCGCCAGCATGGCCGCGCAAGGGCTGTTCGGCTACTCCATCCCGGAGCAATACGGCGGCGCGGGCATGACGACCGAAGAGCTGATCCTGGCGGCCATGGAGCTGTCGCAATGCTCGGTGGCATTCCGCGCCCGGGTCGGCACCAATACCGGCATCGGTTCCGAAGCGCTGGTGGCCGACGGCACCGATGCACAGAAAACCCGCTACCTGCCGTTGCTGGCGTCCGGCGAACTGACCGGCTGCTTCGCCCTGACCGAGCCGCAGGCGGGATCCGACGCCACCGCCCTGCGCACCACCGCCGTGCGCGACGGCGACCACTATGTGCTGAACGGCGAGAAGTGCTTCATCACCAATGCGCCGCTGGCGGGCCTGTTCACCGTCATGGCGCGCACCGATCCGCAAGCGCCCGGCGCCAAGGGCATCACCGCCTTCATCGTGGAGCGCGGCACGCCGGGCCTGTCCACCGGCCAGCCCTACGACAAGATGGGCCAGGCCGGATCGCCCGTGTCCTCCGTGCATTTCCAGGACTGCCGCGTGCCCGCTGCCAATATCATCGGCGGCCAGGAAGGCCTGGGCTTCAAGACCGCCATGAAGGTGCTGAACAAGCAGCGCATCCATCTGGCGGCGCTGTGCATAGGCCCGGCCATGCGCATGCTGGACGACACGCTGCGCTTCGTGGCCGAGCGCCAGCAATTCGGCAAGCCGCTGATGGACTTCCAGCTGATCCAGGCCATGCTGGCCGATTGCCAGACCGAGATCCAGGCCGCCCGCGCGCTGGTGCTGCAAACCGCCCGCGAACGCGACGCGGGCGCGGACGTGACGCTGAATGCATCGATCTGCAAGTACTTCGCGTCGGAAATGTGCGGCCGCGTGGCTGACCGCTGCGTGCAGATGCATGGCGGCTATGGCTACATCGCCGACCATGGCATCGAACGCTTCTACCGCGACGTGCGCCTGTTCCGCCTGTACGAAGGCACCAGCCAGATCCATCAATTGAATATCGCCCGCCACACGCTGACCCAGGCGGGCTACACGCCCGGCCGCTAGGGCACTACCGGGACCGCAGCCGCAAGAAGCCGGCGGCCCATCAAACCAAAGGAGACTTCCATCATGCTGCACAAGCACCTGCCGAAGTGGATCGGCGCTATGGCCGCCGCCCTCACCTGCGCCGCGCTGCCGCCGCAAGCCGCGGCCGCCTACCCCGACAAGCCCGTGAGGCTGATCGTGCCGTTCGCGCCGGGCGGCTCGACCGACATCCTGGGACGCCTGCTGGCCGAGGCCTTGCACCCCATCCTGGGCCAGCCCGTCATCGTCGAGAACAAGCCCGGCGCCGGCGGCAACATCGGCGGCGACTTCGTGGCGCGCGCCGCACCCGACGGCTACACGCTGCTGCTGGCGGCGGCGGGACCCACGGTCGTCAATCCCAGCCTGTACGCCAACATGCCGTTCAACCCGGCCAAGGACCTGGCGCCCATCACCTGCCTGGAGCGCGAGCACAACCTGATGGTAGTGACGAAATCGATGCCGGTGAAGACGCTGCAGGAGTTCCTGCAATACGCGCGCAACAACCCCGGCAAGCTGTCCTTCGGCTCGCCGGGCAACGGCTCGCCCGCCCAGCTGGCCGGGGAACTACTCAAGCAGCAGACTGGCATCCAGGCCGAGCACGTGCCATACAAAGGCTCCGGCCCCGCCATCACCGACCTGGTGGCCGGCCACATCGATTTCATGATCGACAACATGCCGGCCCTGCTGCCGCAGGTCAAGGCCGGCGGGCTGCGCGCGCTGGCCGTGCCCAGCGACCAGCGCGCCACCGCCGCGCCCGACATCCCCACTTTCGACGAGGCCGGCCAGAAGGGCTTTGTGGTGATGGCCTGGAAGGGCCTGATGGCGCCCGCCGGCACCGACCCGGCGGTAATCGAGCGCCTGCACGCGGCCGTGGTCAAGGCGCTGCAGGACCCGCAGTTGCGCGCGCGCTTCCAGGAGCTGGGCGCCGAACCGCTGGCCAGCACGCCGGCCGAATTCGCCAAGCAGATCGCGGACGAAACCGCCTGGTGGGCCAAGCTGGTGCAGTCCACCGGCACCCGCATCCAATAGTCCATCGGTCCATCGCGGAGAGATTGCCATGCCATCCTTCATCCGAACGCTGCACGCCTTGTGCGCGGCCGCCGCCATACTGGCCACGGCCGGGAACGCGCAGGCCGCTGCCTACCCCGACAAGCCGGTGCGCCTGATCGTGCCCTATGCGGCCGGCGGCGGCACCGACACCGCGGCGCGCATGATCGCCCGCAAGCTGGCGCCCTTGCTGGGCCAGCCCGTGGTGGTCGAAAACAAGCCCGGCGGCGCCACGCAGATCGGCACAGCCTATGTCGCCAGCGCCGCGCCCGACGGATATACCTTGCTGATGGGCACGGCCAACCTGGCGACCAATAGCGTGCTGTACGCCAAGCTGCCCTACGACGTGAAGAAGGATCTTGCGCCGGTCGCGTGGGCCACGGACGTGCCGGTCTACCTGCTGTTGCCGGCCGCCAGCCCCTGGCGCACGCTGGAAGACCTCAAGCGCGCCGCCGCGCAGCAGCAGGGCCTGACCTACGCCACGGCCGGCACCGGCAGCATTCCGCATCTGGCGGGCGAACAGTTCGCGCACCAGACCGGCATCGCGCTGCGGCATATTCCCTACAAGGGCAGCAGCGAAGCCGCCACCGCGCTGGTCGGCGGACAGGTCCAGCTGAGCTTCGACAATCTGGCGCCGGTTCTTGCGCAGGTCAAGGCCGGCCGCCTGCGGGCCGTCGCCATTGCCGCGCAGGCGCGTAATCCCGAGATGCCCGACGTACCCACGCTGGCCGAGCTGGGCGTGCCGCTGGCGGCCTCGTCCTGGTGGGGCGTGATGGCGCCGGCGCGTACGCCGAAGGACGTGATCGCCCTGCTAAACCGGCAGCTCAACAGCGTGCTGGCCGATCCTGAAGTGCGCAGCTACTTCGCCGGGCTGGGCATGCAAGCCACCGGCGGCACGCCCGAAGCCTTCGGCCAGCACATCGTCGACGAAACCGACAGATGGCGCGCCGTGGTCAAGCAGGCCGGCGTGAAGATCGAGGAATAAACCATGCAGTCCAAGCAAGAACATGCCGGCGGCGACGCCCTGCAAGACCTGTGCGCACGCGTGCGCCGCTTCGTGGACGAGGTCGCAATACCGGCCGAGTCCCCCGCCATCGCCCGCGACGTAGCGGCGCTGGACAGCTGCGTCGCCCGCTTGCGCACCCAGGCCCGCGAGGCCGGCCTGTATGCGCCGCAGCTGCCCGAGGAATGGGGCGGACTGGGGCTGGGCTGGCGCGCGCTGGCGCAGGTGCTGGAGGAAGCGGGACGCGGATTCCTGGGGCCCGCCGCGCTGAACTGCGCCGCGCCCGACCAGCCCAACATGCTGACGCTGCTGCGCCTGGGCAACCCTGCCCAACAGGAACGCTTCCTCGCGCCGCTGGTGCGCGGCGAGCAGCGCGCCTGCTTCGCCATGACCGAACCCGCACCCGGCGCCGGCTCCGATCCGTCCATGCTGCGTACCCGCGCCGAGCGGCGCGGCGCGCGCTGGGTGCTGAACGGCCACAAGCAATTCATCAGCGGCGGCGTGGGCGCGGATTTCGCGCTGGTGCTGGCGCGGGCGGAAGCCGGCGTCACGCTGTTCCTGGTGCCCGCCGACACGCCGGGCTATCGCGTGGTGCGCGACATCGGCATGGTCACGGGCTACCAGATCGGCGGCCACGCCGAGATCTTGCTGCAGGACTGCGAGGTCGGCGACGAGGCCGTGCTGGGCGAGCCCGGCCGTGGCCTGGAATATGCACAGCTGCGGCTGGAACCCGCCCGCCTGTCGCATTGCATGCGCTACATCGGCCGCGCGCGGCGCGCGCTGGAGACGGCGCAAGCCTATGTGGTGCAGCGCGACTCCTTCGGCTCGCGCCTGGCGGACCTGCAGCAGATCCAGGCCATGGTCGCGGATTCGCACATCGACCTGCACGCCGCCCGCCTCATGACGCTGGACTGCGCCGGCCGCATGGACGAAGGCCTGTCGGTGAAGCAGCACAGCGCCATGGCCAAGGTCTTCGTATCCGAAGCCGTGAACCGCGTGGCCGACCGCGCCGTGCAGATGATGGGCGCGTCAGGCCTGTCCGACGACACGCCCGTGGCCATGGTCTGGCAGGAAATGCGCCCCTTCCGCATCTATGACGGCGCCAATGAACTGCACCGCGCCACGCTGGCGCGCCGGCTGCTGGCGCAAGCCTGAGCCCCCAAGGAGACGAATATGGAACACCCCGAATTCCAGGCCTACCGCCTGCACGCGGGCGCAACGGGCCAACCCCCGCAAGGCCGCTACGACACCCTGACCGCGGACCAGCTATCCGCGGGCGACACGCTCATCAAGGTGGCCTATGCCGGCCTGAACTACAAGGATGCGCTGGCCCAGGCGGGGCGCGGCGGCATCGTCCGCGAGTATCCGCGCATCGGCGGCATCGACCTCTCGGGTACCGTGGTGCACTCCGCCGACCCGTCGTTGGCGCCCGGCCAGGAAGTGGTGGTGCACGGTTTCGGCATCGGCGTGGATTGCGACGGCGGCTACGCCGAGTACGCGCGGGTGCGCCATGACTGGGTGCTGCCGCTGCCCGCCGGCATCGGGCTGCGCGACGCCGCCGTGCTGGGCGCCGCGGGCTATACCGCCGCGCTGTCGCTGCACTGGATGGAGCACTGCGGACTGACGCCGGAGCACGGCGAGGTGCTGGTCACCGGCGCCACCGGCGGCGTTGCCGGCGTCGCCATCGACATCCTGAGCCAGCGCGGCTACCGCGTCTGCGCCATGTCCGGCAAGCCGGATGCGGAGAACTATCTGCGCTCATTGGGCGCGCAGGAGGTGATGGCCCCGCCCGACCTGTCCGCCGGCATCAAGCCGCTCATGAGCGCGCGCTGGGCGGGCGTGGTCGACTCCGTGGGCGGCCCGCTGCTGGCGCACGCCCTGGCCAGCCTGAAGCCGGACGGCGTGGCCGCCGCCTTCGGCAATGCGGGCGGGGCGGAACTGCCCACCTCGGTCATCCCCTTCATCCTGCGCGGCGTCAAACTGCTGGGCATCAACGCCAACAGCCCCATGCCGCTGCGGCGCCAGGTATGGAACAAGCTTGCCGCCGAATACCGCCCCGCGCATCTCGACCTGATCGCGCGCGTCATCGAACCCCGCGAACTGCCCCAGGCACTAGCCGCCATGCTCGAACGCGGCAGCACCGGCCGCAGCGTCGTGCGTTTCTCCTGATCCTTCATCGCCACATCATGACCGACACTTCCCTGTCCCGCCTCTTCGATCCGCAAGCGATCGCCATCGTCGGCGCCTCGGCCACGCCGGGCAAGATCGGCGCGATGCCGATCAGCCTGCTGCTGCAGCACGGCTACGGCGGCCGCATCATTCCCGTCAACCCGCGCGCGGACATCATCGCCGGGCTCCCCGCCATATCCGGCCTGGACGCGCTGGACGCGGACGTGGACCTGGCCATCCTGGCCGTGCCGGCCGCCCACGCCGCGCAGGCGCTGGAGCGCGCCCGGCCCGGCCAGGTCGGCGCGGCCGTGGTGTTCACCTCCGGCTTCTCCGAGACCGGCGCACACGGCGCCGGGCAACAGGAACGACTCTGCGCCATCGCGCGCGAGCGCGGCATCCGGCTGCTGGGTCCCAATTGCCTGGGCTTCATGAACGTGCGGCGCAATGTCTATGCCACCTTCTCGCCCGCGCCGGCCAACGGCGTGGTCGCCCCCGGCGGCATCGGCATGGTGTCGCAGAGCGGCGCGTTCGGCGCCTATGCCTACAGCATGGCGCGCGAACGCGGCCTGGGCCTGTCGCACTGGATCAGCACCGGCAACGAGGCCGACATCGACGTCGCCGACTGCATCGAATGGCTGGCGCGCGACGCCGATACCCGCGTCATCATGGCCTATATGGAAGGCTGCCGCGACGGCGCCAAGCTGCGCCGCGCGCTGGCCGCGGCGCGCGCGGCGGGCAAGCCCGTGGTCGTCACCAAGATCGGCCGCACCCAGGCCGGCGCGCAAGCCGCGGCTTCGCACACCGCTGCCCTGGCCGGCGACGACGCCGTGTACGACGCGCTATTCCGCCAGTACGGCGCTCTGCGCGCGCGCACCATCGAGGAATTCTTCAACCTGGGCTACGCGCTGGACACCTGGAAACGGCCGCCGCAAGGCCGGCGTCTGGGCATTTTCACCATCTCCGGCGGAGTCGGCGCGTTGATGGCCGACGAAGCCGCCGACACCGGCCTGGCGCTGCCCGAGCCCGCCGCCGACGCGCAAGCGCGGCTGCTGGAGCGCGTGCCCTTCGCCAGCGGCCGCAACCCGGTGGACGTCACCGGCCAGGCCGTGTCCGAACCTGGGCTGCTGCTGGCCACCGCCGACGACATGCTGGCCGATGGCCGCTATGACGCCCTGGCCGTCTTCCTGGCCGCCGCTGGATCATCCGAAATCCTGTGGCCCACCTTCGAAGCCTTCGCGCGGCAGATGCAGGCCCGCCATCCGGACGTGCCGCTGGCGATCAGCGCGCTGTTCCCACCCGCGCGCCGCCGCGAACTGGAACAGCTGGGCTGCCTGGTTTTCCCCGATCCCAGCGCCGCCATCCGCACGATAGGCGCGGTGGCCGGGCTGGCGGCCAATCCGGATCACGACAAGGCTGAGGAAGATCGCGCAACCCAGTCAGCCGACACGCCGCCACTGCTGGACGCCTATAACGAAGTTCAGGCAATGGAGCTGCTGCGCCAAGCCGGCTTGCCCGCCTCTCCCTGCACGCTGGCCACCGACGCCGACGCCGCAGTGCGGGCCGTCGCCGCCATGAGCGCAACCGGCCGCGACGCCTCGGGCGATAGCGTCGCCGTGGTGCTCAAGGTGGTCTCGCCCGACATCACGCACAAGAGCGACGTGGGCGGCGTGAAACTCAATATCCGCGGCGAAGACGCCGTGCGGCGCGCCTACGCCGACATCATGGACTCGGTGCGCCAGCACCGGCCCGACGCCCGCATCGATCGCGTGCTCGTCGCCCCCATGGCGCCCAAGGGCGTGGAATGCATCGCCGGCGTGCATTGCGATCCGATCTTCGGCCCGGTCGTCATGTTCGGGTTGGGCGGCGTCTTCGTCGAAGTGCTCAAGGACGTGAGCTTCCGCCTCGCGCCCTTCGGCCGCGACGAGGCCATGGCGATGATCCGCGAGATCAAGGGCTACGCGCTGCTGCAAGGCGCGCGCGGCGCGCCCCCTTGCGACATCGATGCGCTGGCCGACGCGCTGGCGGCTCTGTCCCGTTTCGCCCACGCGCGTAGCGCGGACTTCAGTTCGGTGGAGATCAATCCCTTGCTGGCGCTACCTGAGGGGCAAGGCGCCATGGCGCTGGATGCGGTAGTGATACGGGCCGGGGGAACTGCCCAGACGGTCTAACCCATGCGGCCACGAGCGGCTACGCGTCCATTGCCCACCGCTTGGCATGCTTGCGGGTGTTGGCCTTGATCCAGCGCCCCAAGCGCTCGATCAGGGTGCGCTCCGCGCCCTCCGACACCTGCGCCATCAGCCCTGCCTGCACCTCGTCCAATGCCGCGGGAAGCGCAACCACCAAGGACTCCCCTACCGCCCTGACGTAGCGCAGGGCAAAGCCCAACTCCTTGGCCATGGCCGCGATATGTTCCGCGTCGATGCTGCCCGGCTTCATTTCGCCGCCAATCGCAAACGCGAAATTGCGAGCCAGCCCGGAGTACATACCCGTGCACATCAGGTCATAAAACGGAGCCAGCCGGTACAGGCCGTCCGGCGTCTGCAGCACGGACAGGTTCTTGGCATGGCTATCGTTGTTGCCGACGCACAAGTTGAAGAATATCCATTGCAGGAAACGCTTCAAATCCGCGGCGCCGATGCCCATGCCTCCCAACAACTCCCGACATTGCTGCAACGATGGACCGCCGTCGGACTCATACTTCACGTCGGACGGCTTGCCGGCCAGCTGGCAGAGATCCAACTGATGAAGCCGCAGCAAGCCGCCCTTGTCGTCAGGCTTGCGGTCATACCGGGTAATCAGGCATGCGTGCGTATCGGGCTGATAGCGGACTTCCGCCACGCCCAGGCCCATTCTGGCGGCCAGCTGCATGACCAGCGTCTCGTTCAAGGCCGACGACCAAACGCCGTCCAGGCCGCGAATATCCGGCTTCAGAATATGCGTGGACGGCGCCGCCCCCTCGGGGATCGCCGGCGAACCATCGGGCATGACCGTCAGTAGGAGCTTGTCTTGCGCCCCGGCCAGAGAAATGCGGGCGCCCTCGGCGTTCTCAGCCGCCAACGCGGGTACAACCACGTCCTGCAAGCGCACTGCCACGTCCTGCCACGTCGCAGGCCGGTGGCGCGCCGGCGCGGGCCGCTCGCCTTGCGGCAATATGGTCAACCCACTGGCGGTGTCCCCGCCCACGCTGCGCAACAGGCCGAAGACCGTGGTGGCATGGCGGCTGACCTGCAGGAACTTGCGCACATGCCCTTCGGGCAACAGGTTTTCAAAGAATGCATGCACCGCATCGTCCGCATGATCGCCGCTGCGCAAAGGCACCGATGGCGAAATGGCGTGCGCGCCAGCCCAATTCAGCCAGGCGTCGTCATACACGAAGCGCAACGGCCGCTCGTCGAACAAGCGGCCGACCTTGCGGTCCGCGTGATAGATGTCCAGCGCATCGGCGGCGGTCATGGCAGCCTCGGGCGCTTGGGCGCCACCTGCACTTCCAGGCCCAGCAGATCCAGCATGTCCAGCACCTTCTGCAATTGCAGCGTGGGCTTGCCGCGCTCCAGATCCACCACATAGCGGTTGCCGGTGCCGGACAGACCGGCCAGGTCAGCTTGCAGCAAACCCTGCGAGCGCCGGACGGCCTTCACCAGCTCGCCCAGTTCGGTCGAGGTGCGGATCGTTACGCCGGCCCCGCCTGCAAGCGCGGCAGGAATATCGTTCGCGGGCATGAGCGCCTCCAAAATTACCGTTCGGTAATTTTAGGGCAATAATATGATCGGCGTGGCAAAAAAATTACCGATCGGGAAAAATTTACCGCAGTACGGTTTTCTCAGCCCGAAAAATTACCGGACGGGAATAATTTTTTCGATCCAGGCCTGATTTTCACACAAAATTACCGGTCGGTAATTTTGTGGCCATCGTCCATGGAGCGGTGCCCCGGACGAAAAAAAGGCGCCCAAGGCGCCTTTTCGTCTTCAAGCACGCGTCCCGCTTACTTCAGCAGCAACGCATTCAGCCGCTTCACGAACGCAGCCGGGTCGGCAATTTGCGCGCCTTCGGCCAGCAGCGCCTGATCCAGCAGCAGACGCGCCCACTGGTCAAACTCGCCATCTTCGGCGGCGCGGATGCGGGCCAGCAACGGATGCTCGGGGTTGATTTCCAGCACCGGCTTGACGTTGGGGGCTTCCTGGCCGGCGGCCTTCAACATGCGCAGCAGGTGCGGGCTGAGTTCGTTCTGGCCCACCACCACGCAAGCCGGCGAATCCACCAGGCGCAGGGTCACGCGCACTTCCTTGACCTGATCTTCCAGCGTCTTCTGCAGACGCTCGACCAGCGGCTTGAAGTCCTCGGCCACTTCGGCCTGGTGCTTCTTTTCTTCCTCGTCGGCCAGCTCGGCCAGGTCCAGGCCGCCCTTGGCCACCGAGACCAGCGACTTGCCGTCGAATTCGCGCAGGTAGGACAGCATCCATTCGTCCACGCGGTCCGACAGCAGCAGGACTTCAATGCCCTTCTTGCGGAAGATTTCCAGATGCGGGCTGTTGCTGGCCGCGGCGAAGGTATCCGCCGTGACGTAGTAGATCTTGTCCTGGCCTTCCTTCATGCGCGACACGTAGTCGGCGAAGGACACGGTCTGGGCCTGGTCGCCCGTCTGCGTCGACGCAAAGCGCATGAGCTTGGCGATGCGTTCCAGGTTGGCCGAGTCCTCGCCCGCACCTTCCTTCAGCACCTGGCCGAACTCCGACCAGAACGTGGCGTAGTCTTCCGGCTTGTTCTCCGCCATGTCTTCCAGCAGCGACAGGATGCGCTTGGCCGAACCTTCGCGGATCGCGCGCACGTCGCGGCTTTCCTGCAGGATTTCACGCGACACGTTCAGCGGCAGGTCCGCCGAATCGATCACGCCGCGCACGAAGCGCAGGTATGAGGGCAGCAGCTGGTCGGCATCGTCCATGATGAAGACGCGCTTCACGTACAGCTTCACGCCGTGGCGGCCGTCGCGGTCCCACATGTCCATGGGCGCATGCTTGGGCACGTACAGCAGCTGCGTGTATTCGCTGCGGCCTTCCACGCGGTTGTGGGTCCAGGTCAGCGGGTCGTCGTAATCGTGCGACACCGTCTTGTAGAACTCGCGGTACTGCTCTTCCGTGACGTCGGACTTGCTGCGGGCCCACAGCGCGTTGGCCTGGTTCACCGTTTCCAGTTCTTCGGTCTTGACCTGCTCGCCCTTCTCCTGGTCCCACTCTTCCTTGGCCATGCGGATGGGCAGGGAGATGTGGTCCGAATAGCGGCGCAGGATCTCGCGCAGCTTCCAGCCGTTGAGCAATTCGTCTTCGTCAGCGCGCAGATGCAGCGTGACGTCCGTGCCGCGCGTGGCTTTTTCAGCGGCGGCGATGGTGAATTCGCCCTGGCCGTCCGATTCCCACTGGATCGCGTCCGTGGCGCCGGCGCGGCGGCTGACCACCGTGACCTTGTCGGCCACGATGAACGAGGAATAGAAACCCACGCCGAACTGGCCGATCAGTTGCGCGTCCTTTTGCTTGTCGCCGGTCAGCTGCGAGAAAAATTCCCGCGTGCCGGAACGCGCAATCGTGCCCAGGTTGGCCACGGCCTCATCGCGCGACAGGCCGATGCCGTTGTCGGAGATGGTGATGGTGCGCGCGGCCTTGTCGTAGCTGACCGTAATGGCCAGTTCGCCATTGCCTTCCAGCAGTTCGGGCTGGTCGATGGCCTCGAAGCGCAGCTTGTCGCAGGCGTCCGATGCGTTCGATACCAGCTCGCGCAGGAAGATTTCCTTGTTGCTGTACAGCGAATGGATCATCAGGTGCAGCAGCTGCTTCACCTCTGCCTGGAACCCCAGGGTTTCGGACGTGGAAGGCGTGGCGGTTTGGCTCATAGTTCTACGTGGCTAGGTAAGTAAATTGGGGACATTGATTGGCTGCCGGGACATCTGGCCCGCGCGGCCGCCGGGAAACCCTATTGATGTGGGGGCCAATGGCGTGTTTTCAAGGGCGGGCGGAAATTCCCCCAGCCGGTCGTAGCCCCCCATTTCGGGGAGGGGCGGCGCCTCAGAAAATCGAGAACACCTTGCGGTAGCGTGTTTTCGCCTCCAGCACGGTTTCATGCTGCGGCACCGCCAGCTTGCCGGCCCGGATCAGCTTGCGAATGTCGGCGGCCGTGATCTGCCGCGTCTCTTGCGAGCGCAGCAGGAAATCCGCCGTGCTGCGGTCCTGGATCTGATAGATCGAATGGAAAATCAGCTGCGAAGGGCCCAACTCGTCGAGGTAATAGAGTTTCTCTCCCTTCTGCCAGACCGTGCCGAAGTTGTGATAAACCACGCCGCGCTTGTTCCATTCCCCAGCCGGCGCATCCGTCAGCTGGTTGATCAGCGTGGAACGGGACACCAGCCCTCCGCCGCTGCCCCGCGAGTTGCGGGCCCAGGCTTCCTGCGCCTGCAGGAACAACGTCTGCCTGCCGTCCGTGTACACGTAGGGCGACAGGGCGGTGTATGTGTCCGAAGCCAACGGATCGTCTCCAGCCCGTTCCACCTGCCGCGTCTGCGTGTTGTAGAAATAGATACCGTCCTTGGTCGCGAACAGCGCGTGGTACACATGCCGCCCCTGCTCGTTCAGCAGCCGGTACGGCGCATGCGCCGCGTCGAAGGGCTGCGCGCCCACGTACACCATGCCGTCGCGCGGATCACGGAGATAGGGCTGGCGGTACAGGTCGCCCACCATGAAGGTGTACAGCGCGGGATCGTCCGACAGCGGCAGCAACTGCTCGTGGAAATAGACGCGGCGGCCATCGGCGAAGAAATCGTCGCTGGACCGCACGTCGCCATCCCTGCCCGCTGGCAGGCGGCGCAGCGAGGCCGGCTCTGCCTGCGGCATTTCGCGGCCCCGGTAGTACACACGTTCGTCGTCGGTGGCCAGCTCGCGGTCCAGTAGCGGCCGGTAGGACCGGGCGCTGGCCGGTAGCGCGACGAACGGATACAGATAGGTCTGTGGCTTGGGGCCGGCATCCGCCTGGTACAGGACCTTCTGCCAGAACTCGTCCAGCATGCCCAGTTCCTCGTTGCGCACACTGTGCATCGAACAGAAATACGTGACCGCGCCATCGCTGAAATAACTGTTGCCCAGGTAACGCGCAGGCGCCGGCTTCATGCCCGGCAGGACCTGGTTGCCGCAATACACGTGGCGCTGGTCCCTGGCCGCCTGCCTGCCATCGAAAGCCCCGGTATCGAAGGCCGCGAAACTGGCCGGATCGGCCTCGTCCATGCGGTAATAGCCGTTGCTGGGAACGGCGGCGTAAACGCCGCCCTGATAATTCTTATAGATGCTGCTGCCGTAGGACTGCCCGCGGTCGACGGCCGCGAAATCGTCGCCGTCCATCAGCCAGAACAGCAGGAACATCGGCAGCGCGGCGATGATCAGGACCAGCGTGATCACGGCCCATTTGACGCGTTTTTGCATGGAATGGCGGGGCTGACCTGCCTTTGATTGGCGACCAGGGATTCTAACCAGCGGCAGCGAGCCCGGTCCCGTCTCCGGCCCACTCCCGGTCCGTCCCCGGACGCCGCGGAGCCTTCCCCGCTAAAATCCCGCACTTTCCTCCCCTACCCCGACCCTGGCCGGCCCATCCGCCATGCAACCCGCCTCCCTGACCCAACCCGCCCCCCACGGCTCATCCGACGCCGACCCCAGCCCTGACCTGGTCTACGGTCCCGACGATCGCCCCGCGCCTCCCGTCGCCTTCGTCGCCGCCCTGCAGCACCTGCTGGCCATCCTGGTTCCCATCGTCACCCCCGGCCTGCTGATCTGCCAGGCCCTGGGCGTCAGCAGCCGCGACACCACCCTGATCGTGTCCATGTCGCTGGTCATTTCCGGCATCGCCACCTACGTCCAGTGCAAGCGCTTCGGCCCCCTGGGCGCCGGCCTGCTCATCGTGCAGGGCACCAGCTTCAACTTCGTCGGCCCGCTGATCGCCGGCGGCTCGGTCATGGTCAAGCAAGGCACCCCGGTCGAAGCTGTCATGGCCGCGATCTTCGGCGTGGTCATCGCCGGCTCCTTCGTTGAAATGGGCATCAGCCGCATCCTGCCCTTCGTCAAGCGCCTGATCACCCCGCTGGTCACCGGCATCGTCGTGCTGCTGATCGGCCTGACCCTGATCAAGGTCGGCCTCATCAGCATGGGCGGCGGCTACAGCGCCATGGGCAACGGCACCTTCGCCAGCGCCGAGAACCTGACCCTGTCCGGCCTGGTCCTGGGCACCATCATCCTGCTGAACCGCGTGCCGGTCGTGTGGGTGCGCAGCACCGCCCTGGTGCTGGCGCTGGCCGTCGGCTACATCGCCGCCGCCTACATGGGCCGCCTGGACTTCACCGGCGCCCGCGAAGCCGCCCTGTTCCAGATCCCCACGCCGCTGCACTTCGGCCTGGGCTTCTCCTGGGCGCTGTTCGTGCCCATGCTGATCATCTACCTGGTCACGTCGCTGGAAGCCATCGGCGACGTCACCGCCACCAGCAAGGTCTCCAAGCAGCCCGTCGAAGGCCCGCTGTGGATGCAGCGCATCAAGGGCGGCGTCCTGGTCAACGGCGCGAACTCGCTCTTGGCCGGCGTGTTCAACACCTTCCCCAGCTCGGTCTTCGCGCAGAACAATGGCGTGATCCAGCTGACCGGCATCGCCAGCCGCCACGTCGGCGTGTGGATCGCCGGCATGCTGATCCTGCTGGGCCTGTTCCCGGCCGTGGCCGGCATCCTGCAGGCCGTGCCCGAACCCGTGCTCGGCGGCGCCGCCATGGTCATGTTCGGCGCGGTCGCCGCGTCCGGCATCAACATCCTGGCCGGCATCCACCTGGACCGCCGCGCGCTGCTCATCATCGCCGTGTCCCTGGCCCTGGGCCTGGGCGTGTCGCAAGTGCCGGAAATCCTGTCGCACCTGCCCCATGCCGTGAAGAGCGTGCTGGAGTCGGGCGTGGCCACCGGCGGCATCTGCGCGCTGGTGATGAACTGGTTCCTGCCTGAGAAAAGGTAAGGCTGCCGGGCTCCTCAGGGAACTGGTTCTGGCCCCCGCCTGCGGGTGGAACCGGCTCCCTGACAGAGGTCCGGTCCAAGGCCGCCTGACAATTTATGAAAGACCGCATATAATCGCCGTCTTCGCTTCTCCCGCGACCGTCATCTGGACGTGTCCGCGACCTCCTAGCCCGGGTGGTGAAATTGGTAGACGCAGGGGACTCAAAATCCCCCGCCGCAAGGCGTGCCGGTTCGATTCCGGCCCCGGGCACCAGAATTCAAAAAGCCGTTGACGTTCGCCGTCAACGGCTTTTTTCGTGGCGAAATGCCGCACGCGGCCTACGCACGTGTTCATTTCAACGCTCCACGCGCGGACGCTCTCCAATACGTGCAACGTATACGCCCCACACTGGCGGACGATAGCGGGACTTGGACCAAATTCAGCCGCTAGAATTTCCTCGCAACAAGGTTGGTTCCGACTACCGACCGCGCAGTGCAAGCCTACTCTGACAAGCTGGAGGTTCGATGGCAATCAAGGCCGTAGCATTCGACGTATTTGGAACATTGGTCCGCATAGAACGGCCCACCCGCCCGTTCCGAAAGCTGGTCCGCCTGCTGCATGAGGCGGGCCGCCGGCGCCAGAGCGACGACGGCGTCCGGGCGATGAGCAATGCGATAGACCTGAGACAGACAGCCAGCTTGTTCGGCGGCATGGTCAGCGAAGAGAACATGCGCGCCCTGGAAGCCGAATTGCTTGAAGAAATCCAATCAATCACGCTATTCGCTGATGCTGCCCCGACTCTTTCCGCTTTGAAAGATCGAGGAATCAAAATAGCGCTTTGCTCCAACCTCGCAGCGCCATATGGGCCTCCGGTACTGGATTTGCTGCCCGTCCAACCGGATTTTTGCGCCTGGTCATACGAAGCCGGCGCCGTGAAGCCACAGCCCGAAATCTACCGATACCTCTGCGATGGTATTGCGTGCCAGCCCGAAGAAGTACTTATGATCGGCGACACCATTGAAGCCGATATGGTTGGGCCTCGGAAATTTGGCATGCATGGGTACCACTTGGACAGGCACGCGACGGCGACGCGTTCAAGTGAATCGGTGGATTCGCTGAATGACGTGCTGACTATCCTGGCTGCTCGCTATTGATGAATAGCCTATGAGTCAACGGCGTAGTCTGAGCTGACCCGGATCTCCTGCTGGAGGTGCCCATGTGCGGCCGTATCGTGCAAGTCCGGACCCACGGACTGCGTGGAACGGATATTCCCGAACCGGCATCAAATCTTCACGGGCCCGGCCAAGCCGCGGCCCGCTGACTATCCACCGCCTCGCAGAAGGCACGCTAGAGATTGTCCGCCGGCCTTGGGAATACAGGCACCCAGACTTCCCACACTTCATGAGCAATACCAAGCTCGAAGCGATCTGGCGGAACGGCTGGCCCATGTCGCGTTGATGAAATGCCGCAGGATGAACTGCTACTGAACTGATCTGAGTGAGAGATGCAGCGGCTCATCCGGCCTGAGTGCCACCTGTTGCACTGGACGTGGTGATTTCATGCCAGCGGGAATTGACAATGTCCACCGCTGCAAGATCATGGCTGCCATTACCTTCATTTCCGCCGTTGCAAGATGCTGCCCGAGGCACACACGTGGGCCTAACCCAAATGGCGCATACGCGCCCCGCGGTACACGTCTTGGATCTTCACTGAACCGATCCGGCCAATAATCATGTGGATCAGTAAACCAACTTGAATCCCGCTGCATTAGCTGTATGGGCAGCATAAACAGCGTGCGCTGTGGAAACTGCCATGGACCCAAGCTCACAGGCCTGACAGCACGACGGGTCATGAGTGCTGGTGCAGCAGGGTATAGGCGCATCGTTTCTTCCAGTGTTCGCGCCAGATAAAACAGTTCAGGGAGTGCTTGCATCGTAGGCGCTTCGCCCTGCAACACTTGTGCAACTTCAGTCCGAGCCCTTTCCTGCATAGTTGGATTCGAAGCCATGCACCATGCCCACCAAGTTAGCGTTGCCGCGGTTGTTTCATGTCCGGCGAGGAACGTCGTCATGCATTCATCGCGAATATCCTTGTACGACCAATTGGACGGATTGGTCTGTTGCAGACGCAACAGACGGGACAGCAAATCGTCTGGCCAGCTTTCCTCAGGTGCTTGTAGCCTCTCTTTCATGTGGCGCTCGATCAATTCATCCAACTCTTGAATTGCCCGCCTCTTGCCTCGTTTCCATGGCACCCAGTCGGGCCAATTTACTAACGAGAAGAATTCGGCATCTACCACCTTGCCCAAAACACGAACAGCGCATTCCGCTTGCCTAGCCTCGTCGCCAACTTCGGTGGAGAACATTGTTCGGATGATCGCGTCCATGGTCAATGAAGTAAGCGCGCTCTCTATGGGCCAGAGATCATTATTGGGGGGCCAGGAATCAAGTGCATCTCGCGTTGCACCAATGATGGACGGAACAGTGCTTTGCAGTGTTCTAGGGGTGAAGTTCGGCTGCATGACTTGGCGCTTCTGAATCCACTTCTCACCCTCAGCTATGATCACACTATGCCCGTGCACTTTTGCAAAGACACGAATGCCGCGTTCCCAGCGAATTAGAGCATCGTGGTGATTCACAAGTAGTTCACGCGCCAACTCCGGATCTGTGAGAACTATGAAATTCTCAGGCCAAATTCGCAGATGAAACACATTGCCAAAGGCCTGTTTCCATTCAGAAAGTGTGTCGAGCATGTTGTGAGACATCTTTCTGGACAGACGCCAACCTGTGACGCCTGATGACGGGCCAGGAGGCCACTCTCCCGCTTCAAACTGTCGCGGGGATAGGGGAGAATCAGACTTACCAGTTGATTCGAAAGGACATGAGGAGGGGGCATCTTTTTTCATAGGCAGTACTACATGCCAATTTGCCCAAGACGTCTTGAATCGAAACGACATCTTAAGTCCCGAAGTGATTCCACACCCAGCCTCGTAGACCCATGGATTGCCAATCAAATCAGATCCTTGTTCCTGCCCTCATTGATCGAGCCCCTCGCGTAGCGACCGGAACACAAGACTCTCTGGCGCAACTATATCCAGCACCGATGGCACTGTCTGATGCCATTGTGGCAGTGGTTAGTCGAAACACCTGTGGTATCACTCTTAGCGATGCACAGCGCCTCTCGCATTTCCCCGCATCCCCGTTCGTCTGCCTCTCTTGGTACAGCAACACCGACTTCGGTCTTGTGACCCGAAACGACTATGGGACTGAGTGGCGACGCTTTGACACCGATGTCTTGATTTCTGGCAGTCAGTCAGGACCGACAGTAAGCTGGTCTAGGGGAAGTGGCCGCGGCGGAATGATTTACTTCCCTATAAGCACGGCGACGGAGTTGTTCCAGATAGATGTATCCATGATTCAAGACCGAGCTATTTGCGCCCGCCGGATACTTGGATCGACTTGGTTTGAGATGCTTGACGCTCTGGTTAATTCCGATGACGATCAAGTTACTCTGGAAATTATCGAACGATATCTTGAACCGCGCTGGCGGCCATCACATCCACGCCACTCCACAATAGACATCTTGAGAGGGGCGGGCCGTCAGTGGGTCGACGGACTAGCCCGCCAAGCAAATGAATGGCAACGCAGTCGTGGCATTCGACAGGTCGAGCGTCGTATCAAAGCATTCAGCGGCCGATCTCTACGCGAATGGCAGTCACTTGTCGGTACTGAAAAAGCCTTCTTCGCAGCGCGAGATCGTCAAGAGTCTATTGAATGGCTGGATTGGGCTGCTTTTGCACTGGAAGCAGGATTTGCAGACCAAGCCCATCTAAGTCGGGCAGTAAAACGTATAACTGGATTTCCTCCGGCCGAGTTTGCTCGGCGCTTCGTTGAGGACGAATCGTTCTGGATCTATCGACTCTGGGTCTAGTACGCCGGTATCTACCGATACCTCTGCGAGGGTATTGCGTGCCAGCCCGAAGAAGTACTTATGATCGGCGACACCATAGAAGCATCTTCGGCCCCTCTGCCGCCTGGGCCGGGGCCCAAGCGGCAGAGGAAATCAATTAACGGTCACGCCCGCCTCGCGCACCACCTCACCCCACAAAGAAATCTCCTTCACGATCTGATCGCGAAAATCCTGCGGGCTGCCCGGCGCGGCTGCCTCCCCGGTGGCCTTGAGCCGATCAGCCATCTCGGGCATGACAACCGCCGCATTGATCGCGGCGTTGAGCTTGGCCTGCACCTGCGGCGGCACGCCCTTGGGTGCGATGATGCCGTACCACACCGTCACGTCGTACGGCACGCCGGCCTCGCGCACGGTGGGGATATCCGGCGCCGAGGACACGCGCTGCGGCAAGGTCACTGCCAGCACCTTCAGGCGCTTGTCTTCGCGGTAAGGCAGCGTCGAGCCCGCCGTGGTCAGCATCACGTTGACCTGGCCCGAGACGGTGTCCGTCAACGCCGGCGCGGACCCCTTGTAGGGAATGTGGACCATGGTGATACCGGCCGTCTTCAGGAAGGCCTCCATCGCCAGATGCGATATCCCGCCGGTGCCGGACGAGGCATAGGTCAAGCCGCCCGGTTTCTTCTTGGCCAGGGCCACCAGATCACCCAGGCTGTCCGCCGGCACGCCGGGATTGACCGATACGAAGAAAGGCGCGCGCGCGATCATGCCGATCGGCGTCATGTCCTCCACCGGATCGAACGGCAGCTTGTACAGGCTGGGATTGACGGAATAGCTATTGGAAATCAAGGTCAGGGTGTAGCCATCGGGCGCAGCCCTCAGGCCCTGCTCCACGCCCAGCTTGCCGCCAGCGCCGGGGCGGTTCTCCACCACCACGGGCTGTTTCAGGCCATCGGACAGCAACTGACCCAGCAGGCGCGCGATCCCGTCATTGCCGCCTCCGGCGGCAAAGGGCACGATCAGCTTGATCGGCTGCGTAGGATAGTCATCCGCGTGCGCATTGGAAACCGATGCGGCAAACGCCACGGCAGTCAGCGTCATCCCCAATACCGCCCTGCCCAGTTTGGCGCCGGATAGCATCGTCATATTTCTCTCCTCCTTGATCGGCCGCTGCGCGGCCACGTTATGTGATGAAAGGCGCAAGACTACAACTTAACGAGTGAAGTTGCAGTCTTGCGCCTTTCTTTCGTTCAAACCGTGATGGCCTGCGCTTCCGCCCTCAGCGCCGCCAGCACTGCCGGACGCTCCCCAATACGAGTGGCATACGCCGCCAGGAACGGCCAACGGTCCAGTTCAATCCCGAAGAACCGGCACCACCCCATCACCGTAAACAGATAGGCATCCGCCACGCTGAATTGCTGGCCCAGTAAATAGGCGCTCTCGGCCAGAATGCCGTCCAGATAATCGAAGCGCTTGAAGAGCCGTTCGCGGAAATGCAGCTTGGCGGCCTCGGGCAAGGCCGACTGAAACAGGGGCGCCGAACCCGCGTGGATCTCGCTGGTTATGAAGTTGAGCCATTCCTGCAGCCGCGTGCGCTGGCGCGTGCCATTGGGCGGCGCCAGCTTCATGTCGGGCCGCAGGTCAGCCAGATACTGGACGATGGCCGGCCCTTCCGTGAGCACGTCGCCGTCGTCCAGCTCCAGCGCGGCGACATAGCCTTTGGGGTTGATCGTGCGGAAATCGCGGCCGTCCTCGGTCTGCTTGGTCTGGTTGTTCACCCTGACCAATTCAAAGGGCAATTCAAGTTCACGCAGCACGATGTGCGGCGACAACGAGCAGGTATGCGGGGCGTAATAGAGCTTCATGGCATCTCCGAGGGAACAGCGGGGAAGTCTCTCGCGCCGCCGGGCGCAGGTAAAATTAATGCTCCACTTTCCTATCATTAGCTCAGCTACTTAATATGTTGAACCTGGGACATTGGCGCTTGCTGGTCGCGACGGCCGACACAGGCAACATTTCCCGCGCCGCCGAGCGCGTGGGCATTACCCAATCCGGCGCCAGCCAGGCCATCGCGCAACTGGAAGCGTCGCTGGGGCTCCAGGTTTTCACCCGTTCCCGCAAGGAAGTGGCGGTAACGGCGCTGGGCGAACAGGTCATCGATCACGCCCGCGGGATGCTGTCTCACCTGGAGTCCATCCGCGCACTGGCCGACGACAGCCAGGGACTGAGCCAGGGCCGCATCCGGCTGGGCAGCTTTCCCTCGGTCATCTCGACGCTGCTGCCGCCCCTCCTGCACGGCTTCCGGCAGCGTCACCCCGGCATCGAAGTGGTGGCCTTGGAGGGCACGGATGAAGAAGTCGAGGAATGGCTGTCGCGCGGCGCCATCGATCTGGGCGTCGTGATGAATCCCGCAACGCACAGGCAAGCCCTGATCCTGGGCCGCGACCGCTGGATGGCGCTGCTGCCCGGCACGCATGCGCTCAGCCGCCGCGCATCATCGCGTGGTATCGCACTGGCCGAGCTGGTCGATGAACCGTTCATTCTGGCGACCGGCGGCTGCGCCGTGAATGGCCTGAGCCTGGCCCGCAAGGCCGGGCTGGAGCTCAACGACATCCGCGTCACGGTCCGCGATTGGGCCAGCGCCTGCGCGCTGGTGCGGGAGGGCATGGGCGCCGCGGTGGTTCCCGAGTCCACGCTGCCTGCGGACATGCGCCAGTTGCGGGCCTTGCCGCTGAGCCCTGCGGCGCGCCGGGAGTTCGGACTGGTGCGCTCCGCCGCCGGACGGCAATCCGCGGCGGTGGGCGCGCTGTGGCAGCATGCCGCCCACGCCCTTAGCTCAAAAGCTTCGGCCAAAGTACGTACTCGCTAAGACGAATCGCTCGCGTGTATCCCAACCGCCAGCCGAAACTCCGCGCTACGATCTGATCATCGTTCCATCCCGCTTTTTCCGGACACGATCGCCGAAGCGCCGCCCAAGGGAAACACCGCGCCATGACACCCCGCCTGTACGCGCTCACCCTGCTCTCCATGCTCGCCTTCGCCGGCAACTCGCTGCTGTGCCGCCTTGCGCTCAAGCAGACCGCGATCGACCCCGCCACCTTTGTCGCCATCCGCATCGCTTCCGGCGCGTTGGTGCTGTGGCTTGTGTTGCGCTTGCGCAAGCCGACGAGGCAGCTGGAAGGTAATTGGAATGGTGCCTCGGCGCTGCTGGCCTATGCCCTGGCCTTCGCCTATGCCTACACCCAGATCCCGGCGGGCACTGGCGCCTTGCTGCTGTTCGCGTCGATCCAGATCAGCATGATCCTGTATGGGTTCTTCATCGGCGAGAGGCTGAGCATCACGCAGGGGCTGGGCATAGGCCTGGCGGTGGCCGGCCTGGTGATCCTGATGCTGCCCAGCGTCAGCGCACCGCCGCTGTTCCACGCCTTGCTGATGATCGCGGCCGGCATCGCCTGGGGCGCCTATTCGTTGCTGGGCCGCAGCGCCAGGGACGCAGCGTCCGCTACGGCGGGCAACTTCATCCGCGCCGCGCCGGTCGCGCTGCTGCTGTTCTTCCTGCATGGCCTGACCTCGGGCGTGGGCTACGACGCGGCGGGCGTGGCGTATGCCGTGGCGTCCGGCGCGGTGACGTCGGGCCTGGGCTATGTCTTCTGGTACGCGGCGCTCAAGGGGCTGAAAGTGACCCACGCCGCGACAGTGCAGCTCAGCGTGCCGGTGCTGACGGCGTTCGGCGGCACCCTGTTCCTGGATGAGCCGGTGACCGCCATCCTGATGACGGCTTCGGTGCTGATCCTGCTGGGTATTGCGCTAGTGGTGCTGGTCAAGAAACGGACCGCCTGACAGTCCGCTTCAATTCACGCGCCTGGGCAGCACCGCCCGCATCCAGCGCGACAAGCGCGGCCGGATGCGCTGGTTATGCAGCAACACCGCACCCACGGCGCCGATAAACGCACCGACCACCGTATCCAGGAAGCGCGCCTCGATGACGGCCGCAGGATAGCCCTGGCCCAGGTGCGGCGCCTCGGCCAGGAAGATCGTCAGCGGCGTGATCAGCACCACGGCGCTGGCATAGTGGCGCACCACCAGCGTTTCTATGCCGAACGACAGCGCCATCATCACCAGGCTCAGGGTCCATACGTTCAGCGGCAGGCTCAACAAGGCCCATGCCACGCACAGGCCCACGGCGGTGCCCAGGATACGGTGCAGCTGGCGGTTCCAGGCTGCCATCAATGTCGCGCCCTGGATGATGGCCAGGCAGCTGACAGGAACCCAATAGGGCCGCGGCAATTGCAGCAGTTCGGCCACCAGCAGGGACACGCCCACGAACAGGCCGATGATGACGGAGTCGTAGACCACGAAATCAAAAGTGGGCTTGGGCAGCGCGGTTTCGGGCGGCGGCGGCGCGACCCGCGTCATGTGCAGGGAGTACACAAACGCCACCAGGCATGCGACCAGACTACCCAAGGCCACCATGCCGACGCGTGTGGGGATTTCCTGCACGCTCCCCGGCGTGTAGGCCGCGATCGCGGTTGCCATGATGTAGAACAGGCTGCCCGGCGGCCCCAGCCGGTAGCAGCGGCAGACCATGTTCACCACCATGGCGATGAAGGTCAGCGCCAACAGCATTACCGTGGGCCAGAACTGCGTCAACGCGCCCACCGCATAGCAGGCCACCATGCCGAAGGACGCCGCCAGCAGCATCATCATGCGGTGCTGCAACGAGGAATTGGGCAGGCTCAGGAACACCATGCCGCCCAGGCTGGACATCAGGCCGTAATCCATACGCCCGAAATAGGCGCCCACCAGCAAGGGCAGCCCTGACGACAGGGCCGCGGCCAGGGGCATCTCCCAGGGCCTATCGCTGGCGTTGACCCGGATCAGTTCACGCCACACGCCCAGCAAGCGCGCCTTGGCCCAGGCGTAGCCGCGCCATGCAGCGGGGCCGCGCCCGGAGGATTCTTCGTTCTTGTTCATGGACGGGCCTGTGGAAAATTCCGCTCGACGGATTTAACGGGAATTCCCTGATTCTCCCCCCTTATGCCGCTGGCTACCATTCGCCGCACCTCAGCCTTCGGCTGATCGCTACAAATGCGCCGTACGGCGCGGAGACATCCATGAAAGCACTCAAACTGGCCGCGGCAGGCACCGCCTTACTCATTTCGTCCTTGACCGCCCACGCCGGCGCGACTTTCGAGGCGGTCAAGAACAAGGGCTTCGTCCAATGCGGCGTGTCCACCGGCGTTGCCGGCTTCTCGGTGAACGACAGCAAGGGCGGCTGGATCGGCCTGGACGTGGACCTGTGCCGCGCGCTGGCCATCACCATGTTCGGCGACGCCTCCAAGGCCAAGATCATGGCCGTCAGCGCGCTGCAGCGCTTCACTGCCCTGCAGTCCGGCGAAGTCGACGTCCTGCCCCGCAACACCACGCTCTCGCTGACCCGCGACACCACGCTGGGCCTGATCGGCGTGGCCGTGAACTACTACGACAGCCAGGGCATCATGGTGAACAAGTCCCTGAACGTGAAAAGCGCCAAGGAACTGGACGGCGCCACGGTCTGCGTGCAGCCCGGCACCACCACCGAACTGAACCTGGCCGACTGGTTCCGCTCACAGAACATCGTCTTCAAGCCCGTGGTCGTGGAACGACTGGACGAGATCATCCGCGCCTTCGCGGTGGGCCGTTGCGATGCCTTCACCGGCGACAAGTCGCAGCTGGCCGCGGCGCGCAGCAACCTGGAGAACCCGGAAAAGTACGACATCCTGCCGGAGAACTTCTCCAAGGAGCCGCTGGGCCCCATGGTCCGCCAGGGCGACGAGCAATGGTTCAACGTGGTCCGCTGGACCCTGTTCGCCATGCTGGAAGCCGAGGAATACGGCATCACGTCCAAGAACGTCGACGAAATGCTCAAGAGCACTAACCCCAACGTGCAGCGCCTGCTGGGCGTGACCCCGGGCATGGGCAAGAACCTGGGCGTGGATGACAAGTGGGCCTACAACATCATCAAGCACATCGGCAACTACGGCGAGAGCTTTGAGAAGAACCTGGGCCCCAGCAGCCCGCTGAAGCTGCCGCGCGGCCTGAACGCTTCTTACCGCGATGGCGGGCTGATGTACGGCTGGCCGGTGCGCTAAGCACGCAGCAAGACCTTGCCAGGCATCGCCCGCTACGGCTTCGCGCCGTGGAACAACGGCGATGCCTGGATTCTTTCCAGCATCCCTCTTGCCGCACTGGTCAGCGGCCGATTGGCGCGCACGATCAGCCGCGTCTGCGCCGCCTCGAAGATGGGATTGGTGGTGCGCAACGCCACCAGCTCGCCCCTGGCGACCTCTTTCACCACCGAATTCGCCGACGTGAAGGTCAGCCCCAGCCGGCTTTCCACGTAGCGCTTCAAAGTCACGATCGAGTTGGCGATGAAGCTGGGCGACAGCACGATGTTCTCCGAGAGCTCGGCCATCTCGATCAACTGGCGCAGACCGAACCCCGGCCCCATGAGCGCGATCGGATGGCTCGCCACGTCCTTCAGCGTCGGCCGCTTGCGTTGCCGCGCCAGCGGATGATCCGGCCACGCGATCACGCACAGCGGATGATTGCGCGTGTGGACCACGCGTATGCCAGGGTCCGCCGGGGCGCCGAACACCACGCCGATATGTGCGTCGTCGTGCACCACGGCGCGCACCGCGTCGGAAGCGCCTGCCACCTTCAGCGACACCCGCACGCCGGGATGCTGTCGGCAGAATTCGTCCACCACGCCGCTCATCAGGATATCCACGAATCCCTCGCTGGTGACGATCTGGATATCGCCGCGTTGCAAGCCGTTGACCTCGTCCAGCCGGGCGCGCAGGGCCTGCTCGCTGGCCTGCCGGTCGCGGCAGTGATCCATCACGATAGCGGCCATATCGGTGGGCACGATGCCGCGGCCCTTGCGTTCCAGCAGCGCCACGCCCAGCTCCGTTTCCAACAGCTGGATCTGGCGGCTGACGATGGAGGGTTCCACGCCCAGGCGCTCGGCTGCGCCGCGCACCGATCCGGTCGTCACCGCCTCGAAGAAGTATTGCAGGCGCCGCGCGCTCAAACCTCCGTCCATGCTTGTCCCCTTTTCTACGATTTCTTCAAATCGTTGCCTTTTTAGCAACAAACTTCCTCTCAGCTTACATTGATTTACAGGGCTGCGATTGCGAATAATGCGCGTACTTTCAAATCCGCTCGGTTGCGAGCCGCAAGCTGGAAACCAGCGGCGGCGGCAATGCGAGGTAACGCCCATTTCGAGCCTTAAAGCATGAAACTCTTCGCTTCGATCCTCGCTGCCGCAACCCTGAGCGTGTTCAGTCAACAGGCCGCATTCGCCTCGCCGGAAGCCGCCTACCCCAACAAGCCCGTCAAGGTCGTGGTCGGCTATGCGCCTGGCGGCTCGTCCGACGCCGTGGCGCGGCTGATCGCTGGTCGCCTGTCGGACAAGCTGGGCCAGACCTTCGTGGTCGAGAACCGCCCCGGCGCCGCCAGCAACATCGCCGCCGCCACCGTGGCGCGCTCGCCCAACGACGGCTACACCATCCTGCTGGGCTCGAACGCCAGCACCATCAACGTGTCGCTCTACAAGGAACTGTCCTTCGACTTCCAGAAGGACTTCGCGCCGGTGGCGCTGCTGACGCGCTTCCCCAACATCATGGTGGTGAACAACACCGTGCCGGCCAAGACCGTGCAGGAGTTCATCACCTACGCCAAGGCCAACCCCAAGAACATCTTCTTCGCCTCGTCCGGCGCAGGCTCGTCGACCCGCCTGTCGGCTGAACTGTTCAAGATGATGACCGGCGTGGAAATGGAGCACGTGCAATACAAGGGCAGCGCGCCCGCCCTCACCGACCTGATGGCCGGCAGGATCCAGGTGATGTTCGACACCGCGCCTTCCGTCATGCAGCTCATCCAGGGCGGCAAGCTGCGCGCACTGGGCGTCACCAGCGCTACCGTCCAGCCCTTCGCGCCCGAGATCCCCACCATCGACGCCACCGTCAAGGGTTACGAGATGACGTCCTGGTATGCGCTGTTCACGCCGGCCGGCACGCCCGCGGGCATCGTGGAAAAGCTGAACAAGGAAGTCAACGCGATCCTGGCTGAGAAGGACATCCAGGAAAAGCTCGCCGGCATGGTCGCCACGCCCGGCGGCGGCACGACTGAAGAGCTGCGCCAGCACGTCGCTTCCGAAATCGCCAAGTACGCCGACGTGGTCAAGGCATCCGGCGCCACCGCGGACTAAGCACTCGTACCATGCGCGTTTTCACCGGTTCGCTGTCGACGGAGACCAATACGTTCGCTCCGCTGCCCACCTCGCTGGATGATTTTTCCGACCGGGGCTATTACCCCGCCGGCACCCATCCTCCCGAGATGACCATCTTCAGCGGCCCCCTGTGGGCAGCGCGCCAGCGCGGCGCGCAACACGGCTGGACCGTGATCGAAGGCATGGCCGCCGGCGCCCAACCCGGCGGCGTCACCACCCGCCATGCTTACGAAACGCTGCGTGATGAACTGCTGCGCGACCTGCAGCAGGCCCTGCCCGTCGACATGGTGGTGCTGGGCCTGCACGGCGCCATGGTGGCCGATGGTTATGAAGACTGCGAAGGCGACCTGCTGACGCGGATACGCAAGATCGTCGGCCCCGGAGTCGTGGTGGGCGCGGAACTGGATCCGCACTGCCACCTGTCGGAGGCCATGGTGGCCAACGCCGACATGCTGGTCGCGTACAAGGAATATCCCCACACCGACATCCGCGAACGCGCTTTGGAACTGGTGGACTTCTGCGCGGCCATCGTCGAGCGCCGTATCGCGCCTGTCGCCGCCGTCGTTGACTGCGGGATGGTCGTCACCATCCGCACGCTGCAGGAACCAGCGCGCGGCTACATCGACCGCATCAGCGCGCTGGAGGGCAAAGACGGCATCCTTTCCATTTCCGTGGTGCACAGCTTCGCCTGGGGCGACGTGCCAGACATGGGGACCAAGCTGCTGGTCTATGCCGATGGTGACGCCCCGGCCGCCCAGCAACTGGCGCGGCGTCTGGCTGACGAGCTGATAGGCATGCGCGAAGTGTTGACGCCTGTCTATCCCAAACCGGACGAAGCCATCGACCAGGCTCTGGCATACGGCGCAACGCCTGTCGTCATCGCCGATGCGGCCGACAATCCCGGCGGCGGCGGCGCGGGCGACTCAACCTTCCTGCTGCGGCGTCTGCTGGAACGCGGCATGCGCAATGTGGCGATAGGCCCCATGTGGGACCCCATCGCCGTCCGCATAGCTTTCAGCGCTGGCGTCGGCGCGCGCTTGCCCTTGCGCATTGGGGGCAAGATCAGCCCCCTGTCAGGGGAACCGCTGGACCTGATGTGCACGGTCAGGGCGCTGGTGCCGGACATGGTCATGACGGGCTTGTCTGGATCGCCCGCTGTCGTAGGGAATTCCGCCTTGGTCGAGGCGGATGGCGTTGAGATTGTGCTGATCACGGTACGGGCCCAGGCCATGGATATCGATGTCTTCACCCAGCTCGGCTGCCGGCTGGAGGAGAAGGCGCTGATCGTGGTGAAGTCGGCGCAGCACTTCCAGGCGTCGTTCGCCAAGGTGGCGCGGGCTTTGGTGTTTGCAGATGCGCCGGGGTCGGCGGCGTTGGATTTGAGGGGGTTGGTGTATCGACGGGTGGAAAGGCCTAAATGGCCGATTGACGCATAAAGAGCTGGTCAACACATACCGACTGGATATTGGCGGGCGTTCTCCTGGGAATGTCCGCCAATTGCATTACGACATCAAAGTCGCTTTCCCTAGCTGACGGTCCAAAAGCCTCAGACCCAGCGGTATTGGCTTTCCTTTCGTTCAACTCGGGTAAGACCGAGTAACATGTGTCCCTAGATCAAATATCGGACTAAAGGAAGGCTGTGAAGGCTATCAGCGACCAAAAGTCTGGCGAACCCCTGATCGATATCGCACGCCTCAGCGCAGCGCAAGACAAGTTCGCCAAGGACCGCGACTGGGAACAGTTCCACTCCCCCAAAAATCTGGTTATGGCTTTGACCGGGGAGGTCGGCGAGCTGTCCGAAATCTTCCAATGGATGACCGAAGCGGATTCAAAGGCCGCTGGTACGAACCCCGCCACCGCAGAAGCCGTCAAGGACGAGCTCGCGGACGTACTGCTCTATTTGGTTCGGTTGTCATCCGCGCTGGGTGTCGACCTTAACGAAGCCGTCACCCAGAAACTACTGAAGAACGCGCAGAAGTATCCGGCGGAGAAAGCCAAGGGCTCCAGCAAGAAATACAACGAACTCTAAGAAGAGCCGCAACTCGCGGTGGAAAAAAAATGATCGTTTACGAAGCAGACAAGAAACAGTTTTTGTTCGACAACGACCACAATGACATCGAAGACGTCATTCTGAGCCGCTACAAGGCAGCGACTGGACGATCCGTTCGAGATAGCGAGTTTCAGTCCTGGAAGGAATCTCTAGGAAATATCGCAAGAGTCTTGCGCGACGAGGCCATACCTAACGACGTCGGCGTAGCTGTGGAACTACATATCCCGCAATCAGGAAAGCGCATTGACGTAACACTGACGGGCAAGGACAGCACTGGCAAAAAAAACGCAATCCTCGTTGAACTGAAGCGATGGCAGACCGCGTCAGCCACTACGAAGGATGCCATGGTAACCACGCTGTTGGGAGGCGGATTACGCGAGGTGGTGCATCCCTCCTATCAAGCCTGGTCCTACGCAACGCTGCTGGAGGGCTTTAATGAAGCCGTCTACGCTGGCGGCATCTCGATTCTCCCCTGCGCCTATCTTCACAACTACATCCAAGATGGAATCATCGATTCCGACCACTACGCTGGATATCTAGCCAAGGCTCCCCTCTTTCTGAAGGGCTCGGAAGAGCGGAATCGCCTGCGTCAATTCATCAAAGACCATATTGGTTGTGGTGACGGAAAGGCCGTACTGCATGAACTAGCTAACGGTCGAGTACGCCCCTCCAAAGCTCTCGCAGAGGCACTCGCAGGGCTGCTCAAGGCTCAGCCCGAATTCGTACTGATTGATGAACAAAAGGAAATCTACGAGACGGCTCTCGCGGCTGCCCGAACGGCATCGTCCGATCGTCCCCGCGTAGTAATTATTGAAGGCGGACCCGGAACAGGAAAATCGGTGCTCGCCATCAATCTCTTGGTGCAACTAACTGGACTTGGCTTGGTTGGCAAGTACGTATCAAAGAATGCAGCTCCCCGGAAAGTGTATGAATCCCGCCTCGCAGGTTCAATCACACGCAGCAAGTACGGCACCATGTTTTCCGGATCTGGGAATTTTTTCGAAGTTGAAAAGAATAAGTTTGACTTTCTCGTCGTGGATGAGGCCCACCGCCTCAACGAAAAGAGTGGGCTATACGGCAACCTCGGCGAAAATCAAGTGATGGAGCTGATCGAGGCTTCCAATTGCGCCATTTTCCTCATCGACGAAGATCAACGAGTCACGCTGAGCGATATCGGAAGCAAGCGCGCGATCCGAGACTTCGCCGAAGCCAAAGGCGCGACGGTCGAAGAGTACCAACTCAGCTCGCAATTTCGTTGCAGTGGCTCAGATGGGTATCTGGCCTGGTTGGATAACACCTTGGATGTCCGCCCGACCGCAAATGAAGTTCTGGATACCTCTGGATATGAGTTCAAGGTATTCGACACTGCGGAAGAACTACACGCAGCTATTGAAGCCAAAAACTTCCAAAATAAGGCACGTGTCGTCGCCGGCTACTGTTGGCCCTGGAGAAGCAAGAAGGATTCCAAGGCGTTCGACATTGAAATCGGTCAACGCTACAAGCGGAAATGGAACCTCGACACCGACGGTAGTCTTTGGATCGTTGCCCCAGAGTCCATCGAGCAGGTTGGGTGCATTCACACGTGCCAAGGGCTCGAAGTCGACTATATCGGCGTCATCATCGGCCCAGACCTGATCGTGCGTAACGGCGCGATTTTTACGACGCCAGAGGCGCGCGATCGCCACGACAAGTCAATCCGTGGCTACAAGACCCGTCTTAAAACCGAAGGGCTTCATGTCAAGGCGGAAGTAGATCTAATTATCAAGAATACGTACAGGACTCTCATGACGCGGGGCATGAAAGGATGCTACGTCTTCTGTACTGACGAGGAAACCAGAGAGTACTTTCGGCAGCGAATTGGCGTCACTTCCGAGACAGTATCGCGAACGGTCAAGTATGCGTAATCCACCTTGGTCAAGAGACGAACTGATCCTCGCCCTGGACCTCTACGTGAAGCATCGGTCCTCCCTGCCTGGACACGAAAGCCCTGAGGTCATCGAGCTATCGAAATTGTTGAACAGAATGGCTGGAGCGCTAGGCCGACCAAAGTCTGATACGTACCGCAATGTCAACGGTGTGTATATGAAGCTGATGAACTTTCGGCGCCTGGACCCTTTGTACATTGATACTGGAAAGAAGGGCTTGACGCGAGGCAATAAGGACGAATCTGTCGTATGGAATCTCTTTGCCTCGAATGCAGCCCAGTTGGCTCAGGTCAGCAACGCTATCCGGAAAGGATCTAGCCGCGATGACATTCTAGATTTGGAAGACGAGGAAGCCTGTGACGCCCCCGAAGGCCGCATCCTGACTCGCTTACATCGCTATCGCGAACGAAATAGGGAACTGGTCCGGAAAGCGAAGCAAGCAGCGCTCAAGAAACATGGCCGGCTTGCCTGCGAAGCCTGTGGTTTTGACTTCAGTACTGTTTATGGACCAAGAGGCGAGGGCCTGATCGATGCCCACCACACGAAGCCACTACATACCGTAGCGGATGATCACCGCAGCAATATTGAAGACCTCGCCCTGCTCTGCGCAAACTGTCATCGCATCGTTCACGCCAGGCGTGACTGGCTTACGATGCAAGAATTGCGAGAATTAGTGCGTACCAACGCGTGAAAAATAGCCTGCTTTTTATCTGCAGGAAATTCCGCCATTCCCGATTGTGAGCTTGCTCAAGAGGCACAGGGCACTAAGATTCAAATCGGCCGCCCACCCCCGACCACTGAATACTGCAAAAGAAGATCAGACTACTTGGCTCGTAGTACGTCAGGTTATGTCACATATCCTGTGCGCATCGGCTCAAGTGTTACACGGTTGAACAACGTAGTTGAGGTACGCTAGCCGCGTAATCCCCTCAAATGCGTTACTCTCCCCCTCCCCAATTCAAGTCCGCAAGGAGCCCTCAAATGGCACAAGCCTCCGCCCGTCACATCCTCGTCTCCACCGAAGCCAAGGCTAACGAACTGAAGACCGCCATCGAAAACGGCGCCGACTTTGCTCAGCTGGCCAAGGAAAACTCCAGCTGCCCGTCCTCGCGCGACGGCGGCAACCTGGGTACGTTTGGTCCGGGCCAGATGGTCAAGGAATTCGACACCGTGGTGTTCAGCGCCCCGGTCGGCGAAGTCCAGGGTCCGGTGAAGACGCAGTTCGGCTACCACCTGGTTGAAGTGACCAGCCGCAAGGACTAAGTCCCGCTGCTGCACGCTAAAAGGCCGCCGCCAGAAGAGTCTGGCGGCGGCCTTATTTTGTCTGCTCGAAAGACGAGCCAGGAATCTATTCCTTGCCCGTCATCACCATATGCGCCAGCGCATCCGCGTCCAGTCCGGCCACGTCGCGCTCGATGACTTTGGCGCCGCTCTTCAGGATCGCGACCCGGTCCGCAAGCGCCACCACGTCGGCCATGTTGTGGCTGATGAGGATGACGGTGCGGCCTTCCTCGCGCAGTTTGCGCACCAGGTTCAGCACCAGCGCGGTTTCCTTGACGCCCAGCGCGGCGGTGGGTTCGTCCATGATGACGACGCGGGCGTCCCAGCGCAGGGCGCGGGCGATGGCGACGGCCTGGCGCTGGCCGCCGGACATGCGTTCCACGGGCCGGTCCATGTCGTCGATGGGCACGGACAGGCGCTGCAAGTAACCGCGCGCGTCCTGGGCCATGCGGCGCTTGTCCAGGATGCTGAGCGGACCCACGCGGCGCACCAGTTCGGCGCCCATGAAGATGTTCTCCCAGATAGACAGGCGCGGAGCCAGGGCCAGGTCCTGGTAGATGGTGGCGATGCCTTGCACCAGGGCGTCGTGGGGCGAGCCGAACACGACCTGTTTGCCGTTCAGGCTCATCGCGCCGCCGCTGGGTTCCTGCGCGCCGGAGATGATGCGGATGAGCGTGGACTTGCCCGCGCCGTTGTCGCCGCAGATGGCCATGACCTTGCCCTGGGGCACGTCCAGGTCCACGCCTTTCAGGGCTTCGACGGCGCCGTAGGATTTCTTGATCTGGCGTAGCGACAACGCGGCGGTCATGGCTGCGGGCTCTTACTTGGCGGGTTGCAGGAATTTCTGGACGTTGCTGGCGTCGACCAGGACCGAGTCCATGAACAGGTAGGGGCCGGCGGCGATGGTTTCCCTGGGCTCCTTCTTCACGACGATGCGGTCGATGGCGTAGATGGCCTTGGTGCCCATTTGCTCGAAGGGAATCATCATGGTGGCGGTGATGAGGCTGTTGGGATCAGCGATGCGGCGGTAGGTTTCCGGGCTGCCGTCGACGGACACCAGGGTGATGTCGCCCTTCTTCATGCCCTGGGCCTGCAGCAGATCGTCGATGACATAGGCCTGGCCGTCGAACGAGGCCCAGATGCCTTTGAACTGGCCCTGGTGACGCAGCAGCAACGCCTGCATGCCGTTGCGCACGTCGTCGCGCCAGCTCTGGGTGCGGGCCATGCTGAACTTGGCCAGGTCCTTGACCGCGGTGTTCTCAGTCAGGACGGCGTCCAGCATCTTGCCGCGGATGCGGGTGCCGGAGTTGCCGTCGAAGCGCGCGGACAGAATGTTGCCCTGGTAGCCCATCTTGCCCAGCAGGTACAGCACGGACTGGGCGCCGGTAGCGTATTCGTTGACCTCGACGTCGAACAGCATGTGGGGGCTGACGCCCGACATCACGCCGACGACGGGAATGCCTTTCTCTTTCGCGGCTTGCAGCTGCGCATCGGTTTCGACGGGCTTGCCCATGGCGATGACGATGGCGTCGACCTTCTTGTTGACCAGGGTGTCGAGCTGTTCGGCCAGTTTGGGTAGCGACCCTTCAGCGTTCAACTGGGTGACCGTCCAACCTTTGGCGCGGGCGGCTTCGGCAGCGGCATTGGCGACGCGGGCATGGGTTTCCGAGGACATCTGGAACGCGACCACGCCCACGTCGAAGGCGTGCGCGGCGGCGCCCATGGCCAGGGCCTGCACGGAAAACGCGGCCAACAGCAGATTGCGCATCAAGGATTTACGCATGGTTATCTTCCCCTTCCGATCAGAATTTGAAAGCCGCTTTCTTCAGCACGGCCGATGACACCGCGACCGACGCGATGATGATGAAGCCCAGGACGATGTCCTGCACGTAGTACGGCGCGCCCATGAGGACCAGACCGTTGCCCAGCACCTTCAGGATCAGCGCGGCAACCAGCGTGCCGGGTATGTTGGCGTGGCCGGGATTGAACATGGTCATGCCCAGCAGCACCGCGGCAATCGCATACAGGAAGTAGTCGCCGGCCATATTGGGCGCGGCGGACGACAGGCTGGACGTGAGCAGCACGGCCGCCAGGCCCGCGCACAGGCCGGACAGGGCCAGGCCCATGCTTTTCATGGCGCGGATGTTGATGCCGGCCAGCCGCGCGGATTCGCCGGCCTCGCCGGTGGCCGTCATGCGGGCGCCTGTGCGGGTCCACTTGACCAGGAAGAACGCCAGCACCACGGCGCCCAGCATCCACAGTACCAGGGCGGGAATGCCGAAAGGCTTGCCACGGGCCAGATCGGTAAAGGCCGCGGGCCAGCGGCCCACATAGGACACGCCGTCGGTCAGCATGAAGGCAAAGCCGCGCGCCATGGCGGCCATGCCCAGGGTGGCGATAAGCGAAGGCACGCGCAGTCGCGTGACGGCGACGCCATTCACCAGCCCGCACAAGAGGCCCACGCCCAGGCCCGCGCCTATCGCCAGGAGCACCGGCTGACCGGTATGCACCAAGGCGCCAGTGACGACGGCCGCCAGGCTGGCGACGTCCGCGACGGACAAATCCAGTTCGGCCGTGACCAGCGCCAGCGTGAAGCCGATGGCGATGATGGCCAGGAAACTGGTTTCCTTGGCGATGTTCAGAAGATTGTTGGGCGCCGCGAAATTCGGGGCCGCTAATGCGAAAAAGCCCACCAGGACCAATCCCGCGATTGCCGTGCCGTACTTCTCCAGGATGCCGCGCATCGACTCGACCCTTGCTGCGTTTTGTTTGTTATGTGGGCGCATGGCTGCGCCCCGCTGATGGCGTCGTAGTTTATACCCGGGCCATCAGCCCATGTCGATGCCGGCCAGCGCGCGCGATACCGGCGCCAGCGCGGCTTCCGCGGCGCGGAACTGGTGGTACATGCGGCGATAGGCATGGGCCCGCTCGGCTTGCGGCTCGTAGCGTTGCGCCACGCGCACCAGCGCGTCCTGGGCGGCCGCGAAGCTGCCGTAGCGCCCCACGCCCGTCCACGCGGCAACCGCCGCGCCCAGAACGCCAGGCTGCTCGGCCTGGCCGACCACCAGCGGACGTTCGCAGATGTCCGCCTTGACTTGGCACCACTGGGCATTGGACGCCGCGCCGCCGCCGAAGCGGATTTCTCCGACGGGGCCGCCCAGCGCGCTTTCGGCGCGTTCCAGCACGATGCGGTTGAGGAAGGCCACGCCTTCCAGCACGGCCCAGGCCAGGTCGCCGGGGCCGTGGCGACGGTTCAAACCGAGGAAGGCGCCGCGCAGATGCGGATCCCAGTAAGGCACCCGCTCGCCCTGCAGATAGGGCAGGAACAGGGCCGGCTGCGGGTCGCGTGGCGCGTCCAGCAAGGCGTCCATGGCCTCGCCCACGCCGGCCATGCCTTCGTCGCCCAGGCGGCCTAAAAGGGGCAGGAGCCACGCCACCGTGTCCGCGCCGTTCTGGCCCGGCCCGCCGATCTGGTGATGGCCCCCGCCCCAGTCCACCGTCATCAGGCCTTGCGCCTGCACCGGCTCGGCGCCCACGGCGCCGAAGACTTCGGTGGTGCCGGAGATGTTGTAGGCATAGCCCGGCCGCAAGGCGCCCAGGCCGGCCACGGCCGCCCAGGTGTCGTTGGCGCAGGCCACCACGGGGCGTCCAGACAGTCGCGCCAGCGCGCCCGGCAGGCCCGCCTGCACGGCGCCGACGACCTCCAGCGGATCGAGCAGGCGCGGTACCCAGGCCGGATCGGCGCCCGCCGCCGTCAGCAGATCGGCACATTCAGGCGCTGCCGTCGCGGCCGCCGCCAGCCGCGCCATCGACACGGTGTCGCTCACGGCGCGTCCGGTCAGGCGGAAATTCAGATAGTCCTTGGGTTCCAGCACCACTCGCACCCGAGCCGCATTCTGAGGCTCGGCGCGCAGCAGCCAGGCCAGGCGCGCCCAAGGATGAAAGGCGTTGATCTGCGCATGTTCGGGATGGGCAGACGGCATGGACGCGAGCCACGCGCCTACGTCCGCCGCCGCGCGCGTATCGCGCCAGGTGATCGCAGGCCGGATGGCGGCACCATGCGCGTCGATGAAGACCTGCGTGCGCGTGACGCCGCAAATCGCAATGGCCTCCACCGCATCGAAAGCGGCTTCCGCCTGCGCCGCCAGGGCATCGGCCAGGGCTTGCAGCCCGCCCCACCAGGCGTCGGCGTCGATCTCGTCCCAGCCGGAGTGAGCGGCAAGGCTGGCGCGCGCCGGGCTGTCGATGAAACACGAATGCGCGATGCCGCCGCGCGCGTCCACCAGTGCGGCGCGAAAGCGCGTGCCGCCGAGATCCACCGCCAGGACGTAGCTCATGCCGGCACCTGCATCAGGCGGATCTGGCCGCGCCCGGGCTGCATGGCCCGCAGCGGGCGGAGGGTCTGGATATCAAGCATGGGAGGCGACTTCTGCGTGATCGGATGGCCGTCGGAACGGGCGTTCCGGCATAGGCAAATTGTAGTCCTGTCAGGAATCCCGCGCAGCGCCGGCCCCCTTCGTCGCTGCACCGCAGCACCGGAAATCCTATCAATTGATTATTTCTGTTCAGGTGACACGGGCCGCGGGCCTGGGACAGAATGGCCCACACCCGGAGGAGACAGCCGGGGCCATGAAAACCACTAGAACCGCATGCGCAAGCGCGCAGCCCGAGGCCCATGAAACAGTCCAGGAACAAGGTCATCATCACCTGCGCCATCACCGGATCGGTCCACACGCCGTCGATGTCGCCGCATCTGCCCGTCACGCCCGATGAGATCGCGCAATCCGCGCTGGATGCCGCCCAGGCCGGGGCGGCCATCGTGCACCTGCATGCGCGCCAGCCCGATACCGGGCAGCCGACCCAGGATCCCGCGTTGTACGCGCAGTTCCTGCCGCGCATCAAGAATGGCTCGGACGTGGTGATCAACATCACGACTGGCGGTTCTCCCGTACTGCCCATCGCCGACCGCATGGCGCCTGCGCTGCAGTTCAAGCCCGAGGTCGCGTCGCTGAACATGGGCTCGATGAACTTCGGCATGTACGAGCTGCTGGAGCGCTTCAAGGAATTCAAGCACGCCTGGGAACGCCCCTATCTGGAAGGCAGCAACGACCTGATCTTCAAGAACACCTTCAAGGACATCGAACACATCCTGACCTCGTGCGGCGACAACGGCACGCGCTTCGAGATCGAGTGCTACGACATCGGACACCTGTACACCGCGGCGCATTTCGTGGACCGCAAGCTGCTCAAGCCGCCATTCCTGATCCAGTCCGTGTTCGGCATACGCGGCGGCATCGGCACGCATCCCGAAGACGTGATGATGATGAAGCGCACTGCGGACCGGCTGTTCGGTGACGACTACATCTGGTCGGTACTTGCCGCCGGACGCAAACAGACGCCACTGGCGACGATGGCGGCGACCATGGGCGGCAATGTGCGCGTGGGGCTGGAAGATTCGCTGTGGGACGGGCCGGGCGAGCTGGCGCGCTCGAATGCCGACCAGGTGCGGCGGATTCGCCGCATCCTGGAAGACCTGTCACTGCAAATTGCCACGCCCGACGAGGCGCGCGAGACGCTGCAACTGAAGGGCCGCGACAACGTCGCGTTCTGACCGAAATCCTATCCGGTGGGGAGAGAGACATGAAAAGAACATTGTGCGCGACGGCGGTGGCTGCGCTGTTGGGAATGGCCGGCGCGGCGCAGGCCGACGACGGCGTGATCCGTATCGGCTTCATTACCGATATGTCCGGCCTGTCGGCGGACGCCGACGGCCCTGGTGGCGCCGAGGCGATCAAAATGGCCGTGGCGGACCTGGGCGGCGTGGTGGCAGGAAAGAAGGTCGAGGTGCTGGTGGCGGACCATCAGAATCGCGCCGACATCGCATCATCCAGGGCGCGTGAATGGCTGGATCAGAAAGGCGTGAACATGCTGATCGCTGGCGCGAACTCGGCGGCGGCGCTGGCGATGGCGAAGGTGGCCGAAGAAAAGAAGACGCCGTTCTTCGTGGTGAGCGCGGGCGCTTCCGAACTGACGAATTCACAATGCACGCCCTACACCGTGCACTACGTCTACGACACGGTCTCGCTGGCGCGCGGCACGGCGCGCGCGATGATGAAGGAAGGCGACAAGAACTGGTATTTCCTGACCGTGGACCACGCCTTCGGACATGCGCTGGAGCGCGATGCTTCGGCCGTGGTGCAGGCCGACGGCGGCGCCGTCAAGGGGCGGGTCAGGCATCCGCTGAACGCGGCGGATTTCTCGTCCTTCATCCTGCAGGCGCAGGCATCTGGCGCGTCGGTGCTGGGACTGGCGAACTCGGCCAGCGACACCAGCAATGCGGTCAAGGCGGCCAATGAATTCGGCCTGACGCCGAAGATGAAGATCGCCGGCCTGCTGGTGCTGATCACCGACGTCCACGCGCTGGGCCTGCAGGCCGCGCAGAACATGTACCTGACCACGGCCTGGTACTGGGACCAGGACGACGCCTCGCGCAAGTGGGCCTCGCGCTTCGAAGCCACCATGAAGAAAAAGCCCTCGATGCTGCAGGCCGGCGACTATTCCGCCGCCACGACATACCTGAAGGCCGTGGCAGCCACCAACAGCACCGATGGCGATACTGTCATGAAATGGCTGAAGGCGAATCCGGTGAATGACTTCTTCGTGAAGGACGGCAAGATCCGCGCCGATGGCCTGATGGTGCACGACATGTTCCTGATGCAGGTAAAGACGCCGGCGGAATCCAAAGCGCCCTGGGACTACTACAAGCTGGTGGCCCGGGTGCCTGGCGACCAGGTCTATACCACCCCCGCGGAATCGACCTGCCGCCTGATGAAGCCCTGAACCGCAACCACAAGGATCTGGCATGACTGTGAAGAACGCTGCCCCGGCGGACATTTCCGCGCTTCCGGTGGATCTTTCCGGCAAACGCGTCATCGTGACCGCGGGCGCGGCCGGCATCGGCGCGGCGATCGCCGCCGCATTCGCCGAACGCGGCGCCAAGGTGCACGTCTGCGACGTGGACGAACAGGCGCTGGCGGCCTGCCCTTACCCCAGCTCGCGCGCCGACGTGAGCCGGCGCGACGAGATCGACCGCTACATGCAGGAAGCGCTGGCGCAGCTGGGCGGCCTGGACGTGCTGGTCAACAATGCCGGCATAGCCGGCCCGACCGCGGGTATCGCGGACATCAAACCGCAAGAACTGGACGCGACGCTGGACATCAATCTGGCATCGCAGTTCCACACGGTGCGGCATGCGTTGCCGGCGCTACGCGCTGCCGGTGGCGGCAGCATCATCAACATCAGCTCGGTGGCAGGCCGCATGGGCATACCCATGCGCACGCCCTACGCAGCGACCAAATGGGGCGTGGTGGGGCTGACCCGTTCGCTGGCGATCGAGCTGGGCGGCCATGGCATCCGCGTCAACGCACTGCTGCCCGGGCTGGTGGCGGGGCCGCGCATTGACCGCGTGATCGAGGCGCGCGCGAAAAACATGGGTCTGACGGTAGCCGAGGAGACCCAGCTGGAACTGTCCGGCGTGAGCCTGCGGCAGTTCGTGCGGGCGGCGGACATCGCCAATATGGCGCTGTTCCTGGCCAGCCCGTTCGGGGCAATTATCAGCGGCCAGGCGATCAGCATAGACGGCGACCTGCAATCGCTGCCCTGGCAGCCGCCGGCGGACTGAGGCCGCGCCCTACGCCAGCAGCTGGACTGTTTGCGCGTAGACGCCCTGGCGGCGCGCCTGTGCCGTGGCGCGCAAGGCGTCAAGCAATCGCTCGGCCAGGTCCTGGTTGCGCGGCTCCTTGCGGGTAATGAGATAGAAATCGAACCACTGCCGCGAAGCCAGCGGCCGGGCGACCAGATCGGGATAGGCCGCCACGATATCCCACGCGGATAAAGCGTTGACCAAACTGATGCCCTGGACCGCCCGAACCGTGCCGGGCAGCAGCGACATGTGCGCCCGCATGCCGGAACTCAGCAGCAGCGAATCCGCGATGTCGCCCTGTGCGACCACATAGTCGGACCACAAGGGCTTTACGTAGGTGTCTGGCGGGATATCGGCCGCTGCAATGGTGTCGCGCGCCGCCAGGGGATGGTCGCGATGCGCGATGGCCATGACGTCGGCGCGCAAGAACGGCGTGAATGCCAGCCGGGCGCTGTCGCGCTCGACCGCGCCCAGGCCGAAGTCCGCGCGCATGGTCTCGACCGCGCTGATGGCCTGCACGGACGATTCGATATCGATGGAGAAAGGCCGGGTGCCGTTGACGTCCAGATAGCGTCGCACGGCATCGGGCGCGTAGCCCAGCGCCAGCGCGGGCGAGGATGCGATGCGCAGGCCGCGCCCGCCGAACTGTTCGATGCTGTGCAGGGCCTCGTCGATGCGGACCAGCTCGTCCAGCACGAACTTCGCTTCGCTGTAGAGGTATTCGCCCGCCTCGGTGGGGCGCAAGGTTTTGTGCGACCGGTCGAACAGTTGCACGCCGGTCGCGCCTTCCAGGCGGGAAATCGCGTGGCTGACCGCCGGCTGCGTCAAATGCATGGACTGCGCGGCCTGGCGGGTCGATCCGGTCATGACTACCGCGTAGAAAATGCGCAGGTCGTGAATATTGAAATTGCGCTTCATGCGGCGCGAGGCTCCCTGTGTGGGCGTCTACCCGACTGCGCCTGCCCGGATGGCGATGACTGGCCTGCGCGAGGCCTTCTTGTAGCCCAGACGGCCTCTAGTGTCGAACCTGGGGCGGGAAAGGCGCCGGGCGCGCCTGGGGCGCCTGCCTGGCGCGTTCGATCTGCGGCGAAGTCCACTTGCCTTCCAGCAGCGCCGGCTTGGGCCAGTAGTACCGCAGCGTGACCATGAAGGGCCCGGCCGGCGCGGGCAGCCAGTTGGTTTCCTTGCCCTTGCCCGGCGACTCCGACTGGAGGTAGATCGTGATGCCGCCGTCGCGGTCGCGCTTGAGCGACGGCAGCATGGAGGAATTGATCAGATAGCGCTTGAGCGGATTGGGGGCCAGCAACTGCTCGGGCAGGCGATACATGGTCATGGACCAGAACGCGTTGACTGGCGGCAAGCTGCGCGGCGCGAAGCGCAGGGTGTACTTGTTGCGGCCGTCCAGCGGCTGGCCGGTGCTGTCGTTCTCCAGCACGGGATAGAGCGCTTCCTCGCGGCTGTTGCCGCCGATGCCGACCTGCGTGCCGGTGGCGCGCGCGAGGTAATCGTTCTTCAGTGTGTTGCGGTCGCCGAACAGCCCGTCGGTCTTGCCGTTCAGGGCCTCGCGGTTCTTGTCGATGTCGTTCTGGCCGTCGTGCATGCCTTCCTGCAAGGCGCGGCGCAAGGCGGGGTTCATGCCGTTGAAATCGAATTGCCGGCCGGGTTCCAGGCCGATGCTGGCAAAGCGTTCGCGCAATGACTGCTCGGAAGAATGGGCCGGCGCAAACTGCAGCAGGAAGGCAAGCTGGTTGTAGAACTCCAGCGAACTGCGCATCTGCGCGGGCGGTTCCGGTGCGATCCAGTCCACGGCCGGCGCCGCTGCGGGCGCGCGCTGCTTGCGGAAGGCCGACAAGGTCTGGATCTTGTAGCGCGACTGGATGCGCTTGACGTTGGGCAGATCGCCGGCGCTGAAGAGCTGGGTGCGCCCGACCAGGTTGACCAGGTCGGTTTCCGACCTGATCACCTTGGTGATGCCGGCCGGCGTCTTGCCCTTCCAGCGCGGGCCCGCGACCAGGAACCGGCCGCCGTTATTGCCGGTGCTGCGGCTGCCGATATAGGCGAAGTTGTAGGTGTACAGGTCCATCAGCTGCAGCACGAAATAGCGGCGCGGCTCCATGGCAGGCACGGTGATGACCACGGGTTCGGCGCGCAGGTCCAGCACCGCGAACGTGTATGGCGTGTCGGCGTTGGGCGTGACGAAGGCGGTGTCTTCGGGCGTGAAGACGCGCGCGACGTTGTTGACCGTGTTGAACGGCCCCTTGTACTGGGGGTTGCTCTTGTCGATGCTGAAGGCATGCATGGTCTGGTAGCTGGCGACCATGGGCGTGCCGTAGAGATAGGCTTCGCGGGCGATGCCGCGCGCCTGTTGCGCCGTGACGCCGTCGATGCCTACCGATTGCGAGCCGCTGAAATCTTGCGAATGGATGGCGCATCCTGCCGCGCTGCCGATCAGCAGTGCCGCAAGAAGCAGGCGGGTCGCGCGCAAGAACTCGATGCCAGTCTGACGGTCGCGCATTCATTGCTCCAACACTGCGTGATGTTGGCGGCGCCCGCTGAAGGCAGCGTCGCGTGCGAGGCGGGAATTTCCGGGGAATTCTGGCACATTTCCCCGGATGCGCTCAAGCCGCCTGGGTCTGGCCTTCGAGCCGCTGCAGGGGAATCGCCACGATCGCGCTTTCGCTGGCGGCGGCGTCCGTGGTCAGGTGCTGAATCAGGTCTACAGTGGTGGACCGGCGGGTCAGCATCAGGCAGGTGACTTCCTCATCCGTCACGCGCGTGGCGTGCCAGCAGCCCGGGCGCATGCAGACGCCCTGCCCCTGCGGCACGCGGAATGCCATCAGGCTGGCCAGATCGGGGCTGCCGTCGGCCGCGCTGCGCGCCACCACCTGGATGATCTCGCCGGTCAGCGGCACGATGGCCTGCTGCGTCAGCAGGTGCTTTTCAAGGCTGGAGATCTCAAAGGACTGGCTGCGGTAGTTGACCCACAACAGCTCTGCGTCCCCGCCCGCGCCCGTGTTGAACAGATGCTCTTGCCAGAAGTCGGTGGCCGGGTTGGAAAACAACGGCACGCCGTTGCCGTCCGGCATGGGCTTGCCCAGCATCCAGCCGTAGGCCCGGAAGGCGTCCGGCGTCAGATCGTTGATGTCCAGCTGCTTGTCGCTCGTCATGCGGAACCCTGTTATGGCTTGGTCGCGCCGCCGCGCTTGGGAAACTCGGCGTCGTAGTCGAATTCGCCGCGCGCAATGGCCTCGAGGATGGCGGCCCGGCGGTCGGCGGCGCGCTTGAGGTTGGCGGCGGTGGGCTTGGCCCGGATGCGTTCCACGCAATGCCGGCCTTCATGGAAGAAGCCGATCTCGATGGAAGACTCGGATGCGGGCCTGACCCCGTCGAATCCCTGGCGCATCGCCCTCTCCTGTTATAGCCGATGAAGATGCACATGATATCGCTTTACACTGGCCCGACATCCTTCACGCCAGGAAGCGCAACATGACTACCAATCTGTCGTCGCACTATCTCCTGCTGGACGCCTCGGGTACTTGCTCCGCCGTCGAAGGCGGCAACGCCTTCTGGTCGCAGTCGGAAGAGGAACTGGAAAGATTCGGCCGCGGCTGGCTGGTGTCCGAATATTCCTTCGAGACGGACTGGCCGCAATGGGAAATGCACCCGCAGGCCGACGAGGTCCTGCGCCTGATCGAGGGCGCGGCGGAACTGCGGCTGGAATGGCCGACAGGCGAACAGGCCGTGCGGATGCAGGCAGGCGATGCCTATGTGGTCCCCAAGGGCATCTGGCACACGCTCAAGGTGGCCGGCTCCTGCCGCATGCTGCACATCACCATGGGCGCGGGCACGCAGCACCGGCCGCTGTAAGCCGCCATCAGCCGGGCGCGGCCGCGGCATGGACCCGCCGGATCTCGCGGTCGTCTATCGGCCAGTGCAGCGCCGCCGACAGCACGCCCAGCGCCATCGCGCCCAGCCAGATCAGGTCATAGGAGCCGGTGGCCTCGAACACCACCCCGCCCAGCCACACGCCCAGGAAGGATCCCAATTGGTGGCCGAAGAACACGAAACCGAACAGGGTCGTGATGTAGCGCACGCCGAACACCTGGGATATCAAGCCGTTGGTGAGCGGCACCGTGCCCAGCCAGACGAAGCCCATGACCGCCGCGAACACGTACACGGTCCATGACGACAGCGGCAGCAGCACGAACAGCGCGATGGCGGCCGTGCGCAGCAGATAGATGCCGGCCAGCAGGTACTTGCGGCGGTGGCGTCCGCCCAGGACGCCGCAGACGTAGGTGCCCATGACGTTGGTCAGCGCAATGATGGCCAACGCCGCCACCGCGTCGGACGCGCGCAGGCCCTTGTCCATCAGGTAGGCGGGCAGGTGCGTGCCGATGAAGGCCAGCTGGAAGCCGCAGGCCAGGAAGCCCAGGTTCAGCAGCCAGAAGCCGGGCTGGGCGAAGGCCTCGCGTATGGCCGCGGACATGGACAGCCCTGCTTCGCCGGACGCCACACCCTGCTCCCGGCCGGGAGACTCGCGCAGCGGCAACGCCAGGGGCAGCAGCACGAGCAACACCAGCGCGAACGACAGCAGGGCCGCGACCCAGCCCCAGCCGCTGATCAGCCATTGCGCGGCCGGCACCATGGTGAACTGGCCCAGGCCGCCCACGGCGCCCGCCACGCCCAGTGCCCAGCTGCGGCGTTCAGGCGCCACCAGCCGGCTGAGCGCGCCGTAGATCACGGCGAATGCGGTGCCGGACAGCGCGATGCCTATGCACACGCCCGCTGTCCACAGGAACCCGGCGGGCGTGGCGGCATGCGCCATGCCCGCCAGCCCCAGGGCATAGAACACCAGTCCGCCCGCGATCACCTTGGCCGAGCCGTAGCGGTCGGCAATCATGCCGGTAAAGGGCTGGGCCACGCCCCAGGTCAGGTTCTGCACCGCCAGCGCCATGGCGAAGGTCTCGCGGCTCCAGCCGCGGTCCATCGTGACAGGCAGGAGGAACAGGCCCTGCACGTGACGCACGCCCAGCGCCAGGCCCATGATGACGCCGCCTGCCAGGACCAGCAGCAATAGTTGGGAGGCATCCAGGGAAGACTTGCGCAGGACGGGCATGGCGGACCTCGGCTATGGATCGTCGCCTCCGTGCGGGCAGGCACCGGCGTCCATTACAGGGCCGGCGCGTGCGCGCATCAACCGATTATTTTTTGTCCGCTGCATGCTTTGCAGGAATGTCAGGACTGCGCCCAGAATCGGCGCCATGCAAGCTCGGATGGCCGTGTTTTTAACGGTTTGTTTTCGACAGTTACATTTACCGCCTAATTGCCTGCTGCCGCTGGTTACAGTGCTGCCTTCCCATCTTTCTTGGCAGGCATACGACCATGTGGCACGCCCAGCCCGGCCTTTACGCTTGCGCGGTTGCAACCCGCGCTGCTGCACGATGAAGACCCCGCTCGCCCTCAAACCGCTGGCGCTGGCCGTGGCGCTGGCTGCCCTGCCCGCCATCCCCGGCGCGGCCCAGGCCGGCTGGCTGGACCGCTGTGCCCCCGGCCTCAACGAATACAACGGCGCCGACCTGGAATGCCAACTGGCCTTCCACGAGGGCTTGGCGGCCGTACTGACGGGATCGGCCGACGACGACTCGGGACGCTGGGGCTATCTCAACCAGCAAGGCCGCATGGCCATCGCGCCAGCTTTCCAGGAAGTCAAATCCTTCCAGAACGGTCTGGCGGCCGCCAGCCAGGACGGGCTCTGGGGCTATATCGACAAGCAGGGGCAGTGGGCCATCAAGCCGCGCTTTACCGAAGCGACGGGTTTCAATGCCGAAGGCACCGCGCTGGCCGAGGAGCAAGGGCAAGACGTGCTGATCGACCGCAGCGGCAAGGTGGTCAAGACCTTCGAGCTGGGCACGCGCTCCTGGGGCTTCCAGCGCGGGCAGAAACTGGCATCGATGGAAATGCCCATGCCGCCGCGCCTGTTCAACACCGAGACCGGCAAGGCGGCGACGCTGCCCGCCGGCGTCATGGCGCTGGCCGCGCCCAGCGGCGGCTACCTGCCCGCCCAATTGCGCGATTCACGCTACGGCGGCTGGTGGGGCCTGCTGGACGAGCAGGCCCGCTGGGCGATCGCGCCGGACGTGCTGCGCGCCCGCCAACCCGCGTTGCGCGATGGGGATGTGCTGGCGGTGAACCGCGAGCAAGGCTGGGAGTTCGTGAATGCCAGCGGCAAGTCCATCCATGGGCAGCGCTACGAGGACGTGCAGTTGGCAGGGCCCGGGCTGTGGTTGGTCAAGCAAAAAGGCGCGGGCAAGGCGCTGCTGCTGAACGCCAAGCTAGGGGTGCAGCATGCCTTCAAGGGCAATTACATCGGCCTGGATGAACGCGATGGCTGGCGCGTCATGATCGATGACGAGGCCGTGCTGCTGATCGATCCCGCCGGCAAGTTCCGCAAGATAGACGCGCGCCATGGCCGGGTGCAGATCAGCAACGGACAGGCTTGGGTGACCGCCGCGCTGGCGCCACGCGCGGAGGACATGGCGGCTGAAGCGGAAGCGGCAGCGGAAGCGGCAGCCGATGCCGCGGCAATGACGGGTGATGCCGCAGCCGCCGGTACTGCCGCAGTCTCCGACGAAGATGGACCAGGAGAGGCAGTCGAGGCCTCGGCCGATGCCACGATCGCCTCGCAGGACGCGAGCGCGGCAGAAGCAGTCGCGGCGGCAACCGAAGCCTCGGCAGCCGCGACCGTGGCGGTCGACATCGCCACGCCCGCCGCGATGGACGCAGCCACGGCGGCGGTGGACATCACCGGGGCCGCCGCAGCAGAAGCGACGAGCGCCGATGCGTCGCCCGATGCTGGCGGCGGTCTGCTGCAGATCTATACGCGCGAAGGCAAGCCGCTGCTGGACGCCGACACCGTCGCGCGCCTGCAGGACTACGACATCAGAGCCTTTTCCGCCAGCGAGTCGACCCGCGGCCGCGCCACCGCGGACAGCTTGCCGCTGGCCCTGTTGCAGCCCCTGGACTACAAGCAGCCTCTCGGCATCCTGACGTCCAAGGGCAAGATCGTGACCAATCCGGACTGGGAGGACATCTCCAGCTATGACGCGTCCATGCCATTGCCGGTGCGCACCGTCAATGGCAAGTATGGCGCCATCGATGGCGACGGCAACTGGTCGGTGCCGCCCCGCTACAGCGTCATCCGCCCGTTCCGCGGCGCTTACGCGCTGGCAGGCGGAGCTCGCAGCCGCAGCGACGACAGCGTGGTGATCGACGCCCATGGCAAGGCCGCGCAAGTTCCAACCGAGGTGCTGGACGGCGCCATGAATTTCGACGGCGAACTTATCCAGTACCGCGCGCCGGACGAAAACCGCGAGAACCGCTGGGGCATCTGGAACGTCGCCCGGGGCGCGCCGGCGGTCAAGCCCGTATACGAAAGCATGGAGAAGTTCGAGGACGACTGGACCAAGGTCCAGCACCAGGACCGCTGGGGCGTGATGAACCGCGAGGGCAAGTGGGTAGTGCCCGCCACACAGGAAAGCTCGTACAAACTGGAGTACCTGGGCAATGGCCTCATGCTGATCGAGGACAACGCCTCCGGACAGCGCTCCCGCAGCTCTTTCGACACCACCTACCGCCTGGTGAACCTGCGTAGCGGCAAAGCCAGCGAGCTTGTGACCGGCAAGCCAGAGCGATTGAAGGACGGGCGCTACCTGGGCACGCTGGCAGGCGGCGGAACCGTGGTGTTCGACGCCAAGGGCAGCGCCACGCGCGTATCCGACAGCCGGGCCGAGCGCAAGGAGCTGTACCAGCACTGGCTCTACATCGAACACGAAGACGGCGAAGGCGCCATCGATGCCCGCGGCAACCTGAAGGTTCCCGCCATCTACGGCGAGTTCAATCCCTTCTTCGCGCAGCCCGAGGGGCTGGCGCGCGCCTACACCGGGTCCGGCTACCGCTTGATCGACCAGGACGGCAAGACCGTGCTGCCCAAGCGGGGCGACGGCTCGCCGCTGGCCTCCATGCAGCGCATCGTGTTCCATGATTCGGAAAACTCGGTCAGCGTCATGACGGACCTGCAGGGCCGCGAGATCACCCGCATCGATGGCACCTATAGCGTGGAAGACCGCCATGCCAACGAAGGCGTGGCGACCTACCGCAACGCCTCGGGCAACGGCAGGAACGGCTTCATCGACGCCAGCGGCAAGCGTATCGTGGGACCGCACTTCGACACGCTGGGCCCGCTGAACAACGGCCTGGCCGTGGCGCGCCGCCTGCAGTATTCCGGCAAGCTATTTGGCTACATCGACCTGACGGGACGCTATGCCATCCCGCCCGTCTTTACCTGGGCAGGAAACTTCAGCGAGGAACGCGCGCTGGTCCGCAGCAACCACCAGGGCCGGAACACGCAGTACATCGATACCAAGGGCGTGCCCATCGCCACGTTTACCGTGGTGTGCGACACCGTGACGATCCTGGACGACCAAGGCAGGATCACCTGGCCGCAACAGAAAATGGATTGCCCCGTGGCCGACAAGTTCGAACTCGCCCCCGACAACGCCAAAGCGAAACAACCATGAAGTCACGCGCGATACGCACCACCCGCCTTGCCTGCGCCCTGGCCGCGCTGGGCGCGTCCCTGTCGGCGCATGCGCAGTTCGGCAATTCATACTGCATCGAGGAAAAGCCCTACAGCCTCACGGTCGATGATGATGTCAGCCCCTACGCCAACGGCTGCATCCGCGCGCTGGCGGACCAGCGCGCCGCGGTGCTGCTGCCGTCCGCGCTGGTGAACATCGACCGCGTGCCACGCGATCAGTCGCTGCGCCGCCATGCCTGGGGCTTCCTGGACCAGAACGGCCGGCTGGCGATTTCGCCCATCTTCGAAGCGGTGGGCGACTTCAGCCACGGCCTGGCCGCAGTGAAATGGAAAGGCAAGTGGGGTTTCATCGATACCAAAGGCCGGATGGCAGTGCCGCCGCGCTACGACGCCGTGCAGGACTATGCCGAGATCGGCCTGACCGTGGCCATACTGGACGGCCGCTACCTACTGATCGACCGCAAGGGCCAGCCGGTGGGCGAACCAATGGACGAAGGCGTGCAATCGCTGCATCTGGGCGCGGGCGTGCCGGCGCTGGCGACGGTGGAGTACAAGCCGGAATACCGCTCCAGCACGGGCGAGCGCCGCTACAACGACGTCGGCGTCAGCCTCGTCAAGTCCTATGGCAACGGCCTGTACATCGCCATTAATGCGGAAGGCCGGTACGGCCTGGTGGACCGGGACTGGAAGTGGGTGCTGGAACCCGACTACCAGGATATTTCGGTGCCGGGCGAAGACGGTTCGATGGCCGTCGCCTATCGCGAAAGCGAGGCGCTGCTGCTGGACGCGGATGGCAAGACCGTGGGCGCGGACCAGGGCTACCGCAGCATGATGCCCGTGACCCCGGCATTCTGGAGCGCCGAACTCGGCCGAGGCTCCTATGCCGTGCTGGACAGCGACGGCAAGCCCGTCATTACGCTCAAGTCCGCCGAAGCGCAGGGATCGCAGCGCTACGGCGACGCCATCGTCTACCCCTCCGGCGACAAACAGATGGCGCTGGTGCCGGGACGCGCCGAGCCGCTGACGCTGGGCGCGGGCCTGATCGTGGCTGAAGACCAGAAAGGCTATGTGCTGTTCTCGAACGAGGAACGCGTACCCGTGGGCCTCTTGACGCCGATGGGCAACTGGCTGCACGGCGGAACGGCTCCCGCCTGGCTCAAGGACACCGGCAGGATGGTGGTCAGCCAGGGCAAGCTGTGGGTCTTCAAACAGGAAGGCGAACTGCTCAACGTGCTGGACGACGAGGGCCGCGCGCTGCTCAAGCCCGAAACGGTGGAGGCCGCCAAGAGCCGCTCGCTCAGGGAGCTGCCGCTGGACATTCCCGGCAGCGCGCTGGGCCTGTTGGCCCAGGACCACTGCCAGTGCGACGAGGGCGGCGCCGGCCTGCTGCTGGCCGACGGCGGCATTGCCTCCGATCCGGCCTGGAGCAACATCGTCCCGCTGGATGGATCCGAGGATGACTATGGCGCGCAAGCCGAGGCAGAAGCCGCGGGACTCAAGGCGGAGCAACTACGCTACGCCGCGCAGACCGACGCAGGCCTGCTGCTGCTGGATGCTATGGGCAAGCCCATGGACCTGCCCGCGCAGCAGCACATCGGACCCTTCCGCCACGGCTATGCGCCGGCGTACGCCGATGGCGTGAGCCGCATGCTGGACCGCGACGGCAAGACCTATGACCTGCCGCGCGACTTCTTCGAAGCGCAGATCGTCGCCCCCGGCGTGGTCCGCTTCCTCAAGACCGCGGCGGAGGGCTCGCCCTGGGGCTTGTACGACTTCGTCGCCGGCAAGGAGCTCGCCGCGCCCGCGTTCCTGGACATCGGCCTGTTCCAGGACGGTCAGGCGATCGCCTCGCTGGGGCAAGATCGCGTCGGCATCATCGACCTGCAGGGCAAGTGGATCGTGGCTCCCAGCCACCATAGCGCCGAACGCATCACCGCCCGCATCTGGAAGCTCCGCCAGGCCGGCCCGCAGGAGAATGAGTACGAGCGTCCCGCCGCCGTCTTCAACGCCGAGGGCCGCGCGCTGACCGCCTTCCGGCCCAAGCTCTCGGTCGGCGTGGATAGCGACGGCGCAATCGCGGCCAGCGACGACAAGCACCGCTGGACCATCACCCCGGACGGTTCGGAAGCGGTGGACATGGAGGACGCGAACTACCTGCGCATGGGCGACTGGACGGTGCTGCGGCGCGGACCGCGCATCGGCTATCTGGACAGCCAGGGGCAATGGCAGATCGCGCCTTTGGCCGCCACCGCCGGCTCCTTCCGCGGCGAACCGGCCCGCGCCCTGCTGACGGGCGAAGACGGTCCGCGCCTGATCGACGACCAGGGCAAGACCGTGACCACGCTGCCGGCGGGCGAATGGCGCTGGCCGCTGGGCTCCGACATGCTGCTGCGGCACTACTACGCGGGCAACCGGGAGATGACCGACTACACCGGCCTGGACGGCAAGAAGCGGCTCTCCGTCGAGGGCGTTGCGTCGGCCTACTCCGAAGGACGCGCCGTGGCGCGCGTGTCCAACCGGGGCATGCGCGCGGTGGACGGCAAGGGCGCACTGGTCGGGCCCGCGTTCGACGCGCTGGGCCTGCTGCGCGAAGGCCTGGCGCCGGTCGGCATCGACAGCGGCTACGGTTATGTGGACGCCCAGGGCAAGCTGGTGATCGCCGCCGACTACCGGGCGGTCGCGCCGTTCCACAATGGCCGCGCCGTGGTGTCCACGCTGGAGAAGTCGATGATCATCGATCCCGCCGGCAAGCAGGTGGCGCGCGTGGAAATCGAATGCGGCGTGCGCATGCTGTACGGCTCGCACGACCAGCGGCTGTGGCCGCTGAGCCTGCCCAGCCGCTGCGCCCGCTAGCGCCGCGCGCCTACTGCGCGTCCAGCGCCAGATAGCGGCGCGTCTGCACGATCTCTTCCCGCTCCTTGAAGCTGGTGAGCTGATCGGCCAGCGCGCTGCTGTCGCCGGTCTGCTTGATCGCCGCGAGCGTGGCCTGCATGGCGTGGATGGCGGCACGTTGCAGGTCCGACGGAATGATCGCCAGGCGGTAGCCCATGGCCGCCAGGTCGGCCAGCGGCGTGAGCGGCGTCTTGCCGCCGTAGAACATATTGATGAGCTTCAGGCCCGGCAGGCGTTCGGCGATGGCGCGGATCTGCTCCAGCGTCTCGGGCGCTTCCACGAAGATCATGTCCGCCCCCGCCTTCAGGTAGCGCTCGGCACGCGATAGCGCGGCCTCGAAACCCTCGACCGCGATGGCGTCGGTACGCGCGATCACCAGCGCGTCGGGGTCGCTCAATGTTTGGCGCGCGATGTGCACTTTGCGGCACATTTCTTCGGCATCCACCAGGCTCTTGTCGTCCAGATGGCCGCAGCGCTTGGGAAAGGACTGGTCTTCGATGTGGAAGGCCGCCACGCCCGCGCGTTCCATGATGCGCACCGTGCGCTCCACATTGGCCGACCCGCCGAAGCCGGTGTCGGCGTCGGCCACCACCGGCAGGCCGCTGGCGTCCACGATCTTCTCCACGCGGTCCATGACCTCGGTAAAGCTGAGCAGCCCGATGTCCGGATAGCCGGCCGCGCGCGCGATCGCGCCGCCGCTGGCGTAGACGGCGGAAAAGCCCGCGGCCGCCACCAGCCGCGCCGACATGCCGTCATAGGCGCCGGGCGCCACGACGATGTCGCGGGCCAGGTGCTGGCGCAACAGGGTGCTGGGTTTGATGGGGGCAGTCATGTGGATTCCTTTGCGGATGTCGTCGATGTATGCATGATCGGCGCGTCGCAATAGAATGTCCAATATATGGAAAATTGATAATCAATACTTTAAAAGTACAGATATGGAACTGCGCCATCTGCGTTACTTCGTCGCCACCGCCGAGGCCCAGCACTTCACGCGCGCGGCGGAACAGCTGGGCATGGCGCAGCCGCCGCTGTCGCAGCAGATCCGCCAGCTGGAGCAGGAAGTCGGCACGCCGCTATTCGACCGTATGGGGCGCGGCGTCGCGCTGAACGACGCCGGCCGCGCCTTCCTGGTTTGCGCGCAGGACATCCTGCAACGCGCCCAGGCCGCCGTGCTGACCGCGCAGCGCGCCGCGCGCGGCGAAGTCGGCGAGCTCACCTTGGGGTTCACGGAATCTGCGTCCTTCAGCGGCGTGGTGACGGAACTGATACGACAGTACCGGCAGCAGTATCCGGACGTGGAGATGACGCTGTCGCAAGGCGACAGCGAAACGCTGGTGGCGCAGCTGCGCAGCGGCGCCATCGACGCGGCCTTTGTGCGTCCACCCTTTGCGCTGGATGGCGGCCTGGCATTCACGCAACTGGCGGAAGAACCGCTGGTGGTGGCCTTGCCGCTAGGCCACCCGCTGGCGCGGCGCAAGCGGCTCGCGCCCGCCGACCTGGAGCAGGAGCGCTTCATCCTGTATTCGCGCAAGTCCGGCTATGGGCTCAGCGCCGACATCATGGCGGCCTGCCGCCAACATGGGCTGAATCCGCAGATCGGCCAGCGCGCGCCGCAACTGTCGTCAGCGGTGAACCTGGTCGCCGCCGGCATGGGCGTGGCCATCGTGCCGGAATCGCTGCGCCATCTGCGGCCCGACGGCGTGGTGTACCGCCCCTTCGCGCTGGACTGGCCGCGCGCGGTGCTGGGCCTGGCCGTGCGCGAGCAGGGTGCGGGTGGACGCGTGCGCAATCTGCTGGCCTTGGCCGGCGACTGAGGACCTTGCCCCCGCGCCCGCCGACGAATCGAGACCGGACTCAGCCTTCGTGCGACTCGTGCACGGCGACCGCTCCGCGCTTCCAGTAGCTGGCGGCGCGGATGCGGCTCTTGTCGATGCCGTGCTGCGCCACCATGATTTCCCGCAAGGCCTTGGCGGCGGCGGATTCCGCGGCGACCCAGGCATAGCCTTCGCCCGGCGGCAGTTTCAGTTCGCGCGCCGCTTCCAGCAGCAGAGTGCTGTAGCCCGGCGCGGTGCCGTTGCGATGCAGCCAGCGCACGGAAGCCTGGGCCTGGGTAGGCAGCGAAATCTCGTTGGAGGCCTGCGGCACTTCGATCAGCACCAGCGCCTGCGCGGTGGCCGGCAATTCTTCCAGGCGGCGGGCAATGGCGGGCAAGGCGGTTTCGTCGCCGATCAGCACGTGCCAGTCAAAGCCCTTGGGCACGACGAAAGAACCGCGCGGGCCGCCTATGCCCAGTTGCTGGCCGGGTTCGGCCTGTTCCGCCCAGGTGGACGCGGGACCGTCGCCATGCAGCACGAAATCGATGTCCAGCTCCCTGCGCGCCGTGTCGAAACGGCGCGGCGTGTAATCGCGCGCGGCGGGCTTGGGCGCGTCCTCGGGGAACTTGATGCCGTCCGAGGTTACGACCGGCAGCGCCGGCGGCAAGGACGGATCGGCGGGAAAGAACAGCTTCACGTGGTCGTCGAACGAGGCGGACACGAAGTCCTGCAGGTCGTCGCCGGTGAAAGTGACGCGGGCCAGCAGGCCGGCAATGCGTTCGACGCTGGCCACGGTCAGCGTGCGCATCTTCAGGTCGTGGCGGACGCGTTCGACATTCAGGTCGTTGCGGGTCATGGATACTCCAGGAAAAGAATCGGAATCAGGAACAGCTCGGGTCCGTGATTTCCGCGGTGGCGCGGGCCAGGATGGCCGCGATGCGCCGTTGTTCTTGGGGCGAGGCGTCGGTGCGGTCCAGCAGCGCGCGCTTGAGCGCCTGGCGCGCGGCCACGAATTCCGGCAGCCAACCCGTGGCGGTGTCTTCGCCTTCCGGGCCGACGGTGCGCGGCTGGCCGCTCCAGGCCTGGCGCATCCAGTCCATCTTGCGCGCCACGTGCTTGAGCTTGTTGAACATCAGCGCAAGGCGTTCGCGGTTGCCGTCCAGGTGCGCGCGGCCCGGCTCGGCCAGGTGATAGCGTTTCTTCGCGCCCTCTTGCTCGACGGTGGCGTAGCCCAACTCTTCCAGATAGGTCAGCGCGGGATAGACCATGCCGGGGCTGGGCGTGTAGAAGCCGTTGCTGAGCGCGCCCAGCGCCTTGATCAGTTCGTAGCCGTGGCTGGGATTTTTTTCCAGCAGGCCCAGCAGCATCAACTGCAGGTCGTCGGCGCTGACTTTGCGGCTGCGGGTCCAGCCGCGCCCGTCGTCGCCGAAACCGCCGCCGAAGCCGCCACCCTCGCCGCGCTCGTCGGCCGGACCGGAGAACCAGTCGCCGCCCGCGCCAGCGTGGCGCTGATGGTGGCCATGGCCCTCACCGTGGTGGCGATGGTGCGCATGGGAATGATGGGGATGGGAATGATCGTGGCGGCCCTCCGGCTTCTGGCGGGCACGGCGCACGAATGCGGTAAGGAATTGGGCATCACGCATGGTTTACCTCCGGTGTCTATCGCAAGATCTATATCTTAAGATCTATATCTTACGATATATCTGCGATAGTCCGGTCGTCAAGCGCGACGTTCGATCACGCCTGCAGCGATGCCTCCCACGATGAGGGCCATGCCCGCCAGCAGCGAGGCGCTGACCGGTTCATGCAGGAACACGGCCGAGCACAGCAGACCAAACACGGGCACGCCCAACAGTCCGATGGAAGTCACGCCCGCCGGCAATGCACGATTTACATTCACGGCAGCCCAGTGCGCCACCGCGATGCCGAACACGCCGGCATAGCCCAGCAGCCATGCGAGGTCGGCGCTCCACGCCATTTGTGGCGCGCCTTCGGTCGTGTAGGCCACCGCCGACAGCACAGCGGAGGCCAGCAGGGCCTGCCAGAACGCCAGTTCGAATGGCGGCGTCACCCAACGGTGAGCGCGCACGTAGACGATGTTGGCTGCCCAGCACAGCGCCGCCAGCAGGATCAGGCCGTTACCCACCAGCGCATCGCGGCTACCCCAGTCGAAACCCAGCGGATTGAAGATGACGACCAGGCCCAGCAGGCCCAGCGTCAGGCCCAGGCGCCGGGCGCGGCCCACGGACTCTCCCAGGAACAGCCAGGCGCCCGGCATTACCCACAGCGGCGTGGTGTAGGCCAGCACGGCAGAGCGGCCCGCCGGCACATACAGCATGCCCAGGCTGACCAGCGCGGCGAAGGCGCCCATGTGCAGCAGCCCGACGCTGAGGATCACTGGTATGTCGGCCTTGACCGGCCACGCCACGCGGCGCAGCGCCAGGCCCAGCACCAGCAACGCTGCCGCGCCCACAATGGTGCGCGCGGCAGCTGCCCAGATGGGCGTCATGTATTGCAGCAGCTGCTTGTTGACGATCCAGGTGAAGCCCCAGGCCAGCACCACCACGACCAAAAGCAGCAAGGCGTGGCGGCGGGGAAGCGCGGCGGTGGACATGAGCGGCGGAGACGTCCGCGAGGACGTGGCAATAGGAAGCAGATCCGACTATAGGAGCCGCCCGCCGCGGCGCCGTAGACCCACGCCGCGCCTATTCCCTGGTGCCACGGGCGGGCTGGGATCCGGTCGCCGCGCCGCTCATGAGCCAGCGTTCGAAAGCCGCCGCCTTGGCTTCATCCGGCGCGGGCGCGTAGACCACCAGCCGCAGATGCCGGCTCTCGTCGACCGATAAGGTGGAATGCTCGAACGCCAACTCGCCCAAAGACGGCAGGCACAGGCTGCGCAGGCCCATACAAGCCCCATGCACATCGTGTTCGCGCCACCAGGTTTTGAAATCCGGCGACACGCATTCCAGTTCGTCGACCAGTTCCGCCACATCCGGCGCCTGGCCCGCGCTGGCGAAATCGCGGCGGAAGGTAGACAGCATGGCGGGCGCTTGCGCCGGCCAGTCCACGAACAGTTCGCGCATCGCCGGGTCGGCGAACAGCATCCACAGCAGGTTCCTGCGGCCCTCCGCCTGCGCCGAAAAATTGAACACGCGGTCCGCGGCCGCGTTCCACACCACCACGTCCCAGCGCAGGTTGAGGATATAGGCGGGACGCGCCGGCAGATCGTCCATCAGGCGGCGGACCTGCGCAGGTACTGTGCACCAGGTGCGGCCCGGTTCCGATGGCGGACGCTGGTGCGCCAGCAGGTACAAGTGGCGACGCTCGGCGGCGTCCAGCTGCAACACGCGCGCCAGGTTTTCCAGGAACCCGGCCGACACGCTGATGTTGCGGCCTTGTTCGAACCAGGTGTACCAGGCCAAGCCCACGCCGGCCAGCGCGGCGACTTCCTCGCGACGCAATCCCGGTGTGCGCCGGCGGCCTCCCGCAGGCAGCCCGACTGCGGCGGGACTGAGCCGTTCGCGGCGCAGCCGCAGGAACTCGGACAGATCCGCGCGGGTGCGCGCCAGGCGCTTCGGGGCTTCGGTAGCGGTCATGAGTCTATTGCACCCAGTAATAGCATAAGTAGCTAAATTGTATAAGGCTAAAAGCCTCTCCAGAATAGCGCCCAATCTTGTTTCGATGGCGCTTTCCATGACTTCCTCCACACTCCCCTGCCCCGGCCTGCAAGCTGCTCCGCAACCCGCCATGGGCCGCCTGGGCCTGGCCGTGCTGCTGTCGGGCGGCTTCATCACGATCTTCGATCTGTTCGTGGTGAACGTCGCCATCCCCAGCATGCAGTCCACCCTGTCCGCCAGCTTCGCGCAGATCAGCTTCATCATCGCCGCCTACGAACTGGCCTACGGCGTGCTGCTGATCGCGGGCAGCCGGCTGGGCGACCGCCACGGCCGGCGGCGCCTGTTCATGCTGGGCATGGCGGGGTTCGCGCTGGCCTCGGCGCTGTGCGGCGTTGCCCCCACGGCCGACACGCTGATCGCCGCGCGCGTCCTGCAAGGCATGGCGGCGGCCATGCTGTTTCCGCAGGTCTACGCGCTGATCCGCGTCAGCTATCAGGGCCACGAGCGGCGGCGCGCCTTCGGCCTGCTGGGCATGACGCTGGGACTGGCGGCCATCGCGGGACAAGTCCTGGGCGGCTGGATCGTGCACGCCGACCTGTTCGGCCTGGCCTGGCGCAGCATCTTCCTGCTCAACGTGCCGCTGGGCCTGCTGGCATGGCGGCTGGCCCGCCACATTCCGGAATCGCGCGAGCCTTCGGGCGCGCACATGGACTGGCCTGGCGCGGCGCTGGTGGGCACGGGACTGGCCCTGCTGTTGCTGGCGCTGATCGAAGGTCCGACGCGGCACTGGCCCGCGTGGACGCTGGCTTGCGGCGTGGCGGCGGTCGCCGCGCTGGCGCTGTTCGTGCGCATGCAGCGCCGCATCGCGGCCCGCGGCGGCGCGCCGCTGGTCGACATGGCCTTGCTGGCGCAGCCGCGCTTCGCGGCGGGCTGCCTGCTGGTGATGTTGGTGTATTCCACCACCAGCGCGATGTTTCTTTGCTACGCGTTGCTGGTGCAGACAGGCTTCGGGCTGGACGCGCTGACGGCGGGCCTGATCTTCGCGCCCGCCAGCTTGGGCTTCGTGGCGGGATCGATGTGGGCGCCGCGGCTGGTCGCACGTTTCGGCACGCGCGCCATCGCCTTGGCCGCGTTGCTGTATGGCGGCGCCACGGCGACATTGATGCTGCAGGTCGGCGCGGCCGGCGCCAGCCTCGCGCCGTGGTCGCTGTTGCCGGCGCTGGTGTGGTTGGGAGCCGCGCAAGGCGCCGTCAACACGCCGCTGGTGAACCTGGCATTGGGCCTCGTGGAAGACCGCCATGCCGGCATGGCGGCGGGCGTCGTATCGACCTTGCAGCAGGTGGGCGCGGCGCTGGGCGTGTCGGCGGCGGGGATGCTGTTTGTCGGCACGCTGGACGCCTATGCCGATGCCGGCGAGGCCGAAAGCCATGCGCGGGCCTTCGCCAGCGCCCTGCAGTTCAACGTCGCGGCGATACTGATCGCGGTGGCCCTGCTCTGGTGGCTAGGGCGCCCCGCGCGCGACGCTGGATCAGGCCAGTATCCCCGCTGAACTCAGACCGCCGAAGCCAGCGGCACGCCCGGCTGGCTGGCCGAGCGCGTGCCCGGCAGCGGATGACAGGACTGCGGATGATAGGTGTGCACCAGCGACAGCTTCACACGGTCGCTGCTGTTGCCCTGGGCCGCGTGCAGGGTGCGGCAATGGAAGAACACCACATCGCCTGCCTGCAATTCCGGACAGACCGCGCGCGCGATCCATTCGGCGTTCTGGGGCGCGTCGTCCCGGAAGAACTTCTGCGGGTCGAACTGTTCAGGCGCAAAGGCGGCAGCGTGCGAACCTGGGATGAACGACAGGCCGCCGTTGGCACGGGTTTCCGGGCCCAGCGCCAGCCAGGTGGAAACCAGATCCGTGTCGGAAAACGACCAGTAGCGGATGTCCTGGTGCCACCCCGTCAGGCTGCCGTAGGCCGGGCGCTTGGTCATCACGCAGTTGTGGTGCACGGTGGACAGCACCGGCGTTTCGCCGAAGTAGCGTCCCAGCCACTGGCCGATGCGGGCATCGGTGGCCCATTGCGCGAACAAGGGATCGCGGGCGTAGGCGCTCAGCAGGCGGCGCACGGTCTGCCCGCCTTCGGCGGCGCGCGACTCGGGCGCGCCGGGGTAGCGCAGGTCGGCTTCGTATTCGATGGGCGCGATGTGTTCGCGCAAATGGCGTTCGGCGACGGCGCGCAGCGCCGCCACCTGTTCCGGGCTGGCGAACTGGCGCGCCACCACGAAGCCCTGCTCGCGCAGGACGGCTATCTGATCATCAGGCAACAACATGGCATTCAGGTTGCGGGGGGTTGGGCGGGAGGATTAATACGGGCGGCATCGCGTTCCTGTACCTCATGGTGCACCCATTCGCGCCACACCGCCACCAGCAGGGCCATCAGCACGGGACCTACGAACAGCCCGACGATGCCCATGGTTTTCACGCCGCCCACCAGGCCGAAAAAGGTCGGCAGGAAAGGCAGTTTGACCGGCCCGCCCACCAGCCGCGGGCGCAAGGTCTTGTCGACGATGAAGAGTTCCACGCTGCCCCAGACCATCAGGGCGATGCCCGCCACCAAGTGGCCCGAGCCCACCAGATACAGCGACACCAAGGTGAACGACAGCGGCGCGCCGCCGGGTATCAGCGCCATGAAGCCCGTGACCACGCCCAGCAGCACCGGCGACGGCACGCCCGCCACCCAGTAGGCGATGCCCAGCACCAGGCCTTCGCCCAAGGCAATCAGCCCCATGCCGGTGACGGTGGAGTTGATGGTGGCCGGCACCACGCGCGAAAAACGCTGCCAGCGCGCAGGCAGGATGCGTTCGCCCAGCACGTCCAGCTGGGCCACCATGCGGATGCCGTCCTTGTAGACGAAGAACAGCGTGATCAGCATGAACAGCACCGTCAGCAACAACTGGAACACGTTGCCCGTGGCCGCCAGGACCATGCGGTAGATATTGCCCAGATGCTCGCCGCTGACGGCCTCGACCAGGGCGCCCAGCGCATGCGGCTGGCCGATATAGGCCTCCCAGTACTGGCCCAGGCGCTCGCCCACCACGGGCATGGAGGTGATCCAGTTGGGCACGTCCACGCCATGGCGGTTGGCCGCGATGGCCCAGGCGAAGAAGGTGCTGGCTTCCTTGATGGCGTAGGACAGCGCCAGCGACATCGGCACGATCAGCACCACGATCACCACCAGCAGCGCCAGCGAGGCGGCCAGCGCGGTGCGGCCGCCACAGCGGGCGACCAGACGTTGATACAGGGGCCAGCTGGCCAGGCCGATGATGAGTGCGGCGAGCGCGGGGACCAGGAAACCGCTAAGGAAGTACACCCCCGCCAGCAGCACGAGCAACAAAAGCCAACGGGCGATCAGGTAAGCGGGTAGTACAGGCTGCATGGAGCGGATCGACAGTAAGGGCGTTGTAGGCTTTGACTGTCGGACTATACAGACGTTTCATGCAAATCGAGGGACACAAGGCCTGTATTTACTACGGGGTTTCCCGTGTCCCCCTGGGCGGAGGGCGGATCCGCCCTCCGTGCCAGACACTACTTACAGAGCGTACTCGGCAGCCTCTTCGCGCGCGCTGCGGCGGCGCGGCGGCAGGTATTCCTCCAGCGCCGGCCTGGGCGCGGTGGACGCCAGGGTGTTCGCCTGGCTGACCTGGCGCGCGTAGACGCCGCAGTTGGCGGCCGCCGGATCGGTCTCGTCGCGGCCGCTCAAGAGCGGGCAGCTGGCGAACAATTCGGCGGTCCAGTCGGCAAAGGCGCGCACCTTGGGCGACAACTGGCGGCTTTGCGGGTACAGCACCGAGATCGCGGTGGGGCTGGGCTTCCATTGCGGCAGCACTTCGATGAGCTCGCCCGATTGCAGGTGCGGCAGCGCCATGTAACGGGCGGTCTGGATCAGGCCGAAGCCCTTCAGCCCGCAGTCCAGGTAGGCGCCGGCCTCGTTCACCGACACCACGCCCTTCATTTCCACTTCCTGGTGCTTGCCGTCGACCCTGAAGTCCCAGGCGCAATTGCGGCCGGTACGGCTGGAAAAATAGTGCACGGCGTGATGGTCGCGCAGCTCGTCGATGGTCTGCGGCAGGCCGTGGCGCGCCACATAGGTGGGGGATGCGCAGGTCACGGTCTGCAGCGTGCCGATACGGCGCGCGACCAGGCTGGAATCTTCCAGGTCGCCGGCGCGGATCACGCAATCCACGGCCTCCTGCACCATGTCGACCGGACGGTCGCCCAAGCCCAGCACCAGCTCCACGTCAGGGTATTTGTCGTGGAAATCACACAATGAGGGAATCAGGATCAGCCGTCCGATGCAGGTCGGCACGTCGATGCGCAGCCTGCCCTTCAGACGCAGGGCCGCTTCCTGGAAGCAGGCCTCGGTTTCCTCGACGTCCGCCAGGATGCGCACGCAGTGCTGGTAATAGCCGGCGCCGTCGGGCGTCAGGCCGATACGGCGCGTGGTTCGGTTGAGCAGACGCACGCCCAAAAGGCGTTCGAGGTTCTGGATGATGGTGGTGACGGTGGTGCGCGGCAGCGAGAGGCTGTCGGCCGCCCGCGTGAAGCTGTTGGCGTCGACGACGCGCACAAACACCTGCATAGCCTGAAAACGGTCCATGGCGACGGTGTCCTTTTGGGAAATAGTCGGTGTGGACGGAGCATAACCCGTTTTCGGCGTTGATTAGTCGACCTTGACGACTAGTGTTGCCGAAACATACGGGTTTATCCGCCCCCCTAAACCGCTCAGAATGCAAACCATCTTGAAGTGCCCTTGCCGCCAGGCGCCGTCAAAGGGCATGCCTACCCTCAGATTCCGGTAACCGCAAAGACCCGCCCAACCAGGCGCCTTTGCCTGGAATGCGCAGCCGCATTACATGTTGCATCGCAGCATTTTCACCGGATCCTGAGGGCAGGCCTGCCCAGACCGCCACAGCCGCCTCCCGCCCCCAGGCTCACCCAGGCAAGCGCGCTTTCGCCCCATCATCTCTCAAGGAAACACCATGGTTTCGCGCAATCGTATTGCTGTGCTCGCCGTCTTTGCAGCCGTCATCGCCGCCGGCGGCGGTTACGCCCTGTTCCGTGCTCCCGCCGGCGCCAACGCCGCCCAGGCGCAGACCGCCCCCGCCGCGCCCCCGGTCGAGGTAGCCGAGGTGCTGAACAAGACCATCGTGGATTGGCAGCGCTACTCCGGCCGCCTGGAAGCCATCGACCGCGTCGACATCCGTCCCCTGGTGTCGGGCACCCTCACCGCCGTGCATTTCCAGGACGGCAGCATCGTCAAGAAGGGCGACGTACTCTTCACCATCGATCCGCGCCCCTATGCCGCCGAAGTGGACCGCGCCGCCGCCGCGCTGACCGCCGCGAAGGCCCGCGCCTCGTACACCGCCACCGAACTGGCCCGCGGCCAGCGCCTGCTGACCGACAACGCCATCGCTCGCCGCGATTTCGAGGAAAAGCAGAACGCCGCGCGCGAAGCCGCCGCCAACCTGCAGGGCGCGCAAGCGGCGCTGGACTATGCCAAGCTGAACCTCGGCTACACCCGCATCGAAGCCCCCGTGGCCGGCCGCGTGTCGCGCGCCGAGGTCACCGTGGGCAACGTGGTGGCCGCCGGCGCCGCGTCGGTGCCGCTGACCCGGCTGGTGTCGGTCTCCAAGATGTACGCCTCGTTCGACGTGGACGAGCAGACCTTCCTGCGCTACGTGAACCCCGCGCGCAGCGGCCGCAGCGGCGCCGTGCCGGTGGAACTGGGCCTGGCCAACGAGGAAGGCTATTCGCGCACCGGTGTCGTGCAATCGGTGGACAACCGCCTGGACACCACCTCCGGCACGATCCGCGTGCGAGCCGAATTCGACAACGCCGACGGCATGCTGCTGCCCGGCCTGTATGCCCGCGTCCGCCTGGGCGGCAGCGACCCGCGCCAGGCCGTGCTGATCGACGAAAAAGCCATCGGCACCGACCAGGACAAGCGCTACGTGCTGGTGCTGGACGACAAGAACCACGCCGTCTACCGCCAGATCAAGCTGGGCGCCAACCAGGAAGGCCTGCGCGTGGTCGATTCGGGCCTTGCCGCCGGCGAACGCATCGTCGTCAACGGTCTGCAGCGCATCCGTCCCGGCGATGCCGTGACCCCCACCGTCGTCCCCATGGTTGCGGCCCAACGCAACCCGGTCAAGACCGCCTCGGCCACGCTGAACTAAGCCGGCGCGTCTAACGAGAACGTTCATGAATATCTCGAAATTCTTCATCGACCGGCCGATCTTCGCCGGCGTGCTGTCGGTCCTGGTGCTGCTGGCAGGCCTTCTGGCCATGTTCCAGCTGCCCATCTCCGAATACCCGGAAGTGGTGCCGCCGTCCGTGGTCGTGCGCGCGCAGTATCCGGGCGCCAACCCCAAGGTCATCGCCGAAACCGTGGCCTCGCCGCTGGAGGAATCCATCAACGGCGTCGAGGACATGCTGTACATGCAGTCGCAAGCCAATAGCGACGGCAACCTGACGCTGACGGTGAACTTCAAGCTGGGCGTGGATCCGGACAAGGCCCAGCAGCTGGTGCAGAACCGCGTGTCGCAGGCGCTGCCGCGCCTGCCGCCGGACGTGCAGCGGCTGGGCGTCACCACGGCCAAGAGCTCGCCCACGCTGACGCTGGTGGTGCACCTGATCTCGCCCAATGACCGCTACGACATCACCTATCTGCGCAACTACGCCATCCTGAACGTCAAGGACCGGCTGGCCCGCATCACGGGCGTGGGCGAAGTGACGGTGTGGGGCTCGGGCAACTATTCCATGCGCGTCTGGCTGGACCCGCAAAAGGTCGCCCAGCGCGGCCTGACCGCCACCGAGGTCGTCAACGCCATCCGCGAGCAGAACGTGCAGGTCGCCGCCGGCGTCATCGGCGCGTCCCCGACGCTGGGCGACGTGCCGCTGCAGCTGAACGTCAATGCGCGCGGCCGCCTGCAAAGCGAAGAGGAATTCCGCGACATCATCCTGAAGACCTCGCCCGACGGCGCCGTGACCTATCTGTCGGACGTGGCCCGCGTCGAACTGGACGCGCAGGAATACGGCTTGCGCTCGCTGCTGGACAACAAGCAGGCCGTCGGCATGGGCATCATGCAGTCGCCCGGCGCCAACGCGCTGGACGTGTCCAGCCAGGTGCGCGCCGCCATGGCCGAACTGGAGCAGGACTTCCCGCCCGGCGTGGAATACCGCATCGAATACGACCCCACGCAATTCGTGCGCGCCAGCATCGAAGCCGTGGTGACCACGCTGCTGGAAGCAATCGCCCTGGTGGTGTTGGTGGTGATCCTGTTCCTGCAGACCTGGCGCGCGTCGATCATCCCGCTGCTGGCGGTGCCGGTGTCCATCGTGGGTACCTTCGCGCTGCTGCTGATGTTCGGCTATTCCATCAACGCGCTCTCGCTGTTCGGCATGGTGCTGGCCATCGGCATCGTGGTGGACGACGCCATCGTGGTGGTGGAAAACGTGGAGCGCAACATCGCGGCGGGCTTGAGTCCGCGCGACGCGACCTACCGCGCCATGCGCGAAGTCAGCGGCCCCATCATCGCCATCGCGCTGACCCTGTGCGCGGTGTTCGTGCCGCTGGCCTTCATGACGGGCCTGACCGGCCAGTTCTACAAGCAGTTCGCCATGACCATCGCCATCTCGACGGTGATCTCGGCCTTCAACTCGCTGACCCTGTCGCCCGCGCTGTCGGCCATCCTGCTCAAGAGCCATCACGACAAGCCTGACTGGCTGACCCGTGGCATGAACCGCGTCTTCGGCCGCTTCTTCAACTGGTTCAACAATATGTTCGGCCGCGCGTCCGAGTCCTACGGCACGGGCGTGGCCAGCGTGATCCGCCGCAAGGCCGGCGCCATGGGCGTGTACGCCGTGCTGGTGGCCGCCACCATCGGCGTCTCCTACCTGGTGCCTGGCGGCTTCGTGCCCGCGCAGGACAAGCAGTACCTGATCGCCTTCACGCAGCTGCCCAACGGCGCCTCGCTGGACCGCACCGAAGCGGTGATCCGCCGCATGAGCGACATCGCCCTGAAGGAGCCCGGCGTGCAGAGCACCATCGCCTTCCCCGGCCTGTCGATCAACGGCTTCACCAACAGCTCCAGCGCCGGCATCGTGTTCGTCACGCTCAAGCCCTTCAAAGAACGCAAGGGCGCGGCGCTGTCAGGCGACGCCATCGCGGGCTCGCTCAACCAGAAGTTCGCAGCCATCCAGGACTCGTTCATCGCCGTGTTCCCGCCCCCGCCCGTGATGGGCCTGGGCACGCTGGGCGGCTTCAAGTTCCAGATCGAGGACCGCGGCGCCGCCGGCTACGCCGAACTGGACAAGGCCAAGCAAGCCTTCCTGGAAAAGGCGCGCCAGACACCGGAACTGGGTCCCGCCTTCTCCAGCTATGAAATCAACGTGCCGCAGCTGGACGTGGACCTGGACCGCGTAAAGGCCAAGCAGCTGGGCGTGCCGGTGACGGAAGTGTTCGACACCATGCAGATCTACCTGGGCTCGATGTACGTCAACGACTTCAACCGTTTCGGCCGCGTCTTCCAGGTGCGGGCGCAAGCCGACGCGCAATTCCGCGCGCACGCCGACGACATCCTGCAACTGAAAACCCGCAACGCCGCCGGCGAAATGGTGCCGCTGTCCTCGCTGGTCACGGTCAACCAGACCTTTGGTCCGGAAATGGTGGTGCGCTACAACGGCTACACCGCCGCCGACATCAACGGCGGTCCGGCGCCCGGCTACTCGTCCGACCAGGCCCAGGCCGCGGCCGAACGCGTGGCCGCCGAGACCCTGCCGCGCGGCATGAAGATGGAATGGACCGACCTGACCTACCAGCAGATCCTGGCGGGCAACGCCGGCCTGTGGGTGTTCCCGATCAGCGTGCTGCTGGTGTTCCTGGTATTGGCCGCCCTGTACGAAAGCCTGACCCTGCCGCTGGCCGTGATCCTGATCGTGCCGATGAGCATCCTGGCCGCGTTGACGGGCGTCTACCTGACCGGCAACGACAACAACATCTTCACGCAGATCGGCTTGATGGTGCTGGTGGGGCTGTCGGCGAAGAACGCGATCCTGATCGTGGAATTCGCCCGCGAACTGGAAATGAACGGCCGCAGCCCGCTGGAAGCCGCCATCGAGGCCAGCCGCCTGCGCCTGCGCCCCATCCTGATGACGTCCATCGCGTTCATCATGGGCGTGGTACCGCTGGTGCTGTCCTCGGGCGCAGGCTCTGAAATGCGCCAGGCCATGGGTATCGCCGTGTTCTTCGGCATGCTGGGCGTGACCCTGTTCGGCCTGTTCCTGACCCCGGTGTTCTACGTGCTGCTGCGCACGCTGGGCGGCAAGAAGCTGCACTCCGCCGCGCCGCACGAAGCCCCGGTCTGCGTGCCGCACCTGGACCCGAACGCACCGCCCTCCACGCAGCACCAGACCTGAGCCGGCAGACCAGAAGAAGCATAGCCAGCGCCTCCCGCCCCCGCGGCGGGAGGCGCCCACAAGAGAATAGTTATCATGATCAAAAGACTGACCCGCGGTTCCGCCCTGCTTGCCGTCCTGCTCGTGCTAGCCGGCTGCGCGGTGGGCCCGACCTACGAACGGCCCTCGGCCGCGGTGCCCGCGGCCTTCAAGGAAGCCGCCCTGCCCGCCTCCGAAGCCGGCACCTGGAAGACCGCCGAGCCGTCGGAAGACGCGCTGCGCGGCGCCTGGTGGAAGGTATTCGGCGACGAAGGCCTGAACCAGTTGCAGGAAGAAGCCCAGCAGGCCAACCAGAACCTGCAGGCCGCCGCCGCCCGCCTGACTCAGTCGCGCGCGCTGCAACGCGAAGCCCGCGCCGGCTTCTTCCCCAACCTGGACGCCGCCTTCGGCCCCAACCGCCAGCGCCCCTCGGCCGTGTCGCAAGGCTTGCCGGACGGCACCTCGACCAGCCCGGTCACCACCTGGCGGGCACAAGGCGCCGTGTCCTACGAAGCCGACCTGTTCGGCCGCGTCGCCTCCACCTACGACGCCGCCAGCGCCGACGCCCAGCAAAGCGAAGCGCTCTACCGCTCCGTGCTGCTGGCCCTGCAGGCCGACGTCGCCACCACCTACTTCCTGGTGCGCGAACAGGACGCCGAATCGCAGCTCTACCGCCAGACGGTCAAGCTGCGCACCGACACCCTGCAACTGATCCAGCGCCGCTACGACGCCGGCGACATCAGCGAACTCGACCTGGCCCGCGCCAAGGCCGAACTCGCCAGCGCACAATCCGAAGCCCTGGGCATCGACCGCCGCCGCGCCGCCTCCGAACACGCCCTGGCCGTGCTGCTGGGCCGCGCCCCCGCGGACTTCGCCATGCCCCCACAGCCGATCCAAAAGGTCGCGCTATCGATCCCGGCCGGCCTGCCGTCCACCCTGCTGGAACGCCGCCCCGACATCGCCGCCGCCGAACGCGCCATGGCCGCCGCCAACGCCCGCGTGGGCGCGGCCAAGTCCGCCTTCTTCCCGCGCCTGGACATCACCGGCGCCTTCGGCTACGAGTCCTCGGACCTGGGCAACCTGTTCCAGTGGTCCAGCCGCACCTTCCTGCTGGGCCCGCTGGTCGGCGCCGCGCTCTCCATGCCCATCTTCGACGGCGGCCGCCGCCAGGCCGGCCTGGACCGCGCCCGCGCCGTCTACGAAGAGGACGTCGCCGTCTACCGCCAGACCGTGCTGAACGCGTTCCGCGAAGTGGAAGACAACCTGGCCAACCTGCGCATCCTGGCCGACCAGACCAAGGCGCAAGACGCCGCCGTCGACGCTGCCGCCCGCGCCGCAAAACTCTCGCACACGCAATACCGCGAAGGCTCCATCAGCTTCCTCGACGTGATCGAAGCCGACCGCAGCGTGCTGCTGCAACAGCGCGTCTCGGTACAACTGAACGGCGAACAAGCCCGTTCCGCCGTAGGCCTGATCCGCGCCATCGGCGGCGGCTGGGAGAACCCGGTGCCGCCAGAGACGGTGGCGGCCAAGTAAAGAGCAAGGCCCGCAAGGGCAAGGGCAAGGGCAAGGGCAAGGGCAAAATAAAAGCGCAGGCAATTGCAACGGCAACCAACCACAACCGCGACAACAAGCCAAAGCGTATGCCCCAAAAGGCCGCCCGCGCGGCCTTTTGGGGCGGGCCCCGCAAGACACGCCAACACCCACTATCCGTGGCCAGAACGCCAAGCACGCCACCCGCCCCAGCGTCCCTGAAGATTTCAACCGACGGAGCCTGTCGCGTCGGTGGCCTGCGGGGCGCGGGGCGTCGATAAGCCCAACGGAATCCGAAGGAGCCGCCGCAGGCGGTGACGAGGATGAGGCAGGGGCAGTCCGGAGCGAACGCTCCGGACCGCAATCGTTGCCCCGCGCCCCGCAGGCCACCGACGCGACAGGCGTCATAAGAACTCGACAGGCGTCACAAGAACTCGACAGACGCCATAGAAACGCAACAGGCGCCACAAGAACGCAACGAACGCTTCAAGAGCCCACACGCCCCCACAACCCCCTCACCCCCCACGCTCCATATACCGACGAGCCATCTGATACCCAGCAAACACATAAAACCCATTGCTATTAAGCACCAGCCAAGCCCCCAACCCCGCCAGCAAAGCCACCACAGGCCCGACAGCCCGCACATCCCCCTGCGTCCAGGCAATCACCCCCAGAAAGCCGACAGCGATCAACCCCAAGGCCAGCCGCTTCAGCACCACCAGCCCGAACGCGTGCCCGCCCATGAACGCCACCACGCCGATAGCCAACGCCAAAGCCGTCGCCGCGCAAACCAGCACCAGCGCAAACGCCGCCAGCGCCGGTCCAGCCACGCGCAGCAACAGGCTCAGCACGCCTATCCCCACGCCCAACCCGCCCGTCATCACCAGCACCGCCAACACCAGCGGCGACCACATCCCCGGCGGCGCGCGACGCGCATCCATCTCCGCCACGAAGCGATGCATCGCCGCCGACATAGCTGGCCCGTCCTGCTGCGGCAACGCCGCCTCCAGCTTGCGGCACTGCGCGATCAACGCATTCAGCCCCGCTCGCGGCGCGTCCATCAAGACCTCGCCGCGCCAGGCGCATGTTCCGCCACCGTGTTCCGCAACGCCGCCATCGCCTCCTCCACCGCAATCGGCCTGAACGCGTCCTCGCGCCAGTACATCGCCACCGACCCGAAACCCGACAGACGCACCGGAATGATCCGCATCGCCCGCATCTGCGAAAACCGCAGCGCCGCCCGATGCGAAGCCACGCCGATCATGTCGCTGTTGTTGATCAGCGTGAGATTGATGGTCACCGAATTGGATTCGACATGGTCTGGCGGCGGCGCCTGCCCCGCCGCGGCCAGCGCCGCGTCCACCGCATTGCGGATGGGCGTGCCCTTGGGCCACAGGATCCAGCGGTAGGACAGCAGATCCGGCCATGACGGCTGCTCGATCGCGAACAGCGGATGGCGCGGCCGCGCCACCAGGTGTATGGGTTCCAGGTACAAGGCCTCGAACCGGATGGCCGGATCGTGATGCTCAGGCGCGGAACGCCCCACCACAATGTCCAGGTCGCCCTGCGCCAACTGCGCCAGCAGCAGATCGGTCGTGCCCTCCACCAGCTTCACCCGCGCCTGCGGCATGCGTTCCAGCAGCTTCATCACCGCCAGCGGCACCGTATCTGACGCCGACGCCCCCGATGCGCCTATCACCACCCGGCCGCCGCCGCCCTCGCGCAGCGCCGCCATGTCCGCGCTGGCGCGGTCCAGCTGCGCTTCCACCCGCTGGGCATGCGTGATCAGCACGTCGCCATGCGGCGTGGGCCGCAAGCCGCGCGCGTGCCGTTCGAACAGCGGCAGCCCGATATCGTCTTCCAGATCCTTCAGCCACTTGGACAAACCCGGCTGCGTCGTGTTGAGCATCGCCGCCGAATGGCTGATGTTGCGGGTCTGGGCCAAGCTGAGCAGCATTTTCAGATTGCGCAGGCGCAACCGGTGGGTCCAGTCCATGCAGGCCCTCGTCTCGTCTATGTATATTCTTATTGATATGGATAATAAGATAATTTCATTTCAAAACACATAGCTCCTTACGCATAATCGTCTCCATATCAGGACCAGCCGCGAACCTAGCGGCGGCCACGCGAAGCCGGCGCCAGCCGGACATTCCGGAGACAAGCATGCCCGACGGCCACACCCCCGGCGCCGACCGCGCCGCCTATTACGCACGCATCGCCAGAAAGCACATGGCCCCCCTCTGGGAGTCGTTGCACAACCTGGTGCCGCGCGAGCCCGCGCCGCGTTGCGTCCCCGCCATCTGGAAGTACGAGGACGTGCGCGACGACGTCATGGCGTCCGGCTCGTTGATCACGGCGGAAGAAGCCGTGCGGCGCGTGCTCATCCTGGAGAATCCCGGCCTGCCCGGCCAGGCCAGCATCACCCAGAGCCTGTATGCCGGCCTGCAGCTGATCCTGCCTGGCGAGATCGCACCCAGCCACCGCCACACGCAGTCAGCGCTGCGCTTCATCGTCGAAGGCCGCGGCGCCTATACCGCGGTCAACGGCGAGCGCACCACCATGCACCCCGGCGACTTCATCATCACGCCGTCCTGGACCTGGCATGACCATGGCAACGCCGAGACCGCCGAAGGCGGCGAACCCGTCGTGTGGCTGGACGGCCTGGACATCCCGCTGCTGCGTTTCCTGGATGCGGGCTTCGCCGAAAACTATCCCTCGGCCACGCAGCCCGTGACCCGCCCCGAGGGCGACAGCATGGCGCGCTACGGCCACAACATGGCGCCCGTGCGCCATCAGACCGCCAGCGGCACCTCGCCCATCTTCAACTACCCCTACGAGCGCAGCCGCGAAGCGCTGGACCAGCTCTACCGCCATGGCGAACTGGACCCCTGGGACGGCGTGAAGCTGCGCTACCTGAATCCGGCCACCGGCGGCTATCCCATGCCGACCATGGCGACCTTCATGCAATTCCTGCCGGCCGGCTTCCAGGGCAAGACGTACCGCAGCACCGACTCCACCGTCTACAGCGTGGTCGAGGGCCGCGGCACCGCCCGCATCGGCGACCAGGAATTCCATTTCGGCCCACGCGACGTCTTCGTTGCCCCATCCTGGCAGCCCGTGCAGCTGGCCGCGCTGGACGACGCCACCCTGTTCAGCTATTCCGACCGCCCGGTGCAGGACGCGCTGGGCGTGTGGCGCGAAGCGCGCGTCGGCTGAAGCCGGCGCTCTCCTTCTTCTTCCGTTTCAGGCCGGGGCCATGCCAGGCTCCGCCCCGCATTCATCAAAGGTGACCCATGTCTTTCGTCTTCGATCCCGCCGCCCCCGTCGCCGTGCCTGTCGCTGGCAGCCAGGACAGCTTCCCCGTGCGCCGCGTCTATTGCGTCGGCCGCAACTATGCCGCCCACGCCCGCGAAATGGGCTTCGACCCGGACCGCGAACCGCCGTTCTTCTTCTGCAAGCCGGCCGATGCCGTGGTGCCGGTGGCCGAAGGCAGCACGCTGTCGCTGCCCTATCCTTCCGAGACCGCCAATCTGCACTATGAGATCGAACTGGTCGCCGCCATCGGCAAGGGCGGCGCCAACATCCCCGTTGAACAAGCGCTGCAACACGTATGGGGCTATGCCGTGGGCCTGGACATGACCCGTCGCGACCTGCAGATGAAGATGCGCGAAGCCGGCAGGCCCTGGGAACTGGGCAAGGCCTTTGACCTGAGCGCCCCCATCGGACCCTTGTATCCCGCCGCTACGGTCAATGGCATCGACCAGGCCGCCATCTGGTTGCAGGTCAATGGCACCGACAAGCAGCGTAGCGACATCGGCAAGCTGATCTGGTCCGTCGCCGAGACCGTCGCCTACCTGTCCAAGTACTTCCGCCTGGAAGCCGGCGACCTGATCTACACCGGCACGCCCGAAGGCGTGGGTCCGGTGGTGCGCGGCGACAAGATGGTCGGCGGCGTGGACGGCCTGGGCACGCTCAGCGTGCAGATGGTGTGAACCTGCCAGGAAACCGCATGCAACTGCACAGCTTTTTCAACAGCTCCACCTCCTACCGCGTGCGCATCGCGCTGGCGCTCAAGGGCCTGCCCTACGAGTACCTGCCTGTGAACCTGCGCAAGCAGGAACAGCGCGCCCCGGACTATGTGGCCAAGAATCCTTCCGCGGGAGTGCCCCTGCTGATCGACGGCGACACCCAACTGTCGCAGTCGCTGGCCATCATCGACTACCTGGACGCCACCCATCCGGAACCGCGCCTGATCCCGGCCGGCACGCTGGAGCGCGCCCGCGTGCTGGAGCTGTCCGACGCTATTTCCTGCGACATCCATCCAGTCAACAACATGCGCATCCTGCGCTATCTGCAGGACGTGCTGGGCGCCAGCGAGGAACAGAAGAACGCCTGGTACCACCACTGGATACGCGAAGGCATGACGGCCGTGGAAGCGCTGTTGGTGCGCCACGGCCACGGCGCCTACTGCTACGGCGACGCGCCCACGCTGGCGGACTGCTGCCTGGTGCCGCAGGTGGCGAACGCCCAGCGCATGGGTTGCGACCTGTCCGCCTACCCACGCGCACTCCGCGTGTACGAACACTGCAACGCGCAGCCCGCCTTCCAGCAGGCCGCTCCCACCCAGCAACCGGACTACGCCAAGTGAGCAACCAGGAACCCGACACCCAGGGCGCGCCGCTGCGCGAATACACCGATCCGTCCTACCGCCCGCTGTGCGCCAACCTGGCGGACGTGCGCGCCAACATCGACCGGCTGGACGACGAGATCGTGCGACTGATCGCCGAACGCGCCATGTACGTAAAGGACGCCGCGCGCTTCAAGCGCGACGCCTTCCAGGTGAGCGCCCCTGCCCGCCAGGCACAGGTCTTCGAAAAAGCGCGGCTGCTGGCCGAGCGCCACAACCAGGGCTTCGCCAACCTGGACCAGGTAGTGGACGCCACCTACCGCGCCATGGTCGCGGCCTTCATCGCCAACGAACAAAACTACTTCAACACCATGAAGGATGTCGGAGACACCCATGCATAAGCCCTGCGCGCGCCGTATCGCTGTCCATGCACTGATCCTGGGACTGGCCGCTCTGACGCCGCTCGCAGCCGCGCAAGCCCAGGCCTGGCCGGCCCAGCCGCTCAAGGCCATCGTGCCCTTCGGCCCTGGCTCCAGCCCCGACCAGGTGGCGCGCATCGTCGGCGAGAAGGCCGGCGCCATCCTCGGCCAGACCATCGTCATCGAGAACAAGCCGGGCGCCAGCGGCAATATCGGCACCTATGCCATCGCCAATGCCAAGCCCGACGGCTACACCTTCGGCGTGTCCATCACCGGCCCGCTGGTCAACAACACGTTGCTGTTCGACAAGCTGCCCTATGCGCCCGCGACCGACCTGTCGCCGCTGACGCTGGCCGTGCACCAGCCCAACGTGCTGGTCGTGCCCGCTTCCGCCGGCATCGCCAACATCGGCCAATTGCTGGACGCGCTGAAGAAGAACTCGGACAAGTACAACTTCCCGTCCACCGGCGCCGGCACGGTGTCGCACCTGGCCGTGGAACTGATGCTGCAGCAGACCGGCGCGCGCGCCACCCACGTGCCCTATCCCTCGTCGCCCGCCGCCCTGACCTCGCTGCTGTCCGGCGACACGCAGTTCGCCGCGCTGCCGCCCATCGCCGTGATGCCCATGGTCAAGGATGGGCGCCTGAAGGCGCTGGCCGTCACCTCGTCCAAGCGCTCCGCGCTGCTGCCCGAGATCCCGACACTGGCCGAAGTCGGCGTGCAAGGCATCGAAGGCTCGGCGTGGATCGGCTTCGTGATCTCATCCAAGGTCCCGGCCGACATCCAGAAGAAGCTGTCCGATGCGCTGATCCAGGCCATCCGCGACCCCGAGGTCACCAAGCGCCTGCAAGCGCAGTTCATGGATCCCGCCGCCACCACGCCCGCCGAGTTCCGCGCCTACATGGACGACGAGCTCAAGCGCTGGGAGCCGCTGATCAAGAAGCTGGGCATCAAGGGCCAGTAACCCACAGCCCGCCTCGCGGCGCAATCCAAGCAAGGAGAACATCGGATGCTCATCACCGAACCCGCCCGCCAGGTCCCGATCTATGGCGAGTATGACGTCGTCGTGCTCGGCGGCGGCCCCGCCGGCCTGTTGGCCGCCGCCAGCGCCGCGCGCAACGGCGCCAGCGTATTGCTGGTGGAACGCTACGGCTTCCTGGGAGGCATGGGCACGGCGGCCGGCGTATCCAACTTCTGCGGCTTGCATGCGAACATCCGCGGCAACATCCGGCAAGTCGTCCACGGCATGACGGACGAATTGCTGGACCGCATGCGCGCCCTGGACGGGCTGAACGATCCGCATCTGATCCTGGGCAAGATCCACGCCCAGGCCTACGACATCTCGGCCTTCAAGTGCGCCGCCGACGGTCTGGTCCAGGCCAGCGGCGCACAGGTGCTGTTCCATGCCCTGGCTACCGGCGTCGCACGCGGCGCGGACGGCAGCGTCGACGCGCTGTTCCTGGAAACCAAATCCGGCCGCTGCGCGGTGCGCGCCCGGATCTTCATCGATTGCTCGGGCGACGCCGACATCGCGCAGTGGGGCGGCCTGCCCTTCGAGAAGGGCGACGAGCACGGCGGCATGCTCTATCCCACGCTGATGTTCAAGGTCGGCAACGTCGACGGCGCCCGCGCCCAGGAAGCCTGGAAGGCCATCCCGCAGCTGATGGACGAGGCCGCGGCCAGCGGCGAATTCACCTTCCCGCGCCGCGGCGCCATCGTGCGCCCGCAAAAGCACGACTACGAATGGCGGGTCAACGTGACCCAGCTGGCCAACGCCGACGGCAGCGCGGCCGACGGCACCGACGCCAATTCCCTGTCCGCCGGCGAGCTCGAAGGCCGTCGCCAGATCGTGCAGTACCTGGCCTTCCTGCGCGCCAAGGTGCCGGGTTTCGAAAATGCCTACGTGCTGGACATCGCCCCGCAGCTGGGCATACGCGAGACGCGCCGCATCGTGGGCGAAGCCATGCTGAGCAAGGACGACGTGCTGGGCTGTGCCGACTTTCCGGACAGCATTGGCGTCAACGGCTGGCCACTGGAAATGCACACGGCCGGCGACGTGCAATGGCTCTGGCCGCCGATCCCGGAATCGCGCGGCTACAACCAGCTGCCATTCCGCATGATGGTGCCGAAGCGCGCACCGGGCGTGGCCGGCAACGTGCTGGTAGCGGGACGCTGCGCCTCCATGACGCACGAAGGCCAGTCGGCCGCGCGCGTCAGCGGCAGCTGCTTCGTCATGGGCGAGGCGGCGGGCACGGCCGCCGCGATGGCGCTGCGCGCCGGCATCGCGCCGGGCGACGTCCCCATCCCCGCCCTGCAGGCGCAACTGGTGAAGCAAGGCGTGTTCCTGGGCGGCCAGGACTGAATGGCGCGGAGACTACACATGAACGCAACGCAGACAGGAAAATCGGTGATCGTGGTGGGCGGCGGCATAGGCGGCCTGGCCGCCGCACTTGCGCTGACCCGGCAAGGCATCGCGGTGCAGCTGCTGGAACAGGCCGCCCACATCGGCGAGATCGGCGCCGGCATCCAGCTCGGCCCCAATGCCTTCGCCGCGCTGGACGCGCTGGGCGTGGGCCAGACCGCGCGCAGCCGCGCCGTGTTCACCGACCACATCATCATGATGGACGCGGTCGACGCCAAGGAGGTGGTGCGCATCGATACCGGCGAGGCCTTCCGCGAGCGCTTCGGCGGCCCCTATGCCGTGATCCATCGCGCCGACATCCACCTGTCCATCCTGGAGGCCGTGCAGCAGAATCCGCTGATCAGCTTCCGCACCTCTACCCAGATCGCCTCCATGTCGCAGGACGACCAGGGCGTGGAAGTGGTCGACACGCAGGGCAACCGCTACCGCGCCGACGCAGTGGTGGGCGCGGACGGCGTGAAGTCCGTGATCCGCGAACGCATGGTGGGCGACCCGGCGCGCGTGACCGGCCACGTGGTGTACCGCGCCGTGGTCGAACGCGAGAACATGCCCGAGGAACTTCGCATCAACGCCCCCGTGCTGTGGGCCGGCCCGCACTGCCATCTGGTGCACTACCCCTTGCGCGGCGGCCAGCAATACAACCTGGTGGTGACCTTCCATAGCCGCGAACAGGAAGAATGGGGCGTGCGCGAGGGCAGCAAGGAAGAGGTGCTGTCCTACTTTCAGGGCATCCACCCGCGTCCGCACCAGATGCTGGACCGCCCCACGTCCTGGAAGCGCTGGGCCACCGCCGACCGCGAGCCCGTGGAACGCTGGGGCCAGGGCCGGGTCACCATCCTGGGCGATGCCGCGCATCCGATGACGCAGTACATGGCCCAGGGCGCCTGCATGGCGCTGGAAGACGCGGTGACGCTGGGCGAGGCCGTGAAGCATTGCGGGCACGACCTGAAGGCCGCGTTCCGCCTGTACGAATCCGTCCGCATCCCGCGCAGCGCGCGCGTGGTGTGGTCGACGCGGGAGATGGGCAGGCTGTATCACGCGCGGGGCGTCGAACGCACCGTGCGCAACATGCTGTGGACCGGCCGCAGCCAGTCCCAGTTCTACGACGCGTTGCAGTGGCTGTACGGCTGGAAGGTGGAAAACTGCCTCGCGGGGCAATCCTCTCAATAGAAAAAATGCAGGCACCAAAGGAGACAACCATGAGAAAAACCGCAATCCGCGGCAGCACCGCCCTCGTGCTTGCGCTGACCGCGTTCGCGGCCGGCGCGCAACAGAAGCCGGTGGACATCGGCTTCATCGGCACCCTGTCCACGCCCGCCGGCTACATCGGCGAAGACGAGCGCGACGCCTTCATGCTGGCCGTAAAGGAAGGCGGCGGCAAGCTGGGCGGCGTGCCAGTCAATGTGCGCGTGGAGGACGACGCACTCAAACCCGCCAACGCCAAGCAGATCGCCGACAAGATGGTGCAGGGCGGAGTGCGGCTGTTCACCGGCATCAACTTCTCCAACGTCATGGCGGCCGTCGGCCCGACCGTGCTGAACGCGGGCGCGTTCTACGTCAGCCTGAACGCAGGCCCCTCCAACTATGCCGGCAAGGCCTGCAACCCGAACTACTTCTCGGTGGCGTTCCAGAACGACTCCTACGCCGACACCGCTGGCCTGGCCGCCAATGAACTGGGCGCCAAGCGCGTGGTCATCATGGCGCCCAACTACCAGGCCGGACGCGATGCCGTCGCCGGCTTCAAGCGCACCTACAAGGGCGAGATCGCCGACGAGATCTACACCAAGCTGGAGCAGGCCGACTTTTCGGTGGAGCTGGCTCGCATCCGCTCGCTCAATCCCGACGCCATCTTCCAGTTCCATCCGGGCGGCGCCGGCATCAATCTGACCAAGCAATTCGCCAACTCAGGCCTGGCCGACAAGATCCGCATGATCACGCCCATCTATTCGATGGATGACCGCATGCTGGCCGCGACCGGCAACGCCGGCAAGGGCTTCTACCTGAGCTCGCTGTGGAGCGCGGACCTGGACAATCCGCAAAGCAAGCACTTCGTCGACGCCTTCACCAAAGCCTATAACCGCGCGCCCACCGCCTATGCGGCGCAGGCCTACGACACCGCCAACCTGATCGGCTCGGCGCTGAAAGCCGTGAATGGCGACATCACTGGCCGCGCCGACGACTTCCGCAACGCGCTGCGCCGTGCCGATTTCCCCAGCGTGCGCGGCAAGTTCAAGTTCGGCCCCAACCAGCACCCGATCCAGGACTGGTACCTGCTGCACATCGAAGCCGGCCCCGACGGCAAGCTGGTCTACAAGAACCTGAAGGTCATCGCCCGCGACCACACCGACGTGCACGCCGTCGACTGCAAGATGTAAGTCCGCGCCGCGCCGGGCGGATTGCGCGCAGTCCGCCGGCTGCCGGCTCACTCCACAAGGAGTCCCCATGCTGATGTTCCTGGAGCAGGTCCTCAACGGCCTGCAGTACAGCGCTTTGCTGTTCCTGTTGTCAGCCGGCCTGACGCTGGTGTTCGGCATCATGAACGTCATCAACCTGACGCACGGCTCGTTCTACATGGTCGGCGCGTTCTGCGCCGCCAGCGCGGCCGCCGCTACCGGGTCCTTCGCTGCCGCGTTGCTGGCGGCGTTGGCGGGCGCGGCGCTTTATGGCCTGGTGGTGGAACTGCTGGTGATCCGCCACCTGTACCGCCGCGACCACCTGGACCAGGTGCTGGCCACGCTGGGCCTGACGCTGTTCACCAACGAGATGGTCACAGTGCTGTTCGGCCGCAGCCCGCCCTTCATGGACATCCCGCCGTTCCTGTCGGGTTCCGTGGAGATCCTGCCAGGCCTGAACTATCCCCTGATGCGGCTGGCCTTCATCGGCGCCGGCGTGCTGGTGGCGTTGGGGCTGTGGCTGCTGATCTCCCGCACGCGCGTCGGCATGCTGGTGCGCGCCGGCGCCGACGACGGCGAAATGGTCGACGCGCTGGGCGTGAACATCCAGCGTCTGTTCACCTTGATCTTCACGCTGGGCGCCCTGCTCTGCGGCTTTGCGGGCGTGATGGCGGCGCCGCTGCTGGCGGTTGAAATCGGCATGGGCGAACGCATCCTCATCACCACCTTCGTGGTCATCGTGGTGGGCGGCGTGGGATCGGTGCGCGGCGCGCTGGTCGGTTCGCTGATGATAGGCATGACCGATGCGCTGGGCCGCGCCTACATTCCGTTCTGGATGTCGCGGCTGCTGCCGCCCGAGCTGTCGGATTCGGCAAGCTCCAGCCTGGTCTCGGCCAGCATCTACATCCTGATGGCCATCGTGCTGCTGTTCAAGCCGCGCGGCCTGGTGCCGGCGCAGCGATAGGAACGATATCCATGACCAGAAAAATCATCGTCAACACGATCGGACTGCTGCTGTTCGCCCTGGTGCCGGCCATCGCCTCAGCCACGGGAGAGAGCTTCCTGATCAACCTGATGACCCGCTTCCTCATCTACGCCATCGCCGCCGTCAGCCTGGACCTGATCCTGGGCTACGGCGCCATGGTCAGCTTCGGCCATGCGGCCTTCTTCGGACTGGGCGGCTACGTCATAGGCATCGCGGGCTTTCACCTGGCCCAGGGCGACACGCTGTTCGGCTGGAGCGGCAGCAACGCCGCGCTGGTGATGTGGCCGCTGGCAGTCGCCAGCGCCGCGCTGGCGGGCCTGGTAGTGGGCTTCCTGTCGCTGCGCACCTCGGGCGTGCAGTTCATCATGATCACGCTGGCGTTCGGGCAGATGCTGTACTTCATCCTGGTCGGCCTGATGGTCTATGGCGGCGACGACGGCCTGTCCATCGACGCGCGCAATACCCTGCCCGGCCTGGACATGAACAGTCCGATCACCTTCTACTACGTCTGCCTGGCGCTCATGACGGCCTGGGTGCTGGCATGCCGCCGCATCGTCAACTCGCCCTTCGGCATGGCGCTGCAGAGCATCAAGCAGAACCCGCGGCGCAGCATCGGGTTGGGCCTCGCGCCGCTGCGCTACCGACTCACCGCCTTCGTGCTGTCGGCCGCGGGTACCGGCCTGGCGGGTGCGCTGTGGGCCAACTACGCGCTCTTCGTCAGCCCCGACATGTCGGCCTGGCAGAAGTCCGGCGAACTCATGGCCATGGTGATCCTGGGCGGGATGGGCTCGATCTTCGGTCCGGTACTGGGCGTGGCCGTGTACCTGGGCCTGGAACAGGTCGCCACCGCCTGGACCGAACACTGGATGCTGATCCTGGGCCCCGTGCTGGTGCTGGTGGTGCTGTTCGGCAAGCGCGGCGTCTATGGCTGGCTGGTGGGAGGCAAGCATCATGACTGATCACCCCAAGCTGGAAATCCGCGAGCTGCAGAAATCCTTCGGCGCCGTGCGCGCGACGCAGGGCGTCAATCTGCAGGTCCGCCCCGGCGAACTGCACGCGCTCATCGGCCCCAACGGCGCGGGCAAGACCACGCTGCTGTCGCAGATCAGCGGCGAAATCCTGCCCGACGCGGGCGCCATCCTGCTGGACGGCCACGACATCACCCGCATGCCCGCCCACAAGCGGCCCGCGGCCGGGCTGGCGCGCTCGTTCCAGATCAGCCAGCTCTATCCCGCCTTCACCGCCGAGGACAATGTCGCCATGGCAGTGCAGGCGCACAGCCCAGGCGGCTTCAATCTGTGGAAAAACGCCCGCCGCCAGCCCCAGCTGCGGCAGCCCGCCAGAGAGGCGCTGGAACGCGTCGGCCTGGGCGGTCGCGCCCACGTGCGGGTATCTGAACTGGCGCACGGCGAAAAGCGCCAGCTGGAACTGGCGATGGCGCTATCGCTCGATGCCTCGTTGCTGTTGCTGGACGAACCCATGGCCGGCATGGGCGCCGAAGAATCACAACGCATGACCGCGCTGCTGCAAGAGCTGAAGGGACGTTACGCCATCCTGCTGGTCGAACACGACATGGACGCCGTCTTCGCCCTGGCCGACCGCATCACCGTGCTGGTCTACGGCAAGACCATCTACACCGGCACGCCCGACGAGGTGCGCCATCACCCCGACGTGCGCGCCGCCTATCTGGGCGAGGAGGACTGATGCTGCAAGTCAAACAACTGCAGGGCGGCTACGGCGCCAGCAAAGTGCTGTTCGGTGTGGACCTGGACATCGCCACACGGCAGGTCGTATCCCTGATCGGGCGCAACGGCATGGGCAAGACCACTACCGTGAAAACCATCATGGGCATGCTGCCCACGCAAGGCGGCAGCATCCTGCTCGACGGCCAGCCCATAGAAGGCCACGCCCCGCACCGCATCGCCCAATTGGGCATAGGCCTGGTACCCGAGGGCCGCCGCGTCTTTGGCTCGCTGTCGGTGGAAGAAAACCTGATCGCCACCGCCCGCAATACCCGCGCCGGCTGGCACGTCGGCCGTGTCTTCGACCTGTTCCCCCGCCTGAAGGAACGCCGCGCCCAATCCGCCCGCACCCTGTCCGGCGGCGAACAGCAAATGCTGGCCGTCGGCCGCGCCCTGCTCATCAACCCGCGCCTGCTCATCCTGGACGAAGCCACCGAGGGCCTCGCGCCGCTCATCCGCCAGGAAATCTGGAACTGCCTGCGCCGCCTGAAGGAAGAAGGCCAGACCATCCTGGTGATAGACAAGAATCTGAAGGAAATGGCGACCCTGGTCGACCGCCACCACGTCCTCGAAAAAGGCCGCGTCGTCTGGCAAGGCAGCCCCGCGGAACTCGCCGCGCAGCCGGAACTGGCGCAGCGCTACCTGGGCGTCTAGGGCGTCTGGTCGGACGATTCGCAGAAGCTCAGCCGATTGCCGAACGGATCAATGACATCCATCACCCGCCCCCACGGCATCTCTTCCACGCCCGGCCGCATATAGCCATAGCCCTTGGCGTTCACCTCGGCCTGGAACTCGTCCACGCCCCGCATCCGCACGAACACCGCGGATCCCGGCGTGGCATCGCCATGGTGCTCGCTCAGGTGCAGCACTAGGTCACCGCGATGCACTTGTGCGTACAACGGCATGCCAGGCTCGAAGCGATGCTCCCAGTCCCACTCGAACCCCAGGAAATCCAGATAGAACTCGCGCGCCTTCTCCACGGAGAAGATGCGCAGGATGGGAATGGCAGCTTGTAGGTGCATGACGGCCCTCGGCGATAGGTGGAGGACCATCAGCATAGCAACATCACGACGCAAGACATCGCGTAAGCCCCAAAAGGCCGCCCGCGCGGCCGGCCTGGGGCGGGCCCCGCAAGACCCGCCATCACCAAACAATGACGGCAAGAACCCTAAGCACGCCGGCCGCCCCAGCGGACGTCATGATCCAAACACCAGAGCCCGTCGCGTCGGCGGCCTGCGGTGTGCGGGGCGTCGATAAGCCCGAGGGAATCTGAAGGAACCGCCGCAGGCGGTGACGAAGATGACGACGGGGAAGTCCGGAGCGAACGCTCCGGACCGCAATCGCAGCCCCGCACACCGCAGGCCGCCGACGCGACGGGCGTCTCAAGAACCCAAGACTACAGGCAACTCAAGACGCCCCAAAAACAAACAAACTCAATTCAAACTAGCACCCGAGATCTTCACAATCTCCTGATACTTCGCCTTCTCACTCTTCACAAATTCACCAAACGCCTCAGGCGTCATCGGCGCAGCCTCAGACCCCATCGTCAGCAGACGCTGCTTCACATCCGCCTGCTGCATCGCATCCGCATAAGCCTTGTTCAGCTTCGCCACCACCGGCGCCGGCGTGCCGCCCGTCGTGAACACCCCGAACCAGGTCCCCAGGTCAAAACCCTTGATCCCCGACTCCTCCACCGTAGGCACATCCGCCAGCAGCGACGAACGCTTGGCAGTCGTCACGGCCAACGCCTTCACCTTGCCGTCCTTGATCAAGGGCGCCGAAGCCGCCAGGTTGTCGAACATGAAATCCGACTGACCCGACAGCAGCGCCAACTGCGCAGGCGCCGCGCCCTGGTAAGGAATGTGCTCGACATTGATCCCCGCGCGCGCCTTCAACAGCTCGCCCGACAGATGGCCCGCGCTGCCGTTGCCGCCCGAACCGTAATTCAGCTTGCCCGGATTCTTCTTCGCGTAGTCGATCAGATCGGCCAGCTTCTCGATCTTGTTCTTCTCGGCGAACTCAACGTTCATCACCAGCACATTGGGCACCGAAGCCACGATGGTCACCGGCGCGAAATCCTTCACCGGGTCATACGGCAGATTGGCGAACAACCAGGGATTGATGGCGTGGGTCGCGACCGCGCCCATCACCAGCGTGTAGCCGTCGGCCGGCGCCTTGGCCACCAGATCGGCGCCGATATTGCCGCCCGCGCCCGAACGGTTCTCCACGATGACCGGTTGCCCCAGGGAACCGCGCACCTTCTCGGCCAGCATGCGGGCCATGGTGTCCAGCGGGCCGCCAGGCGGATAAGGCACCACGAAGCGCAGCGGCTTGGTCGGGAAATCGGTGGCCTGGGCCAGCGCCGGGGCGCCGAAAGGCAGGGTGGCGGCCAGCGCCACGGCGCCTTGCAACAGGGCGCGGCGCACAGCGCTGCGGGGGGTCTGCGTCATGATTTGTTCTCCTCGCTTCGGATTGATCGCGGTCCGTAGCATACCGCAGCCGGGCAAGTAAGTAACAAGGCGCTACCACCCACTAGCCGGCAGGCGGCACCGCGTCCCAGTCCGGGCGCCGCCTGGCCTTGGCCGCCGCAACGCCCTCGACAGCCTCGGTACGCAATTGCCTGGCGAAGTGCTGCGACGCCGCGTCCAGATAGGCGCCCAGTTCCTCTTCGTGCCAGCGTTGCTGGCCGAACAGGCCCCGCAGCATGCGCTTGGTCTGGCCGGCAGCGCGCGGAGCGGCGTCCACGCAACGCCGCAGCACCTGCGCGATGCCTTCGTCCCAGCTCGGCCCGGCGTCGAACACATAGTCCAGCAAGCCGATCGAACGCGCCGCATCGGCGTCTATGCGGTCCCCGGTCAACATCATCCTGCGGGCCGCCTGCAGGCCGACGCGGGCTGCAACGAAAGGCAGGATCTGCGCCGGCACCAGGCCGATCGATACCTCCGGAAAGCCGAAACGCGCATCGCGCACGCCGACCGCCAGATCGGCGGCGCAGACCAGGCCGGCGCCGCCTCCCATGGCGGCTCCCTGCGCCAGGGCCACGGTGATCTTGGAACTGCCCGCGAACCGCTCCAGGAAACGCCCGTAACGGCGATTGCCTGCGGCGATCGGGTCCCGGCCATCAGCGTCGGGGCTGGCCGCGATCCGATCCGCGATATTGCCCAGGTTGCCCCCGGCACTGAATGCCGGGCCTGCGGCGCTAACCGCCACGACCCTGACCGCCGAGTCGTCTTCGGCCTGACTCAACGCGTCCTCCAGCCGTTCGACCATTTCGGCCCCCAGCGGATTGCGGGCCTCGGGCCGATTGAGAACCATGTGGAAAATGGCCCCGTCCCGCCGGGTCAACAGCGGCGAGCCAGCTGCTACGCCAGATTGCGCCAGATTCATGTTTGCCGCTCCTTCAATACGCCGCGACGGCCGGAGCCGCCGCCTGCTGAATGATTCCGTCCTGCGCCAGGGCCGCGATATCCGCGGCCGAGTATTCCAGCTCCCGCAGCACCGCGTGCGTATCTTCGCCCACCGCTGGCACCCGATCATCGGCCGCGCCAACGCCCGGACGCACACCCGGCAGGCCGACAAATGGCACGCCGCCTAGTCCCGGCTGGCAGAGCGTCTGGACCAGGCCCAGATGGCGCACCTGTTCATCGTCCTGGAACTGGTCGTAGTCCTTGACCTCGCCATACAGAATGTCGTTTTCGCGGAAGCTTTGCGTCCAGTGAGCGGTAGAACGCAGGCGCAAGGCCTGCGCCACGCCGGCGTTTATCTCGTCCCCCACCTGAATGCGGTGCTGCGGCGTGTCCATGCGCGGGTCCTTCAGCCAATCATCCCGCCCGATCACCCGGCAAATCGCGGCGAACATCGCGTTGTTCATCGCAAACACCAGCACATAGCCGTCTGCCGTACTGAAAATCCCTTGCGGATATGTCACGCTGGTGGCCGGCTCCCCGCCACGCAAGGCATGGTCGATCAATGAACTGTTCTGCAATGCCGCCATGGTCGCCAGCAGACTGACGTCGATATGCGTCCCCCCTTGCCCACGCTCTCGCGCGAACAGGGCACCGCCGATCGCATTGGCGGTATAGACGCCGCAGGACAGATCGCCGACAAATGGCTTGACCCGCTGAGGCAGTCCCGCGCCGTCGCAATTCGCGGTGGTCAGCCCCGTGAGCGCCTGTACGACGGAATCCGTGCCGGGACGATCGACGTAAGGACCGGATAGGCCGAAGCCCGAGATCGACGCGTAGATCAGCCGCGGATTGATGTCGCGCAGCGTCGCGTAGCCCACGCCCAGGCGATCCGCCACGCCGGGACGGAAGCTCTGCACCACCACGTCGGCGCGCGCCGCCAGCCGGTGCAGCACATCCCGCCCAGCGTCGGTCTGCGCGTCCAGGGCAACACTGCGCTTGCCGCGGTTGAAAGCCAGCGCGATGGCGCTGAAGCCTGCGCGCGGCACGCCCATGCTGCGCCCCCAGTCGCCATGGAATGGCTCGACCTTCGTCACTCGCGCGCCCATCTGGCCCAGTATCTGCGCGCAATAAGGCCCCGCGATGCCCTGCGACAGATCGAGTACGCGCAGACCTTCATACACTTTGTGCAATGGGTTCGGATCGATGACGGAATTCACGGCAATCTCCATGGACTTGGGGAAAGGCTGGACTTGTGCCCGGCACCCGCGCGCCCGGATAATCGCCGGGGTACGCTGGCACACAAGGAAACCTCATGGTGGTGCGCGATCTGGACATAGGCTTGCTCAGGACCTTTCTTGCGGTGGCCGACCGCGAGAACTTCGCGGGCGCGGCCGACCAGGTCTTCCGCACCCAGGCCGCGGTCTCGCAACAGATGCAGCGGCTCGAGCGGCTGCTGGACTGCAAATTGCTGGTGCGGGTAGGGCGGCACAAGCGCCTCACCGAAGAGGGCGTGCGCCTGCGCGAGTACGCGCGCCGCATGTTGGCGCTCAATGACGAAACCTGCCGCGCCATGAATCAAAGCGTCTTCGCGGCCCCCACCCGCATCGGCGTCTGCGCGGATGCCGTCGATACCATCCTGCCCGATTATCTGGCGCTGTGCGCGCGCACCTATCCCGGCATGCGTATCGAGATTCAGGTCAATCGCAGCCGCTGGCTGGCATCGGCGCTGCGGCGCGGCGACATCGACCTGCTGCTCGAACTCGAACAGTTCGACGAGTTCCCCCGCATCACGTTCCGGACCTCGCCTGTGGTGTGGATATCCGGCACACATTTTCATCATCAACAGAATCACCCCTTGCCTCTGGTGCTGGTGGATTCGCCCTGCGTCTTCCGACGTATGGCACTGAATCGCCTGGAGCAGGAAAACCGCCCTTGGCGCAACGCGTTCCAGACGCCCACACTGGCCGGCGTGCGCGCCGCCTTGCGGGCCGGCCTGGGCATCACGCCGCGCACCATCGAAATGCTCACGCCCGGCCTCAAGGTCGTCGGGGAAGAGCTCGGCCTACCCGTGCTTCCCTCCGCCAGCTACCATCTCTACATGCGCGCCGGCGACTGCCCGGACGGCGCCCGCAAGCTCAGCGAACTCTTCATCCCGCCCTGATCGCCACCTGCCTGTATACGCTATGGCTGCCGCATACCCGCCGCCACGATCACCTTGCCCCATTCCACCGTGTCGCGACGCTGGATCGCGCGCAGGATCTCGGGTGAGCCGGGCTGCGGCAACAAACCCCGGTCCGTGAGGAACTGCCGTCCCTCCGGATTGTCGAGAGCCCCGTTGATCCATTCCGCCAGCCGCCTGGAAACCTCTGGCGGCGTAGCGGCCGCAGCCCAGATCGCAATCCACGACGACACGTCAAAGCCGGCGTAGCCAAGTTCCGCCACGGTCGGCACATCCGGGAAAGCGGGCACCCGCGCCGCGGTGGACACCGCCAGGGCGCGGATCTTGCCGGCGCGCATCTGCGGCGACGCGGTCACCGCATCACAGAAATAAAAGTCGTACTGGCCGCCCAACAGGTCCGTCATGGCTTGCGTGCTGGCGCGGTACGGAATGTTCACCGCCTTGATGCCGGACATCGCGCGAAAGCGCTCGCCCGCGATGCGTCCACCCACGTTCGCACTGGCGAAGCTCAGGCTCGATTGGGCGTCGCGCGCGGCGGCGACAAACGCCGACAGGGTTTCAGCCCGTACCCGCTGCGGATTGACCACCAGGAAGTACGGCGCGGTCGCCAGCGTCGTGAGCGGAGTGAAGTCACGTTCCGGATCGTAGGACAGCGACTTGTAGATGCTGGCGTTGGCCGCATGCGTTGACGGTCCGGACACCAGCAGGTTGTAGCCGTCGCCGGATTGCCGCAGCACGTACTCGGCTGCAATATTGCCGTCGGCGCCCGGGCGGTTTTCGATGATGATCGGGCTCCCTACCTTGTCCCGGATCCGGTCCGCCACATAGCGGATGATGGTGTCGGTCGCGCCGCCCGCGCCATACGCCGCGGTCACGTGGACGGTCTTGTCCAGCGGTTGCGCGCGGCCCGCGCCGCACACCGCCAGCAAAGCGCCGGCCCCGGCCAATTGCATGAATGCCCTGCGGGTCTGTTCCATTTGTAGTCTCCTCCCATCCTTTCACTCCCGCTATCGCAGGATTTCGCCGGGACAAGGAATTTCCAGGTCCAGCAGCATCTGGGCGTACGACTTGCCCAAGGGGTCCGAGCGCAGGCTGGACGAACCTCCACCGCCCAGCGCGCGCCGCAGCACGAAATTGACTGCCCCCGTTCCCGGCAGCTCGAAACGCAGCACCTCGCCCTGCACCAGATGGCTGAAATACTCGCGCACCCGCTCGGGGGTCAGCTCGCGCAACAACACCGGCCAGTACGTCTCGGAACGCGCGATCACGCCTATGTTCGAATCGTCCCCCTTGTCGCCGCTGCGGGCGTAGGCCAGCCTCGCCAACGGCACCCGCAAGACGCCCTCCGGGCTTGCGACGGCAGCGGGTACAGGGTGGGAAAGGCCAGGCTGCGGGAATGGGCCGTCCTCGCCGTTCTCGGGCACGGCGACCTCGGCATTGACGTCGCCGCAATGAAGCCAGATCGGCACGCACTGCTTGGCGATATAGAACGATCCCGTCTTGATGATGGCCTGGATATCGGAACGGCCGCCGAAGTGGCTGCGCGTGCCCGGCCCCATCGACGTTCCGGCCGAAGCAGACTCCTTCTGCAGGAACTCCAGACCCTTGCGTTCGGCGTGCGCGGCAGCGATGCGCAGAATCACCTCGCGGCTGTCGCTCGCGCGCGCATTGCCGCCATACATGGCCTCGGCCCCGAGCAGCTCAACCACGGTGGAGGCGTAATCGGGCAAGCCGTGCAACGCCAGCAGTTTGCGCGTGCGCCGCAGCAATTCCTCCGCGGTGCGCAAGGCCTTTGCGCGCGCCCGCGGCCCCCGGATCGCCATCATGATGCCGATCTGATAGCCGGCGTGCCCGGTGGCAGTGATTTTGTAGCGCGTGGACGGCGCGCGTCCGCGTGCGCCCTCCACGCGCACCCGGTCCGGTCCCGTCTCGCGGATGGACACCTGCCGCAAGTCGCAGACCACGTCTGGAAGCTCGTACGCCGCGGGATCGCCGATCTCGTACAGCAGCTGTTCGGCCACCGTGGCACGGCTGACCAGGCCTCCGGTCGCCGGCGGCTTGGTCAGGTCGAACCCGCCCCCCGAATCCAGCGCCACGATCGGATAGCCTATGTTCGCCCAATCCGGCACCGACTCCCAGTCCGTGAAGAGGCCGCCGGTCGCCTGCGGACCGCATTCGATCAGGTGGCCGGCCAGGCTGGCCTGTGCCAGGCGGTCATAGTCCGAGTAGGTCCAATCGAACTCATGTATCGCTATGCCGAGCACGCTGGCGCTGTCCACCGCGCGCCCCGTAATCACGATATCGGCGTCCTGCGCCAGCGCCTGAACGATGGGATAGGCGCCGAGATAGGCATTGGCCGACAACAGCGGCCCGAAGCCGTCCAGGCCAGGCAGGGGCCGGCCCTGGGCGTCGGTAAACTCCGCCTGCAACTCGGCCACGTCGTCGCCAGTGACCACGGCGATGCGCGGCGCCAGGCCCTGTTCGCGGGCGAAAGCCAGGATGGCGTCGCGGCAAGCCTGCGGGTTCAAGCCGCCGGCGTTCGACACCAGCCGCACGCCGCGCGCCAGCAAGGTCTGCAAATGCGGGCGCAGTACGCTGACGAAGTCGGTGGCGTAGCCCAGCTCTGGGCTGCGCATGCGTGCCCGTTGCAGGATCGACATCGTCGTTTCCGCCAGATAATCGAAAACGATGTAATCCAGCTTGCCGGCCGTCAGCAGCTGCGGAATCGCGATCTGGGAATCCCCCCAGAATCCCGATGCGCATCCGATATGCACGGGCTCCTTGCGCCGCCGCGTCCGGCTCTCGCTGTCGTTCGCGCTCATGGCTGCACCTCCATCAATGCCTGTCCAGTACTGACCTGATCTCCGGCAGTGACGGCAAGCTTTGCCACCACGCCCGCGCCGCCTGCCGCGATAGACATTTCCATCTTCATGGACTCCAGCACCAGCACCGTCTGCTGCGCCGTCACGCTGTCTCCGTCACGGACGTCGACACTGATCACCCTGCCGCTCATCGGCGCGCGCAACAGCCGAGCGTGCCCGTCCCTCTGGTCCTCGCGGCCGGCAAAGCGCGTGGCGCGCACGAAGCGCCAAACGCTGGCGCCGTCCTGCACCCACACGGCGGCCGCCGCATCCTTGGCCACCCGCAGGCTCCGGCGCAGGCCGTCCAGGACCAACGCCATTTCGCCATCGCGGCGATGCAAAGCGTCAATCCTGATCTCTCTGCACTCGCCCTCGGCAACATGCCCTTCCCAAGCCCGGACCGACAGGCCGCCATCCGCCTGTTGCACAATGTGCAGCAACCGCGAGTTGCCGTCCGAGGTATCGTCCAAGGCCACGTCACCGGCCGCGGCCAGGCCCGGCCGGGCACCTCCCGCGGGCCAATCCGCCAGTGCGAGCGCCGCGGCGGCCAACGCATGCGCCGAAGGCTCCGCCCGCCAATACGCCGACGCCATGTCCTGGCCTCCCACGAAGGTCGTCGCCACGCCGCCGTCGCGAAAATCCGGATGGTTGATCGCCCGCGCCAGGAAATGCAGGTTGGAACGGACCCCTAGCAAGCCCCCGGCTTCGCAGGCCCGCGTCAGCTTACCGATGCACTCGTCCCGCGTTGCGCCCCACACCAGGTACTTGGCCAACATGGAGTCGTAATACGGCGTGACCTCCAGACCGTCCTCGAGCGCGGTGTCGACGCGCAGGCCGGGGGGCTCGATCCACCTGAGCACCGAACCGACCTGCGGCATGAAGCCGGCGGCCGGATCCTCCGCGCAGACCCTCAACTCCATCGCATGGCCGTGGCTGCGCACATCCTCCTGCCGGAAATCCAGCATTTCGCCCTGCGCCACCCTCAGTTGCCACTGCACCAGATCGATGCCAGTAACCAGCTCGGTCACGCCGTGCTCGACCTGCAGCCGGGTATTCATTTCCATGAAGTAGAAATTGCCCTGTTCGTCCAGCAGGAACTCCAGCGTGCCTGCGCCGACGTAGCCGATCGCCTGGCAGGCACGCACCGCCACGGCGCCCATGCGTGCGCGCAGCTCCGGCGACACCGCGGGCGATGGGCTTTCCTCGACCAGCTTCTGATAGCGCCGTTGCAGCGAACAGTCGCGCTCGCCCAGATGCACGACGCTGCCGTGTTCATCGCACAGCACCTGGATCTCGACGTGGCGCGCCGCCTGGATCGCCTTTTCGAGGATCAGTTCATCCGAGCCGAAGGCGCCCAGCGCTTCCGAGCGAGCCAACGGCAGCGCCTGCGCCAGATCGGTGTCGTCCTGCGCCAGGCGCATGCCGCGCCCGCCCCCGCCGGCCGCGGCCTTCAGCAAGACCGGGTAGCCTATGGCGCGCGCCCGCGCCGACAGTTCACGGTCATCCGCGATGCCTTGCGCACCCGGCACCGTCGGCACGTCGGCGTGCCGCAGCGCTTCCTTGGCGCGAGCCTTGTTGCCCATCAAGGCGATCATCTCGGCCGACGGCCCTACGAAAGTCAGCCCTGCTTGCGTCACCGCGCGGGCAAAGTCGGCGTTCTCTGAAAGAAACCCGTAACCGGGATGCACCGCCTGCGCGCCGCTGGCGGCGCAAGCGCGCAGAATGGCGTCCACATTGCGATAGCTCGCCTGAGCCGGCGCCGCGCCTACGTGCACCGCCATGTCGGCTTCACGCACATGGCGTGATTCCGCGTCGGCATCCGAGTACACCGCGACCGTGCGCAGGCCCAAGGCGCGCGCCGCGCGGATCACGCGCAACGCGATCTCACCGCGGTTGGCCACCAGCAAGGTATCGAATCTCATCATGTCCACCTTTGCGGCGTCACGCCGCGCGTGCGGGCAAGATGCCCATGTGCTTGCAGATGATGGTGAGCATGATCTCGTCAGCGCCGCCGCCGATGGAAATCAGGCGCAGGTCGCGCCAGGCGCGCGACACTGCGTTTTCCCAGGTAAAGCCCATGCCTCCCCAGTACTGCAGGCACGAATCCGTGACCTCGCGGCACAGGCGCCCCGCCTTGAGTTTGGCCATTGATGCCAGCTCCGTCATGTCGCCGCCGTCCATATGCACGCGGGCCGCGCGATAGACCATGGCGCGCAGCATCTCGACTTCCGTCTTCAGCTCCGCCAGCCGGAAATGCACCGCCTGGTTGTCCAGCAGCGGTTTACCGAAGACCAGGCGCTGGCGCGTGTAGTCGATGGTGTCGTTGATCACATCGCCCAGGGCCGTGACGCGCCGGGTCGCGCCGCTGAGGCGCTCTTCCTGGAATTGGCGCATCTGGTAGGTAAAGCCCATGCCTTCCTCCCCGATGCGGTAGCGCTGCGGCACGCGCACTTCATCGAAGAAAACCTGCGCGGTGTCCGAGGACCACATGCCCACTTTCTTGATCTTGTTCATCGTGACGCCAGGCACCGGCTTGCCGTTTTCCTGCTTCAGCGGAAGACAGATCAGCGACTTGTTGCGGTGCGGCTTGTCGTCGCTGGTGTTGGCCAGCAAACACATCCAGTCGGCCTGGGTAGCATTGGTTATCCACATCTTGGAACCGCTGATCACGTAGTCGTCGCCATCCTTGCGGGCGGTCGTCTTCAGCGAAGCCACGTCCGACCCAGCCCCGGTTTCGGATACGCCCAGGCAGGCCACGTAATCCCCGGCGATGGAGGGCCGCAGGAACTGTTCACGCACGGCATCGTTGCCGAAGCGCGCCAGGGCCGGCGTGGCCATGTCGGTCTGCACCGCGATGGCCATGCCCACGCCGCCGGCACGCACCGAGCCGATAGCCTCGCAGAACGCGATTTCATAGGAATAATCCAGCCCCATGCCGCCGAACTCCGTGGGCTTGTTCACTCCCAGAAAGCCCGCCCGGCCCAGCTTCTTGAAGACCTCATGGGCAGGGAATATCTGCTCTTCCTCCCATTGATCCAGGTAGGGATTGATCTCCCGCCCGATCAACTGGCGTACGCCATCCTGCAGCGCGATGTGCTCATGGGTAAACATGGAATCTCCTCGTTAGAATCTTGCGACGCCGAACTGGATCGGATGAAGGTCGCGTTTTGCCGACCGCGTGCATGCGGCCAGCGCTACTTCCAGCACTTCCCGGGTGGTGCGCGGGTCTATCACGCCGTCATCCAGCAGCAGGCTGCTGGTATGCACGGCGGAAGACTGCAACTCGAATGTCCGCACGATTTCCTGGCTTTCCGCCTCCAGGCCGGCGTGATCTGGTTCGGTACCCGCCCGCCTGGCGCTGTTTTCCGCAACGCGCCGCATGGTCATGGCGGCCTGCTCGCCCCCCATCACGGCGGTCCTGGCGTTCGGCCATGAAAACAGGAAGTCCGGCTTGAACGCGCGGCCGCACATGCCGTAGTTGCCGGCGCCGAAGGACGCGCCGCAAAGTATGGTCAGGCGCGGCACGTCAGCGTTGGACAGCGCCTGGATGAGCTTGGCGCCATGCTTGATCATCCCGGCCTCCTCGTGCGCCCGGCCCACCACGAAGCCCGTGATGTTTTGCAGGAACACGATGGGCCGCCCCAGTTGCGAACAGAGCTGGATGAACTGCGCGGCCTTGGTCGAGCCTGCGGTATCGAGAGGGCCATTGTTGGTGAGCAAGCCTATTGGCGTGCCGCACAGCGCCGCATAGCCGCAAACCGTGGCCACGCCGTAGTCACGTTTGAATTCGTGGAACTCGGATCCATCGACCAGCCGCGCAATGACCTCCCGCATGTCCACCGGCATCCGGTAGTCGGCTGGCATGATGCCCAGCAGATCCTGGATGTCGTGCAGCGGCGGCGCGCCGGCTTCCGTGCTTTCTCGCTCGGCCCAACCGAAGGCGCTCACGATGTCGCGCACCTGCAGGATGGCCTCGCGGTCGTTTTCGGCAACGTAATCGGCAAGCCCCGATACCGCCGCATGCATCGCCGCCCCGCCCAGTTCCTCTTCGGTCGCGATCTCTCCCGTGGCGGCTTGCAACAGGGCCGGACCGGCAAGGAAGGCATGCGCCTGATTGCGCACCATCACGACGTAGTCGGAAAGACCCGGCAGATACGCCCCGCCCGCGGTGGACGATCCATGCACCAGGGAGACCACTGGGATTCCCGCCGCGGATAGTTTCGCCAGGTTGTAGAACATGCCGCCGCCATGGACGAAGCGTTCCGCCCGGTACTTTTTCAGATTCCCGCCCGCGCTCTCCACCAGCTGGATGAAAGGCAGGCGATTGGCCAGCGCGATCTCCTGACAGCGCATGACCTTCTGGGCCGTCATGGCCTGCATGGCGCCCGCGCTGATGCCGGCGTCATTGATAACGATCATGCAGCGCACGCCGCACACTACCCCCACGCCCGCGATGATGGCGGCACCGGGCACGCTGGTGGCGGGATCCGGATCCTCGATGCCGCAATAGCCGGCCAGCTTCATCAATTCCAGGAACGGGCTGCCAGGGTCGATCAACGCCGCCAGGCGCTCCCGCGGCAGCAGCTTGCCGCGCTTGCGGAATGCGGGCGCCGCCTGGGCCGACCGGTCCGCCGCCCGCTGCTCCAGCTGCGCCAACTCCGAAAGCAGCGCCAGCATCTGTTCGCGGTTGCGCTGATAGGCGGGAGATTGCCTGTCGAGGCGGGATTCCAGATCGGCCATGGTTGCGAGCGCCTTATGTCGGGTTCCGGGGAGCGTCCGGCAAACCCGACGCGTGAACCTATGATGGGGTACCCGACGCGCCCGCACAATCAAGAACTCGTCCGCGGACACATTAGAATCATTTAAGTATCGGCGCCCGCGACGGCGCAAAAAAAACCCGCCACATCGGTGGCGGGTTCTCGGAAAATCAAGCGGCAGTCAGTGCAGGATCTGGCTCAGGAACAGCTTGGTCCGCTCGTTCTGCGGATTGTCGAAGAACTCGTCCGGGCTGTTCTGCTCGATGATCTCGCCGCGGTCCATGAAGATGACGCGATTGGCGACCTTGCGCGCGAAGCCCATTTCGTGGGTCACGCAGATCATGGTCATGCCGCTTTCCTGGGCCAGCGTGACCATCACGTCCAGCACTTCCTTGACCATTTCCGGGTCCAGCGCGGAAGTCGGCTCATCGAACAGCATGATCTTGGGGCTCATGCACAGCGAACGCGCGATCGCCACGCGCTGCTGCTGGCCGCCCGACAGCTGGCCGGGAAATTTCTTGGCCTGGTCCGGGATGCGCACGCGCTCCAGGTACTTCATGGCCGTGGCCTCGGCTTCGGCGCGCGGCTTCTTCAGCACCCACATGGGGCCCAGCGTCAGGTTCTCCAGCACCGTCAGGTGCGGGAACAGGTTGAAGTGCTGGAACACCATGCCGACGTCCTTGCGGATGGTCTCGATGTGCTTGAGGTCGTTGGTGAGCTCCGTGCCGTCCACGATGATGTGGCCCTTCTGGTGCTCTTCCAGGCGGTTGATGCAGCGGATCATGGTGGACTTGCCCGAACCCGACGGCCCGCACACCACGATGCGTTCACCCGGCGCGACGTCCAGGTTGATGTTGCGCAGCACGTGGAACTGGCCGTACCACTTGTTCACGTCCTGCAATTTGATGATGGCATCAGACATGCCTGTACTCCCGTAAGTATCGCGGTGCGCGCCCGCCCGAGGCGGACGCGCTGCAAAGTTCTAGCGTGCGTGTCCCGTGGCCAGGCGTTTTTCCAGCGCCTGGCTGTATTTGGACATGGAGAAGCAGAAGACGAAGTAGATGAGCGAAATGAACAGGTACGCCTCCACCCCGAATCCGCGCCATGCCGCGTCGGACAAAGCCGCCTTGGCCGCCAGCGTCAGGTCGAAGATGCCGATGATCACCACCAGCGAGGTGTCCTTGAACAGCGCGATGAAGATGCTGACCAGCGGAGGAATGACGATCTTCAGCGCCTGCGGCAGGATGATCTTGCGCATCTGCTGCCAGTAGTTCAGGCCCAGCGAATCCGCGCCCTCGTACTGGCCCTTAGGGATCGCCTGCAGGCCGCCGCGCACGGTTTCGGCGATGTACGCCGCCGCGAACATGATGATCGCGATCTGCGCGCGCAGCAGCTTGTCGATGGAGAAACCTTCCGGCAGGAACAGCGGCAGCATCACCGAGGACATGAACAGCAGGCTGATCAGCGGCACGCCGCGGATCAGCTCGATGTACACGACGCACAGCGCCTTGATGGCCGGCATCTTGGAGCGCCGGCCCAAGGCCAGCAGCACGCCGATGGGGAAGGCGAAGGCGATGCCGAACGTGGACAAAATCAGCGTCAGCGGCAGGCCGCCCCAGCGTGCATTTTCCACGTAGGACAGGCCGAACACGCCGCCCCACATCAGGAGCGCCACGGCCGTCAGGCCCACGGTCCAGATGACAGCAAGCTTCCAGTTCCAGAAGCGGCGGATGCCGCTGCAGACGATCACCGCCACCAGGATGACGGTTGCGATCAGCGGACGCCATTGCTCGTCGAACGGATAGGTGCCGAACAGGATCAGCCGGTGCTTCTCGATGATGAACGCCCAGCAGGCGCCGCCGGAAGCGCGGCACTCCTGCGCGTTGGTCGCGGAGAAGTTCGCCTTGATGAAGGCCCACTCCACCAGCGCCGGCACCGCCATCAGCAGGAACCAGGCCAGCAACACCGTGATGAGGATGTTCAGCGGCGACGAAAACAGGCGCGACTTGAGCCATGCCCAGAAACCCACATGGGTGCTGGGTGGCGGCAGCCCTTCGGCGGGGATATGCGTAGTGCTGCTCATATCAACGCTCCACCAGCGCGATGCGCTTGTTGTACCAGTTCATGAATATCGAAATCGACAGGCTGACCGTGAGGTAGGCGCCCATGATGATGAGAATGCCTTCGATGGCCTGGCCGGTCTGGTTCAGTGTGGTGTTCACCACCGACACGATGTCGGGGTAGCCGATGGCCACGGCCAGTGAACTGTTCTTGGTCAGGTTCAGGTACTGGCTGGTCATCGGCGGAATGATCACGCGCAGCGCCTGCGGCAGCACCACCAGGCGCAGCACCTGCTTGCGGCGCAGGCCCAGCGAACCGGCGGCTTCCCACTGGCCAGTATTGACCGCCTGGATGCCCGAACGCACCACTTCGGCGATGAAGGCCGAGGTGTAGACCACCAGGCCCGCCATCAAGGCGGCAAACTCCGGCGACAAGGTCAGGCCGCCCGAGAAGTTGAAGCCCTTGAGCACCGGCATGTCCAAGGTCAGCGAGGCCCCGCTGGCCAGCCAGCCGACGATGGGCAGGCCGATGAGCAAACCGATGGCGGCGCGGCCCAGCGGGAACACCCGGCCAGTCGCCTCCTGGCGTTTCTTGCCCCAGTGGCCCAGGAAGATGATCGCCACGATGGCCAGGCCCAGACCGCCCAGCATCCAGTCCAGCGAATTGCCTTCCAGCCCCGGCACCTTCAGGCCGCGGTTGGAGATGAACACGCCTGGCAGCGGATTATGCGCCTGGCGCGGACCCGGCATGTTTTCCGTGATCAGGGCGTACCAGAAGAACAGCTGCAGCAGCAGCGGCACGTTGCGCATCACTTCGACATAGACCGACGTGATCTTGGCGACCAGCCAGTTCTTGGACAGGCGGCCGATGCCGATCAGCGTGCCGAGAATCGTCGCCAGCACGATGCCGATGACGGCCACGCGCAGCGTGTTGAGCAGGCCCACCAGGATGGCGTGGCCGTAGGTGTCGGAGGGGCTGTAGGCGATGGGCGTTTCGCCGATGGCGAAGCCGGCCTCGCGTTGCAGGAAGCCGAAGCCCGTGGCGATATTGCGCACGGACAGGTTGTGCAGCGTGTTTGAAACCAGGAACCACACGGCCCAGGCCACCGCGGCCAGCGCCAGCACCTGGTAGACCACGGAGCGTACGCCGGGATCGTTCCAGTTCAGACGCCGGGGAGGGGCCGATGCAGGCGCGCTTTTATTGGGAGTATTCATGAGTGAATCTACAGAAGTCGGAATACCGGGCGGCGAAGCCGGCGAGGCCGCGCCACCCACTCCTGCCACCCGCCCGAAGGCGGGAGAGGAAAAACGGAGCACCAGGCTCCGTTTTTCCAGGCAGCCGTGTGTTAGCGCACCGGCCAGCCGTACATCAAGCCACCATTCTTGTAGGAAGCGTTCAAACCGCGTTCCAGCTTCATTGCGCTGCTCTTGCCCAGCGTGTTTTCGAAGCTTTCACCGTAGTTGCCCACGTTCTTGATGATGTTGTAGGCCCACTTGTCATCCACGCCCAGGTTCTTGCCCATGCCCGGGGTCACACCCAGGATGCGCTGGATGTTGGGGTTGGGGCTCTTCGCCATTTCGTCGACGTTGGCCTTGGTGATGCCGTATTCCTCGGCTTCGAGCATGGCGTTGAGCGACCAGCGCACGATGTTGAACCATTGCTCGTCGCCCTGGCGCACCATGGGGCCCAGCGGCTCCTTGGAGAAGTCTTCCGGCAGGATGACGAACTTGTCCGGGTTCTCGAGCGTGGTGCGGGTGGAAGCCAGTTGCGACTTGTCGGTGGTGAAGGCGTCGCAGCGGCCGGCCGAGAAGGCGCGGATGATTTCGTCGTACTTGTCGATCACGACAGGCTTGAATTCGATCTTCTGGCCGCGGAACCAGTCGGCCAGGTTCAGTTCGGTGGTGGTGCCGGGCTGCACGCAGATGGTGGCGCCGTTCAGTTCCTTGGCGCTCTTGACGTTCAGGTCCTTGGAGACCATGACGCCCTGGCTGTCGTAGTAGTTCACGCCCACGCCGATCAGGCCCAGCGTCGTGTCGCGCGTCAGCGTGACGGTGGTGTTGCGGGTGAGGACGTCCACTTCGCCGGATTGCAGGGCGGTGAAGCGCTGCTGCGTGTTCAGCGGAGTGAATTTGACCTTGGTGGCATCGCCGAACATGGTCGAGGCGATGGCGCGGCACAGGTCGACGTCGATGCCCTTGTATTCGCCCTTGCTGTCAGCGATGGAGAACCCCGGAATGCCCGTCGAAACCCCGCACTGGACAAACCCTTTTTTCTTGACGTTATCGAAGGTTGCGCCCGCATTGGCGGCCGCGGATGCAGCAAACAGGGCGGCGCCGACAGCAGCGAGTTTCAGTACTTTCATCGTGTTCTCCGTGTGGGATAAAGCGAAGTCGCACGCAGGCCGGGTTGGGTCCACGTATGGGGCGGATGGTAGCGTCCGCGCCACTCGCGGCGCATCCGGGAATTCCCTTGAAATATAGGGACACTGGATGAAATGAAACGCTGTTTCCCGACAAAAAAGGGACGCTCTTTGCGCCAGGACAAACGCCGCCAGACGCCTTGCGCGTAAAGATTTATCCGCGCCTCCTCCGGGCGGTTTAGGCCACCTTAGTGTCCCCGAGTTACTATTGCGGCTTCATCTGACAGCCGCCATGATCGAATTCCAGCACGTATTCAAATCATATGGTCGCGGCCGCAATATCCTGGCCGACATCAACTTCCGCGTGAGCGCGGGAGAATTCGTTTTCGTATCCGGGCCGTCCGGCGCCGGCAAGTCCACTTTGCTCAAGCTGATCGGCGGGCTGGAGCCCGCCAGCCGGGGGTCGATCCAGGTCAACGGCCAGCGGCTGGACAAGCTGCCCGCCCGCGCCCGGCCGTACCTGCGCCGCGCCGTGGGCGTCATCTTGCAGGATACGCACCTGCTGTTCGACCGAACCGCGTTCGAAAACGTCATGCTGCCGCTGGCGGTCACGGGCCATGCCTGGAACTCGGCCGCGGCGCGCGCCCGCGCCGCCCTGGACAAGGTGGGGCTGTCCGGCAAGGAAGACCTCAATCCGATCGAGCTGTCCGGCGGCGAGCAGCAGCGCCTGGCGATCGCGCGGGCCATCGTGAACCGGCCCGCCATCCTGATCGCCGACGAGCCCACCGCCAACCTCGACCACGACAACGCGCAGCGCATCATGAATGTGTTCCGCGATTTCAACCGCGTCGGCGTGACCACGCTGATCGCCTCGCACGACCAGGACCTCATGGCGCGCTACGCCACCCGCACCTTGCGCATCGATCCGGGCAAGTTCGCTGATTCCCAGGGCGCCGGAACGGCCCAGCCTGAGACTGGCGCAGGACTAGCCGGCACCGGGCAGCCGGGCGCCGCGCCCGGCCGGGCCTATCCGGGAGAGTCCGCATGAACGCCTGGCTGCGGCAACACCGCTACGCGCTCCTGGTCACCCTGCGCCGCCTGATCAAGCAACCGTTCTCGTCCCTGGCCAACCTGCTGGTCATGGCCCTGGCCCTGGCTTTGCCGCTGCTAGGCAGCGCCATCCTGGTCTCGGTCCAGCCGGTGGCGCGCCAGATGTCGGTCACCCCCGAAGTCACCGTCTTCATGCGCGTGGATGCCCCCTCGGGCGCCGCCGCGGACGTGGCCAAGCGCATCCAGGACGAATACAAGGACGATATCCGCGCCGTGCGCGTGGTGGGCCGCGAGGACGCCCTGGCGGATCTGCGCGCCAACCCCGCATGGCAGCAGGCGCTGGCCGTACTGCCGGGCAACCCGCTGCCGGACGCGGTGGTGGTGACGCTGGCCGACGGCGACAACCTGGCCGGCCGGGCCGACAAGCTGGCGGCGTCCTGGAAGCAATGGAACCATGTCGACCTGGTGCAGCTGGACAGCGCCTGGGTGCAGCGCCTGGAGGCCATCCTGCGCTTTGCCCGCATCGGCTTGGGCTTCCTGGCCGCCTGCGTGGCGGTGGTGGTGCTGGCGACCGTCTTCAACACCGTGCGCATGCAGGCGCTTTCGCAACGCGAGGAAATCGGCGTGGCCCGGCTGGTGGGCGCCACGGAATCCTTCGTCCGGCGCCCCTTCCTGTACCTGGGTGCGCTGTCTGGCGCGGTGGCTTCGCTGCTGGCCATAGGCGTGGCGGCGGTCGCGCTGTCGCCGCTGAACGACGCCCTGGTCGGCCTGGCCCGCAGCTACGGGGCCGAGTTCGCCCTGCACCTGCCCGGCCCGTCCGTGCTGATCGGCGCGGTGATCGCCTCGGCCGCCCTGGGCGCCCTGTCGGCGCGCTGGTCGGTCACCCGCAGCACGCGCTTCTGACGCGCGGCGCCTAAAGCTCCGTATAAAGCCCCTTCCTCCCCGTGATCCGGGGAACGACTTCCGCCCGCCTGTGTAGGATGCCTGCATGCCTGCCAGCGGGCGACCGGCTACGGGCCAGGCGGCAAAAACAGGACACATTACTGCGTCGGTTACACAGCCGTTCACCCGCTGGAAGCTTGAGTATGCAAGAATAAAGCGACATTTTCTTACATACTTTGATACATTTCTGTCTCGAGCTGCCAACTTCGTGTCCAAATCGCTGTTCTTGCCCTTAATCGAGTCCCATGGCCGCCCGTCTTGAAGCCCGTGCGACGCGCCACTATTTCGACAGCGCGTTCCAGTGTCAGGCGGTGAAAGTACTGCCCAACGAGTACTACGTCACCAACGAAGACCTGATGATCTCGACCGTCCTGGGGTCTTGCGTCGCCGCCTGTATCCATGACCCGATCACGGGCGTGGGCGGCATGAACCATTTCATGTTGCCGGAAGGCGACATGCAGTCGCCCGCCTCGGCCACCATGCGTTACGGCGCCTTCGCCATGGAAGTGCTGATCAACGAACTGCTGAAGGCCGGCGCAGTGCGCGACCGGCTCGAAGCCAAGGTGTTCGGCGGCGGCGCCGTGCTGTCCGCCATGCAGCAGATGAACATCGGCGAACGCAACGGCCAGTTCGTGCTGAGCTATCTCAAGACCGAAGGCATTCCCGTCAAGGCGCAGGACTTGGGCGACGTGCACGCGCGCCGCATCAACTACTTCCCGCGCGACGGCCGGGTGATGGTCCGCAAGATGGCGCCGCACCACCAGCGCGCCGAGGAAATCATCGCCAAGCGCGAACAGGCGGCCGCCCAGAGCGTGCAGGCCAAGACCGAAAGCCCGCAGCGCGTCGAGCGCTTCACCCGGCCCGGCGTGGAGCGTTTCGACCGCCCGGCCCGGCCCGGCGTCGAACGCTTCGACCGTCCGGTCCGCCCCGGCGTGGAACGCTTCGACACCGCGCTGACGCGTCGGCGCCGCGCCGAGACCGCCGGCGACTGAACCGCGCCGACGCGCATTGCGCCGCATGCGCCCCTACAATCGGCGCATGTCCACCGTCCGTCTGTTCTTCGCCCTGTGGCCTGCCCCCTCGCTGGCCGCCCAGCTCGCGGCCTGGGCAGAGCAGGCTCGGCCCGGTTGCGGCGGACGCGCCATGCGCACGGAAACCCTGCACCTGACCCTGGCGTTCCTGGGACCCGTGGACGCGGCGCTCGCCGACGAGCTGGCCGCAGCCACACCCGAACGGCGTCTCGCGCCCGAGGACATGACCCTGGACCGCTACGGCGTCTTCGGCCGCCAGCGCATCCTGTGGGCCGGCCCTGGCGACACGCCCGCGGGCCTGCAGGCTGCCCACGATGAACTCTGGTCTTGGCTGTCGGGCTTCGGCCTGGCCGCGCCGCCCCAGCCCTTCCGCCCGCACGTCACCCTGCTGCGCAACATCGAACACGCCAGCCCGCCCGCCGAAACGCCCGCTCCCCTGCCCTGGCGCTACGACCGCATGGTGCTGGTGGCATCGGAATCGCAATCGGGCGGCAGCCGCTACCGCATCGTGGCGCAGTCGCGGCCGCAGAACGCCTGAGGCCCCCTCTGGCACAATCAGCCGGTTGCCACCCCCCGGGATCGCCATGATCATCCTGCTGGACCAAGACGGCGTGCTCGCCGATTTCGAACACGCCTTCATCGACGCCTGGCGCGCGCGCCATCCGGACATCCCGCCCGTGGCGTTCGAGAACCGCAAGTCCTTCTACATCCGCCAGGACTACGCCCCCGAGCTGCGCGGCATGGCCGAAGCCATCTACACGGCGCCCGGCTTCATCCGCGACCTGCCGCCGGTACCCGGCGCGCTGGACGCCGTGAAGGAACTGCTGGCGCTGGGCATGGACGTGCGCATCTGCTCCTCGCCCCTGTCACAGTTCGAGAACTGCGTGGCGGAAAAATACCTGTGGGTGGAAAAGCACCTGGGACGCGACGCCACCAACCGGCTGATCCTGACCAAGGACAAGACCCTGGTGCATGGCCATCTGCTGATCGACGACAAGCCGCTGATCGAAGGCGCGGTGAAGCCTCGCTGGAAGCACATCCTGTTCGACGCCCCCTACAACCGCGAGGTGTCGGACCGCCCCCGCATCACCTGGCAGAACTGGCGCAACGTGCTGGCCGGAGAGCTATATACGGCAGATGAGTGAGTCCTGTTCAGCTGCCGTAATTTGGGACTATTCTGTGTTGCTGTACCCCCCACCCTGGAGGAGCCTGCACCATGAATCTGCACCGCCTGCTGAAGCAGCGAGAAGCCGACCACAAGCCTTTGCGTGTTGCATTGCTGGGCGCCGGAAAGTTCGGCGCGATGTTCATGAGCCAGGCCCCGCGCACGCCGGGGATGCGGCTGGTTGCCGTGGCCGATCTGGCGCCCGACCGCGCCCGCGCGGCGCTCACCAGGGTCGGTTGGCCGGCCAGCGCACTTAACGCCAGCAGCACCAATGACGCGCTGAAGAACGGCAAGGTCTATTTCAGCGACGATCCTCACGCCGTGATCGCCAGCCCCGACGTCGATATCGTCATCGACGCCACCGGCCAGGCCGCCGCCGGCATCAGCCATGTCCTGGCCTGCTGCGAATACGGCAAGCACATCATCATGGTCAACGTCGAGGCCGACGCGCTCGCCGGCCCGTTGCTGGCGCGGCGCGCGCGCGAAGCCGGCATCGTCTATTCGCTGGCCTACGGCGACCAGCCCGCCCTGATCTGCGAAATGGTGGACTGGGCCCGCGCCAGCGGCTTCGAGGTCATGGCCGCGGGCAAGGGCACCAAGTACCTGCCCGAGTTCCATACTTCGACGCCGGACACCGTCTGGCCCTATTACGGCTTCACCGCCGAAATGGTCGCGGCGGGCGACTTCAACGCGCAGATGTTCAACAGCTTCCTGGACGGCACCAAGAGCGCCATCGAGATGGCTGCGGTCTCCAACGCCACCGGGCTGCTGCCCTCGCCTTCCGGCCTGCACTTTCCGCCCTGCGGCGTGGACGACCTGGCGCGCGTGCTGCGTCCGCGCGAAAACGGCGGCATCCTGCACCACCGCGGGCAGGTCGAGGTGATCTCGTCCCTGGAACGCGACGGCCGCCCGGTGTTCCGCGACCTGCGCTGGGGCGTGTACGTGACCCTGGCCGCCGACAGCGACTACGTGCGCCGCTGCTTCAAGGAATATGGACTGGTCACGGACCCCAGCGGCAACTACACCGCCATGTACAAGCCGTACCACCTGATAGGCCTGGAACTGGGCATCAGCGTGGCCAGCGTGGGCTTGCGGCGCGAACCCACCGGCGCGCCCGCTGGCTGGCACGGCGACGTCGTCGCCACCGCCAAGCGCGACCTGCCGGCCGGCCAGATCCTGGACGGCGAAGGCGGCTACACGGTATACGGCCGGCTGATGCCGGCGCGCGATTCGGTGGATGAGGGCTATCTGCCGCTGGGTTTGTCGCACCAGGTCAAGCTGAAGAACCCGGTGCGGCAATCGCAGGCGATCCGCTGGAGCGACGTGGAGTACGACAATAGCTCCACGGCGGTGCAGTTCCGCCGCGAAATGGAGCAGACCTTCGCCTAGGGTGCGCCCGCGCGGCGGATCGGTCCACCGCCTTAGACCGGCGCCGGCCGTTCCGCCTGGAACAGGCGCAGGCGATCCGCGGCATTACGCAAATGCCGGTCGGCGGCGCGCCCGGCGGCATCCGGGTCGCCCGCGTCTATGGCCGCAAAGATCGCCTGATGCTCGCTCTGCACCGCAGCCATGCGTTCCGCATACATGCGCGCCGTATTGTTGCGCGCGCTGCGGATGACCCGGCGCACATTGGCTTCCAGGTAATCGTTCAAGGCCACCAGATGCGGGTTGTGGGTGGCCTGCACGATGGCATGGTGGAACTGGTAGTCCTCTTCGTCGCCGAGCTTGTCGTTGAGCAGCGCATATTCCATGCCCACCAGCGCCTGGCGCATCTTCTTCAGGTCGGCGTCGGTGCGGCGCTGCGCGGCGTAGCGCGCGGCAGTGACTTCAATGGACAGCATCAGCTCCAGGATGTGTTCCAGCTCCTGGTTGTCGCCCGGCGTGGGCGCGGCGATGCGGAAGGCGTTCTTCTGGAAGTTCGGGTCGACGAACACCCCGCTGCCTTGCTGCGACGTGATCAGGCCTTCGGACTTCAGGCGCGCCAGCGCTTCGCGCACGACGGCGCGGCTGACCGAATAGGTTTCGGTCAGCTGCTTTTCCGTGGGCAGGCGATCGCCGGGCGCGAGCACGCCCTGGCGGATCTGCTCGGCCAGCGCATCGCCCAGCGCCGCCGAAAGCGAACTCTTGGGCGCGGCGCGCGGCGGATCCTGTTCTTGGTTGGGCTGCATGGTCGAATGGTGGAAACTTGCGGGCGGCGCAGGCGCGCCGCCTCTTGTTTATGGGAATGCCTGGCAGGCCGGCCACGGCATGGACGGCCGCGCCATCCTGGGACTTTACGCGATATAGATGCCGCCGTTGACCTGCATGACCTCGCCCGTGACGAAGCCGGCCAGCGGCGAGCACAGGAAAGCGATGGAACCCGCGATTTCCTCGGCCGTGCCGTAGCGGCGCAGCGGCGTGCTTTCCAGCAGTTGCGCGCCCTTCTGCCCGATCAGGTCCTGGGTCATGGAGGTGGCGATGATGCCCGGCGCCACCGCGTTCACGCGGATCTGCGGCGCCAGTTCCAGCGCCAGGCTGCGCGTGAAGCTCTGCACCGCGCCCTTGGAGGCCGAGTAGGCCGCATGCGCATAGCTGCCGCGCTGGGCCGCCAGCGAGGTCAGCAGCACGATGGAGCCGTCATGGCGCAAGTGACGCTGGGCGGCGCGGCACACATAGAAGGTGCCGTCCAGGTTCACGCGCATCAGCGTGCGCCAGGCCTCGTCGCTGGTGTCCTTGACCAGTTGCTCCGGGTAGATGCCGGCGCAATGCACCAGGTGATCCAGCCCGCCGAAATGCTTGGCTGCGGCTTCAAACACGCGTTCGCAATCGGCAGACGCCGACACGTCCAGCGCACGCGTGTAGACGCGCTGGCCACTGGGGTCCAGTTCGGCCGCGACCTCTTCCAGGCGCGCATTGTCGATGTCGGTCAGCACCAGCCGGGCGCCATGCGCCGCCATCAGCCGCGCCGTCGCCAGACCGATGCCATTGCCTGCGCCGGTGATGGCGGCAACCTTTCCTTCGAACGAAATCATTCTGTCTCCTGAAGCACTCTCTTACGCGAACTGAGCGCCGTTGCGGCCGCTGCGGACATTCCGATTGGACTCCCGAAACGGCCGCTTGACACGGGAAAAACGCTTGCCCTATGATTTATCGGACAACTTAATAAAGTTGCCTGACAACTTATTCCGAAAGCGTAAAGCAACTGACGCTTTCAGGCAAGAGAGTCGGCAACGACACGGCGGCAAGCCGCCGCCCAGGCAGGGGACAATCAGGTGGAAATCACCGGCAGCACTACCGTTTTCGCGATAGCGGCGGACCCGATCGCGCACGTCAAGACGCCCCAGCGGCTCAATGCCCTGCTGCGCGAGCGCGGCGTGGACGCGGTCATGGTGCCGTTCCACGTCGCTCCCGACGCCCTGCCCGGCCTGTTCGCCGGTATCCGCGGCCTGGCCAACCTGGGCGGCATCGTGGTGACGGTGCCCCACAAGGAGAACGCCGCCGCCCTGTGCGACGCGCTGACGCCCTCGGCCCAATTGAGCGGCGCGGTCAACGCGGTGCGCCTGCGCGACGGCGTGCTCACCGGCGGCAACTTCGACGGGCTGGGCTTCGTTGCCGGCCTGCGCAGCCAGGGCCACGATCCGGCCGGCCGCCATGTCTACCTGGCCGGCCTGGGCGGCGCGGGCAAGGCCATCGCCTGCGCCATCGCCGACACCTGTCCCGCCAGCCTGCGCCTGTACAACCGCAGCGCCGACAAGGCGGTCTCCTTTGCCGCCCATCTCGCCCGCCAATACCCCGGCCTGGCCATCAGCGTGGCCGGCGCCGCGCCCGAAGCCTGCGACATCGCCATCAACGCGACCTCGCTGGGCCTGAACGACACCGATCCCCTGCCCTTCCAGCTGGACGCGCTTGCCGCCGGCACCGTCGTCGCCGACGCCGTCATGAGCCGCGTCGACACGCCCCTGCTGCGCACCGCCGCCGCGCACGGCTGCCGCACGCATCCGGGCCTGTACATGCTGGAAGGACAGATCGCCGAAATTGCCCGCTTCCTGGGCATAGAAGAGGCGCGCCTGTCCGCCAGCGCGCGTGCTTGATCCACAAATTCACCACACTCCCGTCCCACGGAGGAGACACGCATGAAATTGGCTTTCACCACCGGCCTGCTGTGCCTGGCCGGCATCGCCGCATCGGCCCAGGCCGCGCCCGTCAAGATCGGCCTGATCGAAACGCTGTCCGGCCCGCAGGCTTCGACCGGCCTGATTTTCCGCGCCGCGGTCAAATATGAGCTGGACCGCATCAACGCCGCCGGCGGCTGGAACGGCCAGCCGCTGGAGCTGGTCGAGTTCGACAACCAGGGCGGCCCGGTCGGCGCCTCCGACCGCTTCCGCGCGGCAGCGGCCGAAGGCGTGCAGATCCTGGTGCAAGGTTCGTCGTCGGCCATTTCCGGCCAGTTGACGGAAGACGTGCGCAAGCACAACCTGCGCAACCCCGGCAAGGAGGTCGTGTTCCTGAACGTAGGCGGTGAAGCCTTGGAGCTGACCGGCCAGAAGTGCCACTTCTATCACTTCCGCTTCGCCACCAACGCCGACTTGCGGGTGAAGGCGCTGGCTTCCGTCATGTCGGCCGACGGCACGCTGGGCAAGCGCGTGTACGCCATCAACCAGAACTACTCCTGGGGCCAGGACATGGAAGGCGCGACCGAGCGCTTCGCCCAGCAGTACGGCTATGAAGTGGTCGGCAAGACGCTGCACGAAGTCAACAAGATCCAGGACTTCGCGCCTTACGTCGCGCGCATCCGCTCGTCCAATCCCGACACCGTCATCACCGGCAACTGGTCCAACGACCTGCTGCTGTTGATGAAGGCCACGCAGGCCGCAGGCCTGAAGGTCCGCTTCGCCACCGTGTTCCTGGACCAGGTGGGCAACCTGGCCAACGCCGGCGAGGTCGCGCTGGGCCACTACATCGCCCACCCCTACAACATCGAAGCCGCAGGCGAGGAAGGCGCCAAGTTCGCCGAGGACTACAAGGCCAAGACCGGCCACTACCCCAGCTACACCGAGCCGCAGACCGTGATCGGCATCCGCTTCCTGGGCGAGGCGCTCAAGCAGGTCAAGCCGCAAGACGGCAAGCTGTCCGTGCCGCAACTGGCCGGCGCGCTGGAGAAGGTCACCTACACCTCGTCGCTGGGCACCTACACGATGCGCGCCGAAGACCACCAGGTGCAGCTGCCCATGGTGGTGTCCAAGGTCGGCAAGAACGCCAAGTACAAGGCCGACGGCACCGACATGGGCTTCGAGCCGGTCAAGGTGCTGGCCGCGGCCGAGGTGTCGGCGCCGGCGCAGGCAACCTGCAAGATGCAGCGGCCGAACTGATGGGCCGCAAGCGCGTCCGACGCCAGCTTGCGCATGGCGCTCCGGACGCGCTTCCTCATCAGCCTTCGTCGCAGATCAATAAGCGCACCCCCGGCGCGGGCCGGAAAAACCTCGGTGCGCACTCGCTCGCAAGACGTCCGTCGTCTTAGCGCAAGAATCCTGGAGCGGACATGGAATACTTTACCGTCTCGCTGTTGAACGGCGTGATTTACGGCCTGCTGCTATTCATGGTGTCGGCAGGCCTGACACTGATTTTCGGCATGATGGGCGTGCTCAACTTCGCGCACGCCTCGTTCTACATGATAGGCGCGTATGCCGCCTACACCCTGACGCCCGTCACCGGCTTCTGGGCCGCGCTGGTCCTGGCCACCGTCATCGCCGGCGTGCTCGGCATGGGCGTGGAGCGCTACTTCCTGCGCCGCGTCCACAAGTTCGGCCACGCGCAGGAACTGCTGGTGACCTTTGGCCTGGCCTTCATTGTGGCCGAGCTGATCAAGCTGTTCTACGGCGACTTTCCGGTCGACTACCGCGTGCCGCAGTTCCTCAACTTCGCGGCCTTCCGCGTGTTCGACGCGGATTATCCGTTCTACCGCCTGCTGATGGGCGGCGTGTCGCTGGCGATGTTCGCCGTGATCTATCTGCTGCTGTCGCGCACCCGCGTGGGCATCGTGGTGCGCTCGGCCATCTACCGTCCGCGCATGGCTGAAGCGCTGGGCCATAACGTGCCGCTGGTATTCATGAGCGTGTTCGGCGTGGGCGCGGCCATGGCCGGCCTGGCCGGCGCGGTGGCCGGCGCCTTCTACACCACCAATCCGAACATGGCGCTGGAATTGGGGGTGCTGGTGTTCGTGGTGGTGGTGGTGGGCGGCCTGGGCTCGCTCGAAGGCGCGATGATCGCCTCGCTGCTGATCGGCCTGATCAGTTCTTTCTCGGTGGGCATCGACGCCAGCCTGGCGTCCTTGTTCGGCCTGTTCGGCGCCGGTGAATGGGCCGAGAGCGTGGGCGGCCTGATGACCGTCAAGGTCTCGAGCCTGGCGGCCACCCTGCCCTTCCTGCTGATGCTGGTGGTGTTGCTGGTCAAGCCCTCGGGCCTGAAGGGAGAGCAGGCATGAGCCAGACCCGCCGCGCTTCCACAATCTTCCTCCTGGCCTTGTGCGTGGCCGCGCTCTGCGCGCTGCCCTGGCTGCTGCCCCCGGGCCAACTGGTGGCGGCGGTGCAGATGCTGATCGCCGCGCTGTTCGCCTGCGCCTTCAATCTGCTGGCCGGCCAGGGCGGCATGCTGTCCTTCGGCCACGCCGCCTACTTCGGCGTGGGCACCTTCGCCACCATCCACGCCATGAACGCGCTGGGCGGTGCGGGACTCCTGCCCACGCCCTTGATGCCGTTGGCTGGAGGCGTGGCGGGCCTGCTGTTCGGCCTGGTAGCGGGCTGGTTCGCCACCATGCGCGCCGGCGTGTACTTCGCCATGATCACGCTGGCGCTGGCGGAACTGCTGCACGCGTTGGCGCCGCACCTCAAGGGCGTGTTCGGCGGCGAGGCGGGCGTATCCGCCATGCGCATGCCGGCCTGGGGCTTTACTTTCGGTTCGGACATCGAGGTCTATTTCCTGGTGCTGGCCTGGGTGCTGGTGTCGCTGGCGGCGCTGTATGGCCTGACGCGCACGCCGCTGGGCCGCTTGACGCTGGGCCTGCGTGAAAACGCCAACCGCCTGCGCTATCTGGGCTATCGCCCGCATACGCTGAAGACGCTGGTGTTCGCGCTGTCGGCCATGTTCGCCGGCATTGCCGGGGGCTTGCAGGCGCTGAACATCGAGGCCGGCAACTATGTGCTGTTCGACGTCAAGCTGTCCACCGACGCGGTGCTGTTCGCCTACATCGGCGGCGTCAACGCCTTCCTCGGTCCGGTGCTGGGCGCCTCCATCCTGACCTTCCTGTCGCAGACGCTGGCCGATATCACCCGCTCCTGGCTGCTGTACCAGGGCATCCTGTTCGTGCTGGTGATGCTGTTCGTGCCGGACGGCCTGGTCGGCCTGGTGCAGGGCGCCACCCGCTCGCTGCGCGAACGCGGCCTGGGCAACTGGCTGCCGCGCGCGGCGGTCTCGGTGGCGGGCGGCCTGCTGCTGACTTGCGCCACGGTTTTCACGGTGGAACTGCTGCAACGCATGTTCGCCCGCGACTACCGCTCGCTGTTGGCAATGAACCCCGAGGCCGGCTGGCCCGACATTCCGCTGTTCGGCCACGACTGGGCGCCGCTGGCGCCATCGACCTGGCTGATTCCGCTGGCGCTGTTCGCCGTGGGCCTGGCCGCCTGCCGCTGGGCGCTGGCCCTGTGGCGCGACGACGAACAAGCCGCTCCCGCGCTGGAGGCCGCACAATGAGCCACGAGATCCTGACCCTGACCGACGTGCGCAAGTCCTTTGGCGACGCACAGATCATCCGCGGCGTGAACCTGAAGATCGAGGCCGGCGAGCGCCATGCCGTCATCGGCCCGAACGGCGCCGGCAAGTCCACCCTGTTCCACCTGATGTCGGGCTCGTTCGCGCCAACGTCGGGCGACATCAGCCTGCGCGCGCGCTCTATCGGCGGCCTGCCGCCGGAACGCATCAACCGCCTGGGGCTGGCCCGCTCGTTCCAGATCACCAACGTGTTCCCGCGCCTGTCGGTGCGCGAGAACCTGCGGCTGGCGGTGCTGCGCATGCATGGGCTGGTCTACAACTTCTGGCGTCCCATCGCCCGCAACCGCGCCGTCAACGAAGACGTGGACCGCCTGCTGGAAAAAGTGCGCCTGACCGCCAAGCAGGACACCGCCGCCGGCGACCTGAACTATTCGGAGCAGCGCTCGCTGGAAATCGGCATGACGCTGGCCTCGCGCCCCAAGGTCATCCTGCTGGACGAGCCCATGGCGGGCATGTCCCAGCACGAGGTGGACTACACGGTCGAACTCATCAAGGACGTGACCCGCGATTGCACGCTGCTGATCGTGGAGCATGACATGCAGGTGGTGTTCTCGCTGGCCGACCGCATCAGCGTGCTGGTCTACGGCGAAATCCTCGCCACCGGCACGCCGGCCGACATCCGCGGCGACGCCCGTGTGCGCGAAGCCTACCTGGGAGAGGAAACGGTATGACGACGCAATCCCCCTTGCTGAGCCTGCAAGGCGTGCACGCCCACTACGGCAAGAGCCACATCCTGCACGGCATCGACCTGACCGTGGGCCGCGGCGAAGTCGTGAGCCTGCTGGGCCGCAATGGCGCCGGCCGCTCCACCACCATGAAAAGCATCATGGGCCTGGTGGACGTGACCGGCGGCAGCATCGCCATTGAAGGCCGCGACATCACCAACAAGCGCCCCTTCGAGATCGCCCGCGCCGGGCTGGGCTTCGTGCCGGAAGAGCGCGAGGTGTTCGCCAACCTGACCGTGGACGAAAACCTGCGCATGGGCGAGCAGCCCAAGCGCGAGGACGCGCCCTACTGGTCGACCGAGCAGATGTTCGACTACTTCCCGCGCCTGAAGGAACGCCGCGGCACCAAGGCCGGCAACCTGTCCGGCGGCGAACAGCAGATGCTGACCATGTGCCGTTCGCTCTTGGGCAACCCCAAGGTCATGCTGATCGACGAGCCCACCGAAGGGCTGGCGCCGAAGATCGTGGAAGTGATCGCCGACGTGATCCGCGACATCCACAAGCGCGGCGTGTCCGTGGTGCTGGTGGAACAGAAGCTGACCATCGCGCTGAAGGTCTCCACCCGCGTCAGCGTGATGGGCCACGGCCGCATCGTTTTCGAAGGACCTCCCGCGCAGCTGCATGAGCGCCAGGACGTGGTCCAGGAATGGCTGGCGGTCTGAGCGCCGGCAAATACATCGCTAAGAGGCAAACATCTTGGACCAAACTCCCGAAGTCATCCATCCCGACCTGCGCGGCCAGAGCGTCGTCATCACCGGCGGCGCCAAGGGCATAGGCCTGGCCACGGCGCAGGCGTTCGCGCGACAAGGCGCGCGCGTGGCGCTGCTGGACATGGACGCGGCCGCCCTGGATGAAGCCGTCGCCGGCCTGGCCGCGCTGGGCGGCGAGGCGCTGGCCGTGCAAGCCTCGGTCACCGACGCTGACGCCGTCGAGCAGGCTTTCGCACAGATCGAACAGGCCTGGGGCCGCATCGACGTGCTGGTCAATAACGCGGGCGTCTCGGCCAACAAGCCCACGCTGGAAGTCACCGTGGACGAATGGCGCCGCGCCGTGGACATCAACCTGACCGGCGTGTTCCTGTGCGCCCAGGCCGCCGGCCGCCGCATGGTGCCCGCCGGCGTCGGCACCATCATCAACCTGGCCTCGATGTACGGCGTGGTGGCGGCGCCCGACCGCGCCGCCTACTGCGCCACCAAGGGCGCGGTGGTGCTGCTGACCGAGACCCTGGCCGTGGAATGGGGCCCGATGGGCGTGCGCGTCAACGCGTTGGCGCCGGGCTACGTGGAAACGGACCTGGTGCGCGACCTGGCCGCGCGCGGCCGCCTGGACCCCGAACGCCTCAAGCAGCGCACGCCGCTGCGGCGCCTGGCGCAACCGGCCGAAATGGCCGACCTGGCGGTGTTCCTGGCCTCGCGCCAGGCCGGCTACATCAACGGACACACCCTGGTGGCCGACGGCGGCTGGAGCCGCTACAGCTACCTCTAATCGCAAGACACATACACATCTCTGGAGATTCATTCATGGCCACCCACCAACCGCTCGAGCCCCAGGCGCCCTGGCGGCAACTGACGGTAGACGCCAAGGACTGGCAACAGGCGGATCCCGCCCTGCTCGGCACCATGCTGACCCAGCTGCACTGGATCCGCGCCTTTGAAGAGGCCGTGCTGGACCTGGCCGCCGAAGGCCTGGTGCATGGCCCGGCGCATTCGTCCGTGGGCCAGGAAGGCGGCGCGGTCGGCTCGGTGCTGGCGCTGGGCGCCGGCGACCAGATCAACGGTTCGCACCGCGGCCACCACCAGTTCCTGGCCAAGGCGCTGCAGCATGTCGCGCCGCTGGGCCTGGACCCGCGCAATCCGCTCACGCCCGCCATCGACGAGGTCCTGCAGAAGACGCTGGCCGAGATCATGGGCCTGGCCCAGGGCTATTGCCGCGGCCGCGGCGGCAGCATGCACCTGCGTTGGCTAGAAGCCGGTGCGCTGGGCACCAACGCCATCGTCGGCGGCGGCGTGCCGCTGGCCGCCGGCGCGGGCTGGGCGCACAAGCACGCCGGCACCGACCGCGTCGCCGTGACCTATTTCGGCGACGGCGCGGTGAACATCGGCTCGGTGCTGGAAACCATGAACCTGACCGCGGCCTGGAAGACGCCGCTGTGCTTCTTCATCGAGAACAACCGCTACGCCGTGTCCACCACGGTGGAAGAGTCCACCGCCGAACCGCGCCTGTCGGCGCGCGGCCTGGCCTTCAACATCCCCTCGTGGAAGGTGGACGGCATGGATCCGCTGGCGGTCCACCTGGCCATGTCCGAAGCCGTGGCGCACATGCGCGCCGGCAACGGTCCCACCATCGTCGAAGTGGACGTGTACCGCTTTTTCCACCAGAACGGCCCCTTCCCCGGTAGCGCCTTCGGCTACCGCAGCAAGGATGAAGAATCGCAATGGCGCCGCCGCGATCCGCTGGACAAGATCGCCACAGAGATGATCGGCCGCAAGCTGATCACGCAAGCCGAAGTGGACGCCCTGCGCCAGCGCTGCAAGGACGTGATGAAGGATGTGTCCGGCCGCCTGACCGAAGCCGCCGACGGCGGCAAGCGCCGCGTGCGCGCCGACCTCTGGCCCAGTCCCGACTTCCGCGACGTAGGCCTGCGCAGCGACGGCTCGGAACTGGCCGGCCTGCGCTACCAGGAAGCCGCCGACCACGCCGGCCAGTCCGCCGAGCGCAAGTTCGTGGACGCGGTGGCCGACGTGCTGGACCGCCGCATGGAAACCGACGCCGGCGTGGTGGTGCTGGGCGAAGACGTGCACCGCCTGAAGGGCGGCACCAACGGCGCCACCCGCGGCCTGAAGGACAAGTATCCCGACCGCGTGCTGGGCACCCCCATTTCCGAGAACGCCTTCGCCGGCCTGGGCGGCGGCCTGGCCATGGACGGCCGCTACCGGCCTATCGTGGAATTCATGTACCCCGACTTCATGTGGGTCGCGGCCGACCAGATCTTCAACCAGATCGGCAAGGCCCGCCACATGTTCGGCGGCGACATCAACGTGCCCTTCGTGTTGCGCACCAAGGTCGCGATGGGCACGGGCTACGGCTCGCAGCACTCCATGGATCCGGCTGGCATCTTCGCCACCGCGCCCGGCTGGCGCGTGGTCGCGCCGTCCACTCCCTATGAATACGTGGGCCTGATGAACACCGCGCTGGCCTCCAAGGACCCGGTGCTGGTGATCGAGCACGTCGACCTGTATGCGTCCTCGGGCGAGGTGCCGATCGACGACCTGGACTACGCCATTCCGTTCGGCAAGGCTCGCGTGCGCCGCGCGGGCGGCAAGGTCACCATCCTGACCTACCTGTCCATGGTCAGCCGCGCGCTCAAGGCCGCCGAAGCGGCGGGCGTGGACGCCGAGGTCATCGACCTGCGCACGCTGGACCGCGCCAGCCTGGACTGGGACACCATCGGCGCCAGCATCATGAAGACCAACAACGTGCTGATCGTGGAGCAAGGCGCGCGCGGCACGTCCTACGGCGCCATGCTGTCCGACGAGATCCAGCGCCGCTACTTCGACTGGCTGGATCAGCCGGTCAAGCGCGTGACCGGCGGCGAGGCCTCGCCCAGCATCTCCAAGGTGCTGGAGCGCGCGGCCTTCGCCGATACCGAGGAAGTGATGGCCGGCCTGGCCGACGTGCTGGCCGACATGGGAGAACAGGCATGAGCACAGCCCTGCACATGACCGTGCCGATGGAAGTTGGCATCTGCTGCGCCGACCTGGACGCGCTGCTGGCCTTCTACACCGAGGTGGTGGGCCTGAAACTCGTCAACCGCGTCAGCGTGCCGGCCGACAAGGCCCAGGCCACCGGTCTGACACGCCACGGCTATGACGTGGCGCGGCTGCAGACCAGCTATGGCGAACGCATCAAGCTGTTGCAGCCCGCCGCCGCGCCCGAGGCCGCCGCGCGCGGCGCGGCCATCCTGGACCGCCAGGGCGCCACTTACCTGACCTTCATCGTGCGCGACCTGCCCGGCGTGGTGCGCGGACTGGAAGCGAAGGGCGTGGTGTTCGACAGCAAGCCGGCGCCGATGGAAGTGCGCCCCGGCACCTGGCTGGCGTTCTTCCGCGACCCCGAAGGCAATGTGCTGGAACTGGTCGAATACGACGATCCCGCCACCTACCGGCCCGACCTGGCCGGCGCCGCAGAATAGGACGAACAACGTGGCACACCTTATCAAGCTCCCCTCCGTTGCGGCCGACACCTCGGGCGGCACGCTGCACCAGTGGCTCAAGAAAGAAGGCGACACCGTCGCCGTGGGCGAGGCGCTGGCGGAAATCGAAACCGAGAAGGCCATCGTCGAAATCAATGCCGAGCAGGCCGGCGTACTGGGCCGCATCGTGGTCCAGGCCGGCGCGGCCTCGGTGCCGGTCAACACCGTGATCGGCGTGCTGCTGGTCCAGGGTGAAGACGCTACGGCTATCGACTGCGCGCTGGCCGTAGCCGGCGCCGCGCAGCCCGCGGCAACACCTGCGGCTGCTGTTGCTGGCAGCGCTGGCCCGGCCCCTGTCGCCGCCCCGGCTTTGGCTTCGGCCAGCAGCGCTGCCACCTCGGCTTCTGCGAGCGCCGCAGCCGCGCCTCAGGCACCCGCTGCCGCAGGCACCGCAGCTGTTCCTGGCGGACGCCTGTTCGCCAGCCCGCTGGCGCGCCGCCTGGCCGCGCAATGGCATGTGGACCTGCTGGGCGTGACCGGCACCGGCCCGCACGGCCGCATCGTGCGCCGCGACGTGGAAGCGGCCCGCGACCGCGCTCCGGCCGCCGCAACCGCGCCGCTGGCCGGCCGTCCAGCCGCACGCCGCATCCCGCACACTGGCATGCGCCGCGCCATCGCCCGCCGCCTCACGGAAAGCAAGCAGAACGTGCCGCACTTCTACCTGACGGTGGATTGCAGGATGGACGCGCTGCTGGCCCTGCGCGCGCAAGCCAACCAGGGCGGCTCGGTAAAGCTCTCGGTCAATGACTTCATCGTGCGCGCGGCGGCGCTGGCCCTGCGCGAAGTGCCGGAAGTGAACGCCAGCTGGCATGAAGATGCCGTCGAGTACCACGCCGGCGCCGACATCTCGGTGGCGGTGGCGACCGATGGCGGCCTGGTCACGCCCATCGTGCGCGACGCGGACCTGAAGTCCTTGTCCGCCATCGCGGGTGAAATCGTCGAACTGGCCGGCCGCGCCAAGATCAACCGTCTGAAACCCGAGGAATTCACCGGCGGCTCGCTGACCGTGAGCAACCTGGGCATGTACGGCATCAGCCAGTTCGCTGCCATCATCAATCCCCCGCAGGCCGCCATCCTGGCGGTGGGCGCGGCCGAGAAGCGCCCGGTGGTGGACAGCGAAGGCCAACTGGCCGTCGCCACCGTCATGACGGTGACCTTGTCGGCAGACCACCGCGTGGTGGACGGCGCGGTGGGCGCGCGCTGGCTGGCCGCCTTCCGCACGCTGATCGAAAACCCCGTGCGCATCCTGTTGTGAGCCCCGCCATGACCAAGACTACCTTTGATCTCGTCGTGGTGGGCGGTGGCCCCGGCGGCTACGTCGCCGCCATCCGCGCGGCCCAACTGGGCATGTCGGTCGCCCTGGTGGAACGCGCCGAACTGGGCGGCATCTGCCTGAACTGGGGCTGCATCCCCACCAAGGCGCTGCTGCATAGCGCCACCGTGCTGCGCGCCTGCCGCGAGGCCGCTCACTATGGTGTGGCGGGCGCGGGCGAAGCGCGCCCGGACCTGGCCGCCATGGTGGCGCGTTCGCGCAAGGTGGCGGGCCGCCTGGGCCAGGGCGTCTCGCACCTGATGAAGAAGAACGGCGTGACCGTGTTCGCCGCCAGCGCCAAGCTGGCGGGCGGCGGCCGCCTGGCGCTGGACAACGGCAACACGTTGTCGGCCAAGCACATCATCCTGGCCACGGGCGCGCGCGCCCGCGAACTGCCGGCGCTGCCCCTGGGCGAACGGATCTGGGCCTACCGCCAGGCGCTGGTCCCGGCCGAGATCCCGAAGTCGCTGCTGGTGGTGGGCGCCGGCGCCATCGGCGCGGAATTCGCCAGTTTCTACCGCGCCGTGGGCGCGGAGGTCACGCTGATCGACATGACTGCGGAGATCCTGCCGCAGGAAGACGCGGAAATCTCGGCGCTGGCTCGCAAGGCTTTCGAGAAGCAAGGCATACGCGTGCTGACGCAGTGCGCCGTGACTTCGTCCTCGTTGACCGCAACCGGCGTGATAGTGGCGCTGGATCAGCAAGGCAAGCGCAGCGAACTGGAAGTGGACCGCGTTATCGTCGCCGCCGGCATCGTCGGCAACGTCGAGAACCTGGGCCTGGAGCAGACCCGCGTCAAAATCGAGAAGACCCATATCGTGACCGACGGCCTGTGCCGCACGGGCGAGCCCGGCGTCTACGCCATTGGCGACGTGGCCGGCGCGCCGTGGCTTGCGCACAAGGCCAGCCACGAAGCCGTGCTGTGCGTGGAAGCCATCGCCGGCAAGCCCGCGCATCCCATCGATCCGCTGCGCATTCCGGCCTGCACCTATTCGTATCCGCAGGTCGCCAGCATCGGCATGAGCGAAGCCCGCGCCCGCGAACACGCCACCAAGACCGGCGGCGACATCCGCGTGGGCAAGTTCACCTTCGCCGGCAACGGCAAGGCGATCGCCATGGGCGAGGACCAGGGGCTGGTGAAGACGGTGTTCGACGCCAAGAGCGGCGAGCTGCTGGGCGCGCACATCATCCACCCCGAAGCGTCCGAGCTGATCACGGGCTACGGCGTGGCGGCTTCGCTGGAGGCCACCGAGGAAGACCTGATGCACACGGTATTCGCGCACCCGACCCTGTCGGAAACGCTGCACGAATCGGTGCTGTCGGCGTTTGGCCGCGCCTTGCACGCCTAGGACCTGCCTGCCCCGGGGCCTGCTTGCGCAGGTCGCAGGCGCAAACCGCCACGCGGCGCGGACTCAGATCCGCGCCGCCAGGAAGTCCAGGAAACAGGCTATACGGCGCGACAGCTGCGTGTTGCGGTAATACACCGCGTGCATGGGCTGCAGGTAGTCCGTGTGCGCGGCCTCCATCAACTTCACCAGCCTGCCGGCCTTGACGTCCTCGCGCACCACAAAGTCGGAAAGGCAGGCGATGCCCACGCCGCGCACCGCCAGTTGCCGCTGCGTTTCGCCGCTGGAAGTCGCCAGCGTCGGCATCGCCAGATAGCTGGATCCGCCGGCGTGGCGCAAGGGCCAGACGTTGAGGCTTTCGGGCTGGGTGAAGCCCAGCACCTCGTGCGCGGCCAAATCCTCCACCGTCTCCGGCGCGCCGCGCCGGGCGATGTAGTCCGGACTGGCCATCACCCAGCGCGGCGACGGCCGCAGCGGGCGCGCGTGCAGGGTGGAGTCCGTCAGCGGCCCCATGCGCAGCGCCACGTCGGTGCGATGTTCCATGAGGTCGACGATGCGGTCATTGCTGGTGAGCTCGAGCGTGATCGCCGGATACTCGCGCCGGAACTCCGCCACCAGCGGCACCACGCAATGCAGCATGACCGGCACCGACGCATCCACCCGCAAGCGGCCCGCCGGACGCTGATGCACCATGCGCATGCAGTCCTCGGCTTCGTCCAGCGACGCGACGATGTGCCTGGCCTTGGGGAGAAAATGCTTGCCCTCTTCGGTCAGGTCCATGCGCCGGGTGGTGCGGTTGAGCAGCGTAACGCCGAGTTCTTCCTCCAGACGCGACAGGCCCCGGCTGACGCCCGAGGCAGTGTGGCCCAGCAGTTCTGCGGCGGCGCTGAGGGATCCCGCGTCCACTACGCCCAGGAAGAGCCGCAGCGCGTCTGAGTTCAGGGACATGGCTGGCTCCTTGGTTTGTGGATCGATTGTATAGAGGGCAACAGCCCTGAATGAAGCGAAAAAAAAGCGGCGCCTGAAAGCGCCGCCCTTCTCATGCATCAGCAAGCGAGAATCAGCGCTTGCCCTTCTGCTTCAGCTGCGACAAATCCCGCACCGCGCCGCGATCCGCCGACGTCGCCAGGGCCGCATAGGCCTGCAGCGCCTGCGACACGACACGTTCGCGTCCCACCGGCTCCCAGCCATCAGCACGAGCATCCATCGCCGCGCGGCGGCGCGCCAGTTCCTCGTCCGACACCGCCAGATGCATCTTGCGGTTCGGGATATCGATCTCGATCACATCGCCCTCTTCCACCAGCCCGATCGTGCCGCCTTCCGCCGCTTCCGGCGAAGCGTGGCCGATCACCAGGCCCGACGAACCGCCCGAGAAGCGGCCATCGGTGAACAGCGCGCAGGTCTTGCCCAGGCCCTTGGACTTCAGGTACGACGTGGGGTACAGCATTTCCTGCATGCCCGGGCCGCCCTTCGGGCCTTCGTAGCGGATCACCACCACGTCGCCCGCGACGATCTTGTCGCCCAGAATGCCTTCCACGGCGTCGTCCTGGCTTTCGAAGACGCGCGCGCGGCCGGTGAAGACCCATTGCGACTCGTCCACGCCGGCCGTCTTCACGATGCAGCCCTTCTCAGCCAGGTTGCCGTACAGCACGGCCAGGCCGCCGTCCTTGGAATAGGCGCTTTCCTTGCTGCGGATGCAGCCGGTCTTGCGGTCGGTGTCCAGCGTCAGGAAGGTTGCGTCCTGGCTGAAGGCCACCGTGGTCGGGATGCCCCCAGGCGCCGCGCGGTAGAACTTTTGCGCTTCCTCTCCGGCGCCGCCGGCCACGTCCCATTGCTTGATCGCATTGCCCAGCGTGCCGCTGTGCACGTTGCCGCAGGACAGGTCCAGCAGGTCCGCGCGCGCCAGTTCACCCAGGATGCCCAGGATGCCGCCGGCGCGATGCACGTCTTCGATGTGGTACTTGTCGGTGGCGGGCGCCGCCTTGCACAGGCACGGCACCTTGCGCGAAATGCGGTCGATGTCGGCCATGGTGAAATCCACGCCGGCTTCCTGCGCCGCGGCCAACAGGTGCAACACCGTGTTGGTCGAACCGCCCATGGCCACGTCCAGCGCCATGGCGTTCTGGAACGCGCTCTTGGTGGCGATGCTGCGCGGCAGGACCGACTCGTCCTCTTCCTGGTAATAGCGGCGGCACAGATCCACCACCAGGCGGCCGGCCTGCTCGAACAAGCCCTTGCGCCAGGCGTGCGTGGCGACGATGGTGCCGTTGCCCGGCAGGGCCAGGCCGATGGCTTCGGTCAGACAGTTCATCGAGTTGGCGGTGAACATGCCGGAACAGGAGCCGCAGGTCGGGCAGGCGCTGCGTTCGACTTCAGCCACTTCGGCATCCGACACCTTGGGGTCGGCGGCCTTGATCATGGCGTCGATCAGGTCGATCTTGGCGATGACCTTGCCGTCGGTGGGCGACTTGACCTTGCCCGCTTCCATCGGGCCGCCCGACACGAACACCACCGGGATGTTCAGGCGCATGGCGGCCATCAGCATCCCCGGGGTGATCTTGTCGCAGTTCGAGATGCAGACCATGGCGTCGGCGCAATGCGCGTTGACCATGTATTCGACCGAGTCGGCGATCAGTTCGCGCGAGGGTAGCGAATACAGCATGCCGCCGTGGCCCATGGCGATGCCGTCGTCCACGGCGATGGTGTTGAATTCCTTGGCGACGCCGCCCGCGGCTTCGATTTCCTTGGCGACCAGCGCCCCCAGGTCGCGCAGGTGCACGTGGCCCGGCACGAACTGCGTGAACGAGTTCACTACCGCGATGATCGGCTTGCCGAAGTCGTCGTCCTTCATGCCTGTGGCGCGCCACAGGGCGCGGGCGCCGGCCATATTGCGGCCGTGGGTCGATGTGCGGGAGCGGTAGTGCGGCATGGTTTGTCTCGGGCTGTAGCTGTTAGCGTAGGCGGCAAAACGTTAAATAATACGCTGGTTCCGGACCCGTCCGTCCGCCGGCCGCGCCCGGGACGCCGCAGCGGCCATCAGGCGGACGCCATGCCGCGGGCCGCGAAGACGCTGGGCGGCTCGCCCACGGCCTTGCGGAACATGGCTGCGAAGGCGCTGGGGCTTTCGTAACCCAGGTCCAGCGCCACCTCCAGCACGCGCTCGCCGCGCGCCAGCCGCTCCATCGCCGCCAAGAGCCGCGCCTGCTGGCGCCAGCGGCCGAAGGTCATGCCGGTGTGCCGCAGGAACAGGCGGTGCACGGTCTTCGGGTCCACCCCCAGCGCGCGCGCCCAGTCGGCCGCGCCATCCTGGCGTTCCGGATGGCGCACGATGGCGCGGCAGATGCGGGCCAGGCGGGGCTCGGATGGCTGCGGCAGGTGCAGCGGCAACACCGGCTCCTGGCGCAGCTCATCCAGCAGCAACATCATCAGCCGGCCGTCGCGCGTGTCGGGCGCCCAGTCCAGCGGCACTTCGGCCGCCGCCACCATCAGCTCCCGCAGCAAGGGAGAAATCGACAGCACGCAACATTCCGCCGGCAGATGGGCGGCCGCGCCCGGCTCCACGAAGACCGTGCGCATGCGCGGCTCGCCGCTCATGCGCAGGCCGTGCGAGACCCAGGCCGGCACCCAGACGCCGCGCGTGGGCGGCACCACCCAGATGCCGGCGTCGGTATCCACCACCATCACGCCGGAGATCGCATAAAGCAGCTGGGCGCGGCGGTGACGGTGGCGGCGGACGCGGTGGCCATCTTCGTAGTCCACCGCCAGCCCGGCCACGGGCCGGCGCGAGGATTCATAGGGAAACAGGTCCAGATCTGCGGGCTTATAGGGCGCGCGGGTGCGGGCCGCGGGGTCGGGCTTGTCCATTTTGCGACGATTGCGATTGAAATGGCGTGGGATGGTCTGGCCAGTGTACCCACACCCGGACTTCACCCGCGCAGCGCCAGCAATGACTCCTGCAAGTGCCGCAGGCCCCGGCTGAGGGGTTTGTCCCGCCGCAGCACGATGGCCAGGCTGCGCGACAGCCGTGGCGCAAGCGACCGCACTTCCAGCGCCTGGCGCCGGCCCGCGCCCGACACCGCCAGCCTGGGCAGGATGGCGCAGCCCAAGCCGGCGGCCACGATCTCCTTCATGGCCTCGGTGCTGCCCAGTTCCATCACGGGCTTGGCGGCCACGCCGGCTTCCTCGAACCAGTCGTCCACCAGACGGCGGGTGCGCGCGCCGGGCTCGAACAGCACCAGCGGCAGCTGCGCCAGCGCCTGCGGCGTGGCGGCGGCGGGAATGGCGGCCGCATCGCGGGCGGGAAAGATCGCCACGAACTCGTCCTCCAGCACCGGCGTAACCTGGAACATGCGTCCCGGCGCGGGCAAGGTGACCAGGCCGATGTCCAGCGTGTTGTTCTCCAGTCCGCGCAGCATGTCGGCTGTGTTGCCGGTGCTCGCCACGATGTCCAAGGCGGGAAAGCGGCGCCGCAGGTCAGCCAGGATAGGCGGCAGCAGATAGGTGCAGGCGGTGGCGCCGGTGCCCAGGCGCACCCGGCCGGACACCTGGGACGCATGCGCGGTCATGGCAAGTTCCGCCTGCCCCAGCGCGGCGTCGATGACCCGCACGTGCTCCAGCAGTTCCAGCCCGGCCGCGGTCGGGCCGGCGCGGCGGCCGATGCGTTCCACCAATTTCAGGCCGAAGCGCCGCTCCAGCTGACGGATCTGCAGGCTGACGGCGGGCTGGGTCACGCCGCCCCGCTCCGCGGCGGCGGAAAAACTGCCCAGTTCGATCACCAGCGCAAAGGTGCGCAGATGGTCCAGGTTGAGGCCGCGCATCGCTCTATCCAAAGTTTTATTTATGAAAATCATAATAGACCAAAGCTTTATTAATAAATAAGCTTGCGCGACACTGGCGGCTTGTTTCTTCACTCCCATTGCCACGGCCTGCTCATGTCGTCCCCCGCCCCCACCATCCTCATCCGCGACAGCGCGGAAGCCGATCTTCCCGCCATCAAGACCATCTACGCGCACCATGTGCAGCACGGCGCGGCCTCGTTCGAATTGGATCCGCCGTCCATCCAGGACATGCGCCAGCGCCGCGCCGCCGTGCTGGAAAAGGAAATGCCGTATCTGGTCGCAGAGATCAACGGCGAGGTGGTGGGCTACGCCTACGTCACCCCGTACCGCCCGCGCCCGGCCTACCGGCACACGGTGGAGGACTCGGTGTACGTGAAGGCGGGCCGCTCCGGCCTGGGCATAGGCGGCAAGCTGCTGGCCGCGCTGATCGAGCGCTGCACCGCCGCCGGCTGGCGCCAGATGCTGGCCGTGGTGGGCGACAGCCGCAACGCCGCTTCCCTGGCGCTGCACGCCAGCCAGGGCTTCCATCCCGCCGGCACCTTGCGCTCGGTGGGACACAAGCATGGCGAATGGCGCGATACCGTGCTGATGCAGCGCGCGCTGGGCGAAGGCGACGCCACGCCGCCGCAACGGCCGTGATCGCGCCGCGCGCCATCGTCTGCCTGGGGCTGACGCAACTGGTCGGCTGGGGCGTGATGTATTACCTGATCGGCGCCCTGGGGCCGGCCATCGCCGCCGACCTGGGCTGGAACGCCGCCACGGTCTACGGCGGTTTTTCAGCGGCCATCGTAGTGATGGCCATGGTGTCGCCGCTGGCCGGCGCGGCCGTGGACCGCTGGGGCGGCCACCGCGTCATGCCCGTGGGCGCGGTGCTGGGCGCGCTGGGCTGCGCGGGCCTGTCGATGGCGCACGGCATCCCTCTGTACTTCCTGGCCTGGGCCGTGCTGGGCGTGGGCATGCGGCTATGCCTGTACGACGCGGCTTTCGCCTCGCTGGCGCGCGCGGCCGGCCCCTCGGCACGCCGACCCATGTCGCAGATCACGCTGTTCGGCGGGCTCGCGTCCACGGTGATGTGGCCGGTGGGCCATGCGCTGTCAGGCTGGCTGGGCTGGCGCGGCGCGGTGCTGGCCTATGCCGGCCTGGCGCTGGCCACAGTGCCGCTGTACCTGGCGCTGCCGCGCGAACGCTACACCGCAGCAGCAGGCGGCAAGGACCCGATTTCCGCCGGCCTCACGCGCAACGCCGCCGAGCGCCGGCTGGCGGGCGCACTGTACGCCTTGATCGCGATGCTGACCAACTTCCTGGCAGCGGGCAATGCGGCCCATCTGATTTCGCTGTTGTCGGGCCTGGGCCTGGCCGCGGCCGCCGCGGTCAGCGTGGCGGCGCTGTGGGGCGTCGGCCAGTTCGCGGCGCGCCTGGCCGACGTGGCGCTGGGCTCGCGCCTGCATCCGCTGACGCTGACGCTGGCGGTGTGCGCGATCTTGCCGCTTTGCTTTCTGCTAGCGCTGCTGTCCGGCGGCAACCTCTACGCCACCGCTGCCTATGCGCTGCTTTATGGCGCCTGCAACGGCCTCTTGACCATTACCCGCGGCACCTTGCCGCTGGCGCTGTTCGACTTCCGCAGCTATGGCACGCTGGTCGGCTCGCTGCTGATCCCCAGCTTCCTGCTCACCGCCGCCTCGCCGGTGGCCTATGCCTACATCGTGGACAGCCACGGCGCGCGCGGCGCGATGGCGCTGTCGCTGGGACTGGCCGCGGCGATCTGCGCGGCGGCGTTCGCGCTGCGGTGGAAGTTCATACGAAGGACGCGCGCGGCATTCGCCTGAAGCGCCGGCCGCGCGATCCGCTCCCGGTATCCGCCGCGCCACGGCGCGCGGTGCCCGGAGCCGCCGAGTCCTAGCCTTCGGCGGCGGAAGCCACCACCCATTTTTCCCAGCCGATTTTCCTGAGCTTGCAGGCGGGGCATTCGCCGCAGCCATAGCCCCAGTCATGGCGCGCGCCGCGTTCGCCCAGGTAGCAGGTATGGCTTTCCTCGACGATGGTTTCCACCAGCGCGTCGCCGCCCAGTTGATGCGCCAGCGCCCAGGTTTCGGACTTGTCGATCCACATCAGCGGCGTCTCGATCGTGACCCTGGACCCCAGGCCCAGGCCCAGCGCCACCTGCTGCGCCTTGATGGTGTCGTCGCGGCAATCGGGATAGCCGGAGAAATCGGTTTCGCACATGCCGCCCACCAGCACGTCCAACTGGCGGCGATAGCCCAGCGCGGCGGCCAAAGTCAGGAACAGCAGGTTGCGGCCGGGCACGAAGGTATTGGGCAGGCCGTTGGCCTGCATCTCGATGGCGCGGTCGCTGGTCATGGCGGTGTCGCCCACCTGGCCCAGCACCTTCAGGTCCAGCAGATGGTCCTCGCCCAGGCGCGGCGCCCAGTCGGGAAAGTTGTTGCGGATGTCGCGCAGCACATTCAGGCGCGCGCTCAATTCGATGTGGTGCCGCTGGCCATAATCGAACGCCACGGTTTCCACATGGGCATAGCGCTCCAGCGCCCAGGCCAGGCAAGTGGTGGAATCCTGGCCGCCCGAAAACAGCACGAGCGCGCGACGTTGATGATTTTGCATAAAAGGGGGCTTCTGGAAAGACGAAGGGACGGCAGGCTTGTACGGACAGGGAACAGCCAGCCTTTAGTGTAAACACGCTGCTGGCGGACTTTAAAGCGCCCCAGGCGGTCGCCGTTAAAAGTCTGCGTAAAATCTTCCTGATTCTTTTTTCCGGTTTTCCTGCAACGCCCCTTCTTTCCCGCCTCTTCCCCTCTCTCAGCAGCCTCGACGGATCCCCGCCAGATGAATGCCATGCGCCCGCAGTCCGATTCAGCAGAACCCTTGCGTCACGATATCCGGCTGTTAGGCCGATTACTGGGCACCGTCATCGAAGAATGCGAGGGCAAACGCGTTTTCGACACCATCGAAACCCTGCGCCGCACGGCCGTGAAATTCCGTCGCGAAGGCAACGACGCCGACGGCAAGCTGCTGGAACAACGCGTCAAGCGCCTGCAAGGCAGCGACCCCAACTCGGTGGCGCGCGCCTTCAGCTACTTCCTGCATCTTTCCAATATCGCCGAAGACCGCGACCAGAACCGCCGTCAGCGCGCCCGCGCCATCGCCAGCGACGCGCCGGAGCGCGGCAGCCTGCGCGAAGCCGTGCAGACCCTGGGCCGCCAGGGCGTCGGCGTGGCGCGCATCCGCCGCCTGCTGGCGGAGGCCTGCGTGATGCCGGTGCTGACCGCGCACCCCACCGAAGTGCAGCGCAAGAGCACGCTGGACGTGCATCGCGAGATCGCCGCCGCGCTGATCCAGCGCGAGGGCACCCTCACCCCGGACGAGCTGGCCGACCTGGACGCGTCCCTGCTGGGCCGCGTGGCCACGCTGTGGCAGACCCGCATGCTGCGCTACACGCGCTTGACGGTCGCCGACGAAATCGAGAACGCGCTGTCGTACTACCGCAGCACCTTCCTGCAAGTCATACCCCGCGTGTACGGCGACCTGTCCAAGCTGTTGACCCGCGAATCCGCCAAACCGTTCGCCGCACCGCCCGCGCCGCTGGAGCCGTTCCTGCGCATGGGCAGCTGGATCGGCGGCGACCGCGACGGCAACCCCAACGTCGACGCCAGCACCCTCGAACGCGCGCTGCTGCGCCAGGCCACCGTGCTGTTCGAGCACTATCTGCAAGAGGTCCACGCGCTGGGCGCGGAACTGTCCGTCACCACCCTGCTGATCGGCGTCGACGCCGAACTGCTGGCGCTGGCCGAGGCCAGCGGCGACGACTCGCCCCACCGCCGCGACGAACCGTACCGCCGCGCGCTGGTCGGCGTCTACGCCCGCCTGGCCGCCACCGCGCAGCGCCTGACGGGCCAGAACCTGGCGCGGCGCAGCACCGTCGCCGCCAGCGCCTACGAACGGCCGGAAGAACTGTCCGCAGACCTGGCCGTGATCGCCGCCTCGCTGGCCGCCCACCACGGCGCCCCCATCGGCAAGCTGCGCCTGGCAGGACTGCAGCAGGCCGTGGAAGTGTTCGGCTTCCATCTGGCCACGGTGGACCTGCGCCAAAGCTCCGACGTGCACGAGCGCGCGCTGGCCGAACTGTTCGCCCTCGCCGGCACCCAGCGCAACGGCAAGCCGCTGGACTACCTGGCGCTGACCGAAGAGGAACGCGTCGAACTGCTGCGCGCCGAACTGGCGCAGGCGCGTCCGCTGGCCTCGCCCTGGATCGCCTACAGCGAAGACACCACGCGTGAACTCGCGGTGCTGCGCGCCGCCGCCGCCGGCCGCGCGCGCTACGGTAAGCAGGCCGTGCGCCAGACCATCGTGTCGCACACCGAAACGCTGAGCGACCTGCTCGAAGTCATGGTGCTGCAGAAGGAAGCCGGCCTCATCGCCCCCGCCGGCCAGGACATCCAGCCCGAAGACGGCCTGATGGTCGTGCCGCTGTTCGAGACCATCCCCGACTTGGAACGCGGCGCCGACATCATGGCCGCCTGGCTGGACCTGCCAGAAATCCGCCAGCGCGTGAAGCTGGCGCAGAACGGCGCGCAGGAAGTCATGCTGGGCTATTCGGACAGCAACAAGGACGGCGGCTTCCTCACGTCCAACTGGTCGCTGTACCAGGCCGAACGCGCGCTGGTCGACGTGTTCTCGGCCCGCAACGTGCGCCTGCGCCTGTTCCACGGCCGCGGCGGTTCGGTGGGCCGCGGCGGCGGCTCCAGCTTCGATGCCATCCTGGCGCAGCCCCCAGGCACCGTGGCCGGCCAGATCCGCCTGACCGAGCAGGGCGAAGTCATCCAGAGCAAGTACAAGGACGCCGAGGTCGGCCGCTGGCACCTGGAACTCCTGGTCGCCGCCGTGCTGGAATCCAGCCTGGCGCCGCGCGCCGAGGCCACCAGCGCGGAAGACGCGCACATGGCCCAGCACGGCCCCGCCATGTCGTTCATGTCGGATACCGCGCAGCGCACCTACCGCGGCCTGGTCTACGACACCCCACGCTTCGCCGACTATTTCTTCGCCGCCACGCCCATCAGCGAAATCGCCGGCCTGAACATCGGCTCGCGGCCCGCCTCGCGCAAGAAGGGCCAGCACATCGAAGACCTGCGCGCCATCCCCTGGGGCTTTTCCTGGGCGCAATGCCGCCTGATGCTGACCGGCTGGTACGGCATGGGCTCGGCCATCGAGGCCTATCTGGAAACCGGCGCACCCGATGCGCCCCGCTCGCGCCGCGGCCGCCTGGCCCAGCTGCGCGAAATGGCGCGCGACTGGCCCGCGTTCCGCACGCTGCTGTCCAACATGGAAATGGTGCTGGCCAAGTCCGACCTGGCGATTGCCGCGCGCTACGCGCAGCTGGTGCCGCAACGCGGCTTGCGCGAACGCATCTTCGGCGCCATCAGCGCCGAGCATGGCCGCACGCTGGCCATGCTCAAGCTGCTGACCCAGCGCGAGCTGCTGGCCGACAACCCCACGCTGCAGGCCTCGCTGCGCGAGCGCTTCGCCTACATCGATCCGCTCAACTACCTGCAGATCGATCTGATCCGCCGCCACCGCGCGGCACAGAAGCATCCCGAGGCCGAGGTCGACAAGCGCGTGCAGCGCGCCATCCACCTGACCATCAACGGGATTGCGGCGGGGCTGCGCAACTCGGGTTAGCGCATTGCTGGCACAATGGCGCGCGGTATAGAATGAGTCCGATTCTCATCTTTAACCCGCGCCATTTTTGCCGCCTCGGGGCGCTGCAGGGGCCCGCATGTCGACCAACCAATCCGCAGCGCAGCAGGGCATCGAAGGCCTGTATGCCGATCATCACAGCTGGCTGAGAAGCTGGCTGCGCCGCAGGCTGGGCAATGCGTTCGACGCGGCGGATCTGGCGCACGATACGTATCTGCGCATCCTGCATACTGGCCGGCTGCCCGAGCCGCACCAGTCCCGCCAACACCTGGCGCAGGTTGCGAACGGCCTGGTGATCGACCTCTACCGCCGCCGCCAGCTCGAGGCCGCCTATCTGGAAACCCTGGCCCACCTGCCGCGGGCGTTTGCGCCATCGGAGGAGGCCCGCGCGCTGGCGGTCCAGGCGCTGGTCGAGATCGACGCCGTGCTGCAAAGCCTGCCGGCCAAGGTTCGCGAAGCACTGCTCTTGCGCAAGCTGGACGGCCTGAGCTACCGCGATATCGCGGCTCGGCTGGGCGTGTCGGTATCGTCGGTGGAAAAGTACGTGGCATCCGCGCTCGTGGCCTGCTACCTGGCCCAGCACGCGGCTCCTGGCGGCTGACCGCGCATGCCCGCCTCGCCCGCCATTCCGCCGACGCCGCAGGCGCCCAATCGCGCCATCGACCCTTGCATCGTGCAGCAGGCGGCCGAATGGATGGCGCGCCTGTGGTCGGACGACGCAAACCCTGCGGACCAAGCCGCATGCACCCGCTGGCGCGCGCAGCATGCGGACCATGAACTGGCCTGGCAACGGCTGCAGGCGTTCGAAGACAAGCTTGGCAGCGTATCGCCGCAGGCCGCAAGCCACGCCTTGCGGCAGCGGCCGGCCAGCGCCTCACGGCGCCGCGCGATTGGCCTGCTGGGGCTGGGCGCGACGATCGCGGGCATGGGCTATGTCTTGCGCGGCACCGACTCTTGGCAAGCCGCCACGGCCGACTACCGCAGCGGCACAGGGGAAATACGGGCGATCACCCTGCCGGACGGCTCCAGCGTGACGCTGTCGACCGCCACCGCCATCGACCTGAGATTCTCCGAGGACGAACGCCTAGTGGTGCTGCGCGCCGGAGAGATATTGATTGCGACCGCGCCGGATCCCGCCGCCATGCCCCGGCCGTTCCGGGTGCGCAGCCGGCACGGTTCCATCCAGGCGCTGGGAACCCGGTTCTCGGTCAGGGACGATGCCGAAACGTCCCGCGTGGCCGTATTCGAAGGCGCCGTGGAAATCCGTCCCGCCAGCGCGCCGGACCGGGCGGTCCTGCTTCAGGCCGGCCAGGGCTCGCGCTTTTCCGCGATCGGGGCCGCCGCTCCCAGCCCAGCGGCGGAAAGCGCGGCAGCCTGGAGTCGCGGAATACTGGTGGCCGATGCCATGCGCCTGGACGAATTCCTGGCCGAACTGGCGCGCTATCGGCCGGGCCTGCTGCGCTGCGATCCCGACGTTGCGGGCCTGCTCGTCAGCGGCGTCTTTTCCGTGCGTGACACGGACCGGGCGTTGGACAACCTGACGCGGGCTCTTCCGGTGGCCGTGACCTACCGGACGCGATATTGGGTGACGGTGCAGGCCGCTGAATGATGGCCAGCCGGCAGCGGCCGTTACAACTTTTCTCAGGCGGCGATTGCGGATCCGGCCTTCTTGCTCGGGATACAGGGTGAACCCCCTACTTCTCCAGCACGAACCCCAAGGCATCGCCTCATGTCCCGTCATCCTCATTCCACGTCGCGTACCTACGCGTCAATAGTGCCAACGCCGCGCCCCGCAACGCTCCGTCTGATGCGTCTGGCGCTGTCGTTCAGCGCAGCGCTCTGCTTCATCCCGGCCGCCCCCGCCGCCGCGCAGGCGCAAAGCGCCGAGGCCAGGCGCAGCTACGACATTCCCGGCGGCCCGCTGAGCCAGGTGCTCAATGCCTATGCCAGTGCAGCCGGCGTCGAGCTGAGCATGGACGCCACCTTGCTGCATGGCAAGCACAGCAACGGCCTGTCCGGCAGCTATTCGGTGCGCGAAGGCTACGCCGAACTGTTGCGCGGCCAAGGCCTGCAGGCCCTGCGGGAAAGCAACGGCAGCTACACCCTGCGCCGCGCTCCGGCGTCACACCAGGACGCCACCACGCTCGAAGCGGTGACCGTCACCGCGCAGGCTGCGGAAACCGCCACCGGCCCGCTACATGGCTACACCGCCCGGCTCAGCGCGGCCGGCACCCGCACCGACACGCCCATCATCGAAACGCCACAATCCATCTCGGTCGTGGGCGCGGAAGAAATCGACACGCTGAAGTCGCAGAGCATTCAGGATGCGCTGGGCTACGTGGCGGGCGTCAGCCGCGCCGAAGGCATGGACCGCACATCCGACAGCCTGTTCCTGCGAGGCTTCCGCAGCAATCTGGGCAACTACTATCGCGACGGCATGCTGTACACCGTGAACATCTACAACGGACGGCAGGAGGTCTACGGGCTGGAGCGGATCGAGTTCCTCAAGGGCGCATCGTCCGTTCTTTACGGTTCGGCATCTCCAGGCGGCATCATCAATACGGTAAGCAAACGCCCCACCATCGAGCCGCTGCGCGAACTGAACGTGGAAGCGGGCAACTACAGCCGCAAGCAGATATCCGGCGACTTCGGCGGGGCGCTGGACGAGGAAGGCAAATGGTCATACCGCCTGACCGCCCTGCTGCGCGACAGCGATACGTTCATTGACCACGTGCCCGACGACAGGACTTATATCGCGCCTGCAATCACCTGGCAGCCCAGCGCCGCCACCTCGCTGACACTGCTTGCGGAGTACCAGAAGGACCATACCGTCTACGTCTATGGCCTGCCGGCGCAAGGCACGGTGCTCCCCAACGTCAACGGCAAGATTCCCCGCAACCGCTTTACCGGCGAGCCTGGCTTCGATAAATTCAACATGGAGCGCTATTCGATCGGCTATCTGTTCGAACATGCCTTCAACAGCCAGCTGAAACTGCGCAACAGCGCGCGCTACTTCCATGCGGACAGCACCTATCACTCCACCGACATCTGGCAACTCGCGCCCGACCAGCGCTGGACCGCCGACCGAGGGGCAATGCCGCGCTGGGACCGTTCCTCCGCGCTGATCTCCGATACGTCCTTGCAATACGAAGTGGGCAGCGGCATGGTGCGCCACACCTTGCTGGCGGGCATCGATTACTCGCTGCCCAAGCACGAAACCGAACGCTATATCCGCAGCAACAACAACATCGACCTCTACGATCCCGTCTACGGCGCGCCACTGGGCCCCGTCGCGCCCTTCCCCGGATCTTCCTCCATCACCGACATGAAGCGCCTGGGCATCTACCTTCAGGACCAGATCAAGATCGCCGACAAATGGGTGGTTCTGCTGGGCGGGCGCCAGGATTGGGTTACGGTCGACGAACGCAACTTCTTCACCGACGAAAAATATGCGGACGGCGAAAAGAGCAAGGCCTTCACTGGCCGCGCTGGCCTGGTCTACCTGGCCGACAACGGGCTGGCGCCATTCCTGAGCTATAGCGAATCGTTCGAGCCCACCAGCGGCCAGGACCGCCAGGGCAGCCGCTTCCAGCCCACCACCGGCCAGCAATACGAAGCCGGCCTGCGCTACCAGCCTGCGGGCTCGGACACCATGCTCTCGGCGGCGGTCTACCAACTGACCCGCAAGAACATGACCGTGACCGATCCCCTGGACACGTCCTACCAGATACAGGCCGGCGAGGCGCGAACCCGCGGCCTGGAACTGGAAGCGCGCACCCGCATCGGCCGCAATGCCAACCTGATCGCCGCCTACGCCTACACCGACGCGCGCACGCTCAAGGCCAGCCCCTTGCTGCCCGACGAGGAAGGCAGGCGCCTGAATTCGGTCCCCTACAACCAGTTCTCGCTATGGGGCGACTACGGCTTCGGCGACTTCGGCCTGCCGGGCCTGAGAATCGGTGCGGGGATACGCTATGTGGGCAGCACCCGCGGCATGGCGCACGGCATGCCGGTGGAGGTGCCGTCCTTCACGCTGTTCGACGCCATGATCAGCTACGCGACGGGGCCGTGGAAGTTCGCGCTGAACGCGTCCAACCTGACCGACAAGACGTATATCGGCAGCTGCACCTACGGCTGCTTCTACGGCGAGCCGCGCCGGGTGATAGGCACCGCCTCCTATCGCTGGTAAGGCAAGAGACCGGCCCACGCTCTCACCAGAGTCCGGGCCGGCCCTCCGTCCACCTGCCGGACACCAAAAATCCCCCATTTGTCCGCCCCCCGCGACTTTTAGTACTATCTCTTTCAGAAATTCTATATACGCACAAATGTTCGTATATAGAACAAAACGATTTTTCTGGCCAGGCGCACAGGAAGGCACTCCGGAAGAGACAGAAAGCACCCTGGTTCCGCACGTGCCGCCCGCAAGCCCGGCGTGTCAGTCAGCACCGAGCGAACCATCATGGATACTCCCCTCAAGAATCTCGCCATCGTCGGCGCAGGCGCCATGGGCAGCGGCATCGCCGCGCTGTTCGCCTCGAAGGGATTGAACGTCGTCCTGATCGACCCGATGGAAGGCGCGCTGGAGCGCGCGCTGCAGACCATAGACCGCCAGCTGAATGTCTACGCTCCCGGCAACGTCCAGGAAGCGATGCAGCGCATTCAAGTCGCGCCCGGGCTGGAAGCGGCTTGCAACAGCGACCTGGCCATCGAGGCCGTGCCGGAAAACCTGGAGCTCAAGCGCGGCATCTTCGCCAAGCTGGATTCCCTGTGCCCGGCGCACACCCTCTTCGCCACCAACACCTCCGGCCTGTCCATCAACGCCATCGCCAGCGCGGTGGTGCGCCGCGACCGCTTCGTGGGCACCCATTTCTTCACCCCCGCCGACGTGATTCCGCTGGTGGAAGTGGTGCGCAACGACGGCACTTCTGAAGACACCGTCGCCCGGGTCATGGCCACGTTGCGTCATGCCGGCAAGCGCCCGGTGCTGGTGCGCCAGGATATCCCCGGCTTCATCGCCAACCGCATCCAGCACGCCCTGGCCCGTGAGGCCATCTCGCTGCTGGAGAAAGGCGTGGCCAGCGCGGAAGACATCGACGAAGTGGTCAAGTGGAGCCTGGGCATCCGCCTGGCGCTGTCGGGTCCGCTGGAACAGCGCGACATGAACGGCATCGACGTGCACTACGCGATCGCCAGCTATCTCTACAAAGACCTGGAAAACCGCACGGACCCCTCCGAGCTCTTGAAGAGCAAGGTCGAAAGCGGCCAGATCGGCGCCAAGAGCGGCCAGGGTTTCTACACCTGGAGCCCCGAGCGCCGCGAACGCGTGCTGCGCGAGAAAAGCGCCGCGCTGGGCGAACTGGCCGCGTGGCTCAACGGCAAGGCCAGCGGCTCCTGACGGTTCCGCCAGCAAGCATTCACTACATAAGGCGCGGGGCTTCCCGCCACCAGCGCCAGCGGGCCACAAGCCCAACCACACAAAGAAAGCAATCGTCCCACCCGCCCCCGCCGACACCCGGCGCCGGGCGGCGCAAGACGCGAAAAAACAGCCTGACCGGAGTTTGTAGGAAGCATCATGAATAAACTGGCTTCATTCTTTACCGAGCTGATGCGCAAGTATCTGCCCGATCCCTTCGTCTTCGCGATCGCGCTGACCCTGCTCACCGTGCTGCTGGCCATGGGCGTCGAAGGCAAGGGCATCGGCGACATCACCCGCGCCTGGGGCAACGGCTTCTGGAGCCTCTTGGCCTTCACGACCCAGATGGCCGTGATCCTGGCAATGGGCTATGTGCTGGCCACCGCGCCGCTCACCGACCGCCTGCTCAACCGCATCGTCAGCCACGTGCACAAGCCGCATACCGCCATCATCGTGGCGACGCTGGTCGGCGGCATTGGCAGCTACCTGAACTGGGGCTTCGGCCTGGTCATCGGCGGCATCGTCGCCAAGAAGCTGGCGCTCAAGGTCAAGGGCGTGCACTACCCGCTGATCATCGCTGCCGCGTACAGCGGCTTCACCATGTACGGCCTGGGCCTGTCGGCCAGTATTCCCGTGCTGGTGGCGACGCCCAACCACCCCACCGCCAAGCAGATGGGCACCATCCCGCTGTCGGAAACCATTTTCTCGGTGCCCATGCTGATCACCAGCCTGGTCATCATCGTGACGCTGCCGCTGCTCAATGCCTGGCTGCACCCGAAGAAGGGCGAGAAGATCGTTGAAGTGGACCCGGCCATCGATCGCGACGCCAACACGTCCAACGCCGCCGAAGACATGCTGGAAAAGGGCACCATCGCCTCCAAGCTGAACAACAGCCGCATCCTGAGCCTGCTGATCGGCGCGCTGGGCATCGCCTACGTGACCTTCCACTTCATGGACGGCGGCTCGCTGGACCTGAACCTGATCAACTTCATCATCCTGTTCCTGGGCATCATCCTGCTGGGCACGCCGGCCGCCTACGTGGCCAAGCTGACTGAAGGCATCAAGACGATCTCCGGCATCATCCTGCAGTACCCCTTCTACGCCGGCATCATGGCCATCATGGCCGCTTCCGGCCTGGTCACCACGATCTCCCAAGTGTTCGTCGACGTGGCCACGCCCGAATCGCTGCCGTTCTGGGGCCTGATCAGTTCGTTCGTCATCAACTTCTTCGCGCCGTCGGCCGGCGGCCACTGGGTCATCCAGGGTCCGTTCATGATCGACGCCGCCAAGGAAATCGGCAGCGCGCTGAACCAGACCACCATGGCCGTCATGCTGGGCAACGCCTGGAACGACCTGGTGCAGCCTTTCTGGATCCTGCCGGCGCTGGCGTTGTCCAAGCTCAAGCTGCGCGACGTGATGGGCTATACCGTCATCATGATGCTGTGGGTCGGCGTGATCCACATCACCGCCGTGCTGCTCTGGGGCTACTTGACGCATTGAGCCCCGTACGCGCTGACTTTGGAAAAAGGGAACTGATATGAGCAAACCTACTGCGTATCTCGTGACCGGCGGCAGCGCCGGGATCGGAGCGGCGATTATCCGCATGCTGCTGGATGCGGGCCATAAGGTCGTCAACATCGACTACAAGCTGCCCGAAAATCCGCCTGCGGGGCTGGTGTCATATCAGGCTGACCTGACCGACGAAGCGCGCACCCAGGAAGTCGCCCGCGAAGTGACGGAGGCCTACAACATCGTGGGCCTGGTCAACAACGCTGGCGCCACCCGTCCCGGCACGGCCGACACGGCCACGCTGGCGGACCTGGACTACGTAGTCAATCTGCATCTGCGCACCGCGCTGATCCTGGTGCAGGCCGCCCTGCCCGCCATGCGCGAGGCCGGCTTCGGCCGCATCGTGAACATGTCGTCGCGCGCCGCGCTGGGCAAGCCGGACCGCGTGGTCTATTCGGCCACCAAGGCCGGCCTGGTGGGCCTGACCCGCACGCTGGCCATGGAACTGGGCGGCGACGGCATCACCGTCAACGCCATCGGTCCCGGCCCCATCGCCACCGATCTGTTCACCAAGAGCAATCCTGCAGGCGCGCCGCAGACTGAACGCATCATCAACAGCATCGTGGTCAAGCGCCTGGGCACGCCCGAGGACGTGGCGCGCGCGGCGATGTTCTTCCTGTCTCCCGACAACGGCTTCGTCACCGGCCAGATGCTGTATGTCTGCGGCGGCACGACGCTGGGCGTCGCGCCGATCTGAGGCCAGCCATGCGCACCCCGGCCGCCCTCTTCCCCTCCCTGCCTCGCCTAGCGGCGCAGCAAGGCGTGGTTGATCTGGTCGGCCGCGCGGCGCAACGGCGGCAGGAAAGCCGCCAGCATCTCCTCGCGCGTGAAGCGATTGGCATGGCCGCTGACGTTCATCGCGGCGATCACGCGGCCGCTGCGGTCCATGATGGGCACGGCCACCGACTGCAGCCCCGGTTCCAGTTCCTGCGCGACGCAGGCGTAGCCGTCGGCGCGCACGCCAGCCAGCACGCGCTTGAGTTCGGCGATATCGGTAACGGTGTGCGGCGTGTAGGACTGGATCTGGCTCAGCGCCAGCACCCGGTCCAACTCCGCCTCCGTCAGCCCCGCCAGCAGCACGCGGCCCATCGACGTCACCCAGGCCGGCAGGCGGCTGCCCACGGCCAGGTTGATGGTCATGACCTTGTGCGTGGACAGGCGCAGGATGTAGACGATGTCCGCGCCTTCCAGCACCGAAACGGAACACGACTCCCGCGTCTGCTCGGCCACTTCTTCCATGTACGGCAACGCCAGGTTCCACAGCGGCGTGCCGGACAGGTAGGCGTAGCCGAGTTCCAGGATGCGCGGGGTCAGCGCGAACTTGCGGTCGTCGACGGTGACGTAGCCCAGGTGCTCCAGCGTCAGCAGGATGCGGCGCGCGCCGGCGCGAGTCAGCCCGGTCACCGCGGCGACCTCGGACAACGTCATCTGCGAACGGTCGGGGCCAAAGGCCCGGATCACGGACAAGCCGCGCGCGAAGGACTGCACGTAGCTGTCGCTGGGTTGCTGGGTATCTTGCTCGGCCATCCGTCTACCGCAAAAAGAGTAAATGGGGATTGCGCCGCGCCGGCTCGCCTTGACGCTCGGCTTATCCCCATGAAACGATGTTCTTCAGAAGAACGAAAGTTCTAATTAAGAACAAATTATGACACGCCACCTATGAGCAAACATCATGATTTCTAAGCTTGTTGCAAGCGCGGCGGCCGCCCTGGCGGACGTACCCGACGGCGCCACCGTCATGATCGGCGGCTTCGGCACTGCCGGCCAGCCCATGGAACTGATCGACGCCCTGCTCGAGCAGGGCGCCAAGGACCTGGTCATCATCAACAACAACGCCGGCAACGGCACCACCGGCCTGGCCGCCCTGCTGGGCGCCAACCGCGTGCGCAAGATCATCTGTTCGTTCCCGCGCCAGGTGGACTCGCAGATCTTCGACGGTCTGTACCGCAGCGGCAAGATCGAGCTGGAACTCGTGCCGCAGGGCAACCTGGCCGAACGCATCCGCGCGGCCGGCGCCGGCATCGGCGCGTTCTTCACGCCCACCGGCTACGGCACGCCGCTGGCCGACGGCAAGGAGATCCGCGAGATCAACGGCCGCCAGTACGTGCTGGAATATCCGCTGCACGCCGACTACGCGCTCATCAAGGCCGAGCGCGGCGACCGCTGGGGCAATCTGGTCTATCGCAAGACCGCCCGCAACTTCGGCCCCATCATGGCGAGCGCCGCGCGCGTAGCCGTGGCGCAGGTGCGCGAAGTGGTTGAACTGGGCGAGCTGGACCCCGAAACCGTCGTGACCCCCGGCATCTTCGTCAAACGCGTCGTGCAGATCGCAGCCACCCCGGCCGCCAAGGAGCAGCAATGAGCACCAAACTGACCCGCGACCAGATCGCCGCCCGCGTGGCGCAGGACATTCCCGAAGGCGCCTACGTGAACCTGGGCATCGGCCTGCCCACGCTCGTCGCCAACCATCTGCCGGCCGACCGCGAAGTCATCCTGCACACCGAAAACGGCATGCTGGGCATGGGTCCCGCCCCCGCCAAGGGCGAGGAAGATTACGACCTGATCAACGCCGGCAAGCAGCCCGTGACGGAACTGCCCGGCTGCTCGTTCTTCCACCACGCCGACTCCTTCGCGATGATGCGCGGCGGCCATCTGGACATCTGCGTGCTGGGCGCCTTCCAGGTGTCGCAACACGGCGACCTGGCCAACTGGCACACCGGCGCGCCCGACGCCATCCCCGCCGTGGGCGGTGCGATGGACCTGGCCATCGGCGCCAAGGACGTCTTCGTGATGATGGAACTGCAGACCCGCGAAGGCCAGAGCAAGCTGGTCGAAGCCTGCACCTATCCGCTGACCGGCGTGCGCTGCGTGTCGCGCGTGTACACGGACGTGGCGGTGTTCGACATCCGCGCCGACGGCGTGACCGTCATCGACATGTTCGGCGACACCACCGCCGACGAGCTGCTGCGCCTGACTGGCCTGCCGCTGAAGTTTTCCCGCTGAGTTTTGTGCGCGCTCCGGCAGGGCCGGAGCGGCTTTACAGGAGAGAGTCATCATGTTGTTCATGGTTCAAATGCAAGTCAATCTTCCCGTCGACATGCCCGCCGAGCGCGCCGACAAGCTGAAGGCCGACGAAAAGGCCCTGGCGCAGCAGCTGCAACGCGACGGCAAGTGGAAGAACCTGTGGCGCGTGGCCGGCCGCTACGCCAACGTCAGCATCTTCGACGTCGAAAGCAACGATGAACTGCACGCGCTGCTGTCCTCGCTGCCCCTGTTCCCGTACATGGATATCAACGTCACGGCGCTGGCGCGCCACCCCTCGGCGATCTGACAGGAGCAGTCCATGCCCTACATCATCGAAACCTTCGACAAGCCCGGCCACCAGGAAGTGCGTCAGCAGCATCGCGCCGCGCACCTGGAATACCTGGACACGAACAAGCAACTGCTGCTGGCCTGCGGCGCCAAGCTGCAGGACGACGGCAAGGATGCCGGCGGCGGCCTGTACATCGTCGCCCTGGAAACGCGCGAAGCCGCGCAGCAGTTCATCGATGCCGACCCATTCTCCCTGGCCGGCCTGTTCGAGCGCGTGACCATCACGCGCTGGCGCAAGGCCTACCTCGACGGCGTCTGCCATCTGTAATCGCAAGGAACAAACCCACATGTCTTACGCCGATCTCAGCCAGGCACGGCTGTACTACGTCATCGATGGCCCCGCGGATGCGCCGGTGCTGGTGCTCTCCAACTCGCTGGGCACCTGCTCCGACATGTGGGCCCGCCAGATTCCCGAACTGAGCAAGCACTTCCGTGTGCTGCGCTACGACACCCGCGGCCACGGCAAATCGTCCATCCCCGAAGGCGAATACAGCTTCGAACAGCTGGGCAACGACGTCGCCGAATTGCTGGCGCATCTGAACATCAAGCGCGCGCACTTCTGCGGCCTGTCGATGGGCGGCCCCACCGGCCTGTGGCTGGCGCTGGCGCGTCCCGAGCTGCTGGACAAGCTGATCCTGTGCAACACCGCCGCGCGCATCGGCTCGGCCGAAGGCTGGAGCGCCCGCATCGCCGCGGTCGCCGAACAGACCCTGGAAAAGATGGCGCCCACGCTGGTCGAACGCTGGCTCACCGACAGCTACCGCGCCGCCGAGCCGGGACTGACCCAGGTGCTGATCGACATGCTGCGCCGCACGCCGGACGCCGGCTACTCGGGCAATTGCGCCGCGCTGCGCGACGCCGACTTCCGCGAACAGGTGGCCTCGATCAAGGCGCCCACGCTGGTCATCAGCAGCACGCACGATCTGGCCGCCACGCCGGCCCAAGGCCAAGAGCTGGCCGCAGCCATACCTGGCGCGCGCTACTTTGAAATGAACACCTCCCATATCTCGAACTGGGAGCAACCGGAAGTCTTCACCCGCACGGTCGTCGACTTCCTGAAGGGGTAAACGGCATGCAGCGCTGGAAAAACCGGCCCGAAGGCTCCAACTGGGGCGACTTCGGACCCGACGACCAACTCGGCCGCCTGAACCTCATCACCGAAGAACAGGTCCTGAAAGGCGCGCGCGAAATCCGCACCGGCAAGACCTTCTGCCTGTCGCTGCCGCTGGACCTGCCCGGCGGCAACGTGCTCAACCCGCGCCGCCATCCGCCGCAGCTGAGCCCCACGCGCCTGGCGGACACGCCGTACCTGAACTTCCCGCTGCGCAACGTCAACCCGGACGCGGTCGACGTGCTGAGCGACGACCAGGTGCTGCTGTCGATGCAGTATTCGACGCAATGGGACGCGCTGGCCCACGTCGGCGCCTTGTTCGACGCCGACGGCGACGGCAAGCCCGAACTGCGCTACTACAACGGCTACCAGGCCGGCGTGGACATCATCGGCCCGGCCGACGGCGACCATACCGGCTGCGGCTGCAACAGCGGCGGCCCGTCCGCGGCGCTGAAGCTGGGCGTGGAAAACCTGGCCCAGAAAGGCATGCAGGGCCGCGGCGTGCTGGTGGACCTGTTCCGCCACTACGGCCCCGGCCGCACGCTGATCGGCCACGCGGAACTGATGCACGTGCTGAAGGCCGACAACATCAGCGTTGAACCCGGCGACATGCTGGTGCTGCGCACCGGCTATGCCGAAGCGGTGGTCGCCATGAACGGCACGCCCGACGCCGAAACGCTGCACACCTACGGCGCGGCGCTGGACGGCACCGACCAGGCGCTGCTGCAATGGATCACCGACAGCGGCATCGCCGCCATCTGCGCCGACAACTACGCCGTGGAAGCCTATCCCGCGCGCGAAAAGACCGGCCCGCGCGCCATGCTGCCGCTGCACCACCATTGCCTGTTCAAGCTGGGCCTGCCGCTGGCGGAACTCTGGTACCTGAAGGACCTGGCCGACTGGCTGCACGCCAACGGCCGGCATCACTTCATGCTGACCGCGCCGCCCTTGCGCCTGCCGCATGCGATCGGGTCGCCGGTCACGCCGATCGCGACGGTGTGATTGCTGCGCACCGCGCAAGCGCTTATCGCGCAAATGAAAAGAGCTCCAGACTTGGAGCTCTTTTTTTGTCCTGCGGCGATCGTTACTTCATGCCTTCCCAATGCGGGCCAGGCACCACGATATCGAACATCTCCAGCACGCGCGCCACGGTATGGTCCACCATCTCTTCAATGGAAGCGGGCCGGTGGTAGAACGCGGGCAGCGGCGGAAACACGATGCCGCCCATTTCGGTCACGGCGGTCATGTTGCGCAGATGCGCCAGGTTGAACGGCGTCTCGCGCACCATCATTACCAGACGCCGGCGTTCCTTGAGGGTGACGTCGGCGGCGCGGGTGATGAGGTTATCCGACAGGCCATGGGCCACGGCTGCCAGCGTGCGCATGGAGCATGGCACGATCACCATGCCCGCAGTCTGGAACGCGCCGCTGGCCAGGGTGGCGCCCACGTCGCGCACGCTGTGCACGTGGTCCGCCAGGGCATAGACATCATGGCGGCCGACGTCCAGCTCGTGCTTGATATTCAGCACGCCGGATGCCGACACCACCAGATGCGTTTCGACATCGTCCACGCCGCGCAACGCCTGCAGCATGCGCACCGCGTACAGGGCGCCCGTGGCGCCCGTGATGCCGATGACCAGTCGCCGCATGGGCTGATCAGGCCGTTGCGCCGGATTGATCCAGCAGCGTCTTCAGTTCGCCGGATTCGTTCATCTCGTTCATGATGTCCGAGCCGCCGATGAACTCGCCAGCCACGTACAGCTGCGGAATCGTGGGCCAGCTGGAGAACTCCTTGATGCCCTGGCGGACTTCGTCGTCCTCCAGCACATTGACGGTGACCAGCTTCTTCACGCCACAGCCCTTCAGGATCTGAATGGCCTTGCCAGAAAAGCCGCATTGCGGGAATTGGGCGGTGCCCTTCATGAACAGCACGACGGGGTGCTGGGTCACGGTTTCGCGGATGAATTCTTGAACGTCGCTCATGGTGGTCTCTTGGACAGGCATAACGGAATACGCCAATTATAGGTACAGCGGGAAAATTCGCCCGGATACCCCGGGCGTCCCGCCGGGAATGCGCTCAGGCGGGCAGCCGGCCGCCGGAAATACGTTCGATGCCGGCCAGGTCCCGGCGGCTGTGCACGTCCTGGAATCCGGCCGCGGCCAGCAGGTCGCGCACGGCTTGCGCCTGGTCCCAGCCATGCTCCAGCCACAGGGCGCCGCCCCGCTTCAGGTGGCGGCCGGCGCCCTGGACGATGCGAGCCAGGTCTTCCAGCCCGCCCGCGCCGTCGGTCAACGCCCCCCGCGGCTCGAAACGCACGTCGCCCTGGTCCAGGTGCGGGTCGTCGCAGGCCACATAGGGCGGATTGGACACGATCAGGTCGAAACCCTCGCCTGCAGGCACGGCGTCATACCAGCTGCCTTCGACCAGGCGCACGGACGCGGCCAGATCCCAGGCGTTGGCGGCGGCGACCGCCAGCGCGGCCGCGCTGAGGTCGGACGCCATCACCCGCGCGTCGCGGCGCGCCAGGGCAATGGAAATGGCGATCGCACCGCTACCCGTGCCCAGGTCCAGCACTGCGGGCGCGGCCAGGCCGGCCAGGCATTCCAGCGCGGTTTCCACCAGCACCTCGGTATCCGGGCGCGGAATCAGCACGTCCGGGGTCACGCGGAAACGGTGACCCATGAATTCGCGGTGGCCCAGCAGGTAGGCCATCGGCTCCCCGGCCAGGCGCCGCTGGGCCAGGGCTTCGTAGGCGGCGGCGGTCTCGGGCAGCAGAGGGTCGGTATCGTGCGCCAGCAGCCAGGCGCGCGGCTTGGCCAGCACGTGCTCCAGCAGCATGCGCACCTCCAGGCGGGGCAGGCGCGTGTCGAGCAGCAGGCTTTTCAGCTGGGGCGGCGTCATGGCCGGGCTCAGATGTCGTCGCCCAGGGCCGCCAGCTGCTCGGCCTGGTGTTCGGCGATGAGCGCGCCGGTCAACTCTTCCAGATCGCCTTCCATGATCTGCTGCAGCTTGTACAGCGTCAGGTTGATGCGGTGGTCGGTCACGCGGCCTTGCGGAAAGTTGTAGGTACGGATGCGCTCGGAGCGGTCGCCCGAGCCGATCAGGCTCTTGCGCTCGGCGGCTTCCTTGCTCTGCCGTTCGCGGGTTTCCTTGTCTTTCAGGCGCGCGGCCAGCACCTGCATGGCCTTGTCCTTGTTGCGGTGCTGCGAGCGGTCGTCCTGGCATTCCACCACCAGCCCGGTCGGCAAGTGGGTGATGCGCACCGCCGAATCGGTCTTGTTGATGTGCTGCCCGCCCGCGCCGCTGGCGCGGAAGGTGTCGATGCGCAAATCATTGGGGTTGATGACGATTTCCGACATCTCGTCCGCTTCGGCCATGATGGCCACCGTGCACGCGGAGGTATGGATGCGGCCCTGCGCCTCGGTGGCGGGCACGCGCTGCACGCGGTGCGCGCCGGATTCGAACTTCAGGCGGCCATAGGCGCCGTCGCCGTCGATGCGCGCGATCACTTCCTTGTAGCCGCCCAGTTCAGACGCGCTCTCGGACATCAGCTCCACGCGCCAGCCGCGCTGTTCAGCGTAGCGCGTGTACATGCGCAGCAGGTCGCCCGAGAACAGCGCGCTTTCGTCGCCGCCCGTGCCCGCGCGGATTTCCAGGAACAGGCTGCGCCCGTCATTGGGGTCACGCGGCAGCAGCAGCAATTGCAGCGCGGCTTCCAGCTCTTCGAGCTTGGCGCGGCCGGATTTGATCTCGTCCTCGGCCATGGACTTCAGATCCGGGTCGGACAGCATTTCCTGGGCCGCGGCCAGATCATCCTCCGTGCGGGCGAAAGCGGTGAACGCCTCGACCACGGGTTCCAGTTCCGCGCGTTCGCGCGAGAGCTTGCGAAAACGGTCCATGTCGGACGCGGTTTCCGGTTCGGCGAGCAGCGCGTCGACCTCAATGAGGCGGTGACACAGGTGCTCCAGCCGGCTGCGCATGGAAGATTTCATGGGGAATGACCAAAAAGAAAAACGGGAAAGCGGATAGCGGGCGCCCAAAAGACGAACGCCCGCCAGGAGGCGGGACGTGGGGCAGAATCGCTAACGGCGGGAGTCGCGGCCGGGGAACAGGCGCGGCATCCAGGCAAGCAGCTGCTTGCGGTCGTCGCCTTCGCTGCGGTTCAGCGCCGCCAGCGGGCCGTGCAGGTACTTCTGCGTCAGGCCGTGGGCCAGCTGCTCGAGCACGGCTTCCGGCGATTCGCCCCGCGCCAGCAGGCGGCGGGCGCGTTCCAACTCGGCGCTGCGGACGTCTTCGGCGGCCTGGTGCAGGTCGCGGATGACGGGCACCACCTCGCGGGACTGCATCCAGTGCATGAAGCCCTGGACGCGGGTTTCGATGATGGCTTCGGCCTGCACCACGGCCGCGCGGCGCGCGTCCGTGCCGGTCTGCACCAGGCGGCCCAGGTCATCCACCGAATACAGGTAGACGTCGTCCAGGCGGCCGACTTCGGGTTCGATGTCGCGCGGCACGGCCAGGTCGATCATGACCATGGGGCGGTGGCGGCGCAGGCGCGTGGCCCGTTCCACCATCCCCAAACCGAGGATGGGCAGGGAGCTTGCCGTACAGGAAACGATGACGTCGAACTCGGACAGGCGGTCCGTCAGGTCCGACAGCTTCATGGTGCTGGCCGCGAACCGGTTGGCCAGGACCTCGGCGCGTTCGGCCGTGCGATTGGCCACCACCATGCTGCGCGGACGCTGCGCGGCGAAGTGCGTGGCGCACAATTCGATCATTTCGCCCGCGCCGATGAACAGCGTGCGGGCCTGGTCCAGATTGCCGAACACGCGCTCGGCCAGGCGCACCGCGGCGGCGGCCATGGACACCGACTGCGCGCCGATGGCGGTCTGCGACCGCACTTCCTTGGCCACCGAGAAGGTGCGCTGGAACATCTGGTGCAGCAAGGTGCCCAGCGAACCGGCTTCGCCGGCGGCGCGCACGGCGTCCTTCATCTGGCCCACGATCTGGGTTTCGCCCAGCACCATGGAATCCAGGCCGCTGGCCACGCGGAAAGCGTGGCGCACGGCGTCATCTTGGTGATGGCGGTAGAGATGCGGGCGCAGCGTGCCGGCGTCCAGGCGGTTGTAATCCGCCAGCCAGGCGGGCAGTTGATCCGCCACGTGGCCGTCAGCGGCGCAATAGATTTCGGTGCGGTTACAGGTGGACAGGATGGCGGCTTCGCGTACCGAGCCGCCAAACGCCGAACGCAAGCCTTCCAGCGCGGGCTTCACCAGATCGACGGGCATGGAAACACGCTCGCGGACCGAAACCGGCGCGGACGTGTGATTCAGACCGAAGGCAAGGACAGCTACCGACATGTGGGAAGGATGGCCGGGCCATCCGCGCGTAAGCGTTAAGTACTGCCACTAAGAACGAGGCGCGGCAAGCAGGGGAAATTCAACCTGGGAGCAGCGTCAGACCGCTAATCATTATACCCCCGCGGGTTATCCCCAGGCCATTTCACCCCAGGGCCGCGACCCTGGGTCGCACCTTTCGTGCCATCCGCCCAACAATTTGGCCCAGGATTCATGCGGCGATCCGGCAGGGCAAGGCGATATCCAAGATTTTCTCCCCCGACTGGCGCAAGCCTCAAAAATTGTGTATAGTTGCGGACTTCGTTGGCCTGGTAGCTCAGTCGGTAGAGCAGAGGATTGAAAATCCTTGTGTCGGTGGTTCGATTCCGCCCCAGGCCACCAAAAAGATTCAAGCAACGAGCCCCGCCCCGTATCCACTACGGCGGGGCTTTTTGTTTTGGTCGCCGATATCGGTCCGTCGCCCGGCATTCTGGCGGCAGTCAGACCCCCCTACGCCGCCCGATGCGCGCGGATGAATTCGAGTGCGGCCCGCTTGGACACCACGTCCCCATACTTGCTGTCGATATCGAAAAGATTGGCTTCATGCGGGTCCGGATGGCGATCCCCCACTCCCTCCCGCACCACGATCACGTTCAGGCCGTGCTGCACGCCATCCACTGCCGTCGCGCGCACGCAGCCGCTGGTGGAGCATCCCAGCACGATCAGGGTGTCGACCTTGGAAGCCGTCAGCGTACTGGCAAGGCTGGTGCCGAAGAAACTGCTGGCGTACTGCTTGTGCAGGACGATCTCGCCGGGCAAGGGTTCCAAGCCGCCGCAAAACTCGTTGTAGGGCGCGTGTTTGAACAGTTCGAGGATGGGCGACTTGCGATACCAGGCGCCGGCGTCGGCCAGCGTGTGGGATTGGTGCGTGATCGTTGTGTGGATCACCATCATTCCGGCATCCCGCGCCGCGCGCAGGATCTCCGCGCTATGCGCCACCGCGGCCACGACGCCCGCGCCAAACATGGGCGATTCTTCAAGCGTATAGGCTTGCACGAAGTCGATGAGTAGCAATGCCGCCTTGTCGCCAAACCCGACTCGATGCCCCCATACGCCCTTGTAGTTTTCCGCTGCGCTACTCATGCAAAACTCCAAAACAAAAGAATTTGGCGGCGGTCACTCGATCCGGGCGCCGGTCTGCTCGATGATTCCGGACCACGTCTTCAGGTCGGTATCGATCAGCTCGGAGAACTGAGCGGGCGTGGTATTCGCCGCTACCGCCCCCTGGGCCTTCAAGTTGGCTTGAAACGACTTGTCCGCAAGCACGCTCGAGGTTTCCTGGCGCAGCGTGGCGACCACGTCCGCCGGGGTGCCGGCCGGGGCGAACAGGCCATACCACGACATGGCCGCCACGCCCGGCACCGTCTCCGCGATGGTCGGCACGTCCGGCAGCAACGATGAGCGCTCGGACGATGCAACCGCGATCAGGCGCAGCTTGCCGGCATGGACGAACGACATGACGCTGGGCCAGCTGGTGAAAGTCACCGACACCCGGCCGGACACCATGTCCGTGTTGGCGGCGGAGGCGCCCTTGTAGGGAATGTGCATCATGTCGACCCCGGCGGCCCGCTTGAACATTTCGCCCAGCAGATGATCGAGCGTGCCATTGCCCGCGGAGGCCATGTGCAGTTGGCCAGGCTTGCTTTTCGCCAACGAAATCAGGTCCTGCACGGTCTTTACCGGCAGCTCCGGGTTCACGACCAAGACATAAGGCGCCGTCGCCACCAAGCCGATGGGCTCGAAGTCCTTCTTGGGATCGAATGGCACGGACTTGTACACGAACGGGCTGATGGTATAGCTGCTGCCCACGGTCAGCAGCAGGTTGTAGCCGTCCTGGCTGCCGCGCGCCGAGACGCCGATACCGATATTGCCGCCCGCACCCGCTCGGTTCTCCACCACGAAGGTCTGATGCAGACGCTCGCCGATTTTTTGGGCAAAAGGCCGGGCGACCGCATCGTTGGCCCCTCCTGGTCCGTGCGGCACGATGACCGTGACGGCCTTCGACGGATAGCCTTGCGCGTGGACGGCGCCAGCATGGGCAAGGCTCAGGGCGAGAATCAGCGCAGAGAAACTCAGTATCTTTTTCATCTTGACCAGTTTGTTCGGGTTGAAATGGAACTTCCATGCCGCGACTGAAACAACCAGGTTCATTGTCCGCTCCCCATTCTTTGTGTTTATCGTCCGCGTCCAGCTGCCTGGAGCGAATCATTTGATGGCAATTCTCGGCATCGAGATCGATATCGTCCAATACGAATTAAGGAATCATCTATAGTGTTTCCAGATAAATTGGACGGGATGCCCAGCCATGGACTTGCGGCAGCTTCGGTACTTTGCGGCGATTGCGGAAGAACAGAGCTTTACCAAAGCGGCCCGGAAGCTGCACATTTCGCAACCTCCGCTCAGCCAGCAACTGAGCAATCTGGAGGACGACCTTGGCGTCCGTCTTTTCATACGCACCAGCAGAAGCGTCCAGCTCAGTGAAGCGGGCAGCGTGCTGCTGCCCCACGTCCGCGCCGTGCTGGATCGCCTGGACGAGGCCAGGCTTCAGGTACAGCGCGTGGCGCAGGGCCTGGAAGGGTGCGTGACGCTGGGCTTGACCGGCTCGCACTTCCTCGGCACCTTGCCCCAGTTCATCCGCGAGTTCCGACAGGAGCGGCCGCAGGTGGACGTGGCCTTGAAGGAAATGCCCCCGTCCGATCAACTGACAGGGCTGCAGGACAGGCGCCTGGATCTATGCCTCTCGCGCGGCATCCCTGACGATCCGACATTCGCCGCCGAGCTGCTATGGCACGACTCGTCGGTGGTCGTGCTGCCACCAGGCCATCCGCTGTCGCGCCGCAAGCGGCTGCGCCTGCAGGAATTGAAAGACGAAGATTTCGTGTTCTTCCGCCTGGGGTCGTCCATCTTTGCCGACTCGGTGTATCAGGCCTGCCTGTTTTCGCGCTTCGAGCCGCAGATCGTCCAACAGGTCGTGGAAGTGCCCGCCGTGGTCAATCTGGTGGCCGCCGGACTCGGGATCTCCATCGTCCCCGAATCGATTGCACGCCTGCGCGCCGATGCCGTCGCGATCTGCGAACTTGCACATGAAAAAGACATGCCGCAGATTTCGTCCAGCGTCTATCTCATGCGCCGATCCGACGAAGACCGCCAGGTCGTGCTGGGATTTGCCGCCGCGCTCCATCAATGGGCCAGGCAGTCGATACCCGCGCCCCTTTCCCTGGCCCGCCCTTCCGCGATATCGTAAGACGCCCTCCCCGTAGCCCGCCGCATCCATCCACCGGAGCCGCGACATGCGCGCAACAGCAAGAGCAAAAGCGCTTTTCGGTCTGATTGCACTGCTGGCCTGCCTGCTGGGCCCCGCGCACGCGCAAAGCGCCGCGACGTCGCCGCCCCGCCCCGCCCCCGTTTCCACCCAGGTCCAGGCTATCCTGGTGGCGGAAATCCCGCTGCGAGCGGACACCGATCACCGCTACGCCGAAAGCGTCATGGAGCGCGTCACCGGCGCCGACCCCACCGACTTGCTGGCGCCGCGCCTGGAATCGATTTCCCGGTCCGTCGACGAAAAGCTCCAGCAGTTCCAGCCGGCCCAATTGCGCAGCCTGCCCATCATGCGGCTGGAAAGCCTGGAGCGGCACTGGATGTTCGACGCGCGCCGTTTCGCGGCCTGGCAGGAGGACATGCGCCAGGCGACCGCGGCCTATGCCGGCGACGCCGCCGAACTGGCGCGCCGCCGGGATGCCTGGCAGTCTCTCAAGACCGCGCCCGGCGCCGCCGACCTGCCGCCGGCCCTGACCGGCCGGATCGACTCCGTCATCGCCCAACTGGTCCGGGCCGAACAAGCGCTGTCCGTGCCGCTGGGCCGCCAGATCGCGCTGGGCCAGCGCGCCAACGCCGTCGAAGAGCGCATCCAGTCCGGGCAGCGCGCGGTGGCCGATGCCATCAACTACATCGACGCCCGCCTGCTTGAACTGGACGCGCCCCCGCTATGGGCGGCTACCTTCACGCCGACCGCGCGCAGCGATGCGATGGCCTATCTACGCTCCGGCCTGGACATGGAACTGCGCTTCGCCCGCCAGTACGCCGCGGCCGACACCGGCAACCAGCTGGCCCTGCATGTGCTGCAGGTCGTGCTGCTGCCGCTGCTGCTCTGGCTGGCCTGGCACAGCCGCCACGCGATCCGGGCCGGTGAAATGAGCCAGACGGCCGCAAGGGTGCTGGGACGCCCGCTGTCCGCCTGGCTGCTGCTGGCCATGATGGGAGTGCAGCTGCTGGAGTCGGATGCGCCGCTGATCGTGCTGCAGATCGCGCTGCTGCTGGCGGTCGTGCCCGTGCTGCGCCTGCTGCCGCCGACCGCGCGCGAGCAACTGGATCTGTGGCCCTACGCCATCACCGGCCTGTATCTGGCGGAGCGGCTGGGCATTTTCTTCCTGGCCAGCGAAACGCTGTACCGGCTGCACAACCTCGCCATCACCCTGCTGGCCCTGGCAACGGCGCTTTGGCTGCATGCCCGCGCCCAGCGCCGCGGCAACGCCCAGGCGCCCAGCCGGCTGCACAAGGCCGTGCGTGCCGGCGCCTGGGTCGCCGTGGCGTTGCTGGCCATTGCCGGCGTCTCCAACCTGATCGGCAACCTGTCGATGGCCGAGATGCTGACCAGCGCCGTCATCAGCAGCGGCTACTTCGGCCTGATGCTCTACGCCGGAGTCACCATCATCGTCACCCTGCTGCAGCTGCTGCTGGCCCGGCCCGGCGTGTCGCGCTTCCGCATCGCGCGCGAGCACGCCCCGCCCCTGGTGCAACTGCTGATCCGCCTGGTGATGGCCAGCGCCGTCGTGGGCTGGACCCTCTACACGATGGACCGCTTCCGCATTCTGCGCGGCACCTATGCCGTCACGACGAAAGTACTGTCGTACACGCTGGCGCTCGGGGACATCACCATCAGTCTGGGCAACATCCTGGTGTTCGCAATCTCCGTGGTGATCGCGTTCTGGGCCGCGCGGGCGATCCGCCTGGTGCTGCACGACGAAGTGCTGGCCCGCATGCCCCTGCCGCGCGGCGTGGGCAACAGCATCGCCTCACTGACCTACTACTCGGTGCTGCTGCTGGGCCTGGCGGTGGCGCTGTCGGCCGCCGGCGTCAGGACCAGCCAACTGGCCCTGGTGCTCGGCGCCCTGGGCGTGGGCATAGGCTTCGGCCTGCAGAACGTGGTCAACAACTTCGTGTCCGGCCTGATCCTGATGTTCGAACGTCCCATCCAGCCGGGCGACGTGGTGGAAATCGGCGAGACCTCCGGACAGGTGCGCGAGATCGGCATGCGCGCAACCCGCATCAGGACCTTTGAAGGGGCCGACGTGGTGGTCCCGAACGGCACCCTGCTTTCGGAAAAACTGACCAACTGGACCATGCTGGACCGCAACCGCCGCATCGAAATCAACCTGGGCCTGGCCTACGGCACCGACCCCGCGCAGGCCATCGAACTGCTGGGCTCGGTGGCGCGTGGCACCCTGGGCGTCTCCACCCAGCCGGCGCCCATCGCGCTCTTCATGGGCTTCGGCGCCAGCACCCTGGATTTCAGCATCCGCGCCTGGACGCCGGACTTCGACCAGTGGATGTCCATCCGCAGCGACATGTTGTCGCGGATGTACGAGGCGCTGACGCAGGCCGGCATCGGGATACCCTATCCGCAGACCGACCTGCACCTGCGCAGCATCTCTCCGGAAGCTTGCGCCGTCCTCGCGCAAGCCCGCCGCGCCGCGCCGGATGGCGGGCCGCCTCCCACATGACGCGGATATTGTGTATAGTGGCGGACTTTCGCGTTGGCCTGGTAGCTCAGTCGGTAGAGCAGAGGATTGAAAATCCTTGTGTCGGTGGTTCGATTCCGCCCCAGGCCACCAATGAATTCAAGCAGCTGGCCCCGCCTTTGGCGGGGCCTTTTGCTTTGGTGCGCGGCGGCGTTTGTCGGATAGCATAGTCACGCCGTGCCACCCCTGACTTCCCCTCCACGCGATGACGCCTGATTCCTCTTCCCCGTCCTCCTCCATCGGCATGGGCCGCGCGGCGCTCGTGCTGTGTCGCGCGCTCTGGCACTATGCCGACGGCGCGCGGCGGCAGCTGATGGGCGCCATCGCGCTGCTGTCGGGCGCGCAGTTGGTCAAGCTGACCCTGCCCTGGCTGGCCTCCCACGCCATCAACGCCTTGCAGCAAAACGACATGTCCACCGCCGGCCTCTGGATCCTGTTCCTGGTCGGCAGCTACATGATGTCCTGGGTGTTCCACGGCCCGGGACGCGTCCTGGAAGGCAACGTAGGCGTGCATGTCCGCCAACGGCAGGCCGACGATCTCTATGCCCGCATCGCGGCCGCCCCGCTGACCTGGCGCGACGGCAGGCATTCCGGCGACCTGCAGCATCGGGTATTGCAATCCAGCCGCGCGCTGTCGGCTTTCGCCCGCAGCATGTACGGCTACCTGCACAGCGCCTTGAACTTCATCGGCCCTCTGGTGGCGCTGAGCCTGCTGTCGCCTGTCAGCGGCCTCATCGCCGTGAGCGGTTACCTGATTATCGCCCTCGTCACGTTGCGCTTCGACCTTGCGCTGATGCGGCTGGCCCGTTCCGAAAACGACCAGGAACGCCGCTACGTCGCCGCGCTGCTCGACTTCGTCAGCAATGCCGGCACCGTGATCGGCCTGCGGCTGCAAGCCGCCTCGCGCAAGATCCTGGGCCGCCGCCTGGAGGCGGTCATGCAACCCTTGCGCCGCGCCCTGTGGATCAACGAAGTGAAGTGGTGCGTAGTCGACCTGGCGGGCATGTGCCTTACCTGGATCCTCGTGGTGGAGTATGTGCTGCGGCACCGCGAGCCCGGGCAAGCCCTGCTGCTGGGCACTATCTTCATGATCTATCAGTACGCCCAGCAGGCCGCGTCCGTGGTCAGCGCCATTGCCTCCAACTTCCAGAGCTTCGCGCGCATGCACACCGACTACAGCAGCGCCGAGCCCATCTGGCAGGCCCCTGGCAATCCCGAAGCCGCCGTCCCCGCGGTCCAGCCCGACGCGCCGTGGCAGACCCTGGAGTTGCGCGGCGCCACCTGGCGCTACTCGGACGAAGGACGCGGCGGCCTGCACGGCGTCGACCTGGTGTTGCGCCGCGGTTCGCGCGTCGCGCTGATCGGCGCCAGCGGCGGCGGCAAGAGCACGCTGCTGCGTACCCTTGCCGGACTCTATCCGCCGCAACAGGGCGATCTGCTGCGCGACGGCAAGCCCGTGGACTGGACCGAACTGCGCGCGCTGGCCACGCTGATTCCGCAAGAGGCCGAAGTCTTCGAAGCCAGCGTGCAGGAGAACCTCACCTTCGGCGAACCTGCCGATGCGCAGGCGCTGCAAGCCGCCGTGCATACCGGCGTGTTCGACGAAGTGCTGCAACGCATGCCCGATGGCCTGGCCAGCCCGATGAATGAACGCGGCAGCAATCTGTCCGGCGGGCAACGCCAACGCCTGGCCCTGTCGCGCGGCGCGCTGGCCGCGCAAGGCAGTTCCTTGCTGCTGCTGGACGAACCCACCAGCGCGCTTGACCCGCAAGCGGAGGGTCGGGTGTTCGACCGCATGTACGCCGCCTTCCCGACGGCTTGCATCGTGGCCTCGGTGCACCGCCCCAGCCTGCTCAACCGCTTCGACACCATCGTAGTGATGGAAGCCGGGCGCGTGGTGGATGCGGGGCCGCGCGATGAAGTATTGTCCCGGCATCAACCTTGATAGAAAGCCCCGTCAGCCAAGCCCCTACACTCCGTAGCCATGACTCAGCCGCCCACCTCCCACGCAGCGCAGCGCCAGCCCGGACGCAAGCGGATGAACCTGTTGGCCTATGTCTGCCTGACGATCAGCGTGGTGTTTGTTTTCCTGGGCTCGCAAATGATCCGGGACGGCGCCGAGGCGGGGATTCCCGTCACGCTGTTCTTCGGCGTCTGCGCCGTGACCGCGGTCCTGCAGATATGGCCGCAACTGCTCCAGCGTGAGTCGCGCTCAGCCTCGACGTTGCTGGCACGCTATCCAGGCCCCCTGGTACTCAAGGCCGCGAAAGGCAAGTTGCTGGTGTTCTCGTTCCTGTCCGCGGCCTTCGGCGGCGTGATCCTGTGGATGCTGCTGCACGAAGCGCTGCCGCCACTGAAGCAACTGATCCTCTGGCCCGGCGCCGGGTTTTTTCTGCTCGGCGCGGTCATGCTGCTGGTGCGCGCCGCGAAAGACGATACCGCCTTGCGGCTAGGCCGCGATGGCTTCGAAACCCGGCAGGTGTGGAACGGCAGAACCATACGCTGGCAGGACACCAGCGAATTCACCGTGGTCAGCGTCAGCCGCGCGGTGCCCAAGCTCATCGTTTTCGACGATGCCGCGGTCGAACGCGGCGGCACTGCGGGGCTCAACCGCCATATCGTCGGGCGCAATTCCAGCTTGGGTGAAACGTATGGGCTGACCCACGAGACCCTGGCCGACCTGCTCAATGCGTGGCGGACGCGGGCCTTGGAACAGGATGCGATCTTTACGCGGTGGCCTGAGAACGGATGATAGCCGTTCTTCAAAAAGCGGTCTAGAAGGCATGGGCAAGCGTACTGGTTGAAATCGCGCATGCGGCGCCCCTGGAACATTACAAAAAAGTAATCCACGCGTAACCTCCCCGCCCCTGTCAGCCCTCCACACTGGAGTCCATGCACTTCAGACCACAGAAAGGAGCTGACCATGAAGACCCTGACCACCTTGTTCAGTGCGTGCGCGTTGAGCCTGGGAATGACAGGCGCGGTCTACGCGCAGGCCGCCAGCGGCGGACATGACACGCATCATCCGGCCACGGCCGAGCCGGCCTCCAATACGCAAAAGGCGCCGGGCGCCGGCATGATGAAGAACATGGAAGCACACATGCAAGCCATGGGCGGAATGCACCAGCAGATGGCTGCGGCCAAGACGGCCGAAGAGCGCCAGGCCTTGATGGGCGAACATATGAAGTCCATGCCCGCCAATGGCGCCAGCATGCAAGGCTGCCACGAGATGATGGGATCGATGATGAATCCGGCGGGCGATGCGCCCTCGGCGGCGTCCCCGGCTGCCAAGGGCTGAGCGCCACGAGTCATTGCTGGCGGCCGGCGCCGCAGTGGCACCGGCCGCCAGCAATTGCGCTGCGCGCACCCTGCCTGGGCATAATGGGCGCACGAAGGATCACACCGGCACTCGAAAGGGATGGGTATGAATCACTCTCGTCACGGCGACGCGGCATCGAACGAAGGCACGCTCTATGTGTGCCCCATGCACCCGGAGATCCGCCAGAACCATCCGGGCCGCTGCCCGAAGTGCCAGATGCATCTGGTGCTGGAAGAACAGGCGCACGCTCAGTCGGCGCATGCGCATGGCGGTCATGGCGCGCACCGGCCGCAGCATCACGACCACGATCACAGTAAGCACCGCGCGGGCAGCGACGAACACGGCGGCGTAGCTGCCCAGCCGACAGCAGCCGCCCCTATGGACGCTACCGTCGACGTTCTCGCCGACACGATCTACACCTGCCCCATGCATCCCGAGATCCGCCAGGATCGCCCCGGGAACTGCCCCAAGTGCGGCATGACGCTGGAGCCCCTTATCCCGCTGGATGAGGAGGACAACAGCGAACTCAACGACTTCCAGCGCCGCTTCTGGTGGACGCTGCCCCTGACCCTCATCGTGGCCGTGATGGCCATGTTCGGCCATCGCATGGGTTGGTTCGACATGGCGACCCAGAGCTGGCTGGAGTTGGCGCTGTCGCTGCCGGTCGTGTTCTGGACCGGCTGGCCGTTCTTCGTGCGCGGCTGGCAGTCGCTCGCGCATCGCAGCCCCAATATGTGGACGCTGATCAGCCTGGGCACGGCCGCGGCATTCATCTACAGCGTGGTCGCCACGCTGGCGCCGGACGTGTTCCCGGACTCCTTCGTATCGATGGGGCGCGTGGCGGTGTACTTCGAAGCCGCCGTGGTCATCATTTCGCTGACCATGCTGGGGCAGATCCTGGAGCTGAAAGCGCGTTCGCAGACATCCGCCGCAATCAAGGCCCTGCTCGGGCTGGCGCCCAAGACGGCGCGGCGCATCAACGCCGACGGCAGCGAGGAAGACGTGCCGCTGAACCACGTGCATGTGGGCGACCTGCTGCGCGTGCGTCCCGGCGAGAAGATTCCGGTGGACGGCACCGTCACCGAAGGCCGCAGCGCCGTGGACGAATCCATGCTCACCGGCGAGCCCGTACCCGTCGGCAAGTGCGAAGGCGACAAGCTGATCGGCGCCACGCTCAACACCAGCGGCACCCTGGTGATGCGCTCGGAGAAGGTAGGTTCCGCCACCATGCTGGCGCAGATCGTGCAGATGGTCGCCAACGCCCAACGTTCCAAGGCGCCCATGCAACGCATGGCGGACGTGGTGGCGGGCAAGTTCGTCGTCGCCGTGGTGTTGGTGGCGATCTCCACACTGCTGGTGTGGGGCTTTTTCGGGCCGGAACCCAGCTGGGTGTATGGCTTGATCAACGCCGTCGCCGTGCTCATCATCGCCTGCCCCTGCGCGCTGGGACTGGCTACGCCCATGTCGGTCATGGTGGCCACGGGCCGCGCCGCAGCGCAGGGCGTGCTGTTCCGCGACGCTGGCGCGATCGAGAAGATGCGCGAGGTGGACACGCTGATCGTGGACAAGACCGGCACCCTGACCGAAGGCAAGCCAGCCTTCGACACCGCGATCGCGGCGCCGGGATACACGTCCGACGAAGTGCTGCGCCTGGCGGCCAGCCTGGACCAAGGCAGCGAACATCCGCTGGCCGATGCCATCGTCAGCGCGGCGCGCGCGCAGGGCCTGGCGCTTGCCAAGGCGGAGGACTTCGACTCCGGCAGCGGCATAGGCGTGCGTGGCACGGTGGAAGGCAAGCGCCTGGCGCTGGGCAACACCGCCCTGATGGAACAGGAAGGCGTGCAGGTCGACGCCCTGCGCGCGGACGGCGAACGCCTGCGCGGCGAAGGCGCCAGTATCATGCACCTGGCCGTGGACGGCAAGTTCGCCGGCATCCTGGCGGTCACCGATCCCATCAAGCCCAGCACGCACGAAGCGATCCAGAACCTGCACGGCAGCGGCCTGCGCATCGTGATGGCAACGGGCGACGGCCTCACCACCGCCCGCGCCGTCGGCGCCGCGCTGCGCATCGACGAAGTGCATGGCGAGGTCAAGCCGGCCGACAAGCTGGCGCTGGTGGAAAAGCTGCAAAAGGACGGCCACGTGGTGGCGATGGCGGGCGACGGCATCAACGACGCCCCCGCGCTGGCGCGAGCCGACGTAGGCGTAGCCATGGGCACGGGCACCGACGTAGCCATGAACAGCGGCCAGGTGACCCTGGTCAAGGGCGACCTGCGCGGCATCGCCGCCTCGCGCCAGATCTCGATCGACACCGTGCGCAACATGCGGCAGAACTTGATGTTCGCCTTTGTCTACAACGGAATCGGCGTGCCGATAGCGGCGGGCCTACTGTATCCGTTCACGGGCTGGCTACTGTCGCCGATGATCGCGGCGCTGGCGATGAGTTTGAGTTCGGCTTCGGTGATATTCAATGCGTTGAGGTTGCGATAAGCGCCCGATCTACCCATTCCAGATCGGGTCATCCCTCCAGCCCTGTGGAAAACCCAAATCTGCCGGCGTAATGGCCGCGTGCGTCCGAAACGACTCCAGCAAGCGTACCGGCCATTCGTCACGACTATCAACTACCTTTGAAAGCAATCGCATTACGACCGCAAGGCAGTAATAGCTTTGCGGGTCGTTGAAGTGCGCTGCAGCCCGGTTGTACACGGCAGGCCGGAAAACAAAGCGACGATTCCACACCCGCCCATGGTGAGCGCAGATATTGCGCAACAAGGTCAGTGCGTGCAGCCATGACTCGACTAGAGGAACGGTCAGGCCGAATGCTTTCGCTACGACCTTTTTTGGATTGGGATGCGCACAATCTGCCTTTTGCAGATACTTGTAAAGTTGCGACCATTTGCCAAAAGACAAACACTCCGCCATCAACCAACTGGGCGGCAGCAAGGGCTCTGTGTAGGTCTCGAAGTAATGCTGGGCGAACAAGTCCCTGGAGCGGCGCGTCTCGCGCTCGACAGTTCCAAGAAAGTTGCCGAGTGGAAATGGTTCCGGCCGACTGCCATGCCCCGGCGCATGCCCCAAAACCTGAGCAGGGTGATTCAGATACCAGAACGGCCCATACTGCATGGACATCTGATTACTCATGACGGTCCGCACGGCCACCTCGATCTGTTCGAGCTGGCCAAGAGTGATACGCCGAAGGACGCGATCAAACTCATAGCGGACGATAACGTCTTCGAAACTCACCCCAGGCAGAAACATGCGTCCAGCTGGCGTGGGCGTCATGAGAGACAGCGCATAACCTCGCAGACGAAAATAGCCGACAAAGCTCAACGCACGCTCGGCATCCCCAACGTTAGAAACCGTCAGGCCTTTTCCTCGCCAGCGGGCAAGCAGGTCAGCGTTAGACAGCGGGAGTTTGGCGTACTTCACGACAAATTTCCCGCAGAAATGAGAAACCCGCCCTGGGAGCACTGTGCCTGCGTTCGCGCACGGGCCTGAAGTGTGGCGGGTGTTGTTAAGCGCAGTATACCCAGAGGCCCGCCAATGGCAACGCTTCCTCTTCCGATATAAGACCGATACACAGGCCTTTGCTTCCCCAGTTGCATACGCTTCCCTGACCGTTGCGCGATTCCAGCAATTCTGGCGCCGCATCGACAATGCACACAACAGCGTATGGGACGTTTTCAGCCTATAAGATGCCTCCGCTCAGACGCTTTGTTCCGACAGGTGGGTACATATCAACATTTACCTAGTTTTTGGAGCTCTCACCCAACCGCGCCAGCGTCCTCTCCACCACCCTGTCGCAATCATCCCCATCGAACTCAAACAAGCTCTTTTCCACCACTCCCACATCCCGCGCCAGCGACTCGCGCAGCAAGGCATTGGCGCGGAAGTGGCGGCTGCGGACGGTGGCTTCGGGAATGCCCAGGCAATGCGCCGTTTCCTCGACCGAAAGTTCCTCGACCGAGCGCAACACGAACACGGTGCGGAACGAGACCGGCAAGGCGTCCAGCCGCGCTTCCAGCAAACCTCTGAGTTCGGCGCGAGCGGCGGCGTGGTAGGGGGGATTGAAGTCGTTGATGGTCATCGCATCAACCTCTTTCTCTATGTCGTCGGCGATGGGGAACAGCGCCTCGCGGCGGCTGTGCTTGCGCAGCCGGCCATAGCATTCGTTGAGCAGGAGCCGCGACAGCCAGGTGAACAGCGTCGATTCGCCGCGGAACGCCGCCATGTGCCGATAGGCCGCCAGGTAGGTTTCCTGCAAGGCGTCCTCGGCATCGGCGTCGTTGCGCAGGGTGGCGCGCGCCAGGCGGTAGAGCCGCCGGTTGTGCCGCCGCATCATCAATTCGAATGCGGTCTGCTCGCCCGCCGCGATGCGATGCGCGAGCGCCAGATCTTCATCCTCGGCCGGCGTTGCCGCCAGCGCCGCAAGTGCAGTCATGAGTCTGACCTCCGCCGTGCGTCATTGCGCAATCAAGGTGCCCTGCATCGTCGGATGAAACAGGCAGGCATAGGCGTTGCTGCCTGCCTCTTTCACAGTGTAGGTCCAGGATGCGCCGGCGGCGATCACTCCTGAATCGAACGCCTTGGAAACCGCAGTGGCGGTGTGCGGGACCAGGTCCTTGTTGATCCATGTCACCTTGTCGCCCCGCTTGACGGTCAGCGTGGCGGGCCTGAACTGCATTCCTTCTATGGTCACGACATGTTCGGCCAGTTGGGTGCCAGTGGGGCGTTGCTGGGCGGCCGCGCCCCCGCCCGCCAACGCCAGGCTGGCGCATAACGCGGCCAGACCGGCGCGCCCGTGCGCGGAAAGTAAGCGGGTATCAGCCACCGTTAAGCCTCTTTTGCAGTGATTTGGCATGTTCCAGGTGCGCAATGAAGGCCGGCCGCACCTTGACCAGCAGGGCCTTCAAATCCGCGTTGTGCGCGCCGGGAATAAGGGTCGTGTCCAGCGCCTGGATCACAGCCTCGTGATAGGCCACTTCATGGTCCACATAGGCCTTGTCGAATGCAGCGCCGCTCATACCCTTGAGCGCGGCAAGGTTCTTGTCCCCACCCTGCTGCAGGCTGTCGCTGGTCGCATTCGGTTCGGGTTTGACCTTGAGCTTCTGCACCAGCTCGCCGGCCGACTTGTTGACCGCGGAATGATCGGTCACCATCAGCGTGGCGAAGTCGCGGACCTCCTTGTTGCCGGTCTTGTCCTGCGCCAGCTTGCCGGCGTCGATGTCGACCTGGTTGGCCACCACCACGATGGCCGCTATCTGCGGATCCGTCGGCCCGTTACCGTGGGCAAATACCCCGCAGCTCACCAAGGCCAGCGCATAGAACCATCTTGCTTGAATCGCTTTCATCTCATCCCCCGAAGCCATGGATGCAGGCGCGGCCGGAATGGCCAGGAATCTTGCCTGCCTATGGGGTTGGATGTCGCGAAAACGCGCCGCGTTCCGGCGCGGGACAACGAAGGGTTCAGCCCACCGGCACCGCCATGCCGTACTTGGCGCGGTTCAGCACCACCAGCGTGGAAAAGCGCTTGACGTTGGGATTGCCCCAGAAATTGCGCTGGGCGAAGGTTTCGTATTCGGCCATGTCGCGCATGGTGATGGTCAGGACGAAGTCCACCTCGCCCGTCACCGACAGGCACTGCATGATTTCCGGCGCGGACTGCATGGCGCGCTTGAACTGGTCGAGCTTGTCGGCGCGTTCGCTCTCCAGCGTCACCAGCACGACCATCATGATGCCCCGGCCCACGGCAGCAGGGTCGACCACGGAAACGTCGCCCAGCACCACCTTGGACTCGCGCAGCCGCTTCATGCGGCGCAGACAGGACACCGGCGACAGGTTCACGCGCTGCGCGACTTCCTGGCTGGTGCGCTGGTTGTCTTCCTGCATGCTTTGCAGGATCTGGAGGTCGAAATCGTCTAGTTCCATCAGGGTCTCGGAACGGCTGGAAACGGACCGGAAGAGGCCCGCCGATAGATTCTAAGCCCGGCGGCGCCTGAGTCCGGCCCCATTTTGACGGGAAACTTCATTTCCGCACCCCGCGATGCAGGAATTATTCAGCCGGCTTGCTTACACTGGGAGCCCTCTGCCCGCGCCGCGGGTACGTCCGCCCCCCCGTATCATGCCGTCACTCCAGCTTTTCCTGCTGTTCCTCGCCGCCGACGCGGCGCTCAAACTCACGCCCGGGCCCGACATGGCGCTGACCTTGTCCCGGGGCATGACGCAGGGGTTCCGGCCCGCCTTCCACAGTGTCCTGGGCAACGTCGCCGCCGGCTTCATCCAGGTGCCGGCGGTGGTGCTGGGCCTGGCTTCGGTGCTGCAGGCGTTCCCGTCGTTGTTCATGGGCATCAAGGCCGCGGGCGGCCTGTACCTGGGCTACCTGGGCATCAAGGCCATCGTCCGCTGCGCGCGTTCGGCCGACGTGTCGCTGGCAGCCCGCCCCGGAGACGCGCGCGACGCGTTCTGGCAGGGCTTCACGACGAACCTGCTGAACCCCAAGGTGCTGCTGTTCATGATCGCCTTCCTGCCGCAGTTCACCACGCCGGACAACGGGCCGGTGTGGATCCAGATGCTGGTGCTGGGCGTGACGATGAAGGTGCTGAGCCTGCCCTACGGCAGCTGCTTCGCCTATGGCGCCTCGCGCATCCGCGGCTGGGTGGGGCGCAATCCCTGGTTCCTGCGGATGCAGCAGGGCCTGCTCGGCGCCGTCATGCTGGGCCTGGCGCTTTACGTGCTTTATTCCACCGCCGAACACCTGGCGCCCTGAACCGCCCGCCGTCCCGTACGTATCCTGTCTTTCCGCCATTGCCATGACCGCCGCCACCCTGAACACCGGACGCAACGCCTCGTCCTCCACCCTGCTCCCCATCCTGTCGTTGATCGGCGCGATGGCCTCGCTGTGCGTCGGCACCTCGTTCGCCAAGTCGCTCTTCCCGATGGTGGGCGCCCAGGGCACGACCGCCTACCGCATCGCCATCGGTGCGCTGATCCTGGTGGCGATCTGGCGTCCGTGGCGCTTTCCGCTGACGCGCCAAGCGGCGGCCAAGATCGCCCTGTATGGCGTGACGCTAGCCTGCATGAACCTGCTGTTCTACATGGCCTTGCGCACGCTGCCGCTGGGCGTGGCCATCGCCATCGAATTCATCGGCCCGCTGACCCTGGCGGTAGCGCTGTCGCGCCGCGCCATCGACTTCGTCTGGATCGGCTGCGCCATCGCCGGCCTGGTGCTGCTGATTCCCACGGGACAATCGGTGCATGACTTGGACCCCGTCGGCATCGCCTTTGCGCTGGGCGCGGCGGTGTGCTGGGCGCTCTACATCATCTTCGGCAAGATGGCGGGCAATGTGCATGGCGGGCAGGCCACCTCGCTCGGGCTGACCGCGGCGACATTGGTGGCGCTGCCCATAGGCGCGGCGCACGCCGGCGCGGCATTGCTGGATCCGACCCTGATCCTGGCCGGCATCGCCGTGGGCATACTGTCCAGCGCCCTGCCCTATTCGCTGGAAATGGTGGCGCTGCGGCGCCTGCCGCAGAAAACCTTCGGCGTGCTGCTCAGCATGGAGCCCGCCATGGGCGCGCTGGCCGGCGTGATCGTGCTGAATGAGCAGTTGTCACAGACGCAATGGCTGGCCATCTGCGGCATCATCGTGGCTTCCGCCGGCTGCGCGGCCACCGCCCGCCGGCAAAATACCGCCCCCACGCCCGCGCCGGACTGAACGCGGACGGACGCCGCCGCCGCGGCCCGCGGGCGTTTCAGCCAAATCCCACTTCGCGCTGGGGCGGCGCCAGCGGGTCGAAGTCTTCCCAGTGGTTGTTGCGCCAGCGGCCGTTGGCGTGTTCCACGTCGGCGCCGCCGGCATCGCGCAGGATGCGGCATGCGAGCATTTCGCGTTGCGGGCGCGTGCGCACGGCGACCATCACGCCGGCCTGCCGGATCTCGGCATGGGAATCGGGATTGAAGTGGCCGTGCAGGGTGCTGCCGTGGCCCGTGACCCAGAGCGCGCCGAAGAGCGATCCGAGATAGGCGCCCACCCCTGCGGCGGCCAGAATCAGCGGCGTGGAGTCGCTTATTTCCGACATCACGAACCCGCCAAACACCGCGAAACCGGCACCCACGCCACCTGCGCCCAGGAAGGCGCCGATATCGGCGCGCCCCGAGTCCGGATCGGAGCGGCGGTCGCCGCCCAAGGGGTAGCGGCCATGCTCGCCGGCCGGATTGACGTAGAAGGTGTTGATGTCCCAGTGGGGAAAGCCGTTGGCGGACAGGCGCTCGGCTGCGGCGTGCGCCGCTTCGAAGCCCTCGAACCGGGCTGCTACGATCAGAGACATGATGTGCTCCTTGCCCGGGCTGCCGGACAGGATGTACGTGCCTTTATCGTACGCCCGCGTCGCCGCTGCGAACTTGCCGGTTACACCTTGCCGCGGCTGTTACCACGCGCCTTCAATTGGCCGAGATGTTCTTGCTCCGGATCACTGCGCCCCAGCGCTCGTATTCCTTGCGCGCATAGTCCGCGAAGGCCTGCGGCGTGCTGCCGGTAGGCTCCATGCCCTGCAGCTTCAGTTGCTCGGCCACTTCCGGCGAGCGCAGGGCCTGGGCGACGGCCTGGCTGAGTTTCTCGACCACCGGAGCCGGCGTGCCGGCAGGCGCGACCACGCCCTGCCAGGCGGCGGCCTCGAACGCCGGGCCGCCCGCCTCGGCGAAGGTCGGCACCTGCGGCAATTGCCCGGAACGCTGCGCGGCCGGCACCGCGATGGCACGCAGCTTGCCTGCCTGGATCAGCGGACGCGCGGCCGCCAGATCGGCCATCATCATCGGCACCACGCCAGACGCCACATCCTGCAAGGCGGGCGGCGTGCCCTTGTAGGGTATGGCCGTAGCCCGGCCCTGGATGGTATCCAGGAACAGTTCCATGGCCAGGTGATGCGGGCTGCCCACGCCCAGGGACGCATAGCTGCCCGGCGTGTCGCGCTTGAGGTACGCCGTCACGTCCGCCAGCGTGTGCATCGAGGAATCGGGCGACACCACCAGCACGATGGGCAGCGCCACCAGCGTGGAGACGGGCGTCAGATCCTTCGCCGGATCGTAAGGCAGCTTCTGGTACAGCCAGGGATTCAGCGCCAGCGTGCTCATCCCGGCCGTCAGCAAGGTGTAGCCATCGGGCGCGGCGCGCGCGGTCTCCTGCGCGGCGACGATGGTGGCGGCGCCCGGACGGTTTTCCACCACCACCGGCTGCCCCAACGCGTCGCCCACGTGCTTGGCAACGACGCGGGTGGCGATGTCGCTGCCGCCGCCTGCGCTGAACGGCACCAGCCAGCGGATCGGATGATCAGGAAACTCCGCCGCCGCAGCCATGCCCGGAGCGACCGCCACCCCGACCAGCGCCGTCGCCAGCAAGGCGCCCTGCAAAATGCCTTTGAACATGTCGCGCTCTCCTCGCCTGCCTATTTATTTAACATATTAATGATTAATTATCGGACCCGGAACGTCGGCGCACATCACCGGAAAAACCCGGAGTTTCGCCAGGCACGCAAGACTCAGGTACGGGCCGCAGCCAGCCAGCGCAAGCCGGCCGAGGTGCCGGCGGCCGGACGGTATTCGCAGCCGATCCAGCCGCTGTACTGCAGTTCGCGCAGCACGCTGAAGACCCAGCCGTAATCCAGTTCACCCCGGTCGGGTTCCTGGCGCAGCGGCACGCCGGCGATCTGCAGATGGCCGACCCGCCCCGTTGGCAGGTATTCGCGCAGCTTCATGGTGACGTCGCCTTCGACGATCTGGCAGTGGTAGAGATCCATCTGCACTTTCAGATTGGACGCATTGACCGCCTGCACCACGGCATGCGCCTCATCCTGGCGGTTCAGGAAGTAGCCGGGTATGTCGCGGGTGTTGATGGGTTCGATCAGCACGGTAACGCCGGCCGAGCGCGCCTGGCGCGCAGCCCAGTCCAGGTTCTCGCGATAGCAGTCCAGCATGGCCTCGCGCGAGGCGTCAGGCGCGACCAAGCCCGCCATCACATGAAGGTTCGGGCAGGCCAGCGCCGTGGCGTACGACAGCGCCTGTTCAATGCCCGCCTGGAATTCCGCCTGCCGCCCTGGCTGCGCGGCCAGGCCGCGATCGCCGCGGGCGGCCACGCCAGGCGGCGCATTGAAGAGCACCTGCGTCACGCCGGCCGCGTCCATGCGCTCGCGCACGAAGGCGGCCGGGGCCTCGTAGGGAAACATGCATTCCACACCGGCGTATCCGTCAGCCGCGGCGGCCGCATAGCGGTCCAGGAACGCGTGTTCCGTGTACATCATCGAAAGATTGGCGGCGAACTTCAACATGGCGGGCTCCGGACCGGGCGGCATGGCTGGAAATTAGCACATGCGCCCGCCCCGCCATCGTCGCTGCCGCGGCGCGCACCCGATCAGACGCCGAAGTCGGGCGCCGGATGCAAAGTCAGGCGCGGGCCAGCCTTGAGCAACTGGCTCGGGACATCGTGCCCCACCAGCGCGGGCAAGGTCGCCGATGCGCCAAGTATGGCGTCCAGGTCCACGCCAGTGTCGTAGCCCATCAGTTCCAGCATGTGCACCAGTTCTTCCGTGCAGACATTGCCGCTGGCGCCCGGCGCGTACGGGCAGCCACCCAGACCGCCCAACGAGGCGTCGAAGCGGTCGATGCCCGCCTCGATGGCCGTCAGGGTATTGGCCAGCGCCATGCCGCGCGTATTGTGGAAATGCATGGTGGCGGTCAGCCCGGGAAACAGCTTGCGGACCTCGCGGCCAATCTTGCCGACCTGCGTGGGATAAGCCATGCCGGTGGTGTCGCACAGCGTCACGCCGTCCACCCCCAGCGCCGCGAAGCGCCCCACCAGTTCGAAGACGTCGAAGGCATTGATGTCGCCTTCCATCGGGCAGCCGAACACGGTGGACAGCGACACGTTGATGGCAACACGGCTGTCGCGCACCGCGTTGACCACGTCGCTCAACTGCTCGAACGACTGCTCCCGCGTCATGCGCAGATTGGCGCGGTTGTGGGTCTCGCTGACGGACATCACCAGGTTGACCTCGTCCACCTGACACTCCAGCGCCCGCTGCGCGCCGCGCACATTGGGCACCAGCACCGTGTAGACGACGTCCGGATTGCGCTCGATCTCGTGCATCACGATCTCGGCGTCGCGCAAGGCCGGAATCGCCTTGGGCGAGGTGAAGGACGTCGCCTCGATCTTGGCGAAGCCGCTGGCCGATAGCCGGTTGATGAAGGCGATCTTGTCCTGCGTTTCAATGAACTGCTTTTCGTTCTGGAAGCCGTCGCGCGGCGCGACCTCCTGGATGTACAGCCGCGGGCGGCTGGCGTTGGTGCCGGGGTTGTTCACATTCATGGCCGCACTCCTCAGATGATGCCGCGCGCGCGCCAGTCCTGGCGCTGCGCCTCGACTATGCCCAGGCCGGCCAGCACTTCGTCGGTGTCCTGCCCCAAGGCGGGCGCCGGACTGCGCACCTCGCCGGGGGTTTCCGACAGCTTGGGCACGATGCCCGGCACCTGCACCGGCGTGCCGTCCGGCAGCGCGCCGTCCAGGATCATGCCGCGTGCCCGGTAGTGCGGGTCGGCCGCGATGTCGGCCACGTCATAGATCTTGCCGGCGGGAATCTGCCCGTCGTTCAGGCGCTCCAGCACCAGGTCCAGCGGATGCTGGCCGGTCCATTGCGAAATCGCGTCGTCCAGCATGACCACGTGCTTCACGCGCCCGGCGTTGTTCGCCAGTTCCGACGCCTCGGCCAGGTCGGGCCGGCCGATCACGCCCATCAGGCGCTTGAAGATGCTGTCGCCATTGCCGGCGATCAGCACGTACTTGTTGTCCTGGCAACGGTAGGCGTTGCTGGGCGCGATGCCCGGCAGGCTGCTGCCGGCCGGCTGCCGGATCTCGCCGAACACCGAGTATTCGGGCAGCAGGCTTTCCATCATGTTGAAGACCGACTCGTACAACGCCACATCGATCATCTGGCCCGTACCGTTCTGGTCCCGCGCACGCAGCGCCAGCAGGATGCCGATGACGCCGTGCAGCGCCGACAGCGAATCGCCGATCGACACGCCCACGCGCACCGGGGTGCGGTCCGGCTCGCCGCTCAGATGCCGCAGGCCGCCCATGGCCTCGCCGATGGCGCCAAAGCCCGGCAAGTCGCGGTAGGGGCCCGTCTGGCCGTAACCCGACACGCGCAGCATCACCAGACGCGGATTGATGGCACGCAGTTCTTCCCAGCCCAGGCCCCAGCCCTCCATGGTGCCGGGCTTGAAGTTCTCGACCACCACGTCGATGTCCTTGACCAGGGTCCGTATCAGATCCTGCGCCTCGGGTTTACGCAGGTCCAGGCTGACCGACTTCTTGTTGCGCGACTGCACCTGCCACCAGACGGAGGTGCCGTCATGGATCAGGCGCCAGTTGCGCAGCGGATCGCCCTTGCCGGGCGGTTCTATCTTGATGACCTCGGCGCCGAATTCGCCCAGCATCTTGGCGGCGAACGGTCCGGCGATCAGTTGGCCCAACTCCAACACTCGGATGCCGCTCAATGGTTTGGATGACATGATTGCCTCGTCAGCTCTTGTGTTTTCCCAGATAGGCCTCGCGCACGCGCTCGCTGGCCAACAACTCCTGGCCCGTGCCCTCCATCACGATGGAGCCCACTTCCAGGACATATGCGCGGTCGGAGATCGCCAGCGCCTGATTGGCCATCTGCTCGACCAGCAAAATCGTCATGCCGCGCTCTTTCAGCGACTTGATGATCTTGAAGATCTCGGCCACGATCAGCGGCGCCAACCCCAGCGACGGTTCGTCCAGCATCAGGATGCGCGGCTTGCTCATCAGGGCGCGGCAGATGGCCAGCATCTGCTGTTCCCCGCCCGACAGGGTTCCTGCGTACTGCGCGCGGCGCTCTTTCAGACGCGGGAACATCGCATAGCAGTGTTCGATCTCCGCTGCCAGCTCGGCGGGCGATTCCTTGCGCAGGAACGCGCCCAGCATCAGGTTGTCGTGGACCGTCTGGTCGGGGAACACCTGGCGTCCTTCCGGCACGTGCGCGATGCCCAGCCCCACGCGCTTGTGCGCGCTGATTCCGCCCAGGTCCTGACCGGCGAAAGTAATGTCGCCGGTAGATTTTTCGATGCCCGACAGCGCGCGCATCATGGTGCTCTTGCCCGCGCCGTTGCCGCCGATGATGGTCACGATCTCGTTCGTGTCCACGTGCAGCGACACCTGCTTCAGGGCATTGACGGCGCCATAGCTGACCGCCAGATTCTTGATGTCCAGTAAACGGCTCATTGCTGTCTCCTATGCCGGCGCGCCCAGGTAGGCTTCGATGACCTTCGGATTCTCCTGGATGTGGTTCGGCAGGCCGGAGGCGATCTTCACGCCGTAGTCCAGCACGACGATATGATCGGAAATGGCCATGACCAGGTCCATGTGGTGCTCGATCAGCAGAATGGTCAGGCCCATGTTCTTCAGCTTCACGATCAGGTCCGTGAGCTGGTCAGTTTCCGCGGGGTTCAGGCCGGCGGCGGGCTCGTCCAACAGCAGCAGGTCCGGCATGGCCGCCACCGCACGGGCGATTTCCAGGCGGCGCTGCAGACCATAGGGCAGGCTGTTGGCGGCATCGTCCGCGTAACGGTCCAGTTCGAAGAACTTAAGAATGGCGTAAGCCTGGCGGCGGATGCGCCGCTCTTCGGCCAGGCTGCCCGGCAGACCCAGCAGATTGGAGAAGAAGCTCGACTTCTGCACCCGGTAGAAGCCCACCATCACGTTCTCCAGAGCGCTCAGCCCGTCGAACAGCTTCAGGTTCTGGAACGTACGGCCGATACCCGAGGCAGCGATCTCGTTGGGCGACAAGCCCACCATCTGCCGGTTCTTGAAGCGGATGCTGCCGGCATCCGGCACCACCAGGCCCGACAACAGGTTCAGGGTGGTGGTCTTCCCGGCGCCATTAGGGCCGATCAGCGACACCACGGTACCCTGTTGCAGCGTGAACGACACCTTGTTGGTCGGCACCACGCCGCCGAAGGCCTTGTACAGATCCTTCACTTCCAGGAAGCCGGACGCCGCGCCGCCGCGATTGGCCGGTGGAGCCGGCGTCCAGTCGGCAGCGCCTGCGTCGGCGGCCAGCGCCTCGCGTTGGCCGCGCTTGGGCAGCACCTTGGCCAACAGGCCCGCCAGTCCTTCCGGCATGGCGTACAGCGCGAACAGCAGAATCAGGCCGTAGGCGAAATGCTGCACTTCCGGCCAGCGCGCCAGCATGGCGTCGATCACCGTCAGCACCACTGCACCCAGGAACGAGCCTGCCGGCGTGCGGCCGCCGAACAGCACCAGCACCAGGAAGAACACCGACAGGTTGAAGTTGACGAAATCCGAGTTGATGTACTGGTTCTGCTGCGCCACCAGGCCGCCCGCGATGCCGCAGGTGATGGCGCTGATGGCGAAGGCCAGGATCTTGAAGCGGTAGACGCTGATGCCCACGCTCTCGGCCGCAATCTCTGACGTGCGCACTGCGGCAAAGCCGCGGCCGAAACGGCCGTTCAACAACAGCGATGTCATGGCGTGCAGCGCCAGGCCCAACACCACGACCACCACCACCCACTGGCGGCTGTCCAGCGTGGCGCCGCCGAAGGTCAGGCCGGTAATGCCATAGAAGCCTTCCTGGCCCTTGAATACGTCGGTCCATTCCGACACGATCTTTTCGATCAACAGGCCGAAGGCGATGGTCACCATCGCCAGGCTTGGCCCCTTGACCTTCAGCGCCGGAATCGCAATCACCACGCCGAACACCGCGGACACGACCGCGGCGCAGGCCAGCGCGAGCCAGGGATCGACCTGGTAGTTCACCGTCAGGAGCGCCACTGTGTAGGCGCCCACGCCGAACAGGCCGGCGTGGCCCAGCGACTTCTGGCCGGTCTGGCCGACCAGAATATTGAAGCCCGTGGCAGCGATGTAATAGACCCCGATGTTGAACAGGATCAGCAGATAGAAGTCATTCAAGCCCGAATAGGCGTAGCCGATGGCAAGCGCCGCGATGACCAGGGGAATGAGAATTTTGGAGAGCTTCATACTTTCTCCGCATGCACGCGGCCCAGAATTCCGGCCGGGCGGAAATACAGCACCACGATGATCAACGCGAACACCGCGATCTCGCGCAGGTTCGAATACCAGAGACCGATCAGCGATTCCAGCAGCCCGATCAGGAAGCCGCCGAAAATGCAGCCCCGCGGATTCTCCAACCCGCCCAGGATCGCGGCCGAAAAGGCCTTGAGCGACAACAGCGTGCCCACGAACACCGAGGCGGTCGCGATCGGCGCAACCATCACGCCCGCGATCGCGGCCAGCGCCGAACTGATCGCGAACACGGCGATCGCCACCGCGTTGGCATTGATGCCCATCAGGCTGGCGGCGGTCTTGCTGAACGCCACCGCGCGCACCGCCTTGCCCATCTTGGTCTTGTGCAAAGCCCAGTCAAACACGATCATCAGCACCAGCGTGGTGCCGAACACCAGGATTTCCTGCGGCCGCACGCCGGTACCCAGGACCGTAATGATGCCCTCGCCCAATGGCGAAGCCACCGCGATGGGCGCCGGGCCCCAGACCAGCAGCGCCAGGTTCTGGATGATGATGCCGAAGCCTATGGTGCTCATCACCCAGGACAGGCCCGCCTCGCCCACGAAGTGGCGGATGGCGGTGATGTAGAGCACGTAGCCCAGCAGGCTCAGTACCAGCATGGCGGCCAGCAGGGCGAACAGGAACGTGCCCCAGGTCACGTCCTCCGGATTCGGAAACCCGATCAGCTTGCCCTGGCTGACCAGCAGGATGGCGCTGATGCCGATCAGTCCCGCCAACGCCAGGAATGCGCCCTGTCCGAAGTTGAAGGTCTTGGTCGTGGTGTACGTGATGCTGAACCCGAACGCGACCAGGGCGTAGACACTGCCCATGGCCAGCCCGCTCAAGATGGCTTGTAGTATTTGCATGCTGGATGCCCCCCTATTGACGACTCCCCGGCGCGTACTGCCGCGCCGGGGAGAGATCTTTCTCGTTACCGCGGCGCCTTACAGCTTCAGGTCTTCCGGCTTGATCGCGCGGGTGTACTCATCGTCGACCGTGACCACCTTGCCGTCGATCCAGCGCACCAGGCGGAAATCCTTCACCGACAGCGCTTCGTGGTTCTCCGCGGTGAACGGCTTCTCGTAGGTCTTGATGACACCCTTGGCCTGAGCCAGGTTCTGCAGCGCGGCCTGCACGGCCTCGCCTTCGGTCGACTTGGCTTGTTCCATCGCGGCGGCGATGAGCTTGACCGAGTCATACGCCTGCGCGGCCATGACGTAGGTCGGCACGCGGCCATCGCGCTTCATCAGCGTGTCGTACAACGCCTTGGACTGGGGCGAGGAGTCCTCGGTGATCGACGCCGTGAAGATCATCTTGCTGGCCAGCTCCGGGCCGGCAATACGCAGGAACGGCGAGCTCAGGTTGGCCCAGGAGGCCAGCGTGGTCGGGAAGTAGCTGATCTTTTCCAGGCTGCGCATGACGTGCGCATTGGAGTCCGCCAGCGCGTAGACGATCAGCGTGTCGGCGCCCGAACTCTTGATCTTGTTCAGCTGCGACGACATGTCCGTGTCCTTGGGACCGAACTTCTCGTTGGCCACGGGCGTGATCTTGTGCAGGGCCAGGATCTCGACCGCATCCTTGGCGCCTTGCTGGCCGTAGCCGGTGGTGTCGGCAATGATGGCGACCTTGCCGTTCTTGCTGGCGCGCGCGGCATAGGCCGCCAGCAGCGCAATCTGGTCGCGGTCGCGCATGGAGACGCGGAACACGTAGTTCGGCGGCGACTTCGCGTAGCGGCCGGTGATGTCGGTGGCAGTGGCCACCGGCGAGATCGTCGGGATCTTCTTCTGCTGCACCAGGTGCAGCCAGGCCAGCATGTTGCCGGAGTTGACGCCGCCCAGCATGGCGTTGACCTTGACGTTGTCGACCAGCTCGTTGGTGTTCTGGATGGCCTTGGGAGGCGCGCCCACATCGTCGCGTTCGACGATGACGACCTTCTTGCCCAGCACGCCGCCGGCCGCGTTCAACTCATCGGCCGCCTGACGCGCGCCAGCCAGCGCGGAAATGCCGAAGTCCGCCGAACCGGTGGCCGACATGTCGCTGTTGAAGCCGATCTTGATGTCGTCGGCCAGCGCGGCGCCGCTGGCGCCCACAAGCGCCGCCGCCATCAGCAGGGACTTCATCGTCTTGGGAAAATGCTTGAAGTACATCTTGTCTCCTTCTGGATCACTCTGGTGACCGCTGATTGGCAATTCAGGATTGTTTGATGAGGTCGGCGGCCTTGTTGCCGATCATCATGGTGGCCGCGCAGATGTTGGCCGACGGCATGGCTGGCATCACCGAAGAATCGATGACGCGCAGATTGGCGATGCCGTGCACCCGCAGCTGGGGGTCGACCACCGCATACTTGTCATCAGCCTGGCCCATGCGGGCCGTGCCGTTGACGTGATAGGACGACACGCCATAGCGGCGCGCGAAGTCCAGCAATTCGGAATCGGATTCGCATAGCGGGCCGGGCAGGACTTCGCTGTCGAAATACGGCGACAGGGCCTGCGAACGCAGCAGTTGACGAGCCAGGCGGATGCCGCGCACCAACGTCATCTGGTCGCGCTCGTTCTCCAGGTAATTGGCGAGGATCACGGGATCCTGCAGCGGATCCGCCGAGCGGATGTGCACCTGCCCGCGGCTCTCGGGCCGGTGCTGCCAGACGCCCGCGGTCATGCCGGGGAAGTCGTCCAGCATGCCCACATAGCCTTCCTTGTAGCTGGCGGGCGTGAACACACCTTGCAGGTCGGGCAGTGCCAGGTCCGGCGTGGACTTCCAGAAATAATGCAGCAGCGACGGGCTCAGCGCCATGATGCTGGGACGCTTCATCATCCAGCGACTGATCTGGCCGGCCAGGCTCAAGCCCTTGACCAGCTGGTTCATGGTCTGGCTGTTCTTCACGCGCGCCACGACCCGCACCGAGTAGTGATCGCTCAGGTTCTCGCCCACGCCCGGCAGGTCGCGGACCACGTCGATGTTGTGCTGGCGCAGCAATTCCGCCGGACCCAGGCCCGACAGCTGCAGCAGCTTGGGCGTGTTGATCGCGCCGCAGGATACGATCACCTCGCGGCGCGCGCGCACCGCGCGGACCCGTGAGGGATGAGCCGGATGGCAATAGGCCACGCCAGCGGCCTTGCCGCCGTCGAACAGGATGCGCGTCGCCTGCGCGTAGGTGCGCACTTCCAGGTTCTTGCGACCCATGGCCGGCTTGAGGAAGCACTTGGCCGTGCTCATGCGCCAGCCACGGTCGATTGTGCGCTGGAAGTAGCCCACGCCGGCCTGATCCGCGCCGTTGTAATCGGGATTGCGCGGAATGCCCTGCTCCACGGCGCCGGCGATGAAGGCCTCGCACAGCGGATGGATCCAGTCTATGTCCGTGACCGGCAGCTCGCCCTTGCGGCCGCGGTAGCGGTCGTCGCCGCCCACGCGCCGCTCCATGGACTTGAAGTACGGCAGCACCTCGTCATAGGACCAGCCGGTGTTGCCAAGCGCGGCCCAATGATCGAAGTCGGCCGCCTGGCCGCGGTTGTAGACCAGGCCGTTGATGGAGGTCGAACCACCCAGGGTGCGGCCCTGCGGAATCGGCACGCGCCGGCCATTGGTCTGCGCCGTACCCTCGCTGGAAAACTGCCAGGCGTACTTCTTGTTGAACACCGCCTTGATGAAACCAGCAGGAATGTGCAGATAGGGGCTGTGGTCCGGCGGGCCGGCCTCCAGCACGCAGACCGTGGAGCCGTCCGCGCTCAGGCGGTTGGCCAGAATGGAACCGGCCGCGCCGGATCCCACGATCACGTAATCGAATTGGTCCGCGTCGCGGAGAGAAGGCTGTGCTTGGCTCATGTCTGGATCCGCGTACGTCAGGGAATCGCGTTGAACGACTTGCCGGCAAGGCAGACGTACTTGATTTCCAGGAACTCCTCGATGCCGTACTTGGAGCCCTCGCGGCCCACGCCCGACTCCTTGATGCCGCCGAAAGGCCCGACCTCGTTGGATACGGCGCCGGTATTCACGCCGACAATGCCGTACTCCAGCCCTTCCATCATGCGCCAGACCCGTTCCAGGTTGGCGGTGTAGAAATACGCCGCCAGACCCGAGGCGCTGTCGTTGGCGCGCGCCAGCACCGCGGCTTCGGATTCGAAGGTGCTGATCCCCACCACCGGGCCGAAGATCTCCTCGTGCGCCAGTTCCATGGCGTCGGTGATGCCGGCAATCAGGGTCGGTTCATACAGCAAGGTTCCCGGCTCGCGCAGCTTGCCGCCCGCCAGGAGGCGCGCGCCGCGCGCGGTGGCGTCGTCCACCAGGCGCGCCACCTTGTCCACGGCGCGCTGGTCGATCAGCGGTCCTTGGGTGACGCCCTCTTCCAGCCCGCTGCCCACCTTCATGCGGCGCATTTCCGCCAGCAGCTTGTCATTGAAGGCGTCGGCGACGCTGGCATGGACGTAGACGCGGTTGGCGCACACGCAGGTCTGGCCGGCGTTGCGGAACTTGGACAGCACCAGGCCTTGCACGGCTTCGTCCAGATCGGCGTCCTCGAACACGATGAAGGGCGCGTTGCCGCCGAGTTCCAACGACAGCTTCTTGATGTTGGAAGCGCTTTGCTGCATCAGCAGGCGACCGGTCTGGGTTGACCCGGTGAAGGTCAGCTTGCGCACCGTCGGGTTCTGCGTCAATTCCGTGCCGATGGGCGCGGGGTCGCCGATGACCACGTTGAGAACGCCGGGCGGTATGCCGGCCTCCTCGCCCAGCCAGGCCAGCGCCAGCGCGGTAAACGGCGTCAGTTCGGACGGCTTGAGCACCACCGTGCAGCCGGCGGCCAGCGCCGGGCTGACCTTGCGCGTGACCAGGGCCGAAGGAAAGTTCCAGGCGATGATGGCGGCGCACACGCCCACAGGCTGGCGGATGGCCAGCATGCGCTGGTCGCCGCGGGTGTGGGGCAGCACGTCGCCATAGACGCGCTTGGCCTCTTCGGCGAACCATTCGACGAAGGACAGCGCGTAGTTGAGTTCGCCTCGGGCCTCGGCCAGCGGCTTGCCCTGTTCCAGGGTCAGCAGCAGCGCCAGGTCGTCGGCGTGCGCCTCGATCAGCGCATGCCACTTGCGCAGGATGGCGCCACGCTCTTTGCCCGTCTTGGCCCGCCAGGCCGGCAGCGCGTCATCGGCTGCCGCGATGGCGCGGGCGGTCTCGGCCTGGCCCAGGTTGGGTACCGTGCCCAGCACGCTTGCATCGAAAGGATTGCGCACCGTGATGGTGGCGCCATTGTCGGCGTCGCACCAGGTGCCGCCGATGTAGGCCTGCTGCCGCAGCAGCTGGCTATTCTGCAGATTCATTTGTCTCGCACTCCATCCATCATGCTCCGCACGGTCCACGCTGGGGGTCGGACGGAATTTTTTGGGGAGGATAGCCCCGGCGCCCGCCTGTGCAACAGCAGTCATTAGCGATGCCGCCATCGTCATCCGCGATGACAAACCCGTGCATGGCTACAATGAGCCATCTCGTCCGCTTTCCCGTCCGTCCCGCCATGCGCCTCGATCCCACCTCCCTCAAGCTATTCATCAGCGTGGTCGAGCAAGGCACCATCGCCGCGGCGGCCGAACACGAGCACATCGCCGCGGCGGCCATCAGCAAGCGGATCAGCGAACTGGAAGAGAACCTCAAGATCCGGCTGCTCATCCGCACCAACAAGGGCATCCGCCCCACGCCGGCCGGCATCGCGCTGTCCACCATGGCGCGGCGCGCCTTGCACGAACTCGATGAAATCTCGGTGCACATGCGCGATTACTCGCGCGGCCTGCGCGGCTTCATCCGGGTGCACGCCAATATTTCCGCGATAACCCAGTTCTTGCCCCAGGACATCAAGCTCTTCCTGAACGACTACCCCAACGTGCAGGTCGATCTGGAAGAGAAAATCACCTCGACCATCATCAAATCAGTGGCCGAAAACGCAGCCGATGTGGGCATCTTCTCGGGCACGGCGCCGGACCACGATGTAGAGATTCTTCCCTACCGGGAAGACACGCTCGCCCTGGTCGTGCCCGCCGACCACCCCCTGCAGGACAAGCCGGGCTTCCGCTTCGCCGAAGCGCTGGAACATGATTTCGTCGGCTTGCACCGCGGCAGCGCCATCAACCGCATCCTGTCCAACGCAGCCAGCGACGAAAAGCGAAACATCCAGCTCAAGGTGCAGGTCACCGGTTTTGACGCGTTGTGCTTCATGGTGAACTCGGGGCTGGGCATAGGCGTGCTGCCGCTGGACATCGCACGCCGCTACTCGGTCATGTTCGACATCCGCATCATTCCGCTGACCGAGGCCTGGGCGCGACGCCAGATCCAGATCTGCGTGCGCTCTTTCGACGCCCTGCCCACGGCCGCCAAGCTCTTCGTCAACCACCTGAGCAAGCGCCAGCCCTGAATTGGCGTGAGAGCCGCTCCCGACCTCGATTCCCGGGCAAAAAAAAGCGGAGACGGAATGACCGTCTCCGCTGCTGGCAGCGTGTGTTCCTGCGTCAGTACGTCATGCGCACGCCCAGCAGCACGCTGCGCCCGGGCAGCGGCGCCACCGTCGAAATAAAGGACGCGTGGTTGTAGGCCAGCTTGTTCAGCAGGTTGGTGCCGCGCAGGTAGACTTCATAACCCGTAGCGCCGTACTGGCCGCGATAGGCCACTACCGCATTGACCATGTTGTAGCCGGGCGTGCTTTCCTCGTAGGCGGCAATGTCCTTCTGCGCGAACACGCGGGCGTATTCGACGCCGCCCGACCACTGCTGCCACTTCATGTCGGCGCGCACGCCGGCGCGCGCCGCCGGGATGCGCGGCAGGTTGCCGTCGCCGCCAGTCAGCTTGCCGCGCACGTAGTCGCCGAACACGGCGGCCGAGAACACCGGGGTGAACTGGTGACGCAGTTCGCCTTCCACGCCCGTGAACTCCGCGTCGCGCTGGGTGTACTCGATCAGACGGAAGTCCTCGTAGCGATCCAGCGTGTTGGCGTAGATGTAGTTCTTCACGCGGTTGTGGAATACGCTGGCCGAGAACGTCGTGTCGCCCGAATGCTTGCGCAGGGTCAGGTCGATGTTGTGCGACGTCTCGCGGCCCAGGTTTGCATTGCCCAGCTCATACGTATTGGTGGCCAGGTGCACGCCATCCGCATACAGTTCCTGCGCGCTGGGCAAGCGCTGCGAGCGTGACAGTGACAGGGCCACCGAGTACTGCGGCGCGAAGTCCCAGATGGCTGCGGCCGACAAGGACGTGCCCGACAGACTGCTGCGCTGTGCGCCGCCGGTGGGCGAGATGCGTTGCCAGTCCTGCCGCGCGCCCAGTTCGAAGCGCCAGTCGTTCAATTGGTACTCCTCCAGCACGAACAGGCCATAGGAGCGCGTCTTGCTGCGCGGCAGGAAAGCCTCTTCGCCATCGGCGCGGAAATCACTGTAGGCGTTCTGCACGCCCACCACACCGCGCCAACCGGCGATGGGCTTGTGCTGCATTTCCACGCGCAGGTCGTAACCCTTGTTCTTGAAGCGCGTACCGACTTCGCCGCCTTCGATCTCGTCGTGCTGGTAGTCGGTCAAGCCGCCGCGCACGCGGATCTTCTCGAAGCCCGCGAACGGATCCTGGTACTCGGCGCGCAGGTCGAGGCGGTTGCTGCGCAGCTTCACGTAGGGCACGCCGCCATGCTCGTGCTCATGGTCGTGATCGTGACCCTCTTCGCCGTGACCATGGTCATGGCCGCCGCAATGCAGATGGGTGCCGTGCGGGTGGCAGCCTTCGTATTCGTGATTGTGTCCCGGCAGGCCGTACTTGCTTTCCAGATGCGTGAACGCCAGGCCGACGTAGCCGCGCGGCGTGATCCAGGACATGCCCACCGTGCCCTGCGTCGACTCGCTGTACGAGCCTTCCAGCTTGCCGCCAGGCCAGTCGGGCACGTCGTAGTCGCTGGTGCGGCGCTTCAAACCTTCCACGCGCACCGCGAACTGACCTTCACCGGCAGTGATGCCCACCGCCCCCGCGCGTTCCTTGGTGCCGGTGGCGCCGCGCAATTCGGCTTCGGCCTCGATGCCTTTTTCCGGCACTGCCGTCGGGATCTTCTTGTCCACCACATTGACCACGCCGCCGATGGCGCCGCCACCGTACAGCAGCGTGGCCGGGCCGCGCAGCACCTCGATGCGCTCGGCCAGCAACGGCTCCACGGTCACCGCGTGGTCCGGAGAAATGCTGGACGCGTCCATCACCTCGGAGCCGTCGGACAGCACCTTCACGCGCGGCGCCGTCTGTCCGCGGATCACGGGGCGGCTGGCGCCGCCACCGAAGGTGTCGCTATTGACCCCCGGCAGGTTCTTCAACGTGTCGCCCAGGGTGCCGTTGCGCTGTTCGACCAGCGCGTCGCCTTCCAGCACCGAGGCAGGCAGCGTGGTGCTGTTCAGGTCCAGGCCCAGCGGATTGGCGGATACCGTGATCGGCGCCAGGGTCTTGGCGGCTGCGCGTTCGGCCGCAGCCTCTTCTGCTTGCGCCGCGGGCGCGGCCAACATCAGCGCGCAGACCAAGGGTTTCAGCGCGCCCCGGCGGCCCGCCCGCACGGCGATCCGGCCACCGCGCTCCCTTTGCCGCCCCAGTTTCTTGCCATTCATCATCGCCCTCTTTTAAATGTTATAACGTACCAACCAATTGGCGAATGATATAACATTTCGAAAATGACGCAAGGCTGTGAGCTCAATGAAAGCCAGGTCGAGCCCTCATGGCCCTGCCCTGCTTGGGCGCGCGTATCATACGGCGATGGCGTTCCCTCGACTCCCGACTCATCCCACGCTGACCGACACGGTCGCCAAACGCCTGCTCGCCGAGATCGACGAAGGCCGCGTACCGCCCGGCGAAAAACTGCCCACCGAAAGCGCCCTGGCGGAACAGTTCGGTGTCAGCCGCACGGTCATACGCGAAGCGGTGTCACGCCTGCGGCAGGATGGCATCGTGGAGGCGCGGCAAGGTAGCGGCGTGTACGTCACCGGCCACGCCGGCAACCGCGCCCTGCGCATCGACGCCGCCGATCTTTCCTCGCTGGACGCGGTGCTGCATATCGTGGACCTGCGCCGCGCGCTGGAAACCGAGATCGCCGCGCAAGCCGCGGCAGTGCGCAAGAAGCAGGACATGGCCGAGATCGACGCCGCCCTGGCCGCCATTTCGCGGGCCGTTGAAAACGGCGGCGACGGCGTGCAGGAAGACGTGGCCTTCCACCGCAGCATCGCCCGCGCTACCGGCAACCCCTATTTCCTGACGACCCTGGCTTTCGTCAGCCAGTTCCTGGAAGCCGCCACGCGCGTCACGCGCGCCAACGAGGCCCGCCACGCCAACTTTATGCGGGCGGTGCTGCAGGAACATGTCGCCATCGTCGAAGCGATACGCAGCAAAGATGTGGCCGGCGCACGCGAGGCCGCCCGCATCCACATGGTGAATGCCGCCAGGCGGCTGAGCCAGGCGCACCGCTGAGCTAGGACAGCCGGCGCGGCAGCGCCGCGCATTGCCGCTCTGGACCGACAGGCACAGGTCGAAGCTGCGACAGCCGCCCTAGCCGAACGCCTTGATGAAGAAGTCCCGCGCGCCGAAGTTTCCCGACTTCAGCGCAATGCTGATGTCGCCTTGCGCCGCGAGCGCATGGCCGCAGCACCAAGGCACGCCGGGATCTATCTGCTCGCCGATGGCGATCTGTTCCAGCCCCAGCTCCTGCACCACCGCGCCCGAGGTTTCTCCGCCCGCCACGATCAACTGGCGCACGCCGCGTTCGACCAGCCCGACCGCGACGCGCGCAATGGCATCCTCGATCATGGCGCCCGCGCGCGCGGCGCCCAACGCACCCTGCGCCTGCCGCACCTGCTCGGGTTGCGCCGTGGAGTAGATCAGTACCGGGCCGAGGCGCAGGCGCGCATCGGCCCAGGCCAACGCCTGCGCCACGACGTCGTCGCCAGCCGCCAGCCGCAGCGGATCCAGCGCCAGCGCGGGCCGGCCGCTTTCGATGAACGCGGCCACCTGGCCATTGGTAGCCGCCGAGCAACTGCCCGCCACTACCGCCTGCATGCCCGGCACGCGCGGCTGTCCGGCGTGCGCGGAGGCGGGCGTCAAGCCCCAGTTGCGCGGCAGGCCGATAGCCACTCCCGAGCCCGCCGTCACCAGCGGCATGCCGGCAAGCGCTGGCCCCAGGGCCAGCAGGTCATCATTGGACACGGCATCCACGATGGCGATCTCGATCCCCTGAGTCTTCAACTCCTGGATGCAAGCGCGGATCGCCTCGCTGCCACGCGCAACAACGGCATGGTCGATCAGACCGACACGGCGCGTGGTCTGCGCGGACAACACGCGCACCAGGTTCGGATCAGTCATGGGCGTCAGCGGATGATGCTGCATGCCCGATTCGTTCAGCAGCACGTCGCCCGCAAACAGATAGCCCTTGAACACCGTGCGCTTGTTGTCCGGAAAAGCCGGCGTGGCGATGGTGAAATCCGTACCTAGCCGCTGCATCAGCGCATCGGCGACAGGCCCGATATTGCCTGCGGGCGTGCTGTCGAAGGTGGAGCAATACTTGAAGTAGATCTGTTCCGCGCCCTGCGCCCGCAGCCAGTCCAGCGCCGCCAGCGACTGCGCCACGGCCTCGGCCGCCGGCAAGGTGCGGGTCTTGAGCGCAACCACGACGGCATCAGCGCCGCCGCGCACGGGTTCGCCCGGTATGCCTATGGTCTGCACGGTGCGCATGCCGGCCCGCACCAGGTTGTTGGCCAGGTCGGTGGCGCCGGTGAAGTCGTCCGCGATGCAGCCCAGCTTGATGCTCATTTGGCCTCCGGCAGGGCAATCCCGGGAAATATCTTGATCACCGCGCTATCGTCCTCGCGGCCGTGGCCGGCGCTGGAGGCCTGCATGAACATCTGGTGCGCGGTGGACGCCAGCGGAAGAGGAAAGCGGGTATGCCTGGCGGTGTCCAGCACCAGGCCCAGGTCCTTGACGAAGATATCGACCGCGGACAGCGGCGTGTAGTCGCCCGCCAGCACATGGGCCATGCGGTTTTCGAACATCCAGCTATTGCCCGCGCTGTGCGTGATCACTTCATACAAGGCATCCGCGTCCACGCCTTCGCGCAGGCCCAATGCCATGGCTTCCGCCGCCGCGGCGATGTGCACGCCAGCCAGCAGCTGATTGATGATCTTGACCTTGCTGCCCGCGCCGGCGCGGTCGCCCAATCGGTAAACCTTGCCCGCCATGGATTCCAGCACCGGGCCGCAGGCTTCATAGGCGGCCGCGCGGCCTGCGGTCATCATGGTCATTTCGCCCGAGGCCGCGCGCGCGGCGCCGCCGGAGATGGGCGCATCCAGATACAGGATGCCCTGCGCTTCGAGCCTCGCCTCCAGCGCGATCGACCAGTTGGGATCCACGGTGGAGCACATCACGAACACCGCCCCCGGCCGCAGCGCGGCGGCAAGGCCGTCTTCGCCATACAGCACCGCCTCGGTCTGCTGGGCGTTGACGACCACGCTGATGACGATGTCGCAGGCGGCCGCCATGTCGGCCAGCGTGGCGCAGGCCACGCCGCCCTGCGCCGCGAATGCCGCGCCCGCCTCCTTGCGGATGTCGTACACATGCACATCGTGGCCTGCCCGGCGCAAGCTCTGCGCGATGCCTGCGCCCATGGCGCCCAGGCCGATGACGCCGACGCGGCGGGATGGTGTTTGAGAATTGCTCATATCGTTGGCGGTCCGGCTACGGTGGGAATGCACTGCGGCCCGCGCTCAGCGCGGCAGGTCGTCAGCCATGTAGGCGCGGATGATGTCCGCGAAATCGGCGTCGCCGCGCAGGCCCAGCTTTTCGGCGCGGGCCGTGTCCCAGCGGCCTGGCCAACTGCCCACGATGCGCTCGACGCGTTCATCAGGCTGCCAGCGGACGCGGTCGGCAACCTGGTCGCCGGCGACTTCGTGCAGCGCCTGCACCATTCCGGCCGCCGTAACCGACACGCCCGGCAGATTGATGGGCGCGCGATCCGCGACGGCGGCCGCGTCCAGTTCGCAGCCTGCGATCAACGCCTGGATCGCACCGCGCGGCGACAGCAACCACAGCCGCGTGTCAGCGCGCACCGGGCATGCCGCCTCCACGCCATTCAACGGTTCGCGGATGATGCCGCTGGCGAACGAGGAGGCCGCCGCGTTGGGCCGCCCCGGACGCACGCTGATGGTGGGCAGGCGCAGCACGCGCCCGTCCACGTAGCCGCGCCGCGTGTAGTCCGCCAGCAGCAGTTCGGCGATGGCTTTCTGCGTGCCATAGGACGATTGGGGATTGAGCGCGGTGTCGTCGCGCACGATGTCCGGCAGCGTACCGCCATATACCGCGACCGAACTGGTGAAGATCACCCGCGGCTGGTGGCCCAGGGCGCGGCAGGTCTCCAGCAGCGCGCGCGACGCGTCCAGGTTGATGCGCATGCCCAGGTCAAAATCCGCTTCGGCCTGGCCGCTGACGATGGCGGCCAGATGGAAGATCACGCGCGTGTCCGTGCCGATCGCTTGCCGCAGCACCGCGGGATCGGCGATGTCGCCGACCTGCGCATGAATGCGCGGATCGTCCGGCCCCGGAGCCTGCACCACGTCCAGCAGACCGATCTGAGTGATGGCTTCGGGCTTGCCCCCAACCAGGGTCAGCGTGCCGCGCTCCAACAGCCTGCGGGCCAGGCGCTGCCCCAGGAAGCCGGCGCCGCCGGTGATGAGTATCTTCATGTCGCGGTATGTCCCGTGTGTGTCAGGTAGGGCCGGGCCCAGCCCAGCCCGGCGGAGGTGCCGGCGCGAGGCCGGTACTCGCAGCCGATCCAGCCCGCGTAGCCCAGCGCATCGATCTGCTCGAACAGGTAGGGATAGTTCAGTTCGCCCAGATCCGGCTCATGGCGGTCCGGCACTCCCGCGATCTGGATGTGGCCAATGCCGGCCATGTCGCGCTTGAGCTTGACCGCGATATCGCCTTCCACGATCTGGCAGTGGTAGATGTCGAACTGCACCTTCAGGTTGTCCGCGCCAACCGCGGCGCAGATGGCTTGCGCCTCGTCCTGTCGGTTGAGGAAGAAGCCCGGGATATCGCGCGTGTTGATCGGTTCTATCAGCACCGTCACGCCGGCCGACGCAGCGGCGCGTGCGGCCCACGCCAGATTTTCCTGATAGACCGCGCGATGCGCGGCGCGGTCCTGCCCAGGCTGGATCAGTCCGGCCATCAGATGCAGCTTGCGGTTGCCGAGCGCGGCGGCATATTCCAAGGCCTGCTCGACCCCATGCCGGAATTCGCTTTCGCGGCCGGGCAGCGAGGCCGTGCCGCGCTCGCCTGCGGCCCAATCTCCCGGCGGCGCGTTGAACAGCGCCTGGCTCAACCCCTGTGCCTCCAGCCGCGTTTTGAGTTCGGCTGCCGGATACTCGTAGGGAAACAGGAACTCCACTGCCGCGAACCCGTCCCGCGCGGCCGCCTCGAATCGGTCCAGGAAGGGATGCTCGGTGTACATCATGCTGAGATTGGCGGCCAGGCGCGACATTGCAATTTCCAGGTTCAATAGCGCGCGCCGAACACGGCCCGCAGTTCGTCTATCGCCGCTGTGCTCAATGGCGCGGGCCGGGGATCGCTCATCAGCCAAAGACGGGCGGTTTCTTCCAGTTCTTCCAGCGCATAGGAGGCATGGGCTACAGAGCGCTCCCACACCACCGACCCAAGGCGCTCGAACAGCGCCCCGCGCACGTCGCCCGCCACCGCCGCGACCTCGGCTGCAGCTTGCGGATCGCCCGGGCGGCGATAGGGGATCAGCGGAATCCTGCCGACCTTCATGACCTGATAAGGCGTGATGGGCGGCAGCACTTCATCCGGCCGCCATACGCCCGCCAGCGTCAACGCCACCAGATGCGTGGAATGCGTGTGCACGATGCCGCGCGCGCCGGGACTGGCCTGGTAGATGCCGCGATGCAGTTCCAGCGTCTTGGACGGCTTGCTGCCCGACACATGCCTGCCCGCCGCGTCGACCTTGGACAGTTCGGCGGGGTCCAGTCGTCCGAGGCAGGCGTCGGTCGGCGTGATCAGCCAGCCGTCGTCCAGACGCGCGCTGATATTGCCGGCCGCACCCACGGTATAGCCACGGTCATAGAGGCTGGCGCCGACGGCGCAGATCTCGTCGCGGATGCGGGATTCCTCGGTCATGGCCGCCCACCGTCATGGCGACGGGTGGACTCGCATGGCACGGATGCTGCAGGCATGACGACCTTCCTCCAGAGTTCGAAGCCATAAGGTCATCATACAAATTTATGGCAAAAAGCTGGCTCGGGGTAAACACCGAGTTGCGACCGGGCGCCCGCCCGGCCGCAACTCGGTCAGTCTTTCTGACGGGCGCCCAGCTCGACGCCGGCCAGTTGCTCGGACAGGCGCGCGACGGCGGTGTGATCCTGGCCCTTGCCCAGCGTCTTGCCGGCCGAGGCCCACAGTTCGCGGCAGAGCGACGCGAACGGCGTGGGCGTGCCGGTATCGGTCGCGATGCCCAGCGCGATGCCCAGGTCCTTGACCATCAGGTCCAGGCCGAAGCCGGAATTGAACTGGCGCGACAGCACGAATTGCTTGAACTTCTTCTGGGTCGAATTGTTCATGCCGGTCGACGCATTGAGCACGTCGACGATGACGTTCGGATCCAGGCCGAACTGCTGCCCGATAAGCATGGCCTCGACCCCGATCAGGAAGCCGCCGGCCGACACCAGGTTGTTCAGCGCCTTCATGGCGTGGGCGCTGCCCACCTCACCCACGGGCGTGATCGTCGTGCCCATGCTCGACAGGGCCGGACGCACCCGCTCCAGCGTCGCCGCGGGTCCGCCGTACATGATGGCCAGCTCGCCCGTGCGGGCGCGCGGCACGCCGCCGGAAACCGGCGCGTCGACCATGACGCCCCCGGCGGCAGCCACCGCCTGCGCCAGGCGCTGTGTATGCGCCGGCACGCCGGAACTCATGTCCACGACGACAGCGCCCGGGCGCAAGCCCGCCAGCACGCCCTGCTCGCCGCCCAGCACCTGCTCGACGATCGCGCTGGTGGGCAGCATGGTGAAAATGATGTCGGACTGCGCCGCCAGTTCGGCGCAGGTGGCGGCGGCCTGGCCGCCCACTTCCTGGGCGAACTTCGCGGCCTGGCCCGGCACGGCGTCGAACACCGTCACCGCAAAGCCAGCCTGCACCAGGCGGGCCGCCATGGGCCAGCCCATGCTACCGATGCCGATCAGGCCCACCCGCTCTTGCGGGGCGCTCATGCCTTGGACTCCTTGAAGGCGCCCTCTTCTTCCAGCACCTGGTTGGCGACCTTGAACGCGTCCAGCCCTGCAGGGATACCGCAGTAAACCGTGGCCTGCAGCAAGATCTCCTTGATCTCCTCGACCGTCACGCCATTGTTCAGCGCGCCCTTGACGTGCAGCTTGATCTCGGCCGGCCGGTTCAGCGCCGTCAGCATCGCCAGGTTGAGCATGCTGCGGGTCTTCTTTTCCAGCCCCGGGCGCCCCCAGGTATAGCCCCAGCACCATTCGGTGGTGATGTGCTGGAAGGCCATCATGAATTCGTTGGCGCGGGCCAGAGAGCCGTCCACGTATTCAGTGCCCAGCACCTCGCGGCGCAGGTTCAGGCCTTGGTCGAACAGGGCCTGGGTTTCGGATTTGATGTCTGCCATGAGTTCCTCTTTGCGTGGGATGACGGACTGCGAGGTCAGCGGCCCATCGGATTTATTTTGTCTGATTGTCCGGCAATTTTCCTGAAATCGTCAATAGTCTGATTGTCAGACAATATTCTTGACTACAAAAAAAATCGGCACAATAATGCGCCGCATGCGCCGGGCCGGCGGCACGGTCTGCCGGCGGGATATATTGCGTCTTTTAAGGCGAGAGACAACCATGGCCAGCCAGACAGGCGCGGTATTCGAGAAACCCAGCACCCTGCGCATCCGCGTGGAAGAGTTCCTGCGCGCATCCATCATGGATGGCCGGATCAAGGGCGGGGAGCGTCTGCGCGAACAGGAGTTGTGCGATCAGCTCGGCATCAGCCGCAGTACCCTGCGCGAGGCGCTGCGCACGCTGGAGGCCGAACGCCTGATTTCCATCGAACCGCATCGCGGCCCCACCGTGGTGCGCATCACCGAAAAGGCTGCCCGCGACCTGTACGCCCTGCGCGCCCTGCTGGAGGGCTACGCCGCGCATGAATTCGCGCGGCTGGCGGACGACGGCGACGTCGAGCGCCTGCGCAAAGCCGTGGAAGCCCTGCACCGCCAGGCCAAGGGCAGCAACAAGTCAGCCCTGCTGGCCGCCAAGCGCGAGTTCTACGACGTGCTGCTGAGCGGTTGCGACAACGATCTGGTCAAGGACATGCTGCCCGGGCTGCTATCGCGCATCAACCTGCTGCGCGCCACGTCGTTCGCGCGCGCCGAGCGCCTGCCGGAAAGCATGGCCGAAATCGATCTGATCTACGAGCGCATCCAGGCTCGGGACCCGCAAGGCGCGCAAAGCGCCGCGCAGAGCCACATCGTGAACGCGGAACGCACCGCGCTCGAAGTGCTCAAGCGCCAGCAACAGGAGACTTCCGACAATGAAGACGATCGCCCGGCAAGGAAGGGGCGGGGCAAGCCCGGCTCGGCAGGATAGCGGGTTCATCCTGTACGTCCTGCGCGCACCCGGAGCCATCGCATGACGTTGCCCCGCTACGAAGTCTATGCCCTACGCTACGCCACGGTGGCGCGCCGGCGCAGCCAGAACTTCATCACGCCCCCGGACCCGCACGACGGACCGATGCCGATGGACTATTTCGTCTGGGTCATCCGCAACGGCGCACGCGTCTATCTCGTCGACACCGGATTCAATGAAGAGGCGGCCCGGGCGCGCGGCCGCGAGTTCCTGCGCTGCCCGATAGACGCGCTGGAAAAGCTGGGCATCGCGCCCGCCGACATCCGCGACGTCATCGTCACGCATCTGCACTACGACCATGCGGGCAACATCCGCAAGCTGCCGCACGCCCGCCTGCACCTCCAGGAAAGCGAGTTGCACTATGCCTGCGGCTGCAATATGCGCTTCGACATGCTGCGCCACGCTTACGCGGTGGAAGACGTAGTCGACGTGGTGCGCGGCGTGTACGACAAGCGCGTGGCGTTCTACCACGGCCACGACGAGATCGCACCGGGCCTGCAACTGCTGCACATCGGCGGCCACACGCGCGGGCTGCAGGCCGTGCGCGTGCACACGGCGCGCGGCTGGATGGTGCTGGCCTCGGACGCCAGCCACTACTACGAAAATATGGGGCGGGACGCGCCGTTTCCCATCGTCGACAACGTTGCCGACATGCTGGCGGGCTACGAGATCTTGCTGAAATTCGCGGAGTCTCCGGACCATATCGTGCCGGGACACGATCCTCAGGTCAGGGCGCGGTATCCGGGCCTGGCTGGCATGGATACCGAAGTGGTCGCGCTGCATCTGGGTGGCGCCGGCAAGCATCCCTGAGCGCGATCGCCCCAGGCGCGGCTGCCGGACAGACTCACAAATCCAGCGGCCGCATCGCCTCGTCCACTTCTTCGGACGACAGGTCCTGCACGATCAGGACCATGGCGCCCGTCTGCCCCGCGCCTTCCGGCACGGTGACGGGCTCGGGCGTTGCAAATACGTGCCGCACGCCGTGCACCGCGCGCAAGGTGCCGTCCGTCCAGCGCAGCAAGCCTTTGGCGCGCAGCAGGCGGTCACCGATATGGCGCTGCATGTGCCGGGTCCAGCGCGCATAGTCTTCCCAACCCACCGGCCGGCTCTGCGGGAAGGCGTAGGACACGATGCCATAGCGCAGCACATGCGCCAGCGGCCCTGCGGCGAGCGGCGCCGCGGCCGTCAGCACGGCTGCGTCCAGATGCTCGGGCCGCAGTCCATCAAACAGCGCGGGCGCATCCTCATCCACGGTATCCGGCGACACCGCGCGGATGGGTGCGCTGGCGTTATAGCCGCGCAACGCAGACCGTAGCGCCTCTATGGCGGCCTCATCGGCCAGATCGGTCTTGGTCAGCGCAATTCGGTCGGCGATGGCGATTTGGGTGCTGGCTTCGCGATAGGCGTCCAGCGTCACCATGCCATGCAGCGCATCGGCCGTCGCCACCACGCCGCCGAAACGGTAATGGCGGGCGATCAGCGGATCCGCCGCCAGCGTGTTGATGACCGGGCAGGGATCCGCCAACCCGGACGTTTCGACCACCACCCGCGTAAAGGCGGGAATCTCCCCGCGCTGGCGCCGGTAATAGAGCGACTCCAGCGTGTCTTGCAGCGAACTGGTGGCCGCGCAGCACAGGCAGCCTGAATCCAGCAACACCACGTCGCTGTCGTCGGCGCGGCCCACCAGCATGTGGTCCAGGCCGATCTCGCCGAACTCGTTGATGATCACTGCCGTGTCGGCAAAGCGCGGGCTGCGCACCAGGCGCGACAGCAGCGTGGTCTTGCCGCTGCCCAGGAAGCCCGTCAGCAAATAGACCGGCAGCGGTCCGGCGGCAGTCACGGCCATGGCGCGCGCTCCCTGCCGCGCTTCAGGCCTGGTCCGCGCCGGCAGGCGCGGGCAGGTTGCGCAGGTAGTCCTGCACCTCGCGCGACGGAATCACGTCGGCGTACTTGCAGTTCAGGTCGAACAGGCTCATGGCATGGCTGGCCTGGAAGCGGTCGAACGCCGCCTCTTCGGGAATGATGACCTTGAAGTTGTACGAATAGGCGTCCACCGTGGTGGCGCGCAGGCATCCCGACGAGGTGCAGCCCACCAGGATCAGCGTGTCCACGTCCAGGAAGTTCAGGTGGCTCATGAAGATGGTGCCGAAGAAGCAGGACGGCTTCTGTTTGGTGATGCGGATGTCCTGCGGCCGCGGCGCCAGCGGCTCCACGGTCTGGGTGGCGTGGGTATTGGCCAGCACGGTCTTTTCGCCGCCGCGATGGTTCTTGCCCACCTGCACGCCGCTGTCCAGCAAGTCGGCGCGGCGGCCGCTTTCGGTGTAGAAGACCGGAATGTTCTTGTCGCGCGCCAGTTCCAGCAGCGGCACGATATGCGCGACCGCGTCCCAGGCTTCTCGGCCGCAGTGGGTGCGGTACTGCTTCAGGCCTTCCAGGATGTCTTCGGGCGTGTCGCCGCAGAAGTTGTATTGCACGTCGATGATGAACAGGGCCGGCCGCTTGCCGAAGCCGCCGCGCTTGCCGTAGCCGGCCTGCGCCAGCACCTGCTTGTCGCGCTCGGTCAGAAAGTCGTCCCAGATTCGCTTGGTTTCGCTCATGGTAATGCCTGCCAGAAAGAGAGTAGGTTCAGTTCAAAGACGCTTGAGATAGCGGCCGCCCGGGTTGCTGCGCGCGGCATCGGTGATGCGGCCGTCCAGCGCCACGGTGCGCCCGCGCACCAGGGTGCGCACGGGCCAGCCCTTCAGGGTCATGCCCTCGTAGGGCGAGTAGTCGGAATTGGATTCGAGCGTGGCGGGATCGACGGTGCGCTCCAGGTCCGGGTCCACCAGCACCAGGTCGGCGTCCTTGCCGATCTCGATGCTGCCCTTGCCGGGCATGCGATAAATGCGGGCGGAGTTTTCCGTGCAGACCTTCATCAGGGTTTCCAGCGGCACGCCACGGCGGTGGTAGCCCTCATGCAACAGGACCGGCAACATCAGGCCGGTGCCAGGGAAGCCGTTGCTGGCGGCCCAGATGTCCGTGTCCTTGGTGGCGCGCTTGCGCGGCACGTGATCGGTGCCGATGGTGGTGACGGAACCGTCCAGCACGCCTTCCCACATGGCGTCCACATCGCTTTGGCCGCGCACCGGCGGGTTGACCTTGGCATAGGTCCCGGCGGGCGACTCGTCGTTCAGGAACAGGTAGTGCGGGCAGGTCTCGACGTAGATGGGCGGCGCGTCCGGCGTGCGGCGGTGGCGCCGCGCCTCGTCCAGCGCTTCGCGGCTGCTCAGGTGCACGATGTTGACCGCGGCGCCGGTCTTGGCCGCGAAGTAGCAGACGCGGTGCACGTTTTCCGCTTCCAGGAAGTCCGGGCTCTGTTCGTTCCAGGCCTTCAGGTCGTCGCGGCCGGCGGCGCGCAGCGGGTCCCGCAGGACCGGAATCACTTCGACGTTTTCGCAGTGCACGCCCATGATCGCGCCGGGGATCGCGGCGGTGGCGCGCAGCGCCGAATACAGCAGGCCGTCGTCAATGTCGGTAAAGCCCTTGGACAGGCCCGCCGCGCCCTTGTACATCATGTAGAGCTTGTAGGAATTCACATTGAAGCGGCGCGAGATTTCCTCCAGCGTCTCCACATGCAGATTGCTGGTGATGCCAAAATGGAAGCCGAAATCCACACAACTTTGCGACAGGGCGCGGTCGCGCACCTTGTCAAAGGATTCACGGATGTCCGCCGAGCGATGAAACGACAACACACTGGTGGTGCCGCCCAGCGCGGCGAAGCGCGATTCGGTTTCGAAGTCGGTCTCGGGCGAGCCAAAGCCGAAATGCACGTGCGGATCGATCAGTCCCGGCAGTACCCACAGCCCTTGGCAATCGATGGTCTCGCGAGCTTCCAGCGGCGTACCCGGCTCGGCAATGATGGCGATGCGGCCATCGATGACGCCAAGCACGCCTTCGGTCAAGCCCTGCTGCGGCAAAAACAGTCTTGCATTGGTGAGTAGCAGATCCAGCATGATGTCGTGTGTCCTGAGTGATGCGCGTTGTCAGCAATGGGCCGCATCCGCGGCCTCCGTGTCGTTCAAGAAGCCGTTGAGGACGCTGGCCGGGATGCCGCCTTCCGCCATGAGCTTGCGTTCGGCGTGCGTGAGGACCTGGGCGTAGGCCTGGAAGACGATGCGGCGCTCGCCGTCCTCGGCGATGACGGCGATGGGCTCGCCCTGGAGCACGCCCTTGGCCACGTTCTCGAAGCGCAGGATTTCCGCGCCGGTCAAACCCAGTTGGCGCCAGCCTTCGCCCGCCACGAACGCCAGCGGCAACACGCCCATGCCCACCAGATTGGCGCGATGGATGCGCTCGAAGGATTCCGCGATCACGGCGCGCACGCCCAGCAGCGCCGAGCCCTTGGCGGCCCAGTCGCGGCTGCTGCCCATGCCGTAGTCCCTGCCTCCCAGGATCACGCTGGCCTCGCCCGCGGCACGATATGCTTCTGCCGCATCGACCACCGCCATACGACGGCCGCTGGGGTAATGGCAGGTCAGGCCGCCTTCCTCGCCGGGCACCAAGGCGTTCTTGATGCGGATGTTGGCGAAGGTGGCGCGGGTCATCACATGGTGATTGCAGCGGCGCGCCACATAGGTATTGAAGTCGCGGGGCGCCACGCCCTTGTCGATCAGGTACGCGCCGGCCGGCGTGTCCACCGGGATCTCGCCGCTGGGCGAGATATGGTCGGTCGTCAGCGAATCGCCGAACGCGGCCAGCACACGGCCGCGCGCCAGGCTGGCTTCGAGATCGGCCAGCGCATCGCGGCCCGGCTCAGCCTTGAAGAAGGGAGGCTCGACCAGGTATTGCGATTCCGGATCCCAGGGGAAGCGCAGGCCCGAGGGCGCCGCCAGGTCGCGCCAGATCGCGCTGTCCAGGCTGGCGGGATCATAGACCTCGGCGAACAATGCCGGGTCCGCGGCCAGCGGCAGCAGTGCCGCTATCTCCTCCTGACTGGGCCAGACGTCGCGCAGATAGACGGGCGCGCCATCGGCACCAGGTCCCAGCGGCTCGTGCTCGAAATCCACATCGATCCTGCCGGCCAGCGCATACAGCACCACCATTGCGGGCGAGCCGATGTAGTTGGCGCGCAGCAGCTTGTGGATGCGCCCTTCGAAATTGCGGTTGCCGGACAGCACTGCCGCGGCCACCAGGCCACCTTCGGTGATGGCATCGGCCGCCGCGGCATCCAGCGGGCCGGACTTGCCGCCGCAGGTCGTGCAGCCATAGCCGATCACGTGGAAACCTTGCGCCTGCAAAGCCTGCAGGAGACCAGCGGATTCCAGGTAGCGCGTCACCGCGCGCGAACCCGGCGCCAGTGAACGCTTGACCCAGGCAGGCGGCGTCAGGCCCCGATCCAACGCCTTTTGCGCGACCAGGCCGGCGGCCAGCATCACGCTGGGATTGGAGGTGTTGGTGCAGGAAGTGATGGCCGCCAGCGTCACGGAGCCGTGGCCCGGCGTTGCGCGGCTGGGTGGATGCGCGGCCAGGGCGGCCGCGTCCACGCCGAACCCGCCTTCGGCCAGGGACATGCCCAGGCGAAGGCGGAAGTCCGCCGCGACATCGCCCACGTCCATGCGGTCCTGCGGCCGGCGCGGACCAGCCACGCTGGGACGCGCCGCCGACAAGTCGATCTCTATCACCCGGCTATAGGCCGGCGCGGCTGCGCCGGCTTCGCGCCACAGGCTGTTGGCGCGCGCATAGGCTTCGATCAACGCCAGTTGCTCCTCGCTCCGCCCGGTCATGCGGGCATAGTCCAGCGTGCGGGCGTCGATCGGGAAAAATCCGCAGGTGGCGCCGTACTCGGGCGCCATGTTGGCGATCGTTGCGCGCTCCGGCACGCCTAGCGCCTCTGCCGCGGGGCCGAAGAATTCGACCATGCAACCCACCACGCCCGCCGCGCGCAATTGCTGTGTGATCAGCAGCGCGGCGTCGGTGGTGAGCGCGGGCGCCTCGATGGCGCCACGCAGCCGCACGCCGACCACCTCCGGAATCGGAAACGTGTAGGCATGGCCCAGCAAAGCCGCCTCGGCATCGATGCCGCCCACGCCCCAGCCCAGCACGCCCAAGGCGTTGACCATCGGGGTATGAGAGTCGCCGCCGATAACGAAATCGGGGTAGGCCCAGTCGCCATCTGGCCGGGATTGGCGCGCGACCACCGGCGCCAGGTATTCCAGGTTGACCTGATGGATGATGCCGATGCCGGGCGTAATGACGCGCAGGCCCTTGTAGGCCTGCTGCGCCCATTTCAGGAACCGGTAGCGCTCGTCGTTGCGCTCGAATTCACGGCGCAGGTTGCGCTGCACCGCGCCTGCATCGCCCCAATGGTCGACCTGCAGGGAATGGTCGACGATCAGGTCCACGGGGATGCGGGTGTCCACCCGCGCCGCGTCCCCGCCCGCCTGGGCCACTGCATCACGCAACGCCGCCAGGTCCTGCAGCACCGGCAGGCCGCTGGAATCGGGCAGGATCACCCGCGCCACATGCAGCGGCAAGTCGGCGCCGGGATGTTCGCGCCAAGCCCAAAGCCTGCCGATTTCTTCCTCGGAAACGGCAGCGCCCCAGGCGCGGTGGCGCAGCAGGTTCTCCAGCAATACGCGGATGACGTAGGGATACGCGGCGATGTCGCGGCCCGCCGCAAGGGCGGCAGCGGACAGGTCCGCGTAGCGCAGCGTCCTGCCGCAACAGGGGAAAGACTGGATCATGGCAGCGGTAATCGGGAAAATCTCAACTGAGTTCATCTTACGGCTTGCGAAACAATAGTGTCAACACTACAGCAGAAACATGGAGCAGAAGAAGACTTACTAAAAACAGTTTCGTGAAGTTCTGACGCAAGTGTAGATAGATTAATCCTTCATTCAGCCCCAGGGATAACCCGTAAATTTCTCGTTAAAATAGATAAATTATCTGTACAGGCTAGGCAATCCCGGCCTGCGCTCAAAACAATCCCAACTCCAAAAGAGTTGACACTTTTTAGATCTCTTTGATAGGCTGTCAACACTATGAACACTGTCACGACCTCCATCACCATCAAGGAAGACGCCACCGGCCCGCTGGCCGACGTGGTCTTCGACCAAGTGCTGGATGCCATCTACCAAGGCCGGCTGGCCCCGGGCAGCGTCATCAATGAAGTCGCGCTGGCCCAGGAATTCGGCGTCAGCCGCGGCCCGGTGCGGGAGGCGGTGCGCCGCCTGCAGGGGATCCAGCTGATCACGCGCGAGCCCTACATCAAGGCGCGCGTGGTGACGCTGTCGGCGGAGTCCGCGCTGGAACTGTTCCAGATGCGCATGGCGCTGGAAGGCGTGGCCTGCAACCTGGCCACCCGCCGCATGAGCGATGCGGAAATCGCGCAGTTGCTGGTCGAGCTGGAGCAGGATCGCCAGCGCCGCCTGGAGGCCGCCAATGGCGGCGCGCCGGCGCCGCGGGTCTTCGACTTCCACGAGCGCATCGTGCGCGCCAGCGGCAACAACCGCATCATCAACGCCCTTTGCGGCGACCTATACCACCTGCTGCGCGTCTACCGCCGGCACTCCGGCACCGTGCTGGAGCGCAAGGACGACGCCTACGCCGAGCACTGGCAAATCCTGCGCGCAATCCGCGCGCGCGACGCCGAACTGGCTGAATCGCTGATGCGCTCGCACATCGAACGCGCGGCGCAACACCTTTTTGAACATCTGGCGGAAGGGGCGTCCGGCATCGCCGGGCACCCCGTCTCCGCTGCCTGACACTCTTTGGAGCAGTACGACATGAACAACCCGCGCCACCAGTTCCGGCAATTGCTGAAGAACGAACCTTTCATCGTTTCCCCCGGCGTATACGATGGATACAGCATCCGCCTGGTCGAAGCCGCGGGTTTCAAGACTGCCTGCACCAGTGGCGCGGCCGTGTCGAACGCATTGCTGGGCATCGCCGATATCGGCGTGATGGGGCTGTCGGAAAACGTCACCCACTGCCGCCACCTGGCTCGCTCCGTCTCAATCCCCCTCACGGCCGACGCCGACACCGGCTATGGCAACCCCGTGAACGTCTATCACACGGTGCAGATGTTCGAGGAAGCCGGCGTCGCCGGAATCAACCTCGAAGACCAGGTCAGCCCCAAGCGTTGCGGCCACATGCCCGGCAAGGATGTGGTGAGCGAGGCGGAAATGGTCAAGAAGATCGAGGCCGCCTGCCTGGCCCGGCGCGACGATGACTTCGTCATCATCGCCCGCACCGACTCCCTCGCGATCGAAGGCATCGAAGGCGCGGTCAAGCGCGCCCGCGCCTATGCCCGCGCCGGCGCCGACATGCTGTTTCCCGACGCCGTGCGCACCGAAGACGACATCAAGCGCCTGGTGGACGCCGCCGGCATCCCGGTCAGCGTCAATATGGGATTCGGCATCCGCAACCGCCCCACCACGCCCCTGATCCCCCTGCCGCGCCTGAAGGAAATCGGCGTCAAGCGCATCAGCCTGCCGCGCATGCTGCCGGCCGCCGCCATTTATGGCATGCGCCAGGCGCTGCAAGTGATGCAGGGCGTGATCGCCAGCGGCGAGCCCGCGGACCGCCCCGACCTGCTGGTGGGCATCGAAGACATCATGCAGTTGATGGGCTACGAGCAGATGCGCGCCATGGAAAAGCGGCTGACGACGCTGGCCGACTGAGTACCTCGCCATGACTGAGCGGAATGCGCAGGCGCATTGCGTCCTGACGGGTTCATCGTCCGGCATCGGCCTGGCGTTGGCCGAACTGCTGCTGGCGTCCGGCTGGCGGGTGACGGGCGTGGACATCGCGCCTGCCGCCATCCTGGGCCATGGGCTGTATCGCCATCTGCGTTGCGATCTGGCCGACGCCACCGCCCTGCGCGGCCTGTGCGCCCTGCTGGACGACTGCGCCCCGACCGCGCTGGCGCATTGCGCCGGCGTGGTACGCACCGGCGGCGCGCTCGATACGCGCCCGGAAGACGCGGCATTGCTGTGGCAACTGCACGGGGCCGCGCCGATGGCGCTGGTCCGCGCGCTGGCGCCGCAACTGCCGGACGGACGCGGCCGCATCGCACTGGTGTCCAGCCGCGCCGTGCTGGGGCGCGCGCAGCGCCTGGCCTATGCCGCGACCAAGTCCGCGCAGATAGGCCTGGCGCGCAGCCTGGCGGCCGAACTCATCGTCCGCGGCATTACCGTCAACGTGATCGCCCCCGGCGCGGTCGACACCCCAATGCTGCACGACCCGCAGCGCGGCGCGCCGCCACGGATGGACCTGCCGCTGGGACGCCTGATCGAAGCGCGCGAAGTCGCCGCGGCCATCGCCTTCTTCCTGGGCGAGCAGGCCGGCGCCATTACCGGACAGACGCTTTATGTCTGCGGCGGCGCCTCGCTGGGAACGATGCCGCTATGACGACGACAGCCACACCGGCACTGGATGGCAAGACCGTGATCGTGACCGGCGCGGCCGGCGGACTGGGCCAGGCGATCGCCGCGCACTGCCTGCTTGCCGGCGCCCGCGTGGCCCTGCTGGACCGGGATCTGGAATCGCTCGCGCAATGCCGCCAGACACTGGGCGCGCCGGATGCCCGCGTGCTGACGCGCGTCTGCGATGTGACCGACGCGGACGCCACCCGCGACGCCGTCGAGCATGCCGTCGCGCACTGGGGCGCCATCCACGCCCTGGTGAACAACGCCGCCACTGTCACGCCAGGCAACAAGGTCGCGGACTTGACGCTGGAACAATGGCGACAGGCGCTGGACGTGAACCTGACCGGCGCATGGCTGATGAGCAAGTACACCATCCCTCACATGGCGCGGGCCGGCGGCGGCGTGGTGTTGAACATCGCGTCGCAGCTGGGCAGCGTGGCCGCGCCAGGCCGCGGCGCCTATGGCGCCAGCAAGGCCGGCCTGATCGCGCTGGCGCGCGCCATCGCGGTGGACCATGCCGCCGACGGCATCCGCGGCCTGAGCCTTTCTCCAGGCGCGGTGCTCACCAGCCGGCTTGTCGCACGCTACGGCAGCGCGCAAGCCGCCGGCGCCGCGCTGTCGGCCAAGTATCCCGCCGGACGCCTCGGCACCACCGACGAAATCGCGCAAACAGCAGTTTTCCTGATCAGCGATGCCGCCTCGTTCATCACGGGCGCGGACATACGCGCGGACGGCGGATACACCGCGCTGTAGCGCGGCCGCCGCCAACTTCACGCAAGGCTTACATCACACTACAAGGGGCTTGAACCATGAAGTACTCAACTATCTCCGCCACGCACTCGCGGCCGACCACCCGCCGCACCATGCTGGCGCTGCTCGCCAGCGCCATCGGGCTGGCCGCCGCCCCCACCTTTGCGCAGGGCACGGACAATTTCCCCAACCGCGCGGTCACCATCGTCGTGCCCTTCCCGGCCGGCGGCGCCACCGACATCACCGCGCGCCTGGTGGCCGAAGGACTCTCCAAGAAGTGGGGGCAGCCGGTCGTGGTGGAAAACAAGCCCGGCGCGGGCGGCAACGTCGGTTCGGAATACGTGGCGCGCGCCGCGCCCGACGGCTACACCCTGGTGCTGGGCGTGACGGGTTCGCACGGCATCAACACCTCGCTTTACAAGAACATGCGCTATGACCCGATCAAGGATTTCGAGGCCATCACGCAGGCCACGCTGTATCCGAACGCCATCATCGTCAACAACGACGTGCCGGCCAACACGCTGCAGGAACTGATCGCCCTGCTGAAGAAACCCGATGCGCATTACTCGTATGGCTCGGACGGCAACGGCACGGCCTCGCACCTGGGCATGGAACTGATCAAGAATCAGGGCAAGTTCGAAATCGCGCACATTCCTTACCGCGGCAGCTCGCCAATGGTGACCGACCTGCTGGGCGGCCAGATCCAGGTGGGCATCACGGGCCTGCCCGCCGTCCAGGCGTATGCCAAGAGCGGCAAGCTGAAGATCGTGGCGCTGACCACGGGCGAGCGCTTTGCCAGCGCGCCCGACTACCCCACGGTGGCCGAACAGGGCTTCCCCGGCTATGCCGCGCCGCCCTGGTCGGGCTTCTTCGCCCCCAAGGGCACGCCCAAGCCGCTGGTGGAAAAGATCTCGGCCGACATGCGCGAAGTCATGGCCGATCCGAAGACCAAGGAGAAGATCGTCGCCTCCGGCAGCGAGTTCACGCCGTCCACGCCTGCACAGTTCCAGGCTTTCGTGCAGCAGGAAATCGCGAAGTGGGCCGAGGCCGTCAAGATCTCCGGCGCGCGCATCGACTGACACGCGCAGCCGGAGCGCCAGCCCCGCAGGCGCGGGGCTGGCGCGATCCACGTCAGTTGTACCGGAACGTGGCGGTCAGCATCGCCGAACGACCCGGCGCGACGTAGCTGAACAGACCCACGTGCGAGGCCTCGTAGATGGTCTCGTCGGTCAGGTTGTTCAGGTTCAGCTGCAGGCCGAAGTTCTTGTTGAACTGATAGGCCGCCATCGCGTCATAGCGCCAGTAGGAAGGCAGCTGATAGACGTTGGCATCGTCGACGTAGCGCTTGCCCGTGAAGGTTGCGCCGGCGCCCACCGTCAGCTCGGGCAGGAACTTGTAGGTCGTCCACAGGCTGGCGCTCTGGCGGGCGATGAACTTCATCTGATTGCCGCTGAAGTCGCTGCCGCCGCTCTGGTAGCTGGTGACTTTCGGATCCATGTAGCTGTAGCCGCCCCACACCTGCCACTTGGGCGTGATGGAACCCGCCACACCCAGTTCGATGCCACGCACGCGGTTGCTGCCGGACAGCGTCACGTCGCCGGTGATGGGATCGGAGCTGCGGGCATCGGTCTTGCGGGTTTCGAACACTGCCGCGGTCAGCGACAGGCGCTCGTCGAACACATCCCACTTGGTGCCCAGTTCGATGCTGCGGCTCTTCTCGGGCGCCAGCGCCGCGGTGCCTGCGGTCAAGCGGCCGCCTGCCGCGCCGTCCGCGCCGCCAGACTGGCCCGCCGTTTCGCCGGACGGATTGGACGAGGTGCCGTAGGACACGTAGATGCTGCCGTTGGGCGCCGGCTTGTAGACCAGGCCCAGCTGGTAGTTCCACATATTGTCGGTGCGCTCGACGTTGCCGCTGGTCACGCGGTAGTTGTCATAGCGCAGGCCGGCGTTGGCTTCCCACTGCTCGCTGAACTTGACCGTGTCGAACACGTAGGCCGCGCGCGTGATGGTCTTGGCGGCGTCGTAGCGCGGCCCCCAGCTCAGGCTGCCGGTATACGGCTGGCGGGGATTCGGGTTGTACAGATCGTCCACCAGGGTCTTGTCGAAGCCGCCCGACGGCACGCCATCGCGCTTGCTGATGGTTTCCGTGCTGAACTCCAGGCCGGCCACATAGCTGTGCCGCAGCCCGCCAGCGGTGAATTCGCCGAACATGTCGGTCTGGTTGATGAAGGACCGGTTGGTCTGGTTCAGGCTGCGCAGAGCCTTGCTCATCTGCACGCCATCCGCTTCGTTCGAGCAGGGCGCCACGCCATAGGCGGGGTTGGGCCTGCCGCCCACGCGCGCCGCGCAATTGTCGAAGGACGGGCGCGTCATCACGTATTCGTTGGTGGACTCGCTATAGCGCGTGCCGTTGCGCAGCTTCAGCTTGTCGCTGAACTTGTGCTCGACCATCAGGGTGGTCATGTCGGCCTGGTTCTTGCGGTAGTCGCGGCCGATCAGGCCGTAATAGTTGTCGCGGTCCACCTTGGGCGGTGTGACGCGGTCGGGGCGCGATTCGTTCTTGAACGGAATGCCCAGATCGGGCGTGTCGTCGTTCTGCAAGTGGTAGTAGCTGAGCGTGACTTGCGTCGGCGTGCCCAGGCCCCACGAGAACGAGGGCGCCACGCCCCAACGGTCGGTTTCGACGTGGTCGCGGCCCGGAATGTCGCCGCCCTGCTTCATGAAATTCAGGCGGAACGCCGAGCTTTCGCCCAGGGCCCAATTGCCGTCACCCGTCAGGCGCCAGTTGTCGTCGGTGCCGACGCCGACCGTGCCTTCCGCGAAGTTCTCCAGCTTGGGGCTCTTGCTGACCAGGTTGATGCTGCCGCCAGTCGACCCGCGGCCGGAATACGCGGAGCTCGGCCCCTTCAGGATCTCGACCGACTCCAGATTGAAGGTCTCGTGCGAGAAACGTCCCAGGTCGCGCATGCCGTCGACCATCATGTCGGTGCTGGCTTCATAGCCACGCACGAAGGGCCGGTCGCCGGTGGGCGTGCCGCCTTCGCCGGCGCCAAAGGTAATGCCCGGCGCAGTGCGCAGCACGTCCATCAGCGAGGTGGCCGCCCGGTCGCGCATCAGCTGTTCGGTGATCACCGTGACCGACCGCGGGGTATCCAGCAAGGGCGCCGTCATCTTGGGAGAGGAGGCGATGTTGGCCTCGTAGCCGTCACTGACCGCCTGCCCTTGCACGTGGACGGGCGACAACTGATGCACGGCGCCTGGCGCCTGGCTGCCCTGGGCCAGGACCAGGCCCGGCGACATCAGCGCGCCGCACATTGCTGCATAAATGGAGGCCGAAGGGTTGCCACCGGCCTTGGCATGGGCCGTCGATCTATCTGCTTTGCTCATTGGACTCTTTCAGGAACCGCCCCGCGGCGGGTGCGCCATGCGCGCTCTTGGTTTTATAAGATCGCCAATGATATTCATTCCTATTTTTACATTCAACAAACAGTCAGCTTTTATTCAGAAAAATGTCAATTTCATGGAATTTAGTGGCCAAGGCAGCCGCAAAAGCGGCGTAATAACAACACTCCAGGTACGAAAACTGCTTTCAGCACGCAGCCATCGCCGCGCATCCGCTGGCTTCAGACGGCAAAAAGCCCCTTTTCCCGATGGGCAACCATCGGAACAAGGGGCCGGGTGGCCGGACGCAGCGTCCGGCTACAGCGAGTAGCGGTATTCGCAGTTCAGCGTGGCCTTCAGCGGGGTATCCGTCTGCGCCCCCGACGTCGTGCGCGGCCGCGCCGAGGTCAGCTTGGCCAGGAACTTGCCGGTGACGTCGCCGTTCTCGCGCTTCTTTACCGCGACGCTGGACGGCAAGGCGTACAGCTTCAACGGCAGGTCCCGGGTCGCCACCACCAGGGTGAACACCGACTGCGGGAAGTCTTCCGCCACGTAGCTGTCATTCTTGCTCGAATTGAACGACAAGCCGCCGTCGGCATAACGCAGCTTCAAATCCAGCTCCTCCGAAGACGGCGAAGGAATCGAGCCTTCCAGCGCGACCTTGCCGCTATCCGAGACACAGCGCAGCTCCGCCGGCGCCGATCCCGCATGGGCCACGCCCGCCAGCAACAAGCCAGACAACAACCAGATTCCGCGCACTGCCATGAAACTCTCCTTGGTGGCGGCTCGGTCCAGAGCCGAGGCGCAATATTAGACCGCGCGGCCGGGCGCTGGCGCGACATGGGCTAGCATGGAGGGCCTGTCCATCGGAAGGAGCTTGCCATGCCATCAATGAGACAACTCGGCCGCGCGGCCGTGCTTGCCGCGCTGCTGCCCTGCGCGGCCTACGCTGAAACCGTCGTGCTGCAGGTGGCGCGGGCCACCGCCGGGGCCGATCCGCAAACCTCCGCCAGGACGGTGGACGTCGAACTCAAGCCCGAAAGCCGCCAGGCCCTGGCCGACTTCACGCGAGACCGGGTGGGCAAGCGCATCCAGCTGCGCTCGGGCGGCGTGCTGCTATCCTCGGCCACGCTGCAGAGTCCGCTGGAAGGCGACAGCTTCCGCATCACCGCGGGCGAACACGGCTTCGCCGGCAAGTCCGCCGAAGAGATCGCCCAGAGCATCATGAAAAGCGGCGGACTGACGGTGGACGACGAAAACACCGCCAAGTAGCCCCGCCCTCAGGTCTGGGGCGCACGCGGCCCCAGCGTGGCCGTCAGCACGGTCTGGCCCGGCCGCGAGGCCACCTCCAGCGTGCCTCCCACCCTGGCGATGCGGGTATGCATGCTGCGCATGCCCACGCTGATGCCCGCCCGCAGCACTGCGGCCACATCGAAACCGACGCCGTCGTCCTCGATGCGCAGCTCCAGTCGGTCAGGCTCGGGCTGGCGCAATTCCACCTCTACGCGCCGGGCGCGGCTGTGCTTGAGCACGTTCACCAGCGATTCTTCCACCAGCCGCGTCAGCGCCATGCACTGCAAGGCGCTGGGCGGCGCGCGCCACTGTTCGGGAACCCGCCAGTTGGCGCTGATGTCCAGTTCGTCGAACAGCTGCATGAAGCGGTGACGCAATGGCGCTATCCATTCCCGCGGCGTGGCCGGCACCGTGACGCCCGCGCTGGAGCCGCTGTCTATAGTCTGTCGCAGATCGTCGCGCAGCAGTTTGAGCATGGATAGAAACTGCTGGCTGTGCAACGGCGCGCTGGCCTGCTCCACCATGGCCATCATGCGCACCAGCGAACCGCCCAGCCCGTCATGCAGATCATGCGCGATCTGCAGCCGGTCCTGCAGCCTGGCATTGGTCAGCGCCAGCGCGTGCTCGCGCTCCAGCGTGGTGGCGAGTTCGGTGCGCGCCTGCTCGATGCCGTCGGCGAGTTCCTGGTTGAAGCGCTCGATGCGGCGCACATTGCGCGCATGGCGCAGCCCCAGCACTGCGGACATGCACAGCGTGACCACCACGCTGGTGAACGGCGTATAGATATTCTCGCCGTCGATAAGCTTCAGCACCCGCAACAGATCGTGGGCGCAGGCGGCAACGAAGACCAGCAGGCACACCGCCAGCATCGCGTGCTCTGGCCGGCGGGTGCGCAGCGCATGCAACGGGAATTGCAGGCAATTGGCAAAGAAAATCGCGGACACGATCAGCACCACGCCCAGTTGCACCTCGGCCAGATGGATCTGCGGCACGAAGGCCAGCGTCGCCAGCAGCGCGGCCGCAAGCAGCCACAGCGCCTTTTCGATGCGCGGCAGCGACTGCCCGCCGAAGCGCCACGTAAAGACGCAAAAGCAGGCCACGTATAGCACCAGCACCATGATGTTGGCCCGGGCCGCCGTCAGGCTGTCCGGGAACGGCCAGGGACTGGTCACCAGCACGTTGGCGATGAACAGCACCCAGAACAAGGCCATCAGCGCATACCAACCAAAGGCGCGCTGCTCGCGGCGCATGAGCCAGATGCAGAAGCACAGCCCGCCCAGCACCGCCGAGACGATCAGGTTGAGCGTGAACAGCGTGCGGTGGCGCCACCACAGGTCTTCGTAGCGCTGCAACACGGGGCCTTTCCCGCCAAGATAGACCGGCCCCAGGCCGGGCGATTGCCCTGCCACGCCGACCACCCGAATCCACAAGGTGTTCTCGCCGGGATGCAGCAGGGCGTCGGGAATCAGCCAGTAGCGCGGCATGTTCCAGCTGCGCGACAGCGGCTCGGTCAGCTGCGGATCGCTCCAGATCCGTTCGTCGTTGATATAGACCTCGCCCGCCATGACGACCGACTCCAGCGCCAGCGCGACCTGCCCGTCCGCAGCGCCGGCGCAATCGCGCCGCCAGCCTATCCGATACCAGGCCGTGCCGCTGTATCCCGGCCAGCGGGCGCTCCAGTCATCGGGCAGCGCGACCGTCTGCCACTGCGCCGAATCGGGCCTGCGGCCGTCGTTGCCGCCCTGCGCGACCTGTATCGACAGCACCTGCGCCGTGCAGGCGCCAGCGGGTTCCTGGGCCCATGCCGGCGCCAGCCACAGCGCCAGCCACAGGACGGCAAGCCACTTCAATCGAGCAAGCCGCGCGTGCGCGCCGCGTGTATGGCCCGCGTCCGCGAAGAAACGGCGAGCTTGCGATAGATGTGCTTGACGTGGCATTCGACGGTATAGCGCGACAGGTGCAGTTCCTCGGCGATCTCGCGGTTGCCCAGCCCCTCGGAGACCAGGCGCAAGATCTGGCTTTCGCGCGGGCTCAGGGTTTCGCCCGAATCAGCGGACTCGGCCGGGTCGCCCGCTGCCGCATCGGACGGCTCTGTCCGCCTGGGGCGCAGCTCTTCGATGATGCGACGGGCCACGAAGGGATCGATCGGCGCCCCGCCGCGCAGCACGCTGCGGATCGACAGGGACACCTCCAGGTCGTCACGCTCCTTGAGCACATAGCCCGTGGCGCCCGCGCGCAACGCGGCAAGGATTGCGTCCTCCGTGCTCCAAGCCGAAATCACCAGGATCGCCAGGCTGGAATCTTCCGCGTGCATCTCGGCGATCAGGTCCGTGCCGTTGCCGTCAGGCAGGCCCAGATCGACCAGCGCCAGCGCGAACGGCTGGCTGGCAAGGCGCTCGCGCGCCTGCGCCAGCGTCGCGGCGTACACCAGCGCCTCCGGCGCATAGCCCAGCTGCAGCAACAGGCCTTCCAGCCGGCGGCAGATCAGGGGTTCGTCCTCCACCAGCAGCACCGGGGCAGGCAGGGTCGACTCGGAAGCAAGCATGTGAGCGGTCATCGGATGAGAGCGGGCGGAATTGCCCAGCCTGAACTATGTCTCAGCCGGGTGAAACCGCATATCCCTGGAAATGGGTATTTTCACAGGAATTTGGCCCTGGCGCGGCTAGCGCTTGCGGCTTTCGAGAAACTCGGAAAGCAGGATGGGCGGGGACAGCACATAGCCCTGCCCGTGGCTGCACCCCATGGACTGGAGCAGGGCGATATCCGGCGCGCTTTCAATGCCTTCGGCGACCACGCGCAAACCGAGCCGCTCCCCCAGCAGCACCGACAGGCGGGTGATTTCGCGCGCCTTCCTGTCGCGGCGGATGCGGCGCACGAAACGGCCGTCGATCTTCAGTTCGGCGATGGGCAGCGCGTTCAAGAGCTGCAAGGAGGCGTAGCCGGTTCCGAAATCGTCCATGCTGACTTGGCAGCCCGCCTTCGCGAATTTCTTCAGCGACCTGCGCAACGGTTCGAGGCGGGTAACAGGCTGGTCCTCGGTCAACTCGATGCGAAACCGCGTCAACGGAATGTTCGCGGCTCCCGCATGGTGCACCAAGGCATCGATCGCGCCCTGGCTGGACAAGGTCGAGGCCGATGCGTTGATCGCCAGGGGCACGTCGATTCCCTGCGCGCGCAGGGCGGCCGAAGCGGCGACCGCCAGGCGGCAGATCTGTTCAAAAAAAGGCAGATCCACGCCAAGGCGATGAACGGCGGGAACGAATTCGGCCGGTCCGATCTCGCCCCTGACCGCGTGAGTCCAACGGGCCAGGCATTCCGCGGCGACCATTTCGCCATTCAGGAGATTGAACTGCGGCTGCAGCACGACGCTCAAGCCGTCGCCGCGCCGTGCCATCAACATGACTTCTTCGTCGCCAAGCTGCTGGCTTTGCGCTATGGCGCGTTTCATACTTCATTCCTGGTGGGCTTGGGGCGAAATTACATCCCGCCACTCTACGACGCTTTGGGAACGAAAAATGTAGGATGATTCAGAATGTGCGCCTCACGCGCTCCAGGATTGCGCTCAAGTTTTGGACCACCGGCACATAGTCGTCCAACAGTTCCGCACGCGCCTGGCCGCCTTCCTCGGCTAGCATTCCCTCGACGCGCAGGCAAAGCTCAACCAAGGCGCCACAGCCCAGCAACTGCGCGGTGTTCAGGATTCGATGCACATATCGCTTGACCTCCGCCCACCGCTCCTGCGTGACCGCCAGCAGCAAGCCATCGACGTCCTTCCTATGGTTCTGATCCAGGCTCCGAGCAAGCTCCGCGGCGATGTCCAGGTCGTTGCCGACTTTGGAAAGCAGCTCGCCGCGCAACACCTCCGCTACCCGCGCCTGCCGGGCTTCCTGCACGGGATGAATGGCCGGAGCCGATGGATTGTTCACGCGGGAATACGCCGTATTGAGTTTTTACATCGAAATTTTCGACTTTCTTGCGAAATCGACCAATTCAACCAGAGACCCGATCTGCAATTTGTTCATTATCCTGGTCTTGTGCGTGCTCACCGTTTTGTTGCTGATGAATAGCGCGTCGCCGATTTCCTTGTTGCTCAAACCCTGAGCCAGCATCTGGGTGACGACCATTTCCTTGTTGGAGAGCAGGTCAAGTTTCTTCTGATGGAAATCCACCACGTCCGCGTTGCTGGCCGCCTTGGCCGAGTTCGGAAACACGCTATAGCCCGCCAGCACGGACTCGATGCAGCGCACCAGTTCCTTGATTTCCAGACGCTTGCTGGCGTAGCCGCAGGCGCCAAGTTCCGCCACGCGCGACGCGAATACGGAAGGATCATGCGCTGACACGACTAGTATCCGCAAGTCCGGATTAACGGCAAGGATTCTGGAAATGGCTTCCAGGCCGCCCATTTTTGGCATGTCCAGATCAAGCACGATCAAGTCCGGGCGTTCGCTCCTGGCCAGCGCCAGCGTGTCGACCCCATTGTCCGCCTCAATTATCCGGTTAGCGCTGGGCAACAGCGCAATCTGCGTCCTCAGGACCAGACGAAATGCGGGATGATCATCAACAATCAGGACAGTCGACATCTCGTCCTCCTTCAGTGAATCGTAGTCCCGCGAGCCGGCGGTCGCCTGCCATGCGCGAGGATGAAGGATTGCAGCGTCTGCAGATCCACAGGCTTGATCAGCACGGCGTTCATGCTGGTCCGCGCGCCGGAAGCCAGATCGAGTTCAAGTTCGCTCGCGGTATAGCCCAGCACCGGCGTTGCCGCATTCAGGCCGCCGCCCGCCCTCAGGGCGGCCGTGAACGCGGCGCCGTCCATGACGGGCATGACGCAGTCGCAGATGATCAGATCGAACTCCAGCCGCTCCGCCAACGCCAGGCCGGCCGCGCCGTTCTGCGCGAATTGCGCGGAATGCTTCAACATCCGCAGCTGATGCTTGAGCAGCAGCCGGTTGGCTTCATGGTCGTCGATGACGAGTATGCGCAGGCCGCCGGCGTCGGCCGCCGCGAGCGCAGGGGCCGACGCCACGGCGGCGTGTTCGGAAGGCGGCAGCGCCAACGGCAAGCGCACCGATATCCTTGTGCCCTGTCCGGCCACGCTGGACACTTCCATGGATCCGCCCATCAAGCGCGCCAGCTCGCTGCATATTGACAGCCCCAATCCGATGCCTGCGCCCTGCTCCCTGAGCGCAGGCTCAAAGTGCGGCGCAGCCAGCCTGGCCTGAACCTCCGCGGCGATCCCGGGGCCGGTGTCCGCCACGCATAGCGTTATCCACTGGATCTCCTCCGTCGCCCGCCCGGCTTGCAGCGCAACATCGATGCGGCCATGGTCCGTAAAACGGACCGCGTTGGACAACAGCTTGTCCAGCAATTGCTTGAGACGGATCGGATCCGAAAAATGGCGCTCCGCGAGCTCAACCTCGATGTCCAGCGACAGCTGCAGGCCCTTAGCTTCCGCGGCAGCCCGGAATGGCGCCAGCGTGTCGGCCGCCAGCGCGCGCAGATCGACATTCTTGCGCCGCAGCTGGAAATGGCCAGTCTCCAGCTTGGAGATATCGATCAGGCCGCTGATCAGGGACAACAGCGATTGGGCCGACTGGCGCGACACCACAAGCTTCTCGCGCGTGTCGCCGGACAGGCCGCCACGCTGCAGGATCAGCTCGAGCATGCCGATGATCGCATTCAATGGGGTGCGGATTTCATGGCTGATGAACGCAAGATAGGTCGACTTCATCAAATTGGCCCTCTCCATGCCCAACCGGGTTTCGGACACTTCCCGCAGCATGTCGGAAAATCCGCGAAAACGCGCGCTGCCCCCTATCAAGCCGATGATGGCGCCGTCCGCCCCGCGCAAGGGCGCGGCCCATGCCGCCACCCCGGATGCGGGATCATGCTTGAAAGCATGCTCGCGCACCAGCGTTTCGCCGCTGGCCAGCACTTGGCGATAGTCGCGGATGATCTCTTCCAGATTGGCAGGCTGTCCGCTTTCAGGGGCCGGCGCGGACAGGGACTCCAGCGTGGCATGCAGGGGAAGGCCCCAGCCCTCGCTGCGGCACGTGTCGGCGTACGCCTTGAGCGAGTCGTCGCGCGTCATCAGGTTGAGATCGAGATCCCGGACGAAAAGCGCGACGGGCAGCGTATCCGCCAAGCGCGCCAGCCCGGCCAGCTCACCGCGCACAGACCTGGCGCCGCGAATGCGCAGCGCGACCCAGACCAATGCGGCAATCAGCGCCGCCGCCAGGACCATATTCAGGAACACGGAAAGCGTGAGCATGGCGCTTGCCTCGCGAGGAGCCACTATGCCGCTCCATCCCGCGCCAGCCCGCCTCGGGCGCACGCCGCCGGCAAACAGGAGGCCAGCGCCTGCTCCAGTTCACGCAGACCCGCAGGTTTCACCAATACCTCATGCATGCCGGCCCGCAGGCCCGCCTCGCGATCCTCGGCGCGCGCGCCGGCCGTGTAGCCGAGCACGGGAACAGCGGCGCTTTCGCCTGAGCCCGCACGCAGCATCTGGATGAACCCGGCGCCGTCCATGTCCTGCAACACGTCATCGCAAACAACCAGGTCCAGCCGGCTGTCACGCGCCAGCGCCACGCCTTGGGCGCCGTGGTCGGCCACCAGCACCTCATGGCCGAGGAATTCCAATTGGCTTTTCAGCAGCAAGCGGTTGCCGGCCTCGCTTTCGACAACCAGCGTCCGCAGCCCGGCGGCCGGCCGTGGCGCCAAGCCGGGCGCGGTGTCTTGCGCCACATCGCTTGATGGGCTGGGTCCCAGCGCCAACGGCACACGCACATGGACATGGGTGCCCTCGCCGACAGCGCTGGAAATACGGATGGTGCCGCCTATGCGGTGCACCATCTGCTGGCAGTAGTGCAAGCCCAGGCCAGCGCCATCGGGAGAGGCGCTCAGTCCCGCTTCATAGCGGGACTCCGACAGCTTCTGCTGTATGTACGGCTCGATGCCGCTGCCGGTATCGATGACGGACAGCGTGACCCATTGCAGGCCGTCTTCCAGCGGCGCGCCGTCCAGGTGTATCCGGACCCCGCCGCGCGCCGTGTAGCGTATGGCGTTGGACAGGAAGTTGTTGAGCAGCTGACTCACCCCTTTCGCATCTGTCAAATGACAGGCGGCGACCTCGGGAGCCACCTCCAGCGTCAGGCTTATGCCTTTCTCATAGGCACTGGGCGCGAACAGCGCCACCACGTCCGCCGCGACCCTGCGCAACGAAATGGGGGCGCTCGTGCACGGGAGATCTCCCGTCTCCATTCCACGGATATCGACAATGGAAGGCAGCAACTGGAGCAGCGACTGGGCGGAAGACCGCACAGTCGCCAGCATCTCTTTCGATTGCCGGGGAGTCGCGGCATCGCACAAAGCCATCTCCAGCAGCCCCGCCATGGCGTTCAAGGGATTGCGCACATCGCGGCTGACCGCCGCGAGGAATCGGGTCTTGGTGTCATTGACGCGCTCTGCCCTACCGCGCGCGGCGGCCGAGTCGTCCAGCGACTGGCTATGGCCGAGGAAATACATCCCCTTGGATATCATGCCTATGACTGCGCCGTGCACACCGAACAGCGGCGTCACCCGCCCCCCGTATGGCGCCTTGATGCCGACCGTTTCCACCTCATTGTAAAAGTCATAGGAGCGCGCTGCGCCAGTAGCCATCGCAGTCTGGTACTCGCGCACCAAGGCCGCCACGCTAGCCGGCATCGGAAGCTGATCCTTCTCATCGCGGGAAAGGAATTCCAGATCGATGAATTCCGGCCTCACCCATCCGTTCCGGACCGTGATATCGACAAAGCGCTGCATGCCCGCGCTGGACGCGACCATGCGCAGCGACTTGTCCCGCACGGTGATATCCACGGGCGCGGCGGCAATCAGGCGGCCGACCTGCTTCAGGCGCCGCAGCGGATCCCGGTCTTTTCTTGCGGCGCGCCGCAATACTCCCCCGGCCGACAAAAGGGCGAGAAATAACACGCCGCTCAACACCCAGGACCAGCTTGTGGCCGCGGCATGCGGCTGCAAGCGCTCGGCAACGATAGGCGCGCCATACGCGCATAGAGCGATGAGAATCGCGGCCGTCCCAACCGCTATCCGGGTGCGGACGACGCCGCTGCGCTGCATAGCGTTCGCAAGAACTTCCGGCTTCATTCTGGGGAGGGTCGGTGGTCGTGCCTGTGGCTGGATTTGGTACGCGCTGCGCAGCCGCGATTTTATCGCAGAAGGCTTGCCACAAACCCATTGCACGCGTCCGCGGCCCAACAAAATCCACGAAACGTTGCTTTCAAATCACGGCCCAAAACGGCCCAAAAAATACCAATTAAATCGCCTCATTTGGACAATATTGGCAATTATTGGCAAGAATCGCCGATCATCTTTTTCATATGAAATTTCATACAACAAGAAGGGAGGATTCCTACATTTCACAAATTCTGATTCTTTTAACTTTCGGTTGCCGACGAAATGCAGGACGCGGGATCCGGAGGAGCAGACGAATTGAATATCTGGCTGCGCCTTTTCATCAATATCCGAATTGAATGTTGATAACAGCCGGATTGCACGGAAGTTAATTCCTGAAAACCCATAGACAGCATTTCGAAAATCGGCCGCCATCTGTTTTCAATAATTTCCAGGCGGCGTTTTTGATTATTAATCGACTCAGGATATTTACTTCCATGAACAAGAACACGATTGCCAAGTTTGCCCTGCTTGCCACCGCGGCAGCTGTTTCCCAAGCCGCCCTGGCCGCAGACGGGACGGTTAATTTCGTCGGCGAAATCGTCGATGCGCCGTGCGACGTTTCTCCCCAAGCAACCAACCTGGTCGTTCCGCTTGGAAAAGTGTCGCGGACCACCCTGGACGGCGCCGTGGGCAAGTACTCGACGCCCGCGCAATTCGAACTCCAGCTGGCCAACTGCAGCGCCACGGCCAAGGGCGCAAGCGTGACCTTCACCGGCACCGCAGACACCATCAACACGGACACGTTGGCCATCGGCATCGGTGAACTTGGCTACGCCACCGGCGTGGCCGTCGAACTGCGCGATGCCGCGCAGAAAAAAATCAAGCTGGGAGCGGAGTCCCCCGACTACACGCTGCGCGCCGGCACCAACAATCTGAAGTTCGGCGCCGTCTATGTATCGACCGCCAACACGGTCACCGTCGGCCCCGCCAACGCCACCGCGCAGTTCACGGTCAACTACAAGTAACGCCGCTACGCCGGACCGCTAGTCCCTCACGGCGAGGGGCTGGCCGCAAGCCTCCTCGCAACAGGCGGTTCCACGAGAACCCGATGGCTTGCGAGCACAACATCGAGATCCCCATGCTGAAAGACATCGCGCAACGGTTCGTGCACAAGGCGCGACCCTTCATGATTTTCGCCCTGGCGGCCACGCTGGCCCACGCCAATGCGGCAGCCGGCGTGCTGGTCGGCGGCACCCGCGTCATTTTCAACGAGAAGGACCGCGAGGCCTCCATTCCCGTCAAGAACACTGGCGTGTCCCCTTACGTCGTGCAGGCCTGGATCGATGCCGGCGAAGGCAATGCCAAGGCGCCGTTCGTGGCCAGCCCGCCGCTGTCGCGGTTGGATCCGGGCCAGGAAAACGTGCTGCGCATACTGCGCCTGGCCGGCAATCTGCCCCTCGACCGCGAATCGGTGTTCTGGCTCAACGTCAAGGAAATTCCGGAAAAGAGCCAGGACGAAAACGTGCTGCAGATCGCGGTGCGCACCCGCATCAAACTGTTCTACCGGCCGTCGGGCCTGGCAGGCCAACCTGGCGAACAGCGCCAGCAATTGCAATGGGCTGTCGTCTCCGGCGGCAGGGGCGCGGTGCTGAAGATCGCCAATCCGTCCGCCTATCACGTCACCTTCGCCACGCTGACCATCAACGGCGGCCAGCAGGAGATCAACGGCGGCATGGTGTCGCCTGGCGGCGTGCTGGAGTACCCCTTGTCCGGGTTGTCCGCGCCCAGGGACGTAGACGTCGTGTTCACGACCATCAACGACTACGGCGCCGAGACCCCCGAGGAAAAAGTCCGAGTGCCCAGCGCGCAGGTCCCGGTCCACGTCAAGGCCGAGCTCGTCGCGCCTGCCGCGCGTTAACGCCCGGAGCACGCAATGAATGGCGTATCGCAGGGTCGCATGCCGCCTACCGCGGCATTGGCATCGCTGTTGCTGGGCCTGGCCTCCTTCTCAGGCCAGGCCGCCGAGCCGGCGGGCACTGTCTTCAATCAGGAATTCCTGGGCACGGGCGGAGACCAGCCGCAGGCTGACCTGTCCATCTTCAGTTTCGGCAACAAGGTGCTGCCGGGCGAGTACCTGGCCGACGTGTTCGTCAACGATCAGTCCATGGGCAGGAGCAGAATCCTCGTCGAAACCCAGGAAGGCCAGAAGCAGCCTTCGGTCTGTCTGACTCGCAGCCAACTGGAGACCTGGGGCGTCAACATGGCCGCACTGCCCGAATCCGCTGGCGTGGACGGCGCCTGCGTGGACCTGCCCGCCCTGGTGCAAGATGCCGCCGTGAACTTCGATGGCGGCAAGCAACGGCTGCATCTGAGCATTCCGCAAGCCGCGCTCAAGCGCTCGGCGCGGGATTCGGTCGACCCGTCGCGCTGGGACAAGGGCATCACCTCGGGTCTGCTGGATTATCAGTTCAACATGTCGCGCCAGGGCGGAGGAAATTCCTCCAGCCGCGGCGCCGAATCACCCTACACGGCCTACGCCGGATTGCGCGGAGGCCTGAACTTCGGCGACTGGCGCCTGCGCCACGCCTCCAACTACAACCGCGGCACCAACGGACGCGGAGAATGGCAGTCGCAGGAAACCAATCTGCAACGCGACTTGCGCTCGATCAACGGCCAACTGCTGCTCGGCGATGGCTACACGCCCGGCAACTTTTTCGACAGCGTGCCGTTCCGCGGCGTGCAGGTCTATTCGGACGACGCCATGCTGCCGGACAGCATGCAGGGCTATGCGCCGACCATACGCGGCATTGCCCAGACCAACGCCCTCGTCACCGTCAGGCAGAACGGCTACATCGTGTACAACGCCTATGTCGCGCCCGGCGCCTTCGTGCTGGACGACCTGTACCCCTCCTCCTCCGGCGGCGACCTGGAAGTCACCATCACGGAAGCGGACGGCCGCCAGAACCGCTACGTGCAGGCCTATGCCTCCGTGCCCACGCTGTTGCGCGAAGGCACCTGGCGCTACAGCGCCACCGCCGGGCGGTATCGCAACGCCTACAGTTCGAACGAACGCGAGCCCACCTTCGTGCAGGGAACGGTTGCCCGCGGCCTGGGCCAGGAGTTCTCGCTGTATGGCGGCGTCACCGCCGCCAGCATCTACCAATCCGGCCTGGTGGGCGTGGGCAAGAACCTGCGCAGTTTCGGTGCGATCTCCCTGGACCTGGCGCATGCGCGCACCTCCACCGAGCGGCTGAAAACCCAGGGCCAATCCGTGCGCTTCCTGTATGGCAAGTCCTTCGATGAATCCGGCACCAACTTCCGCGTCGCCGGTTATCGCTACTCCACCAGCGGCTACCGGACCTTCCAGGAAGCGACCGGCATCGACGATTTCGAACGGGGCTACAGAATGCCCAGCCGCCGCAACGAACTGCGGTTCGAGGTAAACCAGTCGCTGGGCTCATGGGGCTCGATCTACGCGTCGGCGCGCCAGCAGTCGTACTGGCAGACGAATCAGAAGGAAAGGCTGATCCAGGCCGGATACTCAGGCTTCTACCGACAGGTCAGCTACAACGTCCAGGTTGACATGAACACCGGCCGCAACGGTTCGAACGACCGGCGGGTCATGCTGTCGCTGTCGATTCCGCTGGGCACCTCGCGTAGTAGCGCTCAGTATTCCGTAATCACCAGCAACAATGGCCGGACCAGCCATCAGACCAGCGTCTATGGCTCCGCGCTCGAAGACGGCCGGCTCACCTACAACCTGATGGCCGCCACCTCCAACCAGGAGAGCGTCAGCAGCACCGGAAACGCCAGCTACCTGTCCAGAGTCGGCCGCTTCGACCTGGGCGCGTCGCAGGGGCGGAACTCCAACCAGATCAACGCGGGCTTGTACGGCGGCATCGTTGTACATGGCGGCGGCGTAACGTTCGGCCAACCCCTGGGCGAAACCGTGGCGCTGGTGCGCGCGCCGTCGGCAGAGGATGTGCATTTCGAATCGCATCCGGGCGTCAGCACCGACGCCGGCGGCTACGCCATCGTACCGAGTCTGAGTCCGTACCGTTCCAACCGCCTGGCCATGATCACCGCGGACCTGGGCGACACCGTGGAAGTCAGGAACGCGGCGGTGAATCTGGTGCCCACCCGCGGCGCGGTGATACAGGCAGGGTTTGAGACGGTGGTGGGCTATCGCCTGATGCTGACGCTGACCCGCAAGGACAACAGCGTGGTGCCGTTCGGCGCGCGCATCGACAACGAAGCGGGCGAGGAAATCGGCATCGTGGGGCCGGACGGTCAGGCTTTCGTGACGGGGGCACAGCAATCCGGAACGATACAAGTGACCTGGGGCCGCAGCGCCAAGGATAGCTGCAGCGTGTCCTACAGCTTGCCGGAAGAGGAACGTCCCGCGCCCATACGGGAAGTCAGCTACATGTGCCAGTGACGCACCTATTGAAGATCGCAAAACATAGAACGGACACGAGATGAAAGAGCATCAGACCACTAAGAGCAATCGTTCAGGCGGACTTCTGTCGTTGGCCTGCCTGGCGCTAATGTTGTGTGTGTATGCGCCGCAAAGCCAGGCGAAATGCACATTGGGAAAAGGGCTAGACAAGAATGTGATCAATATCGCATTGGGCACCATATTCGTGCCAGCGAATGCAGAAGGCACCCTCAGCCGCACAATTGCCCGGAAGGAATTCCCCGTCTCGCACGACGACACATCGATCGTTACCTGCGACAGCGGTGGCGATAGTTCGTTGATCGGCACCGTCCACAAGGGAGTTCAACATACCAGCGGCAACCGGATCTACTCGACGAACATTTACGGGATCGCAATTCGAATAGGCTTCAAGCCTTGGCCTGGCCAGTCACCCATGCATTTTCCATTTTCAAAAGCTAATTCTGAATGGAGTACCAACAGTAAATGGATGGTAACCGTCGAACTCTACAAGTCCCATGACAAACCGGGAAACGGTCCTCTCGATGAAGGGATATATGCCTCCATGTACACATCGGACGACCCGCACAACGCTCTGCGAGTAGTAGTCAGCGGACGCGCCACCACCATCAGCTCCCCTTCCTGCTCCGTGTCCGACAAGGATATGAAGGTTCAGCTCGGCAAGGTCTGGAAAAACATGTTCAGCTCGGTCGGCAGTACGGCAGCCGAACAACGTTTCAGCATCAAGCTGAGTTGCTGGAAAGTCGAACCCGAACTGAATTCCGTGTACCTGCGCATGGACGCCACGGCCGACGCTTCAGGCGCGCCGGGCGTGATCGCCCTGACCTCCAACACCAATGCCGCGACCGGCGTCGGCATCCAGATCCTGGACAAGGACCGCCAGCCGGTCGCCTATCGCCAAAGCGCCTTGGTGGGCGTATCCAAGGACGGCGTCTACGACGTGCCGTTCTACGCCCGCTACTACCAGACCGCAAGCCAGGTGACCGCGGGCGTCGCAAACGGCACGGCCACCTTCACGCTTGAATACAAATGAGCCCTTTCGCCCCCGAACCACAGGCCATCGATCATGAAGAAAACCACTTTCAACCACACCGTCCATGTCTGCGTCGAAGCGATAGAACCGGCTGCGGCGCTGGTGCAGGGGCTGGGCGACCGCGCCCAGATGGTGTGCCTGACCCAGTCCGCCGCCAGATTGCAGGAGCAGCTGGCCGAACCCGGCCTGCACCATGTCGTGTTGCACGGCAGCGCGGAATGGCTCGCCTCGATGCTGTACGCGCGCCGCGGCCCCTATGTCGCCGGACTGGTGTTGATGATCACCGCCAATGACTCCTCCAATACCAGGGCCGAACTGGTATGCGCTGGCGCAGACGCCTGCCTGTCCTCGGATGCGGGTATCGACGAATTGCTGGCGGCGCTGAGCAGCCTGGAACGCCTGTCTTCGGCCTTGCGCGCGCGTCTGCAGCGCGAAGCCGTACCCGCGCAGGAGGCGCAGGCACGGCAACGGCGAGCCCTGACGGGGACCGTCGCGAGCGTCCGCGTCACGCCGGTCCGCGAGTGGGCGCTGATCGAGACGGAGAAGACGCTGCGCGCGCCGGACAGCGCCGGCAAGATTGCGCTGAGCAACAAGGAATACGCGCTGTTGTCGTGCCTGAGCGGTCATGACTTCCGGTATCGCAGCATTGCCGACCTCCACCGCGAGGTCTGGCCGGACGCCGCCGGCCGCCCCGCGCACCTGCAGCGCGCCATCGTCTCCAGCGTAGTCGGCCGCCTGCGCCGCCGGGCCCGGCTGGCGGGGATCGAACTGCCGCTGCGCACGAGCTATGGGCAGGGCTATACGTTTGTTCATCCGCTGAGCAGCGCAAACTAGCAGCGGCCGCCAGGCGCCGCGCAGCAAAGGCGGCGGCAAACTCACCCTCGACGCAATTTCGTATTCCTCAGACGCGGAAATCGATGTCTTCCGACTAAATTTCCCGGCCCTGCCCCATACAGTATCCGTACTCGCCGGCATGCGCTGATTCGCGCATGCGGCCGGCGGGTATGAACCGCCATATCACCGCATTCGCGGTGCCTGGCCTTACGGAAATCCCTCAAGAGATCGACGCTCTCCTGACGCGCAAGGACCCTGGTCCGGCCCGCGCCCGGGATGGTTTCGATCGCCGCGGGCAAGCCTAGCTTCAAAGGAAATACAACATGAAACGCAGTCTCGTCGCCTCTCTCCTGGCATCCGGAGCCCTGGTCTCCGTGCTCGCGCCAGTACCCGCCCATGCCGTCGACGGCGTCATCAATTTCATGGGCGTGATCCGCGCACCCGGTTGCGATATCAACGGCAACACGCCTGGCCTGGGCAACACGCAGACGGTGCAGCTGGGCACGCCCACTCCGGAAGAAGTGGGCCTGGGCAATGCGGTCGAAGCCGAGTTCCAGCTGAACCTTGCTGGCGGCGCAGGCTGCACCGATGGCAGGAAGGTCCGCATCATGTTCGACCCGACCAACGGCACGCCCGCGGGCAACCTGGCGCTGCTGGACGCCGACCGCGCCCCCAACGTCGAGATCCAGATCCGCAACAACGCAACGGGCAACACCTCCGTCATCCCCATCGGCGGTTCGGAAACCACGCCGCAGATCGCCACAATCGCGGGCAGCCCAGGCTCCGCGGAACTGAAGTACGCCGCCAAGTACGTCGAGGTCGGCGGCGCGGCGGGCGCCGGGTCGGGCGCGTCGAGCATCAAGTACCTGCTCTCCTACAACTGAGCGCGGGCCGGTCATGGCGCCGATAGCGTGCATCGTTTCATCCCTGGCGGCCGCTTGCGCCATGACCCTGTGCGCCTGGGCGGCTCCCGCCCGGGCCGGGCTCGTGCTGCAAAGCACCCGCCTGGTCATTTCACCAGAAACCCGGGACGCGACACTGGCCATCCGCAACGCGGGCGCCGGCCCCGTGCTGGCGCAGAGCTGGCTGGACGACGGCAATGCCGATACCTCGCCAGTGGACATGCGCGTGCCTTTCGTCCTGGCGCCAGCGGTCGTTCGGGTGGACCCCGACAGTGGCGCGGTGCTGCGAATCTCATATACCCGCGAGCCGCTGCCTGCCGACCGCGAAAGCCTGTTCTATCTCAACGTGCTGGAAACGCCGCCGCGCGACCCGAACGACGCCAATGTGCTGATCTTCCAGTTCCGGTCGCGCATCAAGGTGTTCTTCAGGCCGGGTTCGCTGCGCCCCCATGTCCAGGCCGCACCAGGGCTGCTGACCTGGAAGCTGAGCGGGCAGGCGCTGGAAGTCACGAACCCGACGCCCTACCACGTGTCCTTCGCGAGCATCGATCTGATCGCGGGGGGCAGGCGAACCGCCCTGGAAGGCGGCATGGTGGCGCCCTTTGACAAAACGCGCTTCGCCTTTCCGGCACACGCGCCCAAACCTGCGGGCAAAGTCTCGGTCCAGTACGAGGTCATCACCGATTACGGCGGAACCAGCAAGAACGAGAAGACCGTTACCGAATAAATGCGCGGCGCAACTTAGACCTGCGCATCACAGAGCTGACACGTCCCGATGGATTACCCACACGCAAGGGCTTGCCCCCGCTTGCCAAACCTCGCTCGTCCCGCGAACCCGCGCCCGGCCGCGTTCAGGTCGGCATCCGGCCTTTCTGCCGCGCTGCTGGCGGCGGCGGCCTGGGCCGCGCCCGTACATGGCAAGCAGGCGTTCTTCGACCCGCAGATGATGTTCCAGGGCGCCGGCGGCACGGCCATCGACACGAGCCGCTTCGAACGCGGCAACCTCATGGAGCCTGGCCTGCACCGGCTGGACATCTACGTCAACGGACAGTGGCGCGGCGTGGAGGAGATCCAGTTCCGCCTCCTGGCCGGCAGCGACGGCGCCACGCCCTGTTACGACGGCGAATTGCTGGCGCGCCTGGGCCTGGACACGGACAAGGCCGCGCGCGGCGACGGCATGCTTGCGCTGTCCGCGACTGCAGCCTGCAGCGAGTTGTCGCACTACGTGCCCGGCGCGCAGGTCAAGCTGGAGGCGGCCGAGCAGAAGCTCTACCTCACCGTGCCCAAATACTATCTGCGCCTGGCCACGCCTGGCGCCTACGTGGATCCGTCGAACTGGGACAGTGGCGTGACGGCGGCGCGACTGAACTACAACAGCAATCTCTTCACGTCGGACAGCCGGGGGACGCAGACCACGCGCGGCTATGCCGGCCTGAACGCCGGCATCAACGTGGGCGCATTCAGGCTGCGCCACTACGGCAGCGCCACCTGGTCGCCCGGCCACGGCGCCAGCTATCAGCGTGGCTATACCTACCTGAAGACAGATGTGCCGGCATGGAAGTCGCAGCTGCTGATGGGCGAAAGCTCCACCGAAGGCGATCTGTTCGACTCCGTGTCGTTTCGGGGCGTGCAGCTGGTCAGCGACGAACGCATGCTGCCCAGCGCGCTGCGCTCCTATAGCCCTACGGTGCGCGGCACCGCCAACAGCAATGCCCAGGTATCGGTGTACCAGCGCGGCTATCTCGTGTACGAAACCACGGTGGCGCCCGGCCCCTTCGCGATCGAGGACCTGCAGGCCGCGGGATACGGCGGGGACCTGGACGTGCGCATCGTCGAGGCGGACGGCAGTTCGCGCAGCTTCGTCGTGCCCTTCGCCACGACGGTCCAGCTGCTGCGGCCCGGCACCAGCCGCTACAGTTTGACCGCCGGGCGCGCGATAGACCTGGGCATGGGCAGCAGCTCGCAGTATCTGCTCCAAGGCACGTTCAAGCGCGGGCTGGGCGACATGTACACGGGTTACGGCGGCCTCGCGTTCACCCGGCACTATGGCTCCGTGCTGGCGGGCGCCGCGGTAAATACCCAGATTGGGGCATTCGCGGCCGACGTCACTCTGTCCCGTGCCGATCTGCCGGACGAAGGCACCCGCACCGGCGCCAGCTACCGCCTGTCGTACAGCAAAAACCTGCCCAACAGCGGCACCAACTTTTCGCTGCTGGCCTACCGCTATTCCACCAGCGGCTTCGTGGGCCTGCGCGAGAGCATCGCGCTGCAAGGCACGCCGCAGCGCTACCGCTGGTTCGGCGACTTGGGCCGCACGCGCGGCCGGTTCGACGCCAACATCAGCCAGCAGCTGGGCGCCAACGGCGGCAACGTCTATTTGTCGGGTTCGGCCATCCAATACTGGCAAGGCCACAGCAACACCATCAATTTTGCGCTGGGCTATAGCAACCGCTGGCGCGACATCTCCTATTCCTTCGGCGTGCAGCGCATGCAGAACCTCGCCACGCGCACTTCCTACCGGGGCGGCGGTCGGGACAACTCCACCCTGATCACCCTGAATCTCTCCATTCCCCTGGGGCGGGCCGAGCGCGGCGCCCCCACGCTCAACACCTATTACAGCGCAGACTCGCGCGCCGGCGCCAACGTCACCACCTCGGTCGCCGGCACGATGGGCGAATCCGACCGCGGCACCTATTCGGTGTCGGCGTCTCACGCCAGCCGCGAGAACGCCAACTCGGCAAGCGCGAACATCGGCTACCGCCTGCCGCAGGCCTGGGTGGGTGCGGGCATTTCTCAAGGCTCCGGCTATCGCCAGGCATCGCTGAACGCATCCGGCGGGGTGCTTGCCCATGCCGGCGGCGTGACCTTCTCGCAGACGCTGGGCGAAACGGTAGCGCTGGTCCGCGCCGACCACGCCGAAGGCGCGCAGATCGGCTATGGCGGCGATCGCCTGGACGGCCGCGGCTACGGCGTCGTCGCCAGCCTGAGCCCTTACCAGCTCAACACGGTCGACATCGATCCGCGCGACATCCCCGACGACGTGGAGTTGCAGGCCAGTTCGCGCAATGTGGCGCCGCGCGCTGGCGCGGTCGTGCTGCTGTCCTATCCCACCCGCGTGGCGCGGCCGGTACTGATCGACGGCCGCCAGGCCGACGGCGCCGCGTTGCCCTTCGGCGCGGAAGTGCTGGATGCCGCCAACGACAAGCCGTTGGGCGCGGTGGGCCAGGGCAGTCGCATCGTCATGCGGGTGGAACAGGACCGGGGCCGCGTCATCGTGCGTTGGGGACCCGGGCCACAGCAGCGCTGCGCCATCGACTACGCCTTGCCGGAGCGCGCGCGGCAGCGCGACCAAGGCTATGACGAGCTCTCCCTCACATGCGCGCCGATGCCGGCGGACGGCGGCGGGCCAGCGAGCCCCGGCCCGCTGGCGCGTCGATGATGCGCCTGCGATCCTGCCGGGCGATTCTGCGCGCATGCGCGCCGTGCCTGGCCGCCGGCCTGCTGACGACCACCATGGCGGCCTGGGCGCATGCGGGCCTGAGCGTGATCGGCACGCGCTTCATCTACCCGGCGCAAGCCAGGTCGCTGACGATACGCACCGGCAACTCGGGAGACGCGCCCATTCTGGTGCAGGCGTGGCTGGACCAGGAGCAGGCGCAGACGCGCACCGACCCCAGCAAGCTGTCCGCGCCCTTCGTGCTGACCCCGCCGGTCTACCGGCTGGATGGCGGCGAGCGCAGGGCGCTGGAACTGCGCTACACGGGCGGGTCCCTGCCGCAGGACCGCGAGTCGGTGTTCTGGATCAACTTCCTCGAGATCCCCTCGCTGCCGCCATCACGCCGCAACCGGCTGCAGCTGTCGGTCCGGCTGCGGATGAAGATCCTGTTCCGCCCCCAGGGACTGCAAGGCAAGCCGCGGGAGGCTCCGGCACATGTCAGGTGGAAATATGGGCGGACAGGCGACGCCGCCGCGCCATGGCAGCTGGAGGCGCGCAACCCCACCCCTTTCCATGTATCGCTGGCGCGGCTGGAGATCCCCGCGGCAGCCGGCATGCGGCGCCTGGAGGGCTTGACGCTGCCGCCCTACGCCACCAGCCGGTTCACGCTGCCCGCCGGCCATCAACCCGAGGCAGGCTCAACCACGCTGCACTATGAGGCGGCCGACGACGCCGGCGCCCTGGTCCGCGGCGTGGCGACGCTCGCGCCCGCAGACTGAGTCCGGGCAGGTCCCGGCATCCAGGAGAACACCCGATGAACAAGCCTCCCATTCCCGCGCTCACTCACGGCCCCGACCGCCCGGCACGGTCCGCCATCGTCCTGCTGGCCGCTGCGGTGGCGCTGCCATGCGCCCCGGCCCGCAGCGAACTGGTCATGAATCGCCCCGCCATCCACTGCAGCCAGTCGAATCAGGCCGGCGGCCCCTGGCGCGAAGTCTCGCCGCTGACCAGTTCCTCGCAGATCGGCGACGTGCTGTTCGAGCGGGGAGCCGGGCTCTTCAACAACTTCCAGTTCGGCTCGGGAGTATCGCCAGGCGTGCTCCACGAACTGGTCGCGGCGGCGCAATGGGGCCACAACGTAGGCGTGGCCGCCGACGGCACGGCGCAGACGAACGTGCCCGGCATTGGATTGCAGGTATCCGTCATGGGCGCGGATGGCGTCGAAAGACGGATCAAGCCCGGCGCACTGCCCGTGGTCGTGGACAAGCGTCCCGTGTACTACGACACCTCCGGGTCGGCATCGCAGAAGAACTCCACCGTCACCGAGTACATCCAGCGCCTGGTACTGACCGACTCCGCGGCCAACCTGCCCAGCGGGGAACTGAAAGTGACTGGAGTAGACCCCAACATTACGCTGATGCTCTATGCGGTCAACTATCAGCAGGGCAAAGTGGGCTACGGCGAGGTCATCCAGAGCTTTCCCGTGTGGACGCCGGGTATTGCCGGCGTCTGCGGCAATCAGCCCTTTTCCTACCAGGGCACGGGCGTCATCGGCATCGGCGGCGGCACCGGCGTGATCGTGCCCAACAAGTGCGAGGTCGGCGCCTATCGGACGATAGCGGTCTCGCTGGGCGACTTGCCCATCTCCATTTTCGACACGCCGGGGGCCACCTCGCCTTCCAAGGAATTCTCCATCGTGCTGAGCCAATGCAGCGCCGCGGCCAAGCCGACCATTACCTTCGCCGACAAGTACGGACCGAACCTGGATCCCTATGTGCTGAGCCTGAAGCCTGGCTCGGAAACGGCCGAGGGCATAGGCATCGCAATGATCGACGATACCGCCAATACTCCCGTCCGCCACGGTATCGCGTATGACATGCAACGCGTCGGCGACCAGGCCGTGCTGGCGCTGCGGGCCCACTACATCCGCACGGCGCCGGCCGACGGGATGGTCAAGGCCGGCATCGCCGACGGTAGCGCGGAGTTCACCTTCGAATTTCCTTGAGATGGCTGCGCCTCTTGCGAACAGGCCATAGACGCAAGCGCCCACGGCCCTTTTCAAGCACCGCCAATCAACGTTCGACGATGCCGTGGTTCAAGCCCACTTGCGGCACCAGGGATGCCAGTCCGAACGTGCTGTTGGCGCGCATCACCCCATAGTTCGCACCGGCCAGGCCGCCATAGGTGTGCGAAAGGGAGTTGACGAAGTTCACCTTGCCGCTCGCGCTGGAATAGGTGATCGCGCCCTGGTTGAGGCCCGCGATGCCGCCAAGGTAAGCCTGGCCGGCGCCGCCAACCTCCCCCGCGGAAGACGACTGCAGGACTTCCCCCATGTCGCCGTTCTCGCCCACCACGCCGCCGACATGGCTGTTGAAGCTGCCGTAAACATTGCCGTTGGCCATCGCTGAAACGATAAAGCCCCGATTGGCGCCAACCAGCCCTCCTACCGCGCTGTTCTTCCCCGCCTTCACGTCGCCGCTGGCGTTGACCGTCGCCAGCGTCCCGGTGTTGTAGCCGACCAGGCCCCCGGTGTAGGCATAGGCCCCGCCAGCAACCTTGCCGCGGGCGACCGAGGCTTCTATCCTGCCGCTGTTGTAGCCAACCAGACCGCCCGCGTGGCCGCCATTGCGGGTTTGGCCGGCCTTGACTTCGCCTCCCGCTTCTGCCGTATCGATGCGGCCGTCGTTGGCGCCGACCAGGCCGCCCACATTGACGCCATACACGGCCGTCACGTCGCCCGCGGCCGTGACATCCGCCAGCAGGCCGCTGCTGGTGTTGCGTCCGGCGAAGCCGCCGGTCGATCCGCCGCCCTCGGCACTGACACCGCCCTCAGTTGCCGACCCGGAAATGCTCCCGCTGTTCAAGCCCACCAGGCCGCCCGTGTAGGCGTTGCTGCCGTTCTGCACCCACCCAGTAGCGAACGAGCGCTCGATGGCCCCGCCCAGGTTGTTGCCCACCAGTCCGCCCACGCTGTGGCCAGCGCCCGTGGCCTGCGTGCCCGCGTGGCTGGAGGCGTCCGCGACCAAGCCGCGATTCACACCAACCAGACCACCCATGCCACCCAGCTCATCGCGCTGCATGACGCCCGATACGGCGTTGTGCGAGACGCTGCGCGTGATGGTGCCGCGACTCGATACGGAGTTCAGGTTCTCGCCCGCCAACCCGCCGAGCGCGACCGTGTGCGAACCCGCGTACACGTTGCCCGCGACGCTGGCCCGGTCGATGCTGCCGCCGACGTTGGTGCCGACCAGGCCGCCCACCACATTGCGGTGGTACGAACTGCCCTTCACGTACATGCCGGTAGTGGACACGTTGATGATCTGGCCTGAGTTGTAGCCCACCAGCGCGCCCACCGACATGGACGCCACGCCGCTGGACGGCGTATTCACCTTCATCGACGCCAGGTTGATATTACGGATGCTGCCGGACGATGCGGCAAACAGGCCCACATTGGGACCGGCTCCGCTGACCGAGTAGCCGCTCAGCGTATTGCCCAGCCCGTCGAAGGTACCCGAGAAGGTGCCGTGCGAACCGCCTATGGACTGGATCGCGCCGCGACCGCTCAGGTTGTTGCCCAGCACGTACAAGCCGCTCAGATTGCGGTCGATATCCTGAAGTTGAGCGAGGTTCTGGATAACGGCGTAGCGCTGGCCATGCGCGTGGAACGAGGCGCCCACGCCGGACAGCGTGATCGACGCGCCTTCGCCCAGCACATGGCCGCCTGGCGCCTGCAAGGACAATGCGCCATTGATGCCGCTGATGGCTGTCTTGCCGTTGAGCGCGATTTCGCCGCCAGCGGACATGGCGATGGCGGCGTTCTGGCCGGTCGCCGTCAGGTCTCCGGTGACCGCAACATCCCCCGCCGCGATCAAGCCTAGCGCGTTGCCGCTGCGCCACGCGACCGGACCGTTGAGCGCGACATCGCCCGCAGTGCCTTCCAACACGATGTTCGTGGCCGCGAGGTTGCTGGCGATGGTGTCCGCATGCACCGTGGCGTTTGCCGCGCTGGCGTTTGCACCCACGGCCACGTCCGCCGAGGCGATGCGCCACGTTCCGCTATCGCCATTCAACGCCCGCGCATCGACCTCGGCGCCGAGCCGCACTGTCACCTGCTGCCCGCGGATCTCTACCTCGCCCCCATTGCCATGCGAGGCAAGCGCGCTCGCATTCATCTTGCCGGCAGCCACCACCAGGCCGGCGTCGCCGCCATCCAGCGTAATCTTGCCGCCCTGACCCTGCAGCGTCTTCGCTTCGATGATACCCTGGCTGTTGACTACCGTGCGCAAGGCTGCGCCGGCAGCCTTGGCGGTCATCAGCACCTGCCCGCCGTCGGCGCTCAGCATGCCGCCATTCTCAGCCAGGGCGGACAGCGCGGCGCCATCCATCCGCAGATCGAGCAGGCCGTTGCCGTCGAAGTTCACGGTGAACGTTCCGCCTGCCGCCAACGCGATCCGTCCCAGCCGCGCCTGGATGACACCCTGGTTGCTGACCTTGGCGCCCAGCAGCGCGACACTGCCCCGATCGCGCGCCGCGATCACGCCCTGGTTCAGCACAGCGGCCTCCGACGCCCCCGTGAAACGGTAGTTGCCCGCGTTGAAATCCGCGTCGGAAAGCAACTTGGTCGAGGCAACCAGGCCACCCACATTGACCTCCGCGCCCTTGCCGAAGACGATGCCGTTGGGGTTGACCAGGAAGACCTGGCCATTGGCGTCCATGCGCCCCAGGATCGAACTCGGCGACAGGCCATTCACTCTGTTCAGCGCGATGGAACTGCCGCCCGGCTGGTTGAAGGCGACGCGTTCATCGGCGCCGATATTGAAGCTGTTCCAGTCGATGATCAGCTTTTGCGTGTGCTGGTTGATCGACACCTGCTTCCGGTCCAGCGTATTGTGGATATCGCCGATACCGTTGCCGGCCGCAATCGTTCCGCCCGTCGGCGCAGCATGCGCGGAAGACAGGCCCGCCAAGCCGATCAGCGCCAGCGCCGCGACGCTGCCGCGCCTGCCGCCCCCCTTTTTTCCGTGACGCCGCACGGACTCGCGCGTCACGCTCCAGCATTGTCTGGCCTCGTTCCATACCAATGCATATGTCTTGTTCATGATTGCCTCGCAAGAGTGGCGGGTCCGCCGTCATGGCAGGCTGCGCCGGTTGGGAAAATTGCGCGCGTGCTGCGCCTGGATCAGAAGTAGTGCGATGCCTGGAGCCAGAAACGGGGCTCCTGGTCCGCCTCCGTCGCGAGTGGCTGCTGCCCAATCGGCCAGGCGATGCTCACATTCACCTGATGGCTGGCGCCGAACTGCGTAATGCCGAATCCCGCCGCGCCCAGGCCGTTGCGGTTGTCGCCCTGCGCCCAGCGGCGTTTGCTCAGACGCACGCCCCCCCGGTCCGCGAAGGCGTTCAGTTGCCAGCCGGGGGCCAGCTGGTAGCGCAACTCGGCGCTGGCCAGCCAACCTTCGTCGCCGCTGGCCGCGCCCAGCGGGTACGCGCGCACGCCATAGGGGCCGCCCAGGCTGAATTTTTCCGAACTGTCCAGGTTCCTCGAAGCCCACTGTGCCTCCAGCCGCGCAAACAGCTGGAAGCGGCCTGCGAGCTGCTGCAATCGGCTGACCGAGAGATTGGTCCTGCCGAACCAGCCGGCTGCACGCACGGTCTGGCGATCCTCGCGCCCGGCCTGCGCGTCGCCCAGCCGCAGCCGGCCGCGGCTGTGCGACAGATTCCAGGCGTTCCGTCCACCGCCGAACCATCCGTCCTCGCTGCTGCCGGCCAGGGCCACGGTCCATAGCCCGATACGCTTGCGACTGCTGACCTCGAAGAGGTCCATGCGATCAGCCAGACGCTTGCGCTCATACTGCAATTGCAGGCGCAGGCTGGCGCGACGCGTGCGCACCAAGGGCTGCTGAATGAACGCGGTCGACACTTCGGCGCGGCCATGCGCACCCAGAGGTTCGAAGCGCTTGCCCAGTTCGTACCGCATGCTGGACACGCCCACGCCGACCCGCGTGGACCAGGGCCCCAGCGGCAGCTGATAGGCCGCGTTGTAGTAGCGTTGACCGCGGTCGCTACCCAGCAGCCGCAGATTGAGCTGATCGCCCAGGCGCAGGGGGCTGTTGACGCCGAAGCTGCCGCTCAGCCGGTACTCGCCGGTGTAGTAGCCGCCGAAGTTGTCCGCGTCCAGGCTGCCGAAGATGAGCGGCCCCGCGTCAGCGTCCACCAGCAGGCTGGTGGTGCCGGTTTCGGCGCCAGCCTGCAGCGTACCCGTCACGGCCACGCCGGGCAGGTCGCTCAACAACAGCAGCGCGCGCTCCAGTTCGTCGGCCTGCACCGTATCGCCCGCGCTCAGGACGGAGAGCGGCTGCTCCAGTACCACGTCGCGGACCCGCGAGCGGTTCTGCAGGCGGATATCGCCGTAGCTGCCCTCCAGCACGGCGATGCGGAGGATGCCCGCATCGAGGTCCTGCGGCGGCAAATAGGCGCGCGCCAGCACATAACCCTGATCGTGGTAGTAAGCAGTGATGCGATCGGCGGCCGCGCGCAGCTCCGGCAACGTCAACGCCGTGCCCGCCAGATCGGCCAACAGCGCCTGCAATGTGACCGCGTCGACGACATGGTTGCCTTCGTAGCGAAACTCGCGAACCAGGACGGAAGGGCCCGCGTCCGCCTCGCCAGACGCGGCGGCAGGCGGCTGCAGCTCGGGCAGCTGCACGTCGGGTGCGCTGCTGGCCGCGGGCATGGCGGGCAAGGCCGATTCCAGATCGCGAATGGCGCGCCCCGCATCCGGAATCTGCGCCCACGAGCTGCTCGCGTACAACACCATGGTCAGCCCGACGCCCGTAGCGGCCGCTCGTTGGCATGCGCTTGAGCGCTTGCGGCGCAAGCATGCGTCCGCCTGCCCGGGTTTGCCGGTACGCTCCCCTGTCATTCCCCATCCCCTTGCTCTCAGCCACCTTGCACGGGAAGCGCTCGCTGCCCGGCCGGCTGCCGCTCCGGCCATGCCGGGCGACGCTCGTCTTGCAGGCAGAATACGGATCGCGCGGCGGCGGGGCTTTGGGAAGGCTACGAAAACAGAGTCGTACTTCTACGATTCCGCAGCAGGCTGCCAGGGAGTGCAAAGCGGCGGCGAGGGAGGCCGCACTTTCGTACTCCTCCTATTCTTCCGCGTTCCAGCAGTCGGTACTATGGCGGCAAGCGGCATCGTCACAACTGCCACGCACATACGGCGTTTCAAACGCCTGCTTTCGAATCCCGCGGCAACCGGCCATGGACGCGCGGCGGTTCCAGTAGCAGGCTCTGGATGAACGGAAAAAAACATGTCACACGGCCGCATCCGCGTCATCGTCGCCGACGATCATCCCATCGTGTCCCTGGGCGTGAGCCATGAGCTCGCGCGGGACCCGGCGATCGAAGTCATAGGCTGCGCCAGGAATTCCACGGACCTGGTTGCCCTGCTGGAAGCGCAACCCTGCGACGCGGTGGTCTCGGACTATGCGATGCCGGGCGGCAAACACGGCGACGGCCTGGGGCTCATCGGTTTTCTGCGACGGCGTTTCCCGGCGCTGCGCGTGGCCGTGCTCACGATGATCGAGCATCCCACGCTGCTGCGGGCGCTGCTGGCCGAAAAGAATCTCTGCATACTCAGCAAAGCGGACTCCACGCGCCATATCGCCGAAGCGATACACGCGATGAGCCGCGGCCGGACCTACTATTCGCCGACGGTCAAGGACATGATCATCCGCGAATCCCTCTCGCCGCAACCATCCCGGCTGACGCGGCGAGAGGCCGAGATCATCCGCCTGTTCTGTGCGGGCACCACCATCACCGAAATAGCGCAGATCTCCAGCCGCAGCGTGCAGACGATCAGTTCACAGAAGCGCAGCGCGATGAAAAAGCTGGGTCTTGAACGCGATGCGGACTTGATCCGATACGGCTGCGCCGCACTGCCGGACCAGCCCGCCCTGGCCGCGGCCAACGCGGCGCTGCCCCAAGAGGAGGACGAGCAAGTCGCTTGAATCCCCGCCGGGCGGGCGCCCCACACGCTGTCGCTTGTGCAATGTCGACACGTAGAACGCATCCAGCATCCGAATGGCAGCCGCTTGATCCACATCAAAGCCGCCACCGCCCCTTTGCGTCAAAGCGGCCGGAATGATGTTCAAGTGATTGCGCCCGCCCCTGAAACCCGCTGCGCCCGCCCATCCGCGGCGGCATGCCGGCGCCGCCTGATACATATCCTGCCGCATCTTGATTCGACTACGCCACCGCCTGAGCCCCTCGCGGCTCGACACCGTGACGCGCTTTCGCCGCTATCAGCGCTGGCAGAGCCTGGGCGGCGGAGTGCTGATCACGGCTGCGGTGCTGTTGACCTTCGCCCTGGAAGCAAAGACCACCGCCGACAAGTACCTGGAGTATGTGCGCCAATCCTTCGTGGCTGAACACGCCGTGCTCATGAAGGAAATCTATACACGCGAGAACGCCTTCCGCATCGGTCTGGCCAGCGCGGAACTGATGTGGCGGGAAGCGGCTCCCTTCGACGCTGTGCAGATCGCAAAGTACCGCAGCCAGGGCGAAGAACTGTTATTGGAATCCGACGAGGATTCCCGCTCGCAATGGATATTGGGCTCGGGGAGCGGGCGGGTGGCGAATGCGGCAATAGGCAAGTTCTTCAATCTGGCCGAGCAGATCGGCCGCATTCCTTCAGGCAGCCCCGCCGACCATGGCAACTCGCTGGCCTCGTTCTTCTTTGGCGTCAACGGCAGCATTGCGGGTCTGGTCCCCGCCCCAGACCAGGCCGTCCGCCAAAGGATCCTGGCCGACCGCGACCGCTACCTGGCCCTGCTGACGGGCGAGGTCAGCCGGCGCATGCTGATCGCCACGGACGCAGGCGCCGATACGTGGCGCTCCTTGCGCTGGATCCCTCCCGTCGCCAATCCGATTACCGGCAAGCAGGTGTTCCGCATCGGTGGAACCATACTGGACAAGGGAGTGCCCGTCGCCGTGCTGGTGACGGAGTATGCCCCCCTGCAGCCCGGCGCATCGCCAGCGGCGAATCGGCAGGCTGGGGATTTCGCCATCCTGTCGGCCAGCGGTCAACTCATCGCCGCATCGCCGGGCGCGGAGTCCGACCTCGCACAGGACGCGGCGCCTGCCGCCGATCTTGCAGACATCCCTGCCGGCACACGCCAGGAAAGGACACGCTCCGGCCAGTTCTCGATTTCGGAAGGCCTGGGTCCCACCAGTTGGGTGCTGGTCTTTACGCTGGACTGGAGCAGCATCGTCAACGCCATTGCCGCGCAGCTGACCATGCCCGCCACCATGACCGCAACGACCTTGGCGCTCATATGGGCCCTGCTGTTCTACTTCGAATTGCGCGTGGTCCGGCCCTTGATGAACCGCTCCCGGTTGGCGCTGGAAAGCGAGCATCTCAACCGTACGCTCATCGAAACAGCGCCGGTCGGCCTGGGCCTGATCGATGCGGCCAGCGGCAGCCCGCTGCTGCACAGCCCGGCCATGGAGAAGATGACTGCGCGCGTGGGCGCGGGAAAATTCAGCCTGTCGGCGGAACTGGCCAACCGCTACCGACGGCGCGCAGGCGTGGCTGCAGGCACGCGCGACACGGATGTGGTCGAGGAAGACCTCTCTTTCGTGGCCCGCGACGGCAATCCCGTCACCTTGTCGGTCAGCATGGCGGGTGCGCGCTACCGGGGTGCCAACGTGGTCGTGGCCGCATTCATCGATGTCACCGAAAAGTACCAGTTGGCGCAGCGCCTGCGCGAGGCCAAGGCCGCTGCCGACCGCGGCAATGCCGCCAAGTCGGCCTTTCTGGCGGCGATGAGCCATGAGATCCGCACCCCGCTGCATGCCATCCTGGGACACCTCGAACTGCTCTCGCGCTCGCGCCTGGCGCCAGTCCAGCGCAACCGGCTCGAAACCGTGCGCGCCTCGTCGGGCCTGCTGCTCGCCACGATCAGCGACGTATTGGACTTCTCCAAGATCGAGGCCGGCGAGCTCAGCCTGGAGCAGACGGAGTTCGACCTGCTCGAAGTCGCCTCGCGCGCCTTGTCCATGTTCGCGCCCCAAGCTCAAGCCAAGGGCCTGGCCTTGCTCGGCGAGCTGGGCGCTGCGCTCAGGCTGCCGATGCGGGGGGATGCCACCCGGCTGGGACAGGTGATCCACAACCTGCTCTCCAATGCCATCAAGTTCACCGACCAGGGCCAGGTGGTGCTGCGTGTCCGGACCGACACGACCAGCATCGCCATCGAGGTCGAGGACTCGGGCATAGGCATGACCGAAGAACAGACGCAGAGCGTCTTCCGCGCCTTCAGCCAGGCCGACGCGACCATAGGCAGACGCTACGGCGGCACCGGCCTGGGGCTGACCTTGTGCTGCCGACTGGTGGAGGCGATGGGCGGCTCCCTGTCGGTGCGCAGCGAACCTGGACGCGGCAGCCTGTTTGCGTTCACCCTGGAACCAGGTATCGACGCCGGTGAAAACGACAGGCCATGGTTCGCCGGCGAACAGGTATTGCTGCTGGCTGCGCGCGACAACTGCCGCCACCATCTGGAAGCCGTCCTGCGCACCTGGGGACTGCGCGTTCACGCCCGCCGCCACCCTTCCGAGCTGGACGCGGACATGCTGGACGAAGCGACGGTCCTCATCATTTGGGGGAACAAAGCGGATTGGCAGCCCCGGGACGAGGACAGATTGCTGGACCAGTCCTCATGGGTGATCGACTGCGGCATGCTGGGCCCCTCCATGCCACAGGATGCGGGGCGCAAGCTCAGCGTGTCCATGTATGGGCTGCAGGGCCTGGCCTGGGCACTGCGGCACGCGTTGCAGGACGCGCCCCTGGCCACGGCAATGCCCGTGCCGGCGCCGCCGCATCCGGTACGATCGTTGCGGGTACTGGTGGCCGAAGACAACGCCGCCAATCGCGGCTTGTTCGAAGAGCAGTTCAAACTGCTGGGCTGCGAAGTCGATCTGGCGGAGGGCGGCGCGCAGGCTTGCGCGCTGCTGGCATCACGCCGCTATGACGTGCTGGTGACGGATCTGGCGATGCCCGGCATGGACGGCTATGCGCTGGCCCGCCAGGCCCGCTCCGTCCGGCCGGACATGCCTGTCATCGCCGCCACCGCTTGCGTGACGGAAAACGAGCGGCAACGTTGCGATGAAGCGGGCATCGCGCGCGTGCTGACCAAGCCCTTGCCGCTGGCCGAACTCGAACTTGCCTTGCTGGACGTGTGCGGACAAGCCGCGCCCAGCCTGCAACAGTCCACGGCGGATTCCGGCGGCCCGCAAGCCCTGACCGACGGACGCGCCTTTCCACCCGCGCTGCTGCGCACCTTCGAACAATCCTGCGCACAATCCCTGGCCACCATCAAGCGAGCCGCCATGGACCAGGATAGGGGCCGCCTGCGCGGCGAACTGCACGCCTTGCGCGGCATGCTGGCCATCTTCCGCCTGCCTGCGCTGGCCACACAATGCGCGCAACTCGATGCGCACCTGGACCACTTGGGTGTCCGCGGCTCGGCGGAGGCGGTATCGGGCATCTGCGACGATGTGCTCGCGGCCGTGAAGAACGCCGTCGAGACAGCCGACGAACAGCGGACTACGGAACAGGCATGAACGCCCTGCCCACGCCGCGCGGTCAGGCGATGCCGGACGCCGGCACGCAAGGCCCCGAATTTCCGGCCTTGACACTCCATTTTCTCCACCAGTATATTTATGAATGACGTTCATAATAATGAACAATCAAAAATCTGACCCGAGCGGCCGAAGACCGGCGGGCAGACCAGCCACATGAGGCCTTATGAGTCCCACCGCATTCGCCGAGGCAAGCCGCATCGTCAACCGCAGTCCCTTGAACCGATGGTTAGGCATGTCCGTGCTGCGAGTCGATGACGACGGCATCGCGCTCGGCATCCGCTGGCGCGAGGAACTCATTTCCAACCCCGATATCCGCTCCACGCATGGCGGCATACTTGCGACGCTGATCGATGCCGCTGGCGACTACGCGGTCGCCCTGAAAGTGGGCGTTCCCGTCCCCACGATCGACATGCATGTGGACTTCCACCGCGTGGCCAAACCCGGCGACTTGCGGGCCGAGGGCCAGGTCATACACCTGGGCAGGCGTTTCGCGACCGCGCATGCCCGCGTGCTGGACACAGAGGGCAATCTCATCGCCAGCGGCCGCGCGCTCTACCTCGTGCCGGCGCCTGTCAGCGCGGCGCCCGGCGGCGAGACAGCCCCGGCCAGTCAGGGAGAGGCATGATGGGTCCGCTCAAGGGAATCAAGATCATCGAGTTCGCGGGCATAGGTCCCTGCCCGATGACCGCAATGCTGCTCGCGGACCTGGGCGCTACCGTGCTGCGCATAGACCGGCCGGAACCCCCATCGCTGGGCATCGAGCGCCCGCTCAGGTTCAACTTGCTGTTGCGCAACCGCAAAGCCATCGCCCTGGACCTCAAGAGCGCCACGGCACGGGACCTGGTGCTGCGTCTGGTCGAAAGCGCCGACGCCTTGCTCGAGGGTTTCCGGCCCGGCGTGATGGAACGCCTGGAACTGGGACCCGACTCGTGCCTGACACGCAATCCGCGTCTGGTCTACGGCCGGATGACGGGTTGGGGCCAGACCGGACCGCTGGCCCAGGTGGCCGGCCATGATCTCAATTACATCGGCCTGACCGGCGTGTTGCACGCCATGGGCCGCGAAGGCCAGCCGCCGACCCCGCCCCTGAATCTGGTGGGAGACTTCGGCGGCGGCGCGCTGTACCTGGCCCTGGGCGTGCTCGCCGCCATCATCGAAGCCGCCCGGTCAGGACAGGGCCAGGTCGTCGACGCCGCCATCGTGGACGGCACTGCATCGCTCGCGACCTCCCTGTTCGGCCTGCATGCGGCCGGGCTTTGGAACGACAAGCGTGGCCACAACATGCTGGATTCTGGCGCTTATTTCTATGACGTCTACGAGTGCGCCGATGGCAAGTGGATTTCCGTCGCGCCGCTGGAACGCAAGTTCCACGACAGGCTGCTCGAACTCATGGGTCTGGACCGTGAATCACTCGGCCGCCAAGCCGACCGCGACGGATGGCCGCTGGCCAGGTCCATCTTCGCCGACGCCTTCAGGAAGAAGACGCAGGCGCAGTGGTGCGAACTGCTCGGTACGACGGACGTATGCGTCGCGCCGGTGCTATCGCTGGACCAGGCCGCCGAGCACCCTCATATGCGGGAGCGGGAGGTCTTGATCGAGGTCGCCGGCGTCATGCAGCCGGCGCCTGCCCCGCGCTTCTCGCGCACGGCCCCGGGAAAGCCGACGCCGCCCGAGGCCGCTAGCGCCAGCACGATGGAAGCGGCGCTGGCGGGATGGTTATCGCCCGCCGAACAGACACAATGGCGCAATCAGCTGGCTGGAGCCTCAATTGCCGGGCATGTGCCGTAAGGTTGCGGAAGCATCTGCGGCCACTTCCTGCAGCAGCTGCCGCAAGGCAGGCAGCGACTGCACGAAACGGTCGCTGGGCGCCGCAATCATCAGCGCGTAGCTGGCCGTGCCGTCAGCCTTGACGATCGGCGCGGCGATGCCAGACGCGCCTGCGACCGCCTCACCCATGCTCACCGCAATTCCGGAAGCACGTATTTCCTGCAGCTGCGACTCGAAAGCCTCCTTGTCCGGCAGAGGCTTGCCAGTCATGGACTTGAGTTTTGCGGTCTTGAGGTATTTCTTTTGCCAAGCCTGGTCCTGAAACGCGAACAGCAACTTGCCCGCGGCCGACACGTGCAGCGGCCGCTTCGTGCCGATCGGCACCGAGTACCGGACCGGTTGCTTGCTGTCGATGCCATCGATATAGGTAACCGTTTTCGCTTCCTTGTCGATCAGCGCCAGGAACACACTTTCCTCACAACGCGCCGCCAGCTCCTCGACATAGGGCCGCAGGATCTTGGTGACACCCGCGCTGGCCAGCACCTCGGCCGACAACTGGAAGATGGATGGCCCCAGTTCGTAGCGTCCGGCCGCATGCATCAGGTACTTATGGGCCACCAAGGGCCGCAACAGCAAGAGCAGGCTGCTCTTGGGCGCCTCGAGTTCGCTGCTCAGTTCCGCGAGCGTGGCGCCACCTGCACCGCGCGCCAGCACCTCAAAGATGCCGAGAATCCGCAGCAAGGAGCGGGGCTCGGAAGTGGCGGGACTCGTTTCGGATCGGGTTTTCATGAATGGGTCAGATCAGCCTGGAGCAATGTGTATGCACTGCGTTCATATTCTCGAATGATACCTGTAAAAGCGGCGCCGCTTGGACCGGCGCAATGATCAAAAAGCAGCAAGAACAAGGAGACCTCAATGCAACCAACACCCACGGGCGGCGCGCCAGGCCCCGGCGCATTCCGCGCATACCAGATCCGGCGCGACGGGCCAATGACCTCTGGCCTAGCGTGCCTGGCCCTGGCCGATCTATCGCCGGGGGATGTGGTCATACGCACGGCGTACGCCGGCGTCAATTACAAGGATGCGCTGGCCACTACCGAGCATGGCAACGTCATCCGGAAATTCCCGCGCGTCGCGGGCAGTGACGCCTCGGGATGGATCGTGGCGTCCGGCGACCGCAGGTTCCGTGAAGGGGATGAAGTCGCCGTGCTGGGACGGGGCTTCGGCGTGGACCACGACGGCGGATTCTCGGAGTACTTGCGTGTCCCCGCGGACTGGGTCATCAAGCTACCCGGCGGGCTCGCATTGCGCGACGCCGCCACGCTCGGGATCGCCGGCTACACCGCCGCGCTCGCTGTCCACCTGCTGCAGGAGGCCCGCTGCCAGCCCGAACGGGGCGAAATCCTCGTCAACGGAGCGACCGGCGCTGTCTCGAGCATGGCCATCGAAATGCTGGCGCGGCTGCAATATCGGGTCGCAGCGGTCAGCGCCAAGCCTGGCCGCGCGTCCTATCTGCAAGCCCTGGGGGCCCAGGCCGTTCTAGGCACCACGGATCTGGTCGACCAAGGCAGGCCGCTGGAGCCGGCCCGTTGGGCTGGCGCGCTGGATGCGCTGGGAGGCAAGCCGCTGGACCTGATGCTCCGGTCCACCATGCCGCGGGGATGCGTGGCGAGTTTCGGCAACGTGGCCGGCAACGAATTGTCCACCAGCGTGCTGCCCTTCATCCTGCGCGGTGTGCGCCTCATCGGTGTCAACCTGACCTACTACCTGGATCTGGAAGCCGAGCTTTGGACTCGCCTCGCTGGCGACCTCAGACCCCAGCACACGCTGGAACAGGTGAAGACCATTACGCTCGATGAGCTTGCCCAACAACTTCAGCGCATGCTGGACGGTCGATCCTGGGGTAGGACCATCGTGGAATTTCCGGCCTGATATCCGGAACGACCGCAGGCCGCAACGTCCAGTGCGTTGCGGCCCGCTGCAATTGGCCTGACGTCAATCCAGCGTTACCCCGGCCTTCTTGATGACCTTGGCCAAAGCGTCAATCTCCTTGCTCAGGAACGCTCCATACTCCTGAGGTGTGGACGACGAGGCCTGCGCGCTCTGGTTGGCGAAATACGCCTGCACTTCCTTGTCCGCCAAGGCCTTTTCAATTGCGCTATTGAGTTTGACGACGATAGCCGGCGGCGTTGCGGCTGGCGCCATCATCCCGGACCATGCCGACATCTCCAGGCCTTTGGCCACCGTTGCATCCAGCGTGGGCACATCCGGCAGGGTATCCAGCGGCACCTTCGTCGCAACCGCCAGCGCCTTCAGGCGTCCCGATTTGACTGCGGGAATGGCGCCCGCCGACGTCGCGAAGTAATAGTCAACCATGCCGGCCATCAGGTCGACCAGCGCGGGCGCCTCGCCCTTGTAAGGGATATGCATGCCCTTGATGCCAACGGCATCCTCGAACGACAGCGCGGCCAGATGAGTCACATTGCCGTTGCCTGCCGACGCGTAGTTGAGCTTCCCGGGATTCGCCTTGGCGTAGGCCACCAGTTCCTCCACGGTCTTGAACGGCGACTTTGCCGGCACCACCAGCACGATCGGCAGGCTGGCCGTGAGCGCGACTGGCACAAGGTCCTTGCTCACGTCGTAGGACAGCCGTTTGCTGTAAAGCGCGGGGCTCGACGCAATGGATGAGGTGTTGTACAGCAAGGTATAGCCGTCGCCCGTCGCCCGGCTGACTTCCTCGGCAGCAATGTTGCCGTTGGCGCCGGGCTTGTTGTCGATCAACACGTTCGCACCCAGCGTGCCGGCCATGTGTTTCGCCAGCGCGCGCGCGATCGCATCGGTCCCCCCGCCGGCGGAAAAGCCCAGGACGACCTTGATAGGTTTGGAAGGATAGTTTTCCTGGGCCATGGCGTCGGGCGCCGCCACGCCCGCCACGATCACCAGAACAGCCGAGCCCGTGACGCCGGCCAGCCATGCGTATCCGCGACGGCCGTGACCGGCCGCCCTGCGGGATTGCTTGCAGTGAATCATGCTTGTCTCCTGTTCCTGCCTTTCGGCCATGGGCGCTGCGCGCCCTGTTTTGCTGGCGGGATCTAGCCCGCCATGGTCAATCCACCCGACACCGAGACAACCTGGCCGGTGATGAATGCCGCGTCGTCCGACGCCATGAAACACACCGCGCCAACCACATCGCCGGGCTGGCCCAGCCGGCCGAACGGGATGGCCTTCTCCAGCGCGTTACGCAGCTTGGCGCCGCTTTCACCTTCGCCGGCGAAATCACGGAAGAGCGGAGTGTCAGTCGGACCGGGGCAGACCACATTGACGTTGATCTGCTTGCGCGCAACCTCGCGCGCCATGGTCTTGGTGAACGCAATGATCCCGCCCTTGCAGGCCGAATACACCGATTCTCCGGAAGAACCGACGCGGCCGGCGTCGGACGCGATATTGACGATGCGCCCCTTGCCGCGGACGACCATGCCCTTGAGCACCGCGTGATGCAGGTTGATGGGGCCCTTCAGATTGATGTTGATGATCTTGTCCCACAATTCCGGATCCGTATCGAGGAACCGCGCGGCATGGTCCCAGCCCGCATTGTTGACCAGCACATCGACCGGACCCTGCTCGCCCTCGACCCGAGCGACGGCGGCGACGATTCCGGCGTAGTCGGTGATGTCCACGCGATACGCGGATGCCTGGCCGCCTTTTTCCCGGAGGCGCGCGGCGACCTGCTCCGCCCCTTCGGCGTTCAAGTCGAATATGGCGACCTTGGCGCCTTCCTCGGCAAAGCGTTCGCACAGCGCGGCACCGATGCCGCCGCTGCCGCCCGTGACGATCACAACCTTTTCTTTCAGGCCCTTCATGGTTTCTCTCCTGGCTAGTCTTAGTTACGGCACTTGATCATGCGCAGGGGGGTGTACGTCATCACGACCGTGCCGTCCTGCTTGACCACTTTGTTGAAGGTACGCACCAGGCCCCGCCCCGGGCGGCTGTTGGACAGGCGCGCTTCTATCACCTCGCACTCGACGTGGATGGTGTCGCCGACGAAAGCCGGTCCTTTGATATCCAGTTCCATGTTCAGAAAGGCGTAGCCCGTCTTCTGCATGGTCGATTGAGTCAACAACCCTTCCGAGATGCCATACACGAACGATCCAGGCGCGAAGCGGCCCTTGATGTCGGATTCGTTCTTGACGAATTCCATGTCGGTGAACAACACCTCGGTCATATGTATGCAGTTGATGAAGGCGCATACGTCCGCATCCTGGATAGTGCGTCCCAGCGTCTTGAACTTGCGTCCGACCGGCAGGTCTTCGAAGTACATGCCCAGGCCTACGGTTTCGATCTCTTCGCGGTTCATCGCGGTCTCCTTGTGTGTGTCTTTACTTGCGGGCTGGACGGCCCAACAGACTGTTAGAAATGATGTTGCGTTGGATCTGGTTGGTGCCCTCGATGATCTGCAACACCTTGGCATCCCTGAAATAGCGGTTGATCGGATACTCCGACGAGATTCCCGCCGCACCGAACAGCTGCACGGCATCGGTCGCGACCTTCATGGCCGTGTCGCTGGCAAAGCATTTCGCCATCGCCGCCACCGGGGCCAGGGCCGCCGCCGGCGCGCCGCCATCCACCAGCGAGGCAGCGCGGTAGACCAGTTGGCGCGCGGCTTCAGTCTGCATCGCCATGTCGGCCAGCATCCAGCGCACGCCCTGGAACTCACTGACTTGTTGGCCGAATGCCGTGCGATTGGTGACGAATTCGATTGCGTGGTCCAGCGCGCCCTGGGCCAGGCCGACGCCGCGCGCCCCGATCAGCGGACGGCTGGCGTTGAACGCCTCCATTACCGCCCTGAATCCACCGCCCAGCATGTTCGCGTCGGGCACAAGCACGTTGTCAAGAAACAATGGGCAGGACGGCACGCCGCGTGCGCCCATTTTTTCTTCCTTGCGCCCAACCTGCAGGCCGGGCGTACCTCTCTCGACGATGAACAGGCTGATTCCGTCTTTGCCGTCTTCGCGGTACTTTGCCGCCACCAGGATGAAGTCCGCGATGTCCGAGTTGGTGCACCAGATCTTGGCGCCGTTCAGCAGGAAGCCACCGTCGACTTTCTCGGCGCGGGTCTTGATGCCGCTGACGTCCGAACCGCTTTGGGCCTCGGTGGTGGAGAAGGCGCCGCGCAGGTCGCCACTGGCCAGGCCGGGCAGCAGCCGCGCCTTCTGCTCCTCTGTACCGCCATGCAGGATGGCGCCGAACGGCACCCACTGGACCAGCAGCAGGTAGGCGGTGTTGTAGCAAACGCGACCGAACTCTTCGATTGCCAGGCATGCCGACAACATGCTGCCCGCCCCGCCATACTGCTCGGGGAACGGGAGAGTGAACAGCCCAAGCTCTTTGAGCAGGGCATACATGTCATGGGGATACTCGGCGCTGCTGTCGATCTCGTTGGCTCGCGGCGCAACCTTTTCTCGCGCCACGCGCCTGATGAGATCCTGTATCTGCAGCTGATCGTCGTTCAAAGCGTATTGGCTGTCGTGCATGGGATGTTCCTGATCTCGATGATTCGTGTTGCTTCCAGCGCCTCGATGTCGGCCCCGGACTTGTTGAGCAGCGAAGCGAGCACCTCGGCGGTGTGTTGTCCGCGCAATGGAGGGGGATACCGGTACTCCACCGGCGTGCCGGACAAACGGATCGGATTGGCGACCATGCCCACCGTCGTGCCCCCAGGGTGAGGCATGTCCACGCGCAGGCCGCGATGTATTACCTGCGGATGCTCGAATACCTGCGCATAGTTGTTGATGGAGCCGTTCGGGACTTCAGAGTTGGCAAGCAGGCCCAGCCAATGTCTGGACGGCTGCGTTCTGAACAGCTCTTCCAACGCGCCCACCAGGTCGGCGCGGTTGATGTTGCGGCCGGGCATGTCCGTGAAACGCGGATCGCTGAGCATTTCAGGCATGCCGATCAGCTCGCACAATCTGCGGAACTGGCCGTCGTTGCCGCAGCCAATGATGATGTGCCCGTCTGCCGTGGGAAAGGTTTGGTAAGGCGCGAGGTTGGGATGCTCGTTGCCCCAGCGGCGTGGAACCGCGCCACTGGCGAAATAGCTGGCTATCTGGTTGGCCCCGAAATTGACGACCGTATCCAACAGAGCGACGTCGATATGCTGGCCAACGCCGGTTGCGTGCCGGCTCTCGATGGCCGAAAGTATGCCTATGGTGGCGTTCAAACCGGTCAGCACGTCGGCGACGGCAATGGCCGATTTCATCGGACCGCCACCCGGCTTGTCGTCGCGCTCGCCGGTGATGCTCATCAACCCGCCTTCGCCCTGAAAAATGAAGTCGTAGCCCGGCAGGTGGGCGCACGGTCCGTCTTGCCCGTAGCCCGTGATGGAGCAATAGACCAGGCGCGGATTCACTTCGCGCAAGTGGGCGTACGACAGACCGTATCGGGCCAGGTCCCCGACCTTGTAGTTTTCCACCAGCACGTCGCACTGGCGCGCGAGTTCGCGCACCAGTTCCTGCCCCTGCGCGGTCGAGATGTCGATGGCGACGGAGCGCTTGTTGCGATTGGCGGACGTGAAGTAGGCCGAGTCGCCCACGCGCTCGCCGCCGTCATTCTCAATCCAGGGCGGTCCCCAGTGCCGGGTGTCGTCACCCAGCACCGGGCGCTCCACCTTGATGACATCGGCCCCCAGGTCGGCCAGCATCTGCGTGCACCAGGGCCCGGCCAGCACACGGGTCAGATCCAGCACGCGCAAGTGAGAGAGAGATCCTGCCATATGCCCAGCCTCAGATGTAAAATCGTTCATATTTATGAATGATGTTTATTATTTTATATTCGACAGTACTGATGGACAATAAAATTCCGGTTCTTTTTTTGCCCATATATATCAATATCATGATGCATATGGGCGTACTACCGCGTTGAAACGACAAGAACAGGGAATGATTTCCTTCAGCCCGACCAACTGGTCGCGCGGCGTCAGTCCAGCTTAATGCCCGAGGTTTGCACCACGTCTTTCCAACGATCGATTTCGGCTTGCAGGAAGCTCCGGAACTCCTGCGGCGAGGTCGCCTTGGGCACCGCCCCCTGCGCCGCCAATTGGGCGCTCACCTTGGGGTCGCTCAACGCCTTCACGTAGGCCTGATTCAAGCGGACGATGACTTCCGGCGGCGTTCCCGCAGGCGCCATCAAGGCTTGCCAGGCGCCCATCTGGAAGCCGGGCAGGATCGCCTCCGACGCGGTGGGCACATCGGGCAGCAGGTGCGACCGGTCCTTGCCAGTCACCACCAGCGCCTTGACCCGTCCGTCCCGAACATAGGGATAGGCCGAATTGATGGGGTCCGCGAACAAATCCAAACGCCCCGCGATGAAATCGGGGAATGCCCCCGCGCCGCCCTTATAGGGAATGTGCGTAGCCTCGATTCCGGCCGCCTGCAGCAGCACGAACATGGCCAGATGCGTCAAGTTTCCCGTGCCTGACGAGCCATAGTTCAGTTTGCCCGGGTGCTTCTGCGCATAGGCCTTCAGTTCCTGCACGTTCGCCACGCCCAGGGGATTGCTGGCCATGACCAGCAAAGGCTGGTCGATCAGCAGGGAAACCGGGGCCAGATTCTTGTCCAGGTTGTATGAGACTTTCTGGCCAAATGCAGCCGTGAAGCCCAGCGCGGATGTGCTGTGCAAAAGCGTGTAGCCGTCGGGTGCCGCCTGAGCCACGGCTTCGGCGCCGATATTGCCATTGGCTCCCGGACGATTCTCAACCACCACGGGCACTCCCAGTTCGCCGGACACCTGGGCGGCCAACAGGCGTGCGACCTGGTCGGTAGCGCCGCCCGGCGCGAACGGAACGATTACCCGGATGGGCTTGGCGGGAAAGGCCGGCTGAGCGCCTGCCGCACCAGGGCCAAGGATCAGACTGCTGGCGAGCGCGGCCGCCAGTGTGCGCAACAGTTTCATGGTTGTCTCCTCCGCATGCCGGCTCCCAGGCCGGGCACATTCCCGTCTGTCGCCATGCGTCTTCTCTTTCGTTCACTTATATGAACGATGTTCATAATTATATGTTCGTGATCTCGCAAAAGGCAATTTTTCCTTTACAAGTGCTCCGCATTTAAATCATGATGTTGATATAAATTCAAAAACGGAGGCAAGCATGACCGTTGTGACGGATTTTCGCGACCAAGTCGCAGTGATCGAGTTGAATCGCCCGCAGGCCCTCAATGCGCTGAACGAGCAGATGCTCGCTGACCTGCGCACGGCGGTGGACGACGCGGAGGCTTCCGGCTGCCGCGCCATGGTGCTTACCGGTGCGGGCGACAAAGCGCTGTGCGCCGGCGCGGACATCGCGCAACTCCAGGCCCGCGCGCCCGCTACGCATCGCGCGAGTGTCAGCCAGGCGCAAGCCCTCTTCAATCGCATCCAGCAATCAGCCCTGCCCAGCGTGGCGGTCATTAACGGATTTGCGTTCGGCGGCGGCCTGGAACTGGCGCTTGCCTGCACCTTCCGCATCGCCACGGCCAAGGCCAGGATGGCATTGCCCGAAATCAAGCTGGGCCTCATCCCTGGCTATGGCGGCACCCAACGCCTGCCCCGTCTGATAGGTGAGGCCCGCGCGGCGGAACTGGTGCTCTCCGGCCGCGCAGTCGATGCCGAGGAGGCACTGCTTATCGGCTTGGTCAACCGCATCGTGGACGACGGCGCCCCGGCTGACCTGGGGCGCGCCTTCCTGGAGCCCATGATCGGACACAGCAAGGTCGCGACATCCCTGGCGCGCGAAGCCATGCGCCGCGGCCTGGACGGCGCGCTGGCGCCTGGGCTGGCAATAGAAGCCGACATGTTCGCGCTCTGCGTGCGGTCGCACGACGCGGCCGAAGGCATGGCCGCCTTCCTGGCCAAGCGGCCTGCCCGGTTCACCGACAGCTGACACGCGTCCGCCCCGCCCATCCCCAGCCTTTCGCAAATCCGGGTAAATCATGCACACCTACCCCAACTTGCTTGAACCCTATGACTTCGGCTTTCTCGCCTTGAGCAACCGGATGGTCATGGGCGCCATGCACACCCGAATCGAAACCCTGGATAAGCCATTGGCACGACAGGTGCAGTTCTTCCGCGAACGCGCGCGCGGCGAAATCGGCCTGATACTCACCGGGGGATACGCGCCGAACCTGGCGGGCCGGATGGAGGAGGACGCGCCCGTCCTCGAGCACCCGGAGCAATTGGCGCCGCATATGGCCATCACGCAGGCCGTGCACGAGGAAGGCGGCAGGATCGTGCTGCAGATTCTGCATGCTGGACGCTATGCCAAGCACCCCTTGTGCGTCGGTCCCACGGCGCTGCGCGCGCCCATCAATCGCCATACGCCTCGCGCGTTGACGCCGGAAGGCATTGCACAGACTGTGCAGGCGATAGCCCATACCGCGAGGCTCGCCCAAGAGGCCGGCTACGACGGTGTGGAGATCATGGGCTCCGAAGGTTATCTGCTCAATGAGTTCACGAGCCCATGCACCAACCTCCGCGGCGACGCCTACGGCGGCAGCTTCGAGAATCGCATCCGCTTTCCCATTGAAACCGTAGCGGCCGTACGCGCCGCCGTCGGCGTCCACTTCCTGCTCATCTACCGGATCTCGGCCATAGACCTGGTGCCAGACGGACTTACCGGCACCGACACCGCGCAGCTTGCGCAACGCCTGCAGCAAGCCGGCGTCGACATGCTCAATACCGGCGTCGGTTGGCACGAGTCGTCCATCCCCACTATTGCGGCGTCCGTCCCTCGAGCTGCCTGGGGGTTCGCCGTCCGCAACATCAAGCGCGCGGTTTCCATTCCCGTCATTGCTTCCAACCGCATCAGCACGCCCGAAGTCGGCGAGCGCCTGCTGGCTGGCGGCACCGCCGACTTCGTGTCAATGGCGAGGCCTCTGCTTGCCGATCCCGAATTCGCCGCCAAGACGCGCCAGGGCCGCGCCGACCTCATCAATAGCTGTATCGCCTGCAACCAGGCGTGCCTGGACCATATCTTCACCGAGCGCGCGGCGTCGTGTCTGGTCAACCCCCGCGCCGGGCGCGAACTCGACTACCCGGCAGGCCGGGCTGCGACGCCGCGCCACATCGCGGTAGCGGGCGGCGGCGCCGCTGGCATGGCCTTCGCCGTCTACGCGGCCGAACGTGGCCACAAGGTTGCGCTGTACGAGGCGGGACAGGATCTGGGCGGCTTGCTGAACCTGGCCCGCCGCATACCAGGAAAAACCGAATTCAATGAAACGCTGCGGTACTTCCAGGCGAGGCTCGCGGGACTCGGTGTGACCGTCGCGCTGGGCCGCCGAGTCACTGCCGCGCAATTGCAAGCGGGAGGATATGAGGCCGTCGTCGTGGCCACGGGCGTGACGCCGCGCTTGCCCGACATAGACGGCATCGACCATCCGAAAGTCGCCCTCTACGACGAAGTCCTGTCGGGACGTCGCCGCGTCGGCGCTCGCGTGGCCCTCATCGGCGCCGGGGGGATTGCCTTCGATATCGCGGAATTTCTCCTGGGCGACGCAGAGGAATCGCTGTCACCCGAACGGTTCCGGCAGCACTGGGGCATCGACGCATCCTTGGAAAACCCCGGCGGCATGATGCACATTTCGCCATGCGCGCCGCGGCGGGTCATCCACATGCTGCAGCGCAGCCCGGACAAGCCGGGCGGGCGCCTGGGTAAAAGCACCGGCTGGATCCTCAAGACCCGCCTGAAGCGCGCTGGCGTTCAGATGATTTCCGGCGCCAGCTATCACCGCATCGACGACGCGGGCCTGACCTACTCCTGTCATGGCGTCACGGAAGTGCTTCCGGTGGATGACGTCATCGTATGCGCGGGCCAGATAGCGCAGAACGAACTGAGCCTGGCCCTGGCCGGCTCCGGCCTGCGCGTGGAAACCATAGGAGGCGCGCGGCACGCGGCTGAACTCGATGCCGCTCGCGCCATCGAGGAGGCGCTGCGGCTGGCCCATGCCTTCTGACCGAGATCTCGCTGTTCGCGGGAATCCATCCCGCCACGACCCCACCGCCGGATATCGCCGCGGCTTCTTATCCCCTCACTACAGGAATTGCTGACCATGAACGACCGTTATGCCTCCTACACCCGGCTCAAGTTCGACCGGCCGCACCCTCGCGTACTGCGCATCACCCTCGCCTCGCCGCTCAAGATGGGCGCCATGGACGCAGCCATGCACCGCGAAGTTTCCCAGATCTGGCGGGACGTGGATGCCGACCCCACGGTCTCGGCCATTCTGCTGACCGGAGAAGGCCGTACCTTCTCCGCCGGCGGCGATCTCAATCATGAACGCCATGGCGCCGACGACTACGACACCCGCATGCAGACGATGAAGGAAGCGCGCGACATCGTCTACGGCATGATCAATTGCTCCAAGCCGATCGTGAGCGCAGCGCGCGGCTGGGCCGTCGGCGCCGGCCTCGCGTGCGTGGTCCTCGCCGACATTTCCATCGCATCCAAGGACGCCCGCTTCTCCGACGGGCACATGAAAATCGGCGTGGCCGCCGGCGACCACGCCACCATCATCTGGCCGCTGCTGTGCGGCATGGCCAAGGCAAAATACTATCTGCTCACGGCGGACAGCTTCACGGGCGAGGAAGCCGAGCGCATGAATCTCATCTCTCTCGCGCTGGACGACTCGGAGGTCGAAGCCAAAGCGGTCGAGCTCGCATCGCGGCTGGCCGATGGCGCGCCTGGCGCCATCCGCTGGACCAAGCACGCGCTGAACAACTGGCTACGGCAGGCCGGCCCGATCTTCGATGCGTCGTTGGCGATGGAGTTCATCGGCATGGCCAGCCCGGAAGGCAAGGAGGGCATGGATGCCTTCCTGCAGAAGCGACCGCCCCGGTTCCCGATCGAAACCCCCTTCTAGGAAGCGTGCCCCGCAAGGCCATGAGGTAATCTCGCTTTCATTCATCTGTTGCAAGGGCGACAACATCGTGGCAAACAAATCAGGCGCCGAGATCCACAATCGGTTGTTCTTCCGTCTGTTCCAACTTGGCAACTCCCTGCAGCGCCAAGCGAGCAACGAGCTTGGCATCAGCACCGTGCAGTGGGCCGTGCTGGGCGCGCTGACTCGGCCTCAGGCGGCAGACGGCATGACCTTCGGCGAACTGGCCGACTATCTCGTGGTCAGCCGGCAAAGCCTGGACGGCGTGCTCAAGCGCCTGGAACGCGAAGGCCATGTGCGCCGGGTTCCCGACAAGAATGACCGGCGCGCGCGCGTCGTCATTCTGTTGCCGGCCGGCCAGCGTTTCTGGGACGAGATCCAGCCCAACATCTACGAGTTTTACCGGCAAGCGATGAAGAGCTTTCAATTCGACGATAGCGTGACCTTCCTGCATTACCTGAATCGCTTGCAGCACGACATCGCCGAGGTAGAACTCTGACGCCTGCCTATCGCTTAGGAAACCCATGAAAATACTGGTACCCGTTAAACGCGTCGTTGACTACAACGTCAAGGTGCGCGTCAAGTCTGATCAAACCGGCGTGGATATCGCCAATGTGAAGATGTCCATGAACCCCTTTGACGAGATTGCCGTCGAGGAAGCGACCCGCCTGAAGGAGAAGGGCGCGGTGGCCGAGGTCGTGGCGGTTTCTTGCGGCGTTGCGCAATGCCAGGAAACGCTGCGCACGGCCATGGCCATCGGCGCCGACCGTGGCGTGCTGGTCCAGACCGATGCCGAGCTGCAGCCGCTGGCCGTGGCCAAGCTGTTGAAGGCGCTGGTCGACAAGGAACAGCCGCAGCTGGTGATCCTGGGCAAGCAAGCCATCGACGACGACGCCAACCAGACCGGCCAGATGCTGGCCGCGCTGCTGGACTGGCCGCAAGCCACGTTCGCCAGCAAGGTCGAGCTGGCCGACGGCAAGGTGACGGTCACGCGCGAAGTCGACGGCGGCCTGGAAACGCTGACCTTGAAGCTGCCGGCCATTGTCACCACCGACCTGCGCCTGAACGAGCCGCGCTACGTCACGCTGCCCAACATCATGAAGGCCAAGAAGAAGCAACTGGACACCGTCACGCCTGAAGAACTGGGTGTGGACGCCGCGCCGCGCCTGAAGACGCTGAAGGTCAGCGAGCCGCCCGCCCGCAAGGCCGGCATCAAGGTGGCCGATGTCGCGGCCCTGGTGGACAAACTCAAGAACGAAGCGAAGGTGGTCTGAACATGACGACGCTGGTTATTGCCGAACACGATAACGCCCAGCTCAAGGGCGCAACCCTGAACGCCGTCGCCGCCGCCGCCAAGATCGGAGGCGACGTGCACGTGCTGGTCGCCGGCGCCAACGCGCGCGCCGTGGCCGACCAGGCCGCTGCCGCCGCAGGCGTCTCCAAGGTCCTGCTGGCCGACGCGCCGCAACTGGCCGACGGCCTGGCCGAGAACGTCGCCGCCCAGGTGCTGGCGGTGGCCTCGGGCTACAGCCACATCCTGTTCCCGGCGACCGCCTCGGGCAAGAACGTGGCCCCGCGCGTGGCTGCCAAGCTGGACGTGGCGCAGATCTCCGACATCATCGGCGTGGAATCCGCCGACACCTTCCAGCGCCCGATCTACGCCGGCAACGCGATTGCCACGGTGCAGTCGGCCGACGCCGTCAAGGTCATCACCGTGCGCACCACCGGCTTTGACGCCGTGGCCGCGCAGGGCGGTTCCGCCGCGGTGGAAGAAATCGCCGCCGTCGCCGATTCGGGCCTGTCCACCTTCGTGGGCCGCGAAGTCGCCAAGAGCGACCGTCCCGAACTGGCCGGCGCGCGCGTCGTCGTCTCCGGCGGCCGCGGCCTGGGCAGCGCCGAGAACTTCAAGATCCTGGATCCGCTGGCCGACAAGCTGGGCGCCGCACTCGGCGCCTCGCGCGCCGCGGTCGACGCAGGCTATGCGCCTAACGACTGGCAAGTCGGTCAGACCGGCAAGATCGTCGCGCCGCAGCTGTATGTGGCGGTTGGTATCTCGGGCGCCATCCAGCATCTGGCCGGCATGAAGGATTCGAAGGTCATCGTGGCCATCAACAAGGATCCGGAAGCGCCGATCTTCGGCGTGGCCGATTATGGCTTGGTGGGCGATCTGTTCCAGGTCGTGCCTGAACTGACCGGCGCGCTGTAAGTCCTATCGCGCTGCAGTATTGAAGGCCCGCCAGCTTCGCGCTGGCGGGCCTTTTTCATGTCCGTAGCCCTGCCGGCTACGGAACAGGCGTAACCGTCCTGTCCTCAGCGCGCGTTCAGGCGATGCCGGACGCCGGTACGCGCGCCGGCAACTGGTCGGCGGGCCGGGTGTCGAGCATGGCTGCCAGTTCCCGCCGCTTCGCGGCATAACCGGGATCGTCGAACAGATTGTCCATCTCGTCCGGGTCTTCAGTCAGACAGTACATCTCGCCCGCGCCGCTACCCAGTTCCACCGTCAGCTTCCAATCGCGTGTGCGCACCGTGCGCAGCTTCAGCTCCACGCCGCAGCGCGATGCCGCCACGTCCCATTCGCTCAGCGCGAACTCGCGTGGGGCATCCCGGCCTTCCAGCAGCGGGCGCAGGCTGCGGCCATGCTGCGGCCCAAGAGCCGGCGCGCCGCCGTAGTCGCAGAAGGTCGCAGCCAGGTCCAGCGTGGAAACCGGGTCTTCCACCTTCTTTCCGGCTGCGATGCCGGGGCCGCTGGCCACCATGGCCACGCGCAGCAGGCCTTCGTATGGCATCGGCCCCTTGAGCATCAGCCCATGATCGCCCAGCCATTCGCCGTGGTCGGAAGTGAAGATTACGATGGTGTCCTGGTCCAGCCCATAATCGCTCAAGGCCTTCATGATGCGCCCCACCTGATGGTCCACCAGCGAGATCATGCCGTAGTAGTTGGCGATGATGCGGCGCAGCGCCTCGTCGGATTGGGTCGGCATGCGCGAGAAATTCTGGCGCACCGCCTGCACCTCGGCGTTTCCCATGGGCTTGCTCTCCATGCTCGCCCTGTGCCACCAGGGCCTGCGCTCGTAGTCGGTGACGCGATGGCGCGGCAGGTCGACTTCGTCGGGGTGATGCAGGCGCGACCAGGGTTCGGGGCAATCGAAGGGATGATGGGGATCGGGGAACGAGGCCCACAGGCAGAATGGCTGGTCGCGCTGTTCCCGCAAGTAGTCGATGGTGCGGTCGCCGATCCAGGCCGAGTTGTGCCAGGCCGCGGGCAGTGCGGAGTTGAAGGTCTGCGGCGCGCCGCTGGCCGGCCCCAGATCCGTCTGGTACAGCTGGTTGCGCAGTTCGCCCAGGCCGTCGCCGTAGTGCCAGCGCGAATGGTTCAGGCCGCCGGGCAAGGGCGTGGGCAGCCAGTAGTTGTGGCCCTCCACCACCAGCTCGACATGCTCGAAGCCCATGTATGGGCCCGCCCAGCCTGGTCCCATGCCGGCCTCGCTGTACTGGCACTCGGGCCGTCCGGTAGCCTGGAAAGTATGGTGCGTGGAGAAATGCGCCTTGCCGATGAAGCCGGTGTCATAACCCGCGGCGGCGAGGCTGCCGGCAAAGCCTGCCTCTCCGGTGCGCAGGTCCAGGTCTATGCCGTTGTCGCGGACGCCATGCGTCAGGGGCAGCAGGCCGGTCAGCATGGAGGCGCGCGAAGGCTGGCAGACGAGGTTGGGCGTAATGCAGGCCGCGAAATGCGTGCCGGTGCGCGCCAGATGATCGATGTGCGGCGTCTTGACCTGGCGCCCGGCAAAGCCCAGGCAGTCGCCGCGATGCTGGTCGGTCGTGATGAGGAGGATATTGGGGCGTTTCATTGCTGCTTGCTGATGGCGGTCTTGATATCGGAAAGCACGGGCGCGAGAACGCGGGTGTCATGGGCGATGCGTTCGCTCAAGCTCAACCCGTCCTGGTCGCCCACGATCATGCCCTGGGCCTGCATCTTGTCCCGGACCTCGGGACTCTTCAGCACGGCGGCCACGGCGCGCTGCAAATCGGCCAGTACCGGCGCCGGCGTCTTTGCCGGCGCAAACAGGCCGAACCAGCTGTAGAACGTGAAGTCCTTCACTTCGTCCTTCACCATCGGCAGGTCGGGCGCGCCTGCGATGGGCGCGGCTCCCGCGTTGGCCAGTCCCTGCACCTTGCCGGCCTTGATCTGCGGCACGGCCGTGCTGGCGACGATGAACATCAGATCGACCTGATTGCCCATCACGCCGACAAAGCCCTGGGGCGCGGCTTTGTACGGCACGTGCTCGAGCGAAATGCCGGCCGCGTGCTCGAACAGCGCCATCGCCAGATGATGGGTAGATCCCGGGCCGCCGCTGGCGTAGGTGATGGCATCGGGCCGGGCGCGCGCCTGCTCCAGCAGTTCGCGCAAGGACTTGAACGGCGCCGAGGGCGACGCGACCAGCACGTATTGCAGGGTCGCCAGCGTAGCGACCGGCGCGAAGTCCTCGGTGCGATACGGCACATCCTGCATCAGGTACGGCACGGCCGTGAACGAGGCGTCCGGCCCCAGCAGCAAGGTATAGCCGTCAGGCTTGGCGCGGGCCACGGCCTGGGAGCCGATGACGCCGGCGCCGCCCGCGCGGTTTTCCACGATGACCGGAACGCTCCATTGCTTGGACATTTCCGCCGCGACCAGGCGTCCGACCACGTCGGCCGCGCCGCCCGGCACCGACGGCACGACCAATGTGACGGGCCGGTCCGGATAGGCTGCACAGACCGCCAGGGGAACGGCCAGACTGCATGCGGCCAAGGCGCCGCATATACGTTTCAGCATGATTGTCTCCATCCCGCGGCTCGCCTCATTCACGGGCAGCTCGCTAGGGAGGATCATCAGACACCGGGACATTCCAGTCCAATGATATATTTTGGGCTTCTCATATCAGAATTGATATGTTCAGATGAACTCTCCAGATCCCGTTCCGTCCCTGCAGCCCGGCTGGTACCTGCGCGGCCGGCTGCGCCTGCGTCACCTGCAACTCATGCTGCTGCTGGACGAAGTCCACAACGTCGGCGCGGCGGCGCAGCGCATGGCCACCACCCAGCCCGCGGTCTCGCGCATGATTGCCGAACTGGAGGACATGCTGGGCGCGCGGCTGTTCGACCGGACACCGAAAGGCACCTTCCCCACGCCCCACGGCGACTCCCTGATCCGCCACGCACGCTGGGTGCTGGGCGACCTGGAACGCATGAGCGGCGAATGGTCCGGCGCGCCCGACCTCGACGTGGAAACCATCCATCTCGGCGTCAACTCGGCGGCGGCGGCCTACCTGGTGCCGCGCGCGCTGCTGCGCTTCGAGCAACGGGCCGCCAACGTCAATGTGCTGGTGCGCGAGGGTTCGCTGGAAGCCTTGATGCCGGACCTGCACACCCGCAAGCTGGACCTGCTGGTGGCGCGCATGGGCGCAGCCGTCCGCACGCCCGATACCCTGGCGCAGGTGCTGTACGAAGAACCGATGTGCTTGTGCGCGCGCAGCGGGCATCCGTTGGCGGGGGTGGCCCAGGTCTCCTGGGCCCAACTGGCCGCCTACCCGTGGATCATGCCGCCGCGCGGCAGCCCTGCACGCATCGGCCTGGACATGCTGCTGCAACGCCAAGGCCTGTACCCGCCATCGCGCATCGAATCGGCTTCGGCCCTGAACAATATGATGCTGATGGCCAATAGCGACTTGCTGTCGCTGCTGCCGCGCTGCGTCGCCCGCCATCCCGCCAGCAGCCACGGCATCGCCATCCTGGACATCGAACTACCGCCCGTGTTCGGTCCGCTGGGCATCGTGCGGCACCACAGCCTGGATTTGTCGCCGCGGATGCGGGATTTGATTGACTGCCTGCGGGCGGAAGCCGCCGAGGCGGCGGCGGCTTCCCCAGACAGGTAGGTCAGTTGGCTGGCGTCGAGCCAGCGACCGCCTCCGACCGGCGAGCCTCGGCATGATGCGCAGCTGCGCTTCGGACGCAGCACAACCGCTCCACGCATCGGCTGTTAGTGAAACTACCGACTCCCTCACGCCTTGACACGGCAAATGCCCAGCCCTAAATTAATTATGTGATTTTTCACCGATTATTCACACATAAATGACGAACATAAAGCCGCTCCTGAAAGCTGTTCCCAAGAAGTCGACGGCGCCGATCAAAGACGCGGAGGATCTATTCCACGTCACGGATTGGCCCATGCACTACTTCCTGGCCATCGACCGCTTCCATATCCGGAACATCGCTCGCGTGTTGTCCGCCCATCACTGCTCTCCCCTGATGTGGCGAGTCCTGAGCATCCTGGCCGACCGCGACGGACACAGCGTGTCGGAGCTGGCGGACCTCAGCGTGATCGAACGCTCCAACCTGAGCCGCATCCTCGACGCCATGGAACGCGATGAACTGATCGAGCGCATCGGACATGAGACCGACAAGCGGCAAACGCATGTGTTCCTGTCCGAGCAGGGCCGCCAGCTCTTCGTCGAATCGCTGCCCGCGGTGCTGGACTATTACGCGCGGTTCCTCACGGGAATATCTCCGAGCGAGATGACCGTCCTGATGAGTGTGCTGAAGAAGATCAAGCGCAACGTCGCTTCGTTCGATTCACGAGATTCCAGCGACCTGGATTAGCCATTGATGCGAGGGACCCACCATGAACATGAGCCGTCGTTCCGCCCTGCAGTCGACATTTGCTTTCGCCGCATCAGCCCTCTTGCCCAAGGCGGCTGACGCGCAGGATTCATGGGTTCCCACCAAGCCGATACGAACCATTGTTCCGTATTCGGTAGGCACTCCGCCCGACGTGGTTACGCGCATCGTCGCAGCGAAAATGACGACGAATATCGGGCAATCCGTGTATGTCGAGAATCGGCCCGGCGCGACCGGCACGGTAGGCCTGGGCGAACTGCTGCGCCAGCCATCCGACGGCTACACCCTCATGACCATGCTGCAACCCATCTCAGTCGCGCCCGCACTCTATCCGGCCCTGACCGTGGACCTGTCGCGCGACCTGAACGCGGTCGGCCAGTTCACCAGCTATTGCAATGTGCTCACCGTCCACCCCAGCATTCCAGCCCACAAGGTCGCCGAATTGGTCGCGCTGCTGAAGGCCAAGCCCAATGACTTCAATTTCGGCTCGGGCGGCAGCGGTACGCCGGCCCATCTTTCGGGTGAACTGTTCAAGCAACAAGCGGGCGTGCTGGCGACCCACGTGCCCTACAACCAATTCCCGCAGGCGGTGGGCGATCTGTTGCAGGGGCGTCTGCAGTTCATGTTCGTGACCAGCAGCGTAATCGTTCCCCATATTCAGACAGGCCGCGTCCGCGCGCTCGCCGTGACCGGCGCCAAGCGGATTTCCGCCCTGCCGGACGTACCCACGATGATCGAATCGGGATACCCGGAGTTCGACGTCAGCGGCTGGGACGGCTTCGTCGTTCGCTCCGGCACGCCGGCAAAAGTAATCGCGCGGCTCAATGCCGAGCTTGCCAAGGCCGTGAAGTCCCCCGACGTTGCGGACCGGTTCCTGGCATTGGGCGTAGACCCCGTCACGGGCAATCCCGCGCAGTTCTCGGACCTTATCGCCGCCGAGTCCCGGCGTTGGGGAAATCTGGTTCGCAGCGCCGGAATCAAGGCGGAGTAAAAGCATGGATGGCAAACGCGGCAAGCCGATGAACAAGATCAAGAATGTTCTTTTCATCATGTGCGACCAACTGCGCGCCGATTATCTTGGCTGCTATGGGCATCCCACCATAAAAACGCCGAACATCGACGCCCTGGCGGCCCAAGGGGTGAAATTCACCCGTTCATACTGCGCGGCGCCTACCTGCGGCCCCTCGCGCATGTCGTTCTACACCGGGCGGTCCATGTTCAGCCATGGCGCCATCTGGAACTTCGTGCCATTGTCCATCCGCGAACAGACCATCGGAGATTTTCTGCGCCCGCATGGCGTGCGCGTCGCGCTGGCGGGAAAAACCCATTTCGCGGCCGACATGGAGGCGATACGGCGTCTGGGCATTCCAGCGGCGGACGGCTCCGCAATGCTTGAAGGCGGTTTCGAAGTCGTGGATCGCTACGAAGGACACGCGGACCCCGGCGGCGATCATCCCTACACGCGCTTTCTCAGGAACGCGGGCTATGGCGGACCGAACCCGTGGGACGAATTCGTGATGTCCGCAACCGATGTCGCGGGCACGCGCGTCAGCGGTTGGAAGATGCGCAACGTGCATTTGCCGGCGCGGGTCCGGGAGGAACACTCGGAGACGGCCTACACCACGGACGTGGCGATCGACTTTGTCCGGCGGCAGGACGACCAGCCCTGGTTCCTGCACCTTTCCTACATCAAGCCGCATTGGCCTTACCTGGCGCCCGCGCCGTACCACGACCTGTACGGCGTGGATGATTGCATCCCGACCGTCAAATCCGAAGCTGAGTTGATCAACCCCCATCCCGTCTATGCCGCCTATCTGAAGCACCGCGAGTCGGTGAACTTCGCACGCGACGAGGTCGCGGCACGGGTCAAGATTCCCTACATGGGGTTGATCTCGCAAATCGATCATCATCTCGGCCGCTTGATGGCCACTTTGCGCGAAACTGGTCAGGACCAGAACACGCTCATCGTCTTCACGTCAGACCATGGCGATTATCTGGGCGATCATTGGCTGGGCGACAAGGACCTGTTCCATGAACCTTCGGTGCGCATTCCGATGATCGTGGTCGATCCACACGACGATGCGTCGGCAAGCCGAGGCAGCGCTTCAGCCGCGCTGGTGGAATCCATAGACTTCTTGCCGACCGTCATGGATGCGCTGGGGTTCGAACGACCCAACCATTTGCTCGAAGGCGATTCCCTGCTGGGCCATACCCGCGGCCGCAACCCGGGCTGGCGGGATGCGGCCATCAGCGAGATTGACTACGCCTACCGCGAAGCGCGCGTTGAACTGGCCCAGGATCCCCGGCATTGCCGAGGCTACATGGTGCGCACCGAGAACTGGAAGTACATCTATTGGGACGGACACGCCGAACAGCTGTTTGACATGTCGCTCGATCCTGACGAATTGCGCGACGTCGCCGGCGACGAGGGACTGTCCCGCGTGCTGTCGGAACACAAGGAACGGCTCTTCGAATGGATGCGCACGCGCAAGCTCAGCGTAACCGTGCCCGACGAGAGCATCATGGTCTCCCGCCACACGATCGAGCCGCGGCACGGTATCGAGATCGGCGTTTGGTAGCGGGACGCGCCACGCGCGTCCCGCATGCCGGCCTAGCTGGCGCGGCGCGCGGTCAGCCACTGCGCGGGCTTGAGCGCCTTTTCCACGATGCGGATTTCACCGATGCTGCCGAAGAAGCCGTCGGCGCGTTCGCCGTCCCACGAACCCGCACCGATGACCCAGGGCATGTCGGCGGCCAGCGTCGCCAGGCCAGGCGCGTTGCTGACGTTGCGCAATACCGGCGCGCCCTCGATATAGAGGATGGTCTCGTGCGTGTCAGCGTCGTTGACCACCGCGACATGGAACCATTTGTCCGCGATGATCTCGCCCGACCAGTTGGTCTTGCCGCCGCGCTCGCCCGCCACGGCCGGCACGACTTCCCACTGGATCTCACGTAGGCTGGACACGGCGAAGATCAGGGGCGGGGATTCCGGGTCGCCGCCCGTGAACCCGGCCAGGTCGCCGCGCTTGCCGTCGCGCGTCATCACGTTCATCCAGGCGTGCTTCTGCGCGCTCCAGTCCTTGTCGATCTTGAGGAAGGCCTCGACCGTGTAGCCGTTGGGCACCGTGGCGCTGTTGATCGCCGCCGCGGCATCGGTGGTGAAGTAGCTCATGCGCGCCGTGTTCTTGTCCGTATTCAGGAAGCGCACCGAACCGGGCGCGGCGGACAAGAAGTGGTGATCGTCCGACCACAGCAGGTCGCCTTCCTGCGCGCCCGCCACGCCGTCGATGTTGAGCGCCGCGCGGCGGACCGGGTTCAGGCCGGCCGCATCCGCGACGGTTTCGCCAACCTTGACGGGCTGCCCGGCCTTGCCGCCGAAGAAGCGCCAGTGCGCCAGCGTCCCCGCCACCAACGGATAGTCATTGCTGTCGGCGGCCGGCTTTTGCTCGATGGTCGCGGGATCCGTGTAGTTGGCCAGGATCAACGCCGTGGCCTGCTCGACCAGCGAGGTATGCGTGGGCGCCGCGGCCTTGAATGTCTTGTTGAAGCCGGAGAAGCGGCTGGCGAAGTCCATCTTGATGGTGAATTGCTCATTGGGCGCGGTCAGCACCGCCTGGTCGAACGCATTGAGCGTGTCCTTGGGCTTCTGCGGTACCCAGGGCGAGAACGACAGCACCCGGATCTCGTTGTTGCCGAGATCGAATTCGTACAGACGCATCAGGCCGTTGCCGCCCTGATAGGCCATCTGGTAGTCCACCACCATCTCCTCCACCGCGTGGCCATAGGCATTGGTCTTGGTCAGGCGGGTGGCGCCGTGGTAGTGGCCGTTGAGCGTCATGAAGATCTGATCGTTGTCGCGGATCAGCTTGTCCCACAACATCTTGCCGTAGGGCACTTCCAGCGGGCTGACACCGTCCTTGTCGATGTTCAACAACTGGTGGTTGACCAGGATGGCGGGCAACGTGGGGTTGGCGCGCAACACCTGATTGGCCCAGGCCAGCGCGTCATTCGACGCGCGCCAGGATAGCGACAGCACCAGGAACTTCTGCCCTTCGGCCTCGAACACGTGGTACTCATGGAAGCCGCTGGCATCGCGGCCGCCGAAGGTCGCTTGTTGCTTGGCCCGCGTGACGCTGAAGTGCTGCAGGTACGGTTCCTTGGCCAGATCGCGCTGCGCATCCGTGTTGGCCGACTGGCTGCTCTCGTCCACGTAATCTCGGTCAACGATCACGTCATGGTTGCCCGCCAGGATCGAATACGGCACCTTGCCGTCTTCCAGCACCTTCATCGCGGCGCTGGCCACCTTCCACTGATCAGGCTTGCCCTGCTGATCGACCACATCGCCCAGATGGACCAGGAACGGAATATTGAGCGCCTTGGCGTGCTCGGCCACCCAGCGCGTCTGCGCCTGGTAGGGCTCGCTGCCGTACTTGCGCATGAACTGCTGGTTTTCGGCGTCGGTGGCGTAGCGCGAATAGAACTGCGTATCCGGCAGCACCGCCAGCGCGAAGCTCGACACCAAGGCCGGCTGGGGCTTGCCCGTGCCGCCATCGCCGTCATCTTCATCGTCGTCATCGCCGCCGCCATTGCAGCCGCTAAGCAGGAAACTGCCGCCCATGGGCAACAGCGTCACGCCCAAGCCGGCGCGCAACAAACTGCGCCGCCGGTTGTCGGGCGCCAGCGGCAAGGCATCCGCCGCCTGCTCCCCGATCTGCGTGTCACCCTGGCCGTGCTTGCTGTCCTTCGTCATCTCTGCTGCCTGTTCAAAAAAGGCGGGAGTCTAGAGACGCGGAATGACGGCCCAATGACGATGTCTGCCACGCAAATGCAAAAAAGCCGGCAGCGCTTGCGCGATACCGGCTTTCAGCCAAAGGCGTCGGGAAACACCTTCATGAATTCGACCACATGAGTGGTCGGGGCGAGAGGATTCGAACCTCGCGAAACCCTGCCCCCTGCCCAGGGAGACTTGTGTCATGTCAGTCTCGAGCGGTGCACCAAATTGACACGTCCTGAATTCTATCACTCGTTTACATCCCGTGTTAACGGTCGCCCGTCACTCAACACTCCTGGACAGACTGCACACTAAATGATGGCAATACTTGCGAATCGAACGCGCCGCTCCTTCATGAAAGAGAGCAGTAGATTCAATTCACAATAATTGTTACATTAACAGAAAAAGGAGCGGTCATGAGTACATCCACAAATGTCGTCCCCGAAAATGCAGGTGCCCGACAGTCCTTTGTAAGGCACTTCGCAATTACGGGCCTATTTGGCTACCGGTCAATTAGTCTCGATTCAGAGTATGCAGCAACAATTCTCATCGCACGCAACGGCGCGGGAAAAACCACAATGTTGGGCGCGTTAGACGCGTTCCTCAGATGCCAGTTCGGGCGCCTTGCCGACCTGAGCTTCGAGAAGATTGAATGCAGCTTGAGAGGCGTGGATCGACTACTCGTCCTAGACAAGTCCGACCTGGATTACTTTCTGACAAAGGTGAACGAAAATCCCGCTGCGCAACGCTTTGCCAAGACATTTGAACTCGATTTAGCCGACGTCCTTTTCTTTGTACTTTGGGAGTATCCCGTTCTTGCTGGAGATCGGCAAGAACTATTACGGCACCCAGTTTTTTACAAAGTTTATCAACATAGCTCACATACATTTGAATCGACCGAAAGACAATTCCGCACGATTTTCGAAGCAACCAGTGATCCTGAATCACCCATCGTATCCCTGCGGAATGACGTGGCTAAGGCGCTGGCCGACATCGAGATTGTCTACTTGCCAACGTACAGGCGCATCGAGCTCTCTTTACCAGAGCCGGACGAGTCTCGCACCTACCGCCGGCCACCTACAATTCAGGCACGTCTCGGCCTCACGCGTCGCGGCCTCCACGCAGGCGACATCCAATTCGGCCTTTCTGATATCTCTGCGCGGCTCAAGCAACTGCACCAAGAGATCATGTCAGAATCAAATCAAAAATATGCAGAAATTAGTGCAAATATTATTGATGATCTAATAAGCGGCGCATTTGAAAATCAAAGCCCGAGTTTAGCAGATAGACCCACCAACGAAGAATTAAACATATTTTTCGATCGCATGAAGGACTCGCGAAATGATCGATATGGATTCTTCGGCCCCTATGGTCGCCCCAACAAAATACCGGACCTAGGTCAAATATACACCGGAAATATTCCCGAAAATTCCGTTAAATTCCTTACCTACTTTCTAGGAAAGCTTAACAGCGTAATTCAAAAGACGCGCAAAACTGAGCAGGTAGTGGAGAATTTCGTCGCTAATTGCAATAGGTATCTGTCAGCCGATGATCCAACAACGGACCGAGAAGGGGTGTCCAACGGTGACGACAAAGAATTGAAGTTGGAGCGGGCCAGCCTCGACGTATCTGTGTGGAGTGGACGCCGAGAAAAGGAAATTCCTCTAGATGCACTATCATCCGGCGAAAAACAAATGATCTCGCTATTCGCCCGGCTTTACTTGTATCCAAAGGAAAAGCTAGTGCTCATAGACGAGCCAGAACTATCGTTATCACTGGACTGGCAACGAAAGATATTACCGGACATCCTGAATGCAAACCTGTGTAAACAGGTAATTGCCATCACACACTCGCCTTTTATTTTCGATAATGAACTCGATATTTTTGCCAAGGCAATTCAGGTAAGAATCGCGGACAACGAGTGTGGAGCATAAGATGGCGCAGGAAATAGCACCGGAGGCAATCCCAAAAGAGGGTGGGGAAGACCTAGTTCAGCAGATGCGAAACGCTAGAAATTCGCCCGTTGTCCACAAAACCACTTTAGCTACTTTTCGCGGTCAAAACCCCGAGTGCCTGGTATTTGTATGCGAGGGCGTAGAAGACAAGAAAGTTTATTTTCACTGGCTCCGACATCTCGACCCGGATCTAGACTATGAATTCCAAGTATGCAATGGCAAGGGGAAGCTGCTGGAATTCAGAAAGCTACTAAGGCGTGACATTTCAGGCTTAGGCAAAGGCGTCTACTTTCTGGTTGATCGTGATTTCGACGGAATGCGCGGCCACCCTATTGATTCCGATGTCTACATTTCTGATAGCTATTCATTTGAAAACCACCTAGTACATCGCGAAGTTTTAGAGAACATTTTAGCGGTCGAACTGCATTGCCACGGAGACCGTCAAAGCAGAGAGAATGTCCTAGGTGTTTTTGAAGAAATATATACCGCGTTTCTTGTTGCGACCAAGCCAATCAACGAACGGATTTTTTATGCACGGCGCCTTGGTATCAATACAACCACGATACCCAACAAGTTGAAGAAGCTTGCCGACGTCACATTAACCACCGTGGATGCACTACAAGAGGAAATTGCAGCGATAGTCGGACTTGAGCGAGAGCCGGCGCAGGAAGAGATCGACAGTCTCCATGGAGAATTCGAGGAACTGGATCACCGTATAAACTACCGAGGGAAATTTGCTTTTATGTTCTTCCTCCGCTGGCTAGACCTTTTAGGTAAAGACAGGAATTCGGAACAACCAATCCTCTTCAAGGGCGCGGAGAAAATCGCGGCTGTAGCGAATGGGCAGATATCTCTTGATTCGATCGCAGCCAAGTCTCTCCCTCCCCCTCTATTCAGGCAATTCGTTCAAACGATACCTCGTCCAAACGGGCTCAAACCTGTCGCAGCGAGAGCCGCATACGGATGACATATTTGGTTATGCTCCAAGTTGCAGCATAAAGTGGCAGTTACACTTAGCCGCTATCTGCGGTCAATTTTATTGAGTGGAGGCTGTCCAATACAGCGGCAGCCTCCGCTCCAGTCGCTTCCGGCGACAAGTGTGCGTACTTCTGGGTCATCAAGACATTCGCGTGGCCCAGAAGCTTCGACACCTTCAGCAGTGAAACCCCAGCTTGAACCAGCCGCGCCGCAAAGGTGTCGCGGAAGGTATGGGGCGTCACCTTGTCGGCCTGCGGGTCGGCGTTCAGTCCACACTTCTCAATGTGATTCTGGATCGCGTCGGTCGCGTGCCCCCTAGGAAGATCAACACCAGCCCAGGAGCCGCCTTTGAGTTTTGGGAATACGTATGAGTATTCCCGCCCTTTCATCATTTCCCAGCGCGTCCTTAGCACCGTCAGAGTGCGAAGCGGCAAGTGCAGAAGACTTTCATTATCCACCTTCGAACGGTACAGGCTGATGGTCCCGGCCTTAAGATCGAGCTGAGACCACTTCAACCCCGCGACTTCGCTATATCTTCCTCCGGTATCTAGCAAAAGCATTGTGAGTATGTAGACGTCTGTCGCGGCTTGATCTCCACTACGTCCTCTAGCTCTGTCGGCAAGGCTGGAGAGTAACTTGAACTCTTCATGCATCGACAGCCACCGGAGCTTTCCCTTCCGCTCAGGAAGCTTGAGGGAGGCCGCCCGATTCCGGCCATGCGACCACACAAGGGGAGGTTCGGGTGTAAGAACGTTAACGGATTTCGCGTAGCCGACAAGCGACTGAACAAGTGCCATCTCGCGGTTAATTGTGGCAAAGCCCAGCCCTTCGCGTAGACGCGCCGCCTTAAGGCCAAGAAGATGTTCTTGAGTCAACGATGCTACGAGAAGATCACGGGGCAGTCCGAACCTCACGCCCTCCATCAATTGCCATTGACGTCCACCAATACGGCGCAGCTCATCTCCAAACAATTTGCGGACCCGTGAGCCATTGTTTCTGTGATCGCGGTGAACATGTTGAGATACCGATAGCCAAGCCTGGGCCAACTCATAGAGCGTCAAATTTCGGTAACCACGGCGTGCAACCTCAACCTCTACGCGAATCCTGTCCCGGCGCTTCACCTCCCAGGCTTGGGCGTCAATCTTTCTCCGGCATCCAGTTGTCTCTCGGACCACTACGCCGTCAACAGAGAACTTGCACTGCCATACGGACGATCCGGCCCGTTTAAAAACCGTCATGATTATTCCTCAATCCTTGGATTTGCCGGACCCAAGCTGGGCCTAGCAGTTCTTGAGCCCATCGACGGCAGCATTCGCTGTATGAGACTACTGCCGCCATCGCCGCCCTAGTTGGTTAGTGTCATGCCGAGTCCATGCAGGAGATCGACGGGTTGTCGCGCTGGAATCAGCGTCTTCAGTTGGCGACCGGCTTTGCTCCAGTCCCCCGCTGCCGCGTTGGCAGAAGCGCTGGACACCGTGTCGAGGACCCCGTAGCCAGGGCCTAGCAGGTTCACCAGCCAGTTCGAGTTGTTGCTGTACTTGGACCCCGCGCCCTTGAGCGACGGGAAGGCCGTGGTCAGCCCCGCATCGACGTAGCTGCTCATGTAGCCAAGCATCCCGCTGCGCATCACGACGTCCTTGATGTGTTCGCCACTGCCGCGCTCGGGCAGGGATGCAGTGGTCCCCTGGAGGTCACTGCGCCCCTTGGCGCGGATGTAGGCAATCTCGGTCGTGATGACGCCTGCGGCCAGCATTAGGCTCATGGCTTGGTAAGCCTTCAGGTCGGTCGGCGTGAGGGCCATGCGTTGCGCATTGACCCGCATGAAGTTGCTGAAGAACTGGAGACCGTAGGACTGGAACTGGAGAAACAGCTTGCCGTACCACTTGTCCATCAGCAGGGGCATGTGCCCCATGCCTTTGGCGTAGCTGGCGCGGTTCTGCGTCTTCTCCAGGACCACCGACAGCAGGTCGGCCATCTCACGCCCCTCGGGATTGCCAGAGGCGATCCACTTGTGGGTGTTCGGCTTAACCAGGCCGCCGTGATCCTTGACGATCTCGGAGTGCATGGAGAACTGGCGACCCATGGCGCGGGCTTCCTGCTCCCCGATGCCCAGGGTCAGCAGGTCCAGCCTGACCTTCTCGGGCAGCACAGAGTCCCAGGACCCCTTGGCCGCGTGGACCTTCTGGGTCCACTCCGCGATGTTCGACAGCTGCACCAGACCGGCGCTTCGACGCGCCATGTCGGACCAGCCTTTCAGCAGGGTCACGGTGGCGATCTTGTCGGCGGCTAGGTGCGTTGCGCGGTCGAACGCGGCGGTGGTCTTCTTCACCAGCCCGGTGCCGATCCCAGCGATGTCGCCAGGGCCGCCACCGTAGGCCCGATCACTCAGGCCCATGTGGATGGAGTTCTCGAAGGTCCCGAGAATCTTGGCGAGTTCCTTGAACCCCGGGTCTCCCTTCTCGGCTTGCTTCAGGATGTACCGGATGTCTCGGCCCATCGTGGCGATGGTCTTGCCGAGGCCCAGAGCGCCGCCACGAGCCGCGACGGCCGAGGTGGCTACCTCACCCACAAAGCCTTGCACAAAGCCTCCCACGTAGCGCAGGAGGCCAATGCGGCCAATGGTGTCGGCAAGCCACAGCAGACCGTTTCGATCCGTGTTCTCGTAGGCGATGCCCCGGATGCGGTCGAATCCCTGGGCCACGTCCTTCTCCGCTTTCTGGAGGGAATGGTTCAGGCGCTCGACCCACTTGGTGTCGCCAGCTGCGCGGGCCTTCTCGATCTGGGCGTGGTACTCGTCGCGGATGCCCTTCATGATGTCCACGTTGCCCTGGCCGTCGAACGCCTTATGGATGGCGATCTCGGCCCCCATGTCCTTCGAGTAGCGCTGGAGGCCATAGATCGGGTCGCTGTGAAGCAGGCCCTGGTCCATGAGTTCCTTGAACTCGTCGGGACGCCACTTGATCGTCCGCTCACGCAGGCGACCCGTGATTGGGTCTGCGTCCAGCAGAAGACCGCCAGGACGGCGGGAGTCGGCCCCGGACATCCGGTCGAGCCAGTCGTCCACCTCATGAGAGAGCGGGCTGCGCTTCTCGGCCCGAGTGCGGGCGCGGATGGCGCGGCGCAGTTCCTTGGCGGACTGGGCCAGTTCGACCTTGCCCAGCTTGTTGGCGGTGCGAGCTTCGCGGTAGATGCCGCTGGCCTCGCGCCACTTGGCGACCGCACGCTCGTATGCTTCGGCCATGGCGTCCAGGCGCTCCCGTTGGGACAGGAGCGTGGAGCGCAGACCAGGAGCATTCAGGGCGGCGTCCTCGTTGGTGATGAGGCGACGGACTTCCTTGTCCACTGCGGCCTGCCAATCGCGGGCGTTACCCATTCGGGCAGCGGTAGCGTTGAACTCGGCCTTGGCGGTCTTGAGGACTTCCTGCGCCTCACGGCGCATCTCGAATGCTTCACGAAGCTCTGCGCTGGCGCGGGCGACGTCTTGCGGCATCGTCGGACCAGCATCACCCTTCTGCATCTTGAGGGCGTCCACGGTTTCCTGGACTTCATCCACCAGCTGGTAAGCCTCGCGCACCTGTTTGGTGTTGCGGTCCAGCTTGAAGCCGTCCGCCTCCAGCTGGGCACGGAGGTCAGCCGACAGGGCGTCGGGGTCCTCGATCTTGCGGAGGATCGCGTGGACCTTCGCTTCGGCCTTCTCAGCGGCGCTGGTGGCAGAGGCCAGGGAGCGGCCATGCCAGTTCGCCTCGGAGTTGCGGACCTCAGCCCGCATCATCTTGAGCGATGCGTTCTTCAGGTCGCGCTTGGCTTCGGAGAGGCCCGAGGCCAAGTCAGCGAACTCTTCGGTGGCTTTCAACTGAGCCTGCTGGGCACTCATCACACGCTGGTGTGCTTCCTCCATGCGGAGGTCTTCCAGCGTCCCACGGTAGTGGGTCAGGATATCGTCCTGCATCCCGTGGTCTTGAGCGTCCACGATCTGTTGCCAGGATGAGTAGGTAGGGCCAGCGGCTTCAGTTTCCCCGGCGGGGACTTTGGCGTTGGGGTCTTTGATGTAGCCGTGTTCGATCAGGAACTCTTCGGACGGGTTGTCGGCCCGGTTGCGCATGAGCAAGGCACGGGCGACCCCGCGCTTCTCAGCGATTGCCTGGGTGTTGTAGATCACCGGCATCCCGTAGTTCTCCTTGCGCATCTCGGGAGTCGCCAGCCCGATGCGCTCGGCCTCGGCCCACATGGAGTCCAGGTGATCGCCATAGGCTTTGCTGGAGGCTTTCACCTTGCCCAGCACCATGGCGGCCTGCTCCTGGTGGAGTCCCAGGTCGGTCAGGGTCTTCAGCGCCTCGGCGTCCACGTTGGTGTTGCCAGTGACGATGGCGGCCCGCTGGTTGCGCAGCAGGTCGATGTAGACCTCCCGCGTCAGCTTGCGTGGGTCCCAGAGACCTTGGGTGATCTGGTCAGCCGCGCCGCCCAGCTTGGAACTGGCCCAGCCGTTCACCTCGACCATCGCCTCCCGCATGTGGGTGTCGATGTCGCGGACGGTGGCCTCACCCATGTGCTGGTAGTGGCGCAGCCATGCCTCGGCTTCGACACCGTGGGCTTGGCCGCGCATGTTGCGCTTGGTCGCCAGCCCGCCCAGGTCGAACAGCTTGACGATGGCTTCCTGAGCATTGCCCATGTAGCCGTTCAGGCGTCCGATGGGCGTAGGGGCACTCAGGGCCGCATCGACCAGCTGGGCGGACTTGGAGTCGCCCACGGCGATGGAGAAGTCATCGTGGCGCACAGCGGCGGCACCGATGGAGCCACCCGTCGCGGAGTCAACCGTGGAGCGGGCGTCCCCCTCGGGGTAGGGTTGGCCGACCCGTTGCTCGAAGGTGTCCATTGCGGGAGCGCCTGCGTTCAGGGGATTGTCCGGGGAGCCAGGGTGGAACTTCTTGGAGATCAGGCCCGCAGCGGCGCCCAGGCCGGCGCCAATGAAGATGCCGCCGCCAATGGACATGATGGCCTCTTCCTTGGTGCGCGTGGGGTCCAGGTTTTGCAGGACGGCCTCGGAGGCCCCGGCGTCCAGGACGCCGATGGACGCGCCTTGAGCAAGACGAGCGGCGATGGTGCCCCCGGCCATAGCAGGCATGAGAGTCCCGAAGCTCAGAAGGGTCGGAATATCCAGCATTGACGCCATGAAGTTTGCTACGCCCGAGGCGTTGTGACTTGCGGCGGTACGCCGGTCTGCGAGGTTCATGGAGATAAGGGATTGTTGTCGCTCCCACTCTGACTCTGAGCGGACGTGATCGAACTGGCCGTTGTAGACCGCCCGCTTGATCTCTTCTGGCAAGGTGTCCTTGATCGCCGCGTAATGCTGGAACGGGTTGAAGTTCTGGCGGGTCGGATCATGCGGATCAGCGTCGTCCAAGCCAGCATGGCGGATCAACTGGCCCACGCTGGTATTGAACATCCACGTGGCCTTGAAAGCATCAACCCAATCGGGGTCGTCTAGGTGGGCCACGGATTCGTCGGGCTTCCAGCCATCATTGATGGGTGGCGACGACGGCCGCGCTGGGAGCATGGTGTTCTCCAGACGGGCCGTGTCGTTTACAGGAGTGTCGAGAGGGGAAGCCGAGGCTTCGGGTTGATTCGAGATGTCCATGGGAGTCCGTTGATTGCTGAAAGCCTTGTGCGGCCTCGCAGTCGTTTAGTGGGGGTGGGGAGGCTGCGATACGCACAGACGTGCTGACTACGCGACGGGCGGCGGTCGCGTGGTTGTGTGATCTTGGGAAAAGTGGACGGCTAAGCGGCCCGGATGTCGCTAGGGGCGGGAATGGGATGAGGACAGCGATGTGGGGCAATCGGCGTAGCGAATACCCCGCGCTTTCGCGCTACACCCGTGCGTCCATCCAGGCGCAGTCACGAAGTGTGGCCCCGCGCAGGTCCGCGCCCGTCAGGTCCGCTCCCGTCAGGTCGCAAGAGGTCAGCATCAGGCCTTGAAGCTGAAGACCTTGGAGCGAAGCCCCAGACAAGTCCCGGTGCTTCAGATGAGTCCCACGTTGCGCGATGAGTTCCAGGGCGCACCCGAGGGCGTCTTCTTTTTCAAAAACCGGGAGAGGCAGACGCACCTTGAGAGGCGGCACGCCTTGAAGCTTGGAGGGGATGAAGGCGAAGGAAATCTGAGTTGCGGTCATGCGGCGGGGCTCCCGTACAGGTTAAGCCCGCGCCCCGATGATGTAGGGGTGGGCGGGCAGAAAGCAGGGTTGGCGAACCGGCGTCCAAGGGAACCGGCATACCCGAAGGTATCCCCGCAATCGCCCGCCCAAAGAGGGTGCGCAAGTGCGAACGGACGTAAAAATACCGCCGGGAGGCGGTCATCCGCCTTGGAACATTCTGGTCGCCAAACCAGTTCGCAGTTGTCTATGCGAAGGCTGCATGATGCCTCGAACCTAGGCGAAGCGCAAGCGAGTGGTTGGCCCTTCCTAAGTATCTATAGAGTCTTATAGGTCTCAGCCTTCAACTCTCTGTAGATTTAATAGAGCTACCTTGCTCGCCCGGAAATCCAGCGGGAGTATGGCCGCCCGGCAGGCGGTTTGGTGTACATAGCGCCTGCGATTCCAAATGCTCTTTGCCCTACGGCATGAGGACTGGAGACCATCGGGGCGACTCGTGTCTCGGTTGAAGTAGTGAAGCGGGTGAACGTCCCGGCAGGCCGGGCAGTACTTCGTAGGCGGCGGGCAAGCGGGGGCCTCCCGAGATTCAGGATGTGTCATAGGTCGTGGGGAAACGGGAAGAGGTGCGCCTTGCCGAACGGCTTAGCGGATGGGTGTGCTTCTACTTGCGCTCGGCGGCATGCTTGCTGCGCATGGCGGCGAGGATTGCGGCGTAATCGGTGGCGGTCGGGCGGTCCTGGGTTTCCGAAGTTTCGCCGCGATTGCTAGGCGTGCTTTGACCGTTCAGGCGGCGGTGGCGGGCCTCGGCCTGTCGTGCCTTGATAAGTAGCTTGATTCCATCAGGTCGGGGACCGTAGACGCGCAGCATGCGGCGGCGAGTAAGCGCCCTAGCCTCCTTCGATGCCCTGGTTGCGTCCGCCCGCTGGCGTAACAGGGCCTTTCCCGCCTCAGTCATGAAGTAGCCAGCGGTCCTGGTATTCGCTCTGATGCGGGCTCGGCGCTCGCGCTCCTTGCGGTTCACGGTGTCGCGGTTCTCCTTGCGCCATCGCTTGCGCCTCTCGGCAAGGCAATGGGTGCAAGCTCGCGTGTAGTAGCTAGGTGCCCACGGATACGCGCGGTAGTTGCGGTGGAAGTGGTAGGGGTCCAGGGGCAGGACAGCACGGCAGACATTGCAAGCCCGGTGAGTCGCCTGGATGTCCGGATGTGGCCTGATGGTCCGGGGATCAAAGAGGGTTTGGTCTTGGGGTGTCATGGGGACGTAGGTGTGCCAGGAGGCGCTGGAGGTGTGGGGAAAGGGATAAGGAGGCTTGGGAGGCGCGTAGCTCTCCATGGACCTTTAATGGGCGCTGTGGCCCATTGAGTCTGAATGAACCACTAGGCCAGATCGGCGTGCAGGGGTACTTGCGCCGTCTGCTCCGGCGCGAGTCTCAGCGCCTCCACGAAAGTCTGGGGATCGCAGCATTGCGGGATGCCCGGGTCAGAATTTGGAGGCCGCGCAAGCTCGTTTGACCGTAGCGACACTGGCCTTGAAGTGTTGCGCAGTGGCGGTCAGCGATGCTCCGTGTTCCTTGCGCCACGCTGCTATCTCGGCGGGGTCATGCTTAGCGGGGCGACCTCCGAGGCTCGCTTTGCCGTGGTGAGTCTTGCCGGTCGCGGCGAAGGCTTCCCGGGCGATCCGCTTACCGTCGCTGGTGCGCTCGTTAATCCGCGCCCTTTCCATGTCGGCAACTTGGGCCAGCAGCGCTACAACAAGCGCCCCGGTTGGCCCCGGAGCAATCTCGCCTATACCGTGAACGTACAGGCGCACTCCGCGCCCAAGGAGGTCCCGGACAGTCGTTTGCACGTCGATGGAGTCCCGTCCAAGACGGTCGAGGGCGTAGACGTGCAATAGGTCCCCCTCCCGCACGAAGTCCAACATAGCGGCAGCCTGCGGGCGGGCGCTCATCAGTGTCTTGCCGCTCACGCCGAGGTCGATGAACTCCCGCGCCATCGTCACTTCTTGGAAGGGGCGGCGCTGAGTGTCGATGGTTTGGCCTTGCGTGCTGACGCGGTAGTAGGCGAGGTTGCTCATAGTGGCGGCTCATATGGCTCAATAGATAGCCAAAATTATGAGCCGGATCAAATCATAGTGTCAAATGATTTTGATCCTACTGAATTACAGCGCCGATTAAGATGGCTCATTACTTACAAGTATTGGACCGTCCTCCGGGATATGGTGCCGCGATAGCCGCATCGCTTTAGGAACCACTCTGAATCACTCTGTTCTGACCCAAAAAGGGGAACCCATGGAGCGGCGATCTCCTGGTCACCCTATGTCGATTTAATTCTGACCCAAAAAAGCTGGCGGGAATCGGCGGCCGCACTGAGCCATCCCGCGCATAGGGGGCGCAGAGAAGCCCGGCAACTCACATTTCGATGCCCAGCAATTCGAGGTACGCCGCCCTTATCCTTTCTTGCATCTCGGGACTGGCATCAGCCACCCTACGTCGCCCAAACTCCCGCACAGCAGGTATTAGCGCGTCATCGCTGCGCAGTGTGATGCACGCCGCAAAAGACAAGGTGGTAATGTCAGCCGCCACCGAATCATTCAAGCCCTGAAGTTCCTCCCGCTGCGCCGACAACGCATCGCGCATTGCCGCCCCAAGGCGATCCATGTCTTGGCCCATTTGTCGACTGTATGTGGCAAGTTCCGCGACACTCTTACTAACCCCTCGTGCGACCTGCCGCTCCGTTGCCGCCGCTGCGTCCATATCTTTGATGAATCCCTGCAACATCCGTACGGTGTCACGTAGGTGTTCCAGTTCATGCTGCCGGCCCATATCGGCCTTTTCCAGCGCATCTACCCTGGACGCCAAGGCGGCGCACTCCGTCTCCACGTCAGATGGCGATACGCCCGTTCCTTGGACTGACGGGTCGCGCTTGTCGCGTTGGATTTCTTTCGGTGCGGACGATATAAATAGGCGGATCACTGTGAACTCCTGGGGTTACTCAGGTGCAGGTAGTAGGTCGGACTCTACCTCAGAGGCCAAGAGCTCCGCGCTCGCCAAGACTCCCTGCGCCTCCCACCGATTCCCCATAGGGGCGGCGGTGCCTGGAACGACCCAGTGCGTCAAGGACCGCGCCCTCTGTCTGGCAGCAGCAAACGCCCTTGCGGCCAGGGGCGTCCCCCACGGGGGGATTTCCCCACGCGGCGGCTCGAAGACTGGTCACGCATTTTTGGGACAAAATTCAAGCCGCGCTAAGGGCGCCACACCCTCGGCAGACTCAAGCCGAAGTCCAGCCGCTCCACGGCCTCAGCGACCGCAGGAAGCCGCGCATTCGTATAGACCGTGCGCCCGCTGCTGCCAGTCGCGGCGTGCCCCGTGAGCGCATCCGCCACACCCTGCCCCACGCCCAACTCATCTAGCGCAGTGCGGACCAAATGGCGGAATTTGTGCGAGCCTTCCAGCCTTCCTGACGGCAACCCGACGAGCGCCCGAAACGCGGCAAACCATTTGGTCGCATTGCTGGCGGGAGCTTCCTTGCCACGATGGAGACTGGGGAATAACTTGACGGCCCCCGCCCTCTTCAAGCCCGCGTGATAGTCCAGCAGGCCCAGCCGAACAAGGTCGCTGTGAATTGGAACCCATCGCGCCGATTCGTCGGTCTTAACGGTCCCGGCGCGTCCGTGGATTTCGTAGGCCCATATGCCGTCTCGGTTCTGCACGTCGGCCACTTCTAGCTGGGCCAACTCGCCAATCCGAGCCCCAGAGTAAAGCAGCATCGCCAAGATGAAGTATCCGGCCGATGCGTGGGTTGCTCGAAGCGTGGGGAACTGCGCCGGGCCTCCGAGAAACAAAGCCGAACCGAAGATTGTTTGCAATTCTGCCCCCGTCCACGCTTCGCGCTTCTCGGCATTCTTAACCTCGAAGGACAGGTCAAAGGGCTTCGAGGGCAACTTGCCGACTTTGACCGCCACATTCACAAGCGCATTGATTGCGGCAGTCTGCTTGGCGGCGGTACTGTCGCCAAACTTCCGAGCCTCGCTATCCAACAGGAAGGTCAGAAAGCGCCCACCGACGCCGCGATCTAGCTGTGCCAACGGCAGGATACCCACCGCCTCTTCAAACAGCTTCAGGGCGCGTTCCACGCGTTGAATCGCGTTGGGCTTCGCGCGGCTCAGGGCTTTCCATTCGGGAACGATATCCCGCAGATTAAGGCCGGAGGTCTCGGGAGGCGCGGCGACTACAGGCGCGACAGGCGGCACAGGAGTAGCAATGAGTTCGCCGTCACCCCGAGACGCGGCGCTTGTCCACGCCCTCGCAAGCTCGCGCAAGATTCCCAGCAACGCGATACGGCCCCCAGGCTGCGACCAATCCACGCGGACCCCGATTCCCAACAGTATCGGGTCGGCAATACGTTGCGCAGCGCCCAAGTAACCTCGTGCTGCATCGCGAGCGAGGCTGCGAGCAATCTGGCCCTGCACGCCCTGCAAAGCACCTGCCTGAAATTTGTCCAAGAAGTCGGCAGCGGGGTCCATCTGGCCCAAGAACCTCAACGGGGCCAGGAAGGCTTCCGCCGCATGCGGTTCAGTTCGCAGAGCATCGTCGGTTGCCAAAACCTGCCGAACGGCCGAGGCATTCACGAAAGCAACTAGCTCGGGAGTGATCGGAACGAGGGGCGGAGCAATCTTGGCCTGCTTGAGCGCCAAGCGGTCCGCGAATTCCTGACGAACCTCGGCGATCTTCGCGTGCGCCAGCACAATGGCAACGGCGCGGTCACTGGTGCCGAGCGACCCACGATATGCGTCCGTAGCGGGCCTGCCACTACGCGTCGGTGGATAGGTGTCGCGGATGTTGTCGGGGATGCCGATGCGCAGGTGCCAAACGCCGCCGCGCATCTTCAGGCCAGGAGGTAGCTTAGACATTGTGTGCTTTGTCATCTTCATAATTGACACACCGCCTTGCCGCAGTCCCAACAAAAAAGACCCTGTAGCCATTGGGCTAAAGGGTCTTCCTTCGGGAATGACCATCAAAAGATGGTCGGGGCGAGAGGATTCGAACCTCCGACTCCTGCGTCCCGAACGCAGTACTCTACCAGGCTGAGCTACGCCCCGAGTCTTACTACCTTACTGCTGATCTCGTTGCGCTCAGTGCAACCAAACCATTTTCGCTTTGACAGAACCGCTACGTTTCAGACTGCTGGGTTACCCCAGATTTTTCGCCTAATTCGCTTAGCGATCTCTATTCACCGCGAAAGCGCAGAATTCTAACAGAGAATTTAGAAAAGGGGAAATGGGGTAGCCAGAAAGTGCCTGGCGAGCCAGATCGGCCTCGGCCACGGCGGCCTGGCGGGCGTGCTCCAGGGCGTCGGTGGCCTGGATGGCGGCGGCCACGGCGGCGAAGTCGGCGTCGCCGGTCTTGATGGCGTCGCGGATCAATTGCTGCTGTTCCGGGGTGCCCACTTCCATCACGCGGATCAGCGGCAGCGTGGGCTTGCCCTCGCGCAGGTCGTCGCCCACGTTCTTGCCCAGGGCGGCGGCGTCGCCGCTGTAGTCCAGCACGTCGTCCACCAATTGGAAGGCGGTGCCCACGTGGCGGCCATAGGCGGCCGCAGCGGCTTCCTGTTCGGGAGTGGCGCCCGCCAGCACGGCGCCCACCTGGGCGGCTGCCTCGAACAGCTTGGCGGTCTTGTAGCGCACGACTTGCAGATAGCGTTCCTGGGAGACGTCCGGGTCGTGCACGTTCAGCAGCTGCAGCACCTCGCCCTCGGCGATCACCGTGGTGGCTTCGGACAGGATGCTCATGACGCGCATGGAGTTCGCTTCCACCATCATCTCGAAGGAGCGCGAATACAGGTAATCGCCCACCAGCACGCTGGCGGCGTTGCCGAAGACCGCGTTGGCGGTGTCGCGGCCGCGGCGCAGGTCGGATTCGTCGACCACGTCGTCGTGCAGCAGGGTGGCGGTATGGATGAACTCAACCACGGCGGCCAGCAACTGGTGGTGCGTGCCCTCGTAGCCCAGCGCGCGCGCCACCATCAGCACCATGGCCGGCCGCATGCGCTTGCCGCCCGCTCCAATGATGTAGTCGCCGATCGTGCGGATCAGGACCACTTCGGAATTCAGCCGCTCGCGGATGACCGCGTCGACGGCTTTCATATCGTCTGCAATGGGGGCAACAAGCTCGGGGAGATTCAAGACGTATCCGGGAGAGTGAAACGAGCCGTGGCGCGGACGCGTGCCGGCTCTTACCGCTGGGCCCGCCGCAGAGGGCGGGGGATTCGACCAAGGATTATACGGGGAGTGACGGACGTGAGCCGTCACCCTGGCAGAATCGCCGACGGGGACGGCGCCCGGCGCGCCCTCCCCCTGCCCGGCGCCATCTTGCAGCGGATCAGGCCTCTTGCCGCAGCAGGCCGCGGGCTGCCAGATTGGCGTAGAGCGCGCGCGCCCCGAAGGTCCAGGGTTCGATCTCGGTGGCCAGCCGCACTTCGTTGACCAGCGCCCCCAGGCGTTCGGAGGCGATCACGACGCGGTCGCCCAGCTTGTGGGTAAAGCCGGTGCCTGGACCCATGCGATCCTGGGTGGGCGAGAACATGGTGCCCAGGAACAGCATGAAACCGTCTGGATACTGGTGATGCCGGCCGCAAGCCTGACGCACCAGATCCAGCGGGTCGCGGCTGATCTCGCGCATGTGGCTGACGCCGTCCAGCTCGAAGCCGTCCAGGCCCTCGATGCGCAGGGAGACGTCGGCCTGGCGCACGCTGTCCAGGGTGTAGCCGCCGTCGAACAGGCGGATGAAGGGTCCGATGGCGCAGGAACCGTTGTTGTCCTTGGCCTTGGTCAGCAGCAAGGCGCTGCGGCCTTCGATGTCGCGCAGGTTGACGTCGTTGCCCAGCGTGGCGCCGACGACTTCGCCGCGGCTGTCCACCGCCAGCACGATCTCGGGTTCGGGATTGTTCCAGCGGGATTCGGGCAGTACGCCGATCCGCGCGCCCGTGCCCACCGACGCCATGGGCGGCGCCTTGGAGAAGACCTCGGCGTCCGGGCCTATGCCGACCTCCAGGTACTGCGACCACTGGCCCCGCTCGGTCAGTTCGGCCTTCAGTTTGGCCGCTTCCGGCGAGCCCGGACGCAGGCGGGACAGATCGGAGCCGATCAGGGCCTGCATGCGGACGCGGATTTCCTCGGCGCGGCTGGCGTCGCCGCCCGCTTCTTCCTCGATCATCCGTTCCAGCAGGCTGATGGCGAAGGTGACGCCCGCCGCCTTGACGGGTTGCAGGTCGCAGGGCGCCAACAGGCGCAGTCCGTCCTGGCCCGCCAGGCTGGCGGCCATCAGGGTCCGCACGTCGCCCAGCGACTCGCCGGTGGCGCTGGCCGCCAACGCCACGCGGTCGGGGCGGTCCAGCAGGTCCGCCATGGTGGGCGTGACCCCCGTGATGTCGATCACCTCGCCCTGGCGGACCGCCACCACACTGGGGCCATTCACCGACCCTGGCCGCCACACCCGCCCCACCAGCAACGCCTGCTCCAGGTCGGCAGGCAGCGCCTTTGCTTGATCCATGAGTCTCCCTCGCCTTGCTCGAATGATGTGCGGGGCAGTCTAGGAGAGTTCGATTATCATGTCCAACATCCTGAATTTATGTCCAATATATTGGACAACCAACATGGCTTCCGAGTACGACGTCCCCGCTATCCGCCGCACCCACGACATCCTGCGGGTGCTCGCCAGCCGCCGCGCGCCGGTCAAGGCATCGGAACTGGCCGAATCCTGCCAGCTCGCCCGCAGCACGCTGTACTTGCTGCTGGATTGCCTGGAGCAACGCCGCTGGATCGAGCGCCGTGAAGGCGGCTACGTCATCGGCATCGAACTGATGGCGCTGGGCTACGCCTATCTGCGCCAGGATGGATTGCAAGCGGCATTCCAGGCCGCCGCTGGTGTCTTCGTGGCGCGGCACAACGAAGTGGTGCAGCTGGCGACGCTGGACGGATTCGATGTGGTCTATCTGGCTCGCGAGGACGCGCGCCGCCCGGTGCGGCTGGTGTCGGACCTGGGCCTGCGACTGCCCGCGCACGCCTGCGCGCTGGGCAAGGCTTTGCTCGCCAGCCTGCCGCCGCAAGAGCTGGCCGCCTGCGTGCCTGCGGTGTTGCCGCGTGTCACCGAGCGCAGCCTCGCCACCCGCGCCGCGCTCGACCAGGAGCTGGAACAGGTGCGTGGCACCGGACTGGCGCAGGACCTGGAGGAAGTGGCGACCGGCCTGGTCTGCTTTGCCGCCTACGTGGGCATGACGCCGCTGGGCAAGCGGGTGGCCGTGAGCACCTCCATCCCCACCGACCGGCTGGACGACGCGCACCGCCGTGACGTGATCGACGGAATCCGGCTGGTGGCGCGCGACATCGCCCTGCGGGTGATCCCCGGCACTTGAAGCGCGCACGCCACACCTAAGCCCTTAGCCTGCAACAGCTTTTTGACTTTCCGAAAGTCCCGGGCTAATATTCCGGATTCGGTCAGCAATGCCCGAATTACGTCGGTTGCATTTGCGTCACCCCTCTGGGTGCAGAGGTAGGCTTCAGACCCGGTCCAATCCGGTTTTGGATCTTCCTTAAGCATCAAGGCCTTTTTTCTTTCCGCCAGACTCTGGCGCCAGATGAAAAAAGTGTCCCGCCAGAGCGGCAGTCCCGCCCAGCAGGGCAGGCAGCGCGGATGAACCCATTTACCTATTTAAGGAACACCCCATGTACGCGGTCGTAAAAACCGGTGGCAAGCAGTATCGCGTTGCCGCTGGCGAAAAACTCAAGATAGAACAGATACCGGCAGACATTGGGCAAGAAATCACCCTGGACCAAGTGTTGTCCGTGGGCGAAGGCGACCAGCTGAAAGTTGGCACGCCCCTCGTCTCCGGCGCCGTGGTCAAGGCAACGGTTCTTGCGCAAGGCCGCCACGACAAGGTCAAGATCTTCAAGATGCGCCGTCGCAAGCACTATCAGAAGCGTCAGGGCCACCGTCAGAACTACACCGAAATCCGCATCGAAGCCATCACGGCTTAAGAAGCGACTCGGTACCACTTAGCAGGAGCTAAACATGGCACAGAAAAAGGGCGGCGGCTCTACGCGGAACGGACGCGACTCAGAATCGAAGCGTCTGGGCGTCAAGGCATTCGGCGGCGAATTGATTCCCGCTGGTTCGATCATCGTGCGTCAGCGCGGCACGCGCTTCCACGCTGGCGTGAACGTCGGCATGGGCAAGGATCACACCCTGTTCGCGCTGATCGACGGCAAGGTTCAATTCGGCTTCAAGGGCGCGTTGAACAAGCAGACCGTTTCGATCGTCGCTGCCGAGTAATCGGACAAGCACGGTCAGCAACGCGGTTCGCCGCGTTTCAGAACGGCAAAAGCCCTGTCGCATGCGGCAGGGCTTTTTTGTTTTAAGCTTTTTCGTTTTAGGGCAGCAGCCGGACGGTTCCGGCCCCTGCCTCCTGGCGGCGCCCGATGACGGCTCCCCGCCCCACTACCTACTACACGCGCGGACATCATGAAATTCGTAGACGAAGCCACCATCGAAGTCGTCGCCGGCAAAGGCGGCAATGGCGTGGCGAGCTTTCGCCGCGAAAAATTCATTCCCCGAGGCGGCCCGGACGGCGGCGACGGTGGACGCGGCGGTACCATCTTCGCGGTGGCCGATCGCAACATCAACACGCTGATCGACTACCGCTACGCGCGTCTGCACCGCGCCAAGAACGGCGAAAACGGCCGCGGCTCGGACCAGTACGGCGCGGCCGCTCCCGACATCACGCTGCGCGTGCCGGTGGGCACCATCATCCATGACGCCGAAACCGGCGAAGTCCTGTTCGACCTGAACCAGCACGAACAAAAAGTCGTGCTGGCCGCTGGCGGCCAGGGCGGCATGGGCAACATCCATTTCAAGTCCAGCGTAAACCGCGCACCGCGCCAGTGGACGCCCGGCAAGGAAGGCGAGCACCGCTACCTGCGCATGGAATTGAAGGTACTGGCGGACGTGGGCCTGCTGGGCCTGCCAAACGCCGGCAAGTCCACGCTGATCACCCGCATTTCCAATGCGAAGCCGAAGATCGCGGACTACCCCTTCACCACGCTGCACCCCAACCTGGGCGTGGTGCGCACCTCGCCGTCGCGCAGCTTCGTCGTGGCCGACATTCCCGGCCTGATTGAAGGCGCCTCCGAAGGCGCCGGCCTGGGCCACCTGTTCCTGCGCCACCTGGCGCGTACCCGCGTGCTGCTGCACCTGGTTGATGTGTCCACCCCGGATCCCGATGCGGATCCGGTCGAGCAAGCCGTGGTGGACGCGCGCGCCATCGTCGAGGAACTGCGCCGCTACGATCCGGAACTGGCCGCCAAGCCGCGCTGGCTGGTGCTGAACAAGCTGGACATGGTGCCCGATCCCGAGGACACCAAGCGCCGCTTCCTTGAACTGTACGACTGGAAGGGCCCGGTGTTCGGCATTTCCGGCCTGTCGGGCGAAGGCACGCAAGACCTGATCTACGCGCTGCAGGACTACCTGGACGCCGAGCGCGAAAAGGAATACCTGTCGCAAGATCAGGCCGAAGCCGACTATGTCGCGCCGGACCCGCGCTTCGACGACAAGCGCTCGACTGCCGACCAGCGGCCCGCGCCGCGCGGCGACGACGAATAAGCCATAATCGCAGTCCTTACGATTACGCCTTTTTTATCGCCGCAGCCGGCCGCCATCATGTCTGCTGAAACACCCGCCGTTTCCGTCGTCACCAACGCCCAGCGCCTCGTCGCCAAAGTCGGCTCGTCGCTGGTCACCAATGAAGGCCGCGGCCTGGACCGCGCCGCCGTGGCGCACTGGGCCGCGCAGATCGCCGCCCTGCACAAGCAGGGCAAGCAGATCGTGCTGGTCTCCAGCGGCGCCATCGCGGAAGGCATGGCGCGCCTGGGCTGGCGTAAACGTCCCTCGGTCATGCACGAACTGCAGGCCGCCGCGGCCGTGGGCCAGATGGGCCTGTGCCAGGCCTATGAGGCGGCTTTCGCCGAGTACGGCCTGCGCACCGCCCAGATCCTGCTGACCCACGAAGACCTGGCCGACCGCCACCGCTACCTGAACGCGCGCAGCACGCTGTTCGCGCTGCTGCGCCTGGGCGTGGTGCCGATCGTGAACGAAAACGACACGGTGGTCACCGACGAAATCCGGCTGGGCGACAACGACACCCTGGGCGCGCTGGTCACCAATTTGATCGAAGCCGACACGCTGATCATCCTGACGGACCAGCGCGGCCTGTATGACTCCGACCCGCGCAAGAATCCCGAGGCCAAGTTCATGTCGCACGCCCAGGCCGGCGACCCGGCGCTGGAAGCCATGGCTGGCGGCGCCGGCAGCGGCATCGGCACCGGTGGCATGCTGACCAAGGTGCTGGCGGCCAAGCGCGCGGCGCATAGCGGCGCGCATACCGTGATCGCGTCGGGCCACGAACGCAACGTGCTCACGCGCCTGGCCCAGGGCGAGTGCATCGGCAGCGAATTGCGCGCCGTGCTACCTGTGTGGTCCGCGCGCAAGCAATGGCTGGCCGACCACCTGCGCCTGCGCGGACGCGTGGTGCTGGACGACGGCGCCGTGCAGGCGCTACTGCGCGAGGGCAAGAGCCTGCTGCCCATCGGCGTGACCGAGGTAGACGGCGAGTTCGGCCGCGGCGATGTGGTCGCCTGCGTGGATGGCCAAGGCCGCGAATGCGCCCGGGGCCTGATCAATTACTCATCGGCCGATACCCGCCGCATCCTGCGCCAGCCTTCGTCGCAGATTGCGCGCATCCTGGGCAGCATGACCGAACCCGAGCTCATGCACCGAGACAACCTGGTAGTACTCTGAAGCCCTACCCTCTCGCGGCGCCCTCGGGCAGCAGGATGTAGCCCCATCCGCGCACCGCGAGCACGGGCAGGTCGATATTGAGACGGCGCGCCTTGCTGCGCAGCCGCGACAACAGCACATCCACCCGCCGCGCCCCATCCAGGGATTTGCGCGTGCCGGCGGGAAAGAAGCATTCCCGGCGCAGGCAGTAGCCCGGCGCGTTCAATAAGCGGACAAAAAAAGCGCGCTCCGTTACCGTCAACGGCAGGTACTCGCCAGCAGGCCCGGCCAGCGCGCCAGCGTGCGGGTCGAGCCGCCAAGGCAGGGCAACGGCCGGCGCGCGCCGGTGCAGATTGCGCAGCAGGGCATCCCATTCCAGCACGTCCCTGTCTGCGGACATACAGACGTCCGCGCCCGCATCCAGCGCGGCGATGCGGTCGGACGCGCTGGCCGCCGCAGCATGCCACAGCACCGCCGCGGCTGGCGCCGCACGGCGCAACATGGCGATGAGAGCCGGCACGCCCTTGATACCTCCCAAAAGTACCAGGGCATCAGCCGCCTGGGCCTGCAAGTGTTCCAATACCCCGGCGGACGTATCGAAGACCCGGGCCTGCCAACGCAACAGACGCAAGGCCTCGGCGAAATCCTCGCCCGCCGTTTCGTCGAGCCGTACGACGAAGACGCTGCCTCGTTGCTCCATGCGCTCACCTTTGATAAATATCACTTAAGTAATATTTATAACCACCAAAGCGCGTGACCAGCAAGCTTCAATCGCCGGTGTGAAAACATTCTCAGACCGACTGAAGCATGCGCGCCTGCTGCGTGGCCACACGCAGAAGGATCTCGCCCGTCTGGCGCGCATTTCGCAAAGTGCCATCGGCAGCTACGAAAGCGACTTGCGGCATTCAAGCCGTTCGGCCCGCAAGCTGGCGCAAGTCCTGAAGATCGAGGTCGAATGGCTGGAAACCGGCAAAGGCCCCATGGAACTCCCCGTGGAAGGCTACGACCTCAGCAACACCCTGCCCGCACCTGGCGTGGCCGAACCCGCGCCGCGCCCCGGCGGCCGACCGCGCCCGATGGCGCCCTGGCCCTTCCCGAATATTTCGCCTTCGCAGTTCGAATCGCTCACGGCTGACGACCGTCTGATCCTCGAATCGATCACGCAGGCCTACATCGAAAAAACCATCCTGCTCCGCCGCGGAGCGAAGACGCGCGGCCGCAAGCCGGGTTGATCGCAGGCCATCTTTCCTGGCCCCTCCCGAGCACGCTTTCGCCACGCGCATGCCAGTGACAGAAATCGCGCGCTAGCCACCCAATCTCCCGGTAAAGCACGTACATTCGTCGGCGCCTCTCCGCGCCGCCGCTGGCGGTCCCCCGTGCTGTTTCACCTACGCCATTGGCGTACAATGCGATCATGGTTTTCATCGAAACCAGCGTCTTTACCAGGCAAGTCACATCCCTGCTCCCAGATGATGGCTATCGAGAATTGCAGCAAATGCTGCTGGAGGATCCAGCATGCGGCAATGTGATTCCTGGTGGAGGCGGAATTCGGAAGATGCGCTACGCTCGGCCGGGCATAGGCAAAAGCGGCGGGCTACGGGTGATCTATTACTGGCTCACCGATGACGACCAGATTCTGATGCTGCTGGCCTACCCCAAGAGCGTACGGGACAACTTGAGCCCGGCGGAAATCGCTGAACTGCGAGCGCTGGTAAAGGATCTGTGAAATGGACAAGCAGTTGTTCGCCGATTTGAAGGCAAGCCTCAAAGAGGCCGCAGCGATACGCAAGGGCGAAACACGCCCCTCGCGGGCATCCAAGCTTGATCCTTTGGATGTAAAGCAGGTGCGCGAACAGACCAAGCTGTCTCAGGCCGAATTTGCGGCGGCATTGCAGGTCAGCGTTCGCACTTTGCAAAACTGGGAGCAGAGACGCCGAGTGCCTACCGGACCCGCCGCCGCGCTGCTGAAAGTCGTGGCCAACGCGCCTGAGATCGCAATACGCGCCTTGCATCGTTAGACGCATGGGGCCGTGCGAGACGCTGCCCCCCTCCATCGCCCTCCCGCGCGCTTCGCGCGTGTCCGTAAAAAAGCCCGGCACAGGCCGGGCTTTTTTTCGCTTGCTTCGCTCAGGGCTTGGCAGCGGGCGCCGGGGCGGCGCCGCCAGCCGGCGGCGTGGCAGCGTCGCCGCGGATCTTGGCGGCGATTTCGGAGGCGGCCTGGGCCGAGGCCACGCCGAAGGCGAGGACGCCGCGGTTCAGCGGTTCGCCGATGAGCGGGGCGGCGACCAGTTCCTGGTCGATCACGAGCGCCAGCATGTTGCCGACGTTCTTGGTGCTGACGTCATTGAGCTTGCGGGCGCCGGCTTCCGAGAAGCGCAGGCCGACGAAGTTCTGACCTTGGCGGTCGACCAGCGCGGCGGCGTCGGTGAGGTCGGCGCGCGTCAGGACAGGGACGGACTGCATGTAAAGCTTGCCGTCGGGCAGCGCGATTTCGCGCATGCCGGCGCCGGGCTGCTTCTGCGCCAGATAAAAGTCCACGGAGGCCGCGGCGGCGGGCTTGGTCGTCTCTTGGCCAGCTTGCGGCGTGGCGGTGTCGCCAGACGTCTTAGTCGGGGCGGTCTTGCAACCCGCTAGCGCCAACGTCACGACTACCAGGGCGGGCGCCAATTTGCGTAGGGTCAGTTGCATGCTCGATTCCTTCTTAAGTGGACTAAGACCAGGCCACTTCTCCATGGCCGGTAATGGGAAAAGTGTACCGAACCTGAATGACAGTGTCGCCCCAGTCTGAATCCAATTGTAAAGCGGTAATACCAGCTTCGGCCTGCACCGGTCTTCGCGGCGCAGCAGCCGCGCGATTCGTCGGAACGCGCGCCAGCCTCTATACTTCGGTTTCGCGCAGGGGTACTCGTCCCGCCTACAGGGCAGGACGTGTTGAGAGAGTCCCTTCGTACCAGTACGGATAATGCCGATGCTGGGAGCCGTATTCCCGCCATGCGTCTTTGCGCGCGTGGCGGGAGTTCCTTCCCGATCGGCTCCAACCACTCGCTTGGAGCTTTCCATGAACGCCAATCCCAAATTCCTGGCCGCTACCGCCGAAGTCGACGCGGCGGCCGTCGCACCGCTGCCCAAATCCCGCCGCGTGTATGAAGTGGGCTCGCGCCCCGACATCCGCGTGCCGTTCCGCGAAATCGAACAGGACGACACGCCGACGATGTTCGGCGGCGAGAAGAACCCGCCCCTGACCGTCTATGACTGCAGCGGCCCCTACACCGACCCGAAAGCCAAGATCGACATCCGCCGCGGCCTGCCCGAACTGCGCCGCGGCTGGATCGAAGAGCGCGGCGATACGGAAGTGCTGTCCGGCCCCACCAGCGACTACGGCAAGGAACGCCTGACCGATCCCAAGCTGACGGCCATGCGCTTCGACCTCCAACGTCCGCCGCGCCGCGCCAAGTCCGGCGCCAACGTCTCGCAGATGCACTACGCCCGCCGCGGCATCATCACGCCGGAAATGGAATACGTGGCGATCCGCGAAAGCCTGCGCCGCGAGCACTATCTGCAGACGCTGCGCGACAGCGGCCCCGATGGCGAAAAGATGGTCAAGCGCCTGCTGCGCCAGCACCCGGGGCAATCGTTCGGCGCCGCCATTCCCGCCGCCATCACGCCCGAGTTCGTGCGCGACGAGATCGCGCGCGGCCGCGCCATCATTCCGGCCAACATCAACCACCCGGAAGTGGAGCCGATGGCCATCGGCCGCAATTTCCTGGTGAAGATCAACGCCAACATCGGCAACTCGGCAGTCAGCTCTGGCATCGGTGAAGAAGTGGAAAAGATGACGTGGGCGATCCGCTGGGGCGGCGACACGGTCATGGACTTGTCCACCGGCAAGCACATCCACGAAACGCGCGAATGGATCATCCGCAACTCGCCCGTGCCGATCGGCACCGTGCCGATCTATCAGGCGCTGGAGAAGGTCGACGGCAAGGCCGAGGACCTGACCTGGGAGATCTTCCGCGACACGCTGATCGAGCAGGCCGAACAAGGCGTGGACTACTTCACCATCCACGCGGGCGTGCGCCTGCCGTTCATCCCGATGACGGCCGACCGCATGACCGGCATCGTCTCGCGCGGCGGTTCGATCATGGCGAAATGGTGTCTGGCGCATCATAAGGAAAGCTTCCTGTACGAGCGCTTCGAGGAAATCTGCGAAATCATGAAGGCCTACGACGTCAGCTTCTCGCTGGGCGACGGCCTGCGCCCGGGTTCTGGCTACGACGCCAACGACGAGGCGCAATTCGCCGAGCTGAAGACGCTGGGCGAGCTGACGCAGGTGGCGTGGAAGCATGACGTGCAGGTCATGATCGAAGGCCCGGGCCACGTGCCGATGCAGATGATCAAGGAGAACATGGAGCTGCAACTGGAACACTGCCACGAGGCGCCGTTCTATACGCTGGGGCCCCTGACCACCGACATCGCCCCGGGCTACGACCACATCACCTCCGGCATCGGTGCGGCGCTGATCGGCTGGTACGGCACGGCAATGCTCTGTTATGTGACGCCGAAGGAACACCTGGGCCTGCCGAACAAGAAGGACGTGAAGGACGGCATCATCACGTACAAGATCGCAGCCCACGCGGCGGACCTGGCCAAGGGCCACCCGGGCGCGGCGATCCGCGACAACGCGCTGTCCAAGGCGCGCTTCGAGTTCCGTTGGGACGACCAGTTCAACCTGGGGCTGGACCCAGACACCGCGAAGGAATTCCACGACGAAACGCTGCCCAAGGATTCGATGAAGGTGGCGCACTTCTGCTCGATGTGCGGACCGCATTTCTGCTCGATGAAGATCACCCAGGACGTGCGGGATTATGCGGCGGCTCAGGGGGTTAGCGAGAAGGATGCGTTGCAGAAGGGGATGGAGGAGAAGTCGATTGAGTTCGTTAAGAAAGGGGCCGAGGTTTATCATCGGCAGTGATGTTCTTGGGGCGTCTGTTTTGAGTTCTTGAGACGCACGGCGCGGCAGCGGCTTGCCGGGTGCGGGGCAACGATTGCGGTCCGGAGCGTTCGCTCCGGACTGCCCCGTCGTCATCCTCGTCCTCGCCTTCGGCGACTCCTTCGGATTCCCTCGGGCTTATCGACGCCCCGCACCCGGCAAGCCGCTGCCGCGCCGTGCTCTGTTTGTTGAATCTTCACGGACGCCGGGTCGGGCAGTGTGCTTGGCGTTTTCGCCACCGGTGGGGGTGGGCGAGGATCTTGCGGGGCCCGCCCCCGGCCGGCCGCGCGGGCGGCCTTTGGGGGCTTACGCGGTGTCTGGCGTCAGGTAATGACGCTGCGCGCTGATGATGATCGCGTCGAATGGATGAAGTGGGTACAGGGATGCCCACAAGCGACGACACATTTCGCACGTACCCCATCATCGATGCATGCAGATCATGTTGGGGTGCTGGCAATTCGTCATTTCAACTCCGCCGCCGGATGGGCGGCGCGCGCGAGAGGATCTGCGTGCGCAAGCCACCATCCATCGCGCGCCGCCCATCGCCGCCTCTCCCCCAAAACGGCGACAACCACTAGCAAACGACCCATTGCATTCGCGCAAGCGCAACCCTCACGGCGCACGCAACCGCGTATGCCGATTACGGCCGCCCGGGCGGCCGTAATCGGCGGGCCCCGCAAAACTCGCAACCGACCACGGCTCTAGCAGCGCATCAAACCGAGACGCGGGTAGCACGGCGGCGCGGGCGGCATGGCGGCGAGCAACCTCGATGCGCCCGAGGGAATCTGAAGGAACCGCCGAAGGCGGTGACGAAGATGACGAAGGGGCAGTCCGGAGCGAAGGCTCCGGACCGCAATCGTGGGCGCTCGCCGCCATGCCGCCCGCGCAGCCGTGCGGCCTACGAAGCCTCGTCCCCATACGCACAAATGAACAACCCTCAAGGCCCCGCTCAAAAGCCCCCAAAAACCTACAGCAGCTTCCCAGGATTCATGATCCCCGCAGGATCCAATACAGCCTTGATCTCCCGCATCAACCGCAACTCCAGCGCATCCTTGCTATGCAGGAAATGATCCCGCTTCAACTGCCCGATCCCATGCTCAGCAGAAATGCTCCCGCCATAGCGATTGACCTCGTCCAGCACCGCGTCCGTGATCGCCGCCCCATGCACCGCCACCCAGTCGCGGTCCGCGCCGGCCGGGCGCGACAGGTTGTAGTGCAGGTTGCCGTCGCCGAAGTGGCCGAAGATGAAGGGGCGGATGTCCGGGTACAGCGCGCGCACGCGGGCTTCGGCGGATTCCATGAAGTCGGGGATACGCTCGATCGGCAGCGACACGTCGTGCTTCAGGTGCGGGCCGTCGGCGCGCTGGGCTTCGGAGATTTCCTCGCGCAGCTTCCACAGCGCCTGCAATTGCGCCAGCGATGCGGACACGGCCGCGTCCAGGCACAAGCCGCGTTCCAGCGCCGTGCCGATCACATTTTCAACGAGACCGGTCAGCGCGGCCTCGTCGGCCGTGTCCGCCAGCTCCACCAGCACATACGCTGGATAGCGCTGATCAAAAGGTTCCTGCACGCCCGCGGCATGCGCCAGCACCAGGTCCAGGCAATCACCCGAGAAGTATTCGAACGCCTGCAGCCGCGCCCCGCATTGTTCGAACAGGATCTCGAACAGCTGCAAGGCCTGCGCCGGCGATTCGACGGCGGCAAGCACCACCGAGCGCACGTCGGTGCGCGGGAACAAGCGCAAGGCGACGGCGGTGATGACGCCCAGCGTGCCTTCGGAGCCGATCAGCAATTGCTTGAGGTCGTAGCCGGTGTTGTCCTTGCGCAGCGTGCGCAGGCCATGAAAGATTTCGCCCGTGGGCAGCACGGCTTCCAGACCCAACACCAGTTCGCGCGCCATGCCGTAGCGCACCACGTTCACGCCGCCGGCGTTGGTGGCCACGTTGCCGCCGATCTGGCTGGAGTCTTCTGCCGCCAGGCTCAGCGGCAGCAGGCGGCCGGCATCCTGCGCGGCACGGCGCAGATTGCCCAGGATGGCGCCGGCCTCGGCCACCATGGTGTTGGCGATGGTATCGATCGAACGCACCGCGTTCATGCGATCCAGGCTCAGCACCACGTTGCCCGCGCCGCCGTCCGGCGTGGCGCCGCCGCACAGGCCGGTGTTGCCGCCGCGCGGCACCACCGGCACGCCCGCCTCCTGGCATAGCGCCAGGCAGGTGGCGACCTCGGCGGTCGTGCGCGGGCGCACCACGGCCTGCGCGCGGCCCTTGTACAGGCCACGCCAATCGGACAGCCAGGGCGCGATATCGGCCTCGGCGGTGATGACGGTGTCGGGGCCCAGGGCCTGGACCAGGCGTTGCGTAAAGTCGGATGCGCTCATGATGTCTGCCTTGCGGCGGGAGGGAGTAGATCGAGTTGCAGGCGGCTGGCCGCCTGTTGCAGATGGCGGGCGGCGGCGTGCCGCGCCCGTTCGGGATCGCGCGCGCGGATGGCATCGAAAACGGCCACGTGTTCCTGGTGCACGGCGGCCGTCAGGCCGGCCTGCAGGCGGCTGTTGCTGCGCGCGGTGCTGACGGCCAGCCTGAGCTGCAAGTTCAGGTACTGCAGCAGATCCTGATAGCAGCTGTTGTGGGTGGCGGCGGCAATGGCGCGATGGAAGGCGATGTCATGCTCCACGCCCCGCTCCGGATCTTCCAGATGCGACTCCAGGTCGGCCAGGGCGCGCGCCATGGCGGCCAGGTCGGCGTCGTCGCGCCGCAACGCGGCCAGGGCTGCCGCGCCGCCTTCCAGTTCCATGCGCAATTCGTACACGCCGGCCAATTGCTGGCGGTCCACCGCGATTCCTGCGGACAGCTGGAAGCCCTGCGCGCCGGTGCGCGACAGCACGGTGCTGCCGGAGCCCTGCCGGCTCTGGATCAGCCCTTGGGCGCGCAGGCGTTCGGTGGCCTCGCGGATGACCGCGGCACTGACGCCGTATTGCTCCGCCAGCACGCGGCCCGCCGGCAGCTTGGCGCCCACGGGGTAGGCGCCCCCGGCGATGTCGGCGGCGATCTGGCGGGCGACCTGTTCGGTCAGGGTGAGGCTCTTGGTCAACATCGGGACATTATAGGCACACTTCTCAGGTTATCTGATAACTTTTGAGAAGCAAGCCGCATGCGATCGAGGTTCAGGTTCCGTGGACCGCCGCGGGCAGCGTACTCAGGCGACGGCGGGTTCGCCGTCCGGCACGGTCGTCTCGGTCTCTTCGGCCCCAGCCACGGCGCAGCAGCGGCCGCCTTGCGCCTTGGCGCGGTAGAGGGCGGCGTCGGCGGAATGCAGGGCCGTTTCCGGGTTGCGGTTGGCGCCGGACACGATGGAAATGCCGATGGACAGGCCCACGCTGACTCGCGTGCCATCCGCCAGCGTGATCGGCTGGGAAGCATCCTGCAGCAGATGTTCGCCCAGCTTCAACGCGGCCGTGGCGTCAATGCCGGTCACCAGCACGATGAACTCGTCGCCGCCGATGCGCGCAGCCACGTCGTCCACTCGCAGCATGGACCGCATGCGCTGGGCGATGGTCATCAGCACCTGGTCGCCCGCGGCATGGCCGTAGGTGTCGTTGATGAGTTTGAAGTCGTCCATGTCCATGTACAGCAGCGCTGCGGAGCTGTCCTGGCCGCGCGCGCTGGTGCAGACGCGCTCCAGCGCGGCCTGCAGGCCGGCGCGGTTGGCCAGTCCGGTCAGCGCGTCCTGGCTGGCGCGGCGCTCGCTGTCGCGCTCGGCCAGCATGGTGGACACCAGGATGCGGTTGAGCCGGTGCGAGGCGACGCTCATGCTGACCAGGTAGAACGGGATCTGGATGAAGACGATGGCCGTGACGTATTCGCCAGTGAAGGCCGCGCCCAGGCACATCGGCCCCAGGCTCAGGAAGATCATGGCGCCCACCAGCCGCGGCGCGCCGTAGTTCCGGAAGCAGATGCCGCCGGCCATGGCCCCGCAGGACACGCCTGCCAGGGTAGCGGCCAGCCAGTCGCCGTTGATGAAGGTGACGAAAACGCCGTAGCCCACGCTGAACGCCCACAGCAGCGCCAGCAGAATGTAGATGTCGGTATGGGTGTTGCCGCCCTTGGGCGCGGCGCGCAGGGCGGATCGCAGTATCAGGACGCGGACCAACGCCAGCACCACCTCCATCCCCAGCCAGGACAGGTACAGCGGCTCGGGGCGGCGCCAGGCCACGACGCCGGAAATCATGAGGGTGTTGATGACCCCGCCGGCAAAGATGGGGAGCGTGCCGAACAGGCTGGCGATCAGGGCCGAGCGGATATCCGCAGGGGTATCGTGCCCGGAATGCGTCAACCAACGCGTCAGGCGCCATTTGGGCAAGCTGAACTTAAGTGCTGTATCCACGCGGTAACGTCCCTGGCCATCCACCCGATTTCGGGTAGGCTGGCTGGCGTTATAGCAGGTATTTCAAGCCTTTAATATTGTCCGCGGGGCCAATTCGGGCCGTGAAATCAGTGCCCGCGATGCCCGCAGACGGCGCATTCGGGGTCGCGCTGGACGTTGACGCTGCGCCATTGCATGGTGCGCACGTCCAGCCACAACAGGCGGCCGGACAGGCTTTCACCCACGCCGGACAACAGCTTGAGGGCCTCGGCGGCCTGCATGCTGCCGATGATGCCGACGACCGGCGCAAACACGCCCATCGTGGCGCAATTGGCTTGCTCGACGTCATCGCCTTCCGGGAACAGGCAGTGGTAACAGGGCGCGTTGTCGTCGCGCAGGTCGTAGACGCTGACCTGGCCGTCGAAGCGGATCGCGGCGCCGGATACCAGCGGCTTGCGGTGTTGCACGCAGGCGCGGTTGATGGCGTGGCGGGTGGCGAAATTGTCGGTGCAGTCCAACACCAGGTCCGCCTGCGCGACGGCGTCGGACAGGGCTTGGCCTTCCAGCCGCTCGACACGGGCATGGACCCGGGTCTGCGGATTGAAGGCCGCCAGCCTGTCGCGTCCGGACTCGGCCTTGTGGCGGCCGACGCTGGCGGTGGTGTGCAGGATCTGGCGCTGGAGGTTGCTCAGCTCGACGACGTCGTCGTCGGCCAGGGTGATGTCGCCCACGCCGGCAGTGGCCAGGTAGAGCGCGGCGGGGGAACCCAGTCCACCCGCCCCCACGATGAGCACACGCGCCGCCAGCAGTTTTTCCTGCCCTTCTATTCCCAGCTCGTCGAGCAGGATGTGGCGGGCGTAGCGCAGCAGTTGCTCGTCGTTCATTTGTCCTTGTTGGGCTCGACTCCGGTCGGCGTGATCTTCATGCGCTGGGGCGTGCCGCCGCCGGCCTTGGCGTCAGCCTTGGCCTGGGCGCGGGCCGAACCCTTCTGCACCGGCTTGCCGGCCAGCACGTTCAAGGCCTGTTGCAGCTGGAAGTCGTCCTTGCCGCCAAATTCGAACACCTTGGTCGGCACGTCGGCGTTGTCGTCGCCGCCGCTGGACTTCACTTCGTTGGCGGTCTGCTGGTTGGACAGGTGACGCTGCAGATCGGCTTCGCGCGGCAGGCGGAACAGGTCGCCTTCGGCCGTGTCGGCAACGACGTAGTCGGGTTCGATGCCGGTGGCCTGGATGGAGCGGCCGCTGGGCGTGAAGTAGCGCGAGGTGGTGAGCTTGACCGCGGTGGTTTCGGACAGCGGCAGGATCACCTGCACCGAGCCCTTACCGAAGGTGCGGTTGCCCAGGACCTTGGCGCGCTTGTGGTCCTGCAGCGCGCCGGCCACGATCTCGGAGGCCGAGGCGGAGCCCACGTTCACCAGCACCACCATCGGCACCGTCTTGGTCCAGGCCGGCAGGCCGGCCAGGTAGTTGCTTTCGCCGCGGGCGTATTCCGACGGCGTGGCCAGGTACTTGTGGCGGGCGTCGGGGGTGCGGCCGTCGGTGGTGACGACAACCGAGTCGGGCGGCAGGAAGGCGCCGGACACGCCGATGGCGCTGGTCAGCAGGCCACCCGGGTCATTGCGCAGGTCCAGCACCAGGCCCTTGGGGGCTTCCTTGGCGCCGAGGTCCTTCAGTTGCTTGGCCAGGTCGGCGCCGGTCTTTTCCTGGAATTGGGCGACGCGGACGTAGCCGATGCCGTTGTCCAGCATCTTGCTGCGCACGCTGCGCACCTTGATGATGTCGCGCACGATCTTCAGCACGATGGGCTGCGGGCGGTCGGCGCGCATGATGGTCAGCGTGATCGGCGACTTGGGCGCGCCGCGCATCAGTTTGACGGCGTCGTTGAGCGTCATGCCCTTGGTGGGCGTGTCGTCGATCTTGATGATGAGGTCGCCGGCCATCACGCCAGCGCGGGCGGCGGGCGTGTCTTCGATCGGAGAGATGACCTTGACGAAGCCGTCTTCCGCGCCGACCTCGATGCCCAGGCCGCCGAATTCGCCTTGCGTGGCCGTCTGCATTTCGCGGAAGGCGTCGGCGTCCAGGTAGGCGGAGTGCGGATCCAGGTTCGACACCATGCCGGAGATGGCGTTGTCGATCAGGGTCTTGTCGTCGACGGCTTCGACGTAGTTGTTCTTGATGGCGGCGAACACGTTGCTCAGTTGCCTGAGCTCGTCCAACGGCAGGGGACTGCCGCGCTGGGCGACCGCGGTCACGCCTACGCTGAGCAAAACACCAGCCACCGCACCGATGGCAATCAGACCGAAACCGCGAAACTTACGAGTGCCCATGCACACTTCCCGAATTTTGTTTTCGCCGATGGGGTTTGGTAATTACCAACGACATCAATCTACTGCGCCAGCCATTGTGCCGGATCCACAGGAGCGCCACGATGGCGAATTTCAAAGTATAGGCCGGATTCCACTTGGCCGCCGGTTGCCCCTACCGTAGCAATAGTATCGCCACCCGTCACCGAATCACCCACCCGTTTGAGCAGACTTTGGTTGTAAGCATAGACGGTCAGGTATTGCTGCCCATGATCCACAATGATGAGGTTGCCAAAACCGCGCAGCCAATCGGCGTAGACCACCGTGCCGGGGGCCACCACCTTGACCGGCGTGCCTTCGGGCGCGCGCAGCACCACGCCGCGCCAGACGCCGCCATCCGGACGGTCGACCCCGAAGCGCCCCTGCACCTGGCCGCGCACCGGCATGGACAGCCCGTGGCGCAAGCCATTGCCGCCACCAACCGGCGCGGCGCGCGCGGTCTGGGTCTGCTGGGCGGGCTCGCTACGGCTTGGAGTGGGTTTTTCCTCTGGAGGTTCCGCCTTCTTGGACGGTTCCGCGGGTTTGGTTTGGGGTGGCGGCTCGGGCGTGGTCAGGCGGGACTGTCTCTGCTCAGCCGGGCGCAGGCCGGCGGCGTCCGGATCGGCCACGGCCACCGGACCGCGATTCTGGCGCGAGGCGGCTTCGACCTGCTCACGTGCCTGGGCGGCATCGCGAGCGTCACGGGCGTCGCGCTCACGCTTGGCATTGTCGGCGGCCTGCTTGGCGTTGTCGGCGGCGAGCTTGCGGTCGGCTTCGGCCTTCTTCCGGGCGTCCTCGGCGGCACGGCGTTCGGCGTCAGCGCGCTTTTTGGCTTCCTCGGCGGCCCGGCGGGCTTCTTCCGCGCGGCGCACTTCCTCGGCCCGCTTGCGCGCTTCCTCGGCCTTTCGGGCGTCCTCGATCTGCTTGGCGATGGCCGCGTCCAGATCGGTGATGAGCCGCGACAGGCGCTGGTCGTCGCGTCCCAGTTTGTTGGCTTCGGCGCGCTGGGCGGCGATCTGCCCCTCCAGTTGCGCCAGCAGCGTGGCGCGCTCTTTCTGCTGACCGACCAGCGCGGTCTTCTGCTCGGAGGTTTCGGCCACGACTTTTTCGATTTCGGCCCGGCGGGCGTCGGCGCGCCCCTGCAAGGCGGCCAGGCGCTCGATGTCCTCGCGCAGGGCCTGCACCGCACTGGCGCGGGCCTGCGAGACGTAATCCAGATAGCCCAGGTTGCGTCCCAGCACCTGAGGATCGTCGCCGGACAGCAGGGCCGTCCAGGGCGACAGGCCGCTGGTGTATTGGGTGCGGAGCTGTTCAGCCAGTTCGGTGCGGCGCTTGGCCAGCACCACCTGCTGCGTGCCGATCTGCTTTTCCAGGCCGGTCAGGTCGGTCTGCGCCTGGCGGTTGGACTCGGCCAGTTCCCGCAGGCGCAGGTTGATCTTGGAAATGGCCGACTCGGACTGCTTGAGGGCGTCGGCCGCTTCCTTGCGGGCAGCCTCGCGGTCATCGATGTCCTTTTGCAGGTTCTCGATGCGGTCGCGCAAGGCGGCCTGCTGCTTTTCCGCGTCGGACTGGCGGCCGGCAAGGTCGTTGGGCGCGGCGCGAGCCGACAACGCCCCACCGGTCAGCATGACCGCCAACAACAACCCTGCCGCGCGACGCATAGAAATATCAGTCCTTCTTAGCCTTGCCCTGGGCTGCCACCGCAGCCATGGCCGCCTCGATCTCGGCGGCATCGCCCAGATAATAGTGGCGGATCGGGCGCAGGTCATCATCCAATTCGTAGACCAGCGGCTGGCCGGTAGGAATGTTCAGGTTGACGATGTCCTCGTCCGAGACGTTGTCCAGGTGCTTGATCAGGGCGCGCAGGCTGTTGCCGTGGGCGGCGATCAGGACATTGCGGCCGGCGCGGATGGCCGGGGCGATGGATTCGTTCCAGAACGGCAGCACGCGCTCCACCGTGTCCTTCAGGCATTCGGTGGCGGGCAACTGGTCAGCCGGCACCTTGGCATAGCGCTTGTCGAAACGCGGATGGCGTTCGTCGTCCAGGGGCAGCGGTTCCGGGGCGATGGCGTAGGCGCGGCGCCAGATCAGCACCTGCTCGTCGCCGTACTTGGCGGCGGTTTCAGCCTTGTTCAAGCCTTGCAGCGCACCGTAGTGGCGTTCGTTCAGGCGCCAGGTCACGCCAACCGGGGTGTACATGGCGTCCATGGCGTCCAGGGCGATCCACAGGGTGCGGATGGCGCGCTTGAGCAGCGAGGAGTAGGCCAGGTCGAAGGTAAAACCTTCTTTCTTGAGCAGTTCGCCGGCCTTGCGGGCCTGTTCGCGGCCGGTCTCGGTGAGGTCGACGTCGGTCCAGCCGGTGAAGCGGTTTTCCAGATTCCACTGGCTTTCGCCGTGGCGCATCAGAACGAGTTTGTGCATGATTTGGGACGCTTGTAACGCGGGTTAAAGTGAAGGAATGCGCTCATTTTATAATTGAGCGATTTTGCCCTTGATTTTGCCCCGGCGCACCCGCCCATTTCCGCGGCGCGGCGCTTCAGGGTTTGCCTATACCAGGCTAGTCGCCGCACTTCAGGATGCCCCGTGGACCTTTTGCAATTCTTGATCGATAAAAACAACGTCTTCATCGTCGCCGTTGCCGTGATCTCCGGCATCATGCTGGCCATCCCTGCCCTGCGCAAGGGCCGCACCGGTTCGGCCGTGAGCACGACCGAGGCCATCCAGATGGTCAACCAGCGCCAGGCCGTCTGGGTCGACGTGCGCCCCGCCGAGCAGTTCCAGGCCGGCCACATCGCCCAGGCACGCAACGTGCCGGCAGCCGACATCGAACAGAAGGCCGCCTCCCTGCCCAAGAACAAGCCGCTGGTCGTGGTTTGCGACAATGGCCGCGATTCGGCCCGCGCCGCCGCCAAGCTGCGCGCCCAGGGTTTCGCCGACGTCGTGCCGCTGGATGGCGGCATGCGCGCCTGGTCGGCCGCCAGCCTGCCGGTGACCCAGAAGGGTTGAAGCCTGGGGCCGCGCCCCCATCTACCTATTCTTGTACCCCCAGGAGCGCCTATGAACAAAGTCGTCATGTACAGCAAGGACTATTGTCCCTATTGCGCCCGCGCCAAGGCCTTGCTCGAGCAGCGCGGCGTGACCGACCTGGAAATCATCCAGATCGACCGGGATCCGTCCCAGCGCGAGGTCATGATCGAACGCACCGGCCGGCGCACCGTCCCGCAGATCTTCATCGGCGATACCCATGTCGGCGGTTGCGACGACCTGATGGCCCTGGACCGCTCGGGTGGCCTCGCCCCCATGCTGTCCAACTAATCGCCCCCCTTTTGCCCCTCCCACCAACGGAAACACTCATGGCTGATCAAGACCAAAACACCCAGCAAGAAGGCGGCAACGACGCGCCCTCGTTCAATCTGCAGCGCGTCTACCTGAAAGACCTTTCGCTGGAAATGCCGAATGCGCCCCACGTTTTCCTGGAGCAGGAAGCGCCCCAGGTCGAGGTGAGCATCACCGTGGGCGGCCAGCGCCTGGCTGAAACCGTGTTCGAAACCACGGTCACCGTCACGGTCACCACCCGCATCAATGAAAAGGTCGTGTACCTGGTCGAAGGCACGCAAGCCGGCATCTTCGAAGCCGCCAACATCCCCGAAGAGCAGCTCGATCCGCTGCTGGGCATCGTCTGCCCGACCATGCTGTACCCCTACCTGCGCGCCAACATCGCCGATGCGATCACGCGCACCTCGATGCCGCCGCTGCACCTGACCGAAGTGAACTTCCAGGCCCTGTACGAACAGCGCCTGGCCGAGCTGCAACAGCAGCAAGGCGCCGCCAACGGCAACGGCAGCGACTCGGGCATCATCCTGCCCCCCGGCGCGACCCGCCAGTAAAGCAAGCCGCGGCGTGCCCCCCATGAACAATCCCGTTGTGCCACGCCTGCGCGTCGCCGTCCTGGGTGCGGGAAGTTGGGGCACCGCGCTGGCGGCGGCCGCCAGCCGCCGTCACGCCACCGTACTCTGGGCGCGCGATGCCGCGCAGGCGGTCGACATGGCCGCCTCGCACGAAAACGCGCGCTACCTGCCTGGCATCCCGCTGCCCAAGGCACTGAACATATCCTCCGATCTCGACGCCACGCTGTGCAGCCTGCAAGAAGACGGCGCGCGCCGCCTGATCGTGCTGGGCGTGCCCGTGGCCGGCCTGACCGCCATCTGCGGCGAGCTGTCCCGCCGGCTGCCCGCGCTGGGATTGCAGGACACCCCCATCGTCTGGACCTGCAAGGGTTTTGAAGCCGACACGGCCAGGCTGCCCCACGAAATCATGCGCGAGGCCCTGCCTGGCGCGACCGGCGGCGCCTTGTCGGGTCCCTCGTTCGCGCGCGAAGTCGCGCAGGGCCTGCCGGTGGCGCTGACCGTGGCCAGCGACAATCCCGCCTTGCGCGAGGCCACCACCGCCGCCTTCCATGGCGCGGCGCTGCGCGTCTATGCCAGCACCGACCTGGTCGGCGTGGAAGTGGGCGGCGCGCTCAAGAATGTGATCGCCGTCGCCTGCGGCATCGGCGACGGCCTGGCCCTGGGCACCAATGCCCGCGCCGCGCTGATCACCCGCGGCCTGGCCGAGATGACCCGCTTCGGCGTGGCGCTGGGCGCGCAGGCCGAGACCTTCGCCGGGCTGACCGGCCTGGGTGACTTGGTGCTGACCGCCACCGGCGAGCTGTCGCGCAACCGCCGCGTGGGCCTGGAGATCGGCTCCGGCCGCAAGCTGGCCGACATCCTGGCCAGCGGTATCACGGCCGAAGGCGTGCGCTGCGCGCGCGCCGCGCTGGACCGCGCCCGCGCCATCGGGGTCGAACTGCCGATCACCGAGGCCGTCTGCGCCGTACTGTTCGAGGGCGTGGCCCCCATGACCGCTGTGTCCGCCCTGCTGGCGCGCGACGCCCGCTATGAAAGCGTGGCGGGCAGCCAGCCGGAATCGGCGCCGGACAACCGGCCCCACTGACCCGCTCAATAACAAACACAACGCACAACCCCGAGGAGACATCCTTCATGACGCAAACCCGCAAGTTCCGGGTCGGCCCGCTGCTACGCGGCCTGTGCCTGAGCCTGGCCGCCGTCCTGCCGGCCGCCGCCCACGCCGACTGGCCCGACCGCCCGATCCATATGGTCGTGCCCTTCCCGCCCGGCTCGTCGCCCGACATCCTGGCGCGTACGATCTCGGAGCCGCTGTCCCAGGCGCTGGGCCAGCCCATCGTGATCGACAACAAGCCGGGCGCGGGCGGCAATATCGGCACCCGCATCGTGTCGCAAGCCAAGCCGGACGGCTACACGCTGCTCTACACGATCAACGGCCCGCTGGTCACCGCGCCCACGCTGTACAAGAAGACGCTGGGCTACGACCCGCTGCGCGACCTGCAGCCGGTGTCGCTGGTGGGCACCAGCCCCAACGTGCTGGTCGTGCCCAGCAGCCTGAAGGTGGACAACGTCAAGGATTTCGTCGCGCTGGTGAAGGGCCGCGGCAATTCGCTGAACTATGGTTCTGTCGGCCCCGGCAGCTCGGCCCATCTGGCAATGGAAATGTTCAAGGAAAGCGCAGGCGTCGACCTGGCGCATATCCCCTATTCCGGCTTCCCGCAGGTCATTTCGGCCATCATCGGCGGCGACGTCCAGGCCGGCTTCATGGTGCCCGCCATCGCCGTGCCCCAGGCGCGCGACGGCAAGGTGAAGCTGCTGGCCGTGACCAGCCTGCAGCCCAGCGAGGCATTGCCCGGCGTGCCGACGATGGCGTCGCAGGGCTATCCGGATTTCGAAGCCATTTCCTGGAACGCCGTGCTGGTCCCGGCCGGCACGCCCACGCCCATCGTCGAGCGCCTCAACAGCGAACTCGCGCGCATCATCGGCAGCGATGCGGTACGCAAGCAGCTGGCGCTGCAATATTTCACGCCCGCGCCGTCCACGCCCGAAGCCCTGACCACCCGCATCAAGAACGAAAAAGCGCGCTGGGATCAGGTGATCGAGAAGCTGAATCTGTCGCTGGACTGATTGCAGGACCGCTAATGGGTCAAGCGCGATAGATGGCGGGGCTTTTGCCCCGCTTTTTTCGCGCCACTCTCGTCACACTCCCCCTTCATACCCCTGCTGCCGCCAGGCCTCGAACACCGTCACCGCGACGGCATTGGACAGGTTCAGGCTGCGCTGCCCGGCGCGCATCGGCAGCCGCAGGCGCTGCTGGGGCGGGAACATCGCCTGATGTTCCTCCGACAAGCCCGCGGTTTCGCGGCCGAACACGAACACGTCGCCCGGCTTGAAGCCGATATCCGCCACGCTGCGCTGCGCGTGCGTGGTCAACGCGTAGATGCTGGAGGGCGCGGCGCCGGTGTCAGCCAGCGCTTCCTGCAAGGTGTCGTGCACGCGCACCGGCTGCCATTCGTGGTAGTCCAGGCCGGCGCGGCGCATCCGGGCGTCATCGAGTTCGAAGCCCAAGGGGCGGACCAAGTGCAATTGCGCGCCGGTATTGGCGCACAGACGAATAGCGTTGCCGGTATTGGGAGGAATTTCGGGACAGACGAGGATGACGTGGAACATGGCGCTGGGAGCTCGAAACGGCTTGCGGCTGGAAGATCGCCGCACACCTGGAATTGTCGCCGATTTGCCTGCGGCCAGACTCAGGGTGTGCGCGCTGCGACCAGCACTGTGACACTCGCCGCCCCCGCGGCCACCAAGGCGGCAGCAGCGGCATTGGCCGTGCTGCCCGTGGTCATGACGTCGTCAACCACGACGAGGTGCCGTCCGCGCACCTCACCCGCGCAATAAAACAGGTTTTGCGCGCCGAGCCGGCGGGCGCGGCGGCCCTGCGCGGTCTGCCTGGAGGTCTCGCGGCGCCGCCGCAGCAAGCCGCGCGCCAGAGGCAGTCCGAGTTCGGCCGCCAGGCTGCGGGCGATCTCGGCCGCCGGGTTCATGCCGCGCTGGCGCAGCGAGGCGCGGCTGGCCGGAATGGCCACCAGCAAGGCGCCATCAGCCAAGGGGCCGTCACGGCCCACGGCGGCCGCGATCAGCCGGGCCAGCACCGGCGCCATGCTGAGCCGCAGCCGGGTCTTCAACATCAGGATCAGGGTATCGGCGGGCGGCGCGTAGTCGAACGCGGCGACCGTGCGCGAGAAAGCCCGGGGGGTGCCCAGGCAACTGGCGCAGTGCGGCGCGCCCGGGCGCAGGCGCAACGCGCAACGGGGGCAGCGCGACAAGGCTTGCTGGCGCGCGATGGAAGGAGCGCCGAGGGTTGCGCCGCGGATGGCCGCCCCGCGGATGTCTGCATCGCGTATGTCGGTTTCGTGGATGCCAGGTTCCCTATCGGTCTCGCAGATATCGGCTTCGCATCCCGCGCAGAGCCGCGCCCCCGCCACCCGGGCGCCGCACAGGGGACACTCGCAGCCGACCCGCGACAGCAGCCACCGCCCCATGGCCCGTAGGGACAATCGGAAGCCGCGGCCCGGATGGGCAATAATGGATGCCATCCCTCATGAAACCATGATCCGCCCGCGGTGTAGACGCGGGCGCGACCGAAATGTCCCTGCCAGAATCCGCAACGCTCCCCTCCCTGCCCATCGTCAGCGCCGACGTGCCCCGGCAATTCGCCCGCCGCGGCGACCTGGCCGAGGCTCAGTTCCTGTACGGGGAAATCGCCCGCCGCATGCTGGGGCGCCTGCAATATATCCGGGTCCAACCCCAGGCCATGCTGGACGCTGGCTGCGGCGCGGGCGACAACCTGCCGCTGCTGCGCGAACGCTACCCCGACGCCGCCTATACCGGCCTGGACAACTGCGAGCCGCTGCTGGAGCAGGCGCGCAAGCGCCACGCGCCCGCCGGCCTGTCCGCCTGGATCGGCAAGCTGGCGCGCCGCGGCCCGGCCGCCCCGGCCTTCGTCAACGCCGACCTGGCGGCGACCGGCCTGGCGCCCGAATCGCTGGAAGTGGTGTGGTCCAACCTGGCCATGCACTGGCACCGAGCCCCGCACGCCGTGCTGGCGGAATGGCGGCGCATCCTGAAGGTGGGCGGGCTGGCGATGTTTTCCTGTCTGGGGCCGGCCACGCTGCGCGAGCTGCGCCAGGCCCTGGACGACGCGGGGCTGCGTACCGCCACGCCGTCCTTCGTGGACATGCACGATTTCGGCGATCTGCTGGTGGAAAACGGCTTCGCCGATCCGGTCATGGACCAGGAGATCCTGACCCTGACCTACCGCAGCCCCGAAAAACTGCTGCAGGACGTGCGCGCGCTGGGCGGCAACCCCGCCGAAGGCCGGCGCGGCGGGCTGGTGGGCCGGGATTGGCGCGACCGCCTCTGCGCCGCGCTGGAAGCGCAGCGCCGGCCCGACGGCCTGATCGTCTTGAGCATCGAAGTTGCCTACGGCCACGCCTGGCGCGCCGCCGCGCATCGCACCACTGCGGGCGAAACCCGGCTGTCGGTCAGCGCGATCGGCGGCCGGCACCACACGCCTTGAGATTAGGCTCGGCGGAGTTTGCCCGCCCGGCGGCCGGCTGGTAATTGGCCGGCGCTACATCGAGCGCCGGCCAACCGGCTCAGTGCAAACGTTCCGGCAATGGCACGCTGACCCCGGGCTCGGAAGCCGGCAAGGCCGACATAGGCTCGGAGGTGGCGCGGATGCGGCGCCTCAGGACTGCCGTGGGTTCCGCCGGTCCTACCCCGGGCGCGGCCACGCCGCGCCAAGCGTTCGACATGGCCTCCACCACCAGCGGCAGGTCGCGCAGGCGATGGAACTGGCTGCGCAGCCAGCGGGAATCGTTGCCGCTGCGCATGGATTCGTCGCGCAAGGCGGCGATCATGTCGCCCGTGCCCAGCTCTTCGGCCACCGGCATCAGGCGCTGGAACAGGTTGCGCAGATGGTCCATCAGCCGCAGGCGCTGGCCATCCGGCGTCACATAGCTGCCCTGCAGGCCAAAGCGGCAGGCCTGGAAGTGGTTGCTGCGATAGGACAGCCACGCGCCGTCGCCCGGATCGCCCTCGCGCATCAGCAGCACCGCCAGCGCCTGGGCGAAGGCCGCCAGCTGGCAAGCCCGCTCGACCGTCAGCGGCGTATCGCACACGCGGATCTCGACCGTGCCGAACTCCGGCTTGGGACGGATGTCCCAGTACAGGTCCTTGATGCTCTCCGCCAGGCCATAGGCGCGCAGCTGCGCCAGATGGGCCTCGAACTGGTACCAGTCCTTCACTTCGGGCGGCATGTGGCCGGCCAGCGGGAAGCTGTTGACCGCGTTCAGGCGCGAGCACGAGAACAGGGTATCCACGCCCTCGCAGTACGGCGAGGAGGCCGACAGCGCGATGAAATGCGGTACGTAGGGCGACAAGCGGCGCAACAGTTTGATGGAATCGTCGCCGCTTTTGACGCCCAGGTGGATGTGCTGGCCAAAGACCGTAAATTGACGCGCCAGGTAACCGTACATTTCGGCCAGGTACTGGAAGCGCGGGGTGTCCGAAATGGAGCGCTCCTGCCAGCGCATGAAGGGATGCGCGCCGCCGCCGGCGACCGACACGCCCACGGCGTCCGCCGCTTCGATCAGGGCGTCGCGCATTTCGCGCATCTCGGCCAAGAGACCCATGGGGTGCTCGTGCACCGAGGAATTCAGTTCGATCATGGACCGCGTGATTTCCGGTTTAACGCGGTCGGCGATGGGATGGTTGGCCATTTGGGCCAGCAGCTCGTCCGAGGCTGCGGTCAGGTCAAAACTGCGAGGATCTATCAGTTGCAGCTCGAGCTCGATGCCCAGGGTGTTGGGGGCCGACGAAATGAACGGGATCTGTTCCATCTCGGACTCCTTTCTGAATGTTTGATGAGGGTGTGCGCCGTTCGACCTTGAAGCCCGGCAACATCCCGGGGGGCACTAGACGGCAGCTTGTGCACGCATGATAGCCGCTGTTTTGTGGCAAGAAGATGGAAAATCGTGACATTTATGTGCAACATCACGAAGCAATCGGTTTTTCCCTGTGAAGGAAAGTGAGCGAGCGCTCACGGCATAGAAACGGCGCGGGCTCCCGGCCCATGACGGCCGGATAGCGAGCCTGGAAGGGGCTTCCGGAAGGGGGTGGGACAACCCTTATACGGGTTATCCCTAGCCTATTTTCGCCAGAAAATAGGGGTGAACAGCACCAGCACCGTCAGCAGTTCCAGGCGCCCGATCAGCATCGCGAAGGTGCAGACCCAGATCTGGAAATCGGACAGAACGGCGAAGTTGCCCATGGGGCCAACCGGGCCCAGGCCGGGTCCGGTGTTGTTGACGCTGGCGAAAACGGCCGAGAAGGCCGTGATCGGGTCCAGGCCGGACAACAGCAGCAGGCTGGTGAACACGGCGATGGAGAGGCCGTAGAACAGCATGAAGGCCAAGACCGACGACATGGTGCGGGTCTCGACCGCCCGGCCGTTGATGCGCACCGGGCTGACCGCGTGCGGATGCAACATTGTGACCAGTTCGTTGCGGGCCTGCTTGACCAGCAGGATCGCGCGGATCATCTTGATGCCGCCGCCGGTCGACCCGGCGGAGGTGGCAAAGCCCGACAGCAGCAGCATGGTCAGCGGGGCGAACAGCGGCCACTGCGCGAAGTCGGTATTGGCGTAGCCCGTGGTGGTCGCCATGGAAATCGTGTTGAACATGCCATAGCGCAGCGCCTGCAGCGGATCGTCATAGACCCCCTTCAGGAACAGGAACACCGAAATGACCAGCCCGACTCCCAGTACCACCACCAGATAGGGAATCGCTTCCGGACAGCGCAGATAGGCCCGCCCGCTACGCTGGCGGAAGGCATTGAAGTGGGTGGCGAAGTTGATGCCGGCGATCAGCATGAACACCATCGCCACCATTTCCACCGCCACGGAATCGAAGTGGGCAAAGCCGTCGTCCCAGGTCGAAAAGCCGCCCAGGCCCATGGTGGTGGCCATATGGCACCAGGCCTCGAACCACGACAGCCCGACCGCCCGGTACGCCAGGAAGCACAGGATGGAGAACACGAAATAGACCGCGTACAGCGCCTTGGCGGTGCTGGCGATGCGGGGCGTGAGGCGCTCGTCCTTCATCGGTCCGGGCGTTTCGGCCCGCACCACCTGATGCCCGCCCACCCCGAGCAAGGGCAGGATGGCCACGGCCAGCACCAGGATGCCCATGCCGCCGATCCAGATCAGCGTGGCGCGCCACAGATTGATCGACGCGGGCAGCGTGTCCAGGTTGGTCAGGACCGTGGCGCCGGTGGTGGTCAGGCCCGACATGGCCTCGAAGTAGGCGCCGGTGAACGACAACGGCAAGCCGGCGCCGTGGAAATAGAGCAGCAGCGGAATGGCCGCCAGCAGGGGCAGGCCCGCCCACACGGCCGACACCAGCACGAAGCCGTCGCGCGCGCGCAGTTCGCAGCGGGCGCGACGCGTCACCGCCGCCAGCCCCCCGCCTATGCCCACCGAGATCAGGAACCCGTCCAGGAAGGCCTCCCGCGCCGCATCGCCGCCCACGTAGGCGACGGTCAGCGGGATCAGCATGGTGAGTGCGAACATCACCATCGTCAGGCCCAGGATGTAGAGGGTGCCCAGGACGCGCTTCATGGAGCTATCCGGCCGCGCGCGGCCCGCGCAAAAGGAAGGAGGCGGCGCCCATCAGAAGAAGGACGCCGAGACTTGGAACAGTTTTTCCACGCGCGGCATCTGCCGGCGCGAGGGCACGAAGACGATGACGTGGTCGTCGGATTCGATCACGGTATCGGCGTCCGGCAGGATGATCTCGTCTTCCCGCACCAGCGCGCCGATGCTGGCGCCCTTGGGCAGGCTGATCTGCCCGACCGAGCGGCCCACCACCTTGGAGGTGGAGCGGTCGCCGTGGGCGATGGCCTCCAGCGCTTCCGCCACGCCCTGGCGCAGCCGGTGCACGGCGGCCACGTCGCCGCGGCGCACGTGGCGCAGGAGTTCGCTCATGGTGGCCTGGGACGGCGACACGGCGATATCGATATGGCTGCCCTGCATCAGTTCGCCGTAGGCTTGCCGGTTGATCAGGGCGATCACCTTGCGCGCCCCCAGGCGCTTGGCCAGCAGCGAGGACATGATGTTGTCCTCGTCGTCGCTGGTCAGCGCCAGCCAGGTGTCCATGTCCTCGATGTTCTCGCGTTCCAGCAGCGCTTCGTCGGTGCCGCTGCCGTGCAGGACCAGCACGCTGTCGGGCAGCTGGGTCGCCAGGTACTCGCAGCGCTTCTGGTCGCGCTCGATGATGCGGACGCTGTATTTTTCCTCGGCCAGCTGGCGCGCCAGGCGCAGGCCGATGTTGCCGCCGCCCGCGATCATCACGCGGCGCACGGCGCGCTCGGCCTCGCGCAGCTGCCGCACCGCGCGGCGCGCATCGCGCGAATCGACCACCAGCACGACCTCGTCGCCCGGGGCGATGACGGTGCCGCTGCCGGCGCGCAGCGGCCGGCCGCCGCGCAGCACGTCGATCACGCGCGCCTTCACGTCGGGCCAGACGTCTCGCAGCTTGTCGACGGGGGAATGGGCCATCGGGCTGCCGGCCCCGACCCGCACGGTCACGACACTGACCCGCCCTTCGGCGAACTCCACCACCTGCAGGGCCTCGGGAAATTCGATCAGGCTATGCAGATAGGTGGTGACGCTGCGCTCGGGACTGATCAGCGCGTCGATGCAGAAGCCCTCTTCGCTCATGAGCTCCGGATGTTCGGCGAACTCGACCGAGCGGATGCGGGCGATGCGGCGGGGAATGTTGAACAGCTGGCGCGCGATCTTGCAGGCCACCATATTGGCCGAATCGGAGGCCGCACAGGCGATCAGCAGGTCGGTATCGGCAGCGCCGGCGGCCTCCAGCACCGATACCTGCGAGCCGTCGCCAAGGACGACGCGCAGATCGAAGTGTTCTTGCAGGTATTGAAGCTGGACGGGATCCGAATCGATCACCGTGATGTCGTTCTCTTCGGACACCAGGTTCTCGGCCACGCTGGTGCCTACGCGACCAGCGCCCATGATCAGGATCTTCATGAGCTCCGCTTACGGGCGGACTCGATGCCCAATTGCTTGAGCTTGCGGTACAGGTGGGTGCGTTCCAGCCCGGTGCGTTCCGATACCCGGGTCATGCTGTGGCTTTCGCGGACCAGGTGGTATTCGAAATAGATGCGTTCGAATTCGTCGCGCGCCTCGCGCAGCGGCTGGTCCAGCGAAATGCTGCCGAGCTGGCCGTTGGACGTGACCGGGACTTCGTTGGCCGGCGCGGCGGCCAGGACCGGGGGATCCAGTTCGTCTTCCAGCGCCACGGCGGCGCTGGCCACGGCCGCATTCGACGCGGCAGGCGCCGGGTGCGGCGCGCGACCGCGGGCCAGGCCGGCGGCCACGGTCTTCAGCAGGCGCTGCAGCGTGATCGGCTTTTCCAGGAAGTCCATGGCGCCGATGCGCGTGGCTTCAACCGCCGTGTCGATGGTGGCGTGGCCGCTCATCATGATCACGGGCATGTCCAGCAGGCCTTGCGAGCCCCATTCCTTGAGCAGGCTGACGCCGTCCGTGTCGGGCATCCATATGTCCAGCAACACCAGATCCGGGCGCATGCGCAAGCGTGCGGCGCGCGCTTGCGCCGCGTTTTCAGCCAGCTCGACCGTGTGTCCTTCGTCGTAAAGGATTTCCGACAAAAGCTCGCGTATACCGACTTCGTCGTCAACCACCAGAATTCTGGCCATAAAGCATCCACCTATTGCGTAGCCGCATTATCCTTTTCTTGCGCGGTCGCGTCTATTGTATCGGCCTCGGAAGCCAGCCGGGTCAACAAGATCGAGATCCGCGCGCCTCCTTCCTTGCGGTTGGCAAGGTCGATACGCCCACCGTGTTCTTCCACGATCTTGCGTACGATTGCCAATCCTAACCCAGTCCCGTGGGACTTGGTGGTTACGTAGGGCTCGAACGCGCGCTGCATGACCTGGGGCGGAAAACCCGGCCCGGTATCGGCCACGGTAAATCTGAGGGCCTGCTGATCCGCGCGGTCGGGCTGCTCGCTGCGCATGAGCTGCGTGGTCACGCTGACCCGCCCTTGCCCGCCCTGCTCGGCGATCGCATCGCGGGCATTGGACATCAGGTTGTGGATCACCTGGCGCAACTGGGTAGGGTCGCCTTCGATGGGAGGCAGGTCCGGCGCCAGGGTCACGTCCAGGTTCAGGGCCTTTTCAGCCAGGCGCGACGAGCCGCCTTCGGGCTCCCAGCCGTACAGCGACAGCACGTCCGCCACCAGGGCGTTGAAGTCGATGCGCTGCATCACCGCCGGCGGCGTGCGGGCGTATTCGCGGAAGTCGTCCACCATCTGCTTGAGCGACGCCACCTGATTGACGATGGTGTTGGTGGAACGCTCGACGATCTGGGCCTCGGCGGGGGGCAGCTTGCCTTCCAGCTTCATGGCCAGACGTTCCGCCGACAGCTGGATCGGCGTCAGCGGATTCTTGATCTCGTGCGCCAGGCGGCGGGCGACCTCGCCCCAGGCCACGGTCCGGTTGGCCGAGATCACTTCGGTAATGTCGTCGAACACCACCAGATAGCCGTTGCCGCGCCCGTCCACGCGCAGATGCGTGCCGCGCGCCAGCAAGGTCAAGGGCTGCGCCCCTGCCTGCGCCTCGCCCTGGCCCGGGGCAATCTCGAATTGCTGCTGCCAGTGCTGGCGCTCGGAACCCACCGCGGCATGGGCGGAAAAGGCCTGCCGGACGATGTTGGCGAACTCCAGCATGCCGGCCACCGTTTCCAGCGGACGGCCGATCACCGAACGCAGATCCGCCCCAAGTATGGTCTGGGCGCCCTGGTTGACCGTGGTGACGCGGAACGACTCGTCGAACACCAGCACCCCGGACGACAGGTTCGACAGCACGCTTTCCAGATAGACATTGGAGCGTTCCAGCTGCTGCCGGTTGCTCTCGACCATGCGGCGGGCCTCGTCGAGCTGACGCGTCATGGCGTTGAACGAACGCGTGAGCTGGCCGACTTCGTCGCGCTCCGGCGGTTCGGGCAGGGGCCGGTAATCGCCCACGCCCACGGCTTGCGTGCCGCCCGCCAGGCTGAGCAGCGGACGCACCAGCCGCTTGGACAGCGACAACGCCACGGCGATGGCGCCGAAGGCCGCCAGCAGCAGGGCCAGGGTCAGGGTGATGCCATACAGCTTGCGCAGGCCCAGCCGCGACAGCGCCAGTTCCTGGTAGTCGCGAAAGCCCTGCTGCACCAGATTGGCGTTGTGGGCGATCTGCTCGGGCACCGGCTGCATCAGCTGCAGCCAGCGGGGCTCGGACGCCGCCCCCAGCAGGTTGTCGTAGCGGTCCGGCCCCGTGAGCGGAATCACCACCCGCAGGTGCAACCCGCCTTCGGCGCCGGGCGTGACCGGATCGTCGGCTTCGGCGGCGGAATAGCCGCGCGCCAGCCGCAACTGATTGATGACCGTGGACGGCGGCGTCGCTGGCAGCAACTGGCCGTACTGGCTGGTGGAAAACGCGATCATGCGGCCGCTGCCGGTGAACACCATGGCTTCCTGCACGCCATTAGCCTCGCGCAGCCGGGTCAACGCCAGCGTCACGCCGCTATCGGAGTTGCGGTTCAGCTCCATGGCCATGGAGCGGGCGCGGGCGTCCAGGTCCGCCAGCAGCGAGTCCAGCGCGGCCCGGCCCAGGTTCAGGCCCGCTTCCAGCGCCGTGTCCACGCGCACGTTGAACCAGGATTCGATCGAGCGCGACATGAACTGCACCGACACGGTGTAGATCAGGGCGCCGGGCACCACGCCGATCAGGGCGAAGGCCAGGGAAAAGCGGGCCGTCAGCCGCGCACCGAACTGGCGCCGGCGGATCTGCCGCGCCAGCCGCACGGTCAGCGCCACCACCCAGACGAAGAGCGCCAGCGCAAAAATGCCGTTCAGCACCAGCAGCGTGTCGTAGTAGCGCGCAAAGCGCGAGGCATTGCCGGTGGACCACGCCAACAGGCCCAGCAATGCCAGGCCGCTCGCGGCGCCAACCATCAGGGCCAGCCGAAGCAATAGCCTCATGACGGGTCTTTCTCCTTGTCGCTGAGCACGAACGTGAAGTCCAGCCAGGGCGTCGCCTGCACCCACGAACTGCTGTTCAAGGCGTTGACCTGGAACGGCCGCGGCAACAGCGACGTATCCAGGCGCAAGCGCAGCTGGCCGCCGTAAAGCACGCCCGCGTCGAAGTCGTCGGCGTCGCCCACCGGCCAGTTGCGGATATGGCGGATAACGCCCATCGCATCGTCCAGGGAGGCGACCGGGAAGGTCAGCTCGCCCACGCCGACCCGCCATTGCCGGGTCAGGGCGTTGTAGATGACGCGCCAGGTGCGGGAAGTGTCGACCAGGGATTTGTCAAACCACCACCAGCGTTCGCGGTTGATGTTGAGATCCGCCGTGAAATAGAGCGGAACCCCGCGCTGGGCCGCGTCCCGCAGTTGCTGGTTCAGTTCGAACTCGATGTCCGCGTCGATTTCCAGCTTGCCGTCGCGCACCGCCGGGCGAACTTCGGTGACCTTCGGTTCAGCCCCATGCGCCTGCCCGCCCGGCACGAACGAAAGCAAGGCAGATACGAGCAACAACCCGAGAAATAAGCGCGGAATAATGGACATACGGCACCGGAACTACGTCATGCCCCCTATTCTTGGCGATTCAGGACTGCTTGGCAAACAAGGCGTAGAAAAACCCGTCGTGCTGGGCCGCAGGTGTTGCATCGACCGCAACTGGCAGCAACTGCCCGGGCGCCTCCAGGCGCTGCGCGTCAGGGTGACGCTGCATGAACTCCAGCGCCTGGCGCGCGCCCTCGATCGGAAAGATCGAGCAGGTAACGTAGAGCAGCCGCCCGCCGGGCGCCACTGTGCGCCAGAGCGCGTCCAGGATGCTGGACTGCAGGGTGGCCGTGCGGCGCACGTCGTTCTCGCGCCGCAACCAACGGATGTCCGGGTGGCGGCGCACGATGCCCGAGGCCGTGCAGGGGACGTCGGCCAGCACCGCGTCGAACGGCTTGCCGTCCCACCAGGCGTCCAGGTCGGCGGCATCAGCCGCTTTCAACTGGACACGATCGCTTGCCAGGCCCAGCCGGTCCAGGTTCTGCCCGACCCGGACCAGCCGGTCGGCGTCGGCATCCAGAGCCAGCAGGTCGATGTCGGCCAGTTCCAGCAGATGGGCGGTCTTGCCGCCCGGGGCCGAGCAGGCGTCCAGCACCCGCATGCCGTCCGCGGGCGCCAGCAATTCGGCCGCCAGTTGCGCGCCGGCGTCCTGCACCGACCACCAGCCCTCGGCAAAGCCCGGCAATTGCGTCACTGGCTTGGGCGTGGCCAGCACTAGGCCGGACTGGCCCACGGGCTCGGCCGCCAGGCCGGCGGCCTGGAACGCGGCCAGCACCTGCTCGCGGCTGGCGCGGCGGCGGTTGACGCGCAGGGTCAGCGGCGCGGGCAGATTGGCCGCAGCCAGGATCTCGCGCCACTCGCGCGGATAGGCCACGCTCAGCTGCTTGACCCACCAGCCGGGATGGTTCCATTGCGCTTCGGGACTGTCGGCGACCGCGGCTTCGAGCGCCGCGCGCTCGCGCAGGAAACGGCGCAGGCAAGCGTTGAGCATGCCCTTGAAAGAGGCCAGCTCGCGGCTGCGGGACGCGGCCGTCACGGCCTGGTCCACCACCGTGTGGGGCGCATAGACCGGCATGCCCGGCAGAGCCGACGCGGCCTCGCCCTCTTCTTTCAGCAAGGTCAGCGAGACCAGCAGCAGGGATTCGAACAGCACGCTGGGATAGCGCTGCACCATTTCGCGGCCCACGGCATCGGCCCAGCCCAGATAGCGCATGGCATGGAACGACACGGCTTGCGTGGCGGGCCGCAGGGCCGATTCCACGTCGCTCAGCGCGTCCGTCAGGGAACGGCCGTCCAGCACGCCCTCGACCACCTCCGCGCTGGAAAGCAGGACGGAGGACAACGGGGGGGCCAGATTGGGGGAGTCGGAACGCGTGGACATGGTGCAAATTCAGGAGATAAGACCGCTATGGTAGCCGGACCTGGACGAACCGCGCCCGCCACGGCACACTGGCCCCCAGCCACGGAGCCCCTCATGACCCTTGCCACCCTGCTGCTCTTCATCCTGGCCTCGGCCGTCACCATCATCACGCCGGGCCCCACCGTCCTGCTCGCCATGAGCAACGGTTCACGCCACGGCGTGCGCGCCGCCTGCTGGGGCATGGCCGGCGCGGTGCTGGCGGACCTGGTCCTGATCGGCGCGGTGGCCTCGGGCCTGGGCGTGGTGCTGGCGGCGTCGGAAGTCGCCTTCCAGCTCATCAAATGGGTGGGTGCGGCCTATCTGGCCTACCTGGGCTGGAAGATGCTGCGCTCGGACGCGGCGCTTGTCATGCCCGCCGCCCAGGCGGATGCAAGGCGTCCGGCTGGATTGGCGCTGGGCCTGCGCAGCTTCGCGGTGGCGCTGACCAATCCCAAGGCGCTGCTGTTCATGTCCGCCTTCCTGCCCCAGTTCATCAATCCGGCCGCGCCCCTGCCCGCCCAGTACGCCGTGCTGGCCGGCGTCATGGCCTTGATGAACATCGCCGTGATGCTGGCCTACGCGGCGCTGGGCGCGCAGATGGTGCGCGCCTTCCAGGGCGCCGGCCTGCGCTGGCTGAACCGCATCTGCGGCGGCTTGCTGATCGGGTTGGCAGGGACGCTGGCACTGTACCGGCGCGGCACGCCTTGAGCGGCCGGCCCCTCGGCCGGCGCACCGCCCGCTAGGCCCGCCCCAGTTGCCGCGATAGAAAGCTGCAGGTCGCCACCAGCAGCTTCGCGCATTCGGCCACGTTGCCTTCCATGCGGTGCTTGGGTCCGGCAACCGCGACGGCCAGCGTTTCGTTGTTGATGGTGAGCGTCGTCGCGACCGCCCACACGTCGTAGACGTTCTCGCCCCGCGTCACGAAGTAGCCGTTCTTCCGGCTTTCCAGAATGTCCTGGATCAGCGCCTCATGCTCGGTCTTGGTCTCCGGCGTGATCGCGGCCAACTGCTGGTCTTCCAGCCAAGCGCGCAGGTCGCGCTCTTTCAGCGTGCCCAGAAAGGCCTTGCCGATCGAGCTCGAATGCAGCGGCTTGAACTCGCCGGGCTTGGCCGAATAGCGGATGGAATGCAGCCCTTCGATGACCTGCAGATAAATCGCCGATTCGCCCAGGCGCTTGCCCAGGATCACGGTTTCGCGGGTGGAATCGCGCAGCCGCTCCAGGACCTGGGTGACGTGCTCGATGAACGGGTCCTTGGCCAGGATGTCGCTTGTCACATCGTACATGCGCTTGGTGGGATACAGCGTGCGCGGACGGTTCAGCGTGTAGAGGTAGCCGCGCGCCGTCAGCGTCGAAACGATGGCATGGCAGGTGCTCTTGGGGATGCCGGCCGCCTCGGCCAGATCGGTCAGCGATAGGGGCCGTTCATTGGCCTGAAACGCTTCAAAGACGTCAAGCACACGCTCGACGCCGGTCACCGTAACTCCAGACATGGCGCTTCCTTTTAGGGAAAGTGGGATGGCCGCAATTCAGCCCGCTGAATAAATCCGATAAATCCGTTCCGTTTCCGATTTGCCGCACGGTTTTGTTCGTAATACCGAACAACTGTCCTTGTTCCCGAATATTTTGCTTCATACCATCCTCAGCACGCAATACACCTCGACGGAGATCAGAAAGCGTGCAGACGAACAAGGACATCGCGGTAGAGGAGCGCGCCGGTGGCGAGGTGTGGATCACCATCGAACGGCCGCACAAGCACAACGCGCTCGCCCGCCAGGTGCTCGCCGAACTCGGACAGGCGGTGCTGCAGGCAGGCGCGCGCAAGGACACGCGCTTCATCGTCCTGACCGGCGCTGGCGACCGCTACTTCGCCGCCGGCGGCGATCTGGTGGAACTGGCCCAGGTGCGCGACGAGGCTTCCACCCGCGACATGGCCGAGCAGTCCCGCGCCGCCCTGGACGCGGTGCGCGCTTGTCCCGTGCCCGTGCTGGCCTACCTGAACGGCGACGCGATCGGCGGCGGCGCCGAACTGGCCCTGGCGTGCGACATGCGCATGCTGGCCAGCCACGCGCACATCGGCTTCATCCAGGCGCGCCTGGCCATCTCGTCGGTGTGGGGCGGCGGCGTCGATCTGTGCCAGTTGGCCGGCAGCGCCCGGGCCATGCGCATGATGAGCCGCGGTGAATCGATAAGCGCGCCGCTGGCGCTGGACTGGGGCTTGGCCGACGCCATCGTCGCCGACGGGCCGGCCGGCGCGGACATGCAGGCTTTCCTCAAACCGCTGCGCCTCTGCGCGCCCCAGGTACTGCGCGCCATCAAGGCGCAAACCGCGGCCTGGCGCCAAGGCGCCTCGTATGAGGCGCGCCGCGCCGTCGAACGGCAGCAGGTGATGCATACCTGGCTGCACGACGATCACTGGCGCGCGTCCGACGCCTTTCTCGCGAGGAGTGCGAAATGAGCGCCGAACAGCATCGCGAAGCGCGCGACATGGAGCCGCAGCTGAGCTCCACCAGCCCCAGCGGCATCGACGTGCCGACCAGCGTCGGCCCGGACGCCATCGACCCGGCCCGCATCGGCGCGCCGGGCGAGTACCCTTACACGCGGGGGATTTTCCCCGACGGCTACCAGGGCCGTCTCTGGACTATCCGCCAGTACTCGGGCTTCGGCACCGCCGAGGAGTCCAACGAGCGCTACAAGTTTCTTCTGGAAAAGGGGCAGACCGGCCTGTCCGTGGCGCTGGACCTGCCCACGCAGTGCGGCCTGGATCCGGTGCACCCGATGGCGCGTCCGGAGATCGGCAAGGTGGGCGTCTCGCTGTCCAACCTGAGCGAGGCCGAGATCCTGTTCAAGGACCTGGACCTGTCGAAGATATCGACCTCGTTCACGATCAATGGCACGGCCGCCATCATCTACGCCATGTATCTGGCCGTGGCGGACAAGCAGAATGTCCCGCGCGACAAGCTCACCGGCACCATCCAGAACGACATCCTGAAAGAGTACGTGGCGCGCGGCACCTGGATCTTCCCGGTACGCCCTTCGATGCGGCTGATCGCGGACTCCATCCTCTATTCCAACGAAGTCTCGCCACGCTTCAACCCGATCAGCATCGCGGGCGCCCACGTGCGCGACGCCGGTTCGACCGCGGCCGAGGAAATGGCCTACACCCTGGCCAACGGCCTGGCCTATGTGGAGGAACTGCGCGCGCGCGGCGGCGACGTCGAGAAGTTCGCCAAGCGCCTGTCGTTCTTCTTCTACGTCCACATGGACTTCTTCGACGAGATCGCCAAGTTCCGCGCGGGCCGCAGGCTATGGGCCCGCCTGATGAAGGAACGCTACGGCGTGCAGGACCCGAAAGCGCAGCACTTCCGCTTCGGCGTGGTCTGCGGCGGCTCGTCGCTGGTGGCGCCGCAGCCCTACAACAACGTCGCACGCGTGGCCGTGGAAACTATGGCCGCCGTGCTGGGCGGCGCGCAATCCATCTTCACCTGCGCTTTTGACGAGGCGTTCCAGATCCCCACGGAATTCTCGGCCGAACTGGCCGTGCGCACGCAACAGATCATCGCGTTCGAGAGCGGCATCGGCCGCACGGTCGATCCCCTGGGCGGCAGCTACTTCCTGGAGCAGCACACCGACCGGATGGAAGAGCAGATCACCAAGGTGATGGATGAGATCGACGCCTACGGCGGCGTGATCCCGGCCATCGAGGACGGCTGGATCCAGCTGCGCCTGGCCGAACGCGGCCTGGAACGCAAGCTCAACACCGACTCCGGACGCAACGTGATCATCGGCCAGAACTACTTCAGGAAGGCGGACGAAGAGATCAAGGTCGGCGAGGTCTTCAAGCTGGACCCGACCGTGGCCGAGCGCGCGCTGGAGAAGTACCAGCGGGTGCTCGACACGCGCCGCCAATCCGAGGTCGACCGCGCGCTGTCCCGGCTGTCCGCCGTGGCCGCCAAGGACAACGAGAACATCATGCCCTACCTCGTGGAGTGCTGCCACGCCTACGCCACCGTCGGCGAAATGGTGGAGCGCCTGAAGGACAAGTGGGGCGAATTCAAGGAGCCGGTGAATCTATGAGCGCCCAACAGACCTCTGCCGCCCTGGCGGCCAAGCGTATCCTGATCGGCAAGCCCGGCCTGGACGGCCACGACATCGGCGCCAAGATCGTCGCGCTGACGCTGCGCAACGCCGGGGCGGAAGTCATCTATACCGGCCTGCGCCGCAGCCCGCTGCAGATCGCGCAGGTGGCGGTGGACGAAGGCGTGGACGCGGTCGGCCTGAGCATCCTGTCCGGCAGCCACCGCGAGCTGGTCGCCGAAGTCATGGCGCAGCTGCGCGAACTGCGGGCGCACAGCGTGAAGGTCTTCGTCGGCGGCACCATCCCCGCGGAAGACTGGCCCTACCTGAAAGAACTGGGTGTCGCCGCGATCTTCACCGCCGACATGCCGCTGGACGACATGGTCCGCACCTTGGCGCAGAGCTTGTCATGAACGCGCCGCTCGCGGGGATCCGGATCATCGAAGTCGGCCATATGCTGGCCGGCCCCTACTGCGGCCTGATGCTGGCCGACATGGGCGCCGAGGTCATCAAGATCGAAACGCCCGAGGGCGACATCGGCCGCAGCGTCAGCCCGCATTTCGTGGGCCCGCACAATGCCTACTTCGCCAGCCTGAACCGCAACAAGAAAAGCGTGGTGCTCGACCTGGCAAGCATGGAGGGACGCGAGGCGCTGGGGCGCATCGTCGAAACCTCGCATGCGCTGGTGACCAATTTGCGGCCTTCCGCGATTCGCAAGCTCGGCCTCACCTATGACGCGTTGCGGCGCTGGAACGAACGGTTGGTCTGCGTGGCGCTGACGGGCTACGGGCTGGACGGCCCTTACGCGGACAACCCCGCCTACGACTACGTCATCCAGGCGATGACGGGTGTCATGGCCTTGACCGGCGATCCCGAGGCGCCGCCCACCAAGGCCGGCTACTCGGCGGTGGACAACTCGGCGGGCCTGGTGGCCGCGGTCGGGCTGCTGGCCAAGATCGTGCAGGGCGAAGGCGGCCAGGTCGATGTCGCGATGTACGACGTCATGCTCTCGCAGCTCAATTACCTGGCGGGCGCGGCGCTGAACGCAGGCGAAACCATAGAACGCCTGGCGGACTCGTCCCACCCCTATGTGGTGCCGGCGCAGATATTCGCGACGGCGGACGGATGGCTCACGCTGTTCATCACCCACGACAGGTTCTGGAAAACGTTCTGCTGCGAAATCGGCCGTCCCGAATGGGTGGCGGACCCGAAGTTCGCCACCATGGCGGGGCGCAGGACGCACCGGACCGAAGTCATAGCCGCCATCGCGCAGGTACTTCGCCAGGCGCCCGCCCGCGCATGGGTGCGCCGCCTGAGCCCGCTGGGCGTGGTGGCGGCGGAAGTCGGCACCTTGAACGCGGCGCTCTCCAGCGACATCGCCGCCGCGCGCGCGCTGGTGGTCGCGCTGGGCGACGGCAGCCTGCCGCTGCAGGCCGTGGCCAGCCCGATCCGCTTCCAGGGGTATGCGCCGGTCTACGGCCTGCCGCCCCTGCTGGACGAGCACGGCGACGAAGTGCTGGGCAGGGTCAGGACATGAACGCACCGGGCCGCCTCAAGCATGAAGGTAGTCCGGCGGACGCCCCGCCCCTGGACCGCTGGGCGCTGGGCCGCGCGCTGACACGCATGGCCAACGCCGACGCCGCGGAAGTGGCGCGCTTCGCGCTGCGCGATGCGACCGCGCACGCCGCCCGCCGGATCGGCATCACCGGCGCTCCGGGCGCCGGCAAGAGCACCCTGGTCGGGCATCTGGCGCTGGAACGCGCGCCGACAGGCCGCCTGGGCGTCCTGGCCGTCGATCCGAGCAGCCCGAAGAGCGGCGGCGCGATCCTGGGCGACCGCGTCCGCATGGACGACCTGGCCGGCATCGGCGATCTTTACATCCGCTCGCTGGGTTCGCGCCGCACCTGCGACGGCCTGGCCGACAACCTGCCCGAGATGCTCGACATCATGGACGAGTTCGGCTTTGACGAAGTGCTGCTGGAGACGGTCGGCATCGGCCAGGCCGAGTATGCGGCGCGCGCGCAAGTCGACACGCTGGTCCTGGTCCTGCTGCCCGAAAGCGGCGACATGGTCCAGGCCATGAAGGCCGGCATCATGGAAATGGCCGACATCTACGTCGTCAACAAGTCAGACCTGCCGGGCGCGAAGAAAATGGCCACCGACATACAGCGCATCGCCGCGGTAAGCCAGCAGCCCGAGGGCGCGTGGCGTGCGCCGGTACTGCTGGCCTCGTCCACGCAATCGGACTCGATCCGCGCGCTATCCCAAGCCATAGACCGGCACCAAGCCTGGCGCGCCACCGATCCAGAACGGCGCCAACGCCTGCGCGCCCAGCGGCTGCGCTACCGACTGCGGCGCATGCTCGAACTGCGCATCGCGCACGCCATCGCCCACGCCGACGACGCACTGTTCGACGCTCCGCTCGGGCAGCAGATGGGCCGGATACTCGCGGCCGCCGCCACGCTCGATTCCTGACTCCTGGAGAGCCGCCATGCTCATGCGCTTTTTCGCATCGTTGTTGACCGCCGTCTGCACCGCCGCGCCGGCCGCGAGCGCGAGCGCGGCATTTCCAGACAAGCCGGTCAGGATCATCGTCCCGCAGACGCCTGGCGGCGCCTCCGACGTGCTGGCCCGCATCATCGGCCAGAAGCTCACGGCGAAATGGGGCCAGCCGGTGGTGGTCGAGAACCACGCGGGCGCGGGCGGCAATGTCGGCATGGAGCTGGTCGTCCGGGCGGCGCCCGACGGCTACACCCTGCTGATGAGCTACGTCGGCACCCAAGCCATCAATGGCGCGCTGTACCGCAAGCTGTCCTTCGATCCGGTCCAGGATTTCGCGCCCGTCGCCACGCTGGCCACCCTGCCCTTCGTCATGGTGACGCGGCCGGATTCGCCATTCAAGACCGTCTCCGAAGTCGTGGCGGCCGCCCGCAACTCGCACATCAACTACGGCTCGGCCGGCAACGGCTCCGTCAATCACCTGCTGGGCGAGATGTTCAACGCCGCCACTGGCGTCAAGCTCGCGCACATTCCCTACCGGGGCGCGGCGCCGGCGCTGCAGGATCTGATGGGCGGACGGATCCAGGTGGTGTTCACCAGCCTGCCGTCCGTCATCGGCGCCCTCAAGAGCTCCACCCTCTATCCGATCGCGGTCACCAGCGCGCGCCCTGCCGCGGCATTCGACAGCATTCCGACCATCGCGCAGGCTGGCTTCAAGGACTTCGATGTCAATCCATGGTTCGGCCTCATGGCTCCCGGACGCACGCCGCCGGATCTGGTGCGGAAAATCAACAGCGATGTGAACGACATCCTGCGCCTGCCGGAAGTCGCGGCCAGCTTCGCGGCGCAGGGCGCGGAGCCCTACATCACGCAACCGGACGAGTTCGCGCGCGTCCTGCGTGCCGATGCGTTGAAGTGGGGCGAGGTGGTGCGCGCCTCGGGCGCGCAAGTGGACTGATCCATGTCGCGCGCACTGATCCGGTCACTGAAGAAAACGCAGCGCGTGGGAGCCCGGGCCCAGGCGTCAGCGGCGCAGCAGCAGGACGCCCGCTCGGCCGCGCTGTCCCTGCTGCAGCGCAGTGTGAGATTCAAGCATGACCGTCTGGCCGTCCTGCGGCTGGCCAACGCAGTACAGCTGAGCGCCAACGTCGACGAGACGCTGTGGGAATACTGCCATGCGGTAGCAAGCGGAATGGCCGACCCGACGCAGTTGCAGAAGGTCCTGACGCTGCGCCGCGGCACAACGGACCAACCGATCGGCGGCATAACGCCGGCGGAATCGAACTCCAGGAGACAGGAATGAAAACTTCTTCCTATAGCTGTTCGTTGCGCAAGCTCCCCTCGTCGGGCCGCCGCGTCGTGGCGTCCCTGTTCTGCATCGCCGCCTGTGTCCCGACATGGGCCCAGGCGAGCGGCGACGTTGTCAAGATCGGCGTGCTGGCCGACATGTCGGGCATCTACTCCGACATGGGCGGCGCCGGCATCACCGAAGCGGTGAAGATGGCCATCGCCGATTTCGGCGGCAAGGTCAACGGCAGGAAGATCGAGGTCGTGACGTCCAATCACTCGGCCAAGCCCGACGTCGCGGCAACCGCGGCGCGCGGCTGGTTCGACACACAAGGCGTGGACATGATCATCAGCGGCCCCAGTTCAGGCACCAGCCTGGCCATTGCCACGGTCGCGGCGGAGAAGAAGAAGATCGTCATCGTCACGGGCGGCGTCGCCGCCCAGCTGACCAACGAGGAATGCTCGCCCTACACCGTCCATTACCTCTACGACACGGTGGCCCTGGCCCGCGGCACCGGCGCGGCCATGACGCGCCAGGGCGGCAAAACCTGGTACTTCCTGACGGTCGACTACGCCTTCGGCAAGTCGCTGGAAAAGGAGACCACGGAGGTCGTCCGGGCCAATGGCGGCAGCGTCCTGGGCAGCGTGCGCCATCCTCTGTCCACCCCCGATTTCTCGTCCTTCCTGCTGCAGGCCAAGGCCTCGGGCGCGCAGGTCCTGGGACTGGCCAACGGCGGCGCCGACACCATCAATTCGGTCAAGGCCGCCAGCGAGTTCGGACTGTCTTCATCAATGAAGCTGGCGGGCCTGATGCTGTTCATCACCGACGTGCATGCCCTGGGCCTGGAGCAGACCCGCGGCATCAACCTGACCGAGGCCTGGTACTGGGACTCGGACGACAAGTCGCGCGCCTGGGCCGCCCGCTTCCAGCAGAAGATGAGCAAGATGCCCACCAGCATGCAGGCGGCCAGCTACTCGGCGACGCTGCATTACCTGCAGGCTGTCCAGCACGCAGCCAGCGACCAGGCCGAGGACGTGATGGCGCAGATGAGGAAAGAGAAAATCAACGACATGTACACCCAAAACGGCTACATCCGGGAGGACGGCCGCATGGTCCACGATCTGCGGCTCATGGAGATCAAGAGCCCGGCCGAATCCAAGGGGCCTTGGGACTACTACAAGCAGGTACAGATGATTCCTGGAGAGCAGGCGTTTGCCTCCAAGGCGGAATCCAAGTGCAAGTTCTGGAACTGATGAAAACGCCGTCCGAGTGTTTGAAGACCAGAGTGGTTTGGCAATTGTCCATACATCAAGGAGACATCGATCATGACTACTGCAACGAATCAGGTAAGCGCTTCTGAAGGCGTCAAGCAAGCCATAGAAAGCGGCCAGGGACTGCCCATCCTCGACGTGGGTCCGTATCTTGCCGGCAAGCCCGGCGCGCTCGAACAACTGGCGGCGGACGTGCGCTGGATCCAGGAGAACCTGGGCTTCTTCGCCATCGTCAACCACGGCATTCCCCAGGGGCTCATCGACGAATCGTTCCGCCAGACCGCCAAGCTCTTCGAGATTCCCATGGAAGAGAAGCTCAGGCATCGGGTCGGCTTCCACCACCAGGGCTACCTGCCGCCCAAGGCATCCATCCTGCAATCGACCGCCATCATGGAGAAGATCGCGCTCAACACCAAGAAGGACACCAACGCCGCCTGGCTTTTCATGCGCAACCGCACTGCCGACGATCCCAAGGTGGTGGCCAACGTCCGGCACCGCGGCTTGAACCAATGGCCGGAAAGCCTGCCGGAGTTCCGCAAGACCTTGTACGAATACCAGACCTCCATGGAGGCGCTCGCGCTCAAGCTGCTGCCCATCTATGCGCGGGCGCTGGACCTTCCGGCCGACCATTTCAACCATATGTTCAAAGCGCCGGAGTACTACCAGCGCTGCGCCTACTACCATCCGGAAGAGCGCCTGGAGGAAGGCCAGTACGCCCTGGCGCCACACTCCGACGGCAGCTTCCTGACGCTGCTGCCGATGACGCCGGTGCCGGGCCTGCAGGTCATGACCCCCTCGAAGGAATGGCTCAACGTCACCTACGTCAAGGACGCGCTGATCGTGAACACCGGCCAGGTCCTCAACCGCCTGTCCAACGACCGCTTCATCGCCACGCCGCACCGCGTGGTCAATCCCCCGATGAAGCGCTACGCGCTGACCTTCTTCTTCTACCCGGACGATGACGCCAACGTGGGTCCCATCCCGGCCTGTGTCAAGCCGGGTGAAAAAGCCAAGTACGACTCCCGCTCCTTCTACGACTTCTTCGTGCCCTACCTGGACGATCTGTACCACTACAACGATCCCAAGTTCATGAGCGAGGTCGAACCCGAAGGCATCCGTTCCCAGGCCTGACGGCGTGCCGCCGCCGACGGCAGCGCGCCTTGGCGGGCCGCAGCCGTCGTCTCAATCTGAAGGAGTAACGCGTGAGCAAATTGTTGATCGACGGCCGCTGGGTCGATGCGCTCGATGGCGAAACCATGGATGTCATCGATCCCTGCACCGGGCAGGCTTTCTCGCGGATCGCGCGCGGCCGGGCCGCGGATGTGGATCTGGCGGTCGCGGCGGCGCGGCGCGCGCTGGAAGGCGCCTGGGGCAGGATGACGGCGACCGAGCGCGGCCGGATCCTGCAGCGCCTGGGGCAGCTCATCCTGGATCATGGCGATGAGCTGGCCGAACTGGAGGCCCGCGATACCGGCAAGCCCATGTCGGTGGCGCGCGCGGACGCCGGGGCGGTGGCGCGCTACTTCGAGTTCTACGGCGGCGCGGCCGACAAGATCCACGGGCAGACCATTCCCTACCTGGCCGGCTACAACGTCAGCGTGGTCCGCATTCCGCACGGCGTCACGGCCCACATCATTCCCTGGAACTATCCCGCGCAAATGATGGGACGCACGCTGGCGCCGGCGCTGGCCATGGGCAACGCGGCGGTGGTCAAACCCTCTGAAGATGCCTGCCTGACCGTCTTGAAACTGGGCGAACTGGCGCTGCTGGCCGGGCTGCCGGCCGGCGCGCTCAACATCGTGACGGGCTACGGCGCGGAAGCCGGCGCGGCGCTGACCTCGCACCCTGGCATCAACTTCGCGACCTTCACCGGTTCCCCCGAAGTCGGCGTCCAGGTCCAACAAGCTACCGCGCGCAACCACGTTCCGTGCGTGCTCGAACTGGGCGGCAAATCGCCGCAAATCGTATTCGACGACGCAGACCTGGCCAAGGCCGCGCCGATCATCGTCCGGGCCATCGTCCAGAACGCGGGCCAGACCTGCTCCGCCGGCAGCCGCCTGCTGGTACAGCAGGGCATTTACGACCGTTTCGTCCACACCATCGCGGCCGCTTTCGACGCGCTGAAGGCAGGCACGCCGGAGATGGATCTGGACTGCGGTCCGCTGATCAACGCACGGCAGCGCGACAAGGTGCAAGCCTTCATCGCCGAGGCCGCCGCCATGGGCGTGCCGCTGCTGGCGCAAGGCCGCCTGGCGCCGGACGCGTCAGGCGGCGGGTATTTCGTCAAGCCAGCGCTGTTCGGGCCGGTTCCCCGCGACCACCGGCTGGCCTCACAGGAAGTGTTTGGCCCGGTGCTGTCCGTCATGCGGTTCAGCGACGAAGACGATGCCCTGCAACTGGCCAATGCGACGGACTACGGCCTGGTCGCGGGCGTCTGGACGGAGAACGGCAGCCGTCAGTCCCGCATGGCGCAGCGCATCGCCAGCGGCCAGGTATTCATCAATTGCTACGGCGCGGGCGGCGGCGTGGAGCTGCCCTTCGGCGGCGTCAAGAAAAGCGGCTACGGCCGCGAGAAAGGATTTCTCGCCCTGGAAGAAATGAGCACGACCAAGACCATTGTTCAACACTACGCATAAGGAATGCCACCATGTCCGGATTGAGCAACAAGATCGCGATCGTCACGGGAGCAGGCAGCGGCTTCGGTGCCGCCATCGCCCGCGCCTACGCCAAGGAAAACGCCAAGGTCGTCCTGGCCGACCTCAATCTCGAAGCCGCGCAGCAGGTCGCCCGTGAGCTGGGTGAAAACGCCAGCGCTGTCGCGTGCGACGTGAGCAACGGCGACCAGGTGCAAGCCATGGTCCGCCACTGCGTGGAGCGTTTCGGCGCGCCCGACGTGGTGATCAACAATGCCGGCACCACGCACCGCAACCAGCCCATGCTGGAGGTGGACGAAGCGACCTTCGACCGCGTGTTCGCGGTCAACGTAAAGTCGATCTATCTCATGGCGCTGGCCGTGGTTCCGCTGATGAAGGAAAAGAAGGACGGCGTGATCATCAACGTGGGCTCGGTAGGCGCCATCCGTCCGCGCCCCGGCCTGACCTGGTACAACAGTTCGAAAGGCGCAGTCAGGGTCATGACCAAATCGATGGCCGCCGAACTCGCGTCGGACGGCATCCGCGTCAATCTCATTTCGCCGGTCATGGCGCCCACCGGACTGCTCAACGACTTCATGGGTGTGGCCGACAACGCCGAGAACCGGGCGCGCTTCGTATCGACGATACCGCTGGGCCGGATGTGCGACCCGGACGACGTAGCGAACGTGGCCGTATTCCTGGCCAGCGCCGAGGCACGCTTCCTGACCGGCGTCGAGCTCCCGGTCGACGGCGGCCGCTCCATCTAGGCCGGGCGCACGCGCCCGTCAGACAGGAAGAAAACCATGGCCAACCGCTTATCCGTCATCGCCACCCGCACCGGCGATGACGGCACCACCGGACTGGGCGACGGCTCGCGCACGCCCAAGGACGCGCCCCGAATCATCGCCTTGGGCGAGGTGGATGAGCTAAACAGTGTGATCGGCGTGCTGCTTGCTGAAAAATTGCCCGACGAAGTCGCGACCGATCTGCACATCATCCAGAACGACCTGTTCGACATGGGCGCCGAGCTCTGCATCCCGGGGCATCGCGCGCTGGACCAGGCGCAGATCGCCCATCTGGACGGCCGCCTGGCGCATTACAACGCCGCCCTGCCGCCGCTGAAGGAGTTCATCCTGCCGGGCGGCTCGCGCGCATCCGCGCATTTTCACATGGCCCGGACCGTCTGCCGCCGCGCCGAACGCGCGGTGGTGGCGCTGGCACGCACCGAGGGTCTCAACCCGACGGTGCGGCAGTACCTGAACCGGCTCTCGGACCTGATGTTCGTGCTGGCGCGTGAGATGAACCGGCGCTTGGGGGTGTCGGATGTGTACTGGAGCAGCCGGCATTCGCGGTAGCGATGCGGAGAATCGAGCCTCAGCGCACAGCCTTCTTGGCGGAAGCGCCCTCCTGCAGACGCAGGTAGTTGGCGTAGCGTTCACGATAATCCGCGCCAAATACCTCAGGCGTTTCTTCCTGCCGGGTCACCTCGGGCAGGGCCGCGCTCGACCATGCCTGCAGGTCCGCGGCGATTTCCGCACTGGTCACCGTGCCAGGCGCGTACGGCGGGAATTCCGTTTCTTCCGTGGCCATGGCGGCGCGAGTTCCCTGTCATATTTATGGAGCGATTGCTGACAAGTTCGTCATTCTTGAGTCACTCTGAAGACGGCTTTGGTGCCCTAAAATGTTGCGCCACGCCGGTCCCTTCATAGACCGCTCGAAGTCCATACCGGCACAAAGAACTTCAAAAGATCCGCTAAGGGAACGCATGCGTTTGCTGGTTGTGGAAGACGAACCAAAGACGGCATCGCACATCAAGCGCGGGCTGACTGGATTGGGCTTTACCGTCGACTTGTCCGGCGATGGGAGCGAGGGGCTGTTCCTGGCCATCGAGCATGACTACGACGCAATCATCCTGGACGTCATGCTTCCCGGCCAGGACGGCTACGCACTGCTGAGACAACTGCGGGCACGCAAGCCGACCCCGGTGCTGATGCTCTCGGCCCGTGGCTCCGTCGACGAGCGGGTCAAGGGACTGCGCCAGGGCGCTGACGACTACCTGGCCAAGCCATTTTCCTTCATCGAGCTGGCCGCGCGCATCCAGGCCCTGCTGCGGCGCCGGGTCGGCACCGGCGGCGATTCGACCTGGTTGCAGGTGGGCGACCTCCAGGTCGATCTGCTGGCGCGCCGTGCCACCCGCGCCGGCCAGCGGCTGAACCTGACCGCCAAGGAGTTCGCGCTGCTCAGCCTGCTGGCACGCCACCAGGGCGAGATCCTGTCCAAGATGATGATCTCCGAGCAGATCTGGGACATGAACTTCGACAGCGACGCGAACGTGGTCGAAGTTGCGATGCGGCGCTTGCGTCTCAAGGTTGACGCGCCGTACGACACGAAGCTGCTGCATACCGTCAGGGGCATGGGCTATCTGCTGGAAAGCCGCGCCGAAGCCTGCGCCGCCTCGCCATGATCGCGTCCCTCTCGATGCGCCTGGCGCTGATGTTCACCCTGGCGGTGACGCTCACCGCCTCGGTTTGCTCCGTGCTGCTACAGGGATCCCTCAGGCAATCGCTGCAGCAACAGATACAGCGCGAGCTTGAGTTGCGTCATTCGTTTCTGGATCCGCTGCTGATGTCGCGACAGTCGCCGGCGACCTGGCATGACGCCGTATTCGCGCACAGCCCGTTTGCGTCGAACGGCATGGTCAATGCGCAGCACTGGATCCTCAGCGACGACCCGCTATACCGCCATGGCGGAGAACCGCCCAAGAGCGTGACGTCGAGCCAGCTACCCGACGGATTTTCCATCCTGCCAGGGGCAACCGATTGCTGTCCGTTGCACGTGCTTATCACCACCATACCGCCGGCGGGCATCCGGCCCGCGGTGCGGTCGGTCATCTCGCTCGACTCCTCCCCCTACATACAGACGCTCGACGACTTTACGGCCATCCTTGCCTCCTTATCCATTGCGGGTTCCTTGCTGGTGGCGATCCTAGGCTACTTCATTGCGCGGGCGGGCCTGCACCACGGTCGACGTCTCGGCGGCCAGGCTCGAGAACTGACGCCAGGCAATAGCGGACAGCGGCTACGCCTGGAACGGCTTCCCACCGAAATCAAGGACCTGGCCGCATCGTTCAACGGCGTTCTCGATCGGCAGGAAGTGGCCTGGCGACAGCTGGAAAGTTTCAACGCCAATGTTGCGCACGAACTGCGCACGCCGCTGACCAATCTCATCGGTCAGACTCAGTTTGGCCTGCGCGCGTGCAGGACCGAACACGAATTCAAGGAATTACTTCTGTCCAACCTGGAAGAACTGGAGCGGATGACGGCCATCGTCAACGATATGCTGTTTCTGTCACATGCGCAGACTGACCAGATGGCCCTGGACCTGGGAGAAGTTTCGCTACGGGAAGAGGTTGCCAAGACCATGGAGTACCTCGAACCGCTATTCGAGGAAAAGGGACTGGCAATCGTTCTGGAAGGTGAAGTCCGCATGCACGCGGATCGGCGATTGTTCCATCGGGCGGTGGCGAATCTGCTGGAAAATGCCGTCCGCCACGCAGTCCCGCAAAGCAGGATCAGCTTGCGGCTGACAGAACAAGACGGCTTCGCCCACGTGTCCGTCGCCAATCGTGGAAACCCTATCGATCAGCAGGTCCTGCCGCGCCTGTTCGAACGCTTTTTCAGGGCGGAAGCCGCGCGCAGCCGTAGCAGCAAGCATCACGGCCTGGGACTGGCGATCGTCAAGGCCATCGCGACAGTCCATCAGGGCGACGTATTTGCACGCAGTGCGGGCGGCATCAATACTTTCGGGTTCACATTGGCCTGCCCGCTCCCTTTACCTGCTCACACGGTAGAGATGTCGAGCCAGGTTGGGAAGCCTGTCCGACTGGCGGTTGGATGACAATCAACCTACGGCAATGCCGTATAATTAAAAATTCGCCTTCGCCGCCATCACGGTACGTCGGCATGAACCCCAGGGACGCCACGCAGGCGCCACCCGACTTTTGAAGAGCCATGAAGAATGCTGCCCCGACGGCGCGCAGCGCACCGTGGCAGGCGTCGCATATCAGCGAAGCACGCAACCGCGTGGGCCTGCCGCAAACGGATTTCGCTGAACTGCTGGGCGTGAGCGTACGCACGCTGCAAGATTGGGAGCAAGGCCGGCGCACCCCCTCGGGCGCGGCGAAGACCCTGCTGCAGGTAGCCATGTTGCACCCCGAGACCCTGCGAGAACTGCCCCCGTGGCGCGCCAACGAACACGCTGAATCTTGAGGCCCGCCGCCCCGGCCTCGCCCGACATGAACAACACATCCGCCGCGCGACACGCTCGCCGCGCGATTTTTTGGTGAACTAGATTGGAAATCCTCGAAACCTCCCGGCCTGGCAAGGGCCCTGGCAAGACCGACAGCGCTGACGCGAACGCGTCCGCCGCCGCCACCCTGGCCAACACCATCGCCGCCGTCAACGCCGAAGGCCGAACCCCGCGCGTGGGCTTCGTTTCCCTGGGCTGTCCCAAAGCCCTGGTCGACTCCGAACGCATCCTGACCCAACTGCGCACCGAAGGGTACGAAGTCACGCCCGAGTATGACGATGCGGACGTGGTCGTCGTCAACACCTGTGGCTTCATCGACAGCGCCAAGGCGGAATCGCTGGAGGCCATCGGCGAAGCGCTGGCCGAGAACGGCAAGGTCATCGTGACCGGTTGCATGGGCGTCGAGGAATCGGTGATCCGCGACGTGCACCCCAGCGTGCTGGCCGTGACCGGCCCGCAGCAGTATGAAGAGGTGGTGCGCGCCGTGCACCAGGCCGCCCCGCCCAAGAAAGATCACAACCCCTACCTGGACCTGGTGCCGCCGCAAGGCATCAAGCTCACGCCGCGCCACTACGCCTACCTGAAGATCTCGGAAGGCTGTAATCACCGCTGCAGCTTCTGCATCATCCCGTCGATGCGCGGCAATCTGGTCAGCCGGCCGGTGGGCGACGTGCTGAGCGAAGCCGAGCGCCTGGTCAAGGCCGGCGTGAAGGAACTGCTGGTGATTTCGCAAGACACCAGCGCCTATGGCGTGGACGTGAAGTACCGCAGCGGCTTCTGGAACGGCCGGCCGGTGAAGACCCGCATGACCGAGCTCTGTACGGCCTTGTCCGAAATGGGCGTGTGGACGCGCCTGCACTACGTGTATCCGTATCCGCACGTAGACGAGGTGATCCCGCTGATGGCCGAGGGCAAGATCCTGCCCTATCTGGACATTCCGTTCCAGCACGCCAGCCCGCGCATCCTGAAGGCCATGAAGCGCCCGGCCTTCGAGGACAAGACCCTGGCCCGCATCAAGCGCTGGCGCGAGATCTGCCCGGACCTGACGATACGCTCGACCTTCATCGTCGGCTTCCCCGGCGAAACCGAGGAAGACTTCCAGTACCTGCTGGACTGGATGCAGGAAGCGCAGCTGGACCGCGTCGGCTGTTTCCAGTATTCGCCGGTGGAAGGCGCGCCCGCGAACCTGCTGGACAATCCGGTGCCGGACGAGGTCAAGCAGGAACGCTGGGAACGCTTCATGGAGCTGCAGCAATCGATCTCGACCGCTCGCCTGGCGAAGAAGGTGGGCCGCGAGATCGACGTACTGATCGACGAAGTGGACGAAGATGGCGCCGTGGGCCGCAGCAGCGCCGACGCGCCCGAGATCGACGGCTGCGTCTACGTCAGTTCGGACAAGCCGCTGAAGGCGGGCGATCTGGTGCGCGTCCGCGTCACCGATTCCGACGAATACGACCTCTGGGCCGACGCGATCTGAGCCCGGTCCCGCGCGCGGCGCCCGCCGTGCGCGCGGCTCAGGCTTCCAGCAGCTTGAGCCCCGCCACCCCGCCCACGATCAGCGCGATGCACAGCAGGCGCGCGGCGGATGGCGAATCCCCGAACAGCATGATGCCCAGCACGGTAATGCCCACGGAGCCTATGCCGGTCCAGATGGCATAGGCCGTGCCGGCGGGCAGCTGCTTCATGGCCAGCGTCAGCAAGAACACACTGCCGAGCGCGGCGGCAATGCCGATCACGCTCGGCCAGAAACGGGTCCAGCCGTCGGCATACTTCAAGGCCAGCGCCATCACGATTTCCACCGCGCTCGCGGCGACCAGAATCAACCAGGCCATCTCGGCCTCCTGCCAGGGCTAGGGAATCGCCAGCGTAAGGGCTATAGTTACCTAAGGACAAGTACGCACCTTTTGGTAACCATGAAAAAGCTTGCCGCACTCTCGCCTGCTGGCGACGTATTCGACGCCGCGTGTCCCTCGCGCCGCGCCCTGGAGCTGATTGCCGGCAAATGGGTGCCGCTGATCCTGCCGGCGCTCGAGCACGGCCCCTTGCGCAACAACGAGCTGCTGCGCAGGCTGGACGGGATTTCGCAGAAGGTCATGACGCAGACGCTTAGGGAACTGGAACGCCACGGCCTGGTGCTGCGCGAGGATCTGGGCACCGTGCCGCCGCATGTGAGCTACCGCCTGAGCGAACTGGGCCGGTCCTTGAATGTGGCGCTGGTCGCGCTGGACCGCTGGGCCGAGCAGCATCATGCGGCGCTGGACGCGGCGGCGCGCCTGCACGACGCGCGCGCCGCCTCCTTGCCGCAAGCGCGCTAGTTGCGCGCCAGGAAGTCCGACATGTCGTCGGCGTGCTCTTCTTCCACGGCCAGTATCTCTTCCAGCATGCGGCGCGTGGTGGAGTCCTGCTCGCCGATGTAGTCGATCATCTGGCGATAGCTGTCGATGGCAATGCGTTCGGCGATCAGGTTTTCCTTGATCATGTCCTCCAGCGAGGCGCCTTCGACGTACTCGGAATGGCTGCGCTCGAGCAGGCCCTTGGGCGACAGGTTGGGCTCGCCGCCCAATTGCACGATGCGTTCCGACAGCCGGTCCGCGTGCTCCTGTTCCTGCGTGGCGTGCTCGGCGAATTCCGCGGCCACTGGCTCGGCGTTCAGCCCGCGCGCCATGAAGTAATGGCGCTTATAGCGCAGCACACAGACGATCTCGGTGGCCAGCGCTTCGTTCAGCAGCTTCAGCACGGTCTGCCGGTCGGCGCGATAGGTGTCGGTCACCGCGCCGGACTCGATGTCCTTGCGCGCCTTCGCGCGTATCGCCTTGACGTCCATCTCGAACGGGCGGCCGGCCTGTGTTTGGGTACGGGTTGCTTGTTCCATATCGTGGCTCCTCTTGGTTAAGTGAAAGCACTGCGACACTGGGCTTCCAGTCTCTCCGAACAACCCAGTCTACCGATCGTGGCGGAACATGCTGTGTCCAAACATTGCCCCTGCCCCCGAAATCGGGGCGTCCGAAATGGTTTTCGAACCTTGCGTAAACTATGGGCTTCCCGAAAACCCGTGACGCAATCTGTAACGGGATAGGCTTCACCCAAAGATCTATGACTCTGAAGAACATTTGCGTGTACTGCGGCTCGAACCCGGGCGCCCGGCCGGATTACATCGAACAGGCCCGCGTGCTGGCCCGTGAACTGGTGCAGCGCGATCTGGGACTGGTCTACGGCGGTTCGGTCGTGGGCATCATGGGCGTGGTGGCCAATGAGGTGCTGGCCGCCGGCGGCCGCGTGATCGGCGTGATTCCCGAACTGCTGATGAAGAAAGAGCAGGCGCACCGCGGCCTGACCGAGCTTCACATGGTGCAGACCATGCACGAGCGCAAGGCCATGATGATGGAAAAGGCCGACGGCTTTATCGCGCTGCCGGGCGGCGCCGGCACGCTGGAAGAGTTCTTCGAGGTCTGGACCTGGGCGCAACTGAACATGCACAACAAGCCCTGCGGCCTGCTGAACATCGCCGGCTACTACGACGCGCTGGTCCAGTTCGTGAACCATGCGGTCGAGGAAGAATTCATCCGCCCCCAGCATCGCGACATGCTGGTGGTGGAAGAGGACCCTGCCCTGCTGCTGGACCGCTACGCCATGTACGAACCGCCCAATGTCTCGAAGTGGTTCGAACAGATCAAGGCCTGACGCCATCCATCAACCCGACCACCACGGAAGGCCCGCAATGCCCACCCATGCGTTGACTCCCGCCAGCACCGAGTCCGTACTGCGCGACTACTTTCACGCCAAGGACGAGAACCGCCCGCACTACATGGCGCGCGCGTTCGCTCCCGACGCGGTGCTGAAGATGGCATTGCGCACGCAAGCCATTGCCTTCCCGCCCGAGTCGCACGGACTGGCCGCGATCACCGACACCCTGGTGCGCAAGTTCGGCCAGACCTACGACAACGTCTACACGTACTACCTGGCGCGGCCCGAGGCCGGTGCGCGTCTGCCCGCTTACCAATGCGACTGGATCGTGGGCATGACGGAAAAGGCCAGCGGCAACGTCCGCGTGGGCTGTGGCCGGTATGAGTGGGAGTTCCAGCCCGAGCCGTATCGCGCGACCGGCCTGGTCATCACCATCGAAACCATGGTGACCTTGCCCGCGCATGACACCGAAGCGGTTTTCGGCTGGCTGCTGGGGCTGGACTATCCCTGGACCAGCGCCGCCCGCGTGGTGGCCGGCGCGCCGCCGCTCGAAGGCCTGGCTCCCGTCGTGCACTATCTGCTGCATCCGCATGGCAGCTAGGGCCGGCGCAAGGCCGTTTCCCGTATCAACAGGCTTTAGAGATTCACGCTTTGAAATACGACATTGCCGCTTTTGATTTCGATGGAACCCTGGCGGACACCATGCCCTGGTTCAACTCCATCCTGAACACGGTGGCCGACAAGTACGGCTTCCGCAAGATCGACGCGTCCGAACGCGAGCAGCTGCGGCACCGCGATGCCGCCGATATCCTCAAGTTCCTCGGCATTCCGCTGTGGAAGCTGCCCGCCATCATGGCGCACGTGCGTACGCTGATGCAGGAGATCGATCCCAGCGTGCACCTGTTCGACGGCATTCCCGACGCGCTGGCGCGCCTGAAGGCGGGCGGGCTGCGCCTGGCGGTGGTCAGCTCGAACTCCATCGAGAACGTGCAACGCGTGCTGGGCGCGGAAACCGCCGCGCTGTTCGACGACTACGAATGCGGCACCGACCTGTTCGGCAAGTCCGCCAAGATCGACCGCCTGCTCAAGCAGCACGGCACCGCCCCCGAGCGCTTCCTGCTGGTGGGCGACGAAATGCGCGACATCGACGCCGCCCGCAAGGCCGGCGTGCGCATCGGCTCCGTCGCCTGGGGCTATAACCATGTCGAGGCGTTGCGCGAGCGCGGCCCCGACGAGCTGTTCCTGACCGTAGCCGACCTGCCAGCCACGCTGGCCTGAACCTGGAAGCCCCAGCCATGCACATCGATCCCGCCCATCTGGTCACCGACGCAGACGCCTTGCAGGCGTTGTATGGCGCGTCCGGCGAAGCCTCCCTCAAGAAGGAAGTGGATCATGTGCATCCGCACTACCGCGCCTTCATCGAGGCCGCGCCGTTCGCGGTGCTGGCGACCGCGGGCCCGGATGGGCTGGACGCCTCGCCGCGCGGCGATCCCGCCGGCTTCGTGGTGGTGGAGGACGACAAGACGCTGCTGCTGCCGGATCGCCGCGGCAACAACCGCATCGACAGCCTGCGCAACATCCTGGCCGACCCGCCGGTCGCGCTGCTGTTCCTGGTGCCGGGCGTGGGCGAGACCCTGCGGGTCAATGGTGCTGCGCGCATCAGCGTGGATCCTGCGCTGTTGGCGCGCTTTGAGATGGATGGCAAGCTGCCGCGCTCGGTGCTGATCGTGGACGTGCACACCGTGTACTTTCAGTGCTCGCGGGCCTTGCTGCGCTCCAAGCTGTGGGATCCGGCGACGCAAGTGCCGCGCAGCGCGCTGCCCAGCGTGGGCTGCATCCTATCTGATCTGACGGCAGGCACCTTCGACGGCGTCACCTACGACCGCGAACTGCCGGCCCGCGTAGCCAGCACCTTGTATTGAAGGGCAATCCCGGGGCCGCCTGGCCCCGGCAGGTTCAGGCCGGCTGCCAGCCGCGCGCGAACACATCCACGGGCTGGCGCTTGCCGCCCGCCTTCTGCAATTCCAGCAAGCGCAGCACGCCGCTGCCAGTGGCGATGTCGATACCTGTGGTGTCGACCCGCAGCACGCTGCCGGGCGCGGCCGTGGTGGCCTCATCCAGCGCCTGCGCGCGCCAGACCTTCACCGGATCGGCCAGGCCGGGCAGGCGGATGCTGGCGCCCGGCACGGGGTTGAAGGCGCGCACGCGGCGCGCCAGCAGTCCGGCGGGCTGGGTGCAGTCGAGGGCGCCTTCGGCCTTGTCGAGCTTGGCGGCATAGGTCACGCCGGCCTCGGGCTGCTTGCGCGGCGTCAGGCCGCCCTGGGCCAGGGCGGCCAACGCTTCAACGATGGCCTCGCCGCCCGCCAGCGCCAGCGCATCGTGCAGCTCGGCCGCGGTGGTATCGCCGCCGATCGGCACCACGCGTTCCAGCAGCATGTCGCCGGTATCCAGGCCCTGGTCCATCTGCATGATGGTCACGCCGGTCTGGGCGTCGCCGGCTTCGATGGCGCGCTGGATGGGCGCGGCGCCGCGCCAGCGCGGCAGCAGGCTGGCATGGATGTTCAGGCAACCCAGGCGCGGCAGGTCCAGCACCCACTGCGGCAGGATCAGACCATAGGCCGCCACCACCATCACGTCGGGCGCCACGCGCTGCAGCAGGGCCTGCGCCTCGCTGGCCTCTTCGGGATAACGGCCGTCCAGGCGCAGACTGCGCGGCTGGGCGACTTCGATGCCAGCGTCCAGCGCCGCCTGCTTGACGGGGCTGGGCGTCAGCTTCAGCCCGCGCCCTGCCGGGCGATCGGGCTGGGTCATGACCAGCGGGATCTCGTGGCCGGCGGCGCGCAAGGCGTCAAAGGCGATACGGGCGAATTCCGGCGTGCCGGCAAAGACTAGGCGCATGGGATGAAAAACAAAAGGAAGGAAGAAACGCTCAACGAATTGCAATTCCCCTCAGCCAGGAGCGATGGCCGATCCGGGGCGCAGCGGATCCGGCTTTGCCGGTCCGCCAGCGCCGCCCCCTTTCGAGGGGGCCCGCGCCAGCGGGTAGGGGGTGGGCTTTGCCCTCAAGCACGCAGCGCTTCGCGCTCGGCCTTCTTCAGCCTGGTCTTGATGCGGTTCTGCTTCAGGCTGGACAGGTATTCCACGAACACCTTGCCCTCCAGATGGTCCAGTTCGTGCTGTACGCACACGGCCAGCAGGCCGTCGGCCTCGAACTCGAAGGGCTTGCCGTCCACGTCCAGCGCCTTGCAGCGGATGCGGGACGCGCGCTCGACGTCGTCATAGACGCCGGGCACCGACAGGCAACCTTCTTCGTAGATCTTGTAGTCGTCGCTGTGCCACGTGATCTCGGGATTGATCAGGACCAGCAACTGGTTGCTGTCCTCGGACACGTCGATCACGACGACGCGCTCGTGCACGTCGACCTGGGTCGCGGCCAAGCCCACGCCCGGCGCGTCGTACATGGTTTCAGCCATGTCGCGCACCAGTTGGCGGATGCGGTCGTCGACCTCGGCGACCGGCTTGGCCTTTTTGTGCAGGCGCGGATCGGGGTAACGAAGAATAGGAAGTAAAGCCATTGCGGGGGAATTGCCAGTAGTCAGGTTTACATAAGAGTTTAATTCATTAGACTCTTGATTTCTAATAGTTTTCGGCTAATTCCAGGATTGGCCGGATTGCCATATACCCTGGGGGTTCCTGCCCGCGCCGCGCCGCAAATCGGTCCCCCCGGGTCCCGCGCCCGCTCGCCCCGCATGCGACACTCTCGTCCCATCGACGCCCTTACGCGCCTGCCCCATGCCGCTCACGCAATCCCCTTCCGAACTGGCCGCCTGGCTGCGCCTGTCCCTGGAGCCGAACATCGGCTCCGCCACCGCCTGCACGCTGCTGGGCGCACTCGGCCTGCCGGAACAGATCTACGCCCAGCGCGCCACGGCCTTGTCGCGCCATCTGCCCGAGGCGCTGGCCCGGCAGCTCGCCGCCCCCATGCCGCAAGAGATGGCGGCGCAGGTTGAAAGCGCGCTGGAATGGGTCGCCGCGCCCGGGCGGCACATCCTGACGCTGGCCGATCCCACTTACCCGCAAAGCCTGCTCACCATCGCCGATCCGCCCATCCTGCTCTACGTGGCAGGCGATCCGGCATTCCTGCAGGGGCCGTCGCTGGCAGTGGTAGGTGCACGCAACGCCACGCCCGGCGGCCAGGAGAACGCCCGCGCCTTTGCGCGCCATCTGGCTGGACATGGCTGGCGCGTGGTCAGCGGGCTGGCCCTGGGCATCGACGGCGCGGCGCATGAAGGCGCGCTGGACGCCGGCCCCGAGGGCGCCGGCACGGTGGCGGTCATGGGCACCGGCATAGACCGCATCTACCCTGCCAAGCATCGCGACCTGGCGCACCGCATCGCGGCGCACGGCGCGCTGGTGTCGGAACTGCCTCTGGGTACGGGCGCGCTGCCGCAGCATTTCCCCAAGCGCAACCGCATCGTGGCGGGATTGGCCCGGGGCGTGCTGGTGGTGGAAGCCGCCCGCCAAAGCGGATCGCTGATAACGGCCCGGCTGGCCGCCGAGGGCGGACGCGAGGTCTTCGCCATTCCCGGATCCATCCATTCGCCGCTTTCGCGCGGCTGCCATGCGCTGATCCGCCAGGGCGCCAAGCTGGTGGAAACCGCCAGGGACATCACCGATGAACTGGGCGGCGGTCCCACGCCTGCCGCGCGCGCCCAGCCCGCCACGGAGGAAACCTTGCCTGACCATCCCGTGCTCGGCGCGCTGGGCTACGATCCGCTGCATCTGGACGCGATCCTGGCCCGCAACGGCATGGACACCGCCGAGCTGCAGGCGCAACTGCTCGAACTGGAGCTGCAAGGCCGCGTCGTCCGACTGGACGACGGCCGCTATCAACGGCTGAAATAGGGCCGTTCCCCCAAGGCAGTTGCCCTTCGCCTTGCCTGCAAAACGGCGCCTGCCCTATGGCGCTAATATTGTGCAGATAGCGCCGCCGCCTTGCCGCGCCGCTCACCGCATCCCGAGACAGGAATAGACATGGCTTTGCCCTCCCGCGTGAAGATCGTCGAGGTGTCGCCCCGCGATGGCCTGCAGAACGAAAAGGAATTCGTGCCCACCGACGTCAAGGTGGAACTGGTCAACCGCCTGGCCGCCGCAGGCTTCCCCAATGTGGAAGCCGCCTCGTTCGTATCGCCCAAGTGGGTGCCGCAAATGGCCGACGGCGCCGAAGTCATGGCCCGCATCGAGCGCCGCCCCGGCACCATCTATTCCGTGCTGACGCCGAACATGAAGGGCTTCGAGGGCGCGCTGGCCGCCGGCGCCGACGAGATCGTGATCTTCGGCGCCGCCAGCGAGGCTTTCTCGCAAAAGAACATCAACTGTTCCATCGCCGAATCGATCGCGCGCTTCGAACCCGTGGTAGCAGCCGCGCGCGCCGCCGGCATCCGCGTGCGCGGCAGCATCAGCTGCGCGCTGGGCTGTCCCTACCAGGGCGAAGTACCGGTGGAAGCGGTGGTGGACGTGGCGCAGCGCTACCTGGCGATGCAGGTCGACGAGATCGACGTGGCCGACACCATCGGCGTGGGCACGCCCAAGCGCGTGCGCGAAGTGATGACGGCAGTGACGCGCGTGGCCGATCCCGCGCGCATTTCCGGCCACTTCCACGACACCTACGGGCAGGCGCTGGCCAATATCCTGGCGGCGCTGGAAACCGGCATCTCGATTTTCCACACCTCGGTGGCCGGCCTGGGCGGCTGCCCCTACGCCAAGGGCGCCACCGGCAACGTCGCCACCGAAGACGTGCTGTACATGCTGCGCGGCCTGGACATCGATACCGGCGTGGACTTCGACGCCGTGGTCGATATCGGCCAGTGGATGTCGGGCCATCTGAACCGCAAGGGTTCCAGCCGCGCCGGCAACGCCATCGCCGCCAAACGGGCGGCATGACGGACTCCATGAACACTCCCGCCGGCACGCCCCCCGCCGAGGACCACGCGGCGCTGCTGCGGGCCATCGGCCCGCTGCCCTTGTCGGGCCAGGCCTGGCCCGACTGGGTCCGCATCCTGACCTGGGTCATCCTGGCGGTACTGGGCGTGCAGGTGGTCACCACCGCCATCCGCGCGCCTTCGCAACCCTTCGACACCTTGCTGGCCGCCGTAGTGGCGCTGTGCTTCCTGGGACTGCTGTTCGTGTCCTGGCACATGCAGACGTCCATCACCACCATCGACGAACGCGGCCTGCGCCAGACCTGGTTCACGCGCCGCGAAGTCGCCTGGGAAGACGTGCGCTACGCGCGCTTCGTGCCGATGCTGTTCTCCAAGCGCCTGGTGGTGTTCACGCACCGCGGCCGGCCGATGATCTTTCAAGGCGGCACGCGGGAATTGCGCACCGCGTTCGTAAAGATCGCCGAACTGTACCGGCGCGGCTAGCGCCCGGGGGTTCCGCGCGCTGGCAATCGATGGCCGGGCGCGCGAAATCCATTCTCGTCAGCGGATCGGCAACGCGTACATCAGCCCGCCTTGCGTCCATTGCGCATTCAGGCCGCGCTTGATCTTCAAGGGGCTGCCCTGGCCCACGTTGCGCTCGAAGCTCTCGCCGTAGTTGCCCACCTGCTTGACGATGTTGTAGGCCCATTTCTCGTCCAACCCCAGGTTGGCGCCGCCACCGGGCGTGACGCCCAGGATGCGCTTGATGTTGGGATTGGCGCTCTTGGCCTGTTCGTCCACGTTGGCGGACGACACCCCGTACTCTTCGGCCTCGATCATGGCCGACAGCGACCAGCGCACGATGTTCAGCCAGGCATCATCGCCCTGGCGCACGAACGGGCCCAGCGGTTCCTTGGAGATGATCTCGGGCAGCACCACGTAGTCGTCGGGGTTCTGCAGCTTGGAAATGCGGATCGAGGCCAGGCCCGAAGCGTCGGTGCTGAAGACGTCGCAACGGCCCGCGGCAAAGGCGTTGACCACTTCATTGAAGGTTTCGATCACGACCGGCTTGTAGCTTACGTTGTTGGCGCGCGCCCAATCGGCCAGCGTGTTCTCGTTGGACGTGCCGGTCTGCAGGCAGATGGTGGCGCCGTTGATTTCCTTGGCGCTCTTCACGCCCAGGGACTTGGGCACCAGGAAGCCCTGGCCGTCGTAGAAGTTGATGCCGGCGTGGATGATGCCCAGCGCGGTATCGCGCTGCTGCGTGACGGTGGTGTTGCGTGTCAGCACGTCCACCTCGCCGGATTGCAGGGCGGTGAAACGCTGCTGCGAATTCAGCGGCACCACCTTGATCTTGTTGGCGTCGCCGAAGACCGCGGCGGCGATGGCGCGGCACAGGTCCACGTCCAGCCCCTGCCACTTGCCTTGCGCGTCGGGCGCGGAAAAGCCCGCGAAGCCCGTGGTCGTGCCGCAAGCCACGGCGCCGCGCTGGCGCACCACGTCCAGCGTGGCTGCTTGCGCACCCTGCGCCGCTGCCGCCAGCAACGTCGCGCCGATCAACCCTTTTGCAATGTTCATGACCTCGTTTCCTGTTCTGCTTTGCGGGCGCGGGGACGCGCCGAGGCAAGAAGCTTATAGACATGAAGCGCTCGAACCAAATAACAAGCGCTTATTTAGGTATGCGCGCCCCGGCGCGCAAGCGCCAGGGCGGACAGGCAAAAAGCATAGCAACAGGCAAGGCGGCGGCGGATGCGCGCCGTCAAGCCGGCATCAGGCGGCCAGCGAGATCGACACCGGCTCGTTGGCTTCGCACGCGTCCAGCGCGCGGCCCAGCCGCACCATGCCCTGGGCGATCTGGCTTTCGTTCATGGTGGCGAAGGACATGCGCATGGCGTGCAGGTCGGCCTGCGCCGCGTCGGCATAGAAGGCCTTGCCCGGCACGTAGACGACCTCGTGCTCGATGGCGTAGGGCAACAGGCGGGTGGCGTCGATGTCGCCCGTCAGGCGGGCCCAGAAGAACATGCCGCCTTCGGGCTTGCTGAAAGTGACGCGGCCGTTGAGTTCGCGGGCCAGCGACTCGGCCATGGCGTCGCAGCGCAGGCCGTAGGCCGCGCGGATGCGCGGCACATGCTCGCCGTAGCGGCCGTTCGCCAGGTACTGGGCCACGACTTCCTGGATCCAGGCGGACGAGGCCATGTCGTCGGCGGCCTTGGCGCTGACGCAGCGGCGGCGGACTTCGGGCGGCGCCACCAGCCAGCCGATGCGCAGCGCGGGCGCCATGGTCTTGGACATGCTGGCCAGGTACACGGCCCAGTGGCGGGCTTCGCCTTCGGCCAGCGCGGCGATGGGCGGCACCGCCTCGCCGGCAAAGCGCAGCTCGCTGTAGGGGTCGTCCTCGACGATCAGGAAGCGGTGCTTGACCGCCAGTTCCAGCAGCCGCAGGCGGCGCTCGCGGGTCAGGGTCGCGCCGCAGGGATTCGAGAACGATGCCACCACGCAGACCATCTTGGGTTTGATGCGGCCGGCCAGTTCGTCCAGCGCGTCCACGTCGATGCCCTCGGGGCCCGACTGCACCGTATGCACCGTTGCGCCGGTGTAACGCAGCGCCTGCACGGAATTCGGAAACGCGGGCGATTCGATAATGGCGTGGTCGCCGGGCTGCAGCATGACGCGGGTCAGTAGCGCCAGGGCCTGCTGCGAACCGCCTGTCACGACCAGCTCGGTATCGGGGTTGCAGATCAGGCCGCGCTCCGCCGACAGACGCGCCAGTTCATGGCGCAGGCTGGCCTGGCCGTCGATGTTGGAATACTGCAGGCAGGCGCCCAGGCGAGCCAGCACCTGGGTCGATGCGATCGACAGGCCGTCCACGTCGAACAGTTCCTGCGCGGGGTAGCCGCCCGCCAGCGAAATGGTGCCGGGACGCATGGCATACGGCATGAGCGATCGGATGGGGGAAGCGGGCGGATTCAGGAAAGGCGTGGCGAAAGCGTATTCAGGCGCTGCGGTGGACATGGCGGGAGACAGTAAAGGTGGGAAACCGTGACGCCCGCTGGGGCGGCGCCGGATGGCATAGAACATTGAAATATAAACAAATATCTTCAAATTCTAAGCCTGCCGATTACACAGGGTCAACGACGCGCGCGGGCACTGTGGCGAAACGATCCTGCGCAGTCCTACACTATGGGACATCCCGTCCCTACCAGAGAGCTGAATGACCGCCGTAGACACCATGGCCGGGCGCCTTGCCCAGATCCAGCAACGCATCGCCGACGCCTGCGCGCGCGCCGGCCGCAGCCCGGACAGCGTGACGCTGCTGCCCGTCAGCAAGACCTTCGGCGTGGATGCCATCCGCGAGGCCATGGCGCTGGGGCTGACCCGCTACGGCGAAAACAAGACGCAGGAAATCCGCCAGAAGGCCGCGGCGCTGGACGGCCTGGGCCTGCAATGGGTGCTGATCGGCCATCTGCAGACCAACAAGGCCCGCGACGCCGCGCGCGACGCGGCCGAGGTCCAGTCGCTGGACCGGGTGGAGCTGGCCGAAGCCCTGCATCGCCGCCTGGCCAACGAAGGCCGGACCCTGGACGTGCTGGTGCAGGTCAAGACCTCGTCCGAGCCGAGCAAGTACGGCATGGATCCCGCGGACGTGCCCGCCTTCCTGCGCCGTATCGCCACCGACTTCCCGACGCTGCGCGTGCAGGGCCTGATGACGCTGGCCGTGAATTCGCCGGATGCCGCCGAAGTGCGCGCCTGCTTCCGCGCCCTGCGCGAGCTGCGCGACCGGCTGCGCCAGGAAAACCCGCCCGGCGTGTCGCTGGACCGGCTGTCCATGGGCATGAGCGGAGACTTCGAGCTGGCGATCGAGGAAGGCTCCACCGAAGTGCGCATCGGCTCGGCGATCTTCGGCGCCCGCAGCTACCCGGACCCGCAATAAGCCGCTGAAAACAAGGCGCAAAACATCCGCCTATTGCCGGGGACGCAAGGCATAATAACGGCGCATAACAGGCCCCCGCACCCCTCGCGGCGCCGGCCCATATTCAATTCCGCACTTGGAGACACCCCATGCATAAGCACGCGAAGCGCCTGTTGGCGCTAGCCGCCCTGTCCCTGGCCGCAGGCGCGGCCTCTGCCCAATCCTGGCCCGCCCAGCCGATCCGCTGGATCGTGCCCTACCCGGCGGGCGGTGGCGCCGACGTGGTGGCGCGCACGGTCGCGGGCGGCATGGAAAAGCCGCTGGGCCAGACCATCGTGGTCGAAAACCGTCCCGGCGCCGCCACCATCATTGGCGCCACCGCCGTGGCCCAAGCCGAACCTACCGGCTACATGGTCGGCACCGCCGACTCGGGCACGCTGGCCTTCAACCCGTCGCTGTACGCCAAGCTGTCCTACGACCCGTCCAAGTTCACCTACATCGGCGGCATCGCCAAGTTCCCGCTGCTGCTGGCCGTGAACGTCAACTCGCCGTTCAAGACAGTGGACGACGTGATCCAGGCCGCCAAGAAAGAGCCGGGCAAACTGTCGGCGGCCTCCGCCGGCGCGGGCTCGCCGCACCACCTGGCGCTGGAACTGTTCAAGCAGCGCACCGGCGCCAACCTGCTGCACGTGCCCTACAAGGGCGCCGCCCCCGCCATCCAGGACCTGCTGGGCGGACAGGTGGACGTGATGTTCATCGACCTGGCCGCGGGCCTGCCCAACGTCAAGGCCGGCAAGCTGCGCGTCCTGGCGGCGGCTACCCCGGAACGCGTCGCCGCGCTGCCGGACGCGCCCACCATGGCCGAACAAGGCGTGCCCAACTTCACCGCCTATGCCTGGCAGGGCCTGGTCGGCCCGGGCGGCCTGCCGGAGCCGGTGGTCAAGAAGCTGGCGGCCGAACTGGACGCCACGCTGAAGTCGCCCGCCGTGTCGCAGAAGATGCTGGACATGGGCGTGATCCCGATGCCGCTGTCCTCGCAGGAGTTCAAGGCCTACGCCGAGCAGGAACGCACCGCCTGGGCTGACGTGATCAAGAAGGCCGGCATCAAGCTGGAGTAAGCCCTCCGGCGCATTGCCACAAGTAAAAAAAACCGCGGCCATTGCTGGCCGCGGTTTTTTTTGGCTGCGCGTACCGGCTTAGACCAGCACCCGCTCGATGCCGCCCGCATTGGCGCGGCGCACGTACTCTTCCATCCAGCCTTCGCCCAGGATGTGGCGCGCCATCTCGACCACGATGTAGTCCGCGTCCATGCCGGTATCGCCCTCATAGCGCGACAGGCCTTGCAGGCACGACGGGCACGAGGTCAGCACCTTCACGTCGCCGGTGAAGCCGTCGCTGCGCAGTTCGGCATCGCCCTTGAGCAGTTCTTCCTGCTTGCGGAAGCGCACCTGCGTGGAGATGTCCGGGCGGCTGACGGCCAGGGTGCCCGATTCGCCGCAGCAACGGTCGCTCTTGATGGCGTCGTCGCCAACCAGGGCGCGCACGGTTTTCATGGGTTCCTGCAGCTTCATGGGCGTGTGGCAGGGGTCGTGGTACATGTAGCGCACGCCCTTGGCCCCTTCCAGCTTGATGCCCTTTTCCAGCAGGTATTCGTGGATGTCGATCAGGCGGCAGCCCGGGAAGATCTTGTCGAACTCGTAGCCGGCCAACTGGTCGTAGCAGGTGCCGCAGCTGACCACCACCGTCTTGATGTCCAGGTAGTTCAGCGTGTTGGCGACGCGGTGGAACAGCACCCGGTTGTCGGTGATGATCTGCTCGGCCTTGTCCGTCATGCCGTTGCCGCGCTGGGGATAGCCGCAGCACAGGTAGCCCGGCGGCAGCACGGTCTGCACGCCCGCGTGCCACAGCATGGCTTGCGTGGCCAGGCCCACCTGCGAGAACAGGCGTTCCGAACCGCAGCCCGGGAAGTAGAACACCGCTTCCGTGTCGGCCGTGGTGGCCTTGGGATCGCGGATGATGGGCACGTAGTTCGCGTCCTCGATGTCCAGCAGCTTGCGCGCCGCCTGCTTGGGCAGCCCGTCGGGCATCTTCTTGTTCACGAAGTGCACCACCTGCTCGCGCAGCGGCGGCTTGCCCACCGTTGCCGGCGGCGCGGCGGTCTGCTTCTTCACCAGGCCGGACAACAGGTCGTGCGCGGCGCGCTGGACCTTGTAGCCCACGCCCACCATCGCCTTGCGGGTGGCGTTGATGGTGGCCGGGTCCTTGGCGTTGAGGAAGAACATGGCGCTGGCCGTGCCCGGATTGAACGACTTGCGGCCCATGCGGCGCAGCACGGCGCGCATGTTCATGGACACGTCGCCGAAGTCGATATCGACCGGACAGGGGTTGTAGCACTTGTGGCAGACCGTGCAATGGTCGGCCACGTCCTCGAACTCTTCCCAGTGCTTGAGGCTGACGCCGCGGCGGGTCTGCTCTTCGTACAGGAAGGCTTCCACCAGCAGCGAAGTGGCCAGGATCTTGTTGCGCGGCGAATACAGCAGGTTGGCGCGCGGCACGTGGGTGGCACACACCGGCTTGCATTTGCCGCAACGCAAACAGTCCTTGATGGATTCCGAGATGGCGCCGATGTCGCTTTGCTGCATGATCAGCGACTCGTGGCCCATCAGGTTGAAGCTGGGCGTCCAGGCGTGGCGCAGGTCCGCGCCGGGCATCAGTTTGCCGGCGTTGAAGTGGCCGTTGGGATCGACGCGGCGCTTGTAGTCCTGGAACGGCGCCAGTTCGGCTTCGGTCAGGAATTCGTACTTGGTCAGGCCGATGCCGTGCTCGCCGGAGATCACCCCGTCCAGGTCGCGGGCGATCTGCATGATGCGCTCGACGGCCTGGTGGGCCTCCTGCAGCATCTCGTAGTCGTCCGAGTTGACCGGGATGTTGGTGTGCACGTTGCCGTCTCCGGCGTGCATGTGCAGCGCCACGAAGACGCGGCTCTTGAGCACGCGGCCGTGGATGGCGACCAGTTCGTCGACGATCTTCTTGTAGGCCGCGCCCGAGAACGTGCGCTGCAAGCCGGCCAGCACTTCGGTCTTCCAGGACAGGCGGATGGTGCGATCCTGCACCACGTCGAAGACGCATGCGCCCGGCTGCGCCGCGAGGCGGTCCGACAGCGCCGGCTGCAATTCGCCCAGGCCCAGGCCATGCAGCTCGGGCAGCGCCTGCATCAGCGGCAGGTCCAGGTTGTCCAGCAGCCACTGCCAGCGCTGCCTGACGGCGGCCAGCAGTTCCAGCGCCTGGCGCGTGCGCTCGGCCAGCATTTCGGCGCGGGTGGTCTCGACGTCCGTGTCATCGATCTTGCCGACGGGCAACGGCGTGCACAGATAGGCGTCCAGCTCGCCCAGCAGCTTGAGCTTGTTGCGGGTCGAGAGCTCGATGTTGATGCGTTCGATGTGATCCGTGTATTCACCCATGCGGGGCAGCGGGATCACCACGTCTTCGTTGATCTTGAAGGCGTTGGTGTGGCGCGCGATGGCAGCGGTGCGCGAGCGGTCCAGCCAGAACTTCTTGCGCGCCTCGGGGCTGACAGCCACGAAGCCTTCGCCATGGCGCGTATTGGCCAGGCGCACCACTTCGCTGGATGCCGCGGCCACGGCGTCTTCGTCGTCGCCGACGATGTCACCGATCAGGACCATCTTGGGCAGCACGCCGCGCTTGCTCTTGGTGGCGTAGCCCACCGCGCGCAGATAGCGCTCGTCCAGATGCTCGAGCCCCGCCAGGATGGCACCGCGGGCGCGGCCTTCGCCGTCCAGGTAGCCCTTGACCTCGACGATCGACGGAATCGCGTCGCGCGCCTGGCCGAAGAACTCCATACAGACCGTGCGCGTGTAGCGCGGCATGCGGTGCAGCACCCAGCGCGCCGACGTGATCAGGCCGTCGCAGCCTTCCTTCTGGATGCCGGGCAGGCCGGCCAGGAACTTGTCCGTGACGTCCTTGCCCAGGCCTTCCTTGCGGAACACGCGGCCCTGGATTTCCAGGGTTTCGGTCTTAAGCAGGCGCTCGCCCGGCTTGCCGCGGCCGTCGAACCACTTGAGCTCGAAGCGCGCCACGTCCACGTCATGGATCTTGCCCATGTTGTGGTCCAGGCGGCTGACTTCCAGCCAGTTGCCGTTCGGGTCGACCATGCGCCACCAGGCCAGGTTGTCCAGCGCGGTGCCCCACAGCACGGCCTTCTTGCCACCCGCGTTCATGGCGATGTTGCCGCCGACACAGGAAGCCTCGGCCGAGGTCGGATCGACGGCGAACACGAAGCCGGCCGCCTCGGCGGCTTCGGAGACGCGCTTGGTCACCACGCCGGCGCCGGCATGGATGACCGCCACGGGCTCGGTCAGCCCGGGCAGCAAACAGGACTCGACCTTGCCGAGCTTGTCGAATTTCTCGGTGTTGATGACTGCCGACTTCCAGGTCAGCGGAATGGCGCCGCCGGTATAGCCGGTGCCACCGCCTCGCGGAATGATGGTCAGCCCCAGCTCGATACAGGCGGTGACCAGCGCCGCGATCTCGTCTTCCGTGTCCGGCGTCAGCACCACGAAGGGGTATTCGACGCGCCAGTCGGTGGCATCGGTCACGTGCGAGACGCGCGACAGGCCGTCGAACTTGATGTTGTCGCGCGCGGTGATGCGGCCCAGCACCTTCTGCGCCTGCTTGCGCATCATGGCGGTCTGGTCGAACTCGCCCTCGAACGCGGCAATGGCGGAACGCGCCCGCGCCAGCAGGCCGACGACCTTCTCGTCGCGGTGCGGATCATGGCCGGCCTCGGCGGGCACGTCCGGTTCGCGACGGCGGTCGATTTCGCCCAGGCGGTGATGCAGGGCTTCGATCAGCTGCTTGCGGCGCTTGGGGTTGTCGAGCAGGTCGTCCTGCAGATAGGGATTGCGGCGCACCACCCAGATGTCGCCCAGCACCTCGTACAGCATGCGCGCGGAACGGCCGGTGCGGCGCTCGCCGCGCAGGTCGCTCAGCAGGCTCCAGGCGTCGTCGCCCAACAACCGGCCGACAATCTCGCGGTCGGAAAACGACGTGTAGTTGTACGGGATTTCGCGCAAGCGCGCGGGTGCTGCGGGCGGCATCGCCCCGTTCAAGATGTGGCTAGCGAGTGGGGCGTTCATGGCTGCAAGAGGGGGCCCTTAAAAAACTATTTTATGCCATTGGACGAGTCTGGCCCCTAATACCCCTAGGGACGCGCTCGAAATCCGGAAATGGCGGGGATGGTACGTCCCCGATTAATTGCAATATCGGCGCTAGACCTGGCCGGGAAAAAACCACAGCAGGCTGGCGGTCATGACCAGATAGCGCAGGAATTTGCCGATGGCCATGTAGAACACGCAGGGCCAGAAGGACAGCCGCAGCCACCCCGCGACCGCGCACAGCGGATCGCCCACGGCGGGCAGCCAGGACAACAGCAGCGCGGGTGGCCCCATGCGGTGGATCCAGTCGTGGGCGCGCTCATTCCAGCGCCCGCGCATGCGTCCGCCCTCGGTCGCGTCGGGATGCGGATGGGGGTGCTTTTCCTTCCAGCGTTGCACGGCGCGTTCGGCGCCCAGGCCCATGGCGTAGCTGATGGCGCCGCCAGCGGTATTGCCCAGGGTCGCCACCAGGATGGCCGGCCAGAACATGTCCGGCGCCAGCTTGATGAAGCCGAACACGGCCGGCTCGGACCCCAGCGGCAGCAAGGTCGCGGACACCAGCGAGACGGTGAAGATCGCAGACAGGCCGACCGAGGGCAGCGCCAGCACCCCCAGCATCCAATGCACAGCGGATAACAGACTTTCTTCCATAGTGGGGCGAGTGTAGCCGCGCGCGGGTGCATAATCTGCCCCACTTCCCTACTTCTTGCCGCCAGCCGCTGTCCCATGTCCACTGATTATCTGAAACGCATCCTGACCTCGAAGGTTTACGACGTCGCGGTCGAATCGCCACTGGAAGCGGCGCCGCTGCTGTCGCAACGGATTTCGAACACGGTGCTGCTCAAGCGCGAGGATACCCAGGCGGTGTTCAGCTTCAAGCTGCGCGGGGCGTACAACAAGATGGCCAACCTGAGCCCGGCCGCGCGCAACCGCGGCGTGATCGCGGCCTCGGCCGGCAACCACGCCCAGGGCGTCGCGCTGGCGGCCAGCCGGCTGGGCTGCCGCGCCGTCATCGTCATGCCCACCACCAGCCCGCAGGTCAAGATCGACGCGGTGCGCCGCCTGGGCGGCGAAGTCGTGCTGGCGGGCGAGAGCTTTTCCGACGCCTACGCGCATGCGCAGATCCTGGAAAAGAAAGAGAAGCTGACCTTCGTCCATCCCTTCGACGATCCCGACGTGATCGCCGGCCAGGGTACCGTGGGCATGGAAATCCTGCGCCAGCATCCCGGCCCGATCGACGCCATCTTCGTCGCCATCGGCGGCGGCGGGCTGATCGCGGGCGTGGCCGCCTACATCAAACAGCTGCGCCCGGAAATCAAGATCATCGGCGTGCAGACGGAAGACTCGGACGCCATGCTGCGCAGCGTGCGCGCGGGCCGTCGCGTGCAGTTGAACGACGTGGGCCTGTTCTCGGACGGCACGGCGGTCAAGATGGTGGGCGCCGAAACCTTCAAGCTCACGCGCCAGTATGTGGACGACTTCGTGGTGGTCAACACCGACGCGATCTGCGCGGCCATCAAGGACGTATTTCAGGACACGCGCAGCGTGCTGGAGCCGGCCGGCGCGATGGCGGTCGCGGGCGCCAAGCAGTACGCGGCCGAACACCATCTGAAGGGCAAGACGCTGGTGGCGATCGCCTGCGGCGCCAACATGAATTTCGACCGCCTGCGCTTCGTGGCCGAACGCGCCGAAGTCGGCGAAATGCGCGAAGCCGTGTTCGCCGTCACCATGCCGGAGCAGCGCGGCAGCTTCCGCCGTTTCTGTGAACTGGTGGGCGAGCGCAGCGTCACCGAGTTCAATTACCGCATCTCCGACGCGGATCGCGCGCACGTCTTCGTCGGCATCCAGGTGTCCTCGGCGTCCGAGCCCGACAAGATCGCGGCCAACTTCCGCCGCCATGGCTTTGACACGCTGGACTTGACCCACGACGAAATGGCCAAGACCCACCTGCGCCACATGGTGGGCGGACGTTCCGCGCTGGCGCGCAACGAACTGTTGTACCGCTTCGAATTTCCGGAACGCCCGGGCGCGCTGATGCGCTTTCTCAACGCCATGAATCCGGACTGGAACATCAGCCTGTTCCATTACCGCAACCAGGGCGCGGATTACGGCCGCATCCTGATCGGCATCCAGGTGCCGCCTGCCGACAAGAAGCAGTTCCGCAGCTTCGTGGCGGAACTGGGCTATCCCCACTGGAACGAGACCGACAACCCGGCCTACAAGTTGTTCCTCTAAATCCACGCCCTTCACGCGGGCGCCTAAAAAAACGAGAGGGCCTCCTTGCGGAGGCCCTTCCCTTCCCTGCTCAAGAAACGTCCGGCGGCAACCAGTCGCGGGGGTTCGCTGTCACTCGGCGGCCCACGGAGATGAGCCGCGCATTCAGCAAGGTCTTGCCGGACGTCCTATCGCTTAGAAACGGTGACGCACACCGACGGCGACTGCCGTGTCGGTCGCATCGCGCTGGAACGCGTAGTTGTCACCGTAGGAGGCGTACGCGTACAGGTTGGTGCGCTTGGTGAAGTCGTAGGTGTAGCCCAGGCTGTAGACGTTGAACGTCGCGTCGTCGCCCGTCAGCTTGTCGTTGCTGGCGGTGGCGCGCTGCCACGAACCGAAGACCGAGTGGCGGCCCAGCGGCACGGTGGCGCCGATCATGTACGAATTGGCGCGGAAGCCGTCAGCCAGCTTGAACGTACCCAGGTTCTGCATGCCAGCGGGCGTGGTGCCCATGTTCTGGCCGACGAACCAGCCGTCGCGGGTCTGGCCGAATGCCGCCGCAACCTTCACGACTTCGAAGTCATACGAACCGCCCAGGATGTATTCCTGGATGCGGGCTTCGGACTTGCCGCCGGTCTGGCCGTTGGACGGGTTGAAGCGGTCATACGCTGCGGCCAGGTTCAACGGGCCGTTGACGTACTGCACGCCTGCGGTCAGCACGCGGTTGTTATTGCCGGTCTGGAAGCCGGTCTGCGATGTATCGCTGACCGCGTCATCGGCGCTGAACGAGTAGCCGATGCCCGCCTTGAAGCCGCCCATGCTGGGGGTCTGGTACAGGACCATATTGTCCAGGCGCATGGTGTTGGCGCTGCCGAACGTGGTACCCATGTTGGCGGTGTTGTAGCTGATCGAGAACGGGTCGATCGAGCCGAAGTACTTGGAAGCCAGGTTGGTCTGGCGGCCGAATTCCAGACGGCCCCAGGTATCGCTGTCCAGGCCCACGGTGGCCTGGCGGCCCCACAGGCGGCCGTTTTGCAGCGACTTGCCATTCATGGGGCCAAAACCGGCTTCCAGGGTGAACACGGCGCGCAGGCCGTCGCCCAGATCTTCAGTGCCGCGCAGGCCGAACCGCGAGCCGCTGCTCACGCCCTGCACGCCGCCGAAGCGGCTTTGCGAATTGCCGTCGAACTTGACCTTCTCGTAGCCAATACCAGCGTCGATCAAGCCGTACAGCGTCACGGAGTCTGCGGCTTGCGCAACGCTGGCAAAACCAGCCAACAGCGCGACAGCCAATAGCGTCTTCTTCATATAAGTCCCCAAAATGGCGAGATGAAAGGCAAACCGCAAACCCACCGCACACAGGGGCGGGAATCTGCGTGCCGCTGCGAACAAGTTAGCGGCGCATGCACTGAAGCCAGTGTCCAGCCTGCGCCAATTCGAAGTAACCCGGATTTCGAAGAACTACTTTCCATGGTTGGGATAATGACGGCCTACTTACCAGCTGCTCTCTTTGGAAACCTGCGTTAACACGTTGATATCAAATGCGAATTAAGGCTCGCAAAATATTGGACGGGCCTGGGATATTCTGCTGCCGAGGCCAGACGACCAACAAGAGTTGTTGATTGGCCCGCACAATTCTGATGCGAAAACGCGACACTATCGGCAGTTGGCTCACGGGCCGTTCGCCCTTCCACCTAGCGTAAAAAAGCCCCTCTGCATCGGGGGGGCTCTTTTCTTGCCTGCTGGACGGCTTAGCGGCCTTGGGGCGGGTAATCCAGTTCGCCAAAGGTGTACTCGCCGCGGGCCTTAGCTTCGGCCAATTCCTGGCGGACTTGTTCGCGGGTCTTGCCGGCGGTTTGCGACACGGCAGCTTTGGGTGGGTAGTCCAGTTCGGCCGAGGTCACCTGGCCGGCGGCCTTGGCGCTTTGCAGTTCTTGCTGGACTTGTTCACGCGTCAGGCTGGTGCGCTCGACGGCGGCGGGCGGGTAATCCAGTTCACCAAACGTGACCTGGCCGGCGGCCTTGGCGGCTTGCAGTTCCTGTTGGACCTGTTCACGCGTCTTGCCATCGGCGTGAGCGGCGGACATACCCACCAGCGTTGCGGTAACCATAAGTGCGGTAGCTAGGGCTTTCATTGCGATGACTCCATCCTAAACCTTGCACATCGTCTTCTGCCAGGCTGGCAGGTGCGATATGACAATTTGATTGCTGGGACGAAGTATCTGGCGATTGGAGCTTAGTAAAAACCCTTATTTTGGGGAACATATTTGCATGAATGGGACAATTACTGGTCGCCACCCTCAGAATCTGCGCATTTTCTGCACACGATGGAAGGCGATCATGCACCGGCAAGTCATGCCTCCATTCAGCCGCAAGCAAGCTGGGTAACGGAAGATGTGCGATTGATCTGGTAGATGCACCGTTCAGCGCAGGGAAATAGACATTTCTACTGGCGGGACAATGATTCCATTTATCATACAAATCTGCCAGAAATGGAATTTTGAACTTCGAGGGCCTCATGGATATCCAGCTTAACGACATCGCTCTGTTTGTCGAAGTCGCCAAGCGCAAGAACTTCAGCCACGCCGCCGAAGCCTTGAATATTCCGACGTCCACGCTCTCGCGCCGCGTCAGTGAACTGGAGCGCAGCATCGGCATGCGGCTGCTCAACCGCAGCACGCGCAAGATCGACCTGACCGAGGCCGGCGCCATCTATTTCGAGCGCTGCCGCCATATCGTGGAAGAAGCGCGCATCGCGCACGATCAACTGCTGGACATGGCGGTGCAGCCCAAGGGACGCCTGCGCATCTCGCTGCCCACCAGCCTGGCGCAGCTGTTCCTGCCGGCCGTCATCAGCGAATTCCGCGAGCAGCATCCGGACATCGAATGCGACTTCGATCTGAGCATGCGGCCGATCGACCCCATCAGCAATCCGTTCGACCTGATCCTGCGCTTCGGCCAGCAGCCGGACTCCAGCCTGATCTCGCGCAAGATCGTGCTGATGGCCCACCAGCTATATGCCTCGCCCGAGTACCTGGCGCGCCACGGCGAGCCTCGCGTGCCGGCGGATCTCAGCCATCACGAATGCCTACGCCCCACCATGCGCGAGGAGTCATCCTTCTGGATGCTGCATTCGGGCGACAAGGTGGAACGGGTGCAGGTGTCGGGGCGACTTTCGGCCAACAACGTCGGCATGCTCGGACGGCTGGCCGGTCAAGGCCTGGGCATCACACCGCTGCTGGTCTTCGACGCGATGGAACGCGCCATCAAGCAGGCGGGCCTGGTGCGGGTGCTGCCGGAGTGGAGCCTGACGCCCCTGCCGCTCTTCGCGCTGCTGCCTTCGCGCATGCTGCCGGCCAAGACCAAGGCGTTCCTGGACTTTATCCAGCCGCGCCTGTCGGACGCATAGCCCCTACGCGGCGGTGTCGGCGCTGTATTGACAGACGGTGTAGAGCGGCGTGCCGGTGGCGGCGACCTTCGCGGAGCCGCCCAGGTCGGGCAGGTCGATGATGGCGGCCGCCTCAACCACGTTGGCGCCCAGGCGCTGCAGCAGCTTGATGGCGGCCAACATGGTGCCGCCCGTGGCGATCAGATCGTCCACCAGCAGGACGCGCTGGCCGGTGCGCACGGAATCCGTGTGCATTTCAACCGACGCGTTGCCGTACTCCAGCGAGTATTCCTCGGCCACCGTGCGGAACGGCAGCTTGCCCTTCTTGCGCACCGGCACGAAACCCAGATTGAGCTCATAGGCCAGCACGCTGCCCACGATGAAGCCGCGCGCGTCCACGCCGGCCACGAGGTCCAGGCGCTGGCGCATGTAGCGGTAGACGAAGAGATCGATAAGCACCCGGAACGCGCGAGGATCCTGCAGCACGGGCGTGATGTCGCGAAATATGACACCGGGTTGGGGCCAGTCTGGAACGCTGCGGATGGTGCGCCGGATGTACTCGGCGTTGTCGGTCTGCATGGAAGACGGCCCTGAAGAATTGAAGCAAGGCGAACTATAACCTCGCAACCGCGCTTAAGCCAGGATTGCCGTCCCCGATGACCATTCACATTCCTGTAGCCGGCCGCCCTGCAAGACATAGCGGCGATCGACCGCCCCGGGAGGCAAGGCTGCGTGGGTCGCAAGCACCACGGCGCGTCCTCCCACGGCGCCTGCCAGGTCAGCGAAGAATGCCGTTTCGGCCTCGCGATCCAGCCCTGCGGTCGGCTCGTCCAGCACGATGACCGCCGCGGGCGACAACAGCGCGCGCGCCAGGCATAGGCGGCGCGCCTGCCCGGCCGACAACTGCGAACCCGTCTCACCCGCCCAGGTATCCAGGCCATCGGGCAGGCCGCGCACGAAATCGCCCAGCCTCGCGGCGTCCAGCGCGCGCCACAAGGCGGCGTCATCCGCGTCGGGATCGCCGATGAGCAGGTTGGTGCGCAAAGTCCCCAGGAACACCGGCGCGTCCTGCGACAGCAGCGCAATGCGCCGGTGCCAATCGGCCTGTGCACAGGCGCGCGCGTCGCAGCCGCCGAAACGCACCTGTCCCGCCTGTGGATCCTCCAGACGCAAGAGCAGGTGCAGCAAGGTCGACTTGCCCGCACCGCTTGGCCCTACGATGGCGATCCGCTCACCGGGCGCCACACGCAGGGTGACGTCGTCCAGCACCAGCGGACTGGCACCAGCCCCTCGGGCGGGATAAGCAAAGCGCACGCCATCCAGCTCCACCGCGCCGCTGTCGGGCAAAGCGCGAGGCGCGGGCGGATCCTGCATGTCTGGCTCGCATTGCGTGACTTCGCGGATGCGCGCCGCCGCCGATATGGCCGAGCCCATGCGCGATGCCCCGCGCATGATGGGACCGGCCACTTCGAAGATTCCGATGACCGCCAGCAACAGCCCGGCAAGCGCGGGGCCTTCTATCCGCCCCGCTTCCAGCGTGTCCAGGCCGAACCAGAGCAAGGCCAGCACCGAGGCGCTGGCGGCGGCCTGGAGGAAGAACTGCCCGCGTACCGCCACCCGCGCCTGGCTGCGGCGGGCCAACGCGCTGGCCTGGCACAGGCGTTCGAAATGCGCGGCCGTCTGCGCCTGCGCATGCAGGGCCACCATGTCCGCGTGCCCGTCCACCGCGTCCAGCGTGGCGGCGCGCAGCCCCGCCGCGCTCTCCTGGGCCGCCACGCCCGGCTTGCGCGCGGCGCGCAGCAGCCACAAAGGCACCAGCACACAGGCCACCAGCAAAGCCAGGGCCAACGCCAGCGCGGCGGCGGGCACCCACAGACCCAGCACCGCGGTCAGCACCGCGCCCGCCAGCACCGCGGTGATCAGAGGCGCCAGCACAAATAGGAAAACCGTATCGAGCGCGTCGACGTCGCCCGTCATGCGCGCCACCAGGTCGCCATCGCGATAGCGCGCCAGTTGCCGCGGCGTGAGCCGGATCAGTGCCGAAAACACCTTCGCGCGCAAGTCCGCCAACAGGCGCAGCGTGGCGGAATGGCCGACCACCCGATCAGCGTAGCGTGCCACGATGCGCAGGAACGACAAGCCGCGCACCAGCGCCGACGGCGCAAACAGATTGAACGCGCCGCCCGCCCCCGCCAGCGCCGCACCGGTCAGGAACCAGCCCGAAACGCCCAACAGGCCCACGCCTGCGGCCACCGTCGCCAGCGCACAGAACAATGCGAGTAAAAGCCCGCTTTTACGGCGCGCATACAGCGGCAGGAGCAACAACAGATTCTTCATGCGTCTTCCACTTTTCCGCCGGCCACACGCAGGGTCCGGCCCAACCGGGCCGCCACTGCCGGCGCATGCGTTACCAACAGCAAGCTGCGGCCGGCGGCGAATTCCAGGATCTCGTCCAGCACGCGCGCTTGCGTGGCCTCGTCCAGATGCGCCGTGGGCTCATCCAGCAGGATCAGCCCCGGATCGCGCAGGAACAGGCGCGCCAGCGCGACGCGCTGCGCCTGGCCGCCGGACAGGCCGTGCCCGCGGCCGCCCAATGGCGTCGCCAGCCCTTGCGGCAAGGCCTCGGCGAACTCCAGCACACAGGCGCGGCGCGCGGCGGCCTGCACTTCGGCATCGGTAGCGTCGGGGCGGCCCAGACGGATGTTGTCCGCGATGGAACCGGCCAGCAGCTGCGGCTTCTGACCGATCAGCGCCACGCGCTGGCGCAACGCCGCCTCGTCCCATTCGGGCAGAGACACGCCGTCGATGCGGATGTCCCCCCGGAACGGACGCAGGCGTGCGATCGCCTCGATCAGCGAGGATTTGCCAATGCCGCTGGGTCCCATCAGCGCGGCGTGCTCGCCCGGCGCCAGCGTCAGACAGGCGTCCGAAAGCACCGCCAAGCCGCGGCCCGGCACGTCCAGATTCAAGCCTACGATGGCAAGGGCAGCGCCTGAGCCAGGGCGCCCGGAAATGCGTCCTGGGCCTGCGGCGGCCTCGGCAAGATTGCGCGGGCCAGATCCGCCACCGGCCTGGCCATCGCCTTCTTGCGGCAGGCCATCGAACAGCAGCGCTATCTGCGACACCGCCGCCAACGCGGCCGCGCGGTCGTGATAATGCGCCGCGAACTGGCGCAACGGCGCATAGACCTCCGGCGCCATCAGCAGACAGAACAACCCGGCCTGCAAGGTCAGCGGCGACCAGCGCAGGTCCAGGAATCCCAGATAGGTCAATCCAATGTAGACCGCCACCCCGGCCACGCCCAGCGCCGCGAAAAACTCCAGCACCGCCGATGAAAGAAAGGCAATGCGCAGCACCGACATCGTGCGCTGGCGCAGCGCGTCGCTGGCCGCCACGACCGACGCTGCCTCAGCCTCGGCGCGGCCGTATAGCTTCAGGGCGGACAGGCCGCGCAGCCGGTCGGCGAAAAAGCCCGACAAGCGGGCGAAGGCGCGCAGGTGCCTGCGGCTGGCGCCCTGGGCGCCCCAGCCGACCAAGGCCATGAACAGGGGTATCAGCGGCGCGGTGATCAGCAGGACCAGTCCGGCGATCACGTCCATTGGCAACAACACCACGGAAAACGCGACCGGCAGCATGGCCGCCGCGGCCATGGCGGGCAGGTACTTGGCAAAGAACCCATCCAGCGCTTCGACCTGATCCACCACTGCGCTGGCCAGCTCCCCGGACGCCTGCCCCCGGCTCCAATAAGGACCTTTTTGCACCAGGCGCCTGAAGAGCGATAGCCGCACATGGCGCTTGATGCGCTCGGCCGCGTCCGCGCCGGCGCGCTCGCCCGCCCAGGTGATGCAGGCGCGCAACAGCATCAGCCCGGCTATGACCAGGATGTCGCCGAGCAGTTCTTGCCGGGGTACTTGCCTGACGATGGCCGCATCGAGCACGCTGGCCAGCAGCCAGGCCTGCACCACCAGCAAGACGCCGCTCAAGAGGGGCGCGGCGCCCGCCAGCATCAACGGCAACCTGGCCGCCTTGGCAAGCGCCATCAACCACCGCGACTGTGCGCGCGGCGGTTTGTCCAGAGTTGCCGAGGGATCGTGCTCGAGGCTGCTAGTGCCGCCGCTCACGCGTCATTGCGGCTGGCGCGCGGGTCATGCGTATGCCCCTCGCGCAGCTCGAACCACATTGCATTGAGAATGGCGAAGGCACACGCCAGGCCCAGACCGAGTATCCACGAGAAATACCACATGGTGGAGGCTCCTTTTTCAGTATGAGTTGGGCGTGTCGCCCACCGATTCGTGGGTGACCTTGCCGCGCATGACGCGGTACACCCATGAGGTGTAAACCGTGATGAGCGGCAGGAAGATGGCGACCGCGATCACCATGATCCACAGCGTCAAGTGGCTGGACGAACCGTCCCAGATGGTCAGGCCGGCCTGCGGCTTCGTCGACGAAGGCATGATGAAGGGGAAGAGCGAAAAGCCCACCGTCAAAATCACGCCGCTGATCGAAATCGCGGATGCCAGGAACGACAGCACATTGGCGCGCACGGTCAGCAGCAGCACCACCAGCAAGGCGCCGCCCACGCCTAGCGCGGGCGCGATCCACATCAGTGGCCATTTCGCGTAGTTGGCCATCCAGGCGCCGTTCTGCACCGCCACGGTCTTGAGCATGGGATCCGACGGACCGGCCATGTCCACCGCGCTGGTGATGACATGGCCAGGCAGGCCGCCCGCCACCCAGAAGCCGCCCGCCGCGAACAGCGCCGCGGTCAGCAAGGCGCACAGCCTGCCCCAGTTGCGGGCCCGCGACGAGATCGGGTCTTCCGTGCGCCAGGCCAGCAGCACGGCTCCGTGCATGGCCAGCATCACCACGCTGAGCACGCCGGCCAAGAGCGCGAACGGCATGAACAGCTGGTAGAAGTGTCCTTCATAGATCGGACGCAAGGTCACCGGATCGAAGGTAAACGGCACGCCCAGGATGATGTTGCCCATGGCCACGCCGAACACCAGCGAAGCCACCACGCCCGAGAAACAGAGCACGCCGTCCCAGCGGTTGCGCCAGCTGGTGCCTTCCATCTTGCTGCGGTACTTGAAACCGACAGGCCGCAGGATCAGCGCAATCAGCACCAGCATCATCGCCAGGTAGAAGCCGGAGAACGACGCCGCATACAGCAGTGGCCAGGCGGCGAAAATGGCGCCGCCCGCCGTGATGAGCCAGACCTGGTTGCCTTCCCAGACCGGCCCCACCACGTTGATCACCACGCGGCGTTCGATGTCGGTCTTGGCGACCACGGGCAACAGCGCGGCCACGCCCAGATCGAAGCCGTCCATGACGGCGAAGCCGATGAGCAAGGCGCCCAAGAGCACCCACCAGACCACGCGCAGCGTGCCGTAGTCGAAAGGAATAAGAGTATCCATCGCTGTCTCTCCCTCAGGCTCGCACCGCGGCGCGCACCGGATCGGCGGCGGCAGAGCCGGGCGCCGGCCCATCGGATTTCGGTCCCGCCTTCACGGCGTGCAGCATCACCTTCACGCCGATGATCAGCAGCACCGTGTACAGCACCAGGAATATGGTCAGGCTGATGGCCAGGTCGACGATGGTCAGGCCGGAAGCCGCGTAGTAGGTCGGCAGCACGCCTTCGATCACCCAGGGCTGGCGGCCGTATTCGGCCACGAACCAACCGCTTTCGATCGCGACCCAGGGCAGCGGCAAACTCCACAGCGCCACCTTGAGCAGGCCGCGCCGGCTGTCCAGCCGCCCGCGCGAGGCCAGCCAGAAAGCCACGCCGAAGAACAGGATCAGGTACATGCCCACCGCCACCATGATGCGGAACGCCCAGAACAGCGGCGCCACGTTGGGCACGGTATCGACGGCGGCCTTCTTGATGTCGTCTTCGGTGACCTTGCTCATGTCGGGCTGGTAGCGCTTGACCAGCAGCGCATAGCCCAGGTCGGGCCAGGTCTTGTCGAAAACCATGCGCGCGTCCACGTCCTTGGGATTGGCGCGGATCTTCTGCAGCGCTTCATAGGCCACCATGCCGTCGCGGATGCGATTTTCGGCGCGCCGGATCAGATCGTCGATGCCCAGCAGCGGCGTGGTGAGCGAACGCGTACCGATGATGCCCATGACGTAGGGAATCTCGATCGCGAAATCGTTCTTGCGCTCGGCCTGGTTGGGAATGGCGATCAGGTTGAAGGACGCGGGGGCCGGCTCGGTATGCCACATGGACTCGATGGCCGCGATCTTCATCTTCTGGTGTTCGGTGGTGAGGTAGCCGCTTTCGTCCCCCAGCACCACGACCGACAGCGCCGAGGCCAGGCCGAAACTGGCGGCGACCGCCATCGAGCGCTTGGCCAGATCGATATGGCGGCCCTTGAGCAGGTACCAGGCGCTGATCGACATGACGAACATGGCGCCCGCGACATAGCCCGCGCTGACCGTGTGCACGAACTTGGCCTGAGCCACAGGGTTGAAGATCACCGCGGCGAAGTCGGTCATCTCCATGCGCATGGTGTCGGGATTGAAGATCGAACCGACCGGATTCTGCATCCAGCCATTGGCGATCAGGATCCACAGCGCCGAGAAGTTGGTGCCGAACGCCACCAGCCAGGTCACCACCAGGTGGCTGACCTTGGACATGCGGTTCCAGCCGAAGAAGAACAGGCCGACGAAGGTGGCTTCCAGGAAGAAGGCCATCAGCCCTTCGAGCGCCAGCGGCGCGCCGAAGATGTCGCCCACGTAGTGGCTGTAGTAGGACCAGTTCATGCCGAACTGGAACTCCATCACGACGCCGGTGGCGACGCCCAAGGCGAAGTTGATGCCGAACAGCGTGCCCCAGAACATGGTCATCCGCTTCCAGATGGGGCGGCCGGTCATGACGTACACGCTTTCCATGATGGCCAGGATGAACGACAGGCCGAGCGTGAGGGGGACGAAGAGGAAGTGGTAGAGCGCGGTCGCGGCAAACTGGAATCGCGACAGATTTACGACGTCGAGATCAATCATTGGGTCGCTCCCAAGCAGTTGAGGTGCCGCGGCAACCGGCATGGTTCCCAGGCCGTCTCTCGCGCCATGTTACGAGCGTTGCATACAACTTCATAGAGGTTTCCTGAAAAATCGGGGCGGATCAAGGTCAGCCCTTGCCCCGCAATTTGCCGGCGAAACCCAGCACCTTCTGCACTTTCGAACCGAGCTTCATCAGGTTCTGCAGGGTTTCTGGCGGCAGACGTTGAACCTCATCGAACCATCCCGTGGACAGTTCGATCAGCTCCAGCATTTCGTTCATGCGTTGTTGCGCGTAGGCCTCATCGGGCCCTGACGGGCGTTCCAGCAGGGTGTCCCGCAGCAGGGTCAGCGTGGGATCGATTTCGCGCTTGCGCTTTTCTTCCATCAGGATGCGGAAGATCTCCCAGACGTCCTTGGGAGTTTCGAAGTAGTCGCGGCGGTCGCCGACTTGATGGATGAGCTTGACCAGGCGCCAGGATTGCAGCTCCTTCAGCCCGAGGCTGACGTTGGAGCGCGAAAAGCCGAGGGTCTCGGCGATGTCGTCGGCGTTCAGCGGCTTGGGCGCCAGGAACAGCAGAGCGTAGATCTGGCCGACCGTGCGGTTCACGCCCCATCGGCTGCCCATTTCGCCGAAATGCAGGACGAAGCGTTCGTTTTGAGGGGACAGGGCCATGGATCGGGCTACACCGGCAAAATCAGGGCCGCGGCCCCGGGAAGACAAAAACAGTTACACCGCTTTCAGAAATTTCTGAAATTATCGAACAAACTATGCGAAAGCGCAAACCACACTGGCCCCAGGGGCATGGGCGCAAGACATCGCATCGCAGCGGCGACGGCCTGTCTTCCGGATTGCCGCGCCCAAACGAAAGCGGCCACCAGCCCGTGGGCTGGTGGCCGCCTGAACAGGGGAAAAAGAGCGGTCAGCCGGCCTTGACGGACACCGCCGCCGACACCCGCTTGGCCTTGGCCCGGGCCGCCGCCACGTCGTCGGCCACGGCCAGGCCCACGCCCATGCGGCGCTTGACGAAGGATTCGGGCTTGCCGAAGAGGCGGATGTCGGTGCCGGGTTCAGCCAGCGCTTCGGCCACGTTGTGGAACGACACCGCGGCGGCCTCGATGCCGCCATAGATGACGCTGCTGGCGCCGGGCTGGCGCAGGCTGGTGTCCACCGGCAGCCCCAGGAACGCCCGGGCGTGCAGCTCGAATTCGTTCTGGACCTGCGTGATCATGGTGACCATGCCGGTGTCGTGCGGACGCGGACTGACTTCCGAGAACCAAACCTGGTCGCCCGCCACGAACAATTCCACGCCGAAAATGCCCAGGCCGCCCAGGTTGGACGTGACCGCCAGCGCGATTTCCCGGGAGCGCTGCAGCGCGGCCGGAGACATCGGGTGCGGCTGCCAACTTTCCACGTAGTCGCCGTCAACCTGCTTGTGGCCGATGGGTTCGCAGTAGCGGGTTTCGACCTGGCCGTCGGCGCCGCGGGCGCGCACGGTCAGCAGGGTGATTTCGTAGTCGAAACGGATGAAGCCTTCGACGATGGCGCGCCCGCCGCCCACCCGACCGCCCTCCTGGGCGTAGCGCCAGGCGGATTCGACGTCGTCGGCGCTCTTGATCACGGACTGGCCCTTGCCGGAGGACGACATGACCGGCTTGATGACGCAGGGATAGCCTATGCCGCCATCGATGGCGTCGCGCAGTTCTTCCTCGGTGTCGACGAAGCGGTAGGGCGAGGTCGGCAGCCCCAGGGTCTCGGCCGCCAGGCGGCGGATGCCCTCGCGGTTCATGGTCAACTGGGCCGCCCGCGCGGTCGGCGTCACCCGGGCCACGCCCGCCTCTTCCAGTTCCACCAGCAAATTGGTGGCAATGGCTTCGATTTCGGGGACAATAACGTGGGGCCGTTCCTGTTCGATGACCTTGCGCAGGGCCTGCGGGTCCGTCATCGAGACCACATGCGCCCGGTGCGCCACCTGGTGGCCCGGAGCATCGGCATACCGATCCACGGCAATCACTTCCACGCCCAGCCGCTGCAGGGCAATGATGACCTCTTTGCCCAATTCGCCAGATCCGAGCAGCATGACGCGGGTGGCCAAGGGGGACAGGGGCGTGCCAAGGACGGGGCTGGAAATGCTGGACATGGAGCGAGCCTGGAAAAAAGTTGGAAAGCCGTTGAAATGACCCGCCAGCATGCCATACGGCCTTTCCGGGGGCAAACCCTCATACTGATATTAAAATCCATGTATGACTGACCATCCCACAACATCGTCCGAGACCGCGCTGGCATCTGCGCGCAGAACGCTGCAGATTGAATGCCAGGGCCTGATGGACCTGTCGGCCCGGCTGGACGACAGCTTCACGCAGACCGTCGCGATGCTGCTGGCCTGTCGCGGCCGGGTGGTCGTCAGCGGCATCGGCAAGACCGGCCATGTCGCCCGCAAGATCGCGGCGACCCTGGCCTCGACCGGCACGCCGGCCTTTTTCGTGCACGCCGCCGAGGCCGTCCACGGCGATCTGGGCATGATCACCCAGGACGACGTCCTGATCGCGATTTCCTATTCGGGTTCCGGCCAGGAATTGCTGACGATACTTCCCGTCGCCCGCCGCATGGGCGCCAAGCTGATCGCGATTACCGGCAATCCGCAGTCCGAACTTGCGCGGCTGGCCGACGTCCACCTGGACGCCAGCGTGGCCCAGGAGGCCTGCCCCCTGAATCTGGCGCCCACGGCCAGCACCACCGCAGCCCTGGCCTTGGGCGACGCCCTGGCCGTCGCCTGCCTGGAAGCCCGCGGTTTCGGCCCGCAGGATTTCGCCCGCTCGCACCCAGGCGGCGCCCTCGGCCGCCGCCTGCTGACCCACGTGCGCGACGTCATGCGTCAAGGCGACGCCTTGCCCATCGTCCAGGCCGGCACACCGGTCTCGCAGGCGCTGGAGGTCATGTCCGCCAAGGGCATGGGCATGACCGTCGTGACCGACGCCCAGCATCGCCCCGTGGGCATCTTCACCGACGGCGACCTGCGCCGCCTGATCGCGCGTCAGGGCGACATCCGCAGCCTGACCGTCGAATCCGGCATGACGCGCTCGCCGCGCAGCATCACCCCCGACGCGCTGGCCGTCGAGGCGGCCCAGCAAATGGACAAACAACGGCTCAACCACATGCTCGTGCTGGACAGCGACGGCGTTCTGCTCGGCGCCTTGCACATGCACGATCTGATGGCCGCCAAAGTGGTATGACTATGACTCTTTCTGTTCCCATGACCCATCCGGCCGAAGCGCTGGTCCTGGCCCGCATCCCCGCCGGCGTGCGCGAACGCGCCGCCGCGGTGCGTCTCATGGTGTTCGACGTGGACGGCGTGCTGACCGACGGCAGTCTCTATTACGGCGAGAACGGCGAACTCCAAAAGCGCTTCAACGCGCTGGACGGCCACGGGCTGCGCCTGCTGATGGAAGGCGGCCTGAAGGTCGCTCTGATGACCGGGCGCTCCGGCCCCATCGTGGCGCGCCGCGCCGCCGAACTGGGCATCGCCGAGGTGATCCAGGGCGTCCGCGACAAGGGCGGCGCCCTGGCCGAACTTGCGCAGCGTTCCGGTGTCCAACTGAATCAGGCCGGCTACATGGGCGATGACGTCATCGACCTGCCCGCCCTGCAGCGCGCCGGCTTCGCCGCCAGCGTGCCGAACGCGCCGGGCTATGTCAGCCAGGCCGCCCACTGGGTGTCCACGCACACCGGCGGCAACGGCGCCGTGCGCGAATGCTGCGACCTGCTGCTGGCGGCCCAGGGACGCCTGGGCGCATTCCTGGCGGCGCCGGGCCTGCTCGGCCCGGGCGCCATCCAATGATTGCCAGGACAACCCATAGGCCCTTGCGGCAGATCCAATGAAAGAACGTTTTCCCTCCTTGATCGCGCTGTTCCTGCTGCTGGTGCTGGTCGCCAGTTCGTGGTGGGCGGCGGATTACGCGCAGCGGGCCATCCAGACGGATCCGCCGCGCCGCGTCACCCACGAGATGGACGCCTGGTCGCGCGACTTCGTCATGCTGCGCACCGACCCGAACGGCAAGCCCATCAACCGGCTCGAAGGCGTATACGCAGAACATTTCCCCGATGACGACTCCTACCACGTGACCTCGCCGCGCGCGGTGGGCCAGCGCGAGGACAACCCCATCACCGTGGCCATCTCGAAGACCGCAGTGATGGAGCAAGGCGGCAAGCGCATCGTCATGAACGGCGACGCCCACGTGCGCCGCCAGCCGGACGCCAATAACGACCTGCTGGACGTGCGCAGCCAGCAGTTGATCATTCTGCCCGACGACGACGTGGTCTACACCGACCTGCCCGCGGAAGTCATCAAGGGCCGTTCGCGCATGAACGGCACGGGCATGCACTACAACAACAAGACGCGCCAACTGCAGGTTTCGGCATCGACCGATGTGGAAATTGCCGGTTCCGAAGGCAAGCAGCAACGCCGGACCGAAATTCCCGCCAACAACACTGACCAGAAAAAACCATGACCGACCTCCGGATTCTCCTTGCCCCGACGACCCGCTTGCTCGGCGCCATCCTGCTGACCGCATCAGCGTTGGCTCCGGCCCATGCCGCGGATGCGCCCAAGGCAGCGACGCCGGCTGAAGAACCCAGCACGCTGATCCTGTCGGATACCCTCCACTACGACGACGTGAAGAAGAAGAGCGTGTTCACGGGCAACGTCAACATGACGCGCGGCCTCATGACCCTGACCTCCGACGTGCTGGAAATGAACGAGGACGCGCAAGGCAACCAGTACGGCACGGCCACCGCCAACAAGGGCAAGATCGTCACCATCCGACAGGAACGTCCGGAAACCTTCGAACTGATCGAAGGCACCGGCTTGCGCGCCGAATACGACGGCACGAAAAGCACCTTCGACCTGATCGGCCAGGCAGTCGTGACCCGCTTTGTCTGTGGAAAACCGTTCGACACCATTCGCGGCGAACGGGTACGCTACAACGAGAAGACCGGCACCTACGAAGCCCATGGCGGCCCCAACTCTGCCGCGGCCGGCGGCCGTGTCCGCTCGGTCGCTGAGCCGCGCGCCAAGTCGGATGCCGCCATCGCCGAATGCCGCAAGCAGCAGGCAGCCAAGAAGGGGCGTTGAACGCCTCCCATGCAACACCACTCGCAGCCACGATGAACCAACCTTCAGTGCCGACTCCGGTAACCTCCGCCCCCTCGGGCGTCAAGCAGGGCAGCCTGCGCGCAACCGGTTTGCGCAAAACCTATAACGGCCGGACCGTGGTGCAGGACGTGTCCCTGTCCGTGGTCAGCGGCGAAGTGGTCGGCCTGCTTGGCCCCAACGGCGCGGGCAAGACCACCAGCTTCTACATGATCGTGGGCCTGGTGCCGGCGGATGCGGGCCGCATCGAGATCGACGGCTCCGTCATCACTTCGATGCCGATCCACAAGCGCGCGCACATGGGCCTGTCGTACTTGCCCCAGGATGCGTCCGTGTTCCGCCGCCTGACGGTGGAACAGAACATCCGCGCCGTGCTGGAGCTGCAAACAGGGCCGGATGGACGTCCGTTGTCCACGCCCAAGATCAACGAGCAGATGGAAGCGCTGCTGGAAGAGCTGCAGATCGGCCACATCCGCAGCAACGCCGCCATCTCCCTGTCGGGCGGTGAACGCCGCCGCGTGGAAATCGCGCGCGCGCTGGCCACCAGCCCGCGCTTCATCCTGCTGGACGAGCCCTTCGCCGGCGTGGACCCCATCGCCGTCATCGAGATCCAGCGCATCGTGCGATTCCTGAAGGGGCGCGGCATCGGCGTGCTGATCACCGACCACAACGTGCGCGAAACCCTGGGCATCTGCGACCGCGCCTACATCATCAGCGAAGGCAAGGTTCTGACCGACGGCCACCCCGATGAAATCGTGGGTGATCCGGCCGTGCGCCGGGTCTATCTGGGAGAGCATTTCCGCATGTAATGCGGCCCTGGGGAAGACCCCTAGGCGCCGCCTGCGCAAAGGCGCATGCACCCTGGGGGCTCAGCCATAAAAATGCCATGAACTTGCGCTAGGTCAGCTTGTTTTATCGGCCCGAGTCTATACACTAGTACTAAACGAACCCGCTCAATCAAGGAGAACGCCTAACGAATCAGCCGCGCTTTTCGCGCACCCTTTTTTCCTCTTTTAGAAGGAGAGCACACTATGAACCTGAGCATCTGCGGTCGTCACCTCGACGTCACCCCGGCCATCCGGGAATATGTCATGAACAAACTGGCGCGAGTGCTGCGGCATTTCGATCACGTCATCGATACCCAGGTCATGCTCTCGGTAGAGCCCCTGCGGCATAGAGCCGAAATCACCATGCGTCTAAGCGGTAAGGACATTCATTGTGAAGCAACCGATGAAAACCTCTATGCAGCCATAGACCTTCTTGCTGACAAAGTCGACCGTCAGGTCATCAAGCACAAGGACAAGGTACGAAGTCACACGGCGGAGTCCGTGAAGCGGCAAGCGGCGAATCTCACGCCACCCCAGCAGTAACGCGCTTCATGACCACTCGCACCGCGAGATTAGCTAAACAGCGATTCTAGAAATCCTGCCTAAGTCCCGGTGTCCCGCTAGACGCAACGTCCAGCCGGGGCATCGGCAAACTGCCCTCCCGTAGCCTCCCCCTTCTTTGTCCCCCATTCCCGGTTCCGCCGGCGATTCCGTTTTCCCCCGATTTCCGACGTTTCCCATGGCGCCGCCCCGCCGCCAGGCGCAAGAATGCCCACAATCCGCCGCTATCGGTCTATGCTGTCGCTCTTGCCGCCCCATGATGCGAGCGTGCCGAGCGCGCATCCCAGAGGCCGATTATTGCAGTGCATCATATAACCATATAATGACCCGATGAATCATTTGTCGCGCATCCTACCCGCCGGCAACGTCGTGCTCGATATGCTCGCAACGAGCAAGAAACGTGCGTTCGAACAGGCCGGTCTACTCTTTGAAAACAACCATGGCCTGGCGCGCGCGCTCGTGTTCGACAGCCTGTTCGCCCGGGAACGCCTGGGCTCCACCGCGCTCGGACAGGGCGTGGCGGTGCCGCATGGCCGGGTCAAGGGCCTGGAGCAGGCCCTCGCGGCCTTCATCCGCCTGGCCCAGCCCATCACCTTCGATGCGCCTGACGGGCAGCCGGTGTCAATGCTGCTCTGTTTGCTGGTGCCGGAAACGGCCACGCAGCAGCACCTGGACATCCTGGCCGAACTGGCGCAGCTCATGTCGAACAAGGCCTTGCGCGAAGCCCTGGCCACAGAGCCCGATCCGGCTGTCGTCCACAAGATGCTGACGACCGGCCAACTCTGACCTCCTCGCGGAAACGCTGCCATGCTCACGGTGCAGGAACTCGTCGACGACAACGCCGACAAAATCCCCTTTAACTGGATTTCCGGCCAGGGCGCCGCGGACCGCGCGATTCCCGACGACGGCATGTCGGCCGCGGACCTCGTCGGCCACTTGAACCTGATCCACCCGTCCCGCATCCAGGTGTTCGGACAGGAAGAGCTGGCGTACTACACCCGCTTCGACCTGCGCCGCCGCATGCACCACATGGATGAGCTGCTGATCGGCGGCGTCCCGGCGATTCTGCTGGCCGACGGCCTGACCCCGCCGCAAGACCTCATCGACCAGTGCGACCAGCATCAGGTGCCGCTCCTGTCCACGCCGGTGGCGGCCGCGCAGCTGATCGACCTGCTGCGCATCTACCTGGGCAAGAAGCTGGCGCCCACCACCACCGTGCACGGCGTGTTCCTCGACGTGCTGGGACTGGGCGTGCTGATCACCGGCGAATCCGGCCTGGGCAAGAGCGAACTGGCGCTGGAACTGATCTCGCGCGGACACGGCCTGGTCGCCGATGACGCGGTGGAGTTCTCGCGCACCGCCCCCAACATGATCGAAGGCCACTGTCCGCAGCTGCTGCAGAACCTGCTGGAAGTGCGCGGCCTGGGCCTGCTCGACATCCGCACCATCTTTGGCGAGACTTCCGTGCGCCGCAAGATGCGCCTCAAGCTCATCGTGCATCTGGTGCGCGCCACCGCGCAGGACAAGTTCGAGCGCCTGCCGCTGCAGGACATCACGCAGGACATGCTGGGCCTGCCGGTGCGCAAGGTCATGCTGCAAGTGGCAGCCGGCCGCAATCTGGCGGTGCTGGTGGAAGCTGCCGTGCGCAACACGATACTGAAGCTGCGCGGCATCGACACGCTGGGCGAATTCATGGAACGCCAGGCCATGGCGATCCTGCAAAGCAGCAAGTAAGCACGCGGCGTCCGGCGGCACCTTGAGCCTGTATGAAAACCTGGCCGCCGAGATCGCCAAGTCGATCCGCGACGGCGTGCTGCGCGCGGGCGACAAGCTGCCCTCCGTGCGGGACGCCTGCGCGGCGCGCGGGCTGAGCCCGTCGACGGTGTTCCAGGCGTACTACCTGCTGGAAGCGCGCGGCCTGATCCGGGCTCAGCCGCGTTCCGGCTATTACGTCAACGCGCCTGCCGCCTCCCTGCCCCCGGAACCCGGCGCCTCCAACCCCGACGGCGAATCCACGGAACTCGCGATCAGCGAGCGCATCTTCGACATCTTGGGGTCGGTGCGCAACCGCGACGTAACCCCGCTGGGCTCCGCCTTCCCTTCCCCGCTGCTGTTTCCGCTGCCGCGCCTGGCGCAGGCGATGGCCGCGCACCTCAAGCGCCAGGATCCACTGGACACGGTGGAAGACCTGGCCCCCGGCAACCCCGGCCTGCGCCGCCAGATCGCGCTGCGCTACCTGATCGGCGGCATCAACGTGCCGGCCAGCGACATCGTCGTCACCAATGGTGCGCTGGAAGCGCTGAACCTGTGCCTGCAGGCAGTCACGCAGCCTGGCGACACGGTCATGGTCGAAGCGCCGACGTTCTACGGCGCGCTGCAGGCGCTCGAACGCCAGGGACTGAAGGCGCTGGAAATACCGACCCATCCGCGCACTGGCATTGACCTGGACGCGATGGAGACCGCCATCGAGCGCCACGCGCCCAAGGCATGCTGGCTGATGACGCAGTTCCAGAATCCTCTCGGCAGCCTGATGCCGGATGAAAGAAAGCGGCGATTGGTCCAACTGCTCGCGCGCCACGGCATCCCGTTGATCGAAGACGATGTGTATGGCGAGCTGTACTTCGGTCCGGCGCGGCCCGTGCCCGCCAAAGCCTATGACACCCAGGGGCTGGTGTTGCATTGCTCATCGTTTTCGAAATGTCTGGCGCCGGGCTACCGCATCGGCTGGGCCAGCGCCGGCCGCTACACCCAGCGCGTGCAGCGCTTGAAGCTGTCGTCCACGCTGTCGGCGTCCGGCCCCGCCCAGGGCGCGATCGCCGAGTACCTGGAACAGGGAGGCTACGACCGCCACCTGCGCCGCCTGCGCGAAACGCTGCAGACGCAGCAACAGCGCATGGCCGAGGCGATCGCCCAGGAATTTCCCGCCGGCACGCGCGTGACACGGCCGCAAGGCGGATTCTTCCTGTGGCTGGAGCTACCGGCTGCCGTCGATGCGCTGGCGCTGCACCGGCAGGCGCTGGCACGCGGCATCAGCGTGGCGCCGGGTCCCATATTTTCGGCCAGCGGGCAGTTCGGCAGCGCCCTGCGCCTGAACTATGGGCATCCCTGGGATGCGGCCGCGCAGACCGCCATCCGCGTACTGGGCGAGTTGGCGCGCGAAGCCTGCTCGCTTGCCTTGAAGGCGCGCTAAGCCTGTGCAAGGCTCCTGGTAGCGCACCAGCCCTAGTTCAGCGTCGACGCGGCGCGCGCCCGCTTGACCTCCAGCGGCGTCACGCCGCCCGCCTCGTTGCCCCAGCTATTGCGGATGTACGTCACCAGCATTGCGATATCGCTGTCGTTGAGCAGTTGCCCGAATGGCGGCATGCCATGCGGCCGCGGGTTCGCCGCCGTGGCCGGCGCGTAGCCGCCGTCCAGCACCATGCGTATGGCGTTGACGGGCGACGGCGCGGTGACGGTCGGATTGCCGGCCAGCGCGGGCCAGGCCGTGCCGCTGCCCTCGCCTCCCGGCTGGTGGCATTGCGCGCATTGCTGGCGGTATATCTTGCCACCCAGTTCCATGGCCGCCGGCCCGACCGCTGGACGCGCGCGCTCCGTCGAGGCCGGCGTGGCCGGCAGGGACTTGATGTAGACGCCGATGGCCAGCGCGTCGGCGTCGGTGAGGTGCTGGGTGCTGCCCAACACCACTTCGGCCATGGGTCCGCTGGCGCTGGAGTGCTTTGAAACACCGGTCTTCAACAGGGCGGCGATGTCCTCGGCCGACCAGCGTCCCATGCCCGTCTCCATATCGTTGGTCAACGGCGGCGCGTACCAGTCCAGTACCGGAATCACGCCGCCGGCCAATGGGTCGGCCGAACGCAGCCCGCCCAGGCTGTTGCGCGGCGTATGGCAGGCGGCGCAATGCCCCAGCCCTTCAACCAGGTAACGGCCGCGGTTCCATTGCACCGACTGGCCCGCATCGGCCTCCTGCACGCCCGGCTTGAAGTACAGCGCGCGCCAACCGGCCAGCAGCGCCCGCTGGTCGTAGGGGAATTCCATCTCGGCCGGCCGGCTGGGCTGGTTCACGGGCGCCACGGTGCGCAGATAGGCGTACAACGCGTCGGAATCGGCGCGCGTCACGCGCGTGTATTCCGTGTAGGGAAAGGCGGGATACAGCAGCGTGCCGTCGCGCGACTTGCCGTTGTGCAAGGCCTGCCAGAAATCGTCGGCGCTCCACGCGCCTATGCCGGTCTTCTCGTCGGGCGTGATATTCGGGCCGTACACCGTGCCGAACGGCGTGGGGATGGGCGTGCCGCCCGCCAGCGCCTTGCCGCCCCGGCTGGTGTGGCAGGCCATGCAATTGCCCGCCAAGGCCAGATAGCGGCCACGTTCGACCAGCGTCGCGGCGTCGTCCGCAGCCGCGGCGGGGCCGGTGCTGGCGTCGTCGCGCGTGCCCATCCAATAGAGGCCGCCCACCGCGACAACCGCGAGCAGCACCAGAACCGACAGGACTTTCTTCATGAGCGACATCCCGCCTCTCCCTTACCGTTGCGCCTGGCTGCCGCATTCCGCGGGCAGGCGTATCGAACCCGCGGCTTCAGGCGCGTAGGGTTCCACCACGGGCTGCGAGGACAGCCACGCGGCCAGCGCGCCTATGTCCTCGGGAGTGAGTTTGTTGGAGATGTCGGCCATGCAGTCAGGCGCGGCCGCGCGGCGCAGGCCGTTCTTCCAGCTGCCGATCTGCGAGCCGATGTAGTCGCGTGGCAAGCCCAGCAGCCCAGGGATGGCGGGCAGCACGCCGCCCAAGGCGGCGCCATGACAGGCGGCACAGGCGGGCAGGCCGCGCGCGGCGTCACCGTTCAAGGCGAGCTTGCGCCCGGCTTCCAGCGTGGCGGCGGAGACCTCGGCGCGCGTCGGCGCCGGATACGGCACGTGCTGGGTGGAGAAATACGCGGCCATCTCGCGCAGGTAATCGTCAGGCAGTCCGGTCAGCAGGTGCGTCATGGGCCGGTACTGGCGCCGGTCATCACGGAAGTTGAGCAGCTGGTGGTACAGGTATTCCTGGGGCTTGCCGGCCAGGCGCGGATAGTAGCCATCGGCGCCGGCCCGGCCCTGCGCGCCATGGCAGGCCGTACAGGCGGCGACGCGGGCGTCCATGGTGTCCGGACGCAGGCTCTCCTGCGGTGCGGGTTGTGCCTGAGCGGGCGCCATCATGAAGACGGCTGCGGCCCCTAGCAGGGAAATTGCCCAAAAACGCGGCAGTGAAACACTACGAAAGGAAATGAAGGCTAACATCTAGGTCGAATTCCATTCCCCCGAAACGCATGACGGCGGGGCGCGTATGTGAATCTGTCGAGTATCCGGCCCCAAGCTTACGCTACGGGAGCCAAACCGGTACAGGCGCAGATTGGCAGTTTACGGCCATATCAGATGTCATCCCGCCGGCATCGTCCTCGAAAAGCGTGCCACAATCATGTCCATGTTGAAAGTCGTCCTCGTCACCGGCATCTCAGGCTCAGGCAAGTCCGTCGCCCTGCGCATGCTCGAGGACGCCAGCTACACCTGCGTCGACAACCTGCCCGTGCGGTTCCTGACCGAGTTCATCGCCAACGCCCGGGACGACGGCATGGAGCGCGTCGCAGTCGCTATCGACGTGCGCTCGCCGGGCGAACTGGCCGAACTGCCCGATGTGGTGACCGCGCTGCGCGCCATGGGCACCAGCCTGCGCGTGGTCTTCCTCGACGCCAGCACCGCGACGCTGGTGCAGCGCTATTCCGAATCCCGCCGCCGCCATCCGCTGACCGACCGTCTGCAGCGCGGAGGCACGACTCCGTCGCTGACCGAGTGCATCGCGCTGGAACGCGAACTGCTCGCGCCGCTGCGCGAACAGGAACACGTCATCGACACCTCGGACCTGACGCCGGGCCAGTTGCGCGTGTGGATCCGCGACCTGATCAAGGCCGACCGCGCGCCGCTGGTGCTGACCTTCGAGTCCTTCGCCTACAAGCGCGGCGTGCCGCGAGACGCGGACCTGGTGTTCGACGTGCGCTGCCTGCCCAATCCTTACTACGACCGCGACCTGCGGCCGCTGACCGGCCGCGACGAGCCCGTGGCTGCGTGGCTGGCAGGCTTCGACCTGGTCGGGCAGATGATCGACGACATCGCCGGCTTCCTGAACCGCTGGCTGCCGCAGTACACGCAAGACACCCGCAATTACCTCACGGTTGCCATCGGCTGCACCGGCGGCCAGCACCGTTCGGTGTATGTGGTCGAACAACTGGCGCTGCGCTTTGCCGACCACGACCCGCTGCTGGTGCGCCATCGCACCCAACTGCCTGACGAATCCGCATGACCCTGTCCCGCCCGACCCGCCTGTTCATGATGCTGCTGCTGGCCATTGCCGTGGCGGGCTGCTCCTCCACCGGCGGACGCAAGAAGGGCGGCGGTTACTACAAGGACGACGGGCCGGACGCGAATCCGCCCTCGAACCTGGACCAGATACCCGACGCGGTGCCCAGGATCGAACCCTACGCCAGCGGCGCGAACCGGCCGTATGTGGTGTTCGGCCAGCGCTATGTGCCGGACACCAGCGGGCAGCCGTACAAGAAGCGCGGCACCGCCTCGTGGTACGGCAAGAAGTTCCACGGCAATTCCACGTCCATCGGCGAGTCCTACGACATGTACGCCATGACGGCCGCCCACACCACGCTACCGCTGCCCAGCTACGCCCGCGTCACCAGCATGGTCAACGGCAAGACCATCATCGTGCGGGTGAACGACCGCGGCCCGTTCCACAGCGACCGCATCATGGACCTGTCCTATGTCGCCGCGCACAAGCTCGGCATCATCGGCCCCGGCAGCGGCCAGGTAATCGTGGAAGCCATACCGCAGGACGAGATCCGGCGGCTGGCGTCACAAGGCGCGCCCGCCGCGGCCGCGCCTGAACCTTCGTCGGCGACGGGCTCCTCGCCCGTGTTGGCGCCGGTCGCCGCCGTGCCGGTAGCACTTGCGGCCGAACCCCTGCCTGGGCCCGCGCCCGGCTCGGCGCCGGTGCGCCAGCCGGCGGCGGGCGGCATCGGCAGCGTCTATCTGCAGGTGGGCGCGTTCAGCCAGTCGGCCAACGCGCAGTCGCTGGTCAGCCGCATCAACACGCAGCTGGGCGCCGAAGGCGCGCCGCCCGCGTCGGTCGAACAGTCGAATAATCTCTATCGGGTCAAGATCGGCCCCTACCCCGACCGCCAGAGCGCCTTGAACGCCGTGCCGCTGGTCTCGGACCGCATCGGCATCCTGCCCAGCATCGCCTCGCAGTAAGCCCGGCCCTGACGCAATAAGCGGCAATAAGCGCAATAAGCCCGGTTCTCAGGCCGGGCCTGCCCGCCTACCAGGGCAGTTCGGCCTGCCCGTCGCAAACCCGGCGCGCGCTTGCGCTGCGGCTGCGGTAGAAATTGCCTTCGTGCGCCAGCAAGGCCTGCTTGCGCGGCAGCCCGCCACCGAAACCGGTCAGCGAGGTGTCCGCGCCGATGATCCGGTGGCACGGAATGATGATGCTGATCGGATTGCGTCCGACCGCCCCGCCGACCGCCTGGGCGCCCTTGGGCCGTCCCACGGTGCGGGCCAGATCGCCGTAGCTCGTCAGCACGCCGAACTCCAGGTCGCACAAGGCATGCCACACCTGATGCTGGAAAGTCGTGCCCACGGGATCCAGCGCCACATCGAAGACGCGGCGCTGGCCAGCGAACCATTCGTCCAGTTCGCGGCGCGCCTGTTCCAGGATGGGATCGGAGTCCGTAAGGATCCAGCCATCTGCCGCAGGCAGCAGTTCCTGGTCGGTGAACCAGGCGCCGCGCAGCCCCTTGGGGCTGGCGACCAGGCGCATGTCGCCCAGCGGCGTGGGGATATCGCGGTAGACCAGGCGTTCGTCGGGATCCGCGGGCTTGTTGGACACGATTGTGGAATACACCATGTCTTACTCCGCCGATTTCTTGCGGGCCAGGGCCCGGTTGTACAGCACATCCCGCGGCAGTCCGGAAACCTTGGCCGCCACGCGCGCCGCGTCGCGCAGCGACAACGACTCCAGCAAGGCGTCCAGCAGCGCATCGGCGCGCGGGTCGGCATCTTCGTCCACCTCCTGCTCGGCAGGGGCGTGCGCGATCAGCACGAATTCGCCTTGCTCGCGGTGAGCGTCCGCGGCCAGCCAGGCCGCGCCCTCGCCCATCGGAAATGTAGCGATCTCTTCAAAGCGCTTGGTCAGTTCGCGCGCCACGGTCAGCAGGCGGTCCGGACCGCACACTTCCAGCAAGTCGGCCAGCGTGGCCGCAAGCCGGTGCGGCGATTCAAACATGACGACAGGCGCGGGCAAGGCGCACCAGGTACGCAGCCAGCGCTGGCGCGCCACCGCCTTGGGCGGCGGAAAGCCCGCGAAGGCATAGCCAGGATTTTCGTCAGTGGTGACGCCGCTGCCCATCAGCGCGGCGATGACCGCGCTGGGCCCCGGCACCGGCACCACGCCGAAGCCGGCCTCGCGCACCGCACGCACGATGCGCGCGCCAGGATCGCTGACGGCGGGCGCGCCCGCATCGGACACCAGCGCCACGCGCTGGCCCTGCGCCAGGCGTTCACAGATCGTCTGCGCCGCGGCGGCTTCGTTGTGGCGGTGGGCTGCCATGAGCGGCGTGCCCACGCCCCAGGCATCCAGCAGGGCGCGGCTGGCGCGCGTGTCTTCCGCCGCGATCACGTCGGCCCGCTGCAAGGCGTGCCAGGCGCGCAGCCCCAGGTCGCCCAGGTTGCCGATCGGCGTGGCCACGACATACAGCGTCGCAGCGGGCCAATGCTGCCCCGCCACGCGTTCAGCGACGCGGGACCAGGCATCTCCGGCAGGGGGAGGTGAGACATTTTGATTCATTGCAGCCTACTGACACGGGAAACCATGTCAGTGTAGCCGCCTATGCCCCGCCACCTCTGGAGCGTTCATGACGGATGACACCTTGCGACTGGCCTGCGAACTGGCCCTGGCGGCCCGCCGCCGCGCCGCCAGGCGCCGGCGCCGATCCGCACGCGCAGCGCCCGCTGATCGTCCGCCCCCGCGCCGCTCGCCCGCCCAACGCAAAGGCGACCACCACGAGGACGCCGCCCTGCGCCTGCTGCAAGCGCGCGGCCTGGTCCTGCTGGCGCGCAATCTGCAGACCCGCGCTGGCGAAATCGACCTGGCCATGCGCGACGGCGACATCCTGGTGTTCGTCGAGGTCCGCTCCCGCGGCCCGAGCCGCTTTGGCGGCGCCGCGGCCAGCATCGGCCCGGACAAGCAGGCCCGGCTGGCCCGCGCCGCGGCCTTCTGGCTGCCCGAGCTGGCCCGGCGCCACTGGCACGGCAGGCCGCCCGCCGCGCGCTTCGACGCAGTCGTGTTCGAAGCCGGCGATCCCCAATGGCTGCGCGGCGCATTCTGGCAAACCTGAGGCCCGCCGCCCCGGTAACGGCCTGCCTGATAGTCGTTACGCCTGGACAGAACCGCGCCCCGGCCCCGTGAGATAATCGCGCCCATGGATATGACCTCTCGTATGACGTCGCACTTTCGCGACGCCATGGCTGCGTGCGAACAAAGTATGAACGTCCTGGCCGAGCCGCTGGCAGTGGCGGTGGACGTGCTGTTCGGCGCCCTGGCAAACAACGGCAAGATTCTGGCTTGCGGCAATGGCGGCTCTGCCGCCGATGCGCAGCATTTCATCGCCGAACTGGTGGGCCGCTTTGAACGCGAACGCCTGCCGCTGGCCGGCATCGCGCTCAATACCGACACCTCGATCCTCACCGCAGTCGGCAACGACTACGGTTTCGACGAGATCTATGAACGCCAGGTCAACGCCTTCGGCCAGGCCGGCGACGTGCTGGTGGCCATATCCACCAGCGGCAATTCCCCCAACGTGGTGCGCGCCATGGAAGCCGCCAGCGCCCGCGAAATGCACGTGCTTGCCCTGACCGGCAAGGGCGGCGGCGTCATGGGGGAACTCATTACGCCGATGGACGTCCATCTATGTGTTCCCAGCGATCGCACGATGCGCATCCAGGAAGTCCATATTCTGCTGCTGCACGCGCTGTGCGACGGCATTGACGCTCTTCTGCTTGGAGACACCGAATGATTTCTGACGTCCGTACCGCAGCCCGCCCCTTGATGCTCGCCGCGGCGCTATCCACCGCCGCGCTCTCGCTGACGGCCTGCGCGCCCCTGATCGTGGGCGGCGCGGCCGCCACCACCGCGGTCGTCGTGACGGACCGCCGCACCTCCGGCGTCCAGCTCGAAGACCAGAACATGGCGTTCAAGGCGCAAAGCCAGATCTCGCAGAAGCTGGGCGACACCGCGCGCGTCAATGCCATGGCCTACGGCGGCCACCTGCTGCTGACCGGCGACGTGCCCACCGAGGAAGCCAAGAACCAGGCCACCGCCATCGCCCAGGGCGTGGAAAACGTCAAACAGGTCATCAACCAGCTGAACGTGGGTCCCATCGCCTCGTTCGGTACGCGCTCCAACGACACCTGGCTGACTTCCAAGGTCAAGACCGCCCTGCTCAACACCAAGTACGTGCCCTCGGGCACCATCGCGGTCACGACCGACCACAGTGTCGTCTACCTGATGGGCAAGCTGACGCAGACCGAAGGCGAATATGCCGCCAACGCCACCGCCGACGTCGGCGGCGTGGCCAAGGTGGTTAAACTGTTCGAGACGATCAGCCGCGAGGAAGCCATCCGGCTGTCGAACACCGGTTCCAAGTCCAACACTTCCACGGAAACCAAAGCGCCCATCGAAAGCGGCGCCGGCGCACCCAGCGATAACGCGGCCGGCACCAGCAGCGGCGTAGAGGCCATGCCCATCAAATGAAGAAAGCCATCATCGCGCTGGCCGTCCTGGTGGCGGTCGGCATCGGCGCCTGGTTCGTCATGCGCCCCGCCCAGACCGCGCCCGACGTCACCTTCACCACGCTGGAAGGCAAGACCTTCTCGATGCAGGACCTGCGCGGCAAGGTGGTGCTGGTCAAATTCTGGGCCACCAGCTGCGTAACCTGTGTGAAGCAGATGCCGGAAACCATCTCGGCCTACAACGAGTACGCGTCCAAGGGCTACGAGGCGATCGCGGTCGCCATGAACTACGACCCGCCCAACTTCGTGCTGAACTTCGCCGACACGCGCAAGCTGCCGTTCCCGGTGGCCCTGGACACCAAGGGCGACATCGCCCGCGCCTTCGGCGACATCCGCCTGACGCCCACGGCCTTCCTGATCGACAAGCAGGGCCGCATCATCAAGCGCTACCTGGGCGAATACGACGTGGCGGAATTCCACGCCACCGTGGAAAAGGCCCTGGCGGCAGGCTGAGCCCCGCCACGCGGCATCCGCGCCAGACCGCCCTGACCGGGCGGTTTTTTTTCGCCTTGCGGGCCGGGCAGGCAGTCCCCCGCGCCCAAAAAAAAGCCGCCCGGGCTACGGGCGGCTTCCAGATCAGGCCAGGCCGATCGGGCTCAGAATGCCGGCACCACGGCGCCCTTGTACTTGTCCTGGATGAACTTCTTCACCTCGGGCGTGTGCAGGGCCTGGACCAGCTTCTTGATGCCCGGCGCGTCCTTGTTGTCCGAACGGGTCACCAGGATGTTGGCATAGGGCGAATCCGAGCCTTCGATGAACAGGGCGTCCTTGGTCGGGACCAGGCCCGCTTCCAGCGCGTAGTTGGTGTTGATCAGCGCCAGGTCCACGTCATCGAGCGAGCGCGGCAGCATGGCGGCTTCCAGTTCGCGGAACTTCAGCTTCTTGGGATTTTCGACCACGTCGGCGGCCGTCGCCAGGATGTTGGACGGGTCCTTCAGCTTGATCACGCCCTGCTTCTGCAGCAGCACCAGGGCGCGGCCGCCGTTGGAGGGATCGTTCGGGATTGCGACCGTGGCGCCGTCCTTGAGTTCGGACAGGCTCTTGATCTTCTTGGAATAGCCGCCGAACGGCTCGACGTGCACCAGCGCCACCGGCACCAGCGTGGCCTTGCGGTCCTTGTTGAAGGAATCCAGGTAGGGCTTGTGCTGGAAGAAGTTGGCGTCCAACTGCTTGTCCGCCAGCTGCAGGTTGGGCTGCACGTAGTCGCTGAACACCTTGATGTCGAGCTCCACGCCTTCCTTGGCCAGCTGCGGCTTCACCACTTCCAGGATCTCGGCATGGGGGACCTGGGTCGCGCCCACCACGATTTTTTCGGCATGGGCGGCGTTCGCCGCCACCAGGAAGACCGACGCCGCCAAGGCGGACCGGACAAAGTTCAAACGCATGTGTTGCCTCTTTTATGGGTAAAAAATCGGGGGCTGATACCCCTGCCGGTGTGGCCCTGCCCCCTTTTGCGGGGCGCGCCGTTGCGAAATCGCCCCCAATTTACCTGAATGCCGGTTATTTGTCGGGCATATGAACATGGGTTTAAAGCATAAGAAACCTGTGGGTACTACAATCCGTCGTATGCTTGCGCTACCGCGTCCCGAACGCGTTTTTGTGCAGGCATTTTTTCTAACCACTCATACGTATATTTGCCGACTTAGCTGCCATGACCGACACCCCCGACCCTGCTGCCGTTTCGTCTCCTGCTGTCAAAGCCGCTGTGCTGTCTGAAGCACTGCCGTATATCCGACGATTTCACGGCAAGACCATCGTGGTCAAGTACGGCGGCAACGCCATGACGGAAGAGCGTCTGCAGCGCAGCTTCGCGCACGATGTCGTGCTGCTGAAGCTGGTGGGTCTGAACCCGGTGGTGGTGCACGGCGGCGGTCCGCAGATCGACGACGCGCTGCGCCGCATCGGCAAACAGGGCACCTTCATCCAGGGCATGCGCGTCACCGACGCCGAGACCATGGAAGTGGTCGAATGGGTGCTGGGCGGCCAGGTCCAGCAGGACATCGTCATGATGATCAATGAGGTCGGCGGCAAGGCCGTGGGCCTGACCGGCAAGGACGGCGGACTGATCCAGGCCCAGAAGAAGCTGATGGCCAACAAGGACAATCCGTCCGAGCCCATCGACATCGGTTTCGTGGGCGACATCACCATGGTCGAGCCGGCCGTGGTCAAGGCGCTGCAGGACGACCAGTTCATCCCCGTCATCTCGCCCATCGGCTATGGCGAAGACGGCACGGCCTACAACATCAATGCCGACGTCGTCGCCGGCAAGATGGCGGAAGTGCTGGGCGCCGAAAAGCTGCTGATGCTGACCAACACCCCGGGCGTGCTGGACAAGGGCGGCAAGCTCTTGCGCAGCCTGTCGGCGCAGACCATCGACGAACTGTTCGCCGACGGCACGATCTCCGGCGGCATGCTGCCCAAGATCTCGTCCGCGCTGGACGCCGCCAAGAACGGCGTGAACTCGGTGCACATCGTCGACGGCCGCGTGCCGCACTGCCTGCTGCTGGAAATCCTGACCGACCAGGGCGTGGGCACGATGATCAGCTCGCACTGATGCGGGCACAGCGTTACCTGCTGCGGCCGGCGCTGCGCATGCGCCGGTCCCGCCGCACCGCCACGGGCGTTTCCGAACGCCTGTGGCTGTTCGACCTGGACAACACGCTCCACGACACCTCGCACGCCATCTTCCCCAAGATCGACCACGGCATGACCATGGCCGTGGCGGAGGCGCTGAACGTCGACATCGATACCGCCAACCGCATGCGCTCGCTGTACTGGAAGCGCTACGGCGCCACCATGATAGGCATGGTCCGGCATCATGGCGTGGACCCCCACGAATTCCTGCATCGCAGCCACGACTTCGACGTCGGCCCGCTGGTGCGCTCGGAAAAAGCGCTCGCCTACAAGCTGAGCCGGCTGCCGGGGCGCAAGGTGCTGCTGACCAACGCGCCGCTGCACTACGCGCGCGCCGTGCTCGCGCGGCTGGGCATCCTGCGGCAGTTCGACAGCCTGTGGGCCATCGAGCACATGCGTCTGCATGGCGAATTCCGGCCCAAGCCGTCGCCCGCGCTGCTGCGCCATGTGCTGGCCCGCGAAGGCGTGCAGGCGCGCAACGCGGTCCTGGTGGAAGACACGCTGGCCAATCTGCGCGGCGCACGCCAGGCCGGCCTGCGTACTGTCCACGTGTATCACCCCGGCACGCCGTTCGCGCGCGGCCGCTCGCAGCGGCCGGCCTATGTCGACTTGCGGGTAAACTCCGTCAGTGATTTGCTGTTACGCCGACGCCCCCTGCGGGGATAGCGGCGCGCTCCTCCCTCCCCCTTCACCGTCAAGCCTGCGCGAGAGCAGACCCTTCCATGGCGAGCAAACCCGGCGAGCGCAAGACCCAGATTCTGCAAACCCTGGCCGAGATGCTGGAGCAGCCGCACGCCTCCCGCATCACCACGGCTGCGCTTGCCGCGCGCCTGGAAGTCTCCGAAGCCGCGCTGTACCGGCACTTCGCCAGCAAGGCGCAGATGTTCGAAGGGCTGATCGAGTTCATCGAAACCAGCATCTTCACGCTGGTGAACCAGATCGCCATCGCCGAACCCCATGGCCTGACCCAGGCGCACCAGACCGTCTCCATGCTGCTGACCTTCTCGGAACGCAACAAGGGCATGACGCGCGTGTTGACCGGCGACGCGCTGGTCACGGAAGACAACCGCCTGCAGGAACGCATCAACCACATCAACGACCGCATCGAGGCGTCGTTGAAGCAGTCGCTGCGCATCGCCGTCACCGATGGCGGCCTGCCGCCGCAAGCCAATGTAGCGGCGCATGCCAGCCTGCTGACGCACCTGGTGCTGGGCCGCTGGCTGCGTTACGCGCAGAGCGGATGGCGCGTCGCGCCCACCCTGCATCTGGACGAACAGTTGCGGCTGGCACTGGGTTGAGCCGCCGGCCGGGTCATCCGGCCGCAGTGCCGATTAGCATCGTGGCACGATCTAATTGACCCCCTGTTTGCCTGCTTGATCGCCGATTAGCGTTGTTCTACGCAACAATCTTCGCTTGCCCGCGGCGCGGGGCGACGAGCATAATGCCCGTCAGAGGTTTTCCACAAGCCCAAATCTCCATAGGCTTGATCTGTATCAATACGGGTTTTCCGCAATGCCGTCACGATCATGCTGTAGCGTCGACACACCGATTTGACCTATCCCGTTGCTCGCGGGGCGGTGTGTCGGCAGTTTGACCTCAACCGGAGATGGATATGACCGCGCAAGCCGCCGTCCCTGCCTCGCAAGCCCCAAAGAAAACCAAAATTCCAATCGGACTCATCGCCGGCGTCCTCGTGATGATCGGCGTGCTGATGATGCCGCTACCCGCCGACTTGCCCGTCGCGGGCCACCGGATGCTCGCCATCCTGGCATTCGCAGTGGTGGTCTGGATTACCGAAGCCGTGTCCTACGAAGCCAGCGCGATCATGATCACGACGCTGATGGCCTTCCTGCTGGGCACGGCTCCGACAATCAAAGACCCGCAAGTCATCTATGGCACCTCGGCCGCGATCAGCATGGCGCTGGCAGGCTTCTCGAACTCGGCGCTGGCGCTGGTCACCGGCGCCTTGTTCATTGCCGCGGCCATGACCTTCACCGGGCTGGACCGGCGCATCGCGCTGGTGACCCTGGCCAGGGTGGGCACCAGCACGCGCCGCATCCTGATCGGATGTATCGCCGTGACCATCGTGCTGAGCCTGGTCGTGCCCAGCGCCACCGCGCGCAGCGCGGCCGTGGTGCCCATCATGATGGGCGTCATCGCGGCCTTCGGCGTGGACAAGCGCTCCAACATCGCCGCTGGCATCATGATCATCGTGGCCCAAGCCACCAGCATCTGGAACGTCGGCATCCAGACCGCCGCCGCGCAGAACCTGCTGACCGTCGGCTTCATGGAAAAGATGCTGGGCGAACGCGTGGCGTGGTCGGACTGGCTGATCGCCGGCGCCCCCTGGTCGCTGATCATGTCGGCCGTGCTGATCTTCGTCGTGCTCAAGCTGCTGCCGCCGGAAAGCGACAGCATCGCGGGAGGCAAGGAAGCCGTCGAGAAGTCGCTGCTTGAACTGGGTCCCATGACCGGCGCGCAGAAGCGCCTGATGGCCGTGTCGCTCATGCTGCTGCTGTTCTGGTCGACTGAAGGCAAGCTGCACAAGTTCGATACCACCTCCACTACCTACTTCGGCCTGGTCCTGCTGCTGCTGCCGCGCTTTGGCGTGATGACCTGGAAAGACGTGCAATCGCGCATCCCATGGGGCACCGTGATCGTGTTCGGCGTCGGCATCAGCCTGGGCACCGCCCTGCTGACGACCCAGGCCGGCCAATGGCTGGGCAACCAGGTGGTGGCGCACACCGGCCTGGACCACCTGGGACCGCTGGCCATCTTCGCGATCCTGGCTGCCTTCCTCATCGTCATCCACCTGGGTTTCGCCAGCGCCACCGCGCTGACCTCGGCCATGCTGCCGATCCTGATCTCGGTGCTGGCCACGCTGCCGGGCGACTTCAGCCGCCTGGGTATGACGATGCTGCTGGGCTTCGTGGTCAGCTACGGCTTCATCCTGCCCATCAACGCGCCGCAGAACATGGTGTGCCTGGGTACGGAAACCTTCAACGCCAAGCAGTTCGCCAAGGTTGGCATCATCGTCACCATCGTCGGCTACCTGCTGATGCTGCTGATGGGCATGACCTACTGGCGCTGGCTGGGCTGGCTGTAAGGAGGTCGCATCATGAAGATTTCGATCGCCCAAGCCAATGAATACGGCCGCCGCGTGCTGATGGCCCAAGGCGTGCCCGAGGACATCGCGCGCGACGTGGCCGAACACCTGGTCGAGTCCGACCGGGTCGGCTACACCAGCCACGGCCTGTCCATCCTGACCAACTACCGGCGCGTGCTGTCCGAAGGCCTGGCCCAGGCCGACGGCCGGCCCGAACTGGTCAACGACCGCGGCGCGATGCTGGCCTACGATGGCCACCACGGGCTGGGCCAATATGTCGGCAAGGTCGTCATCGAGAAGGCCATCGAGCGCACGCAGGAACACGGCCAGTGCATCCTGACCCTGCGGCACAGCCATCACCTGGGCCGCATGGGCCACTATGGCGAAATGGTGGCGGCCAAGGGTCTGATCCTGCTGGCGTTCACCAACGTGATCAACCGCTCGCCGACCGTAGCGCCTTTCGGTGGCGCGCAGGCTTGCCTGACCACCAACCCGCTGTGCTTCGCCGGCCCGCTGCCTGGCGGCCGGCCGCCCTTCATCGTGGACATGGCCACCAGTTCCATCGCCGTCAACAAGGCGCGGGTGCTGGCGGCCAAGGGCGAGGAAGCGCCTGCGGGTTCGCTGATCGATGCCCAGGGCAACCCGACCACGGATCCCAATGCGCTGTTCACCGACCCGCCGGGCGCCCTGCTGCCATTCGGCGGCCACAAGGGCTACGCGCTGGGCCTGGTGGCCGAGCTGCTGGCCGGCGTGCTGTCGGGCGGCGGCACGATCCAGCCCGAGCATCCGCGCAACGGGGTGGCGACGAACAATATGTTCGCGCTGCTGTTGGACCCGCAGGTGGACTTCAATACGGACTGGCGGTCGATGGAAGTAGGCGCGTTCATCGACTACCTGCACGCCTGCAAGCCGCAACCTGGCGTCGAGGCCGTGCAGTACCCGGGCGAATACGAAGCGCGCAACCGGGCGCTGAACGAAGAGGCGTTGACGTTCGACAGCCGGATCTGGGATGGCTTGACCAAGCTGGCCGTCGACCTTGGGGTGCCTGAGGCGTTGCCTTCTTGATGGCTTAAGTTGTTTGCTTGCTTGTGGGCATCAGAGGTTCTTAAGACGCCCGTCACGTCGGCGGCCCGCCATGCGCGGGGCAACGATTGCGGTCCGGAGCGTTCGCTCCGGACTTGCCTCGGCGGCCCCCCCTTCGTCATCTTCGTCCAGGCCTACGGCCTTCCCTTCAGATTCCCTCGGGCTTATCGACGCCCCGCGCATGGCGGGCCACCGACGCGACGGGCTCGTTCAGCTGCAATCTGACGTCAGCTGGGGCGAGCGGTGTGCTTGGCGTTTTGGCAACGGGTGGAGGTATGGCGGAGGATCTTGCGGGGCTCGCCTCGGGCCGGCCGCGCGAGCGGCCTTCCGAGGCTTCCGCGGTGTCTTGCGGTCAAGAATGACGCTGCGCGCGCATCAAACACGGGTCATCATTGAATGGCGCGAAAGCGACCGCCGCTACGACGCCCCCCAACCGCGTATGTTGAATTCGGCCGTCCGCACGGCCGAATTCAACGGGCCACGCAAGACCCGCCACCAACCACAACTCTAGCGGCGCAGCGAACCAAGACGCACGTAGCCCGTCGTCGCGGGCGGCGTGGCGGCTCGCAACCTCGATGCGCCCGAGGGAATCCGAAGGAGTCGCCGAAGGCGAGGACGAGGATGACGACGGGGAAGTCCGGAGCGAACGCTCCGGACCGCAATCGTGGGCGCGAGCCGCCACGCCGCCCGCGACGACGGGCGACCTACGAAGACATCGCCCGCCCGATAAAAACCCAAGATCCGATCAAGTCTTAACCGACCGATGCCGACTAATACTCATCATGATCCCAAACGCAATCCCCATGGTGAACAAAGCCGTCCCCCCATAGCTCATGAACGGCAACGGCACCCCCACCACCGGCAGAATCCCCGTCACCATCCCCACGTTCACGAATACATAGATGAACAGCATCATCGTCAGCGCTCCGACAAGCAGCCTGCCGAACTGCGACGATGCCCGTGAGGCGATCGTCAGGCCGCGCGCCATCATCAGGCCGTACAGCACCAGGATGGCGATGCCGCCGTACAGTCCGAATTCCTCGGCGTACACGGCGAAGATGAAGTCGGTAGTGCGCTCCGGGATGAAATCCAGGTGCGTCTGCGTGCCCTTCATGTAGCCCTTGCCGTAGACCCCGCCCGAGCCCACCGCGATCATCGACTGGATCGTGTGGAAGCCCTTGCCCAGCGGATCGGAGCTGGGATTGAGCAGCGTGCACACGCGATGTTTCTGGTAGTCGTGCAGCACCACCCAGTCGACCTCGGGCTCGCAGAGCTGGTCCTCGTAGTAGACCAGCGTGCCGATGGCGATGATGCCGGCCAGCATCACTGGCACCAGCAGCTTGAACGACAGGCCCGCGAAGTAGATCACGAAGAAACCGGCGCCGAACACCAGCAGTGCGGTGCCCAGGTCGGGCTGCAGCACGATCAGGCCGAAAGGCGCGGCCAGCATGGCGGCGGCGGCCAGGAAGTCGCGGATGCGGACCGCGCCCTCGTGGCGCTGGAAGTACCAGGCCAGCATCATCGGCACGCCGATCTTCATCATTTCGGAAGGCTGGATGCGGGTCACGCCCAGGTTCAGCCAGCGGGTCGCGCCCTTGCTGGTTTCGCCGAAGAACTCCACGCCCAGCAGCAGCACCACGCCCACCACATAGAAGGGCAAGGCCAGCTTCATCAGCCACTTCGGCGGAATCAGCGCCATGACCCACATCGCAAAAAAGGCGATGACGAAATTGCGTGACTGTTCGGCGAAGCGCCAGTCGGTGCCGCCCACCGCCGAATGCATCACCGTCATGCCGAGCGCGGCGAACATCAGCAGGATCGCCAACAGCGGCCAATCGAAGGCCGTGAACACGCGTAGCAGGATAAGGCCCAGGCGTTTCATTATCGGCGCACCACGTCGGAAGCGATTTCCTCGACCGAGGCCAAGGGGTCGGCGCGGTCGGGCCGCACGATCTTGTCCTGGCGGTCCTTGGCCAGCCAGTAGTCGAACACCTTGCGGGCGACCGGCGCGGCGACGCTGGCGCCCCAACCGGCGTTCTCGACGATCAGCGCCACCGCGATGCGGGGGTGCTCAAGCGGCGCAAAACCCATGAACAGCGCGTGGTCGCGAAGGCGTTCGTCGATGGCGCTGGCGCGGTAATGGCCGCCGCGCAGGCTGAACACTTGCGCTGTGCCGGTCTTGCCGGCCGCCTGGTAAGGCGTGTTGGCGAACGCGCGCCGCGCCGTGCCGGCCCGCACCACGTCCGCCATGGCGTTCTTGATCACATCCACGTTGGCCTGCTTGAGAGGAATGCGGTAATCGGGCGCGGACTCGGTGGGCTTGGCCACGCCGCTGCGCGGATCGCGCACTGCGTGCACCAGGTGCGGGCGGCGGTACAGGCCGTTGTTGGCCAACGTGGACGTGCCTTGCGCCAGCTGCAGCAGCGTGAAGGCGTTGTAGCCCTGCCCCACCGCCACGGAAATCGTCTCGCCCGCATACCAGCGCTGGCGCTCCTTGTCCTTGTAGGCCGAGCGCTTCCAGTCGGTCGAGGGCAGCACGCCGCGCTTTTCACCTTCCAGGTCGATGCCCGTGATCTGGCCGAAGCCGAATTGCTTGGTGAAATCGTGCAGCGCGTTCACGCCGATCTCGGGGCCCAAGGAATAGAAGTAGGTGTCGGACGACACCACGATGGCCTTGTGCATGTCCGTCATGCCGTAGGCCGCGCCGCCGGCGTTGCGGAATTTCTGGCCGCCGAATTCGTAGTAGCCGGGATCGGAGATGCGGTCGGTGGCGCGGCGCTTGCCCAGTTCCAGCGCGGCCAGGGCCACGAAAGGCTTGTAGGTCGAACCGATGGGATAGGTGCCGTAGAGCGGCCGGTTGATCAGCGGATGGTCCGGCGATTCGTTCAGCATGCGCCAGTTGTCCACGTCGATGCCGTCCACGAACAGGTTGGGGTCGAACGAAGGCTGCGAGACGAAGGCCAGCACCTCGCCGGTATCGGGATCGATGGCGACCAGCGCCCCGCGCTGCCCCTCGAAAGCCGCTTCGGCCACCTTCTGCAGGCCCAGGTCGATGGACAGCATGATGTCGGAGCCAGGCACGGGATCGATCCGGCGCAGCGTGCGCATGGGCCGACCGCCCGCGGTCACTTCGACCTCTTCCAGGCCGGTGCGGCCGTGCAGCTGCTCTTCCCAGGTTTTCTCGATGCCCTTCTTGCCGATGACATCGGTGCCGCGGTAGTTGCCCAACTGGCCGGCGCGCTCCAGCTCTTCGTTGTCGCCCTCCGCGATGCGGCCGATATAGCCGACCACGTGACCCGCCGATGCGCCCTGTGGATACTCGCGCACCCAGCGAGCGCGCAGTTCCACGCCGGGAAACTGGAAGGAATGCGCCGCAAACCAGGCGGCCTCGGTTTCGTTGAGATTGTTGCGCAACTGCAGGCTGGCGTAGCGGCTGGACTCGGCGGCGCGGCGCTTGAAACGGCGCTGGTCGGTCGGGCTGATGTACACGACTTCGGTCAGCCGCTGGAACAGTTCGTTGAGATTGCCCGCCTGCGCCGGCACGACCTCGAGCGTGTAAGTACGGTAGTTGCGCGCCAGCACCTCGCCATTGCGGTCCAGGATCTCGCCGCGCCGCGGCGGGATGGGCACGACCGCGATGCGGTTGCGGTCGGCGCGCTCGGACAGGCCTTCGTAGCGGTCGACCTGCAGGTACCAGAACCGGCCGATCAGCACGCCGAAGCAGGCCAGCGCGAACAGCCCGCCCACCCAGGCGCGCAGGCGGAAACGCTGCTTCTGCTGCTGGCCGGTTTTCTTGAACTCGAACATGACGCGGCGCCGCCGTCAGGCGGAGGAAGATTCGGCGTCGTCGACACCGCGCTGCGGCAAGTGCAGAACCCAGCCCGCCAGCGGCCACAGGGCGGCGGTCAGGAGCACGCTGATGCCCCAATCCCAGCCCGGCCATTTGCCGGCCAGCCACGCATGGATGATCTGGGTCACGAAGCGGGCAATGAAGAACACAGGCAGCATGTGCATGGCCTGGCTCCAGAGGTCGAACCGCTGCAGCCGGCGGTGCAGCACCACGGCGCCGTAGGCGACCAGCGTGTACGACAGCGCGTGTTCGCCCAGCAGGCCGGCATCGTGCACGTCCATCAGCAGGCCGAAGAAGAAGGCGGTGAACAGGCCGATGCGGCGCGGCTCGTGCACGCACCAGAAGGCGATGATCAGCAGCAGAATGTCGGGCGCGCCCTGCCACAGGCGCCACGGCAGCAGCGACACCAGCCACGCCACCAGCACCGTGGCCCAGACGAACACGCCATGCGCGGGGCCGGAGAGCCGGTCGGGCTGCACATTGCTGGGGGTGCCGAGGCGGCGCGTGGCCTGCCCCGAGGATTGCTTAGTCCGATCCACCGGAATCGACCTCCTGACGGTTGGACTCGGCGCGTTCCACATCGACCTGCAGAACCAGGAAGTGGCGGTAGCGTTCGGGATGGGCCAGCGGTTCGCACACGGCGCGCGCAAAGCCGGAAGCGGTATCGCGTTCGACCGAGGTCACCTTGGCCACCGGCAGGCCGGCCGGGAACAGGCCGCCGACGCCGCTGGTAACGATAGTATCGCCTTCCTTGATGTCGGCATTGGCGGCAAGGTAACGGACTTCCATCTTGCCGGGCGAGTTGCCGCCGAACGCGATCAGGCGCAGGCCATTGCGCAGTAGCTGCACGGGAATGGAGACCTGCTCGTCGGTGACCAGCGCCGCCTCGGCGGTCATCGGCGTGACGCGCACGATCTGTCCGACCACGCCACCTTCGTCGATCACCGGCATGCCCGGGGCCAGGCCAGCCTTGCTGCCCTTGTTGAACACCAGGCGCTGCGTGAACGCGTTGGTGGGTTCGTACATGACCTCGACCACCACCGCGGATTGCGCCACGGTGTCGGTCACGCCCAGCAGCCGGCGCAACTGCGAATTTTCTGCGGCCAGTTGGGCGCCATGCGTGGTCACCTGGGCCAGCTCGATGCGCTGGCGTTGCAGGGCTTCGTTTTCGCTACGGATGAGATTGGCCGCGTTGACCCATTCGTTCACTTGCTGGACGAGGTCGCGCGGCGCCATGACGGCGCGCTGGAAGGGGTACAGCGCCACGGATATCGTCCGGCGCGCCGGTTCCAGCATGCGCCATTGCGAATCCATGACGATCAGGGCCAGAGCAAGGACGACCAGAACGACCAGCCGCACCTCCGCGGGTGGGCCGCGCCTGAATAGGGGAGGAGTCCCTTGTCGTTGCATGAATCTCAGCCCGGACGCCCGCGTCCGTCGCTCCGGCAGCGGCCGGAGCCGTGAAAAAGCGGGGCTCCGGGCTGGCGGGCAAAATTAGTCGTTGATGAAGATGGCGCCCAGTTTCTCAAGGTGTTCCAGCGCCTCGCCGCAACCGCGCACGACGCAGGTCAGCGGATCGTCCGCGACCACGACGGGCAGGCCGGTCTCTTCCTGCAGCAGGCGGTCCAGGTCGCGCAGCAGCGCGCCGCCACCGGTCAGGGCGATGCCCTTGTCGGTGATGTCGGCGCCCAGTTCGGGCGGAGTCTGTTCCAGCGCGATCTTCACGGCGGAAACGATCTGGTTCAGCGGATCCGTCAGCGATTCCAGGATCTCGTTGGACGAGACCGTGAAGCTGCGCGGCACGCCTTCGGCCAGGTTGCGGCCCTTGACCTCGATCTCGCGGACTTCGGAACCCGGGAACGCCGAGCCGATTTCCTTCTTGATCAGTTCGGCGGTGGGTTCGCCGATCAGCATGCCGTAGTTGCGGCGGATATAGTTGACGATGGCTTCGTCAAACTTGTCGCCGCCGACGCGCACCGAGCCCTTGTAGACCATGCCGCCCAGCGAGATGACCGCCACTTCGGTGGTGCCGCCGCCGATGTCGACGACCATGGAGCCGCTGGCGTCGGACACGGCCAGACCGGCGCCGATGGCCGCGGCCATGGGTTCTTCGATCAGGAAGACGTGGGACGCGCCCGCGCCCAGGGCCGATTCACGGATGGCGCGGCGTTCAACCTGGGTGGAGCCGCAGGGCACGCAAACGATGATGCGCGGGCTGGGCGCCAGCATGTTGCGGGGGTGCACCATGCGGATGAACTGCTTGAGCATCTGCTCGGTGACCGTGAAGTCGGCGATGACGCCGTCCTTCATGGGCCGGATGGCCTCTATATTGCCGGGAACGCGGCCAAGCATCTGCTTGGCTTCGTGCCCGACGGCCTGGATGATCTTCTTGCCGTGGGGACCGCCTTCATGACGGATTGCGACCACGGACGGTTCATCGAGCACGATGCCCTTGCCGCGGACGTAAATCAGCGTATTGGCGGTACCGAGGTCGATCGCCATATCGCTGGAAAAATAACTGCGCAGGAATCCGAACATGGGAGCTCAGCTAAATTCTGGGGGGAATGAGGTACATGCCGCGGGGCGTAGGGCCCGTAAAACAACGGGTCCGCCTGTCATCACGGCGATTAAACCGTGAATCATAACTTATAATTTCCCCGGAAATAGCGCATAAATGCAGGCTATTCAAGCTTTGTAACGGGTTCGGCATATGCATACTGCCCTCTCCCGCCCCTCGGCCTTCGCTTATCGATTTGCAATCCCCCATGGCGCTCAATGACACAGATGTGGCCCGCATTGCCCGGCTGGCCAGAATCGAACTGACCCCCGACCAGCGCACCCTCGCGCAGGCCGAACTCAACGGCATCCTCCACCTGATCGAACGGCTCCAGTCCGTCGACACCCAGGGGGTCGAACCCCTGGCCCACCCGCTGTCCGCCCACGAAGACATCGTGCTGCGACTGCGTGAAGATGCCGTGACCGAACCCAGCTCGGAGGCCCGCCGCGAAGAGCTGCTGGCCAACGCCCCCGACGCCCAGGAAGGCCTGTTCCTGGTTCCCAAGGTCCTGGATTAAGTCATGACGAAACCCGCTCTGCACACCCAATTCAAGGGGATCGCCGCCCTGCGCGCGGCCCTTGCGCAACGCCAGGTCAGCGCCGTCGAGCTCGCCCAAAGCGCCTTGGCGGCCGCCGAAACGGCCAGCGGCCTGAATTGCTTTTTACATATTGACGCCGAATTGACGCTGGCCCAGGCCCGCGCCGCCGACTCAGCCCTGGCTGCCGGCTCGGCCGGCCCGCTGGCCGGCATCCCGATCGCCCACAAGGACGCCTTCGTCACCCGCGGCTGGCGCACCACCGCCGGCAGCAAGATGCTCGAGGGCTACGTCAGCCCGTTCGACGCCACCGTCGTAGAGCGCCTGGGCGAGGCCGGCGCCGTGTCGCTCGGCAAGCTGAACTGCGACGAATTCGCCATGGGTTCCGGCAACGAGAACTCCGCCTACGGCGCCGTGAAGAACCCCTGGGACCACGCCGCCGTGCCTGGCGGCTCCTCGGGCGGTTCGGCCGCCGCCGTGGCCGCCCGCCTGGTGGCCGCCGCCACCGGCACCGACACCGGCGGCTCGGTGCGCCAGCCCGCCGCCTTGTGCGGCGTCAGCGGCATCAAGCCCACCTACGGCACCGTGTCCCGCTACGGCATGGTGGCCTTCGGCTCCAGCCTGGACCAGGCCGGCCCGCTGGCCGAAAGCGCCCGCGACCTGCTCGAACTGCTGGACGTCATCAGCGGCTTCGACCCGCGCGACGCCACCAGCCTGGAAAAATGCGACGCCGCCACCAACGAGCCCGGCCGCGTCCGGCGCGACTTCGAGGCGGCCCAGGGCCGCTTCGACGCCGCCGGCAGCCAACCGTTGAAGGGCTTGCGCATCGGCGTGCCCGCCGAATACTTCGGCGCCGGCCTGGCGCCTGACGTGGCCGCCGCGGTCGAAGCCGCGCTGGCCCAATTCGAGGTGCTGGGCGCCGTGCGCGTGCCGGTGTCGCTGCCGCGCACCGAGCTGGCCATTCCCGCCTATTACGTCATCGCCCCCGCCGAAGCCTCCAGCAACCTGGCACGCTACGACGGCGTGCGCTACGGCCACCGCGCCGCCCAGTACGGCGACCTGAACGAAATGATCAGCCGCTCGCGCGCCGAAGGCTTCGGCGACGAGGTCAAGCGCCGCATCCTGATCGGCACCTACGTGCTGTCCCATGGCTACTACGACGCCTACTACCTGCAGGCACAGCGTCTGCGCCGCCTGATCGCGCAGGACTTCCAGCGCGCCTATGCGGACCAGTGCGACGTGATCATGGGTCCGGTGACGCCCACCGTGGCCAAGAACATCGGCGACAACCGCGACGATCCCACCGCCGACTGGCTGGCGGACGTCTACACCCTGGGCGTGAGCCTGGCCGGGCTGCCCGCCATGTCGATCCCCTGCGGTTTCGGTGGCGCTGGCAACCAGCGCCCGGTAGGCCTGCAGATCATCGGCAACTACTTCGACGAAGGCCGCCTGCTGGCCATCGCCGACCGCTACCAACAAGTGACGGACTGGCACACGCGTGCCCCGGTCCAGCAAGGCTGACAACATGAACTGGGAAATCGTCATCGGCCTGGAAACGCATACGCAGCTTTCCACGGACTCCAAGATTTTTTCGGGTAGCAGTACCGAATTCGGCGCCGCGCCCAATACCCACGCCAACGTGGTCGATCTGGCCCTGCCGGGCAGCCTGCCGGTCATGAACCGCGGCGCCGCCGAACGCGCCATCCGCTTCGGCCTGGCCGTGGGCGCCACCATCGCGCCGCGCTCGGTGTTCGCGCGCAAGAACTACTTCTACCCCGACCTGCCCAAGGGCTACCAGATCAGCCAGTACGAGCTGCCGGTGGTGGTGGGCGGTTCGCTGTCGTTCTTCGTGGGCGAGGAAGAGAAAACCGTCAACCTGACGCGTGCCCACCTGGAAGAAGACGCCGGCAAGTCCCTGCACGACGACTTCAATCTGGCCAACGGCGCGCCCGCCAGCGGCATCGACCTGAACCGCGCCGGTACGCCGCTGCTGGAAATCGTGACGGAGCCGGAAATGCGCTCGGCCGCCGAGGCCGTGTCCTACGCCCGCGCCCTGCACAGCCTGGTCGTGTGGCTGGGCATCTGCGACGGCAACATGCAGGAAGGCTCGTTCCGCTGCGACGCCAACGTGTCCGTGCGACCGGTGGGCCAAAAGGAATTCGGCACCCGCACCGAGATCAAGAACGTCAACTCGTTCCGCTTCCTGGAACGCGCCATCGTCTATGAAGCGCGGCGCCAGATCGAGCTGATCGAAGACGGCGGCACGGTAGTCCAGGAAACCCGCCTGTACGACGCCGACCGCGACGAGACGCGCAGCATGCGCAGCAAGGAAGACGCGCACGACTACCGCTACTTCCCCGACCCCGACCTGCCCACGCTGGTGATTTCCAGCGCCTGGGTCGACGAGGTCCGCGCCGCCATGCCCGAGCTGCCGGCCGCCCAGCGCGCCCGCTTCGAATCCGAGTACGGCCTGCCCGCCTACGACGCCGCCCAGCTGACCGTCAGCCGCGACCTCGCCGCCTACTTCGAGGCCGTGGCGCACGCGCTGCCGGCCGGCCAGGCCAAGCTGGCCGCCAACTGGGTCATGGGTGAAGTCTCCGCCGCCCTGAACAAGGACGAAAAGAGCATCGCCGACTCGCCGGTGCAGGCGCCGGCGCTGGCCGCCCTGATCGGCCGCATCATCGACGGCACCATCTCCAACAAGATCGCCCGCGAAGTCTTCGGCGCCATGTGGGCCGGCGAAAACGGCGGCCAGGCCGATGCCATCATCGACGCCCGCGGCCTCAAGCAGATCAGCGACACCGGCGCCATCGGCGCCATGATCGACGAGGTGCTGGCCGCCAATCCGGCCATCGTGGAAGAGTACCGGGCCGGCAAGCAGAAGGCGTTCAACTCGCTGGTGGGCCAGATCATGAAGGCCGCCCGCGGCAAGGCCAACCCGCAGCAGGTGAATGATCTGTTGAAGCAGAAGCTGGATAGCTGATCCCGGACCGGGCGCGCCTCGCAACGGTGCGCTCAGGAAGTATCAGACGAAACGAAGGGCCGCGGCGTATTGCCGCGGCCCTTCGTTTATCCAAGAATGATCTGGTCGATTTCGACTGGAGACTTGGACATGAATTACCTGGAAATCAGCAGCAGCGACCTGCTGCATCGGTTTGCCGACCACCTGCAAGCGGTCCGAGAGGGACAGCATTTCATCATTTCACTGGATGGCGTGTTGTGCGCCAGGCTGACCCCCGCCCTGCCCACAACGTCGCTGGACGCGCATGATGCGCTTGAGGCAATGAAATGCTTCACGCCCGCGCCGGCCGTCCCGCACGAAGTCATCCGCTCCTGGATCGAAGAGGGCCGGGAATGAATCCGATCCGCTTGATACCGGACGCCTCGCTTGCCCTCGCATGGCTGATCGACCGCGCGGACGCCCACGAAGCACTGATGGCCCGGCATCTGCTGGAAACTGCTCACGAGTCTGAAAACACGGTGCCCCCCATCTGGCACACGGAAGTCGCGAACGGCATGTTGCGCGCCGAGCGCGGCCAACGAGCATCGGCGGGTCAGTTGTTCTCGTTCAGACAGCTTCTCGAACGCCTGCCCATACTTCCAGACCCGGCTGCCTCATCTTCCTGCGTAGCCCGCAGCTATCTGCTGGCTCGAACGCACGGCTTGACCGTCTACGATGCCAGTTATCTCGAACTGGCCCAAAGAACCAACGGTTATCTGGCCACCTTCGACCGCAAGCTGGCGGATGCCGCCCGAGCGAGCGGCGTGGCCGTCTTCGGCCAACCCCATGGGGTCGCTGAGCCAGCGGCAAGCTATGGATAAAAGGGCGGCACCTGGCCGCCCCACTACCTGCACTCGCTGAGGACAGGCTTTACTTCACCCCGTACTTCGTCCGATACGCCAACACCGCCTCGCGGTGCTCGGCGAACGAAGCGTCGTCCTGCAGCAGCGCCAGGATATCCGCCAGCGAAGCAATCGCCACCACCGGAATGCCATAAGTCTTGGCCACGTCCTGCACGGCGGAATGCGCCGACAGGGCGTCGTCGGGACCCGCGCGCTCCATGCGATCCATGGCAATGAGCACGGCGGCCGGCTCGGCGCCGGCGGCGCGGATGATCTCCACCGATTCGCGCACCGAGGTACCCGCGGTGATCACGTCGTCAATGATGACGACCTTGCCCTTGAGCGGCGCGCCCACCAGGGTGCCGCCTTCGCCGTGGTCCTTGGCTTCCTTGCGGTTGTACGCGAACGGCACGTCGCCGCCCTTCATGCCGGGGTGGCCCGCCAGCGCAATGGCGGTCGCCGTGCCCAGCGGGATGCCCTTATAGGCCGGACCGAACAGCATGTCGAATTCCACCCCCGAATCCAGCAGCGCCTGGGCGTAGAACTGCGCCAGCTTGCCGACCGAGCGTCCGCTGTTGAACAGTCCGGCATTGAAAAAATAGGGACTGATACGGCCCGATTTGACCTTGAAGCTGCCGAAGCGCAGCACGCCCTCGTTCAAGGCGAAGCGGACGAAATCCAGGGCGGTGGCGGAAGAATGGGCGGCGGGCATGCGTAAAGGTCCGGTAGATGGCAAACGCAGGCATTTTATCCGCTGTCGGGGCTATTCCCGGACAGCCGCGCCGAGTCGGTTAAATTGCTGGCATTGTCCCGGCCCTCGCGGCCGCCCAACAGGAGTTTCGCTTTGCTGCGCATTACGTCGATCAATCTCAACGGCATCCGGTCCGCCTTCCGCAAGGGCCTGCAACCTTGGATGGAAAAGCATGCAGCCGACGTGCTCTGCCTGCAGGAGATCAAGGTATCCCACGAGGACCTGACCGACGACCTGCGCCACCCGCCCGGTTATACCGGCCACTTCCACCATGCCGTGAAGAAGGGCTATAGCGGCGTGGGCATCTATCTGCGCGACGCGGCCGAACGCGTCAACACCGGCCTGGATTGCGAAGAATTCGACCCCGAAGGCCGCATCATCCGCGCCGACTGGAAAAACCTGTCGGTCATCAGCGCCTACCTGCCCTCGGGCTCCAGCGGCGACGAGCGCCAGCAGGCCAAGTACCGCTTCCTGGACCGCTTCGGCCCCTGGATCGACGCCCTGATGCACGAGCACAAGACCACCGGCCGCGAGTTCATCATCTGCGGCGACTGGAACATCGCGCACAAGGAAATCGACCTGAAGAACTGGAAGGGCAATCTGAAGAATTCGGGCTTCCTGCCCGAAGAGCGCGCCTGGCTGACCGACGTGTTCGACAAGCGCGGCTTCGTCGACGTGTTCCGCACCATCGACGACCGCCCGGACCAGTACACCTGGTGGAGCAACCGCGGCCAGGCCTGGGCCAAGAACGTGGGGTGGCGCATCGACTACCAGATCGCCACGCCGGGCATCGCCGCCCGCGCCCGCAACGTGGCCATCTACAAGGACGAGCGCTTCTCGGACCACGCCCCCCTGACGATCGACTACGACGCCACGCTCTGAGCGGCATCCGCCGGACCGCCCACCGCCTCGTGTAGCGATGCGGCGGCTTCCCGGCGCAACCATTCCAGAAAGGCTTCCGCCCGCGGATCTTCTGAACAGGGCCGGGGCGACAGCAACACATAGGCCGAGCCGTCGCGGGCAAAACCGCGAGGCGCCTCCAACCGGCGATCGCCCAAGGCGTCGCACGCCATCAAGGCGGAACCTATCGCCACACCCAGGCCTGCGGCGGCAGCCTGCAAACTCAGATAGAAATGCTCGTAGGCCGGCCCGGACCGGCGCGGGGGCTTCATGCCTGCCGCCCGCGCCCAATGCCGCCAGGCTTGCGGACGGGTCGCACTGCTGAGCGCAGGCGCGCCGCCCCAATCATCCGCAGCCGGATCCGCGCCGACCAAGCCCGGCCGGCATAACGGCCCCGTCCATTCCTCGCACACCCGCTCGGCATGCAGGGCAGCATCCCAATCAAAATCATTGCGGCGCAACGCCACGTCCACGCCCTGGGTGACGAAATCCACGGGACCGCCTGCCGCATACAGGTGCACCTGCACGCCGGGATGGGCGCGCTGGAAGTCCGGCAGCCGCGGGATGAGCCACATCATGGCGATGGTGGGCTCGCAGGACAGCACCAGCGGCGCATCCGCCGCCGGCTGGCGCAGCTTGGCCAGGCCCGCCGCCAACTGCTCGAACAGGGCGCGCGTCACCTCGAATAGCTGCCTGCCCGCATCAGTCAGAAAAACAGCCCGATTGCGGCGTTCGAACAACGCCAGGCCCAGCGCGTCCTCGAGCAGCCGGATCTGCCGGCTGACGGCGCCATGGGTCACGTGCAGCTCTTCGGCCGCCTTGCCAAACGCCAGGTGGCGGGCAGCGGCATCGAACACGCGCAAAGTATTGAGCGGCGGCAGCTTCATGGCAAAAGGTGATTTTTTCTCACGGATATCCGACATTAGAAATCGTTTTTCCAGCGGGCGCCAGCGTCCCAGAATGCCGGCTCCGTTTAGCAACCTGCCGCCGCCATGACCGAACTGATCGCCGTCGCCCTCATCACCATACTTGCCGTCATCAGCCCCGGGCCGGACTTCGCCATGGTCACGCGCAACAGCTATCTGTTCGGCCGGCGCACCGGCCTGATCTGCGCGCTGGGCATCGCGCTGGGCGTGCAGGTGCACGTGTTCTACACCATGTTCGGGGTCAGCCTGCTGGCGCACTACGCACAGCCCGTGCTGCAGGGCATCAAACTGGCGGGCGCCTGCTATCTGGTCTACATGGGCTGGAAGACCTTCTTCAACCGCACCCAGGTCAGCCGCGACCTTTCGGAGCGCCCCCCTATATCGGGCTGGCAAGCGTTATACAGCGGCTTTCTGACCAATGCGCTGAATCCCAAGACTACGTTGTTCGTGGTCAGCACCTATACCCAGGTGGTGTCGCCCGGCACGCCGCTGGCCTGGCAGTTCGGCTATGGCCTGTTCATGTCGTTGGCGCACTGGATCTGGTTCGGCGCGGTGGCGTGGTCGGTGTCCTCGCCCTTCCTGCGGCGGATGCTGCTGGATCATCAGCTTGCGGCCGACCGTGTGGTGGGAGCCGTCCTGATGGCGCTGGGCGCGGCGCTGGCCGTCGTACAGCTGTAATCCCACAGAGGGGACGTGATTTTGCTCAAACAAATAATGGGGACGCATTAAATCGGTATCGTTCCTCCAGCCAGCCAAAAACTGCCCGAACGGGTCTGCCTTTCCTTCCCAACCATTCGGAAGGCCCTATGATCTCTCTATGAAAATAAATGGGGACGTATTTAATTTCCTAGGTAATTCAATAGTCTTCGTTGAGAATCCGCAATTCAAGGCGACTCACCCCTGATTCCCCACTTTTATACGTCCCCAATAAATTAAAAGAAAAAGTGCTTTGATATCAAGGTGATGGCACCATTTTTGGGCTTTGCGCAGGGCAGCAATTTACCCCTACAATTCCGCACCATACAGGTGCGTCCATGCACCAAAAAGAATTTTCGCGCCCCAATCCGGCGCAGTCCACACCTATTCGAAGCACCCCCAAGGAGATCATGTTGAAAGTGCAGAGTCTGGACGACTTCCTGCGTGGCGTCGCCGCGCGCGACCCGCAGCAGCCTGAGTTCATGCAAGCCGTCCAGGAGGTGATGCTGAGCCTGTGGCCTTTCATCGAAAAGCACCCCCACTACGCCGAGCACGCCGTGCTCGAACGCCTGGTGGAGCCGGAACGCGTGATTCAGTTCCGCGTGTGCTGGACCGATGACCGCGGCCAGGCCCAGGTCAACCGCGCTTTCCGCATCCAACACAGCTCGGCCATCGGCCCCTTCAAGGGCGGCATGCGTTTCCACCCGTCGGTGAACCTGTCCATCCTGAAGTTCCTGGCTTTCGAGCAGACCCTCAAGAACTCGCTCACCACGCTGCCCATGGGCGGCGGCAAGGGCGGCTCCGACTTCGACCCCAAGGGCAAGTCCGACGCTGAAGTCATGCGCTTCTGCCAAGCCCTGATGATCGAGCTGTACCGCCACCTGGGTCCGGACACCGACGTGCCGGCTGGCGACATCGGCGTGGGCGCGCGCGAAGTCGGCTTCATGGCCGGCATGATGAAAAAGCTGTCCAACTCGACCGCCAGCGTGTTCACCGGCAAGGGCCTGACCTTCGGCGGCAGCCTGATCCGCCCCGAGGCCACCGGCTACGGCACCGTGTACTTCGCTGAAGAAATGCTCAAGCGCGTGGGCAAGTCCTTCGACGGCCTGCGCGTGTCCGTATCGGGCTCGGGCAACGTCGCCCAGTACGCGATCGAAAAGGCCATGGCGCTGGGCGCCAAGGTCGTGACGATTTCGGATTCGAACGGCACCGTGGTCGACGAAGCCGGCTTCACGCACGAGAAGCTGGTGGCGCTGATGCACATCAAGAACGACCTGCGCGGCCGCCTGGACACGTATGCCCGCCAGTTCGGCCTGGTCTATGAAGCCGGCAAGCGCCCGTGGCACGTGCCGGTGGACGTGGCCCTGCCCTGCGCCACCCAGAACGAACTGGAACTGGCCGATGCGCAAACGCTGATCAAGAACGGCGTGCTGTGCGTCGCCGAAGGCGCCAACATGCCGGCCACGCTGGAAGCCGCCAAGGCCTTCATCGCCGCCCGCGTGCTGTACGCGCCCGGCAAGGCCAGCAACGCCGGCGGCGTGGCCGTATCCGGCCTGGAAATGGCCCAGAACTCGGCCCGCCTGGCCTGGACCCGCGAGGAAGTCGACGCGCGCCTGCACGCCATCATGCGCGACATCCATGAGAACTGCGTACGCCACGGCCACAGCGAGCGCGAGTACGTGAACTACCTGGACGGCGCCAACATTGCCGGCTTCGTGAAGGTGGCTGACGCGATGCGTCAGCAAGGGCTGTATTAAGCCCCCCCCGAAGCGCTGCGCGCTTCCCCCCAGGGGGCGCCGCAGCGGACCGGCAGAGCCCGGCTCCGCGCGGCCCCGATTGGGGGAGACCTGTTGTGTCGGGGCGGACCTGCCTCGTTGACAGGAATCCACCTGAGCCGGCCCATGGGCCGGCTTAGTTTTTCAGGCGCGGGCAGCGCCTGGCGCTTAGTGCTTCATCGTGCCGTGGTTCATGCTGCCGTGGTTCATGCTGCCGTGGTCCATGCCGGGGTTGTGCGAGGCCGGCTTGACCTTGAATTGGACGGCGACTTCGCCGGCTTTTTCGAACTTCAGCGTGGCCGGGACCGTGCCGCCTTCGGCGAACGGGGCCTTCAGCTTGATGAACATGACGTGGTAGCCGCCCGGGCTGAGCTTGACCTCTGTGTCGGCCGGCAGCGCGATGCCGCCTTCCACCTGGCGCATCTTCGAGACGCCGTTCTCGGTCTGGACCGTGTGCAACTCGACGCGCTCCGCCGCGTCGGACGACACCGACAGCAGGCGGTCAGCAGCCTTGGCATCGTTGTCGATGTCCATATACCCCGCGCCATTGGACTGGCCGGGCGCGGAGGCGCGCACCCAGAGGTCGTCGACCTCGATCTGGCCAACCTTGTAGTCCTTAGCCCAAGCCGAGCCGGCCGTGCACAGGCCCAGGGCGGCGATGACAGCGAACTTGCGGATGTTCATGGGTTGTTCTCCTAGGGGGTTAACGCCGCCTGACCAGGCTGCGGGCAGCTGACAGGACCGAATCCGTCAGGGCTTCCATCGCTTCGGAGTTTACCCGCCAATGCTGCCAATACAGCGGCACGTCCTCCCAGGCGCGGCCCCGAAGCAGCATCAGCTGACCTGCATCAAGGTGTTCCTGCACCAGCGGCAGCGGATTCATGGTCCAGCCCAGGCCGCCCAGCGTGGCCTGCACGAACGCGCGCGTGGAAGGCACCCACCAGACCGGGGGCTGCCAAGGCGCGGGATCCGCGATCTTGTGCGCGAAGCGAGCCTGCAGCGCGTCCTTGCGGTTGAACACCAGCACCGGCGCCTGCGCCAGCGTCTGGGCGTTGACGCCCTGCGAGAAGTAGCGCTTGTGGAATTCGGGCGTGCAGGTCGCGACATAGCGCATGCTGCCCAGCGCATGGATGCGGCAGCCCTGGACCGGCTCGGCCAGGGCGGTCACGGCGCCCAGCACCGAACCATTGCGCAGCAGCGTTGCGGTGTGGTCCTGGTCTTCGGACTGCATGTCCAGCGTGGCCCGGGTGCGCGCCGCGAACTGCACGGCCGCGTCGACGAACCAGGTCTCCAGGCTGTCGTGATTGACCGCGACCGGAATGCTGGCATAGGGCACATCGTCGTCCGCCACGCCCAGGCGGTCGAGCGCGTCGTGCTCCAGCAGCGCCGTCTGCTCGGCCAGCCGCACCAGCACCTGGCCGTCCGCCGTGGCCACCGCCGGCACAGTGCGCTGGACCAGCAGCCGGCCCATGCGGTCCTCCAGCGCCTTGATCCGTTGCGACACTGCCGACGGCGTGACGCTCAGCGACAGCGCCGCCCGCTCGAAGCTGCCTTCCCGCACTACCGCTGCCAGGGCGCGCAGGTTGCCGTGATCGATTTTCATAAGATTAGTTTTGCTTAATATAGTGAAGGAAAATTAGCTTTATTTCATATCTACTGCAAGCGAAAATGGCCTTGTTACCGGAGCGCCGCGAGCGCCCGGCGTTGTCATCCAAACGCCGCCACAGGCGTAGCAGCACAGGTGCAGGTCATGTTCGCCACGTTGTCATCCCCCCTCTTCTTCACTGCCTGGGCCAGCGGCACGGCCACCGGGCTGGGCCTGTTCGCGGTCGTGGGCGCGCAAAGCGCGTTCATCCTGCGCCAGGGCCTGATGCGCGCGCACCTCTTGAGCGTGGTCGCCATCTGCGCGCTGATCGACGCCATCTTCATCTTCGCCAGCGTCTCCGGCCTGCAAGCCCTGACCTCCTGGTTCCCCTGGCTGACGACCGCCGTGCTCTGGTTCGGCGTGGCCTTCCTTTCCTGGTACGCGCTGCAGTCGGCGCGCCGCGCCTGGACCGCCACGGGCGGACTGGCTGCCGCCCGCGACGTGGTGCCGTCGCGCCGCGCCGCCATCCTGGGCGCGTTGGGCTTTTCGCTGCTGAATCCGCACTTCTGGCTGGACATGGTGGTGGTCGGCTCGCTGGCGCACGGCTTCGAGGATGCGCGCATGGCCTTCGCCGCCGGCGCCTTCACCGCCAGCCTGCTGTGGCTCGCCGTGCTCGGCATCGGCTCGCGCCTGTTCGCCCCGTTCTTCGCCAGCGCCTCAGCCTGGCGCGTGCTGGACGGCCTTATCGCGGTGGTCATGGCCGCGTTGGCGGTCAGTCTGGCGCTCAAGGGCGTATAAGGACTTCCGAAGGCGTTTAAGCCACGCCTCCCACAGTTTCCCCGAACGGCCGCCCGGACTTCCCGGCGGCCGGTTTGCTTGCGACCCCAGCCACGCCCGGAGTCCCACCATGTACAGCTCCACCTTCATCTTCGCCAAGAAGCAATTCGACGATGATTTCCATCGCCTGGACCAGGCCATCGCCGCCGCCGCCCGAGCCATTCCGGGCTACCTGGGCGAAGAGAGCTGGGAAGATGCCGCGCGCGGCCTGATCTCCAACGTCTACTACTGGGAATCGCTGGAGGCGCTGGAGCAATTGATCCGGCACCCGGCGCACCAGCAGGCCAAGGCCGCGCAATCGCGTTGGCTCGACGGCTACCGCGTGGAAATCTCCCAGGTGCTCAGGCGCTACGGCGAGGGACTGACGCCGCCGTCCTTATAATCTGCCGGTTGCCATTCTTTCGTCGGGCGCAACACCGGCCCGCCAGACGATCATGCGCGGTCCCTCCCCCTCCAAAGATGTGCGCCTGCCGCCCCTGGCAGCCATTCAGGCCTTCGAAGCGGCCGCCCGCCTGGGCTCCTTCGAGCGCGCCAGCGAGGAACTCTTCGTCACCGCCAGCGCCATCGGCAAGCGCATTGCCGCGCTGGAGGCCATGCTGGATGTCACCCTCTTCATCCGCAGCAGCCGCGGCGCGACGCTGAGCTCTGCCGGGCGCGAGTACCTGGACCAGGTGCGCACCGCGCTGGATCTGCTGTCGGACGCGTCGCTGCATAAGCGCGGCGAACCGAAGCTCGAACCCTTGCGGGTCGTCTCCACTCCCACCTTCGCCCGCCAGGTGCTGATCCCCGCCCTGCCCGGCTTCACCGCGGCCCATCCCGAGGTGGAACTGGAAATCATGCTGTCCATCCCCTACCTGGACATCATGCCGCCCAATGCCGACGTCTGGGTGCGCTTCGGCAGCGGCAAGTACCCCGGCCTGAACGCGCGCCAGCTGACGGCGGATCCGGTTTTCGCGGTCTGCGCGCCCGGCTACCGCGACCAGCATGGTCCCTTCGAGCGACCCGCGGACCTGGCGCGGGCGCAACTGCTGCGCTGTCCCATGGAGCCTTGGCGGCCATGGCTCGCTGCCGCCGGACTGGACTGGCCCGAACCCGCGCGCGGCGTGTGGCTGGTGGACCTGGGCATCATGCTGGCAGCGGCGCGCGCCGGCCAGGGCCTCGCGCTCACGCGGCGCGCGCTGGCCGCGGAATGGCTGGACGAAGGCAAGCTGGTGCGCGTCCTGGACATCGAAATCCCCGGCGAGGCCCAGTATTACCTGTGCACCGAAACCGCGCGGCCGCCAGGCAAGGCGGTCCAAGCGTTTTCCCTATGGCTGGAAGGCGTGTGCAAACAGGTCTCCCAATGGCCACGCGGCCTGCCAGCCCGTCAGGAATAAATTTCCAGGCAGGGGCGGAATGAAATTCCGCGCAGCCCGCCGCCGCGCTGGCTAGGATGCGGCCAATGCAATGTCCCGCCCATGCCCGCCACGGCACGCAGCCTACTTCCCCCTTTCACACCCAGGCAACGCCGCAGCGCATGACAGGAATCCTCGTGCGTCCGTACTAGGTATTTACGCGGAAAAACCCCGTCGGGTCAGTTTCGCGTAAGTGATTAGGCAGACAGTCACGACACGCCACACAGGAGAGCGCCGCAGCAATTGATTTCCGCCGCCTGGCGCCGGCACACGGTTTTCCACGCAGTTCTACCAATTACAACGGAGACATCAATGGATTTTCGTTTGAAGCTGCTCGCAGGAACCCTTGCATTTGCCGCAACGGCCGCGGCCCACGCCGCCGACCCCATCAAGATCGGCGTAGCCGGCCCCTACACCGGTGGTTCGTCCTCCATGGGCGTCAGCATGCGCGACGGCGTGCGCCTGGCCATTGAAGAAATCAACAAGAACGGCGGCGTCATGGGACGCCAGCTGATCGCCGTGGAACGCGACGACGAGGCCAAGAACGAGCGCGGCGTGCAGATCGCGCAAGAGCTGATAAACAAGGAGCAGGTGGCGGCCACCGTCGGCTACATCAATACCGGCGTGGCGCTGGCCTCCCAGCGCTTCTACCAGGACGCCAAGATCCCCGTGTTCAACAACGTGGCCACGGGCAGCGTCATCACGCACCAGTTCAAGGCGCCGGAATACCCGAACAATTACGTGTTCCGCAACGCGGCGCACGACAGCATCCAGGCCCCGATGATCGTGGAAGAAGCGGTCACCCGCCGCGGCTTCAAGAAAGTCGCGATCCTGGCGGACTCCACCAACTATGGCCAGCTCGGCCGCGAGGATCTGGAGAAGGCCCTGGACGCCAAGGGCATCAAGCCCGTGGCCGTCGAAAAATTCAACATCAAGGACGTCGACATGACGGCCCAGCTGCTGAAGGCCAAGGCCGCCGGCGCCGAAGCCGTGCTGACCTACGGCATCGGCCCCGAACTGGCGCAGGTCGCCAACGGCATGACCAAGCTGGGCTGGAAGGTGCCGATCATCGGCAGCTGGACCCTGTCCATGGCCAACTATATCGACAACTCCGGTACCAACGGCGAAGGCGCGCGCATGCCGCAGACCTTCATCCAGGACCCGGACACGCCCAAGCGCAAGGCCTTCATCGACGCCTACCTGGCCAAGTTCAAGCCCAAGAACAACCGCATCGACTCGCCGGTGTCGGCCGCCCAGGGCTATGACTCCATCTATCTGCTGGCCGCGGCCTTCAAGCAGGCCAACTCCACCGACGGCCCGAAGGTCCGCGAGGCCCTCGAAAACCTGCAGACGCCCGTCGAGGGCGTGGTGATGACCTACAACAAGCCCTTCAGCGCAGACAACCACGACGCCATCACCGTCAAGGAAGTGGTCATCGGCGAAGTCAAGGGCGGCCGCGTGATCAAGGCCAACTAAGGTCCCGCAGCACATCCGGCGGCGGCTGCCCGGCCGCCGCCATCCGCGCCCTGCCTGCCAGGGCGCGGGTCTGCCGCCGCCTGAAAACCGCGTTCTGCCCAAGGGGGTTGGGACGGAACCACAGCGCTACACGACACACACCATGATTCTTCTACAGCTCATCTATAGCGGTATCGCGCTGGGCATGATCTATGCCGTCATCGCGTTCGGATACCAGCTCACGTTCGCTACGTCGGGCACCCTGAACTTCGGCCAGGGCGAAGCCCTGATGCTGGGCGCACTGGTCGGCCTGACGCTGGTCGGCCTGGGCGTGAACTACTGGGTGATGATACCCATCGTCTGCATCTTCGGATTCGCGCAAGGCGCGCTGGTCGAGCGCGTGGGCGTCAGGCCCGCCATCAAGACCCGCTCGGAGTTCGGCTGGATCATGGCCACCATCGCGCTGGGCATCATCTTCAAGAACGTGGCCGAGAACATCTGGGGCCGCGACGACCTGCGCTTCCCCTCGCCGCTGCCGGAAGCGCCGATCCAGGTACTGGGCGCCAATGTGCTGCCCATGGAATTGCTGGTGGTGTTCGGCGCCCTGGCCATGATGCTGCTGGTGGAAATCTTCAACCGCAAGTCCATCTACGGCAAGGCCTTCGTCGCTACCTCCAACGACCGCGACGCCGCCGGCCTGATGGGCATCAACACGGGCATGGTGATCACGTTTTCCTACGCGCTGTCTTCGCTGACAGCAGCGTTCGCCGGCGTGCTGGTCGCGCCCCTGACCCTGACCGGCGCCACCATGGGCGCGGTGCTGGGCCTCAAAGCCTTCGCCGTCGCCATCATCGGCGGCCTGTCCAGCGGCATGGGCGTGGTGGTGGGCGGGCTGATCCTGGGGATCGCCGAAACGACCACCGGTTTCTATCTTTCGACGGGGTACAAAGACGTGCCGGGATTGGTGTTGCTGCTGCTCGTACTGACCTTCAAGCCCGCCGGCCTGTTCGGCAAGACCGCGATCAAGAAGGTGTAAGCGATGAAACCCTTGCACCTCCTGCTATCCATCGTGGCGGTGGCCTGCCTGGCCGCCGTGCCGCTGGGCGTGACCAACACCTACTACCTGCACCTGATCGAAACCATCATGATCTACTCGATCCTGCTGTTCGGGCTCGATATCGTGGTGGGCTATACCGGCCAGGTCTCGCTGGGCCACGCCGGCCTGTTCGGCATCGGCTCGTATGTGGCCGGCGTGCTGTTCTTCCACCTGCAGATGCCGATCTGGATCATCCTGCCCGCCGCCATCCTGATCGCGGCGGCCTTCGGCGCGGTGCTGGCGCTGCCGGCGCTGCGGGTCACGGGGCCGTACCTGGCCATGGTGACGCTGGCCTTCGGCACCATCATCCAGATCCTGATCAACGAGATGACCTTCATGACCGAAGGGCCCTTGGGCATCAAGATCTCCAAGCCCGCCATCGCGGGCCACGTGCTGACCAAGAGCGAATACTTCTGGCTGGTCGCGGCGCTGCTGGTGCTGTCGCTGATCGTGGTGCACCGCATCCTCAAGTCGCACCTGGGCCGCTCGTTCGAGGCCCTGCGCGACAGTCCGATCGCGTCCGACTGCATGGGCGTGTCGGTCTACCGCCACAAGGTGTTCGCCTTCGTCATCAGCGCCGGCTTCGCCGGCCTGGCCGGCGCGCTGTACTCGTATTCGGAACAGTACATCTCGCCCAATACCTATAACTTCGAACTGACCATCCTGTTCCTGCTGGCCATCATCATGGGCGGCCGCAAGAGCCGCACGGGCGCGCTGCTGGGCGCTTCCATCATCGTGCTGCTGCCCAAGATGCTGGACGACATCTCGACCTTCCGCCTGATCGCGCTGGGCGTGGCCATCCTGGTCACTGTCGGCAGCGTGATCGCTATCTCCAAGGGTCGCACCGAACCGCGCCGCGTCGTCGTGCCGGTCGTAGGCACCATCCTGCTGGCGGTGTTCTCGTACTGGCTGGAAGTGGTGACCGACTGGCGCCTGACGATCTTCGGCGCCATGATCCTGTTCGTCGTGTACTACCTGCCCGACGGCATCGTGGGCTTCGTGCGCAACCTGTTCTTCTCCAACCGCCGCGCCGCACTGTCGGTCAAGTCGGATCTGGTGAAGGCGCAGGAAGCGGTGCCCGATGCGGCCAAGGGCAAGGGCGACACGCTGCTGGCGGCCAAGGGCGTGCTGATGCAGTTCGGTGGCCTGAAGGCGCTGAACCAGGTCGACCTGACCGTCAAACGCGGCACCATCCATGGCCTGATCGGCCCCAACGGCTCCGGCAAGAGCACCATGATGAACGTGCTCACGGGCATCTACGTGCCGACCGCCGGCGCGGTGGAGTTCTCGGGCAAGTCGCTGGTCGGCATGACCCCGGCCGACATCGCGGAAACCGGCATCGCGCGCACCTTCCAGAACGTGCAGCTGTTCGGCGAAATGACGGCGCTGGAGAACGTGCTGGTCGGCCTGCACCACACCTTCACCACGGGCCTGGCCGGCATCGCGCTGCGCACGTCCAAATGGAAGGGCGAGGAACAGGGCGCCCGCGCCCGCGCCATGGCGCTGCTGGAATTCGTGGGCCTGGAATCCCTGGCCAGCGAGGAAGCCCGCAACCTGCCCTACGGCAAGCAGCGCCTGCTGGAAATCGCCCGCGCCCTGGCGCTGGACCCGCAACTGCTGCTGCTGGACGAACCCGCGGCCGGCCTGACCGCGCCCGACATCGTCGAGCTGCTGGCCATCATCCGCAAGGTGCGCGACCACGGCATCACGCTGATCCTCATCGAACACCACATGGACGTGGTGATGGGGGTCTGCGACACCGTGTCGGTGCTGGACTTCGGCCAAAAGATCGCCGAGGGCCTGCCCAACGAAGTGCAAAGCAACGCCAAGGTCATCGAGGCGTATCTGGGCGGCGCGCCCGCCTGACGCCAAGGGGACAACAAGATGCTATCGATCAAGAATCTGGAAGCGGGCTACGGCAAGGTGAAGGTGCTGCACGGCATCAGCATGGAGGTGCCGAAGGCCAAGGTGGTGACGCTGATCGGCTCCAACGGCGCCGGCAAGACCACCACGATGCGGGCGCTGTCCGGCATGATCCGCCCCACCGCGGGCGAGGTCACGCTGAGCGGCAAGCGCATCGACGGCCTGGAGTCCCACCGCATCGCGCGGCTGGGCCTGGCGCACTCGCCCGAAGGCCGGCGCGTGTTCCCGACGCTGTCGGTCACCGACAACCTGCTGCTGGGCGCGTTCCCGCGCCTGACGGGCAGCCGTCCCAAGGGCGACGTGCAGTCCGACCTGGGCCGCGCCATGGACCTGTTTCCGCGCTTGAAGGAACGGCGCGATCAACTGGCCGGCACTTTGTCTGGCGGCGAACAGCAGATGCTGGCCATGGCGCGCGCGGTAATGCTGAATCCGGAACTGGTGCTGCTGGACGAGCCTTCAATGGGGCTGGCGCCGATCCTGGTGGAAGAAGTGTTCCGGATCATCGCGCGGCTCAAGGATGAAGGCGTGACGATGCTGTTGGTGGAGCAGTTTGCAGCTGCGGCGTTGAATGTGGCCGATTATGGGTATGTGTTGGAGAACGGGCGGATTTCTGTGCATGGGAGCGCGGATAAGTTGAAGCATGATCCGGCTGTTGTTGCGGCTTATTTGGGTGGATCGCATTGAGGGCTTCAGTGTTGAGTTCTTGAGACGCCTGCCACGTCGGGGACTCGCGTAGGGCGGGGCAACGATTGCGGTCCGGAGCGTTCGCTCCGGACTTCCCCTTCGTCATCCTCGTTGTCGCCTCCGGCGACTGCCTTCGGATTCCCTCGGGCTTATCGACGCCCCGCCCTACGCGAGTCCCCGACGCGGCAGGCTGTGCTGCTTGAATCTTTACGGACGCTGGGGCGGTCTGTGTGCTTGGCGTTTTTTTCCGCATCGGGGTGTGGTGGCGTGTCTTGCGGGGCCCGCCCCAGGCCGCCCGCCCGGGCGGCCTCTTGGGGCTTACGCGGTGTCTTGCGTCACGTGATGGCGCTGCGCGCAGTGGCTGCGGCATAACGTCGATTCAGCTCAGCTCTGCCTAACATCTGCAATTCAACTCCGGCGCCGGATGGGCGGCGCGCGCGAGACGCTCTGCGTGCGCAAGCCATTGCCCAACGCGCGCCGCCCATCACCGCCCCACCCCCTGGACGGCGATGCCATCAGAAAACAACTGTCCACATGCGCGACAGCGAGCACGATCGAGATTTCAAAAACCACGTATGTTATTTCCGGCCGCCCGCGCGGCCGGAAATAACGGGCAGCACAAGACTCGCCACTGACCACAGCTCTAGCGGCGCAGCGAGCCAAGACGCACGTAGCCCGGCGTCGCGTGCGGCGTGGCGGCTCGCAACCTCGATGCGCCCGACGGAATCCGAAGGCAGCCGCCGCAGGCGGCAACGAGGATGAGGACGGGGAAGTCCGGAGCGAACGCTCCGGACCGCAATCGTGGGCGCGAGCCGCCACGCCGCACGCGACGACGGGCGGCCTACGAACAAGGCCGCCCGCCACTAGAACATCAAGCAACGATCAAACAATCGTCAACGTCACGTCAATATTCCCACGCGTAGCATTCGAATAAGGGCAAACGATATGCGCCGCAGCCACCAACTTCTCAGCCTCAGCCCGCTCCATCCCCGGCAACGAAATCTTCAATTCGACTTCGATCCCGAACCCCGTAGGAATAGGACCGATGCCAACAGCGCCGTCAATCGTCGCATTCGACGGCATGGCGATCTTGTCGCGGCCGGCGACGAATTTCATGGCGCCCATGAAGCATGCCGAATAACCCACCGCGAACAGCTGTTCCGGATTGGTGCCGGCCGCGCCCGCGCCGCCCAGTTCCTTCGGGGTCGTCAGTTTGACGTTCAGGTTGCCGTCGTCCGTGGCGCCCGTGCCTTCACGGCCGCCGGTAACGTGCGCATGAGCGCGGTAGAGCACTTTTTCGATAGACATGATGCGTTTCCTTTTATGGAAGTGGAGGTTGGACTGCCAGGCCCGGCGGGAACATCCCGTCTTCGCCCTTACTAATTAAATAGTGCAATATTAAATAGCGCACTATTTATTGAATCTGACGATGGCGGGCCTTGCCCGCCACTTCAAAGACTTGCGGTCAGCTTCTGCCGTAGCGCGTGCAGCGTTTTCATCATACCTTGCGCCTCTTCCAGCGAACACTGCGCGGCATCCGCAATGGAATGCGGCACCGCCTCGGCCTGCGCGCGCAGCTCGCGGCCCTGGCGGGTCAGGCCGACGATCACCTGGCGCTCGTCTTCGACCGCGCGCTGGCGCGTCACCAGGCCTGCCGCTTCCAGCCGCTTGAGCAGCGGCGTCAAGGTCGCGGAATCCAGGAACAGGCGCTCGCCGATATCCGTCACCGTGATCTCGTCGCCCTCCCACAGCACCAGCATCACCAGGTACTGCGGATAGGTCAGGTCCAGCCCGCGCAACAGCTTGCGGTACACCTTGTTCATCGCCAGCGAGGTCGAATACAGGGCGAAACACAACTGGCTGTCCAGCAGCAGCGGATTGAATGCCGCCTTGGGTTTGGATCGTGATTTCATTGCGCAATATTAAATAGCGCGCTATTTATCGTCAAGTTTTTTTTTTCGAACGGCCTGTGCACTAGGCCGGTTCTCCTTCGACCGCCGCACGATCCGACCCGTATTGCTTCAGGCCATCCAGGTCCAGCACCCGGACCGCGCCATACTCCACATTGAGCAGGCCGGCTTCTTCCAGCTTGCGCAGCGCCTGGTTGGCGCGCTGCCGCGATACCCGGGCCAGATAGCCTACCTCTTCCTGCGTAATCGTCAGGCGCATGCCCATGCCGGGATACAGCAAAGGGTTGAAGAGCTCGGCCAGGCAGCGGGCCACGCGCGCATCCGGATCCAGCAGACGGTCGTACTCCGCCTTGCCGATGAACTGCGCCACGCGTTCGTTCAATTGGTGGAGCAGATAGCGGTTGAACGGAATGCTGCTGTCCAGCAGCCAGTCGAAGGTGGCGGCCGGCAGGCGCGCCACCACTGAATCCCGCAGCGCAACGATGTCGTACTTGCGGATCTCGCGCTTGAGCAGCGAGCCTTCGCCTATCCAGCCGCCGGCAGGCACGCCGGTCAGCGAAGCCACCTTGCCTTCGGCGTTACCCACCGAAACCTTGACCAGCCCCGCCAGCACGCCTATCCAAGCCTGTGCGAGTTCACCTTTGCGCTCTATGATCGACCCGGCAACCACCTGCTGCACGGTCAGGTCCCGCTCGACGCGTTCTTGCTGATCGCGGCTGAGCACGCGAAACCAGGCGGCGGCGAGTTGCAGGGAGTCGGCTAGCTGCATCGGGAATACCCTAAAAGTTCCTTGAATGTCGCGATGGTGACAGTTGGTAGCAACCCAACCTTATACCTTAACTCCTGCCGTAAATCTAAAACCAACTGGTCAAGCGCTTCATCGCCACCGCCGCTTACGCGGACTCCTGGCCCGATGCGCCCAAACCGGAGGAGACATCGTGGCACATACACCGCCCGCATCTGCACGGATGCCGGCTGCGCTGGATACCTTTCCGGCGCTGCTGTTCACGCATGCCAGCGTTCGCGGGTCGCGGCCCGCCATACGCGAAAAAGATCTGGGGATCTGGCAAACCCTTACGTGGTCCGAAGTGGCGGAGCATGTCCGGCACGTCGCGCATGGCTTGGCCGCGCTGGGCATCAAGCCCGGCATGCACGTGGCCGTCATCGGCGAAAACCGCCCGCGCCTGTACATGGCCATGATGGCCGCGCAGTCGCTGGGCGCCATACCGGTGCCGCTCTACCAGGACGCCGTCGCCCAGGAAATGGTCTACGTGTTGCAGGACGCCGAGATCACCGTGGCCATCGTCGAAGACCAGGAACAGGTCGACAAGATGCTCGAAGTCCGCGAGCAATGCCCTGCCTTGCAGCACGTGGTGTACGACGATCCGCGCGGCCTGCGCCATTACACCGACCCGATGCTGCGTTCGTATGAACAGCTGGAGGAACTGGGCCGCGAATACGCTACGCAGCATCCCGGCTTCTTCGACCAGGCCGTCGCCGCCGTGCAGCCGCATGATCCGGCCGCCATGTTCTATACGTCGGGCACCACCGGCAAGCCCAAGGGCGTGGTGCTCACGCACCATGCGCTGATCGACCGCGCGCGCGCCGTGTCCGAAATGGAAAAGCTGACCGACCAGGAAGACGTGCTGGCCTATCTGCCGCCTGCCTGGATCGGCCAGAACATGTTCTCGTACACGCAGCTGCTGGTCACGGGCTTTACGGTGAACCATCCCGAATCGCCTGACACCGTGTCGATCGACATGCGCGACATCGGCCCCACCTATTACTTCGCGCCGCCGCGCGTGCTGGAAGGCCTGCTGACGCATGTGATGATCCGCATGGAAGACGCGGGGCTGATCAAGCGCAAGCTGTTCGCGGCCTGCATGAAGCTCGCGCGCCGCGTGGGCACCAGGATCCTGGACGGCGAACAAGTCAGCGCCTGGGACCGCCTGCGCTACGCGCTGGGCAACATGATGATCTACGGTCCGCTGCGCAATGCGCTGGGCATGAGCCGGGTACGCGTGGCCTACACCGCGGGCGAGGCCATCGGCCCCGACCTGTTCGTGTTCTACCGCTCCATCGGCATCAACCTCAAGCAGCTCTATGGCTCCACGGAAACCTCGGTCTTCGTCTGCGTGCAGCCCGACGGCCAGGTGCGCGACGACACCGTGGGTCCGCCCGTCGACGGCGTGGAGATCCGCGTGGCCGACAACGGCGAGATCCTGGTCAAGAGCCCAGGCCTGTTCAAGGAGTACTACCGCAACCCCGAAGCGACCGCCGAAGCGCGCAGCGCCGATGGCTGGTTTCACACGGGCGACGCAGGCTATCTGGACACCGACGGCCAGTTGAAGATCATCGACCGTGCCAAGGACGTGGGCAAGCTCGCCAACGGCAGCCTGTTCGCGCCCAAATACATCGAGAACAAGCTCAAGTTCTTCCAGCACATCAAGGAAGCGGTGGCCTTCGGCGCCAACCGCGAAGACGTGTGCGCCTTCATCAATATCGACCTGGAAGCCGTGGGCAACTGGGCCGAACGCCGCGGCATGCCCTATGCCGGCTACACCGACCTGGCCTCCAAGGACGAGGTCTACCAGTTGATCGCCGAATGCGTGGAACAGGTCAACGCCGACCTGGCGACCGATCCCAAGCTGTCGGCCTCGCAGATCAGCCGCTTCCTCATCCTGCACAAGGAACTGGATCCGGACGACGACGAGCTGACCCGCACGCGCAAGGTGCGCCGCGCCTTCATCGCGCAGAAGTACGGCGTGCTTATCGACGCGCTCTTTGGCGGCAAGCAGTCGCAGTTCATCGAGACCGAAGTGAAATTCGAAGACGGACGCACCGGCAAGATCTCGGCGGACTTGAAGATCCGCCCGGTCAAGACCTTCCCCGCCATCACCGCCAAGGCCGCGTAGAGATCATGAGCAACAACGACCGCGACCAGCGCATCGGCGACGTCATGCTGGACATGCAGAACATTTCGCTGTCCTTCGGCGGCGTGAAGGCGCTGACGGACATTTCCTTCAATGTGCGCGAACACGAGATCCGCGCCATCATCGGCCCCAACGGCGCCGGCAAGAGCTCGATGCTCAACGTCATCAACGGCGTCTACACGCCGCAGCAAGGCGGCATCGAGTTCCGCGGCGAGCGCTTCTCGCGCATGAATCCGCGCCGCGCCGCCGAAATGGGCATCGCCCGCACCTTCCAGAACCTGGCGCTGTTCAAGGGAATGAGCGTGCTGGACAACATCATGACCGGCCGCAACCTGCGCATGAAGTGCGGGTTGCTGGCGCAGGCCTTCCGCCTGGGCCCGGCCGAGCGCGAAGAGATCCAGCATCGCGAGTTCGTCGAGAACATCGTCGACTTCCTGGAAATCCAGGCCTACCGCAAGACGCCTGTCGGCCGCCTGCCCTACGGCCTGCAAAAGCGCGTGGACCTGGGCCGCGCGCTGGCGATGGAGCCGCGCCTGCTGTTGCTGGACGAGCCGATGGCCGGCATGAACATCGAAGAGAAGCAGGACATGAGCCGCTTCATCCTGGACGTGAACGACGAGTTCGGCACCACCATCGTGCTGATCGAGCACGACATGGGCGTGGTCATGGACATCTCGGATCGCGTGGTGGTGCTGGACTACGGCAAGAAGATCGGCGACGGCAAGCCGGACGAGGTCCGCGCAAACGAAGACGTCATCCGCGCCTACCTCGGCGTGTCGCACTAAGGCGGACAGACATGGGATTTTTTCTAGAGACCTTATTCGGCGGCCTGATGAGCGGCATGCTGTATGCGCTGATCGGCCTGGGCTTCGTGCTGATCTTCAAGGCATCCGGCGTCTTCAACTTCGCGCAGGGCGCGATGGTGCTGGTCGCCGCGCTGTCCATGGCGCGCTTCTCGGAGTGGCTGCCGCGCTGGTTCGGCTTTGACAACATGATCCTGGCCAACGTGCTGGCCTTCATCGTCAGCGCCATCGTGATGTTCCTGCTGGCGGTCGCCATCGAACGCTTCGTGCTGCGCCACCTGGTCAACCAGGAAGCCACCACCCTGCTGATGGCGACGCTGGGCATCAGCTACTTCCTGGACGGCCTGGGCCAGATCACCTTCGGCAGTTCGGTGTATTCCATCAACGTGGGCATGCCCAAGGATCCGCTGATGATCCTGGATTCGGTCTTCGAAGGCGGCTTGCTGATCAATCTGGAAGACCTGACGGCGGCGGTGATCGCTGCCCTGCTGGTGGCCGCGCTGGCGCTGTTCTTCCAGTACACCTCGACCGGCCGCGCCCTGCGCGCGGTGGCCGACGACCACCAGGCCGCGCAGTCCATCGGCATTCCGCTGAACCGCATCTGGGTGATCGTCTGGAGCGTGGCGGGGCTGGTGGCGCTGGTGGCCGGGATCATCTGGGGTTCGAAGTTCGGCGTGCAGTTCACGCTGTCCACCGCGGCGTTGCGGGCGCTGCCGGTGGTGATCCTGGGCGGGCTGACTTCGGTGCCGGGCGCCATCCTGGGCGGCCTGATCATCGGCGTGGGCGAAAAGCTGTCCGAGGTCTATCTGGGGTCGCTGGTAGGCGGCGGTATCGAAATCTGGTTCGCCTATGTGCTGGCGCTGGTGTTCCTGCTGTTCCGTCCGCAAGGGCTGTTCGGCGAGAAGATCATCGACCGTGTCTGAGCCCACAGGCCCTCTAGGATAAAAACATGTTCTATCGCGAAAACGGCCAATTCAAGACCAGCTATCGCGCTGACCAGCAGATCTTCCCGATCCGCCAGGACCGCATCTTCATCTGGCTGCTGCTGGCGGTGGCGTTCGTCGCCATCCCGGCCATGGCCAGCGACTACCTGCTGCGCGCCATCCTGATTCCGTTCCTGATCCTGGCGCTGGCCGCCGTGGGCCTGAACATCCTGGTTGGCTATTGCGGCCAGATCTCGCTGGGCACCGGCGCCTTCATGGCGGTGGGCGCCTACGCGGCCTGGAACTTCGGCGTGCGCTTTCCCGGCATGCCGCTGATCATCCAGATCCTGCTGGGCGGCTTCTTCGCCACCATCGTGGGCGTGATCTTCGGGATACCCAGCCTGCGCATCCGCGGCCTGTACCTGGCGGTGGCGACGCTGGCCGCGCAGTTCTTCGTGGACTGGGCGTTCCTGCGCATCCCCTTCTTCACCAACTACTCGTCGTCCGGCAACGTCTCGGTGCCGCCGCTGACCGCCTTCGGTTTGCCGGTGCAGAGCGCGCTGGAGAAGTACCTGTTCGTGTTGATCCTGGTCGTCGTCTTCAGCCTGCTGGCCAAGAACCTGGTGCGCGGCGCCATCGGCCGCCAGTGGATGGCGATCCGCGACATGGACGTGGCGGCCTCCGTCATCGGCATCCGCCCCATGTACGCCAAGCTCACCGCCTTCGCGGTCAGCTCGTTCATCGTCGGCGTGGCCGGGGCCTTGTGGGGCTACATCCACCTGGGTTCCTGGGAGCCGCTGGCGTTCGACCTGACGCGTTCGTTCCAACTGCTGTTCATGGTCATCATCGGCGGGCTGGGTTCGATCATCGGCAGCTTCTTCGGCGCGGCCTTCATCGTGCTGGTGCCGGTGGCGCTGTCCAACATTCCGCACGCGCTGGGCATTCCGCTGTCGGTGGACACGGCGGCGCACATCGAACACATGGTGTTCGGCGCGCTGATCGTGTTCTTCCTGATCGCCGAACCGCACGGGCTGGCAAGGCTATGGAGCATCGGCAAAGAGAAGCTGCGCATCTGGCCCTTCCCCCACTGATTTCGCATTGATTTCCGCGGTCCGCGGCGGCACAAGCGCCCCGGACCCGCCCTGAATACCCGGCTCAAGACCGGGCCAATCCCGGTGTCCCAGGGTTTACTGACCCAAGCACCACGCAGGAGGTAAATGGAGATGAAGCGTCTTAACCTGAAGTTGGCGGCAGCTTTGATGGCCGCAGCCGGCGCCGCGGGCGCCGTGGCCACGCCGGCAATGGCGGCGGAAGAGCAGTTCGTTCCGTTGCTGGTGTATCGCACCGGGTCCTTCGCACCCCTGGGCATTCCCTGGGCCGACGGCAAGCTGGACTACCTGAAGCTGGTCAACGAACGCGATGGCGGCGTCAACGGCGTCAAGATCACGTACGAAGAGTGCGAAACCGCCTACGCCACCGACCGCGGCGTGGAATGCTACGAGCGTCTGAAGGGCAAGGGCACCGGCGCATCGGGTTTCGACACCCAGTCCACCGGCATCACCTTCGCCGTCAGCGACAAGGCCATGGTCGACAAGGTGCCGGTTGAAACGATGGGCTACGGCCTGTCGCAGTCGGTCGACGGCAGCGTGTTCGAATGGAACTTCCCGCTGCTCGGCACGTACTGGACCGCGGCCGACGTGATGATCCAGGACATCGCCAAGAAAGAAGGCGGCATGGACAAGCTCAAGGGCAAGAAGATCGCCCTGGTCTATCACGACTCGCCGTACGGCAAGGAGCCGATCCCCCTGCTGCAGAAGCGCGCGGCCAAGGAAGGCTTCGAGCTGGTGCTCTATCCCGTGACCGCCCCCGGCGTGGAACAGAAGTCCACCTGGCTGCAGATCCGCCAGGCGCGTCCCAACTACGTGCTGCTGTGGAGCGCCGGCATCATGACGCCGACCGCCATCCGCGAAGCCCAGGCCAGCGGCTATCCGCGGGACAAGATGTACGCGATCTGGTGGGCCGGCTCCGAAGGCGACGTGAAGGACCTGGGCGATGTCGCCAAGGGCTACAACGCCATCACCATCCACAACAGCGGCGCCGAGCACGACAAGGTCTACGACGATCTGAAGAAGTTCGTCTACGACAAGGGCCAGGGCGCGGACAAGACCGGCAAGACCACGCTGGGCACCATCGCGCATACCCGCGGCATGATGATCTCGATGCTGCAGGTGGAAGCGATCCGCACCGCGCAAGAGAAGTACGGCAAGGGCAAGGCGCTGACGCCCGAGCAGGTGCGCTGGGGCTTCGAGAACCTGAACCTGACGCAGGAAAAGCTCGACAAGCTGGGCTTCGGCCAGATCATGCGTCCGGTCAAGACCTCGTGCAGCAACCACAAGGGCGACGACTGGGCTCGCATCGTGCAGTGGGACGGCGCGAAGTTCAAGGTGGTCTCCGATTGGTATCAGTCGGACAAGGCCATCCTGGATCCCATGGTGAAGGAAGGCGCCGCCAAGTACGCGAAGGAAAAGAACATCACGCCCCGCACTTGCGAGAACTGATGTGAACCGGCCGCCGGTCCCGAAAGCGGGGCCGGCGGCCACCAAGCCGCAGGAACAGCCATGACCGCTGCAACGACTTCCGCAGTACCCGCAGACACCCCAAAGGTGCTGCTCGACGTGAACGGCATCGAGGTGATCTACAACCACGTGATCCTGGTGCTCAAGGGTGTTTCCCTGCAAGTGCCGGAAGGCAAGATCGTGGCCTTGCTCGGCGCCAACGGCGCGGGCAAGACCACCACCTTGCGCGCCATCTCGAACCTGCTCAAGGGCGAGCGCGGCGACGTCACCAAGGGCCATATCCAGTACCGCGACCAGCGCATCGAAAAGCTGTCGCCGGCGGAGCTGGTCAAGCGCGGCGTGGTGCAGGTGATGGAAGGCCGGCATTGCTTTGCCCACCTGACCATCGAAGAAAACCTGCTGACCGGCGCCTATACGCGCAGCATGAGCCGCGGCGACACCGCGGCGGCGCTGGAGCGCGTCTACCAGTATTTTCCGCGCCTGAAGCAGCGCCGCACCAGCCAGTCCGGCTACACCTCGGGCGGCGAGCAGCAGATGACCGCCATCGGCCGCGCGCTGATGGCCAACCCCAACATGATTTTGCTGGACGAGCCCTCCATGGGCCTGGCGCCGCAGATCGTCGAAGAGATCTTCGAGATCGTGCGCGACCTGAACCAGCGCGAGCGCGTCAGCTTCCTGCTGGCCGAGCAGAACACCAACATCGCGCTGCGCTATGCCGACTACGGCTACATCCTTGAAAACGGCCGCGTAATGATGGACGGCGCCGCCGCCGACCTGGCCCAGAACGAGGACGTGAAGGAGTTCTACCTGGGCATATCCAGCGGCGAACGCAAGAGTTTCCGCGACAACAAGTTCTACCGCCGGCGCAAGCGCTGGCTGGCGTGATTCCTGGCATACGAGAGGGTGCGATCCCATGTCCGAGTTTTTCGATGTTCTGGAAACCAGAGCGCCCGAGCAACGCGAGCGCGAGCTGATGGCCGCCCTGCCCGCCGCGATCGCCCGGGCCATTGCGCGTGCGCCTGCCATCGCCGAGCAGTTGCGCGGCATCGACCCCGCCACCATCACGTCGCGCGCGGCCTTGGCAAGCCTGCCGGTGCTGCGCAAGCACGAACTGCTGGAGCGCCAGCAGCACAGCCGCGATGACGCGGCGGCGCCTGCCGGGCCGCAGAAAGCCTTCGGCGGTTTCTCCGCCATCGGCTGGGGCGAGGCGATGCGGGTGTTTGCGTCCCCCGGCCCGATCTATGAACCGGAGAGCGCGCGCGGCGACTACTGGCGCTTTGCCCGCGCCCTGCACGCAGCGGGGTTCCGCGCCGGCGAGCTGGCCTACAACTGCTTTTCCTACCATTTCACACCCGCCGGTTCCATGATGGAAACCGCGGCGCACGCCGTGGGCTGCACCGTATTTCCGGGCGGCACCGGACAGACCGAACAGCAGGTGCGCGCAATTCAGGACCTGGCGCCCACCGGCTATACCGGCACGCCCAGCTTCCTCAAGATCATCCTGGAGAAGGCCGACGAGCTGGGCGTCAAGCTAGACTCGCTGCGCCGCGCGCTGGTGTCGGGCGAAGCCTTTCCGCCATCCCTGCGCGACTGGCTGGCCGCGCGCGGCATCGACGGCTACCAGGCCTATGGCAGCGCCGACCTCGGCATGGTCGCGTTTGAAACGCCGGCGCGCGAAGGCCTGGTGCTGGGCGAGGACATCATCGTCGAGATCGTGCGCCCCGGCACCGGCGAACCCGTGCCTGATGGCGAAGTCGGCGAGGTCGTGGTCACGACCTTGAACCCGGACTATCCGCTGGTACGCTTCGGCACCGGCGACCTGTCCGCCGTCATGCCCGGCATCTCGCCTTGCGGCCGCACCAACACCCGCATCAAGGGCTGGATGGGACGCGCGGACCAGACCACCAAGGTGCGCGGCATGTTCGTGCATCCGTCGCAGGTCGCCGATGTGGCGCGCCGCCACCCGGAGATCCTGCGCGCGCGGCTGGTGATCAGCGGCAGCACGGGGTCCGACCGCATGGTGCTCAAGGTGGAATCCCGGGTGCGCAGCGAAGAGCTGGGCAAGCGCATCGCGGAGTCGGTGCGCGATGTGACCAAGCTGCGCAGCGACGTGGAATGGGTGGATGCGGATGGCCTGCCGAACGACGGCAAGGTCATCGACGACATCCGGACCTACGAGTAAACGGCGCTGCTGGCGGCCTCACGCGGCCGCCAGCAGCGCCAGCATGCCCTTGGCCAGCATCGCCACGGCCACCACGCCCGCGAACAGCGCAAAGCTCTGCTGCAGGCGCCGCGGCGGAAAGCGGTCGGCCACCTTGCGGCCGGCCAGCATGCCCAGCACCGCAGCCGCCGTGAACGGCGCCGCGATGCGCCAATCCAGATGTCCGCCCGCCGCGGCGGCCACGACACCGCTGGCGGACACCAGCGCGATCACCGCCAGTGAGGTGCCGACAATGGCCTGCATGGTCAGGTCCGTGGCGCGGCGCAACGCGGGCACGATGACGAAGCCGCCGCCCACACCCAGCAAACCGGACAGAAAGCCCGCGACCAGGCCCGCGCCCGTCAAGGCGCGCGCGCAGGGCGCGGTCCAGCGCAGCCTGCCGGTACTGGCGTTGAGCTGGCAGGGCGGGGTGCGCGGCGCGGCCTGGACCGCCGTCGCGGGCTTGGCGCCCTGATTCCACATGCGCCACGCCACCATGCCCAGCACGCCGGCAAAGATGATGGCCAGCGGCGCATTGGGCAGGCGCCGCGCCGCCCACAGGCCCAGCGGCGAAACCAGTATGCCGGTGGCGGCCATGAAGCCCGCCGCGCGATAGCGGACCTGCCCCTTGCGCAGGCCCAGCACCGCGCCCAGCGCGGCGGACAGGCCCACTGCCAGCAAGGCGATGGGCGCGGCCTGCGACACCTGCAAGTGCAGGCCGAAGACCAGCAGCGGCACCGCCATGATGGCGCCGCCGGCGCCGGTCAGCCCGAGTATCAGGCCCACGCACGCCCCCAGCGCCGCGCTGACGGCCAACACTGTATCGATCATGGCGGCGCTCAGTTGCCCAGCGGGCGGGCCAGCCATTCACGGCCCTTGAGCATGCCGTTCCAGTAGATCCAGGGCAGCAAGGTCGCCTTGAGGAACCAGGCGCTCTTGCGCGGCACGGTCGGATCCAGCGGGAAGGTGGGCAACAGTTTGCCGCCATAGCCGAACTCGGCCAGCACGATGCGGCCGCGCTCCACTGTCAGCGGGCAGGAGCCGTAGCCGTCGTACTTGACCGGCATGGCGTGGCCTTCGCGCAGCGCCAGCAGGTTCTCGGCCACCGTCACGATCTGCTTGCGCGCGGCCGCGGCGGTCTTGGCATTGCTGGTGCAGATGCCGTCACCCAGCCCGAACACGTTGCCATGGCGCACGTGCAAAAGCGTGGCGGGATCCACTTCGCACCAGCCGGCGGCATCCGCCAGCGGGCTGTTTTTCAGGAAGTCGTGCGGAACCTGGGGCGGCACCGCGTGCAGCATGTCGAAGGACTTCTCCACGCGCGTCACCGCGCCGTCGCCGTTCTTGAGGTCGAACCAGGCCTTGCGCGCCGCGCCGTCCACCGCCACCAGCGCTGAATTGAAGGCCAGCGCGATGCCGTAGCTTTCCACGTAGCGCATCAGCGGCGGCACAAAGGTCGGCACGCCGAACAGCGCCGCGCCCGCCAGGTCGAACTCTACGTCGATGCGGTCCAGCACGCCGGTGCGCTTCCAGTGGTCGCAAGCCAGGTACATGGCTTTCTGCGGCGCGCCGGCGCATTTGATGGGCATGGCCGGCTGCGTGAACAGCGCCTGCCCGCCCTTCAGTCCGCGCACCAGTTCCCAGGTATAGGGCGCCAGGTCGTAGCGGTAGTTGGAGCTGACGCCGTTCTTGCCCAGCGTATCGGCCAGGCCCTCGACTTTGTCCCACGCCAGGCGCAGACCGGGGCAGACGATCAATTGCTGATAGCTCACGGCGCTGCCGTCCGCCAGCCGCACGCGGTTGGCTTCGGGCTCGAAGCCTGCGGCGGCGGCCCGCAGCCAGGTGGCGCGTTTGGGCATGACGGCGTCGGTTGGGCGCACGGTCTTGGCGACGTCGAAGGCGCCGCCGCCCACCAGCGTCCAGGCCGGCTGATAGTAGTGCTTGTCGCTCGGCTCGATGACGCCAATGCGCAGGTCCGGACGGCGGCGCAGCAGGCTGGCGGTGACGCCTATTCCCGCCGATCCGCCGCCCACCACCACCACATCGAAATCGCGCTGCGCCTCTGCTGTCGGCATGCTTGTCTCCTCGCCGGTTTACCGGCTTTTGAATTTTTCCAGGACTGAAAATATCGCCATGCCTGCCACCATGGCGGCCACGAAAATCAACGCCTCGGTCACGCCGGCCGCCGCGGCCACCAGTGCCGGTCCCGGGCAGAAACCGGCCAGCCCCCAGCCCGCACCAAACGCCATGCTGCCGACGGCCAGGCGCAAGTCCACGCGGGTGGCCGTCGGCCAACGCATGGGTTCGCCCGACAGGCTGACGCGGCGGCGGCGCAAGAGTGCGAAGCCCGCTGCCGTCACCAGCACGGCGCCGCCCATCACGAAAGCCAGCGACGGATCCCAGGCGCCGGCGAGGTCAAGGAAGCCCAGCACCTTGGCCGGATTGGCCATGCCGGAAATGATGAGGCCCAGGCCGAACACCAGGCCCGATGCGAAGGCGATCAGCGCAACCATGTCAGAGCGCTCCCAGATGACGGGTGACGTAGACCACGGCAAAGCCCGCGCCCATGAATAAGGCGGTAGCGGTCAGCGAGCGGCGCGATCCGCGCGACACGCCGCAGACGCCGTGGCCGCTGGTGCAGCCCGAGGCATAGCGCGTGCCGATGCCGACCAGCAAGCCCGCCACGATCAGGCGCGTGGTGCTGGCCTCCACCACCACAGGCGGCAAGGCGCTGCCCAGGCGGTACAGCCAGGGCGAAACCAGCAGGCCGATTAGAAAGGCCAGCCGCCACATGCCGTCGCGTTCGCCCTGAAGCAGGCCGCCCACAACCCCGCTGATGCCCGCGATGCGGCCCGCGCCCGCCATCAACAGCACGGCAGCCGCGCCGATGAGCAGGCCGCCCGCGCCCGCGGACCAGGGAGTGAAGGCGGACCAGTCCAGGCTCACTTGAGTGACTCCATGGCGCGGCCGCAGTACAAACTCGATAGTGTCTTCATGACCTGGCTGACCTCGAAACTGGCCATCTGGTAGTAGACGTACTTGCCCTCGCGCCGCGTCGCCACCAGCCCCTCATCGCGCAGCACGCCCAGTTGCTGGGACAGCGTGGGCTGATGGATGCCGGTCAGCGATTCGAGTTCGCTCACGTTGCGTTCGTTCTGGACCAGCTGGCACAGCAGCAGCAAGCGGTCTTCGTTGGCCAGCGCCTTGAGCAGCGCGCAGGCCTGGGAGGCGGATTCGCGCAATACGGCGACTTCGCACTCGGTCAGGGCTTCATTCATTTGATGCGTATCAATCGGCGTGAGGGAGTTTGATCATTATATTTACCAATATAATATTCAACAATATTATTGAAATACATATAGTGTTTCATCGTGCAGCGACTCGCTGCGATGCGAGCGTCCATGTCTCCCCAGATCCAGGCCTTTTTCGATCCCGTCACCGCCACCGTCACCTACGTCGTGCATGAGCCCGCGCCGGGCGGCGCCTGCGCCATCATCGACTCGGTGCTGGACTACGACCCCAAGTCCGGACGCTGCAGCACCGCCAGCGCCGACCGGGTGGCCGACTACGTGCGCCAGCACGGCCTGAAGACCGAATGGCTGCTGGAAACCCACGCGCATGCCGACCACCTGTCGGCGGCGCCCTATCTGCAGCGGCAGCTCGGCGGCGTCATCGCCATCGGCCAGAGCATCCAGACCGTGCAGGGCGTGTTCAAGAAGATCTTCAACCTGGAACCGGAGTTCCAGCTGGACGGCTCGCAGTTCGGCCATCTGTTCGCCGACGGCGAAACCTTCCGCATCGGCGCGCTGACGGCGCAGGCCATCCACGTGCCCGGCCACACCCCGGCCGACATGGCCTACCTGATCGGCGACGCCGCTTTCGTCGGCGACACGCTGTTCATGCCGGACGTGGGCACGGCGCGCTGCGACTTCCCCGGCGGCGACGCCCATCAGTTGTACCGTTCCATCCAGCGGCTGCTGAGCCTGCCCGCCGGGACGCGGCTGCACATGTGCCACGACTACCCGCCCGCCGGACGCGACGCCTCCTGGCAGACCACGGTGGCCGAACAGCGCCGCGCCAACATCCACGTGCGCGATGGCGTCAGCGAAGACGACTTCGTGGCCATGCGCACGCGGCGTGATGCCACGCTTTCCATGCCCACCCTCATCCTGCCCGCCATCCAGGTGAACATCCGCGCCGGCCACTTCCCGCCGCCCGAAGACAACGGCGTGCGCTATCTGAAAATACCCGTCGACGCGCTCTGACAGCGGCGGCGGGCACCGCGATCCGGGCTTGCGCGCCCCGGGCTTATCCCGCAAGATCGTCCGATCGCAGAATTGCCGATCAGACGGATCCCCCATGTTTGCAGAAGCCGAAGCCGACCCCAGCCTGTCCAAGGAAGAATTCAAGCCGCTGGAGGCGAAGCTGCGCGTCGCCTTGCTGAACGCGCAGTACCAGCGCCTGCAGAAGGCCGACAAGACGCTGCTGATCGTGATCGCAGGCATAGACGGCGCCGGCAAGGGCGCCACCGTCAACCTGCTGAACGAGTGGATGGATCCGCGCCACATCAAGACGCTGGCCTACGGGCCGCGTGAAGGCGCCGCGCTGCAGCGTCCGCCATTCTGGCGCTATTGGAACGACCTGCCGCCCAAAGGCAGCACCGGCATCGTCTTCGGATCCTGGTACGCGCCGCTGCTGTTCGAGGCCACGCGCAAGAAGCCTGACCAGAACAGCATCGAGGCGCAAGCCGCGGCCATCCGCCACTTCGAGGCCATGCTCGCCGCCGAAGGCGTGCAGATCGTCAAGCTCTGGTTCCATTTGTCGGCCAAGGCGCAGAAGGCCCGCGCCGAACGCCTGCTGGCCAGCCCCGAAACCTCCTGGCAGGTCAGCCCGATCGACCTGAAGGTCTACAAGAAGTACGACCGCATCCGCAACGCCGGCCAGGTGGTGCTGAACCGCACGGACAGCGGCCACGCGCCCTGGGTCGTGATCCCCAGCGCGGACGAGGACATCCGCGCCGCGCGCACCGCCGAAGCGGTGCTGGCCGCCATGCGCCAGCGCGGCGTGCCGCGCATCCCGCCCGCCTTCGTGGCGCATGCCCGGACCACCCGCGTCGTCGACCGCCTGGGCGAACTGGACTACGAGGCCAAGACCGACAAGGACGATTACGAATCCGAACTGGGCCTGCTGCAAGGCCGGCTGGCGCGGGCGGCGCGCTCAAAGAAATTCCAGGAACGCTCGCTGGTGCTGGTATTCGAGGGCCAGGACGCGGCTGGCAAGGGCGGCGCGATCCGCCGTGTGACGCATGCGCTGGACGCGCGGCAGTTCGACATCACGCCCGTATCCGCGCCCAACAGCGAGGAACAGGCCAGGCCCTATCTGTGGCGCTTCTGGCGTCACGTGCCGCGCCATGGGCGCATCGCCATCTTCGACCGGTCCTGGTATGGCCGCGTGCTGGTCGAGCGCGTCGAAAAACTGACCGCGCCTGCCAACTGGCGCCGCGCCTACGCCGAGATCAACGACTTCGAGGGGCAACTGGCGGCCAGCGGCGCGCTGGTGCTGAAGTTCTGGCTGGCCGTGACGCCGGACGTGCAGCTGGAGCGCTTCAAGGAACGCGAGAATTCCCCCTTCAAGAATTTCAAGATCACGGCCGACGACTGGCGCAACCGCGACAAATGGAAGGACTACGCGGCCGCGGCCAACGAGATGCTGGCGCGTACCGACCTCGCGCACGCGCCCTGGCATCTGGTGTCGGCCAACGACAAGCGCTACGCTCGATTGCAAGTGCTGCGACACATCGTCGAAGCCATGGAAGACCAACTCTGAATCCCGCCTGGAGGCCGCAAGCCATGAGTACCGCAGAAATCCGTCCCATCGTCGCCGCCGACTTCGAGGCCTGGCTGCCACTTTGGAAGGGCTACCAGGACTTCTATCGCGTCAACATCGACGACGCGGTCACGCGCAACACCTGGGCGCGCTTCCTGGACCCTGCCGAACCCATGCACGCGGCGCTGGCCTATGAAAGCGGCCGGGCCGTCGGCATGGTGCACTGGATCTTCCACCGCTCCACCTGGACGGCGGGCGACTACTGCTATCTGCAAGACCTGTACGTAGACCCGGACGTGCGCGGCACCGGCGCCGGCCGCAAGCTGATCGAACACGTGTACGCGCAGGCCGCCGCCGCCAACTGCTCGCGCGTGTACTGGCTGACGCACGAGACCAACGCCACCGCCATCCAGCTCTACGACCGCATCGCCGACCGCTCCGGCTTCATCCAGTACCGCAAGGTGATGCCGTGAGCGCACGCGATCCCAACTGTCCGCTATGCCAGGAAGACGGCGGCACGCTGCTGTGGCGTGGCCCGCACTTACGCATCATCGAGGTGGACGACCCCGACTATCCGGGCTTCACGCGGGTGATCTGGAACGGCCACCTGGCCGAAATGACCAGCCTGTCCACCCACGGCCGCGACCTGCTGATGCGGGCCGTGTACGTGGTGGAGGAAGCGCAACAATCGGTCCTGGGACCCGACAAGATCAACCTGGCTTCGCTGGGCAACATGGTGCCGCACCTGCATTGGCATGTGATCCCGCGCTGGCGCGGCGACCGCCATTTCCCCGATCCGATCTGGGCGCCGCCGCGCGTCGCCGCCGGCGCGGAATCCGCGGAATGGCAGGAGCGTCAGGCGCGCGTGCAGGCGCTGCTGCCGCGCTACCGCGACCGGCTGGTCGAGGCCATGAACGCCCTGCTCTGGCACTGAGCCGCCGCCCGCCTCAGGCGATGCGCGCCGATCCCCGCAGTTCCGCCAGCCAGCCGGCATAGGCCTGTTCCACCAGGGCCGCCGTGCGTTCGGCGGAAAACTGGCCCTGGCCCCGGATCAGCTCCCGGCCCGCGTCGCCCATGCGGCGGCGCAGCGCAGGATCGGCCAACAGGCTTTCCAGCGCGCCCGCCAATGCCGCCGGATCGGCAGGCGGCACCAGCAGACCCGTCACGCCAGCCTGCATGGTTTCCGGCACGCCGCCCACATTGGTGCCCACCACCGGCAGCCCCATGGCCGCGGCCTCGATGAATACCGTGCCCAGGGCCTCGCGCAGCGTCGGCAGCGCGAACACGTCGAAGGCAGTCAGGACGTTGCCGATGTCGTCGCGCCGGCCCGTGAAATGCACGCGCTGGGCCAGGCCCAACGCCTCCGCCTGTGTCCGCAACTGCCCGCCCATGGGCTGGCCTTCGCCCACCAGCACCAGATGGGCATTCGGGAACGTGGCGGAAATGCGATGGAAGGCGTCGATCAGATCGCAATGGCCCTTGTCCGCCCGCATCACGGCCACGCAACCGACCACCAGCGCGTCCTCGGGCAGGCCGAGTTCGCGCCTGACGCAGACGCCGCTTTGCACCTGGGGCAGCACCACCGGCGAATGGATGGTGGCGATGGCCTCCGGCCGCGCGCCCCCGTCCAGCAACTGCCCGCGCACGTAGCGGCTGACGGCGATGACGCGATGCGCCAGCCAGGTATAGGCGTAAAGGGAATTGATGGGCTTGGCCAGATGGCGCGTGCGCACGATGAGCCGCGTGCCGGCCAGGCGGGCCGCGATCGCGCCCAACACCGTATCGCGGCGGCTGTGCGTATTGACCACGTCAAAGCGCCCGCCACGCAACAGGCGGCGCATGACGGCGACGCAACGCACGAAATTGAGCGGGCCGTCCATGGCAACGAGATGCACCGTAAAGCCGACCTCGCGCAAACGCCTGCCCAGTTCCGCGTCGGGTTGGCAGACCGCTTCCAGATGATGGCCGCGCTCGCGCATGGCGATCATCTCCTTGTAGATGCAGAACTCCTGGCCGCCGAACGATGTGGCGGCTTCCGTATGCAGGATGCGCAGGCGCGCGTCGGGGCCGGGCCGGGCCTGGAGCGATTCGTTGGGATCCGGCATGATCAGGGATGGCCGCCTTGAGAGGTGTCCGCGTCGCTCCAGCGGCGGCCCTGCGACAGCAGGTAGGCCTCCAGGTAAGAAATGTCTTCCTGGTCCAGCGCCACCGCACCCGCGCTGGCGTGATCGCGCGGGCACTCGGAAGCCTGCAGCCGGTTTTCGGACCAGACGCGGGCCGCGCCAGTGCGGGACAGTTCAAAGCGCGCGCCCGCGCGCGCCCAGCCCAGCAGGCGTGCGCTGGGAATCAGTTGCCGGGTTTGGTAGATGCCGTGCGAACTGGGAGCCGCGGGCACGGTCAGTGTGTCACCGACATCCACCAGGCGGCTCGCGGCGCCGGGCTTGCCGGGCGTATAGGTCAATACCGTAAGAGGGCGTAGTGGCATTTAGCTAGCAAGAGTCGCCAGGCGGCCTTGCAAGCCACATACTGGTCGGGATTCAACGAAAGGGTTCGGTCGCCGAGCAAGCAACGCCAAGAATTCGACGCTGATTGGCTGTTTTTTCAAATAAATGAAAGACGTTCGACGAAATAGAAGAGTCCCGAAATACCAATTCAGGTAAAATTCAGGAATGAAACGCGCATCTTATCAAAACGTAAGCAAAGCCGGTACTGCATGAATTCACAGCCCGTACCGCCCCACAAACCGGTCTCGTTCCTGCAAGCGTTCCTCCGTTCCGAAGCGCTGGGCGGCTATGTCCTGATGCTGGCCGCGCTGGTCGCGCTGGTGGTTGCCAACAGCCCGGCCGCGCCCGCCTATTTCAGCGTGCTGGAAACCAAGCTCGGCTTCCACGTCGGTCCGGTCCTGCTCAAGGAAACCGTGCTGCACTGGATCAACGACGGCCTGATGGCCGTGTTCTTCCTGCTGGTCGGACTGGAAATCAAGCGCGAGGTCCTGGACGGCCAGCTACGCGGCGCCGCCCGCATCGTGCTGCCCGGCATCGCCGCCCTGGGCGGCATGGCGTTGCCGGCGCTGATCTATGTGCTGATCAACTTCGGCAGTCCCGACACCCTGCGCGGCTGGGCCATCCCCGCCGCGACCGACATCGCCTTCGCGCTGGGCATCCTGGCGCTGCTGGGCAGCCGCGTGCCGACCTCGCTGAAGATCTTCCTGACGGCGCTGGCCATCCTGGACGACCTGGGCGCCATCGTCATCATCGCCCTGTTCTATACCGCCGAACTGAATGTGTTCGCGCTGAGCATGGCGGGCGCCCTGCTGGCCTGCCTGTTCTGCCTGAACCGCGCCGGCGTGCTGCGGCTGACGCCCTACCTGCTGATCGGCGCGGTGCTGTGGTACTTCGTCCTGAAGTCCGGCGTGCATGCCACGCTGGCCGGCGTGGCGCTGGCGCTGACCATTCCGCTGCGCCCGCAAAACCAGGGCCATCCCGGCGCGCATTCGCCCCTGCATGTGCTGGAGCACGCGCTGCACAAGCCGGTGGCGCTGCTGATCGTGCCGATTTTCGGCTTCGCCAACGCCGGCGTGTCGTTCGCCGGCATGGGCCTGGGCAGCCTGGCGCAGCCCGTACCCCTGGGCGTGGCGCTGGGCCTGTTCCTGGGCAAGCAGCTGGGCGTATTCGGTTTTGCCTGGCTGGCCATCAAGAGCGGCATTGCCACCCTGCCGCGCCACGCCAGCTTCACGCAGCTATATGGCGTGTCCCTGCTGTGCGGCATCGGCTTCACCATGAGCCTGTTCATCGGCGCCCTGGCATTCACCGATCCGGCCGCCATCGACGCCACCAAGATCGGCGTGCTAACGGGTTCGCTGGCGTCCGCCGTGGTCGGCTTCCTGCTGCTGCGCGCCTGCGGGACGCGCGCCGGCACCGCCGAAAATCCTTGAGCAGGGCCTGAGTACGGACGGCGGGCGCTAAAGTAGCGGGATCCGAAACCATTCCGGGAGCCGCCGCCATGAAGCCGTCCGCCATCACCGTGCAACGCGTCTACGAGGGCTTGGGCCCGGAAGGCAGCTACCGGGCGCTGGTGGACCGCATGTGGCCGCGCGGGCTGCGCAAGGCGGATCTGCACCTGGACGAATGGGCCCGCGACATCGCGCCCACCCAGGAACTGTGCAAATGGTTCAGCCACATCGAGGAACGCTGGGAAGAATTCCGCCAGCGCTACCAAGCCGAACTGGCGGAACCCGAGCAGCAGGCCCGCATGGCCGCCTTGCTGGACGCGGCCGGCGACCGCCCGCTGACCCTGCTCTACGGCGCCCGCAACACCGAACATAATCAGGCCGTCGTGTTGCACGACGTCCTGCAGGACTATGTGCGCCATCACCGCAAGCGCAAGAAGGCCTGAACCAGCACCCGCTTGCGCGTTCAGCCTGCTCTAATCCTGGAGCGCTACCATCAAGCCATGCTCCCCGCATCCGTGGGCGACAGGGCGTGGCCCGGCCCACCGGCAATCCCAACCCGGAGGTTCCAGCATGCATAACCTGAATGGAAAAGTCGCCGTCGTCACCGGCGCCGCCAGCGGCATCGGCAAGGAAATCGCCCTCACCCTCGCGCGCGCCGGTGCGGCAGTCGCCATCGCGGATCTGAACCAGGCAGGCGCCGACGCCGTCGCCCGCGAAATCGAACAGGCGGGCGGCAAGGCCATGGGCGTCGCCATGGACGTCACCAGCGAAGACGCCGTGAACCAGGGAATCGACCGCGTTGCCGCCGCCTACGGCAGCATCGACATCTTGATCTCGAACGCGGGCATCCAGATCGTCAATCCCATCGAGAACTTCGCATTCTCGGACTGGAAGAAGATGCAGGCCATCCACGTGGACGGCGCATTCCTCACAACCAAGGCGGCGCTCAAGCACATGTACAAGGGCGACCGCGGCGGCGTGGTCATCTATATGGGCTCGGTCCATTCGCACGAAGCCTCGCCGCTGAAGTCCGCCTACGTGGCCGCCAAGCACGCCCTGCTAGGCCTGGCGCGCGTGCTGGCCAAGGAAGGCGCGGCGCACAATGTGCGCTCGCACGTCATCTGCCCGGGTTTCGTGCGCACGCCGCTGGTGGAAAAGCAGATCCCCGAACAGGCCAAGGAACTGGGCATCAGCGAAGAGGACGTGGTCAAGAAGGTGATGCTGGGCGACACGGTCGACGGCGTCTTCACGACGGTCGAGGACGTGGCGCAGACCGCCCTGTTCCTGGCCGCCTTCCCCAGCGCCGCCTTCACGGGCCAGTCCTTCGTGGTCAGCCACGGCTGGTACATGCAGTGATTCGGCCCGCGCCGCCTATTGCCGCGCGGTCTTTGATACCCTAGCCCTCTTTGTGGACCGGCGCGCAATTGCGCGCCGGTCGCCTGCCTTGAGGAACCCCATGTCTTTCAGCTCCGATGCCTGGGCGCGCAACGCCGCGCTGTACGAAACCACGCGCGACATGCCGTTCAACCAGGAACTGGCCAGCGGCCAGCTCGACGAGAACGCATTCAAGCACTACATGATCCAGGATGCGCACTACCTGGTGGCCTTCGGACGCGCACTCGCCATCGCCTCTGCCAAGGCCGATGACGCCGACGGCGTGGTGCAGTTCGCGGATGCGGCCAAAGGCGCGGTCGTCGCCGAACGCACGCTGCACGCGGGCTTTCTGAAGCAGTTCGGCATCGACGACGCCACCTTCGAAGCCACGCCGCTCACCCCGGCCTGCCACCACTACACCAGCTACCTGATCGCCACCGCCTGGAGCGCGCCGTACCCGGTGGCGCTGGCGGCCCTGCTGCCCTGCTTCTGGATCTATGCCGAAATCGGCCGCGAGATCCACGCGCGGGCGGCCCAACCCAATCCCTATGCGGCCTGGATCGAGGCCTATGCCTGCGAGGACTTCCACGCCCTGGTGCGCAGGGTCATCGCGACGGTCGACCGCGTCGCCGAACAGGCGTCCGCCGAAACGCTGGCGCAGATGCACGCGGCCTACACCCGCGCCGCGCAGCTGGAATGGATGTTCTGGGATTCGGCATATCGGCAGGACGGCTGGCCGGTCTGAACGCCGGCGCAGCCGCCGGGCGCGCGTGTTCGTACGCGCACCCGGCCGCCGTTAGAACTGATAGCGCGTGCTCAGCAGGAAACTGCGAGGCGTGCCGTAATAGTTGCCGCCGTTGTTGCCTGCCAGCGTATCGAAATAGCGCTTGTCGAACAGGTTATTCACGTTCAGCTGGAAGTCCAGCTGGCGGTTCACCCGATAGCCCGCCACCAGATCGACCACCGCGTAGGGTGATTGCTTGATCACATACCCGGCGCTGCTGGTCAGAGACTGCGTCGTGATCTTGCTTTGCGCGCGCACCGCTCCGCCCACCCGCCACTTTTCCAGGGCCCCGGGCAGGTGATACATCGCCGACACCTTGAACTGGTGCTGCGGAACATAGCTGGCATAAGGTTGACCGGATGCGCCATCCACGCCCCCGCTTGAGACCTTGGCCCGGGTGTAGGAATAGCCGATGCCCACATTCAGGCGCGGCAGCAATTCGCCATTGATGTCGATCTCCACGCCCTCGCTCTTCACCTCGCCGACGGCGCGGTAGCAATTGGTGGCCACGAAGCACGATGGGATGTCCGTGACGGCTTGCGGCAGGTTGGTCTGCGTGGTCGAGAACAGCGCAATGGCGGCGTTGACGCGTTCGTCCAGGTAGCTGCCCTTCAAGCCGATTTCGTAATTGGTGCCTTCCACCGGCTTGAGCACGGTGCCGGACGTGTCCAGGTAGTACTGCGGCTTGAAAATGCTGGAATAGCTGGCGTAGACCGAATGGTTGTCGTTCAGGTCATAGATCAGCGCGGCATAGGGCGTGAAGTGGGCATCTTCGCCAAACTCGCGCTGACTGCTCCAACTGCCCTGGGTCTGTTTATTGTCGAAATCGAACCAATCCATGCGGGCGCCCAGGATCATGCTCAACGGATCGGCCAGGCGGAAGCGGCCCGTGGCATAGAGCGAGCTCAACTCGGAGCGCTGGTCGCGGCGCCACATCGTGTCTTTGACGAAGTCCTGGCGGCGCATGGAATCCGGGTCCCAGGTAGAGGGGTCGACGCCCGAGACCATCAGATAACCGCCCGGCTCGTTCAGGTAGCTGTAGCCGTTGTCGAGCCAATGGTCGTTGCGGTAGCTCGCGCCCACCGCGATGTCATGCTCGCGACCAAACAGCGTAATCGGGCCTTGGGCGGACAGGTCGAAGCTGCGCTGCTTCTTGTCATAGTCGTAGCGGCCTCCCATTACGTCATACACGTTGCCGCTCAGCCCACTGTCGCTGGCGACGAAGTACGCGCCATCCAGCGACGATTTGCCATTGACGCCCCGAGCCGCCGCGCGCGCCATCCAGCCGTTGGCGAAGGTGTGCTTCAGCTCGGCGAACAGGCTGTATTCACTCTTGTCCCAATAGCTCCATGACGGCGAAAAGCGGCGCGACCGCCGGATATCCAGCGGAGTGCCATCCACGGCGGTGGGCACGCCCATCCATTCGGAGCCAGGGTTGTCTTCGCGATTGGAATGCCCGCCCAGCGTCAGGACGGTGTTAGCGGTCAGGTCGATGTCCACCACGCCGTAGTACAGCTGCCTGCGGCTGCTGTAGCCGTCGGTGAAATAGTCCCGCGACTGCTGCGACGTGACGAAGCGTGCGCGCACCGAACCGCTGTCGTTCAATGGCCCGCTGGCATCGAATTCGCCCGAAAAGTTGTTCCATGACCCCGCGCGCGCGGTGGCAATGAATTGCGCAGCGTCGGTCGGCTGCTTGCGCACAAAGTTGATGGTGCCGGAAGGGTCGCCCATGCCGGTCATCAGGCCAGTGGGGCCGCGCACGACTTCCACGTGGTCGTACATGGCCGTAGTGCTGTAGGTGGAGGTGTCCGTCTCGTACGACACGGGCAGGCCGTCCATCAGGAAGGTATTGATGGTGAAGCCGCGTGAGAAATAGCGCGAGCGGTCATTGCTCCAATGGTTGACCGTGACGCCGGTGGTGCTGTTGGCCACGTCGTCGATCGTCTGCATGGCGAAGTCGTCCAGCTTCTGCCGGGTGACCACGCTGACGGATTGCGGCGTTTCCTGGATGGTCAGCGGCAGCTTGGTCGCCGTGCTCATGGCGCCAGTGGTGTAGGAACCGGTGTCCTCGGTGATCGAGTTGCCCTTGCCTACGACGGTGATGGTGTTCATCACCACGCTGTTGGCGTCCCCTACGCGCGACACCGACACATTGCTGCCCGATCGTTCAAACGCCAGCCCGGACCCTGCCAGCAGCGCCCGCAAGGCCTGGTCCGGCGTCAGATTGCCCGCCACGGCGGGCGCCTGCAGCCCCCGCACCGTATCGGGCGCGTACGCCAATTCCAGCGATGCCTGCGTCGCCAGTTGCGTCAAGGCGCCTTCCAGCGACTGCGCGGGGATATTCACGGCCAGCGGCGCTTCCTGCGCGTGGACCTCACGTTGCGGCATGGCCAGCGCCAGCATCAAGGACAGGGCCAGCACGGTCAGCCCGCGCGTCGGCTCGGCCTGGCGCGATGTGGGTCCAGAGGGTTTACGGTTCACGAGACTAGCGTTCCTGGAGGGGTCTTGAGACAAGGCGCGCCAGTCAACCCATGACGGAGGATGCTGGCGCAGCCGCGGCATCGGATCGATGCCCTTGGGAGACAAGACGCCTGTCGCGGACAAATCCCTGATGGAAAAACGCGATTGAATAGTAACTATTCGTAATTGAACGGGCCGACGGGATGGCCGCAAAAAGCTAGCGGCGCACGATCAAGGCCGAGCCATCCGCGCCGCTTTGCACGCGCACCGGCGCGATCGCGGGCAGCAAATCCAGGAAGGCCCTGGGATTGTCGACGCTGAACACGCCCGAAATCCGCATCGCCGCGACGTCATCACCCGACACGCGGATCGGCGCGTGGCCGTAGCGGTTCATTTCGGAAACGGCTTCGGACAGCGGCACGTCGCGGAATACCGCGCGGCCGCGCTGCCAGGCCAGCACAGTCGCCACGTCCAGTTTTTCGGACGGCGACAAGCGCCCATCCTGCGCCGTGCGCGTGCCTTGCCCCGCCGTCAGCAGTACCTGGCTGCGGTTCCACCAATGGCCAGACTGGACCGCCACCGTGCCCGATTCCACGGCCACGCGCACAACATCGGCGTCGCGCCGGACATTGAAGCGCGTGCCCGTCACGCGGATGGTCACGCCGCCGGCCTCAACATAGAACGGCCGGCTGGCGTCCGGCGTCACCGAAAATGTCGCCTCTCCCGCTTTCAACTCCACCACGCGGCGGTCCGCGAGTAGCGCTACCGACAATTGCGTGGCGGTGTTCAGGTCGACGATGGACGCATCGGGCAGCGACACCTGCTGGCGTTGCCCCAACTGCGTTGCGTATTGCGCGGCGTAGCTGGGATCGCCCTCGCCCCATCGCGGCAACGCCACGGCCGCGACCACGGCGGCGGCGCCTGCAAGGACCAGCCCCGCCGCCAGGCGACGCCGCGGCGGCGCGCGGCGGCGGGATGCGGCTAGCGGCTCCTGCGTCAGCGCGCGCAACCGCTCTTCCCCCAACTGCGCGCTGGCATTCCAGATGCCGCGCGCGCGGCGGAACTCCAGGTCGTGCGAGGGATGCGCCCGCCGCCACGCTTCGAACTGCAGGCGCTCGGCCTGGCTCATCTGTTCCGAATGCGCACGGGCGAACCAATAGGCGGCCGCATCGCGGGGATCGGTCAGGGTGTCGGGGTCGATGGGGTCGGTCATTGCGCGGCGGATCAATCCGGGCAGAAGTGTTTCAGCTGTTCGCGGACTTCTCGGGTGGCGTCCATGATATAGCGCTCGACGGTATTGAGCGCCAGGCCCATCCGCGCCGCGACTTCGGGCTGCGAATAGCCTTCGAGCCGGCACCACACATAGGCTTGCCGCTTCTTTAGCGGCAAGCTGGCCAGGGCGCATTCCAGCGCGTCAGCCAACTGGCGAGCGCGAGCGCTGGACTCCGGGTCATGCCACTGGGCAGGGTCATCGGCGGCCCAGGCTTCCAGCGATACCTCATCATGCCGCGCCTGCCGCCGCATCTCGCTGATCAGCCGATTCTGCGCCGCCCGGCGCAAATAGGATTTGCCGTTGGATACGCTGCGGCTGCCGCCGCTCAGCAAGCCGGCCATCACATCCTGCGCGGCGTCCTCAGCCTCGCTGGGCCTTGAATTGCGCTTGGCCCACGCACCCACCAACTCGCCGTAGTGGGCGAGCCAACCTTTCAGGCTGCTGGGAGGACTGGACATGGCGGCAATCGCGGCGAATGCAGGAAGGCCGCAATATTAACAATGATTCTCAATTCGAATACAACAGCATGTCCACGAGACGGGCCACCTCACCCTCTATGCCAAAATCGCGCCCATGCCTACCGATAATCGCCTCGTCCCTGACGCCCTTGGTACCCAGACCGCGCAACTACCCGACGCCTGGGCCGCCGCCTTTACACCTGGCGCCGTCGCCGACGCGCTGGCCGCCGTGACCGCTCACGTGGAAAAGCGCCTGAGCGAAGGCGCGACCATCTATCCCGCGACGCCCTTCCGCGCCCTGCACGGCCTGGCGCCGTCGGACGTGCGCGTGGTGATCCTGGGACAGGACCCGTACCACGGCCCCGGTCAGGCCCAGGGGCTGGCCTTCTCGGTGCCGGACGACTGCAAGCGGCCGCCCAGCCTGCGCAACATCTTCAATGAGATCGCCCAGGAGTATCCAGGCAGCGGCGTTCCTGCCGGCAACGACCTGAGCGACTGGGCCGATCAGGGCGTGCTGCTGCTGAATACCGCGCTGACCGTGGAAGACGGACAGCCTGCGTCCCATGCCAAGCGCGGCTGGGAAACGGTGACGGATGCGTTGATCGCCCTGGTCGCCAGAGATCCCTCCCCGAAGGTTTTCATGCTCTGGGGAGCCCATGCCCAAGCCAAGCGGGCGTTGCTCCCGGACAACAGCGGCCACCTGGTCCTGATGTCCAACCATCCCTCCCCGCTTTCCGCCAGAAGGCCCCCCGTGCCCTTCCTGGGCTGCGGCCATTTCCTGGCGACCAATCAGTGGCTGACCAACCAAGGGAAAAACCCTATTGATTGGGGGCTGGACAAAAAAATAATTCCCATGCAAGGCGAATTCGGGTTATGATCGCCGCACTGCACAAAACGAGTTCGGCATTTACCGCCTTGATTTAGCGGAAGTTTTCGCAGTCTGCCGGGTAACAGCCCCGGCCCCATGCCGAACTATCATCGATTCCTGACCCCTTTCCTTTCGCCCTGCGTTCCACTCAGTACTAGAGAACGCGCCACGCGCATGGTTGATCCGGTCGGCACGATGCTCCATCAACCGTCGCCTGGATCCGGCCGCCTAATCCCCTGGCCCGACCAAGCACTGCGTCGCATTGATTGCGGCAAGGGAAAGTAATGTCTTTCGAAAACCTGGGTCTTGCGCCCGCTCTGTTGTCGGCCGTCCAAGAAGCTGGCTTCTCCACCCCCACCCCGGTCCAAGCCTCCGCCATTCCCCAAGCGCTGGCCGGCCACGACTTGATGGTGTCCTCGCAGACGGGTAGCGGCAAGACCGCGGCCTTCATGCTGCCGGCCCTGCATCGTATCGCCCAGATGCCCGCCAACAAGGGCGTCGGCGTGCAAGTGCTGGTGCTGACCCCGACCCGCGAACTGGCCCTGCAAGTCACCGACGCCACCGCCACCTACGGCCGCAAGCTGGCCGACCTGCGCACCGCCACCGTCGTGGGCGGCATGCCCTACGGCGCGCAGTTGAAGGCGCTGTCGCGCCGCGTGGACGTGCTGGTCGCCACCCCCGGCCGCCTGATCGATCACCTGAACTCGGGCCGCGTCAAGCTGAACACCGTGCACACGCTGGTGCTGGACGAAGCCGACCGCATGCTGGACATGGGCTTCATCGAAGACATCGAGACCATCGTCGGCCGCCTGCCGGAAGACCGTCAGACGCTGCTGTTCTCGGCCACGCTGGACGGCACCATCGCCAAGCTGGCGGCGCGCATGATGCGTGATCCGCAGCGCATCGAAATGGCCGGCGCCAAGGAAAAGCACACCAACATCACGCAAAGCCTGCTGTACGCGGACGATGCCAGCCACAAGATGCAATTGCTGGACCACGTGCTGCGCGACGCCGCGCTGGACCAGGCCATCGTCTTCACGTCGACCAAGCGCGGCGCTGACGATCTGGCCGACCGCCTGGCCGACCAAGGCTTTGCCGCCGCCGCCCTGCACGGCGACATGAACCAGCGCCAGCGCACCCGCACGCTGTCGCAACTGCAACGCGGCCAGCTGCGCATCCTGGTCGCCACCGACGTGGCCGCCCGCGGCATCGACGTGCAAGGCATCAGCCACGCCGTCAACTTCGACCTGCCGATGCAGGCCGAAGACTACGTGCACCGTATCGGCCGTACCGGCCGCGCCGGCCGCAGCGGTTTGGCCTTCACGCTGGCCACGCACTCCGAGCGCCACAAGGTCCGTCGCATCGAGCACTACATTGGCCAATCGATCACGCCTGAAGTGATCGCCGGCCTGGAACCCAAGCGCACCCCGCGTCCTTCGACCGGCGGCGGTGGCGGCAAGCCGTACGGCAAGCGTCCCGGCGGCGGCTACCAGGGCAACCGCGAGGGTCGTTCCTTCGGCGGTCCGCGTGGCGAATTCAAGCCGCGTGAAGGCGGTTACCAGGGCAATCGCGACAGCGCCCCGCGTGAAGGCGGCTACCAAGGCAATCGTCCGTTCGGCGACCGCCCGGCCCGTTCCTTCAGCGATCGCCCCAGCTTCGGCGACCGTCCGCAGCGCGAAGGCGGCTACCAGGGCAACCGTCCCTTCGGTGACCGTCCCCAGCGCGAAGGCGGCTTCCGCGGCGGCGACCGCGATTCGCGCCCCAGCTTCGGCGATCGTCCCAGCTATGGCGACCGCCCCCAGCGCGATGCCCGCCCGTTCAGCGAGCGCGGCCCGCGTGAAGGCGGTTTCCGTGGCGGCGACCGTGACTCGCGCCCCAGCTTCAGCGATCGTCCGAGCTTTGGCGACCGTCCCAGCTTCGGCGACCGTCCCCAGCGTGAAGGCGGCTTCCGCGGCGGCGACCGCCCCGAAGGCGGTTTCCGTGGCAAACCCACGTTCGACAAGCGCCCCGGCGGCCCCGCCAAGCGCTTCGCCAAGCCGGCTGATCGCCGCGGCTAATCGCCCCGCTTGAGCCCACCACAAACCCCGCGCCTGTCGCGGGGTTTGTTTTTTGGGAAAATGACTGCTTGTCCACGCACCACCCGACCATGCAACGATCCGCTCCCGCCAACCTGCCCGCCCTTGCCCCCGCCGCCCAGGAACACAGCGCCGCCGCCGCCGCGCACCTGCGCGCCACGATCGCCGCCCATGGCGGCTGGCTGTCGTTCGACCACTGGATGGCGCAAGCGCTGTACGCGCCCGGGCTGGGCTACTACGCGGCCGGCAACGTCAAACTGGCTGACGCCGACGGCGACGTCCGCGCCCCAGCCGGCGACTTCGTCACGGCGCCCCAGCTGAGCCCGCTGTTCGCCCGCACGCTGGCGCGCCAAGCCGCCCAGGTGCTGCGCCAGACGCAGACCGAGACCGTGCTGGAATTCGGCGCCGGCACCGGCGCGCTGGCCGAAGGCGTGCTGCGCGAACTGGATGCGATGGGCCTCGCCCAGACCCGCTACCTGATCCTGGAAGTCTCGGCTGACCTGCGCGCGCGCCAGGCCGAAAGGCTGGCGGCGTTCGGCGACCGCGTGCAATGGCTGGACGCGCTGCCCCAGAGCTTCGCCGGCTGCGTGCTGGCCAACGAGGTTTTGGACGCGATGCCGGTGTCGATCTTCCACTGGAGCGAGGCCGGCGAAGTGCTGGAACGCGGCGTGGCGGTGGATGCCTCGCAAGACTTCGTATGGCAGGACCGCCCCGCGCCCCCGGCACTGGCGGCCGCCGTCGCCGCCCGCATGCCGGCCCTGCCCGGTTACGTATCCGAGATCAACCTGCAAGGCGAAGCCTGGATCGCCGCCATGGGCGGCTGGCTGGAGCGCGGCGCGGCGCTGCTGGTGGACTACGGCTTTCCGCGCAGCGAGTACTACCATCCGCAGCGCGCGGGCGGCACGCTCATGTGCCATCTGCGGCATCACGCCCATGGCGATCCTTTCACCGCGCCGGGCCTGCAGGACATTACCGCCCACGTCGATTTCACCGCCATGGCAGACGCCGCGCTCGAAGCCGGCCTGCAGGTCCTGGGCTACACCTCCCAGGCCCGCTTCCTGATGAACGCGGGGCTGATGGATCTGCTGGCGCAACTGGATCCGAGCGACGTGCAGCAATACGCGCAGGCGGTAGCGCCCGTGCAGAAGCTCTTGTCCGAATCGGAAATGGGCGAACTGTTCAAGGTGCTGGCGGTGGGGCGCGGCATCACCGAACCCTTGGCGGGGTTCTCGCGCGGCGACCGGCTGAGCAAGCTGTAAGGGCGCGCAGCGCCCCTTCTTTCAAATCGGTCGCGGAATCACTGCGCCCGCAGGCGCTCCAGACGCGCTGCTCGGACCTGTTCCTTGATACGCGCGGGATCTCCGGCGCAGGCGCGGGCGATGACCCCGGCATCCACGCCGCGCACGGCCGCCACGCGCGACAGCCAAGCCGGGCGGTCCACGGCACGCAGCACCGCGGCCGTATCCAGCAGATCGACAAAGCGTTCCGGCTTGCGCAGCGCGTCGGCACGCTCCATCAGCCCCAACTGCGCATCGGCAGGGTCCGCGCCCTGCTCCGCGGCATCCAGCCCCGCCAGCACTTCCGGCAGCAGCCGCGCGTAATCATTGCATTCGGTAGGCACGCGCAGGCGGCGGCCCATGGCGTCGCGTTCTGGCGTCAGCCGGCACAGCAAGGCGTAGCGGCCCGGCAGCGATAGGTCTTGTGCGGCCGCGCGGTCCACATCCGCCGCGGTCTGGTCCACACCTTGCAGCTCGGGCATCACGCGCGCCAGCGCCCCGCATTGCTGGAGGATGCCCAGCATGCGCGACGGCGCCGCCGCCATCAGGCCGCGCGACAATTCCTTCCAGACCCGCTCGGCCACCAGCGCATCGGCCTCGCCGGCCTCGACCATGCGGCGGCACAGTTCGATGGTTTCGGGCGCCACGGAAAAATCGCCAAAGCGCGCCGCGAAGCGGGCCAGCCGCAGGATGCGCACCGGATCCTCTTCGAAGGCCTCGCCGACGTGGCGGAAGATGCGGTCGCGCACGTCCGCCGCGCCGCCCAGGGGATCGACCAGTTCGCCGTCCTGCGTCTGCGCGATGGCGTTGACGGTCAAGTCGCGACGGCGCAAGTCCTCTTCCAGCGTGACATCGGCGCCGGTGTAGAAGGTGAAGCCCTTGTAGCCCCGCCCCGATTTGCGTTCGGTGCGCGCCAGCGCGTATTCCTCTTTGCTGCGCGGATGCAGGAAAACGGGGAAATCGCCGCCCACCGGCACGAAGCCGCGGCGCGCCATGTCCTCGGGCGTGGCGCCGACCACGACCCAGTCGTGGTCGCCGGGCGGCAGGCCGAGTAGCGCATCGCGCACCGCTCCGCCCACGATATAGACCTGCAGGCCGTCGGTGGCCGGATCCCGCGTCATGGAATCGAGGTGCTTTCCGCGCCCAGCGGCACGATGTTGCCCAGGCGTTCCTTCAGGGACTGGGACTGGCCGGTGAACATGGCCGCGTAATAGACCGAGTTGGACATCACGTTCTTCACGTAGGTGCGCGTTTCGTTGAACGGGATGGTCTCGGCGAAGATGGCGCCTTCCACCGGATGCGTGAAGGTCGAGCGCCAGTTGTGCGGACGGCGCGGGCCGGCGTTGTAGCCCGCGCTGGCCAGCATCTGCGAACCGTTCAGGTCGCGCAGCACCATGTTCAGATAATTGGTGCCAAGTTCGGTATTGGTGTCGAAGTCGTTGACGCTGTCGGGCGTGAAGTTGCTCATGCCGATCTTGCCCGCGACCCACTTGGCGGTGGCCGGCATCAGTTGCATCAGGCCGGATGCGCCCACGTGCGAACGCGCGTCCATGATGAAGCGCGATTCCTGGCGGATCAGGCCGTAGACCCAGGCCGGGTCCAGCGCGATGGCGTTGGCCTTGGCGGTGACGCGGCCTTCGAAGGGCGCGATGAAGCGCTGGCTGAAATCGAACTCTTTTTCCGTGCGATCAGAAGTGTTGACCACGCGGTCGTAGATGTTCTCGGCGCGCGCCAGTTCGGCGGCGGCCATCAGTTGGCGGTCGCTCATGCCGCGCAGCGTGAAGTTCCATTCCGGCACGGCTTCGGCGCGCCAGCCCAGGCGGAAGAGCTGGATCGCGCGGCGCAGGCCGGGATTGGCGCGGGCCTCGGTGATTTCCTGGTCGCTGATGGGCGCGGGACGCGGCGGCACGGTGATGCGGCGGCCCAGTTCCTCGGCGGCAAGTTGGCCGTAGAAGTCGAAGCGGTCGGCGATGCTGGCGTAGGCGGTGGCGGCCTGTTCCTTGTTGCCGCGCGCGGCCTGGCCGCGGGCTTTCCAGTAGATCCAGGACGAGTCGGCCTGCTGCGAGGCCGGCATCTGGTCAATGGATTCCATCACCCACTTCCAGTCGATCTTGGGCTGGCGCAAGGCGGCGCGCACCTTCCAGGCGGCGTTGTACTCCGTCATGCGGATGTGGCCGGCCTCGTGGTACCAGTCGTCGGCGCGGCTGTCGAGATTCAGCGCGGCAACCAGCGCGTACTGGCCGCGGACCCAGGCCAGGTTCGACTTGGCCATGGACTTGGACCAGTCCCCGGACTTGCCCCATTCGCGGCGCAGGTAGGAATCGGCCACGCTGACATCGGAGCGCGCCAGGCGCGCCAAGGCGATGGTCACCAGCTCCTTCTCGTTGCGGCCCACGGGCTGGCGGCTCTGGCGCGTCAGCCACTTCATGGGATCCTTCATGAGCAGGTCATAGGTTTTCAGGTCGCCCGGCTCGAACATGTACTGAGCGAATTTGCGCGCGTCGGCCGTCTTGTTGGCCTCGATGGCGTCGCGCAGCTGGGGTTCCAGTTGTTCCCAGCCCATGATGCTGTCAGCGACCAACTGGTCGTACAGCGCCCAGCAGGCGCCGCCCGGCGCGAACACGGCCGCGGCCTGCGCCGCGTTAACGCGCTGCCCGGTCATGTGCTTGGCATCGAGGATGGCGCACTCGATCTGCGCATTGCTGTTCTTGACGGGCGCGAGCTTGCGCACGGTTTCGAAGTCGCCGCTGCGGGCGGCGGCCAGCAGCCAGTCGCCGCGCAAGCGGTCGGCCAGGTAGGCGTCGGAATTGCCGCTGATGAATTTCTGCAGGTCGGCGGTGGGCCGGCCCGTGGCGGGCGGGGTCCACAGCTGATAGCGCAGCAGCCAGTATTCGGGGTACATGCCCAGCGGGTCCGGCTTGGCCTGCGGCACCAGCGCGCCCAGCACGGACCACTGCTTGCGGTTCATGGCTTCGCGCGCTGCAACCACGGCGGCCAACGCGGGCGTCTGGGAAGTGGGCGGCAGGCCCGCCAGCACGGCCGGCGGCACGGAAATGGCGGGTTGCGCCGCCTGCACGGCGGGCTCGGGCTGGGTCTTGACGGACGCGCTGCGCTGTTGCGCATCCACCGGCGCACAGGCCGCGGTGAACAGCGCCAGCAGCGGCAGCCAACGGCGCAGGCCGGGAGCAGCTTCGGATGTGGCGGCGGGCCCGGATTTCCGCGCGGTTTTCTGATACCGTCCGGATTGCAGAGTCTGTGTCATGCCCTGTCCCTCATACACTGGCCTTGCCGTACGCCAGCATGCCGGCAATCCGCATTTTCGTCCGCACTTTCGCCCGCACGTTCGCCATCATTTGTCCATCCCTCTTACAGCCACCGCATGACTACGCAAAATACTCCAGAGGATACCGCAGTACAGCTACGCGCGCGATTGCGAAAACTGCGCGCCGAACTGCCGGAAGACCAGCGTAGCCGCGGCGGCCTGCTCATGCGCGCCCGCCTGTTCACCTGGCTGAACGTGGCGCGCGACGAAGCCGTGCGCGCCGGCCGCCCCGCGCCCGCGACCGTAGCCGCCTTCTGGCCCATGGCCGACGAGCCCGACCTGCGCCCCCTGCTCGAACAATGGGTCGAAAACGGCGTGGCGGTGGCGCTGCCCGTGGTGCGCGAACGCAACGCCCCGCTGGCCTTCCTGCCCTGGACGCCGGACGCCGAATTGCGCGCCGGCCCCTATGGCATCCAGGAACCCGTCGCGGGCCCCGAATTGCTGCCGGACGTGGTGCTGGTGCCGACCCTGGGCTACACCGAACAGGGCGACCGCCTGGGCTACGGCGGCGGCTATTACGACCGCACCCTGGCCGCGCTACGCGACCGCGGCCACCCGTTCATCGCCATCGGCATCGCCTGGAGCTGCGGCGAACTGGACGCCGGCCATGAACCCGCCGCGCACGACTTCCCGCTGGACGCGGTGCTGACCCAGGACGGCTGGGTGCCCCAGGCGCCGCTGGAACAAGGCGGCACGGGCGGCACCACCCTGCACAGCTTCCGCATGAACTGACGCACCAGCTTAGGCCCGCCAGCTTGCACCAAAACGGTGCATGACCTAACATAGCCTGCGAGGCCGGCCACGTCCCCGGCCCTATTACGCAGCACGTCGCGCACCTTGCGCGGCCCGTCTCGGCGGCGCCACCGCGCTGCCCCATCCGTTCCCCCTGGCCCAGCTTTTCCGCGCCAGCCCGACTGACCCCGTTCCACCCGCCAGCCCCGGCCAGTCCGCGCCTGGCGCTTGCGCCATCCCTGGCCTCAGCCGCCGCGGCGATGGCGCCGCAACGCCCTTCGGAGGATATTGGTCCCCAGGGGCGCGCCCCGCGCGTGCCAGCCAGGCTGGCACGCGTGTTGCTTAATCCTTTGCAACCGGCCGGACATCGGCCGGGCGGTTGTCGCGCGCGAGCGCGGCGGCCAGCACCTGTACCGGAGGAGCCATGAAGGACAGATCACCCCGTCCCGCCGCCTATGACGAAATGCGCGACAGCGCCGGCGGCATACGCTCCCATTGCCAAGCTTTCGAGCGCTGGCACGATGAGCAGTCCGCCCAGGCCATGGCCGCGCGCCGCCTGGAAGCGGACCTGAGCTTTCGCCGGGTGGGCATCACGTTCTCGGTGGCGGGCGACGCGGCCGGCACCGAACGGCTCATCCCTTTCGACCTGATCCCGCGCATCATCCCGGCCGACGAATGGCGCCTGCTGGAAGCCGGCCTGAAGCAGCGGGTGCGCGCGCTCAACATGTTCATTCACGACATCTATCACGGGCACGACATTGTGCGGGCCGGCGTCGTGCCTGCCGAACAGGTTTTCCTCAACGCCCAATACCGCCCCGAAATGCAGGACGTGGACGTGGCCGAGGACATCTACTGCCATATCGCCGGCGTGGACATCGTGCGCGCCGGCGCGGGCGAGTTCTATGTGCTGGAAGACAATCTGCGCGTGCCGTCCGGCGTGTCCTACATGCTGGAGAACCGCAAGATGTCGATGCGGCTGATGCCGGACGCCTTCAGCCGCATCAAGGTGGAACCGGTGGCGCATTACCCCGACCTGCTGCTGGACAACCTGCGCGAAGTGGCGCCGCACGGCGGCGACGATCCCACCGTGGTGGTGCTGACGCCAGGCATGTACAACTCGGCCTACTTCGAGCACGCCTTCCTGGCGCAGCAGATGGGCGTGGAACTGGTTGAAGGCCAGGACCTGTTCGTCGAGCAGAACACCGTCTACATGCGCACCACGCAGGGGCCCCGCAAGGTGGACGTGATCTATCGCCGCCTGGATGACGACTTCCTCGACCCGCTGTCGTTCCGCGCCGATTCCGCACTGGGCGTGCCCGGCCTGCTGTCGGTGTACCGCGCCGGCCGCGTCACGCTGGCCAATGCCATCGGCACCGGCATCGCCGACGACAAGTCCACTTACCTGTACGTGCCGGACATGATCCGCTTCTACCTGGCCGAGGAACCGATACTGTCCAACGTCCCGACCTGGCGCTGCAACCGGCCGGATGAACTGTCGCACGTGCTGGCCCACATGCACGAACTGGTGGTGAAGGAAGTCCACGGTTCGGGCGGCTACGGCATGCTGGTGGGGCCGTCGGCCTCGCGCGCCGAGGTCGACGCGTTCAAGGAGCGGGTGCGCGCCAATCCCGCCAACTACATCGCCCAGCCCACGCTGGCGCTGTCCACCGTGCCGACCTACGTGGAATCGGGCGTGGCGCCGCGTCACGTGGACCTGCGCCCCTACGTGCTGTGCGGCAAGGACATCCGCACCGTGCCGGGCGGCCTGTGCCGCGTGGCCCTGATCGAGGGTTCGCTGGTGGTCAACAGCAGCCAGGGCGGCGGCACCAAGGACACCTGGGTGCTGGAGGAGGACTGAACATGCTGAGCCGAACCGCAGACAATCTGTTCTGGATGTGCCGCTATACCGAGCGCGCCGAGAACACCGCCCGCATGCTGGACGTGAACCTGCAGATGTCGCTGCTGCCGCAGGACGCGCAGACGCGCGAAGGCTCGTGGCTGGCGGTGCTGCGCATCTCCGAGCTGCAAGGCCTTTACCAGAGCAAGTACGCCTCCATCTCGCCGCACGACGTGCTGCAGTACATGGTGCGCGATCCCGAGAACCCCTCATCCATCTATGCCTGCATGCGCGCCGCCCGCGAGAACGCGCGCGCCGTGCGCGGCAGCCTCACCACCGAGGTCTGGGAAACCTACAACACCACCTGGCTGGAACTGCTGAAGCATCTGCATACCGGTCTGCTGGAGCGCAACCCGGGCGAGTTCTTCGAATGGGTGAAGTTCCGTTCGCACCTGGCGCGCGGCGTCACCATCGGCACCATGCTGGAGGACGAGGCCCTGTACTTCCTGCGCATCGGCATGCACCTGGAACGCGCCGACAGCACCGCGCGCATGCTGGACGTGAAGTTCCACGAACGCAGCGCCAATGGCCAGGACGGCCGAACTGAGCCCGCCGGCGCGGCGGCGCTGCAAAGCGAGTTCTACCGCTGGTCGGCGCTGCTCAGTTCGGTATCGGGGCTGGAGATCTACCGCAAGGTGTATCGCGACGTCATCACCCCTGACCGCGTGGCGGAGCTGCTGATCCTGCACGGCGACATGCCGCGCTCGCTACTGGCCTCGATGCGCGCGGTGGCCGACGACCTGGCGCGCGTTTCCAACCAGCGCTCGACCGAAACTGAGCGGCGCGCCGGCATGCTGTGCGCGGAACTGCAATACGGGCGCGTCGAAGACATCCTGGACAGCGGCCTGCACCAGTACCTGGAGCGCTTCCTGGACCGCATCAACGATCTCGGCAACCGAATCAGCCAGGACTTCCTGGTGCCGCTGTCCGCCTAGGGAGACCGGAATGAAACAGATCATCACCCACCTCACGCACTACCGCTACACCGCGCCGGTCACCTACAGCATCCAGACCCTGCGCCTGACCCCGCGCGACGACGAGCACCAGCGCGTGCTGCGCTGGCACATCGAAGCGCCCGGCGCGCTGGACAAGCAGGTGGACGCCTACGGCAACATCACGCACACGCTGACGCTCAACCAGCCGCACAGCGACATCGAACTGCGCGTGGTCGGACAGGTGCTGGTGGCGCCGCTGGAACGCGGCCTGCTGGGCAGCGAGGACAGCCGCCTGCCGGTGCACGCTTATTGCGTGCAGACGCCGCTGACCCAAGCCGACGACACCGTCATGGCCTTCGTGCGCGAGGCGCTGCCCGCCGGCCTGAACACGCCCGACGACATCCTGGCCCTGGCTACCGCGGTCAGCGACCGCGTCGCGTACGAACCCGGCACCACCGATGTCACCACCGCCGCCAACCAGGTGCTGGCCATGGGCCACGGCGTCTGCCAGGACCATGCCCACCTCTTCCTGGCCTGCGTGCGCGGCCTGGGCGTGCCGGCCCGGTATGTCAGCGGCTACCTGTACACCACCGCCGAGCACGCGGCCAGCCACGCCTGGGCCGACGTCTGGCTGCCCGACGTAGGCTGGACCAGCGTGGACATCACCAACCGCCAGTTCGCCTCCGACTGCCACTGCCGGCTGGCGGTGGCGCGGGACTACGACTCGGCCTCGCCGGTGCGCGGCGTGCGCAGCGGCGGCGGCCAGGAATCCATGGAGGTCAGCGTGCAGGTCCAGACCAGCGCCCAGCAGTAACATCCCGCCGGCCGCGCCGCAATACAATGCAGCGTGGTTTTCCCAATTTCAGATCATGACCTACTGCGTCGCCGCCCGCCTTGATTCCGGCCTGGTTTTCCTGGCCGACTCCCGCACCAATGCCGGAGTCGACCAGATCAGCGTCTTCCGCAAAATGACCGTGTTCGAGCGCCCTGGCGACCGCGTGATGGTGCTGATGAGCTCCGGCAACCTGGCGGTCAGCCAGGCCGTGCTGAACGCGCTGGCGCGCCAGCATGACGAAGGCGGCGAAACCGTCTGGAACGCGCCCGACATGTTCGAGGCCACCCGCCGCGTCGGCGCCGCGGTGCGCGACGTCTATCACCGCGAAGCCCCCGCCCTGCGCGAGCAGGGCGTGGACTTCAACGTCAACCTGATCTTCGGCGGCCAGATCGGCACCGAGCGCTGCCGCCTGTTCCAGGTGTATTCGGCCGGCAACTTCATCGAAGCCGGCCAGGAGTGCCCGTACTTCCAGATCGGCGAAGCCAAGTACGGCAAGCCCATCCTGGACCGCGTGCTGCGTCCCGACACGTCGCTGGACGAAGCCGCCAAGTGCGCCCTGATCTCCATGGACTCCACCCTGCGCTCGAACATCTCGGTGGGCCTGCCGCTGGACCTGCTGGTCTACGACACGCATTCGCTGCGCGTCACGCACTTCGCCAGCATCGACGAGCACAACGAGTACTTCCGCATGATCCGCGGCACCTGGGGCGAACGCCTGCGCCAGGTCTTCGCCGAGATCCCGGACCCGCTGTGGACCCAGCCCCACTCGCCGGATTCGCTGGTGCCGCCCAGCCGCGTGCACCAGCCGCTGCGCGCGGAGCCGGTGGACGTGCCCGCGGCAAGCTATGCCGCGCCACAGGTGCTGGCAGAAGATCCGGGCAAGGATCAGGCGAACTAGGGGCACTGTTCACCTTCCGTTATCGAAAGCCCACAGGCAACAGCTTTGTTGCGGTGGGCTTTTGCACATGGATGATCGCCCTTCCGCGTAAACCCTCCTTTCCAGCAACCGAAGCCCGGCTTGCGGAACCGCGAATTCTCATCCGGGCGTGGGCGCGCCACACTGGTGTCCGGCCGTCATGCTTTGCCTTGGGGGCCTCGACAACACCACAAGGAGCGAGACATGCCCCCCATCTACGCGCGCGCGCTCAAGCGCGCGGCCTGGCCCGTGCTGGCCCTGTCCTGCCTGGTCTCTGGCAACGCCGGCGCACAAGGCGCCTACCCCAACCATCCCATTTCGCTGGTCGTGCCGTTCGCGGCGGGCGGGCCGACCGACGTCGTGGCGCGCAGCCTGGGCGCGTCCATGTCCAAGACGCTGGGCCAGAGCATCATCATCGAGAACCGCACCGGCGCGGGCGGCACGCTGGCATCGCAGCACGTGGCGCGCGCCGCGCCCGATGGCTATACCTTCCTGATCCACCACAACGGCATGGCCACCGCGCCGGCGCTGTACCGCAAGCTGTCGTTCAATCCGCTGACGGACTTCGCCTATGTCGGCCAGGTGGCCGACGTGCCGATGACGCTGCTGGGCCGCAAGGACCTGCCCGCGGATGGCATGAAGGACTTCATCAAGTACGCCAAGGAAAACGGCAACAAGATCAACCTGGCCAACGCCGGCCTGGGCGCGGTGTCGCAGCTCTGCGGCATGCTGCTGCAGGAATCGCTGGGCGTGCAGTTCACCACCGTGCCCTACGCCGGCACAGCGCCGGCCATGACCGCGCTGCTGGGCGGCCAGGTGGACGTGCTGTGCGACCAGACCACCCAGACCATTCCGCAGATCAAGGCCGAACGCGTCAAGCTATACGGCGTCACCACGCTGGACCGCATCAAGACCCTGCCCGATGCGCCGACCCTGCAGGAAAACGGCCTGAAGGACTTCGAGGTCAAGGTCTGGCATGGCGTCTACGCGCCCAAGGGCACGCCGCCCGAGGCCATCGCCAAGTTCAACGAGGCACTGCGTGCCGCGCTTAAGGATCCGGCCTTCACGCAGAAGATGGCGGAACTGGGCGCCGAGATCGTGCCGGAATCCAAGCAGACGCCGCAGGGCCTGCAGACCTGGCTGCAGTCCGAGGTCGACAAATGGGGCGGCATCATCCGCAAGGCGGGGGTGTACGCCGACTGACGGCACGGAGGGCGGCGGCGGTTGCCGCTGCCCGTTCATGAATATATATTCCCGTGCATGAGTACGAACGACGTAAAAAGCGCCAGGCGCGTCCTGGACATCCTGCAGTTCTTCGCCACGACGCGGGCGCCGGCCACGCTGTCGCAGATCTCGGCCGGGCTGGGCATCCCCAAATCCAGTTGCCTGGCCTTGCTGGACACCTTGGAAGGCGACGGCTACGCGCATCAGACCGCGGGCCGTTATTACCTCACGCGCCGCTGGCTGAACGAGGCCCGCACGGTCGCCGAGCATGACCAATTGACCACGCGCATCCGGCCCACGCTGGAAGCGCTGCGCGACGAGCTGGACGAGACCCTGATCCTGGCCCAACGGTCCGGCGACCAGGTGGTCTACCTGGACGTGGCCGAGCCCGAGCGCATCGTGCGTTTCACCGCCAGGGTCGGCCAACAGAAACCTCTGCATGCCTCCGCCTCCGGACGCGCGCTGCTGGGCGCCATGCCGCCCGCCGAGCGCGAAGCGCTGGCCACGCGCCTGCCCCTGGACCGCTACACCGGCAAGACGGTCAAGACACACAAGCAGCTGCTGCAGCTGATCGAAACCGAAGCCAGGCGCGGCTGGCACATCAATCTGGCGGAACATCAGGCCGACACCCTGTCGGTTGCCGCGCCGCTGGTGCTGTACGGCGCCGTGCTGGCGCTGGTCGTCGGCGCGCCGCTGGACCGCTCTGCCGCCAAGGCAGACCGCATCGGCCAGACCTTGCTTGCCGCCAGCCGCGAACTCACGCAACGCCTGGACAGCCCGGCGCCCGCCGCGCCTGCCTACTAAGGCCAGTCCCTAAAAAGGGACACTCCAAGCCCCGGCCTCCTCCCTGTCCCTGACATGGGACGGCCGCCCCCCCTTTCCTGCCCCCACGCCACGCGCTCTCCGCGTTGGTGGCGCGCGTCCGCGCCCGCCACCGCCGAAATGACTGCTGCGGGTTTACGCCAAGCAAAAACCATTGCTTGCCTCAGTTCATATCTATAAACTTTTGTTCAAGAATAAGAACGCGAGTCGGATTTACCGGCAGCGCGCTCTCGAAATCCGGGCCGCTCCCGGCGCTCCACACACGAAGGAAAGAATATGGCTGGCCTCTACTACGAACAGTTTTCGCCCGAACAGACGTTCGAACATGCCTGGACCCGCACCCTGACCGAAATGGACAACGTGCTGTTCAGTTCCCTGACGATGAACGTGCAGCCGCTGCACCTGGACGCGCACTTCGCGGCGCAGACGGAGTTCGGCAAGCCCCTGGTCAACAGCCTGTTCACGCTGGGCTTGCTGATCGGCATGACGGTCAACGACACCACCCTGGGCACCACGGTGGCCAACCTGGGCATGACCGACGTGAACTTCCCCAAGCCCGTTTTCGCGGGCGACACCCTGCACGTGCGCACCCGCGTGCTGTCGGTGCGCGAAAGCAAATCGCGCCCCAACGCGGGCATCGTCGAGTTCGAGCACACCGCGCTGAACCATCGCGACGAGGTGGTGGCCACGTGCAAGCGTTCGGCCCTGATGCGCAAGCGCCCGGCCTGAGCCTGCCGCCGCCCAGGAGGACCATGATGACCCGCTCCCTGTTGTTCGTACCCGGCGATTCCGGGCGCAAATTCGATCACGCATCCGCCAGCGCCGCCGATGCCCTGATCCTGGACCTGGAAGACTCCGTCGCCCCGGACCGGAAGCCAGCGGCGCGCGCGGAAGTCCGCGCCATGCTGGAGCGTGGCGCGCCGGCCAAGCAGCTGTGGGTACGCATCAACGCGCTCGACAGCGGCGACGCCCTGGCCGACCTGGCCGCGGTGATGCCTACCGCTCCTTACGGCATCGTGCTGCCCAAGTGCGCCGGCCGTGCCGACCTGCTGCACCTGTCGCACTATCTGGACGCTTTCGAGGCCGCCGCCAATACGGCGTCCGGCGCCACCCGCATCCTCGCCATCGTCACCGAAACCGCGCAATCCCTGTTCGGGCTGCACGACTACCGCGATGCCACGCCCCGGCTGTGGGGACTGTCCTGGGGCGCGGAAGACCTGGCCGCCGACGTCGGTGCGCTGCGTAACCGCGACGCGGGCCGCTACACGGAGCCCTTCCGCCTGGCGCGCTCGCTGTGCCTGATGTCCGCCGCGGCCGCCGGCGTGCGCGCGATCGACACGGTCTGCGTCGATCTGGACGCGCCCGATGTGCTCGCGGCCGAGGCCGGCGAGGCGTTCCGCGACGGTTTCGTCGGCAAGATGGCGATCCATCCGCGCCACGTCGATGCCATCAACGCCGCGCTGAGTCCAAACGACGGCCAGTTGCAGTGGGCCCGTGCGGTGATCGCGGCCTTCGCCGCAAACCCGGGCGCGGGGACCTTGCGGCTGGACGGCAAGATGATCGACCGCCCGCACCTGCGCCTGGCGCGCCGCCTGCTGGGGGAGGACTGACCATGCCCGGACCACTGCACGGCATACGCGTCATCGACATGACCAGCGTCGGCATGGGACCCATGGCCACCCAGATGCTGGGCGACATGGGCGCCGACGTGATCAAGGTGGAATCCGCCGAGGGCGACGTGTTCCGCCACGTCACGCCCCAGCGCCACGCCGCCATGAGCCATACCCATCTGAACCTGAACCGCAACAAGCGCAGCGCGGTGATCGATGCCAAGACCGCCGAAGGCCGCGCGCAGCTGGACGCGCTGATCGGCGGCGCCGACGTCTTCATCTCCAATATGCGCGCCCCAGCCATGCGCCGCCTGGGCCTGGACTACGCGACGCTGCAGCCCCGCTTTCCCGAGCTGGTCTATTGCGCCTGCTACGGCTATTCGGAGCAAGGCCCTTACGCCGGACGCGCCGCCATCGACGACACCATCCAGGCCGCGTCCGGCATGGCCTGGCTGCAGGGCGGCGCGGGCGCCGAGGCGCCGCGCTATGTCAACTCCGTGGTCGCCGACAAGGTCGTGGCGCTGTACGTGGCCAACGCCGTGACCAGCGCGCTGTTGGCGCGTGAACGCGGCGCGGGCGGCCAGGCCGTGGAAGTGCCGATGTTCGAATGCATGGTGGCCTTCCTGGCGCCCGAACATCTGGCCGGGCTGACCTTCGTGCCTCCCGAAGGGCCGGCGGGCTACACGCGCCTGCTCAACGAGTACCGCCGCCCCTTCCGCACCCAGGACGGCTACATGAGCGTGGTGCCTTACACCACGCCGCAATGGCAGCGCTTCTTCGCGCTGGCCGGCAACCCCGAGATGGCGCAGGACCCGCGCTACCTGACGCTCAACAGCCGCAGCAAGCATTTCCCCGAGCTGTACAGCTATGTCGAAAGCGTGTTGGGCACGCGCACCACCGCGCAATGGATCGAACTGCTGGCGAGCGCCGACATCCCCTACGCGCCGGTCAATGGCTTCGAGGAATTGCTGGCCGATCCGCACCTGCGGGCCACCGGCTTCTGGCATGAATCCGAGCACCCCACCGAAGGGCGCCTGATCCAGGCAGGCCTGCCAGTCAGCTTCAGCCGCACGCCGGCGGATATCCGGCGGCACCCGCCCGGACTGGGCGAACACACAGCCGAAATCCTGGCGGAAGTCCAGGCCGGCCGGGCCGCCTGAGCCCAGGTTCCAAGCACGAGGAGACAGACATGAAAAACAACATCCAATCCGCCCTGATCGCCGCCGCGCTGTGCCTGCCGTCCCTGGCAGGCGCGGCCCCCGGCTACCCGCAGGCGGACAAGCCCATACACTTCGTGGTCGGCTTTCCCGCCGGCAGCACCATCGACAACGTCTCGCGCGTGGTGGTCGACGATATCCGCGCCCGCAGCGGCGCGCAGATCATCGTCGAGAACAAGCCCGGCGCGCTGGGCGTGCTGGGCGTGGACACCGTGGCGCGCGCCGCGCCCGACGGCTACACCATGATGCCGAGTTCCAGCGCCACCAGTTCGTCCGGCCCCTACTTGTCCAAGGCCTTCCAGCGCTATGACGCCATGAAGGACTTCACCCAGGTGGGACGCGTGGTGCGCTTCGACGTGGTCATCGTCACCCGCGCCGCCGGCCAGCATGGCGATGCGCGCCAGCTGGTGGCGGCGGCCAAGGAGAAGCCAAACTCGGTGACCAGCGGCTATGGCTCGGGCACGGGTCAGGTCGTCGCGGCGGCGTTCAGCCGCGCTGCGGGCGCCGACGTGCTGGCCGTGCCCTATAAGGGCCAACCGGCAGCCATCACCGACCTGCTGGGAGGGCGTATCGATTTCGTGGCGGCCGACCTGGGGGCCGTGCTGCCCCAGATCCGCGCCAAGAACCTGAACGCCGTGGCCCTCGTTTCCAACAAGCGTTCGACCATCCTGCCGGCCGTGCCCACCGCCCAGGAACTGGGCATGGGCAGCCTGGACCTGACCGGCTGGATCGGCGTGGCCGGCCCCGGCGGACTGGCGCCCGAGGCCGCACAGTGGTGGTCCGAGCAACTGACGGCCACGATGCGCGAGCCCGCGATCCAGGAAAAGCTGCGCGCCATGGGCATGGAGCCCGATCTGGCCACGGGCGAACCGCTGCAGCAGTTCGTGCGGTCCCAATACGACGCTTGGGGCCAACAGATCCGGCAGGCGGGCATCCAGCCGGAGTAAGCGGCCAGCGCGCGCCCAAAGAAAAGCCCACCCTTGCGGGTGGGCTTGGCCTTTATGGCGGTTGCCAAACGCGCCGCCGCTATGCCTGCAGCGACAGTTCCTTCCACACGGCCATGGGCGCTTCCGCGTGGTTCAAAGTGTAGAAATGCACGCCCGGCGCGCCGTTGTCCAGCAGCGTCTGGCACAGCTCGGTCACCACGTCCACGCCGAAGGCGCGGATGGAAGCCTTGTCGTCGCCGAACTCGGCCAGGCGCAGGCGGATCCAGCGCGGCACTTCCGCGCCGCACATTTCCGAGAAGCGCAGCAGCTGCGTGTGGTTCGTGATGGGCATGATGCCCGGCACGATGGGCACGTTCACGCCCTTGGCCTGGGCCCGGTCGACAAAGTCGAAATAGGCGTCGGCGTTGAAGAAGTACTGCGTGATGGCCGCATCGGCGCCGGCTTTCACCTTGCTCACGAAATGGTCCAGGTCGGCCGAGGGGCTGGCCGCCTGGGGGTGCATTTCGGGATAGGCCGCCACTTCGATGTGGAACCAGTCGCCCGTTTCCTCGCGGATGAACGACACCAGCTCATTGGCGTAGCGCAGTTCGCCCGCATCGCCGCCCATGCCCGAGGGCAGGTCGCCGCGCAGGGCCACCACGCGCCGCACGCCGTCGTTCTTGTAGGCCTGGAGAATGTCCCGCAGGTCCTGGCGCGTGGCGCCGACGCACGAAAGGTGCGGCGCCGCCTCGCAGCCCAGGTTGCGCAGCGTGCGCACGGCGTCCGCCGTGCCGGCGCGCGTGGAACCACCCGCGCCGAAGGTCACGCTGACGTACTTGGGCTGGATGGCCAGCATCTGCTTGGCCGCGCGCACCAGCCGCTCTTGGCCGGCCAGATCGCGCGGGGGAAAGAATTCCAGGCTGAAGGCGGGAGTAGTCGAGTCAGACATCAGGGGATCAGTTTGGTAAGCAGGCCAGAGATGATGCTGTACAGGATTGCACCGCCCACGGCCCACCAGAACCCGTTGACCTGGAAGCCCTTCAGCACGGAGCCGACGAACCAGAACAACAAGGCGTTGATGACGATGAGGAAGAGACCGAGAGTGACGATCGTGATGGGCAGCGTCAGCAGCACCAGCACCGGCTTGACCAGCATGTTGACCAGGCCCAGCACCAGCGCGGCGATGAGCGCCGATCCGAAGCTGGCCACGGTGATGCCGGGCAGCAGGTAGGCAACGGCCAGCAAGGCCACCGCGTTCAGGATCCAGACGAGTATCAAGGCCATGTTCGATCTCCTGTTGTGAGCCTGCCGGCCCTACCGCGGCGATACGTTCGCGGCAGGGATCCTGCAGGCCGGAAAGCCCGCGCCGACGTGGCGCGGCACTTCCCTATTTTGCTACAACCATCAATAGCGGTAGTGCTCGGGCTTGTAGGGGCCTGCCACCGGCACGTTGATGTAGTCGGCCTGGTCCTGGCGCAGGGTCGTGAGCTTCACGCCCAGCTTCTTCAGGTGCAGGCGGGCGACCTTCTCGTCCAGGTGCTTGGGCAGCACGTAGACCTGGCCCGAGGTGTAGGCTTCGTTGCGCGTGAACAGCTCGATCTGGGCGATCGTCTGGTTGGCGAACGAGGACGACATCACGAACGAGGGGTGGCCGGTGGCGCAACCCAGGTTCACCAGGCGGCCCTGGGCCAGCAGGATGATGCGCTTGCCGTCCGGGAAGATGACGTGGTCGACTTGCGGCTTGATTTCTTCCCACTTGCAGTCGGCCAGGCTGGCGACGTCGATCTCGTTGTCGAAGTGGCCGATGTTGCACACGATGGCCTGGTCCTTCATGGCGTTCATGTGCTCACGCGTGATGACGTGGTAGTTGCCGGTGGCCGTGACGAAGATGTCACCGTGGGCGGCGGCCTCTTCCATGGTCACGACCTTGAAGCCTTCCATGGCGGCCTGCAGGGCGCAGATCGGATCGACTTCGGTGACCCAGACCTGGGCGCGCAGCGCGACCAGCGCCTGGGCGCAGCCCTTGCCCACGTCGCCGTAGCCGGCCACGACGGCAACCTTGCCGGCGACCATCACGTCAGTGGCGCGCTTGATGCCGTCGACCAGCGATTCGCGGCAGCCGTACAGGTTGTCGAACTTGGACTTGGTGACCGAGTCGTTGACGTTGATGGCGGCAAAGGCCAGCTCGCCCTTCTGCGACATCTGGTACAGGCGGTGCACGCCGGTGGTGGTTTCTTCCGTCACGCCCTTGATCAGGGCCAGGCGGGTCGAGTACCACTTGGGATCGCGCTTGAGGGTTTCCTTGATGGCGGCGAACAGGATGCGCTCTTCGTCGCTGCCCGGGTTGGCCAGCACCGAGAGGTCCTTTTCAGCCTTGGTGCCCAGGTGCAGCATCAAGGTGGCGTCGCCGCCGTCGTCGAGGATCATGTTGGCGTTTTCGCCATTGGGCCATTCGAAGATCTTGTGGGTGTACTGCCAGTACTCTTCCAGCGTTTCGCCCTTGACGGCGAAAACCGGCGTGCCCGACGCGGCGATGGCGGCGGCGGCGTGGTCCTGCGTGGAGAAGATGTTGCATGAGGCCCAGCGCACTTCGGCGCCCAGCGCCACCAGCGTTTCGATCAGCACGCCGGTCTGGATGGTCATGTGCAGGCTACCGGCGATGCGCGCGCCCTTGAGCGGCTGCTTGGCGGCGAATTCCTCGCGGATGGCCATCAGGCCGGGCATTTCGGTTTCGGCGATGGCGAGTTCGCGGCGGCCCCAGCCGGCCAGCGACATGTCGGCGACGAGGTAGTCGGAGAAGGATTTATCGGTCACAGCATTCATGGTGTGTAGGCTCCACGTGAAATACGAACGGCGCACGATATGGCCGGACAACGCGAAGACACCACGATGGTCGAGTGCTCGCCTTTCCCGCCATATGCGACAAAGGTGAGCGCCGTTGCTGTAGCGCCGCGCAAGGCGCGCCGCTTGAACAAGGATTCCTGAGCCTGGCGAGCCTGGTTCCGCAGCCGTACAAGCTGGCGGGAACCGCAGGGTCGTCGCAACGCTCCTCAGGATTGCCGGGCATTGTACCCGGGAACCGTGCGCCAGGGATCAAACCCCTGGCTCCCTGGCGGGCATTTCGCCGCCAGGCCGCCTCGCCAGCGCGGCCCCTTCGGGCACGCACGATACCTCCGCGTGTTCCACGCCACGGGCGCTCCCGTCCAAGGGCACCAGTGCAGCCAGCAGGGTCGAGGCAACCGAGTCCCAGCTGCGCGTCAGCGCATGTTCGCGCACCGCGTGGCGGTCCAGCGACAGGGCCGCGCGGCAGGCGTGGGCCAGGTCCTCGTCCAGGAATCCGGTGACGCCCTGGGCCACCACCGCCAACGGCGCCTCGCTGCGGAAGGCGGCCACCGGCGTGCCGCAGGCCATGGCCTCCAGCATGACCAGGCCGAAGGTGTCCGTCAGGCTGGGAAACACGAAGACGTCGGCGGATCCATAAAGCGCTGGCAGCGCTTCGTCATGCCGCATGCCCAGGAAGACAGCGCCGGGAAAGCGCTTCTTCAACCGCGCCTCATCCGGCCCCGCGCCCACCACCACCTTGCTGCCGGGCAGATCCAGCGACAAGAAGGCGTCCAGGTTCTTTTCCCGCGCCACGCGGCCCACGCTCAGGAATACGGGACGGGGCAGATCGGGGAAGGCCTGGTCGGCGCCCGGTTGGAACTTGCGCGGGTCCACGCCACGCGACCAGATCTGCAAGTTCGCCAGGCCGCGCCGCGCCAGCACGTCGCGCACCGTGGGGGTGGGCACCAGCACGCGCTGCGAGGGCCGGTGGAACCAGCGCAGATAGCGCCACGGCAAGGCCGCCGGGATGCCCATGCGCGCCTGCAGGTAGTCCGGGAACATGGTGTGGAACGAGGTCGTAAAGCGCCAGCCCCGCGCCAGCGCCATGCGGCGCGCGGCCAGGCCCAGCGGACCTTCGGTGGCGATGTGCAGGGCGTCGGGCACGATATCGCCCAGGATGCGGCGCAATTGGCGGCCGGGCTGCAGACACAGCCGCAGGTCCGGCTCGGAGGGCGCCGGCACGGTGCGGCTGCCCTGCGGGTTCACCACGATCAGCTCGTGGCCCCATTCGCCGAGGATCTGCTGCATGGTCGTCCAGGTGCGGACGACGCCATTGACTTGCGGATGCCAGGCATCCGTGACCAGGACGATGCGCATGATGGAGCCGGAAGTGGGCAATAGCGCGATTTAGCCCGCGCCATGTGACATGCCCAAGACGGCCTGCGCGGCCGGGTGCTAGTTGTTGCGGCGGGGATACCCTTGCGCCGTGATGCGCACCCAGACTTCGCGCTTTTCCTCTTCCGTCATGAAGACCCAGTTGGCGACTTCCATGGCCGTGCGGCCGCAGCCGCGGCAGATGTCGTCAAACAGGGTGGAGCAGACCGCCACGCAGGGGGAATCCGTGGCTTTGAAGGCGCGTTGCGCGTCTTCGGGCTCGGGAATTTTGGAGAGGTCGACGTGGTGCTGATTCATTGGGCCTAGGTTAACACCCGGAGTGCGTCCCCTTTTAGAAGGCCCTATGTCCTGCCCGGACTTCAACATCTGTCCGCGCCCGCGGTGCTAAGCGCGGGCACCAGGCTCGCAGAGCGCGTCAGCGCCAGCCGAAAAACTCCGCCGCCTGCGCCAGCAGGGCGTCCGGGCACTCTTCGGCCAGATAGTGCGCGCCCGGCAGCGGACCGCCGGACACGTCCTCCGCCACCGCCCGCCACAGCGCCAGCACGTCGAAATTCCGGCCTACCGCGCCGCGCTCGCCCCACAGCGCCCGCAAGGGCATGCGCAGGCGCTCGCCAGCGGCGCGGCCGGCGCGGTCGTGCTCCAGGTCCAGCGTGGCGGAAGCGCGGTAGTCCTCGCAGAGGCCGGTGGCCCAGCCGGGCAGGCGCGCGGCGCGCTCGTATTCGGCCATGGCCTCGGCGGAAAAGTGCGCCAGCCCGCCGGGCCGTCCACCCATCACGGAACGCAGGTAGAACACCGGGTCGCGCTCGATCATGGTTTCGGGCATGGGCGCAGGCTGGATCAGCCAGAACCAGTGGAAATAGGCCTGGGCGAAGGCGCGCGTGGTGCCTTCGTACATGTCCAGCGTGGGCGCGATGTCCAGCAGCATCATGCGGCTGACGGCGGCGGGATGATCCAGCGCCAGCCGGTGCGCCACCCGCGCGCCGCGATCGTGCGCCAGCACCTCGAAGCGCTCGTGACCCAAGGCGCGCATCAACCCGATCATGTCGGCCGCCATCGCGCGCTTGGAATGCGCCGAATGGTCCGCGGACGCAGCAGGTTTGTCGCTGTCTCCGTAGCCGCGCAGGTCTGCCGCCACGCAAGTGCGGTGGCGGGTCAGCTCCGGCCAGACGCGGTGCCAGATGGCGTGGGTCTGGGGATGTCCATGCAGCAACAGCAGCGGCGGGCCCGAACCGTCGACACGCGCGGCGATCTCTATGCCATTGGCGGCGATGCGGCGTACGGGCAGGTCAAAAAATGCGGTCATACGGCCTCTCGGTCCAGGCGGTCGCGCACGCGGCGCGCCAAGTCTTTCATCCAGGGATGCCGCGCCCAATGGCGGGCCTCGAAACGTTCCACTTCATCCAGCTGCTGCAATGATGCGCCCACCATGTCCTGCCCCTGGACGTACATGCGGCGCTGCCGCTCGGGCAGCGTGAACGTCGCCGTCCAGCCGTCCGCCGCGACGACGCGCCCGGCCGCCACGTCGATGCCGAGACGGTTGGTATCCGCATTGGACACCCGCGCGAGCAAGGCGTCGATCTCGGCCGGCGCCAGGCTGATCAGCAACAGGCCATTGTTGACCGCATTGAAGTAGAAGATCTCGCCGAAGCTGGGCGCGATCACGGCGCGGATGCCGAACTGCTGCAAGCCCCACACCGCATGCTCGCGGCTCGAACCGCAGCCGAAGTTCGGCCCCGCCACCACGATGGACGCGCCGGCATAGGCGGGCTGGTTCAGCACGCAATCGGACCTGGGCGCGCCGCTGGCGTCAAAGCGCAGGTCATGCAGCAAGCCCCGGTCCAGCCCCGCCTTGTCGATGATGCGCAGGAACTGCTTGGGCATGATCTGGTCGGTGTCCAGATTGGAAAAAGGCAGCGGCGCGGCGACGCCGGCTATGGTTGCGGTCATGCGTGTTGCTCCCAGGCGCGAATGTCGACGATGCGGCCGGCCAGCGCGGCGGCGGCGGCCATGGCCGGACTCATCAGGTGCGTGCGGCCCGCGCGCCCCTGCCGGCCTTCGAAATTACGGTTGGTGGTGGAGGCGCAGCGCTCGCCAGGGCTGAGCACGTCGTCGTTCATGGCCAGGCACATGGAACAGCCGGGCTGGCGCCATTCGAAGCCGGCCTCGATCAATTGCGCGGCGATGCCCTCGGCTTCGGCCTGCGCGCGCACCGCGCCCGATCCGGGCACCACCATGGCCCGCACCCCCGCGGCCACCTTGCGGCCGCGCACCACGGCTGCTGCCGCGCGCAGATCCTCGATGCGTCCGTTGGTGCAGGAGCCGATGAACACGCGGTCTATTGGCAGGCCGGCTATCGGCGTGCCCGGGGTCAGGCCGATGTAGTCCATGGCTTTTTCCAGCGCCAGGCGCGCCAGCGCGTCGGGCTCGGCCTGCGGGTCCGGCACCACGCCGTCCACCGGCATGGCCTGGTCCGGGCTGGTGCCCCAGGTGACGAAGGGCGCGATCGCGCCGGCGTCCAGCGCGTGCTCCACGTCGAACACTGCGTCCTCGTCCGAGCGTAGCGTGGCCCAATAGGCGCGGGCCTGGGCCAGCGTCTCGCCTTGCAGTTCGGGCGCGTGCGCGGCGACGTAGGCCTCAGTGGTGGCGTCCGGCGCGATCAGCGCGGCGCGAGCGCCCGCCTCCACCGTCATGTTGCACAAGGTCATGCGAGCCTCGGCGGACAGCGCGGCTATCGCCTCGCCACAGAACTCCACCGCGTGGCCGCGCGCGCCCTGCGCGCCGATGCGATGCACGATGCAGATCACCAGGTCCTTGGCGGTGACGCCGGCCGGCAGCGCGCCGTCGACGCGGATGCGCATGTTGCGCGCCACGCGGTACGCCAGCATCTGCGTGGCCAGCACGTGTTCGACTTCGGATGTGCCGATGCCGAAACCCAGCGCGCCCAACGCGCCGTAGGTGGTGGTGTGGCTGTCGCCGCACAGCACCACCATGCCCGGCAGGATCATGCCGTGCTCGGGCGCGATCACATGTTCGATACCTTGCAGCGGGTCGGTGGTGTCGAACAACGCAATGCCCTGTTCGTCGCAATTGCGCTTGAGGTTGAGCGCCTGGCGCGACGAGGCATCGTCGGCGATCACGCGCAGCGCCGACGGCACCGGATGCGTGGGAATGATGTGGTCCACCACCGCCATCTGCTGCCCGGGACGCAGCACACGGCGGCCGCGCGCGGCCAGGCCGCTAAAGGCCTGCGGGCTGGTGTACTCGTTCATGATGTGCAGGTCGACGTAGAGCAGGATGTGCTCCGCGTCGATCCGGGCCACCTCATGGCTGGCCACCAGTTTGTCGTACAGCGTCATGCCGGGCATGTCTTGCGTCCTTCGTAGTTGGGTCTTGCGGCCCGATCAGTTGGCCTGGATGCCGGCGTCCTTGACGATGCCGGCCCAGCGCGTCATCTCGGCGGCCACCATGGCGTCGGTCTTGGCGGGCGAGGAAATCAGCGGATCGAAGCCTTCGCGGCCCATGCGTTGCGCCAGCTCCGGCGAACGCAAAGCCTGTTCCAGCTTGGCGTTCAAGGTATCGATCACGGCTTGCGGCGTACCCGCGGGCGCGCTGATGACGAACCAGGTGTTGAACTCGTAGCCGGGCAGGCCGGATTCAGCGATGGTGGGCACGTCGGGCAAGAGCGGCGAACGCGTGGTACCGGTCACGCCCAGCGCCTTGAGCTTCTTGCCGTCGACCTGCGGCTTGGCTGCGGACAGCACGGGAAAGCTCATCTGGACCTGGCCGCTGATGGTGTCCACCATGGCGGGGCCGCCGCCCTTGTACGGCACATGCAGGATCTGCGTCTTCGAGACCGACTTGAACAGTTCCGCGGCCATGTGGAAGGTGCTGCCGGTGCCCGCCGAACCGAAGCTCAGGTCGTTGGCGGGCCGCTCGCGCACATAGGCCAGCAACTCGCCCACGTTGGCCACCGGCAGCGTGTTGGTCACCGTCAGCACGTGCTGCGAAGTCCCTATGGTGCCGACCGAACGCAGGTCCTTCCGCGTGTCGAAGGGCATGCTCTGGAACAGCGCCGGGTTGATGGCCAGCGACATGGTGTTGACGGCCAGCGTGTAGCCGTTGGGCTCGGCGCGCGCCACCGCGGCCATGCCGATATTGCCGGAGGCGCCGGCCCGGTTCTCCACCACCACGCTCTGCCCCAACGCACGGCCCCAGGCGTCGGAGATCAGGCGCGCGGCGATGTCCACGCTGCCACCGGGCGCGAATGGCACGATGAGCGTCACGGCGCGCTGGGGAAAGGCGTCGGCGGCGGCCGGCGGGGTCCAACAGGATGCGGCGATGGCCGCGCACAAGGCGCCGGCCGCTATGTTGATCTTCATTCCTGGTCTCCTCGTTTGGCCGCGCCAGGCGGCTCTGTAGTGGTAAGCCCAGTGTATAAGCCGGTCCGGTTCTTATAATTAATGATCCGAATAAAGCTTTATTAAATTCAGTTTATAAATAAGCTCATGGACGCCCTCTCCGACCTTGCCTTCTTTTCGCTGGTGGTCAAGCACGGCAATCTGTCCGCCGCCGCCCGCGAACTGGGCCTGACTCCGCCCGCGGTCAGCACGCGCCTGGCCAAGCTGGAACAGCGCCTGGGCGTGCGGCTGCTGAACCGCACCACCCGCCGGGTCAGCGTCACGCAGGAAGGCGAGCTTTATCTGGCCGAAGGCGGCCGCATCCTGACGGACCTGGAAGCGCTGGAACGTTCCGTGTCGAGCGCCCGCGCCCGCCCGCAGGGGCTGCTGCGGCTGAACGCGACCTTCGGCTTCGGCCGCGCCCACATCGTGCCCGCCGTGTCGGACTTTGCGCGCCAATACCCGGAAGTGGAGGTGCAGATGCGCCTGACCGACAGGCCGCTGAACCTGATCGAGGAAGGCTTCGACGTGGCGGTGCGCTTTGGCGACCTGCCCGACGCGCGCCTGACCGCGCGCAAGATCGCCTCCAACCGCCGGCTGCTATGCGCCTCGCCCCGCTACCTGGAAACGCATGGCGAACCGCGCGCGCCGGGCGACCTGCAACGCCATCGCTGCATCGTGGTGCGCGAGAACGACGTGGCCTATGGCACCTGGCGCCTGGAATCGGGCCAGCGCGCGGAGACCGTGAAGGTGCGCGGACCGCTCAGTTCCAACGACGGGCAAAGCGCCCTGGAATGGGCGCTGGACGGCCACGGCATCGTGATGCGCTCGGAATGGGAAACCGCGGACCATCTGCGCGCCGGCCGCTTGCGCGTGGTGCTGGCCGACTGGCGCACGCCGCCCGCCGACATCCACGCGCTCTACCCCGAACGCCTGAACCTGCCCGCCAAGACCATCGCGTTCGTGGAGTTCCTGTCGCAGCGCTTCGCCCGGCATCTGCGGGCACCGGGTTCGGACGCCGCGGTCTGGTGAACAGGCGCTCGCGTCCTGTCCCGCATCGGCCGGGACCGGGATGGCGCCGCTAAACGTCCGCCCCCAGCCGCGCGCCAGCGCGGACAATGCCGCAGCGCTTGTGTGCCCGCATCACCACGCCGACTTCGCTGTTCAGCACGCCGTCCAGCTCGCCCAGGCGGCGCGTCACCACATCCCACAGATGCAGGCTGTCGCGGCACAACACGTGCCAGAACAGCTGCGACGCGCCGCTGGTGCCGAACAGGCAACGGGTGTTGGGATCCAGCGCCAGGTGCGCGGCCAGCGCGTCCACGGCTTGCGGGCGCACCTGCACGGAAATCACCGCCTCCACCGGGAAGCCAACCAGCGCCGGCTCCACTTCCACGCGGAAGCTCAGCGCGCGGCGTTCCACCATGTTGTGCAGCAGGCGCTGCGCGGTGGGTTCGCTGACGCCGGCATGCTCGGCCAGTTCCGCCAGGCTGGCGCGGCCATCGCGCATCAGGTAGGCCACCATGCGCTGTTCAGCGTCGGTCAGGGCCGCGGGCGGCTGCGACAGCGCGGGCTCGGCTGCGGCGCCATCCGCCTGGGCCTGGATGCGCCACTGGCCGGCGCGCCGGAACGGCCGCAGCACCAGCCGCGCTTCCACGTGTTCCACGCCTTCGATCGACGGCAGCACGCGCGTCACCACGTCCGGCATGTCGGCCGCGTCCGCCAGGGTCAGCTCGGCCATCAGGTCGGCCGAGCCGGCCAGCGTGACCACCAGCTGGCTGATATCCAGCCGCGCCAGCTGGTCCGCCACCTCCGGCACGCGACCCGAACGGCAGCGCACCCAGGCGTGCAGCACCACGCCGCGGCCGGTGGCCAGCGGATCGGGTTCGGCGATGACACGCAAGGCGTCGGCATCCATCAACCGCTTGAGGCGGCGCGCGACGGTGCGCTCGGCGATGCCGGTCGCCGCGCCCAGCTCGCGCCAGGACGCGCGCGGGTCCGCCTGCAGCGCGATCAGGCAGGCGAGATCGGTGTCGTCCAGCCCCGGAGCTAGGGGCTTACCCTTACTTGACGTGTCCATATTCATTAAATTAACGTTCGCGCATTGATAAAAACATAAAATTAAACGGTCTTTTTGACCAAAAATAAATTCTTATTTGAGGTTTTCATGAGCAGCACATCAGCGCCCCTGCGCAAGCCGCAGGGGGCAGCCGCCTCGGCCGGCCCCGCGCCCGTCTCCCGCGCGCGCACCATTCTGGCCGGTAGTGTAGGCAATGCAGTCGAATGGTTCGACTGGACCATCTACGCGTCCTTCGCCATTTTCTTTTCCAGCCAGTTCTTCCCCGAAGGCAACGAAACCACGGCCCTGCTGGCCACATTCGGCATTTTCGCCGTGGGCTTCTTCATGCGTCCGGTGGGCGGCTGGCTGCTGGGCATTTTCTCCGACCGCTATGGCCGCAAGGCCGCGCTGGGCCTGACCATCCTGATGATGGCCGGCGGCTCGCTGATCATCGCCGTCACCCCCACCTATGCCGCCATCGGCCTGGCCGCCCCGCTGCTGCTGACCGCCGCGCGCCTGTTGCAAGGCCTGTCGCTGGGCGGAGAGTATGCCTCGGCCACGACCTTCCTGGCGGAAATGGCGCCGCCCAACAAGCGCGGCTTCTATTCCAGCTTCGTGTTCTTCAGCGCCGCCGTCGGCATCCTGGCCGCGTCCGCCATCGGTTGGGTGCTGACCTCGACCTTGACCAAGGCCGAGATGGCCGCCTGGGGCTGGCGCATTCCGTTCTTCCTGGGCGCACTGGGCGGCCTGGCTGGCATGTGGATCCGCCGTTCGATCCCGGAAACCGAGGCGTTCTCGCACGCCAAGAAGGCCGGCGTCGAAAAGCAGCCGCTGCGCACCTTGCTGCGCGACCATCCGCGCGAAGTGCTGCGCATCGTGGGCTTTTCCATCCTGACCACGTTCGCGTTCTATATCTTCGTGGCCTATGTGCCCACCTACGCCATCCGCCAGGTGCACGCCGACCCGAAGACCGCGTTCGCCGCCAACACCGTCGCGCTGATCGTGTTCATGCTGGTGCAGCCGCTGTTCGGCATCCTGTCCGACCGCATCGGCCGCAAGCCGCAGCTGATCTTCTTCGCCGCCGGCTACCTGGTGTTCTTCTATCCGCTGATGACCACGCTGGGCCCCTCGTTCGGTTCGATCCTGGCGGTGGAACTGTTCGGCCTGGTGCTGTACGCCATGTACACCTCGATCGCGCCGGCCATCATGTCCGAGCAGTTCCCCACCAGCGTGCGCGCCGTCGGTATCGGCACGCCGTACAACCTGGTCGTGGCGCTGCTGGGAGGCACCACGCCCTATCTGCTGACCTGGCTGCAAAGCAAGGGCATGGAACGCTGGTTCTTCTACTACGTGCTGGCGGGCGCCGTGATCACGCTGATTACTTTCATCCGCATGCCGGAAACCAAGGGCCAGAGCCTGAAGTAAGCCAATAAAGAACAAGCGTCACGCACTAGCGCTTTCCGGTTCCCCCAGGACCGGAAAGCTTTTTCTTTTCCGATGAGACCCATGCCAGCACAAGACACCGCCCTGCACTTCCAAGACGCCCAGGCCCTGGCCGGCGCCATCCGCCGGCGCGAACTGAGTTCGCGTCAGGTCACCACCCACTTCCTGGACCGCATCGAGCGCGCTCCCGCGCTCGCCGCCTACAGCGAAGTCACGGCCGAGCGCGCGCTGGCCCAGGCCGAGGCCGCCGACCGCCTGCTCGCGGCGGGCATGCTGCTGGGTCCCTTGCATGGCGTGCCGGTGGCGGTGAAGGACAGCGTGCAATGGGAGGGTGTGAGCGTCTGCCTGGGGTCACTCGCCCTGCAGGGGCGCATCAGCGACGCCACGGCAGCCCCGCTGCAAAAGCTGGCCGCGCAGGGCATGGTGGTGCTGGGCAAAACACGCATGACCGAGTTCGCCTTTGGACTGTCGGGCCAGAACCCCACGCAAGGCACGGCGCGCAACCCTTGGGACGCGCAGACGGCGCGCGCGCCGGGCGGCTCGTCCAGCGGCGCGGGCGTGGCCGTGGCCGCAGGCCTGGCGCCACTGGCGCTGGGCGGCGACACCGGCGGCTCGGTGCGCGCGCCGGCGGCGCTGAACGGCCTGGTCGGCTTCAAGCCGTCCACCGGCGTGATCAGCCGCGACGGCTGTCTGCCGCTGTCTGACACCCTGGACGTGCTGGGTCCGATCACGCGCAATGTGGCCGACGCCCGCCTGCTGACGAAACTGCTGGCTGGCCCCGACATCGGCGACCCGGCCACGCTGGACTTTCCCGCAAGCGCCATCGCGGCCTTGCGCCAGCCTGCCGCGCGCGGCCCGGGCCCGGTAGCGGTGCTGGCCCCCGAAGCCTGGCCCGCCCCCTTGGCAGACGCCGGCCTGCGGGCCTGGCGCGAGGCCGAGGAAAACCTGGCGCAGGCCGGCTACGCGCCTACTCCCTGGCATCCGCCCGCGGCCCTGTCGTTCGCCCGCATGGCCGACGACAACTCCGTGGTGCTCGCATACGAGGCCTACCGCTATTACGGCGCGCTGGCAGAAGACCCGGCCACGCCGCTGTGGGAAGTGGTGCGCAAGCGCATCGCGTCCGGCGGCCGCATCACGCAGGCCGACTACGAAGCCGCACTGCAACGCCGCGCCGCCGACATGGCCGCGTTCGCGCAGGCCATGCAGGGCCTGGACGCCCTGCTGATGCCCGCCTGCGACCAGGCCGCGCAAGCGCTGGACGCCGACGACACACGCCACGCCGGCCTGGGCAAGCTGCTGCGTCCCGCCAACTTCCTGGGCGCGGCCGCCATCTCGCTGCCGGCGGGCTTTGATACCGAGGGCATGCCCATGGCGGTGCAACTGCTGGCGCCCGCCGGCGGCGACGCCGCACTGCTGGACTGCGCTGTCGCGCTGGAGCCGGTGCTGGACCCGGCGCCGCGCCGGCCCGACCTGTCGACCTGGGGCCTGTAAACCCCGCACGCAAGAAAAAGCCCCCGCAGTGCGGGGGCTGTGCTTACAGAATCAGAAAGGCTTACACGGCCTTCTTCAGATCCTGCACCTTGTCCGTGGCTTCCCACGAGAATTCCGGCTCGGAGCGGCCGAAGTGACCATAGGCGGCGGTCTTGGCATAGATCGGGCGCAGCAGATCCAGCATGTTGACGATGCCCTTCGGACGCAGGTCGAAGTGCTCGCGCACCAGCTTGGCGATCTGGTCGTCAGGAATGACGCCGGTGCCTTCCGTGTACACGGTGATGTTGATGGGCTCGGCCACGCCGATAGCGTAGCTGACCTGCACCTGGCACTGGCGCGCCAAGCCAGCGGCCACGATGTTCTTGGCCACGTAGCGGGCGGCGTAGGCAGCCGAACGGTCGACCTTGGACGGATCCTTGCCCGAGAACGCGCCGCCGCCGTGCGGGCAAGCGCCGCCGTAGGTGTCGACGATGATCTTGCGGCCGGTCAGGCCGCAATCGCCTTGCGGACCGCCGATGACGAAGCGGCCAGTCGGGTTGACCAGGAACTTCGTCTGCGGCGTGATCAGGCCTTCGGGGAAGCTGGGCTTGATGATGTCTTCGATCACCGCTTCGCGGATGGTCTCTTGCGAGACTTCCGGCGCGTGCTGGGTCGACAGCACCACCGTGTCGACTTCCGCCGGGCGGCCGTCGATGTAGCGGAACGTCACTTGCGACTTGGCGTCGGGACGCAGCCACGGCAGGCGGCCGTCCTTGCGCAGCTCGCTCTGGCGCTGCACCAGGCGGTGCGCGTACCAGATCGGGGCGGGCATCAGGTCAGGCGTTTCGTCGCAGGCATAGCCAAACATCAGGCCTTGGTCGCCCGCGCCCTGGTTCAGGTAGTCCTCGGAGCTGCGGTCCACGCCCTGGGCGATGTCCGGCGACTGCTTGTCGTAGGCGACCAGCACCGCGCAGCCCTTGTAGTCGATACCGTATTCGGTATTGTCGTAGCCGATGCGGCGGATCGTATCGCGCGCGACCTGGATATAGTCGACGTTGGCGGTGGTGGTGATCTCGCCGGCCAGCACTACCAGGCCGGTGTTGCAGAGCGTCTCGGCTGCGACGCGCGCATTCGGGTCCTGCGTGAAGATCGCGTCCAGAATCGAGTCGGATATCTGGTCGGCAACCTTGTCGGGATGCCCTTCGGAGACGGATTCGGAAGTAAAGAGAAAGTCGTTATTGGCCACAGATGCGTCCTTGGTGGCCGGCTTAGCCGGCGCATAGGTTCACGAGGCGCGTTGCACCCCCGACCGCATGACATACGCAAATCTGGGCGCGACGCTTTAGCGGATTTGGCAAAAGGCACGCAAAGCGCTACACCCTTGCCGTCGCCCCGCAAGTTGTCGGTTAACTCGGCGACTGCGCTATTTTAAGCGAAAATGCGGTTCTGCCGCCAAAGCCAGGGGTCTAAGCATATTCCCCCTGCCCCAGGCGCACTTCCCGCCCGTCCCACTTTCCTGCCGCATGCTGCTCTTCCTGTTCAGATTATTCGCCGCCCTGCCCCTGTCCGTCGCGCACGCCGCGGGGCGCCTCGCCGGGCGCGCGATCTACGCCTGGCCAGGCAAATACCGGCAGCGCCTGCAAGCCAACGCGGTCCAGGCCGGCTACCCCGACCCGGCCTTCGCGCGCCGCGCCGCGGGCGAAATCGGCGCCATGATCCTGGAAAGCCCGCGCGTCTGGTTCCGCAATGAACAAAGCCTGGCCCAGGTGATCTCCGACGACAACGAGGTGGTCAGCGCGGCCCGCGCGGAAAACCGCGGCATTCTGTTCCTGACGCCGCACCTGGGCTGCTTCGAGATCACGGCCCGTTACCTGGCCCGCCAGATGCCCATGACGGTCATGTTCCGCCCGCCGCGCAAGGACATCCTGGCGCCGCTGCTGGAAACCGCTCGCAACACTTCGGCCGTCAATGCCGTGCCGGCCAATATGCAAGGGGTGCGCGAGTTCGTGCGCGCCCTGCGCCGCGGCGAGTCCGTGGGCATGCTGCCCGACCAGGCGCCCAGCGTGGGCGACGGCGTCTGGGCCCCGTTCTTCGGGCGCATGGCCTACACCATGACGCTGCCGGGCAAGCTGGCCACGCAGACGAACGTACCCATCATCCTGACCGCGGGCGAACGGCTGCCGGGGGGCCGGGGCTGGCGCATCCATTACGTGCGCGTGCCGGAGCCGCTGCCTGCCGACGCCGAAGCGCAAGCCGCGCTGCTCAACGCCGCCATGGAAACGCTGATCCGCCGCTGCCCGGAGCAATACCTCTGGAGCTACAACCGCTACAAGACGCCGCGCGGCGCACCGCCGGCACCTGCCGCCGACACTGCATCCCCAGTCAACTGAAGCACCGCGCCCCGTCCGCTCCACTTTCCTTACCCTATGACTAATTTCAAAACGCGCGCGCTGGTATCCCTGTTGAAATGGTTCGCCCGCATCAAGCCATCGACGCGGCTGCGCATCGGCGCGGGCCTGGGCTGGCTGGCGCCACGGCTGGTCAAATCGCGCGCGCGCATCGTGCGCCGCAATCTTGAGCTGTGCTTTCCCGAGCAGCCCGAACAGGTCCGCGAACAGTGGGTCGCAGACCACTTCCGCGCGCTGGCGCAATCCATCGTCGACCGCGGCGTGCTCTGGTACGGCACGCCCGAGGCTGTCAGGGAGATGGTGACGCTCAGCGGCGTGGACGAAGTCAACGAGCTGATCGCCCAAGGCCGGTCGGTGATCCTGCTGGCGCCCCATTTCATCGCCATGGACGCGGGCGGCACCCGGCTGACGATGGATATCCCCAGCGCCGCCACCATGTATACCCCGCAAAGCGACCCCAACATCGACGCCGTCATGGCCGCCGGACGGGCTCGTTTCAATGAGGCTTACCTGGTCAGCCGCAAGGACGGCGTGCGTGAACTGATCCGCCATCTGCGCGCGCCCCGCCCTATCTATTACCTGCCCGATATGGATTTCGGCCGCCAGGGCTCGGTATTCGTGCCCTTCTTCGGCATCCAGGCGGCCACTCTGCTGGCAACCGCCCAACTGGCCAAGAAATGGGATGCGGCGGTACTGCCGGTCCTGGGCTTCTGGAATCCGGATACCGGCCGCTATCACATCGAAGTTCTGCCCCAGCTGGCCGACTTTCCGGGAACTGATTCGCTGGAAGATGCCACCGCCCGCCTGAACCGCGAGCTGGAATCCTGGGTCCGCCGCTGCCCCAGCCAGTACTACTGGGTCCACCGGCGCTTCAAGACGCGTCCGCCGGGCGAGCCCAAACTCTACTGAGTCCGCGGCCCGCGCCGCTCGCGCCCCAATATGGGCGATAATCCGGTGATGAACTGGAACTTCACCAAAATGCATGGCGCGGGCAATGATTTCGTCGTGCTCGACGGGGTCCGCCAGACCATCGACATGACGCCCGAGCGCGCCCGCGCCTTGGGCGACCGGCATTTCGGCATCGGCGCCGACCAGATCCTCCTGGTCGAGCGCACGACGCGGCCCGACGCCGATTTCCGCTATCGCATTTTCAATTCCGACGGCAGCGAAGTTGAGCACTGCGGCAACGGCGCGCGCTGCTTCGTGCGCTTCGTGCATGAGCAAGGCCTGTCCGACCGCAACCCGCTGCGCGCCGAGATCGCCACCGGCATTCTGGTGCTGGACCAGGGCGACGACGAGCAAGTCACCGTCGACATGGGCAGCACGCGCTTCGAACCCGCCGCCCTGCCTTTCGACACCGCCGGCCTGGCCTCGCGCGTCGAAGGACAGGACACGCTGTGGGAACTGGAGCTGGACGCGCCCGCCGGCCTGCCGCGCACGGTCGCGCTGTCCGCCGTGGCCATTTCCAACCCGCACGCCGTGCAGGTCGTGGACGACGTCGACACCGCGCCCGTAGCCATCCTCGGGCCGTTGATCGAAACCCATCCGCGCTTCCCGCGCCGCGTCAACGCCGGCTTCATGCAGATCGTGGACCGCAACAACATCCGCCTGCGCGTGTTCGAACGCGGCGCCGGCGAAACGCTGGCCTGCGGCACCGGCGCCTGCGCCGCCGTCGCGGCCGGCATCCGCCGCGGCCTGCTGGACTCGCCGGTGCGCGTGCAAGCGCGCGGCGGCGTGCTGACCGTCGCCTGGAACGGCGAGCAACTGCGCATGACGGGCCCTGCCGAGTCCGTCTTCACGGGGCAGGTCGACATCGACAAGCTCGTCTTCTCCATGGGACTGAACCGATAAGCCATGACTGATACCGCTATTACCGCCCAGGACATCGCTGCTTTCCTGCAAGACAATCCTGGGTTCTTCGACGATCACGCAGATGTCTTCGCCACGCTGCAGGTGCCGCATCCGCACGGCTCGCGCGCCATTTCGCTGGGCGAACGCCAGATCCTGACCCTGCGCGAGCGCAACCGCGAACTCGAATGGCGCCTGAACGAGTTGGTGCGCAACGCCAGCGCCAATGAAAGCATCGGCACGCACGTGGCCAAATGGTGCTGCCGCCTGCTGTCCGAATGCGATCCGCAGCATGTGCCGGGCGAAATCGCCCTGGGGCTGGCCGAACAATTCGAACTGAACCACGTGGCGCTGCGCCTGTGGGACCTGTCCGAATTGCCCGCCACCGGCTACGGCGAGCCCGTCACCCAGGACGTGCGCGCCTTTACCGACAGTCTGAAGACGCCCTACTGCGGCACCGACACCGAATTCGAAGCGGCCGGCTGGCTGGACGCCAAGCCCAAGTCGCTGGCGCTGGTGCCGCTGCGCCTGGAAGCGGACGGCCCTGCCGTCGGCCTGCTGGTGCTGGGCTCGGACGACGCCGAACGCTTCACCCCCGAAATGGGCACGACCTTCCTGGAATCCATCAGCCAGCTGGCTTCGGCGGCGCTGCATCGCCTGAATCCGGCCTCACCCAAGGCCTAGCGGCGACACGGGCGGACGCCATGCCGAAAACCACGCAAGCGCAGGACACGGCCCCGCCCGAAACTCCCCTGCCGGACGCGATGAGCGCCTGGCTGCGCCATCTGGAAACCAACCGGCGCTATTCGCCCCATACGCTGGACGGCTACCGCCGCGAACTGCATTTCCTGCGCGAGCTTGCCGACCACGCCAAGCTGCCGCTGGACAAGATCGGCAACGGCCACATCCGCCAGTTCGTGGCGCGCCTGCATGCCCAGGGGCGCGGGCCACGTAGCCTGGCGCGCACCTTGGCGGCCTGGCGCGGCTTCTATCAATGGTGGGCCCCGGCCATCGAACTCGCAGGCAATCCCGTGGCGGGCGTGCGCGCCCCCAAGGCGCCGCGCGGCCTGCCCAAAGCCTTGTCCGTTGAACAGACCCAGGCCCTGCTGGACCGCGCGCCCGCGCAAGTCGCGACCGAACCTGCCGCGCTACGCGATCAGGCCATGCTCGAACTGCTCTATTCCAGCGGTCTGCGGCTGTCGGAGCTGGTCGGGCTGGACCTGCGCTACGAACGTTCCGGCAACTATGAATCGCGCGGCTGGCTGAGCCTGGAAGAGGCCGAGGTCATCGTGCTGGGCAAGGGCGGCAAGCGCCGCTCGGTGCCCGTGGGCCAGGCCGCCCTGGAGGCCCTGCGCAAATGGATCGCGGTGCGCCCGCAGCTCACGCCCTTCACCACGCAGCCCGAGGACGCGGCCGCGCTGTTCCTGGGCGCACGCGGACGCCGCATCTCGCCGCGCGTGGTGCAGCTGCAGCTGGCGCGCATCGCGCAACAGGCCGGCGTGCCCACGCATGTGCATCCGCACGTGCTGCGCCACAGCTTCGCCAGCCATGTGCTGCAGTCCGCGCAGGACCTGCGCGCCGTGCAGGAAATGCTGGGCCACGCCAACATCTCCACCACCCAGATCTACACGCGGCTGGATTTCCAGCATCTGGCCCGCGCCTACGACCAGGCGCATCCTCGCGCCGGGCGTAAATCCTGAACGTCTCGGGTCCGCTTCGTCAGACGTGAGCGGCGCCGCACGCTCATAGCGCTGGCCTTAACCGCCTCCGGCGATCACACCGCCCAGCAGCATCACACCCAGCAACAGCACCGCCAAAGCAGCCAACGCTTCCACGCCGTAACGCAGGCGCGCCGCCCCCGCGCCGGACAGCCGGCTGCCGATACGCGTGGCCGCGCCGCCGGCCGCGACCGCCAGGCAGGCCAGCGCCGCCACCGTCAACCCAGTGCCCAGGCCCATCGCCAGGGCCGAGGCCACGCCGGCCAGGAAGAAGCCCTGCGCCAGGGCGAACACCAGCACGATCAGCGCGCCGCTGCAGGGGCGCAGGCCCACGGCCAGGATCGCCGTTCCCGCGCGGCGCCAGTTCAGCGGACCTGACACCTGTTCGGGTGCGGGCACATGCGCGTGACCGCAGCCGCAATCGTGGTCGTGATGGTGATCGTGGTGGTGATGGACAGGGGCGTGAGTGTGAGCATGCTGCAACAAATGCTGCCGGCCCTGCCCGCGACTGCGGGCCTGGCTGTTGTAGTGCTCGTGCTCATGCATGGAATCCCCGGATGCGCGCCGCGCGCGGGACCGCAGCAACGGAATGATCGCCTTGACCCACACCAGCCACGCACCCAGCAATGCCACCAGCGCATAGGAGCCTAGCTCCAGCCAGCGCGTCGCGTTGTTCATCGTTGCGGCGGTAGCGTTGAAGATCAGCGCCAGCACTGCCACCAGCACAATCGCCACCAGCGCCTGGATCAGCGCGGACGCCAGCGCCAGCAGCGCGCCGTTGCGCGCGGTCTGGCGGTTGGCCAGCACATAGGAAGAGATCACCGCCTTGCCATGCCCCGGCCCCAGCGCATGGAACACGCCGTAGGCGAACGACAGCCCGATCAAGGCCCAGGCCGCGCCGCCGTCCGCCTGCCAGGCGCGCACCGCGCCCGTCAGCTGCCGGTAGAAATGGCTTTGCCAGACGGACACCTGGCCGAAGAAACCGGCCAGCCAGCCCGGCCCGCCCATGCCCGCGCCGCTCTCAGGCACGCCGAAGGGGTGCGCGCCCTGCGCCGCGACCGCACCGGCTGCGCCCAACAACAGCACGGCCAACAACGCGAGCGCTACTCGCACCGCACTTCGATACGATGCGTCAGCCCCTTGGTGATGGCGAAAAGCTCGTCCGGCAAGGCGTCCGGGTCGGCCGGGATCGCGGCCAGTTGCTGCATGGTTTTCCAATCCAGTTCCTTGGGCTTGCGGTAGGCTGAGGTGCAGGCTTTGGCATCCTGCCCGCCGAGCGAAACCGCGCCGTTTTCATCGAAGGCGTAGGCCACGAAATAGGTGGGATCGTAGATGTCCACCTGCGCGCCGCCGACGCCCGGCGCCACCGGCGTGGCCAGCGGCAAGGTGAAGGACAGCGTCAGCCGCGTCGTCTTCGGATTCCAGTCGACGCGCGCGTCCTGCGGGGCTGCGAAGGCCGCCGTCTTGCCATCCACGGTGACGCGCGTGAAGTAATGCGAGATAGGCTCGCCCAGCGCCTGCATCCAATCCCGCGCCATACCCTGCAGGATCTCGGGCGACAGCGAACCGTCCTTGCCCTTCTTCAATCCCTGCGTGGCGTAGGCGCCGAACATCTCGTCAAACCGCCAGACTTGCCGCACCGCCGTGATGCGCTGCTGTCCATCGATATCGATTGCCGCGCGGGCATCGATCCACATATGCGGGTGCGCGCTGGCCGCGCCGGCCGCCAGCAACATTGCTGCCGCGGTCAGGGCTGCATGGCCGCGGCAAGCTGACGTGCGTTCCATTCAAACATTTCCAGGTAGGTGGCGCCGGGCTGTCCGGGCTTGGACAGGGCATCGGAATAAAGCGTACCACCCACCTTGGCGCCGGTTTCGCGGGAAATCTGCTGGACCAGCCGGGGGCTGCTGATGTTCTCCACGAACACCGCCGGCACGCGCTCGCGCTTGACCTGTTCGATGATGCGCGCCACCTCGCCGGCCGCGGGTTCCGCATCCGTGGACACGCCCATGGCGGGGATGAACGCCACGCCGTAGGCATCGCCGAAATAGCCGAAGGCATCGTGCGAGGTCACGATCTTGCGGCGCTCGGCCGGGATCGCGGCAAAAGTCTTGCGGATCTGCGCGTCCAGCGCCTGCAAGCGCGCGGCATAGGTCCGCGCGCGCTGACGATAGGCGTCCGCCCGCGCCGGATCCGCAGCTGCCAGCCCCTCCGCGACGTTGCGCGCATAGATGGCGCCGTTGGCCAGGTTCTGCCATGCATGCGGATCTGCGCCGCCATGCTGGTGGCCATGGCCATGGTCATGGTCGTGGTCGTGGTCGTGGTCGTGGTCGTCATCATCGTGCCCGCCGCCCGCGAACTTGCGCGGCTTCACGCCCTGCGAGGCGACCACGGTGGCGCCGGCAAAACCCGACGCCTTCGCCAGGCGCGGCATCCAAGTCTCGAAGTCCAGGCCGTTGACGAACAGCACGCGTGCCGCGGCCAGCTTCTTGGCGTCGCCCGGCGTCGGCTCGTACTCGTGCGCGTCACCGTCCGGCCCCACCAGCGTAGCGACGCTGACGTCGTCTCCGCCCACTTCCCGCACGATGTCGCCCAGGATGGAAAAGCTGGCGACGACCTTCAACGGCTCGGCGGCCTGCGCGGTTCCGAACCACGCCGACAGGCACAGGCCTGCCATGGCCAGCAGCGCGCGGCGGCGCACCAGGGAATTGAAACGCATGGCGTATCTCCTGTTGGATGAATCAGACCCGGCGCATGCGGCGCCGCGCCGGCAGCAGCCCGCCTTGCGGGCCGCCCACGATGGAAAACAGATAGCAGGCGCCCGCCGCCAGAATGATGGCGGGCGAGGCCGGCACGTTGAAGTGATACGAAATGAGCAGGCCAGCCGTCGAAGCCGCCACGCCCAGGCCCGCGGCCAGCGGAATCTGGCGGGCGGCCGAGCGGACCCAGAAGCGCGCGGCGGCGGCAGGCAGCATCATGATGCCGACCACCATGAGCGTGCCCAGCACCTGAAAGCCCGCCACCAGGTTCACCACCACCAGCACCAGGAAGCCCATGTGCACCCAACCTCCCGCGCCACCGCTGGCGCGCAGGAAGCCAGGATCCAGGCATTCGGCCACCAGCAGCCGGTAAATCGCGGCCAGCGCTAGCAAGGTCGCGCTGGCCGTGGCGGTGACCAGCAGCAGCGCCGCATCGTCCAGCCCCAGCACCGTGCCGAACAGCACATGCAGCAGATCCATGTTGGAGCCGCGCAGCGACACCAGCAGCACGCCCAGCCCAAGCGATATCAGGTAAAACGCCGCGAAGCTGGCGTCTTCGCGCAATGGCGTGAGGCGCGCCACCAACCCCGCCAGCAGGGCCACGGCCAGTCCCGTGGCGATGCCGCCCAGCATCATCGCCCCCAGCGACAGGCCGGCCAGCAGAAAGCCCGCCGCCACCCCGGGCAGGATGGCGTGCGACATGGCGTCGCCCATCAGGCTCATGCGCCGCAGCACCAGGAACACGCCCAGCGGCGCGGCGCCCAGCGACAGGGCGCAGGCGCCGGCCAGCGCGCGCCGCATGAAGCCGTAGTCCAGGAAGGGCGACAGCACCCATTGCGCCAGGCTCATGCGCGGCTCTCCGCGTGCCATTGCCGCGCCCGCTTCAGGTGCGCGTCGTCCAAAGCGTTCTCGGTGTCGCCCCAGGCCACGACCGATCCAGACAGCAGCAGGCATTCGGGAAAATGGTCGCGCACCAGATCCAGGTCGTGCAGCACCGCGATCACGGTGCGGCCCTGGCCGTGCAGGCCGCAAAGCAAGGCCATCAGGTCGTCCGCCGTGTGGCTGTCCACCGCGGAGAAGGGTTCGTCCAGCAGCAGCACGGGCGCATCCTGCACCAGCATCCGCGCAAACAGCGCGCGCTGCATCTGTCCGCCCGACAGCGCGTCCACGCCGCGTCCGGCCGCGTCGGCCATGCCCACGGTTTCCAGCGCGTCCATGCAACGGTCCAGCTCCTCGTTCGCATACCGGCGCCATCCGCCCACGCGCCTCCAGGCGCCCATGGCCACCAGGTCCAGCACCGACACCGGAAACGATCGGTCCAGCTCGGCGGCCTGGGGCAGCCAGGCCAATTCCGACCGGCCCGCGCCGCTGATCCGCACGCTGCCAGCCATGGGACGCAGCACGCCCATGATGCCTTTGATCAGGGTGGACTTGCCGGCGCCATTCGGCCCCACCACGGCGGTCATGCCGCCGGCGGCGAAACGCCCCGACACCGATTTGAGCGCGGCATGTCCATGCCAGCCGAAGGAAGCGTCGGCCAGTTCGATCGTGACCGGCGCGTTCATCGCGGCCACCAGTCCAGCGCCCAGCCGGTCAGGGCCCACAGGACGGCGGCCGCGGCCAGGGCGGCGGCCATGCGGCGCCAGGCGGAAACGAGGAAGGCGGAACGCGGCGTGAGGTTTTGCCGGCGCGCGGTTGCGGGCGTCCGGGGCAAAAGCGTGAAATGGGACATGGAAAGAATGCGGAGACAGATAGCGGCTGCGGCCAAGTTTTATTATGTTATATCATAACTAAAAAGCTTGATTCCCCCGCGTTCGCCCGCATCTGGATGTTTTCTGCTACCTTCCAGGCATCTCGCGCGCATCGCGCGCGTTTTCCATAGAGATAAAGTCAGCCATGTCCGCACCGCCCCGCACCCCTCGCAGCGATACCGTCGGCGCCCAGCTCAGCGTCGCCGAAGCGCTGTGCGAGCAGCGCGGGCGCCGCCTTACTCCTATCCGCCGCAAGGTGCTGGAACTGCTGCTGCGCCACGGCCGCAGTCTGAAGGCCTATGAGTTGCTGGACGCGATGCGCGCCGTGCATCCGGGCGCCGCGCCCCCGACCGTGTACCGCGCACTGGACTTCCTGATGGACGAGGGCCTGATCCACCGCCTAGACGCGGTCAACGCCTGGAGCGCCTGCCACGACGCGGGCGGCGCGCCCCATGACCTGCTGGTGGTCTGTACGGGCTGCGGCGCGGTCGCGGAAGTATCCGACCCCGCCATGAGCCGCCAACTGGCCGAACGCGTCGCCCAGACCGGCTATGCCCTGGCCACGCACGAAACCGAAATCCGCGCGCTGTGCCCCCAGTGCCAGCAGAAGCAACCCGCCGCAGATGCCGGCCACGGCCATCACCATCATTAAGAACTAGTGCCGGCGGGCAGCCCGCCCCCGGCTCTCCGCCATCGGGCGCAAGCCTGCGGCGCGGCCCTTCATCCAGATGCGCGCATCGCGCTCTTGAAATCCGGCAAACCGCCCCCAAATAGTGGTATCGCCCGATACTTGAGGGCGTACGGACGCCATCTGGATGGCTACGGCCCCAGGGTTGACCCTGGGTTTGCCCCCTGCCCCCGACTGTGCTGTAATCCTGCGTCCGGCCGCTGCAGGCGGCCCATGCAGCCTGCGGCAAACATCCTCCGGCAAAGACTGGGAAACCCCGTTCAAGCGTCGCAAGACGGCGTTCCAAGACAGGGTTGCGATCCCCGCCGAGAGTTCCTGTTTAACGCCTTGACTTCACGCTAGCAGCTTCGCCATGAACACCCCGCGCAGTTTGGACAAAATGGTTCCCGTCACCATCCTCACCGGCTTTCTCGGTGCGGGCAAGACCACCCTGCTCAAACGCATCCTGACCGAATACCATGGCCGCCGCGTCGCGGTCATCGAAAACGAGTTCGGGCCGGAAAGCATCGACAACGACCTGCTGGTGCAGGACAGCAACGAAGAAATCATCGAACTGTCCAACGGCTGCGTCTGCTGCACGGTGCGCGGCGACCTGATGCGCACCCTGTCCGAGCTGCGCGCCAAGCGCGAAGCCGGCGAACTGAATTTCGAACGCGTCATCCTCGAAACGACCGGCATGGCCAACCCCGGCCCCGTGTGCCAGACGTTCTTCATGGATGACGACATCGCCGAGTACTACCGCCTGGACGCGGTGGTCACGGTTGTCGACGCCAAGCATGGCATGGCCACCCTCGACGCCCAGCCTGAAGCCCAGAAGCAGGTCGGTTTCGCCGACCGCATCCTGATCTCGAAGCGCGACCTGGTCAACGAAGTCGACTACGAAGCGCTGCGCCACCGCCTGGTTCACATGAACCCGCGCGCGCCGATCACGCCGGTCAACTTCGGCGAAGTCGACCTGAAGTCCATCATCGACATCAGCGGCTTCAACCTGAATTCCATTCTGGACATCGACCCGCAGTTCCTGGCCGATGAGCACCCCGACGCCGCCCACGACCATGGCCATGACCACGATCATGGACATGACCACGGCCACGATCACGACCATGATCACGAAGGCGACTGCGGGGCGCATTGCAATCATGCCCACCATCATCACCATCACCAGCACGACGACGAAATCGGCGCGTTCGTGTTCCGTTCCAACAAGCCGTTCGATCCCGCGCGCCTTGAGGAATTCCTGGGTGGCGTGGTGCAGGTCTATGGTCCCGACCTGATGCGCTACAAGGGCATCCTGTACATGAAGGGCATCAACCGCCGCATGTTGTTCCAGGGTGTGCACATGATGATGGGCGCCGAACCCGGCAAGCCGTGGACCGCAGCCGAAAAACCGTCCACCAAGATGGTTTTCATCGGCCGTAAGCTGCCCCAGGAGATTTTCACCCGGGGCTTGGAGCAGTGCCTGGCGGGGTAATCCCCCTTCCTGACGTGACGTGATGCGACGAAGGCAGTACTGTGAGGTACGAATAGCGTAGGCAGCAAGTAATACGGACCGGGAATGGACGCCCGCGCCAGGATCGATTCATAGTGGAGTGTTTTCATGGCTACCAAGGCAGCAACCAAGAAATCAAGCAAGTCGACGAGCGATACGGCGATTGATCTGCCCAGCGAGAAGGAATTGCTGGCCATGCCCGAGTCCGACTATATGAACGAACGCCAACTGGCGTTCTTCAAGGAACGGCTCAAACAACTCGAGCAGGACATCCTGGCCAACGCCGGCGAAACCACCGAGCACCTGCGTGAAACGCAGTTCGTGCCCGATCCCGCCGACCGCGCCACGATCGAGGAAGAACACGCCCTGGAGCTGCGCACCCGTGACCGCGAGCGCAAGCTGCTGAAGAAGGTGCAACAGTCCATCGCCCGCATCGACAGCGGCGAATACGGCTGGTGTGAGGAAACCGGTGAACCCATCGGCATCCCGCGCCTGCTGGCCCGCCCCACGGCCACCCTGTCGCTCGAAGCGCAGGAACGCCGCGAGATGCGCCAGAAGCTCTACGGCGACTGATCCGTCCCGTATTCAGCCCCTACGCTGAAAGGCTATGCTGGTTTCCAGCATGGCCTTTTTTCTTTTGGCCGGCCCTCAAAGGGACACAGGCGTGCTGCCTTGATTTCCCCGTAACCGCCCCCAGCTAATCCCTTCATAGGAAGGAACGCATGGAACAATTTCACGCCACCACCATCGTGTGCGTGCGCCGCGGCAACCGCGTCGCACTGGGCGGCGATGGCCAGGTCACCCTGGGCAACATCGTCATCAAGGGCACCGCCCGCAAGATTCGCCGCCTGTACCACGACAAGATTCTGGCCGGCTTTGCCGGCGCCACCGCCGACGCGTTCACCCTGCAGGAACGCTTCGAGGCCAAGCTGGAAAAGCACCAGGGGAACCTGATGCGCGCCGCGGTCGAACTGACTCGCGACTGGCGCACCGACCGCGTCCTGCGCCGCCTGGAAGCCATGCTGATCGTGGCCGATGCCGAGCACACGCTGGTGCTGACCGGCAACGGCGACGTGCTCGAACCGGAACACGGCCTGGCGGCCATCGGCTCCGGCGGCGCCTACGCCCAATCGGCCGCGCTGGCGCTGCTGCGCAACACCGAACTTTCGCCCGAGGCCGTCGTCAAGCAATCGCTGGAAATCGCCGGCGACCTCTGCATCTACACCAACCAGAACCACGTCATCGAAACGCTGGGCGACTGACGCCCGCCACGCGGCGCGCCCGGCGCGCCGCGGCCGCCACCCCAGCCCGCCCTAGCTTCAAGGATCCGCCCTCATGTCCGCATCCAACATGACGCCCGGAGAGATCGTCTCCGAACTCGACAAGTACATCGTCGGCCAGAACCGCGCCAAGCGCGCCGTGGCCGTGGCGTTGCGCAACCGCTGGCGCCGCCAGCAGGTCGCCGAACCCCTGCGCCACGAAATCCACCCCAAGAACATCCTCATGATCGGCCCCACCGGCGTGGGCAAGACCGAGATCGCGCGCCGCCTGGCCAAGCTGGCCAACGCGCCCTTCATCAAGATCGAAGCCACCAAGTTCACCGAAGTGGGCTACGTGGGCCGCGACGTCGACACCATCATCCGCGACCTGACCGAATATTCGATCAAGCAGACGCGCGAGCTGGAAATGCGCCGCGTGCGCACCCAGGCTGAAGATGCCGCCGAAGACCGCATCCTGGACGCCCTGGTGCCGCCCCCGCGCGGCGCCTCCGGCGAACCGGAACGCGGAGAGGACAACAGCGCCCGCCAGACCTTCCGCAAGCGCCTGCGCGAAGGCAAGATCGACGACCTCGAAATCGAGATCGAAGTCGCCCAGGCCGCGCCGCAGATGGACGTCATGACGCCCCCCGGCATGGAAGAAATGGCCGAGCAGCTGCGCGGCATGTTCGCCGGCATGGCCCGCGACAAGAAAAAGCCCAAGAAGATGAAGGTGCGCGAAGCCTTCAAGCTGATCGTCGACGAAGAAGCCGCCAAGCGCGTCAACGAAGAAGACCTGCGCACCGTGGCGATCAACAACGTCGAGCAGAACGGCATCGTCTTCCTGGACGAAATCGACAAGATCGCGGCCCGCCAGGAATCCGGCGGCGCGGACGTCTCGCGCCAAGGCGTGCAGCGCGACCTGCTGCCGCTGGTCGAAGGCACCACCGTCAACACGCGCTACGGCATGGTCCGCACCGACCACATCCTGTTCATCGCGTCCGGCGCCTTCCACCTGTCGCGCCCCTCGGACCTGATCCCTGAACTGCAGGGCCGCTTCCCGATCCGCGTCGAACTGGAATCGCTGACCGCCGAGGACTTCGTGCGCATCCTGTCCGACACGGACGCGTCGCTGACCAAGCAGTACACCGCGCTGATGGCCACCGAGGACCTGCAGCTGGAGTTCACGGAAGAAGGCGTGCGCCGCCTGGCCGAGCTGGCCTTCGAGGTCAACGAAACCACCGAGAACATCGGCGCCCGCCGCCTGTACACGGTGATGGAGAAGCTGCTCGACGAGCTGTCGTTCGACGCCACCGCCAGCAGCGACAAGAACGTGAAGATCGACGCTGCCTACGTCAACGCGCAACTGGCGGAAGCCGCCAGCAGCCAGGACCTGGCGCGCTACGTGCTGTAAACCGCGGGCGCGCAGCGCCCCCGGCAAAACGCCGTCCGCAGCCTCAGGGCAGCGGACGGCGTTTTTTTACTGCTGGAGCGCCCGGGACAAGCGCGCGTCCTGGGTGCTGCAAGCCCGCGCAATGTGTGGACTTGCGTACCCGGCCTGATGGCGGCTAGTTGGTAATCGCGGTCACGATGTACTTGCCGTCCTTGCGGACCGCCGTGAAGCGCACCTTGTCGCCCGCCTTGATCTTGGCCAGCAGCGCCGGATCCGCCTCATAGACCAGCGTCATGGCGGGCAGGTCCAGCGGCTTGATTGCGTCGTGCTTGATCGTGACCTTGCCGGCGGCCGGATCCACCCGCCGCACTTCCCCGCTGGCGTCGGCCTGCTGCGCGAACGCCAACGGCGCGGCCAGCGTGACGACGGCCACCGCCGCGGCGGCAGCCATGGGCATTGCATACTTGCGGTCAAAAATCATGCAGATATCCTCCGATTGCAGGGGCAGCGCGGGACCGGCGTCCCCGCTTTCCATAGTGCTAGGATACCGCCCTTGTGCAACAGTTCCCCCGCCCTGACGCAACAATTCTGACAGTTGATTGCGGAACGCGCGGAGCGCGCCGCCAATATTCATGGCTGGACGCAAAACCCCTACCTTTCGTCACTCATTTCAGGAGTTCCCATGGCCAACCGCTTATCCGTCATCGCCACCCGCACGGGAGACGACGGCACCACGGGTCTTGGGGACGGATCACGCACGCCCAAGGACGCCCCGCGCATCGCAGCGATGGGCGACGTCGACGAACTGAACAGCGTCATCGGAGTGCTGCTGACCGAGGACCTGCCCGCCGAAATAGCCACGGACCTGCTGGGCATCCAGCACGACCTGTTCGACATGGGCGCGGAACTCTGCATCCCCGGCCACACCGCCCTGACGGACGAGCACATCGCCCGCCTGGACGCGCGCCTGGCCCACTACAACGCGGCCCTGCCGCCTCTGCGCGAATTCATCCTGCCGGGCGGCTCGCGCGGTTCGGCGCAAGCGCACGTAGCGCGCACAGTGTGCCGCCGGGCCGAACGGGCCGTAGTGGCGCTGGCCCGGATCGACCAGGTGAACCCGCCCGTGCGGCAATACCTGAACCGGCTGTCGGACCTGATGTTCGTGCTGGCGCGTTGTATAAACCAGCATGCGGGACAGAAAGACACGTTCTGGGCGGGCGCCCAGGCGCGCAAATAGTCTCGCGCCCGGGACGCGTCCTGCGCGGCCAGGCCAAAGAACGGTACGGAACTTAGCAAGGGCCGCGTGAAGATCTTATTGCTGGGCAAGGACGGCCAGGTCGGCCGCGAACTGTGCCACGCCCTGCTCCCCTTTGGAGAGATCGTGGCGCTGGGCCGCGACGGCGCGGATCTGCGCGATCAGGATGCACTGCTCGCGGTCTTGTCGTCCTGCCGGCCCGATGTGATCGTCAACGCAGCCGCCTACACAGCAGTGGATGCGGCCGAAAACGATCGGGAGACCGCCACTCGGGTCAATGCGCTGGCGGTGGCCACGCTGGCTCGCCACGCCCAGGCCGCCCGCGCCCTGCTGGTCCATTTTTCGACCGACTATGTGTTCGACGGCGCCCAACAGCGGCCCTACTCGGAAACCGATGGGCCCAACCCCCTGAACGTGTACGGCAGCACCAAACTTGCGGGCGAGCGGGCCATCCAGGCCACGGGTTGCGATGCGCTGGTGTTCAGGATCGGCTGGGTCTATTCGCGGCATGGCAAGAACTTCCTGAACACCATGCTGCGCCTGGCGCTGGAGCGCCAAAGCCTGAACGTGGTGTCCGACCAGCATGGAGCGCCCACATCGGCTACATTCGTCGCCGACGTTACGGCCCTGGCGATCCGGCAACATTGCGCGGGGCGGTTGCCCGCTGGGACCTATCACTTGGCCGCCGCCGGTTCGACCAACTGGCATGCCTATGCAAGATACATCGTTGCCGGAGCCGCCGCGCGCGGCGCCAGCCTGATGTTGGCCCCGGAACAGATCCATGCGATCGCGGCGCGGGACTATCCCGGAGCCGCGCAGCGGCCGAGCAATTCCACGCTGGATACAGCCAAACTGTCGCACGCGCTGCAACTGCGTATGCCATCATGGACCGAACAGGTGGATCGCACCCTGGATCAACTCAGCCAATCCGGCAAGCCCGCATTTTGATGAAAGCCACCCCGCTCGCCATTCCCGACGTCTTGCTCCTGGAACCCAGGGTACTGGGCGACGAGCGCGGCTTTTTCTTCGAGAGTTTCAACCAGGCCGTGTTCGAGGCGGCAACGGGGCTGCAGCGCAACTTCGTGCAGGACAACCATTCACGCTCCGCCCGCGGCGTTTTGCGCGGCCTGCATTACCAGGTCGAACAACCCCAGGGCAAGCTCATGCGCGTATGCGCGGGCGAGATCTTCGACGTCGCGGTGGATCTGCGGCGCGATTCGCCGTCATTCGGGCAATGGGTCGGCACCTTGCTCAGCGCCGAAAACAAGCGCCAGGTGTGGATCCCGGAAGGCTTCGCCCACGGCTTCCTGACGCTTTCCGAATTTGCCGAGGTCCTGTACAAGACCACGGACTATTACGCACCGCAGCACGAGCGCTGCATACGCTGGGACGATCCGCAACTGGCGATCGCCTGGCCCTGCCAGCAGCCGCCCCTGCTGTCCGAGAAGGATCGCAACGGCGCGCCGTTCGCCGACGCGCCGGCCTGCTGACTCAGTTCACGCCGGCCGCGTGGGCCTGTTCGTCGGCGTGGTACGAGGAACGCACCATCGCCCCCACCGCCGCGTGCGAGAAGCCCATGGCATAGGCCTCGCGCTCGAACATGGCGAAGGTGTCCGGATGCACGTAGCGCAGCACCGGCAGGTGGTGTTCCGAAGGCTGCAGGTACTGGCCGATGGTCAGCATGTCCACGTTGTGCTCGCGCATGTCGCGCATCACCTGCAGGATTTCCTCGTCGGTCTCGCCCAGGCCCAGCATCAGGCCGGACTTGGTGGGGACTTCGGGGTGCAGCTGCTTGAACTCGGCCAGCAGCTTCAGCGAGTGCATGTAGTCCGAGCCCGGGCGTGCCTGCTTGTACAGGCGCGGCACGGTTTCCAGGTTGTGGTTCATGACGTCCGGGGGGCCGGCGTTCAGGATGGTCAGCGCGCGGTCCAGGCGGCCGCGGAAGTCGGGCACCAGCACCTCGATGCGGGTGGTGGGCGACAGTTCGCGGATGTGCGTGATGCAATCCACGAAGTGGCCGGCGCCGCCGTCGCGCAGGTCGTCGCGGTCCACCGAGGTGATCACGACATAGGACAGCTTCATCGCGGCGATGGTGCGCGCCAGATTCAGGGGTTCGTTGGTGTCCAGCGGATCCGGGCGGCCGTGGCCCACATCACAGAAGGGGCAGCGGCGGGTGCACTTGTCGCCCATGATCATGAAGGTGGCCGTGCCCTTGCCGAAGCATTCGCCGATGTTCGGGCAGGACGCTTCCTCGCACACCGTGTGCAGGTTGTGCTCGCGCAGGATGCGCTTGATGTCGTAGAAGCGCGAGCCGGGCGCGGCGGCCTTCACGCGGATCCACTCGGGCTTTTTCAGGCGCTCAGCCGGGACGATCTTGATGGGAATGCGCGCGGTCTTGGCCTGCGATTTCTGCTTTTGCGTCGGATCGTAGACCGCCTCGGCGGGCGCGGCGGCGGATTCGTTCGAGGGAACAGGAGACTCGACAAGCGTGGACATGGGGCACCTTCATGACCGGCGCGCGGACGTGCCGGGTCTGAGACAAAAACGGCATTTTACCCTTCGCCGCCCCAATCCGCCGGGCAGGCTCCGTCCCCCAGGCGGTGGGCGCTCGGGCCGGACCGGCCTGGGTTATCGTCACGCCTGACGAATCCGCCGGTTTTACCCATGTCTTCCCTGCCCCCGCCCCGCCCCATCGCCCTGATCGCGCCCCGACTGGACTGGGCGCCCGCAGCCCGCGCCGCGCAGGCCTGCGCCGAATTGCTGTTGCCCGCCGGCTACTACCTGGCCGCCGGCCCCTGGCATGACGCCCCCGGCCTGACCCGACTCGGCGACTTGCGTCCCGCCGCCGTCCTGTGCATAGGCCCGCTGGACGATCCCGGCCTGCGCGCCGTCCTGGCCACGCTGGAAATCCCCATCGTGGAAACCTGGAGCGCATCCGCCCAGCCGCTGGACGGCGCTGTCGTGGTCGACAACGCGGAAGCCGGCCGCATGGCCGCGCGGCACCTGGCCGCCAAGCGCCATGCGCGGGTCGCCTGCATCAGCACCGACAACCCGTGGGAACGCGCCCGCCGCGAAGGCTTTATCAGCAGCGCGGCCGCGCTCGGACTGGAACGGGTGGCGGATATCGTTCAACCGGAGGTACAGCACATGAACGACGGCCGCATGGCCTTCCTGCGCCTGCTGGCCACCAACACGATCTTCGACGCGGTGTTCTGCACCACGGACCTGCTGGCCGCCGCTGCGGTATCCGAAGCCCACAACCGCGACCTGCAGGTACCGCAGGACCTCGCGGTGCTGGGCTACTCGGACGACGGCAGCGCCGCGCAATGGGCGCAGGGCTTGACCACTTTGGGCGCCGACGCCGCGACCCTGGGCCGGCGCGCCGGCCAGTTGCTGCTGGACCGCCTGGAAGGCGAACGCGGCACGGGCGAACGGGAAATTGTCGACGTGGTGTTCGAGGAACGGCTCAGTACCTAGGGCGTATCGGCGTGGCCGGCGGCCCAGCCCTGGCAGCCCCGGCCGCCCCCTGGCTAGGAAATGCCTTCATACAGCGGCGGAAAGCCGCTGGCCTGGAGCATGCCGTTGGCTTCCCGCAGGAAAGCGGGCGTGGCCGTCTCCGGAACCTGGATCAGCCACTGCACGGCGTCTTCCTTGCGGCCACGCAGCAAGAGCAGGCGGCCCAGATGGAACATGCCACGGAAATCGCCGCCTTCGGCACAGCGCTGGTAGCAATCGAAGGCGCGGCCCAGGTCCTGTTCGACCACGTCGCCGGCCTCGTAGTAGCGGCCCACCACGCCGATGGACTTCACGTGCCCTGCGTCCGCCGCTTTCTGGTAGAGAGCCAGGGCCGCCGCGGAATTCTGCGCCACGCCGCCCCGGCCGCTGCGCAGCATGTGGGCGTAGTTGTACATGCCCCAGTCCAGGCCCTTGTCGGCGGCCAGGCGAAACCAGTAGGCCGCGACCGTGTCGTCGCGCGGCACGCCCCAGCCGTTCTCGTAGCAGCGGCCCACCATGTTGATGGCCATGGGATGGTCGGCATGGGCAGCGCGCTTGAACCATGCCAGTCCCTGTTCCTGATCGCGTTCGACGCCGGCGCCGTCCAGCAGCATCTGGCCGTAGATGGTCTGGGCTTCGATCAGCCCCAGCTCGGCTGCTGCGCGGATCCATGCCGCGTAGTCCTCGGCCGGCCCCTGCTCGCGCAGGCGCGCCAACTCTTCAGGCGTGGTCGCGGCGACGTCGGCCGCGGTATAGCTCTTCATGTCTTGTTCCTTGCGCGGTCCCAGGCCTGCGCCAGATTGCGCGCCAGCGTCTCGCCTGTCTCGGTCGGCTCGCGGTGCACGCCGCAGGCCGCCATGTCCACGGTACGCAGGCCCGCATAGCCGCAGGGGTTGATCCCCAGAAACGGCGCCAGGTCCATCCGCACGTTCAGCGATACGCCGTGATAAGCCCGGCCATTGCGGATCTTGATGCCCAGCGCGGCGATCTTGGCCAGCTCGCCCCCGTCCGGATCGGGCACGTAGACCCCCGGCGCGCCCGGTTTGCGGCAGGCGTCGGCCACGCCCATCTGGGCCAGCGTGTCGATGACCGCGCCCTCCAGCAGATTGACGTATTCCTTGACGTAGATGTCGGCGCGGCGCAGGTCGAACAGCGCGTAGGCCATGACCTGGCCGGGACCGTGGTAGGTCACCTGCCCGCCGCGGTCGCAGTGGACGATGGGAATGTTTCCGGGGTTGAGCACATGCTGGGGCTGGCCGGCCTGGCCCAAGGTGTAGACCGGCGCATGTTCACAGAGCCAGATCTCGTCAGGCGTATCGGCGCCGCGCAGATTGGTGTACGCCTGCATGTCGTGCCAGACCGACAGGTAGTCGGCCGGCCGCGCGAGCCACTTGATCACGGCAGTCCTGCTCTTGCGTCAGAGAACGATGGACACCATCGGATGGCCGTGCAGGGCGCGGTAGAGCGCGTCCAGCTGCTCGCGCGAGGTCGCGCGCACCGTGAAGGTCAGGCCCATGTAGTTGCCGCCCTTGCTGGGCCGCATTTCCACCGTCGCTGCGTCGAACTCAGGGTCGAACTGCAGCACCACTTCGGTCAGCGTCTGCGCGAATTCCGGGTGCTGCTTGCCCATGACCTTGATGGGAAAGTCGCTGGGGTATTCGATGAGGGAGTCTTCGGGCGGAATATTTTGCATGATGTGCCTATAAGGTGTTGCCCCCCAGGGCTCGGCCACTGCTCGATCCTGCACCCGAGGGCTGTGCCACGGGGCGGCCAGACTATGTATATGGGGGCAAGCCGCCAGCCGGCAAGGCCGCCGGGGCGGCCCCGCAGGAGCCGCCCGGTGATGCCGGGCCTAGAGCGCGGCGATGCGGGCATCATAACCCGCGCGCAATTGCGCAAAAACGGGGCCGGGCTTGCCCGAACCCACCGGCTTGCCATCCAGCGACACGATGGCCAGCACTTCCTTGGTGGCCGAGGACAGCATCAGCTCGTCGGCCTGTTCCACCTCTTGCCGCGTGATGGGGCGCGACTCGAAGGGAATGCCGGCCTCGGCGGCCAGCTCGCCCATCAGGCCGTAGCGGATGCCTTCCAGGATCAGGTTGTTCTTGGGCGGCGCCAACAGCTTGCCGCCGGAAACTACCCAGATATTGGTGGACGAGCCTTCGGTCAGGTAGCCGTCGCGGAACTGCACCACTTCGTCGACCTCGGCATCGACCGCCTGCTGCTTGGCCAATACGTTGCCCAGCAGGGACACCGATTTGATTTCGCAATGCAGCCAGCGCTCGTCCGGAATGCTGATGGCGCTGAGGCCGCGCTCGCGCTGGGCGGCAGGCGGCGGCGACCAGGCCGAGATCATGCCGAAGACCGTCGGCGTGACGGGTGTCGAGGGGAACTGGTGGTCGCGCTTGGCCACGCCGCGCGTCACCTGCAGGTAAACGATGCAGGTTTCCAGGTTGGTGCGCGCCAGCAGCTGCTGGATCAGGTCGATCCAGCCTGCGCGGTCGAAAGGCTGGGCAATCCGCAAGGCAGCCAGGCTGCGGTCCAGGCGGTTGAGGTGTTCGGCCATGCGGAACGCATTGCCTTGGTACACGGGGACGACTTCGTAGATGCCGTCGCCGAAAATGAAGCCGCGGTCGAGGACAGAGACCTTGGCCTCGTCCACGCGCAGAAACTCACCGTTGAGATACACCTGGCTTTCGCCCGGCACGCCCGGAATCATGAGGCACTCCTGAGTATGAAATGGAGAGGGACGAACCGTCTGGTCCGTCCCGTGAATAAAGCACGGGCGTTTCATGCGAAACGCCCGTTGCTAGCTTACACCCCCCGCGCCCACGGCGCGGCAGGATTATTCGAACCAGCGCTTGACGGTATCGACCATGCGGCCGAAGAAGCCGGCGCGTTCGACCGCGTCCTGCACCACCAGCGGTTCGGTGCGCAGCACCTTGCCGTCCAGCGTGAATTGCAGGGTGCCGACCTGCTGGCCCTTGGCCAGCGGAGCGATCAGCGGATCCGTGCGCTGCGCCACCGGCTTCAAGTCGCCGGCCTTGCCGCGCGGCACCGCGATCGACACGGGGTTGGGCGGGCCGAGCTTGACGCTTTCAGCCGTGCCTTCCCAGACGCGCGCATCAATGCCAGGCTGGCTCTTATCGAACAGCTTGACGGTGTCGAAGTTCTGGAAGCTCCAGTTCAGCAGCTTCAGACTTTCCTCGGCGCGGGTGGCTTCGCTGTCCGTGCCTACCACGACCACCAGGATGCGGCGGTCGCCGCGCACGGCGGTCGACACCAGGCAGTAGCCGGCCGAATCCGTATGGCCGGTCTTCATGCCGTCCACCGAGGGGTCAGCCCACAGCAGGCGGTTGCGGTTGGGCTGGGTGATCTTGTTGTAGGTGTAGCTCTTCTGCTTGTAGTAGTGGAAGTGGTCCGGGTGATCGGTGATCAGGTGCGAGGACAAGATGGCCAGGTCGCGCGTGGAGGTCATGTGCTGCGGATCGGGCAGGCCCGTCGCGTTCATGAAGTGGGTGTTGCGCATGCCCAGGCGTTCGGCTTCCTGGTTCATCAGCGAAGCGAACGAGGCCTCGCTGCCGCCCACGGCCTCGGCCAGGGCCACGGAGGCGTCGTTGCCGGACTGCACGATCATGCCTTGGTTCAGTTCATCGACAGTGACCGGCTTGCGCGGCTCGATGAACATGCGCGAACCGCCCGTGCGCCAGGCGCGCTCGGACACCGGCACGGTCTGCTCCAGCGTCAGGCGCTTTTCATCCAGCGCGTTGAACACGACGTAGGCCGTCATGATCTTGGTGAGCGAGGCCGGCTCGACCTTCATGTCCGGGTTGGAGGCGGCCAGGGTCTGGCCGCTGTTCACGTCCATCACGATCCAGGCCTTGGCCGCGATGGTGGGGGCCGGCACGGCCGAGACGTCGCCCACCGGCACCACCGCCGAAGCATTCGGCGCCGGGGCCGCGGCGCCAGCGGCTGCGGCGGGCGCCGCGGCCGGAGCCTGCTGCGCCCAGACCGGCATCGAAGCTGCCAGCATGGCTGACAGCACCGCGCCTGACAGCAGGCGACGGGTGAAGACAACGGGGGAGTGAGCGGAGTAAGGCAAATTCTTCATCGGCAACGTGGGTCCAGTAATGACGCCCGCCGGCGCGGGGCAAGTGGCTGACAATTATAGGCAGTCGATCAGACCCGTCCGGCCCGCCCGGGGTTCCCGCGCATTTAAAACATGCAACTTGATGCAACCTGGCGGCCTCGGGACGCGGCAACGGATCAATCGGGACTGCCGCCGTGATGGCGGCGGTACACGGCCGGAGAAACGCCCACGTGCTTGACGAAGGCGCGGCGCAAGGTGTCGACGTTGGCAAAGCCGCATTGCGCGGCCACCTGCTTGGGCGTGGCAGCGCCCGCCTCCAGCAGCGTACGGGCCGCGGCAATGCGCGTCATCTCCACCCACGCGGCCGGCGTGACGCCGACCTCGGCGTGGAACAGCCGCGTGAAGTGCCGGGGGCTCAGGCCCGCATGTTCGGCCAGCGCTTCCACCGACAGCGGCAGCCCAGGGTTGCCGGCGACCCAGCGCTGGACCTCCTGCAGCGCCGAGCGCCCTACCGGGCCGGCCTGTCCCTTGCGGCTGAATTGCAGTTGTCCGCCTGGCCGCTTGAAGAACATCACCAACTGGGCCGCCACACTGGCGGCCACGTCCCGGCCCAGGTCCTCCTCGACCAGCGACAGCGCCAGATCCAGGCCAGCCGTCACGCCGGCGGACGTGCGCACCTTGCCGTCGCGCACATGCAGGGCGTCCTCTTCGACGGTCACCTTGGGATAGGCCAGGCGCAGCTGCGCCGCCGCATTCCAATGGGTCGTCACCCGTCGTCCATCCAACAGGCCTGCCGCGGCGAGCATGAAGGCGCCAGTGCAGACGGAGCCATAGCGCCGGGCGCCCCTGGCCGTCGCGCCCAGCCATCGCAAGGCGGAGCTGCTGAGCATGGCGCTGGCGGCCTGCGGCGTGCCGGCAACAAGCAGGGTATCCAGGCGCGGCACAGGGCCGTCAAGCGTCAGGTCGGGCAGCAGGCGCGCGCCCGATGAACTGCGGATCGGACCCGCCTCGTAGCCCACCACGCGCAGCGCGTACTGCTCGCGCCCGAGTTCGGCATTGGCCTGGGCGAACACGTCCAGGGGCCCGGAGACATCGAGCATCTGGACACCTGGCAGCGCAAGAATGGCTATGGTCTTGGTCATGGAATCGCGCCTTGCCGACTGGTGTCGGGAAATCGCATGTTTTGGCGGAATCTGGCGTATTACGACGATTGAAGCCATTCTAGTGCGGCGGGAGAATTTATCGAACCCCTTCCCCACCACCTGTAAGGACTCCCGCCATGAACCCTGTCATCGACGGCATTCAGATCCCCGACAGCAAGCTCGCCCGTGAAATCACGGAGCTGGTACGCGACACCGCCACGCCGCTGCTCTTCCACCATTCCAGCCGGGTCTACTACTTCGGCGCGCTCGCTGGCAAGCGGCGCGGATTGAAGTTCGACCCGGAATTGCTTTATTGCGGCTGCATGTTCCACGACATGGGCCTGACGCATCAGCACAGCAGCGACTGCTGCCGCTTCGAGGTCGATGGTGCCAACGCGGCGCGCGACTTCCTGAATAGCCGCGGCATTTCGCAGCAGGACATCGATCTGGTGTGGACCGCCATTGCGCTGCACACCACGCCCGGCATTCCCGAATTCATGCACCCGGTCGTCGCGCTGGTGACAGCGGGCGTGGAAATGGACGTGCTCGGCCTGACTTATGGCGAATACGGCGACGCCCAGCGCGAAGCCGTGGTGGCGGCGCATCCGCGCAGTCCGCGCTTCAAGGAAGAGATCATCCAGGCCTTTTACGAGGGCATCAAGCACAAGCCGCAGACGACGTTCGGCAACGTCAAGGCCGATGTGATCGCCGACAAGGAGCCGGCCTTCAAGCCTGGTAACTTCTGCAGCATAATCCGCGGCTCTCGCTGGCCGGGCTGAAGGCGTTGGCGCCGCAACAGCGGCGCCCCGTCTTAGTCCAGCGCGACCTTCAACCGCGCCTGCACCAGCTGGCGCAGCACCAGCAGCTTGCCATGGAAGAAGTGCGATGCGCCGGGCACCACCACGACGGGGATGGAACGCGGACGCGCCCAGTCCATGGCCTCGGACAGCGGCACGACCTCGTCTTCCTCGCCGTGCACCAGCAGCGTGTCGTCCGGCACCTGCACTTCGTGCGACTGGAAGCGGTTCACGGCCGGCCCCATCAGCATCAGGGCCGACGGCAGCACAGCATCACCCTGCTCCGCCAGCGCGGCATAGGTCTGCGCGGCCACGGCAGTGCCGAACGAGAAGCCCGCCAGCACCCACGGTGCCTGGGCCAGTTCGGGATGCAGTTCGCGCATCTGCGCCACGACCGCCAGCATGTCCTGGGTTTCACCCACGGATTTGTCGAACGTGCCTTCGGACTGGCCGACACCGCGGAAATTGGGCCGCACCGCCACCAAACCGTGCTGCACGCAAGCGCGCGACAGGGTCGTGACCACTTTGTTCTCGCGCGCGCCGCCCTGTAGCGGATGCGGATGCAGGACCAGCGCCCAGCCTCGCGGCGTGCCCGCAGGCCAATCCACGGCGCAGTCGATGCGGCCGGCGGCTCCGGTGAATGCGTGGGTTTCAGTGCGTGCGGACATGGCGTAACTCAGGATGCGGAAAAAAAAGCGATGTTAACCGCCCGCCCTGGGCGCGGGCTTCAGCGTCGTGGCCAGCCACTGTGCCAATTGGTCGGCGGCGTCGTCCGTCGCCTGGCGCAACGCCGTGACCCCGCCTTGCGCGTCCTGCGTGGGCGCCGGCGCGCGTGCCTCGATGCGCGTCTGGCCCAGCACGCTGCGGCCGCTGAGCAACACCGCCTGCACCAGCACGCGGCCTTCGCTGGACTGGCCGTCGGCCGCGAATACCTGTTCGAACTGGGACAACGACACCTGCAGCTGCGGCGTCTGCAGGGTGACACGCTCATCCAGCACCGGCCCCTGGCGCGACAGGCGCTCGGTAAGGCGCTGCCGCACCAGATCCGCCGGCGGCGAGGCCCAGCGATAGCTGGCATAGGCCTTGGGCGCGGCGCTGTCGCCCACGCGCCAGATCACGCCGGTATCGGACAGGCTGGGCACGGCCTGGAAGACCAGCGCAATCGTCTCGCGCGCGGGCAAGGCCGGCGCCGGGCGGGAATCCAGGCCCAGGTCGAACACCGAGGGCGGTGCGGCCACCCGGCCGATGCCGCAACCGGCCAGGGCCAACGTCAGGATAAGAACGGCGCTACGCATCTTCATCATTTGGACGATCTCCCGAAGCCTGCAAAGCCGGCCTCGCCGGGCCCGGGCTCGCGGGGCGCCGGGCCGAACAGGAACGATTGCGGCGTGTTGTCCACACGGCGCAGGGTAACGGTGGCGCCGCGCGCGGCCGCGCTGACATTGGCGGCCATGCCGGTGATCGCCGGCAGGGTCTCGCCATCCAGCCGCGCGGCGGCCAGGGCGATGTCGTTGAGGCTGCTGGTGGCGGCGGACAGGGGTCCGCCAGGCGCATTCAGGCGCGCCAGCGACTGGCGGGCCTGCGCGGCCAAGTCGCCAACTTCGCGCGCGGCTCGGTCGGCCTGGCGCGAGGTCTTGTCCAAGGAATCCATCAGGGGACCGAGCTTGGCCATCGTGGGCCCCAGATCCTGGCTGGCAGCCCTGAGCGATTGGGTGATATCGGTAGCGTTCTGCAGGCTGGCAGTGAGCGCCTGCACATTCTGCTCGCTCAGCACGCGCCGCAGTTGTTCGGTGACCTCTTCCACGTTCGAGATCAGCTTGCCGCCGCGCTGCTCGATGCGATCGAGAAAACCGGGGCGCAGCGGAATGGCGGCCGGATGCGCGGCCGACGACGCCAGCCGCTTCATCGACGTACCGTCGTCGCGCAGTTCCACGTTGGACATGCCGGTCACGCCCTGCACGCCCAACTCGGCCCAGGTGGATTCGGTGATCGGCGTGTTCGGTGCCACCCCGATGCGGATGCGCACCTGCCCGGGCTTGTCCGGGTTCAGGGCCAGCGACTGCACCTTGCCCACCGGCACGCCCTGGTAGCGCACCGTGGACTGCGGGTTCAGGCCGCTGACGGCGGTGGCGGAGATGATTTCGTATGGCTGCAGCTGCGTCCGGTCTCGGCCGATCCAGATGGCCACCAGGGCGGCTGCGGCCAGCAGGACCAGCGTGAAGATGCCGGCCATGAGCGCATGACTACGGTTTTCCATGATGCAATCCCTTCGGCGCCAGATCCCCCAGCGCACGCAAACCGCGCTCGCCCAGGAAGAACGTGTGAATGAACGGGTGATCGACCTTCAATACTTCCGGCACCGTGTCGCACACGATCACCCGTTTGTCCGCCAGCACAGCGACGCGCGTGGCCAACGCCAGCAGCGTGTCCAAGTCGTGCGTCACCATGACGACGGTAAATCCCAATTGTCGGTGCAGGCTGCGCACCAGGTCCACGAATTCGTCCGAACGCAGCGGGTCCAGGCCGGCGGTGGGCTCGTCCAGGAACAGCAGTTCCGGATCCAGCGACAGCGCGCGCGCCAGCGCCACGCGCTTCACCATGCCGCCGGACAGGTCCGAAGGCCGCTTGTCGGCGTCGCGCGCCGACAGGCCCACCATCGCCAGCCGGCACATGACGACGTCGCGCACCAGGTCTTCCGGCACCGTGCGCAGCTCGCGCAGCGGCAAGGCCACATTGTCGAACACCGACAGCGCGGAAAACAACGCCCCCGCCTGGAACAGCATGCCCCAGCGGTAGGACAGCCGCCGGCGTTCGCCCGCCGTCAGCTCGAACAGCGCATGTCCCAGCACCCGCACCGTGCCCGCGGCCGGCCGGTCCAGCCCGATGATCTGCCGCAGCAGCACCGTCTTGCCGGTACCCGAGCCGCCCACCAGCACCAGGATCTCGCCAGGGAAGACCGTCAGGTCCAGATTGTCGTGCACCACATGGTCGCCGAACGCCGTGCGTAGCCCGCGCACCGTGATGACGGGTTCTACCGTGACCCCGTCCTCGGCGAACAGCTTGTGCTGAGCGGCGCTGTTCATCAAATGCCCACCGAACTGAAGATGACGGCGTAAAACGCGTCCAGCAGGATCACGCCGGTAATGGAGGTCACCACCGAGGTAGTGGTGCCGCGTCCCAGGCTTTCCGTGTTGGGCTGGATGCGCAGACCGAAATGGCAGGCGATCAGCGCGATCAACATGCCAAAGGTCACACCCTTCAGAATGCCGATCCAGTAGTTAGTCAGTGAAATCGCATCCGGCAGCGACTGCAGGAACCATTGCGCCGACACCCCCAACTGCATCTGCGCGGCCAGCATGCCGCCCAGGATCGCCATGGCGTCCGTCCACAGCACCAGCAGCGGCATGGTCACGGCCAGCGCCACCACCCGCGGCAGGATCAGGCGCTGCCCGTGCGAAATGCCCATGACCAGCATCGCATCCAATTCCTGCGTCACCCGCATCACGCCGATCTGCGCGGTGATCGCGGAACCCGAACGACCGGCGACCAGGATGGCGGCCAGCACCGGGCCCAGTTCGCGCACGATGGACACGCCCAGCAGACGCACGATGAAGCGGTCCGCGCCTATCATCTGCAGCTGCTGCGCCGACAGGTAGGACAGCACCACCCCGATCAGGAAACCGACCAGCGCCGTAATGCCCAGCGCCTGCGCGCCAGTGCGGTACACCTGCGCCGAAATCTCGCGCCAGGGCCCCAGCCGCGGGCGCCGCAGCATGCCGCCGAAGTCCAGCACCAATTGACCCAGCATGACGAGCAAGGCGCGGCCATTGTCGATGGCCTGGAAGATCGCCTCGCCCACGGCGCGCAGCCAGCTCCACGGATCCCGCTTGGACGCTGCGGCCGGCGTCTCGCCCTTGTTCATGGCCAGGGCGTTGAAAACATCCTGCTGGCCCGCCGACCAGCGCACGCGCTCGGGCAGCTTGTGGCCCCAGGCTTCCCAGATCAGCAGCGCGCCGATGGTGTCGAGCCGGCCGATGCCGTGCAGGTCCCAGCGCGCGCCGCCATCGGTGGCGCAGGCCAGCGCCTCGCGGCGGCGCTGCACTTCGCCGGGTTCGGCCAGCGCCAGCACGCTCCAGTCGCCGGCCACATGGCACACGCCTCCTTCAAAGCGGAAAGGCGCGGCGGCAGGTGCGGACGTAGCGGAATGCGGCATGAAGACAGAATACCGGTGCAAAAATGTATCGCCAATCATAAACGCTGGCGCAGGCAGACCGCGAGCGCGGGCCGCGTGCCCTACAATCGCCGCCATATGCCCGCTCAAGCCAGCCCCATCGACCTGCCCGCGCCGGAAACCCTGGCCCGCACGCTCAGCACGCGCCTGCCCGCCTTCCAGGACATCGCCTGGACCGGCAGCACCGGATCAACCAACGCCGACCTTCTGGCACGCGCACGCGCGGGCGCTGGCGGCAAGCCCTGGCTGCTCGGCACTCACCTGCAGGAAACCGGGCGCGGCCGCGCCGGCCGCCCGTGGCAGAACCGCACGGGCTCCACCTTGATGTTCTCCTGTGCCTTCGACGTGCATCTGCCGCCCGCGCAACTGCCCGCGTTGTCGCCGCTGGCCGGCATCGCCGCCTGCGAGGCCCTGCGCGCCGTCGCCGGCCCGCACGCCACCGGGCTGTGCATGAAGTGGCCCAACGACGTGCAATGGCACGACGCCAAGCTGGCGGGCGTGTTGGTGGAAACCACCCGCAATCCTGGCGGCAGCGAGGCCGGCCATACGGTCGTCATCGGCATGGGTGTGAACCTGGTCGACGCCGCCCGGCTGTCGCTCGCGCTGGAGCGCGAAGTCGCCGACTGGTGCCAGGTACAGGCGGGCGCGGCCCGCCAGGCAAGCGCCGCCGACCTGGTCTGCGCCAGCGCCATGGCCTGGCTCGAAACGGTCCAGACCTTGGAGCGCGAGGGCTTTGGCGCCTTCAGGCAGCGTTTCGACCAGGTGGACGCTTTGGCCGGCCGCAAGGTCAACGTGCTGGACAAGGGCGCTATTCTTCTAAGCGGCACCGCCAGCGGCGTGGACGAGCAAGGCCGCCTGCTGGTGCAAACGCCGGACGGCACCCAGCCGATCCTGGTCGGTGAAATCTCGATTCGACGCCAAGCATGATTATTCTCATCGACTCCGGCAACAGCCGTCTCAAGGTGGGTTGGCTGGACGCCGGCAACCCCGACACGCCGCGCGAGCCGGCGGCGGTGGCCTTCGACGGTCTGGACCTGGACGCCCTGGACCGCTGGCTGTCCACCTTGCCGCGCCGCCCCTTGCGCGCGCTTGGCGTCAATGTGGCCGGCGAGGCCCGCGGCGCAGCCATCGCCGCCATCCTGCAAAAACACGGCTGCGCGGTGACCTGGTCGCCATCGCAGGCGACCACGCTGGGGCTGGTCAACAGCTACAAGACGCCCACGCAACTGGGCGCCGACCGCTGGGCCTCACTGCTGGGCGTGCTGTCGCGCCTGCCTGGCGCGCACCCGCCCTTCGTGCTGGCCAGCTTTGGCACCGCCACCACCATTGACACCGTCGGCCCCGACAACGTCTTCGCCGGCGGCCTGATCCTGCCCGGCCCGGCCATGATGCGCAGCGCCCTGGCCCATGGCACCGCCAATCTCCCCATCGCCAACGGCCAGGTCGTGGCCTATCCCACGGACACGCACGAGGCCATCGCCTCCGGCATCGCCGCCGCGCAGGCCGGCGCCGTGGTGCGCCAATGGCTGGCCGGACGCCAGCGCTACGGCCAGACGCCGCAAATCTACGCGGCGGGCGGCGGTTGGCCCGAAGTGCACCAGGAAATCGAACGTTTGCTGGCGGACGCCGGCGGCGCCTTCGGCGCCGCTCCGGTGCCGATTTATCTGGATCACCCCGTCCTGGACGGCCTGGCGGCGGTTGCCCGCGCCACCCTGGACGTCGACGCCTGAACGGAGCCCCCGGCCATGCGCGTGCTCTTCATCCTCATCCTGCTTGCAAATCTGGGGGTCTATGCGCTGGGCCAGGGCTGGCTGGGCGTGCGCCCCGAGGACGAAGGCCGCGACCCGCGCCGCTTCAACCAGCAACTGAATCCGGACGCCGTGACCCTGGTCCCCAAGACGGCGCCGCCCCGCGCCCCCTGAAGCCCCAGCCGGCGCACGCGCCGGCCGAGATGGGCGCTAGCCCGCCCTTCCCGCCTCCAGCCACGGCGCCAGCGCGTCCAACGTACGCTCCGTGGCCCCCGAATGCATGCGGAACCATGCCAGTGCCGCCTCTGCCGCACGCTGACGGCGCGGCTCGTCCGCCAGCAAGGCCATCGCCACATCCACCGCCTCGGCGGCATCGGCCGCGCGCAACGCAGCGCCCGCCGCGATGGCGTCTTCCGCCGCCTGCTTGAAATTGAAGGTATGCGGGCCGACGATGACCGGCACGCCCGCTGCGCAGGCCTCGATCAGGTTCTGCCCGCCCAACGGCGCGAAGCTGCCCGCCACGATCGCAGCGTCCGAAGCGGCGTAGTAGAACGCCATCTCGCCCAGCGTGTCGCCCAGCAGCACCGCCGTGTCCGGGCCCGGCGCCTCGCCCACGGACCGCCGGACGTACGGCAGCCCGGCCGCTGACAGCAGACGCGCGGCCTCGTCAAAACGCTGTGGATGGCGCGGAATCAACACGAACAAGGGCGCGCCGGGCCGGGCGGCATGGCGCTTGATGGCCTCGATGAAACCGCTGTCCTCGCCCTCACGCGTGCTGGCCACCGCCACCACCCGCCGGCCCAGCCGTTCGCGCCAAGCCTGTCCCGCGGCAACTCGCGCCGCCGGCAGGACCAGATCGAATTTCAGATTGCCCGTCACGACCGGCTGCGGCGCCCCGGCCTGCACCAGCCGGTCCGCATCCTCGGCGGTCTGCGCCAGCACCGAGTCCAGTCCGCCCAGCGCTTCGCGCATCACGCCGCCCATCCTGCCTGCCTGCCGCAGCGACGACGCCGAGAACCGCGCGCTGACCAGCGCCATCGGCACGCCGGCGCCGCGAGCGGCGGCCAGCAGGTTGGGCCAGATCTCGCGTTCGATAAGCAGGCCGCAACGCGGCCGCCAGGCCGCCATGAAACGGCGGGTCGCGCCGGGAAAATCGTAGGGCAGCCATGCCTGGCGCAACTGCCCGCGGGCGATCGCGTAGGCGTACTGGCGCGCGCCCTCGGCCCGGCCGGTGGCCGTCATGTGCGTCAGCAGCACCGGCAGCCCCCGGTCGAGCAAAGCCTGCAGCAAGGGCTGCGCAGCGCGGGTCTCGCCCAGGCTGACCGCATGCACCCAGACGGGAGCCGTCCACGCTGTACAAGAAATAGCGGGGGCCGGGGCATGACCGAAGCGTTCGCCAGAGAAGATTTCCCATTGGCCGCCCGCGCGCCGGGCGCGGTGGCCCATCCAGAGCCAGACCAGCGGTGACAAAGCCCTGAGCGCCAGCGAGTAAACGCCGCGGTTCATGTCACTGGGCGGCCAAGGCCTGCTCCACCGCCGCCATCACGGCCTCGCGCGAAGGCGAAGCCCCGCGGTCGCCCAGGCTGGCGGTGTAGCTGGAGCCGACCAGCGGCGTGCGCACCGGGGTCGAGGCGCGGTAAATGCCGATGGTGGGACGGCCCAGCGCGGCCGACAGATGGGTCAGGCCGCTGTCCAGCCCCACCATCATGCGGGACCCGGCCAGCAGGCGCGCCACCGCGCTCAGATCCATGCGCGGCATCACCTCGGCGCCGTCCATGCCGGCAATCAGCAGGCGGGCGCGCTCGGCCTCCTGCTCATTCCCCGCCAGCAATTTCAAAGTGCAGCCCGCCTCGCGCAGGCGGCGGAAAACGACGCGCCAGTCTTCTTCCGGCCAGAGCTTGTCGTCGCGGCTGGCCGACGGCATGATCACGGCGTAGCCGCGGTCCGTATCCAGATGGTGCAAACGCGGCAGTTCGCCGATGTTCATGCCCTCGCTGCCGACTTCCAGCACGGGGTCCGCCGCAGCCTGTGTCGCCTGGCGCGCGAAAGCCTGCAGGCCGAAATCGGGCGCGCCGGCGTACTGGTAACCGAACGTCAGGGCGGCAAGCTTGCGTTGGCGGATCACCGCCGGCTGCCAGAACTCCACCCGATGCCGCACGTTGTAGAACAGCGACGCCAGCGGCTCGCGCGCCGAACGCCAGTCCAGTCCATGCCGCACGCCGCGGGTCTGGCGCACCAGCCAGGCGGATTTCAGGAGCGCCTGCATGTCCAGGACGATGTCGTACTGCACCGAGCGCAGGCGTTCCTTCAGGGCCTTGCGCTCCGCCCGAACCTGCGCCGACCACCAGGCCTTGCGCCAGCGGCGATGGGCGACCTTGATGACCTGATTGACGGCCGGATGCCAGGCGGGAATGTCGGCAAAGGCTTCTTCCGCGATCCAGTCGATTTCGGCGTCAGGGACATGGCGCGCGATATCGGTAATAGCGGGCAACATGTGCACCAGATCGCCAAGCGACGATGTACGAACGATGAGAATGCGGGTCGGCATCAAGAAAGGACGAAATCCGGTCGAAGAAGGAAATGTACAACACAAGCTTTCAGACCCGCTTTCACCGATTTGACGCCCCGGCGCTGACCACGGAGGGCACCCTGGCAAGCGGACGACTGCTGCGAGGCAACATTTCAGCACCTGCCCGAGCGCCCCCCATCAGCGGGCGCCCGACAGGCAGCGCCTAAACCTTGGACGGTATGTATTCAGGCATCCAGCGCTTGAGTTGGGCCCGGACCTCGTCGTCCGAAACCGGACCACGCTGCGTCAGCCATTTCAGGCTGTCTTCGTAAAACTCTTCGGGGACTGGCCGGGAACGCGCAATTCGCAACTTTTCATGGGGCGTTTGCAGGGTTTGTTCACTATCCGCAAGCAACTCTTCGTAGAGTTTCTCGCCTGGGCGCAGTCCCGAAAATTCAATGTGGATTTCATCCTCCGTGAAACCCGACAGCCTGATCATGTTACGCGCCAGATCGGCGATACGGACAGGCTCGCCCATGTCCAGCACGAACACCTCGCCTCCCTGGCCCATTGCCGCGGCCTGCAGCACGAGCTGTGCCGCCTCCGGTATGGACATGAAGTAGCGGGTGATGTCCGGGTGAGTCACCGTTATCGGCCCGCCTTTGGAAATCTGCGACTGAAACTTGGGAATGACGCTACCGGTACTGCCCAGCACGTTGCCGAATCGCACCATCTGGAAACGCGTCCCACCGCCTTGGCAATGAAGCACCTCGCAGACCATTTCCGCCATGCGCTTGGTCGCGCCCATGACGTTGGTGGGGTTGACCGCCTTGTCGGTGGAGATCAAGACGAAGCGCTGGGCCTCGAAGCGGCGCGCGCATTCGGCCACATTCAAGGTCCCGAGGACATTGTTGCGCACCGCTTGCCAGGCATTGCCGATCTCCATGAGCGGCACATGCTTATAGGCGGCGGCATGGAACACGATATCGGGCCGCCAAGTCTGGAATACTTCTTCCACTCGCAGGGCATCCTTGACGTCGCCCGCCAGCGGAACAATCCGCGTATTGGGCTGATGCTCGGCAAACCATTGCTCGATGGTGTACAGCGCAAATTCGCTGGCTTCAAACAGAATGAGGTGACTAGGCGCGAATCGCGCCAGTTGGCGGCACAGCTCGCTGCCGATCGAACCACCTGCGCCGGTCACGAGCACGTTGCGGTCCGCGACCATCGCCTGAATGTTCAGATTGTCGATAAGGACGGCCTCCCGTCCGAGCAGGTCCTCGATCTTGACCGGCCGCATCATGTTGATTGCCACTCGGCCGCTCATCAGCTCGCTCAGGCCTGGAACCGTGAACAACGACGCCCCTGCTCCGGTCGCGATCTCCATCACGCGCCGCAAGGAGGACGCCTTTGCCGAAGGAATCGCAAGAATCACATGGGTGGCGTTGTAGTTCTCAAGAATTTCCACCAACTTGTCGGTGCCGCCAACGACGCGACAGCCTGACAATTCCAGCCCCCATTTGGCGGGATTGTCGTCCACCAGCGCGACCACATGCCATTCATTGCTTCGGCTGAGTTCGCGCACCAGCATGGCGCCGGCGGTCCCGGCGCCGACCACCACTACCGGGGTGCCATGGCGGCTCACGCGTCCATACAGCCGATATTCTTTCCACATGCGCCACGCGGCACGCCCGCCCCCCATGACAAGCAGAAGCAACAGGGGGTATAGCAACAGAATGGAACGAGGCAGCGCCGCCTGGTCGCGTGCCAGGAACGCGAACACGAGCAGCGCAATGGCCGAAATAATCACCACGGTCAACACGCGCTTCAAGTCGGGCAGACTGGCGAAGATCCACATGCCGCGATACAAGCCGGCCCACCGGCATGCCAATAGCTGCACCGGCAGCAACACCAGCAAGGCCGTCCAGATTTCGCGCTCCCAGCCTACCGGCCAGTCGAAATTGAAGCGAATGAGAAACGCCCCCAGCCAAGCAATGACTATGGCGCCCAGGTCGAACAGAAACACAAAGGCTGTTCGGAATCTTGTTGGAATGATCATTGATCGTCTATTTATGAAATTAATCTGCGATCAGCCGGGAACCCGGGAGAATGACGGCATCGGCCGGCACCTTTATCCGGTAACCGGCACAGGTGCCAGCCTGCAGCCAAGCGCGTTCGGCAACGACGACGCCGCCCGCCAGTTGCACGCCCACCCCGAGATGCGCGAAATCGCCGAGCAACACATCGTGGTCGGCAGTCGCATTCGCATTGACGATGACGCCGCGACCGACCTGTGCATACGCGCCCACCACGGCGCCCGCCATGATGGCGCTGCCGGCGCCCACGGTGGCGTGCGCGCTGACCCACGCCCGGGGATGGACGACCGTCGCCAGCGCCGCGCCCGCCGCCTCGAGCATTCCAGTCAAACGGACCCGAGCCGCCTGGTTGCCGATGGCGACAATGGCCTGATCACATTTCCCAACCATGTCGGGTAGCTCGTCCGTGCGCCCAATGATCCGCCAGGGACCGGTGCACTGCTGTCCCGGAAAACTGTCGTCCGCAAAGACAATGTCGGACCAGTCGCCAGCCAGCATCGCCGCTTCGGCCACGGCCCGCCCATGGCCGCCCGCGCCCACGATGAGCAAAACACCATTACTTTTCATAGGTTTTTAAGAAAATCAATAACTTAGAATGAACCCTGGGATTCTACTAAGAAGCGATCCTTCGCTGAGACACCATTTTTCAAGCGCTGGGCGGTTCCACCGCACCGGCCTTCAGCCATATGGCCAGGCCGAACAGGGGAACGTAAGCAATCACAACCGCCACCACCCCATCCAGCCATCCAGATGCGGCCGCGACGGCCAACGGCAATAGCCAGAGCAGATTGATCGCCAGTACGGCGAGCGTGACGCGCCGATGGCTCGCCCACTTGCGCGATGCGAATTGATAGGCATGGCTGCGATGGGCCTCATAGACCTTTTCACCCCTCAACAGGCGGCGTAGCAGGGTGAATGTCGCATCGACAATGAACACCCCCAGCAGTATCAACCAGCCCCAGAACAAGGCAGGAGACTGCCATCCGGCCTGCAGCGACAACGCGCCTAGCACCAAGCCGAGAAAGCCGCTGCCTCCGTCCCCCATGAAGATCTTCGCGGGCGGGAAGTTCCAGATCAGGAACCCCGCCACGGCGGCCACGAGCAGCAAGCTCGGAATCGCCGCAGCCGGCGCGCCGACCAGCGCATACAGCAACACACCGCCCCCCGCCACGCACATCGCCTCGATGCTGGCAAGGCCGTCTATGCCGTCCATGAAGTTGTACAGGTTGAGCAGCCAGACCAGATATAGCGCCGCGAGCGCATTGAGCACCCAGCCGGCGGGCAGCGCGACTCCGAACAGCGTGAGCGGCGGAGCGCCCCCCATCCAATACAGAACCCATGCAGCAGCCAGGAAATGCGCCAGGAGGCGCCAACGCGCCTGAATATGCCCATGGTCATCCAGAAAACCGATCAGCGCGATCCACGCCCCCCCGCCAGCCAGCACGGCCACGGTGTCGGGGGACAGTGCTCCGGTGCCCAAGAGCGCGCACAAGCCGGCGATATAGGTAACGACGAATGCGATCCCGCCTCCGCGGGGAGTCGGGACCTTGTGCGAGCTCCGCGCGTTCGGGATGTCAATGACGTTGCGCGCGAGCGCATAGCGGCGCAGCGCGCCCGTAAGCACCCAGGCTACGAGCACGGCTAGACCGAAAAACCACCACGGCAGAGTCATTACGTCCATCTGAATTGCGGAATCTTAGTAGAAGAAAAGCCCGACGCCCGCGCCAACGCAGACGTCAGGAAGCGACATCGACATCGCCAAGCACGAAAAGCCGGGGAGCGTAACCGAAATCCCGCCGCGCATCGTCGTGATCGAAAACCATATCGCGGTTCATGCGTTGCACCATGTCGGAATTCCAGTTGCGATAGCGTGGAATCAGGCGCAAGAAGAACAAGGCGGTATTGAACAGCCAGATGGGAATAGTGACCAGTCGCGGCTTGCGATCCATCGCCAAGAATATCCTGGACACCATCTCCCGATAGGTCAGAACCTCCGCGCCGGAGATGTTGTAGTCCCTGTTGGCCGCTTCCGAAGCAAATGCTGCCAGTACCGCGGCCTGCGCAACATCATCCACATAGACGGGTTGACGCTTTCCGTCCGCCCTTCCAAACACAGGGAAGAAGCCGATCTTGCGGATAAGCTTCACGATCTCGGAGAGATTGCGATCCGTGCCTCGGCCATATATCAGCGTAGGCCGCAACACCGTCCACCCGACGCTCGAGGCCTCCGCCCACTCGGCGATTTCACGCTCCCCCTTGGCCAGGCGCTCCACCAAGGCACTCTCGTAGGAATTCGAGGACGCCGTCTTGGTGAATCGGCTGGTCGAAGAGAGGCAGACCACCCGGTTTGCGCCCAACTCGCGCATGAGCGCGAAATGCTCCGGAACGTTCCAGATATGACAAAGCGCGATCCAGGCCGTAACCGGCCCGACCTCGGCCGCAAGCGCGCGCGCATCCAAGCCATTCAGAGAAACCCAGCGTATCGCCGGATCTTCCGAGGAGTGCTGCTCATGCCGCGAAAATGCGATCACCTGGTGTCCGGCCTTTGCCAACATCGCGAGGACCTGACGGCCAGCTGGCGACGTCGCACCCAGGACGCCTACGCAAACGCGCTCTTTCATCACCTGCTCCGTTCGATCTGCTGCTGTAAGAGCTCGACCAAGCGCGCCGCTTGCGCCTTCAGCTCAAAGTGCTCAAGAAAATATTGGCGGCCTGCCGCGCCCAGACGGGCCCGCTCTTCGGCATCCATGGCATACAGCTGCTCGATGTTCGCCGCCAGGCCCTGGGCATCCTCCGCCGGGCTGACCAATCCGGCTCCCGCCTCCTGTACCACGCGCGCGCCCTCTCCGTCGATCGACGCAAGAATAGGCTTGCCCGCGCTCAAGTACGACTGGACTTTGGCAGGCACGGTCTGCGCGTAGATTTCGCTACGCTTCAAGGAAACAATCAGCCCCTGGGCGCGTGTCAGGAATTGCGGCATCTCCTCGGAGGGATACCGCCCAGCCAACACGACGTTGTCCAATCGTCGGAGCGCTTGCTCTTGTCCCAGCCATTCCGACATGCTGCCGCTGCCCACCAGCACCATCTTGAAACGCGGCAAATGCTTCAGCCGTTCCGCCGCCTCCAGCAGCGTTTCCACGGCTTGGGCGGTGCCCAGGTTGCCCGCGAACACCACGCAGAATTCGGACTCCAACGTACTCAGCAGGGTCGCCGGCACCGTGGTTTCCTGCGGCAAGGCCAAGGGCATGTCCCGGGAGCAATTGGGGTAGTAAGCAATCTTCGAAGGGTTCGCGTAACGCGACACCGCCCCCACAAAAGCGCGCGACTGAACCAATATCTGATCGGCGCATGCGTAGATGCCGCGCACCAACGCTCCGACACCCGCCAACACTGCCCGGTTGCGGATGAATCCGGTCGCGCTCAGGCTTTCCGGCCACAAATCCAGCACCCACATCGTCATCGGCTTACCCATGCGCCATTTCAGGTAAATCGCCGGGATTGCCGCCGTAATGGGCGACAGCGAAAAAACCAGGACGATGTCGAAGGACTTGCCCTTCGCCTGCCGCGGAAAATGACGCAGCCCGTTCCAGACGAAAGAAACATAGTTCCGGGCAAGATTCTTGCCGCCACCCGCGCCGCGCGCGCGCAGCGGCGCGCGGTGCACCGGAACGGCTCCCGCAAACGTTTCCTCCATGGCGCCCTCGGCCTGATAGCCGGGAAAAATCTTTCCCTCCGGATAATTCGGCTTACCGGTAAAGACTTCGACGATGTGGCCCTGGGCTACCAATGCCTCGACCAGATCGTTGATGGAAAAAGACTCGGGCCAGAAATACTGGCTTACTAATGCGATCTTCAATTCGCCTTTTTCCACACAACACGGTTCACGTAGTCCGTATAGCTATGAATGAGGCGCACCACCTTTTCCGACACGTTCGGCATGCTGTAGTCCGCGACCATGCGGAAATCCCGCTCGTCACCGCGGCGCTGCCGCTCCAACAACTTCAGGCATTGCAGTGCGCGCTCGGTTTCGAGGCCCACCATCATGACGGCGGCTTCTTCCATGCCCTCGGGCCTCTCATGCGCCTCGCGTATGTTGAGCGCAGGGAAATTCAGGACCGACGATTCCTCGGTGATCGTGCCGCTGTCGGACAACACCGCCTTGGCGCAGACCTGGAGCTTGTTGTAGTCCTTGAACCCCAGCGGCTTGAGCAACCGGACTTTCTCATGAAACTTCACACCGAGCGCATCCACCCGCTTCTGGGTACGCGGATGCGTAGACACGATCACCGGCAAGCCATAGGTTTCGGCCACGGTATTCAGGAGCGTCACCAATTTGCCGAAATTCTGGTCGGAATCGATGTTCTCTTCGCGATGCGCGCTGACGACGAAAAACTGTTGCTCGACCAGGCCGAGGCGATCAAGCACCGTGGAGCCATCGATTCCGTCGCGATAGTGCGAGAGCACCTCGAACATCGGGCTGCCGGTCTTGATTACGCGATCAGGCGGCAAGCCTTCGCGCAACAGGTATTCACGAGCGATATCGCTGTAGGTCAGGTTGATGTCCGCCGTATGGTCGACGATGCGCCGATTGATTTCCTCGGGCACGCGCTGGTCGAAGCACCGGTTACCCGCTTCCATGTGGAAGGTGGGGATCTTGCGGCGCTTGGCCGGCAGCACCGCCATGCAGCTGTTCGTATCCCCCAGGACCAGCATTGCGTCCGGCTGGATTTCGGCCAGCGCGGCATCGGTCGCAATAATGACCTTGCCGATCGTCTCTGCCCCCGTGGCGCCTGCCGCATTCAGGAAGTAATCCGGTTTGCGGATGCCCAGGTCCTGGAAGAAGATTTCGTTGAGTTCGTAATCGTAGTTCTGCCCGGTGTGCACGAGCACATGATCGCAATGGAGATCCAGGCTGGCCATGACGCGCGAGAGCCGGATGATCTCCGGCCGCGTGCCGACAATAGTGGCGACTTTGAGCTTTTTCATATCAGAGGGGACGAGCGTAGGTATCGGGACGGGCGCGGTCGAAGATTTCATTGGCCCATAGCATGACCACCATCTCTTCGTCACCGATGTTGGTGATGTCGTGCGTCCAGCCGGGCACCGTCTCCACGATCTCGGGAGTGTCGCCGCTGGTATCGCATTCGTGGAACTGGCCGGTCAGGATATGGCGGAAACGGAACCGCGCGCGGCCCTTGATGACCAGGAACTTTTCGGTCTTGGTGTGATGGTAATGGCCGCCGCGAGTCACACCGGGATGCGCAGTGAAAAACGAAAACTGCCCGCTATCCGGGGTCTTGAGCATTTCGACGAACACGCCGCGCGGATCGCCATACTTGGGAACCCCGTAAGAAAACTTCTCCGGCGGCAGATAGCTCACGTAGGTCGCATACAGCGCCCTGCCGAATCCCGTGCCGACCCGTTCAGTGACGAGGGTGTCGCGACTATCACGGAACGCCTCGATCTGCCGGGCGAGTTCGCCCACCGTAATCCGATGCTGGGGCTGGACCTCGGACGTAGGCTTATCGTCCGGAGCGGCCTGCATGATGGCAATGAACGCGGCCACCACATCGTCCACATACACCAGCGTGATCTCCGCTGCGGGATCGTTGATTTGTATGGGCAGGCCGTGCGTCGTATTGTGGCAAAACGTCGCGACCGCGGAGTTGTAATTCGGACGTGCCCATTTCCCGAAAACATTCGGCAAGCGGAATATGTGCACGGGATTGCCATGGCCCTGCTGCAGTTCGAGCAGGGCGTCTTCCGCCTCGCGCTTGCTGCTGCCATAGGCATTGTCCTGGGCGGCCTGGGACGATGAGGTATAGATCACAGGCGTGCGCCGGCCGCTGCGCCGCACGCTATCGCACAACTGTTGCGTCAACCCCGCGTTGCCACTGCGGAACTCGGCCGGATCCTTGGGCCTGTTTACGCCAGCCAGGTGGAAAATGAAATCCGCCTGCGCCGTCAGTTCGTCCAGGGTTTCCGCAGTGTCAGCGCGCGTGAAACGCAAGATTTCCACGTCCTGCCGTTCCGCGAGCGTCGCCGCCAGATTCTGCGCAACAAAGCCATTGCTGCCGGTGATAAGGACCTTCATGCCTCATTCCTCCGGCGTCGCGAGTTCGCCACGCTGAATCGCGCGCATGAAATCCAGCTTCAACAGCAGTGCTTCCATCCCCTGCGTATCGAGGCGCTGGGTATTGTGCGAGTTGTAATCCTCGCTGCGTGAAATCTTCTCCTCGCCCTGTTCGACGAACTTGGCATAGTTCAAATCGCGAAGATCCGGCGGAATGCGGTAGTAATCGCCCATGTCCTCCGCGCTGGCCATCTCCTCGCGGCTGAGCAGGACCTCGTACAACTTTTCGCCGTGGCGCGTACCGATCACGTCGATGGCGTGCTCGGGCCGGCCGAGCATGCGTGCCAGCGTCAACGCCAGCGTATGCACGGTCGCCGCCGGCGCCTTCTGCACGAACAGATCACCGTTGTTGCCATGTTCAAACGCGTAGAGCACCAGATCCACCGCGTCAGCCAGCGTCATCATGAAGCGAGTCATGTCCGGGTCGGTGACGGTCATCGGCAGACCAGCGCGCATCTGCTCAATGAACAGCGGAATCACCGAGCCGCGCGAGGCCATGACGTTGCCGTAACGGGTCCCGCAGATGACGGTCTGTGCCGGATCGAGATCCCGAGACTTGGCGACCATGACCTTCTCCATCATCGCCTTGGAAATGCCCATGGCATTGATCGGATACACAGCCTTGTCCGTACTCAGGCACACCACCTTCTTGACCCTGTTCTGGATCGCTGCCTCCAGCACGTTCTCCGTTCCCAGGATGTTGGTGTAGACCGCCTCCATGGGGTGAAACTCGCAGGACGGCACCTGCTTGAGCGCCGCAGCGTGGAAGATATAGTCAACGCCCCGGGTCGCGTTCAGCAGACTCTGGCTGTTGCGCACATCACCTATGTAGAACTTCAGCTTGGGATGCGCGTAACGCTTGCGCATGTCGTCCTGCTTCTTTTCATCGCGGCTGAATATTCGGATCTCACCGATGTCCGTCTGCAGGAAGCGTTTCAGCACGGCGTTCCCGAAAGAACCCGTGCCACCGGTGATCAGTAATTTTGCGTCTGGTTTCAACATGGTCTGGTATCTATAAAGTTCCGTGGCGGGGCTGCCTGCTCAGGCAGCCTTGTTCGCCTCACGCAGCAGGACTTCTCGGTCCTGGGGAGTCGGGTAGTTGATCAACACGGCCTTGTAGGCACCCTTGAAGACGAACAGACTACCGGCACCCGCACCGATGATGCCGAACTTGGAGATCAAGGCGCGGATGTCCGCCAGGGAGCCGGCCCCGCCCAGCACCGAAAGCGGTACCGTCGTGCGTTCCCGAATCTGCTGCACCAGGTCTAGGTCATACCCTTTCATGACGCCATCGTGATCTATCGAATTGACGATGATCTCGCCAACGCCATGCTGTTCGAGCACCTGCGCGAACTCCAGCGGATTCAAATGCGTATTCTTGCCGGCGTTATGGGTCCAGATCTCGTAGCGCGAACTGAAGCGCTTTTTCTTCACGTCCATCACCCCGACCACGCTTTGCCGGCCGATCTTCTCAGCAATGCGCGACGCCAGCGTGGGATCCTCGACCAGGGCCGAACTGATCGCAACCTTCTCGACCCCAAGTCCGATGATCGTGCGCGCCTGTTCGACCGTCTTGACGCCTCCGCCATAACAGAACGGCATCCGGCACTCCGCGGCAAGCCGCTCTATCATCTTGAGATCCGGCCCTTCGTTCTTGACGGTGGCATCAATGTCCACCACCACCAGCTCGTCGACTTCCTTTTCGTTGAAAATGCGGACGGCGTTCATGGGATCGCCCACATACTTGTCGGACGAAAACTTGACGGTCTTGACCAGGCCCTTATCGCGGACCAGCAAGCAAGGAATGATTCTGGGTCGCAGCACGTTAGATTTCCGCAAAATTCCGAAGGAGACGAGCGCCGAATTCGTGGCTCTTCTCGGGGTGAAACTGGACGCCGTAAACGTTCTCGTGATTCACCGCGCAAGCAAATTCCGAGCCGTATTCCGCGGTGGCGAGCGTGTCGCCCGCGTTCTCGCATTCGAAGTAATAGGAGTGCAGAAAGTAAAAGCGCGCCTCCTTTTCGAGGCCTTCGAACAGATGCGAAGACTTCGTCGGATGCACATCGTTCCAACCCATGTGCGGCAGATGGGTGCGCTGAGCGAACTGGGTGGTGTCAAACTTGCGTACGACGCCTTTCACCCAGCCCAAGCCGGCCGCAGTTCCCTCTTCGCTGCGCGAGGCCATCATCTGCATGCCCACGCAAATGCCGAGCACCGGCACGCGGTCTTCGACGACCCGCCGCGTGGCGGCCTCGTACATGCCCGAGTCCCTGAAGGACTCCATCGCGTAATCAAAGGCGCCCACGCCTGGCAAGATCAGCTTGCTTGCCTGCGCCACCTCTGCCTCGGAGCGCGCGATCGCGACCGGGATCGCCATCCGCCGGTACATGTTGGCAAACGCCAGGACGTTGCCTAGACCATAATCAATAATGCTAATCATCGGAACAGCCTCTTTTCCAGCCCCAGCTTCTGCATCACGTTCGCGCCCAGGCCGATCAAGAACTTCTTGTTGGGGTAATCGTGATACGTGCGGTTCGGACCCTCGAAGATCTCCTGGAGTTCATCTTCGGTCAAATCCAGCTTGTGCGCCACATAGCGGAATTCCTGGCGCGAGAAATGCTCATCCAGCTCCGGCCTTGAAATTCGGTCCAACGCTTCGTCGCGGGTCATCTGGCCGGTCAAGATCAGGCTCGAAAAGTGCGCGCGGCGCTTCTCATAGCCGAACTTGCGCGGCATCCAGTAGTCTTCATAGAAGCGCGTGAAGCGTGACTCATGGTGCTTGTGCTGGAACGGCTTCCAGCCAAAGCGCGACTCCAGCTCCCGCTCGGCGTCGGCCTTGATATAAGGCACCAGATTGAGGGGCTTGAAGACCTGCATGCCCAGCACGTAGCGGTAGTACAGCTTGTAGACAAGAATGTCGACAATCGGGAACGTCTTCAGCGGACGCTTCCCGAATTTCTTGTGTATCCCTTCGATCAGCCGCTTGTCGATGCCAGGATAGCCGCCCCACTCTTCGGGCTCGCGGCAGCACTCGGTCGAAAAATTGCCGCCCGTCAGCACGTACTTGAGCTTGTACTTGCGGGCGAACTGATAGAGCCCCGAGAAGAACGCCACGTCCTGCGGGAGATCCTGGTCCGGGATCTGCGACTTGAGGAAAGCCACCTGCAGATCGCGCATTTCTTCCCAGTTGATGACTTCCGTGTAGAGCTCGAGGCCCAGACCGTCGACCAGCTTCTCGATGTTGCCCACGGCCTGGTCGGTGTCCCACCCCGCGTCGACATGGAACAGCAAGGGACGCAGTCCCATCTTTTCCTTGGCGATGTACGCAGTGTACGAACTGTCTAGGCCTCCGCTCAGCCCGATGATGCAGTCGAACTCCTTGCCTTTGCCTTGCGCCTTGATCTTCTCCGCCACACGCATGAGTTCGGCCTCGCCCCGCTCATCGGTGTGCCAGTTCGGCTTGATCTGCGTATCGAAGTTCGCGCAGTAATCGGATTCTCCGCGCTCATCGAATCTAATGGTTGGATCGCTTGTATCCATGATGGTGCGCGTGCAGATGCGGTAGCTATTGCTCATGATCTTCTAATGGTACGGATGGCGGATGGCTTGCTTCAGAATCCGGACAACAGTCCGAACAGCTTGCGACGCAGATTGTAGAAAAAGGCGTTCGTGGAAGCCAATGCCCGCAACCGCTCGACCAGAGGCGCGCCGTTCATCAGCACGCCCCAGACGCTGCCCGACGCGCGCGCGACTTCGCAGCGGATCCGATGCCTGAGAACTTCCTGAACGTCAGGCAACAGGTCGGCCTTGTGTCGTTCGTAAAAAAGCGAAATCGCCGTCATGCGTTGGGTATATTTCTTGTTGTACTCCGCAAACGGCATCTGCATATTGATGCTATTGCCGTCGTGCACCCGCCACAGGCAGCCAATGACGCCGGAATGTACCAGAGACCAGCCGGGGAAATTGACCACAGCCAACTCCATCCAGGTATCCTCGTTGGGCAATGTTTCCGGCACAGGGAATATTTTCCCAATGACCGGACGCGTCATCAAATAGGAAACCCCCGTGAATCCGCCGCGGTCCTTGCCTTTTGGCACCACATGGCCGTCGAATTTCGGATTTTCGGACATGGTTTTCAATTTGCACAGACCAACCATGTAGGGATTCGGCTGCGCCGATTCCACTGCCTGGTAGCGCGCGGCCAGACTGCCCTGCGCCATGATGTCATCTCCGGCAAAAATACACACATACTTGCCGCGAGCCAACTCCACGCCATAATTGAATGCCGAGCATTTGCCCTTCTTGAGATTAGCCACCACCGTCAACGCGGGATGCCGCGCCGCCAACTCGGCGAGAATCTCACCAGTCCTGTCGGTGGATCCATCGTTCACGACGATGCATTCAAAATTCACGCCCTGCTGGGCCAGTACGCTGCCGACAGCCTCGGCGACGTGCTTTTCTTCATTCTTTACTGCAATCACCACGCTGACGGCGGGATTCGAAACATCACCCGCGGCATCAGTAATTTGACTGTTTTCCATACTTAAATCGCATAGTTGATCATTCTCCCGGCGAGGACACCGGGAGAGTCCGCGTCACGGATTTCTTTTTGGGCTACCATGTTCTGATAGCTGATAGAGCGCACCATCTGCCGACGGAGGGGGCCGCAAAAACCCAGCACTCCTCCTTGGCGCAGCGCAACAGCGCTCATTTGACCATGGCAAGCCGCTTTGGGACAGGACTTCAGATATTGCGGACCGTGAAAGAACGTGTCTTTCTGCACCAACTAATCGAGCCCCCCCTTCCGTCTCCTTTCTGCCGCCTGCGGTTGCGCGCGTCTTGCCGGCATAGCGGCCCCCACATCCCGGTACCAAACATCTCGGTTCGTTGCACCCTAGCAACGGACCGGCGGCGCAGGCTATACGGCGCGGCTCGGTTTCGTCAAAAGAAAGGCCAGAAGAAAAAACAGCAGCAACCCACCGCTGAATAGCGTCGAAATCAGGGAAACGCTTACCAATCCCAGCGCAATCATCGGAATGGAACAGACGAAAGCCGCACACCTTGTTCGCGCCATGAGCCCAAACATAAGCCCGATGATTATCGAAAACAGCGCGACGCCCGGATAACCGAACGCCACGTAGGCTTCGGCACCGTAGAATGCATTCGAGTTGCCGGTAGTATCCTCGCCCGACTTGAATTGGAACATGAAAACGCGCCGCTCCAGGTCCGCAAAATCCAGGCCGAATAATGCTGCAAGATGCCGATTGGTCGCAAATTGCAGGAATCTATCCTCGTTTTTCTCCCAATAGAGAATGGTATCGTAGGTCGTTATGAAGGGTATCCAGGCCAGCCGGTTGACCAGATAGCCCAGGGTAGTGGGCGCCGCTGGGTCATAAAGCATCAACTGATAGTTTTCTTCGTCGTAGAGCGCCACGGGCGTCGCCTTGGCAGGCGCGTCGCCAGCGTAAACCATGGCCGGCGCCGCTTTACCGACAGAGGCGTCGTATAGCTTGGCGGGCAATTCAGCAAACGAACGCAATGCCTGATCGTCCCAACGGCTGGCGAAAGTCGCAGGCGGTTTCTCGGCAATCTTCAAATCGCTGTGCAGCGATACCGCCGACACGATCGAAAAGAAACAAACAAACATTGCCATCACGATGAGCACATCGCGGTAGCGGCGGGCTGTGAAAAAGAACACTACCAGCGGTACGTAGGCCCACGCGAGCGCGGCCTTCTCAAATCCGGATATCAAAGTAATCGAAACCACCGCGAGCATGCCATAGGCTGCAGCCTTGCTACGCACCATGAATAACGCGACGATGGCGAACGGGAGAAATCCCTTGATGAGAATTGAGCTGGAATAGACAAAAATCACCCAAGGAAAACCTTGAGCCTTATAGAATTCGGCGCGCAGAGCGGAGGCATCGCCGCCTTTGAGCAATACCTCCAGGATCGGCACGGAGCCCAGATTCAGAGAAAGACCCGCATACGAAATGAAATACAGCAGCCACAGCCCATAGAAGAGCGCGCCACGGCCACCCTTTAGCCACAATTCGCGCGTCCCTCCGACACGCGTAGCGGCCAGCGCGGCACAGAAGTAGCTTCCCATGCTGAGCAGGCCGATGCACAACACTTCCAGCGCCAACCGGTCCTCAAAGAACGCGGAGGCGATGCTCGCCTGCAGGACTATGAATATCAATATTAGGATGGGGAGCGAAAAAATCGCCAGACCGATAGCTCTCTTCATAGATTCACTTTCAATTCGGCCATCCCGCGAAAACAAAAACTGCCCTGACCAAAATCGCTAGACCCACAAACAGGGTCAACAACAAGGCGCTGCGGCGCAATTCCACGATAATCTGCGCGGCCCCGATACGGGTGACCTTGACGATGACGGCAAGGTAAAAGAAATAAAATACGGCCCCGGACAGCGCGTAGGCTTCCGCAATCCACGCGGGCGCGATGCGATAAGCGGCCCAGACCGCGCCTACGCGCAAGATCAGCCCGCCGACCTGGAGCACGAGCGCGGCCTTCTGGTTGCCAGTCACGTGCAGCGCCATCGAAACCGGTGACGCCAAGAATTGCAGCACCAGCCAGGGCCCCATCCACATCACCAGCTCGCCGGATCGGTGCCAGCCTTGCCCGAAAACCAGCGAAAATATTTCCGGCGCCAGCAGACATACGAAGATGATCGGCCCGACGCCAAACCGGGTCAGCAACCCCAACATGGCAGCCGTGGATTCACCAAGCGTACCCTTCTTCCACTCTTCTGCGGCTCCAGAGAAATACACCTGGCTGATGGACGTTCCGATCAAGCCCATGGGCGCCTGCATGGCCTGCATGGCCAGCAGCAGGAAGCCCGCCTCGGGAGCTGCGGCCAACGCCGAAATCATCAGCACCGGCAGAAGAATGGAGCTGCTATTGGCTATCGCCTCGAGCGCGGAGAACTTGGGAAATGCGGAGTAAGCACGGAACGCTGCCGCCATTGCAGTAAACGAGATCGCCCGCCGCATCGCGCGGCCACCGGCGACCAGGCCCTTGACCAGCAGGATTGCGCCCAACCCGTAGTTCACTACCGCGCCCAGCAACAGCCACACGGGTGAAGCAGCCAGGACGCCTCCACCGATCTGAGTGCCACTGGCGCCCAGCGCTTGGACCAGCTTGATTCTGGCTATGCTGGAAAACTGCTTCTTGCGTGTCGCCCACAATTGCATCGCGCTGTAGGCTGCATTGGCGAACACGCCCAACGGTACCAGCCACAACAAGGATTCCATGCCGGGATTGCGCAATATCGCTGCGATGCCCTTCGGCGACACGGCGACGATCAGCATCGTCGCCATCGCCACGATGAACGCAAACAGCAGGGACAAACTCAGCAAATTCGCCGCTTCGTCATCCTTTTCCGGCAACGGTATGGCGATATCGAACCTAAGACAGGCCGCGACCGACAGGATGCTGGTCAACGCGGTGTACGCAGCCAGCATGGAAAAATCCGTCGGCGTATAGATGCGCGTAAGAACCGGGGACATCGCGAGCATGATTGCTTGCGATAACCCCGTACCTCCGGCCAAAACGCCAACGGATAGAAAAAACTTCTTGCGAGCGGCAGTGCCCATCTGGTCTAGGCGCGCGGCTCCAATGCGAGCTCAATGCCACGAGCTAGCGAGCCAACGATCGTCTGCACCACATCAGACTGGAGATAAGGATGCATGGGCAGGCTCATGACCTGCTCCGCCAGGCGATCGCCGACAGGTAGCTGGGCTTCTGCATCAAACACCGCGGGCTGCTTGTTCAAGGGAATCGGATAGTGCACCGCAGTCGGAATGCCTTGGTCCTTCAGGTATTGCTGCACCTGAGCCCGGTTGGGCACCCGCACGGTGTACTGCGCCCACACGCTCACATTGCCTTCTTCCACGACAGGCGCCGTGTCGATGCCTGCGTCGGCCAATGACTTCGCATAATAGCCGGCGACCTGATTACGCAGCGCAGTTTCCTCTTCCAGCAACTCGAGCTTGGGCAGCAGGATCGCGGCCTGCAGCGTATCGAGCCGGCTGTTCACCCCGACCCGCACGTGGTGATAGCGCCTGTCCTGACCGTGACGCGCAATCTGGCGCATGGTCTTGGCAAGCTCGGGGTCGTTCGTGAAGATGGCTCCGCCATCCCCATAGCAGCCCAGGGGCTTGCTGGGGAAGAAACTGGTACACGAAATCGTGCTCAGATTGCACGATTTACGCCCCTTGTAAGTCGCGCCGTAGCTCTGCGCCGCGTCCTCGATGACGGGAATGCCGTGGCGCTGCGCAATGGCATTGATCTTGTCGAAGTCCGCGCACTGGCCATACAGCGAAACCGGAATGATGGCCTTGGTGCGCGGCGTGATCGCGGCCTCCAGCAAGGCTGGGTCCAGGTTGTAGCTGCGGGGATCGACGTCCACGTATACCGGTTTGGCGCCCAACAGGGCAACCGTTTCCGCCGTGGCGATGTAATTGAATCCAGGCGTGATCACTTCATCGCCCGGGCCGATGCCCAGCGCCATCTGGACAATCTGCAATGCGTCGGTGCCATTGGCGCAAGTGATGCAGAACTGCGCGCCGGCATAGGCCGCCAGCTTCTCCTCGAGCTCCGCTACTTCCGGTCCGAGTATGTACTGACCGTGCGCGAGTACACCAGCAATACCAGCGTCGATCTTCTGCTTGATACGGGCCTGCTGCGTCTTAAGGTCGACGAAATCGATCATTGCTGCTTTTCCGTTTTGGTAAGGGTATTGCCGCTCAGGACATAGAGAGCCTTCGTATGCGGACATTCCGCCACCAGGCCCTCGCCAGTGAGCGGCAGCGGCAATTGCTCGCCAAACTCACTCATCCAACCAATCTGGCGCGCAGGCACGCCCACCATCAGCGCGTAAGCGGGGACGTCCTTGTTGATCACGGCTCCCGCGCCCACGAAGGCGAACTCGCCTATCGTCACGCCGCACACCACCGTGCTGTTCGCGCCTAGCGTCGCCCCGCGCTTGACCAGGGTGTCCCGGTACTGGTCCTTGCGTTCAATCAGGGACCGCGGGTTGTACACGTTGGTGAAAACCATGCTGGGGCCGCAGAACACCCCTTCTTCCAGGGTGACGTTGTCGTAGACGGAAACGTTGTTCTGCACCTTGCAATCGTCCCCGATGACGACCTTGTTGCCCACGAACACGTTCTGGCCGAGCGACACATGCTGACCGATGCGGGCGCCCCCGCAAACGTGCACGAAATGCCAGACCCGCGACCCTTCGCCGATTTGTGCGCCGTCGTCGACGATCGCGCTTGGATGCTGGTAGTGGCTCATTTCTTCAGGAACGGGTGGTAATCGCCGCCCAGGGGAGCAATGGCAGCATGCCGGATGGTCGCCACGGTGCTGATCGCCACGCGGTTCTCCTCCAGGCCAAAACCCCGGCCAGCCAGAATTTCCTGGTAGCTGCGCGTATGCAGGTCCGTAAAGCCGCCCGAAAACTCGATCTCTTCGCCATCAACCGTAATGGAACGGAAAGTGCGCTGGCCAGCTTCCCGCTGCGCTTGCGGCACGTCCTCAAAATCCACGGAAAGGAACCAGCGCACCCGGGCATGCTCATATTCCAGATAGCCCGCCGCCTTGGTGTCATCCGCCAAGTGGACCACGTTGCCTTGCAATTCACCGAAAATGAAATGCAGCATGTCGAAGAAGTGCACGCCAATATTGGTGGCAATGCCGCCGGACTTTTTCAGATCGCCCTTCCACGATTGCAGGTACCAATGGCCGCGCGAGGTGATATAGGTCAGATCGACCTCGTGCTTGGTTTTGCTCTTGGCCTTTTGCACTTTCTCGCGCAGCGCCACGATGGCGGGATGCACGCGCAGCTGCAAAATGGTGTTTACCTTCCGGCCCGTGTCGCGTTCGACTTCCTGCAGGCCGTCGATATTCCACGGGTTCAGTACCAGCGGCTTTTCGCAAATAGCATCAGCATTCGAGCGCAAAGCGAAACGCATGTGCGAATCGTGCAAATAATTCGGCGAGCAGATCGAAACATAATCTACGCGCTTATCTCCGCCGGCCCTGCGCAGTTTATCCACATGACGATCGAAACGCTCATATTCCGTAAAAAACTCGGCATTCGGAAAATGGCTGTCAATAATACCTACCGAATCATTGGGATCCAACGCCGCGATCAAATCGTTCCCTGTCTCCTTGATGGCAATCATGTGGCGGGGCGCGATGTAACCGGCGGCACCGATAAGGGCAAAGTTCTTCATAGATATGGAATGGCCAGCGATGAGATTGACGGACGGTGGGTTACGATGAATGAATGCGGTATTATTTTTCGTGGGATCTGACAGAACGAACCAGCGGCATGCTTATAAGGCGAAAAATTCTGAAACCCCGAAGTTGCGGCGCTTGATCGGCAGCGGCTCGGCGGCCGTGCACTCTGGCTCGCCAGCATGACTCTACACGTGGACCAAGCCTTTCACGCGGATGAAAAGCAAGAAGTCCGGCCACCCAGGGCATAAATTCTTCATGACCACCTAATTAACCTGTCCCCGCATTTTTACGCCTTTTCCTCCGAAATGAGAGAAATAGAGCGAAAAAGAATGCAAAAAAATAAAATATAAGCAAAGCTGTCGAATAGCTGCAGCCAGGCGCCAGCAGGCGCGCTTGCGCGTGGAAATATACTATATGTAGGAGCCACCGCGCCAGCACAAGCCGAGGGTCTTCTTCGTTCCCGTCACGGAACGTCCCATAGACACCCTGGAGCACCCCCTCAAACGAGAGCAATTCCCGTTACCCGCGGTCACGCCCGCTGCGCAAAAACTTGCTCGCCGTTGCCAATTCTGTAGGATCATGTGAACATTCGCGCCCGGCACGGCAGTCCCACTCACCGAAGGTCGCGCTGCCGCCTACCGCCTACCTGCTGGAGTCTTCCTCTTTGGATAATATGCACACCCGCTCCGCCAACGATGATTTCGATTTTGGCATGCTTCTCGAAAAAATATGGAGCGCCCGATGGCTTATAGCGATCATTACCGTAGCGTTCACGGCTGTTTTCGCCGTTTACGCGGTTATGACTCCACCCACGTATAAAACCACCGCTGAAGTTCTCCCGCCAAGCGCCGGCGATCTGGCTCCCTACAATTTCGCGTATCAAACGCTCAATAGCGCAGCCATTCCGTCCTTGCGCCCCGATGACGCTTATCAAATTTTTCTGAGAAAGCTATCCTCTTATTCTCAGCGCCTGGATTTTTTTGAAAAGGTTTACGTGCCTGCGAATCGCGCGCTGCTCGACGAGATCGGACGCACCCGCCTCTGGAACAAATATTCCCGGGAAGTCGGGATCGGGCGCGCGCACGTCACGATTACGGGCGAAGATCCGGAACTGATCACAAAGTGGGCAACGGAATATATCGACAGAGCCTCCAAGGAAGCTCAGGCGGAATTGCTGCAGAACCTGAATGTGGCGCTCGAAGCGTATAAGCAAAACACCACGACGCGGATCGCCGCCCTCCGGGAAGGCGCCCTGGAAAGCCGCCACGCGTTGATTCAGCGTTTAAAGGACGCGTTGAAGATTGCTGAATCGATCAATCTGCAGGAACCACATGTCACGCTCGTCCTGCGCGACAAGGACTATACCGATGAACCCCTTTATCTGCGGGGAGCGCGCGCGCTGAAGTCCGAGCTGGCGGATGTGGAAAGCCGCAAGGACGACGACGCCTATATTCCGGGCCTGTCGCAACTGCGGCATATCGAATATATGTTCAAGACCCAGACCCTGGCGCCGAAATCCTTCAACGTCATGGTGGTCGATCAGCATGCCGAAACCCCCGACATTCCCATCAAGCCGCAGAAGGCAATGCTGATAACGCTAGGCCTCATACTGGGCTTGATGGTCGGCCTAATTGCCGCCTTGCTGGTGCCGGCGCCCAAACAGCGCCAGCCCGAGTGAAGTCCTCAACGTAGCGGGCCGCCCTCCCCCCCCGGGCGGCGGACCTCCAGCGGGTCCGCCGTGGGCAAGCTAGCGTGCGGCCTTCGCGGCGACGCAGGCTTGCGTCGCCGCCGCCGTGTCGCGTAAAGGCTTGAACAACTGCTGGCGCCGGGCCTCATCGGCGTGCGCCGCGTCCGCCTGCCTGACGACCTCACCAACCGGAACATAGTCGGCCTGCGCGTTGGCCCCATAGCGGGCCAGAACTGCCTGAGGAATGGCGCGCGGCGACTCCGGCTCGATCAGCAACCAGGATGAAGCCAGTGTTTCGCACGCGACGGAATCCAACGCCAGCGACACAAAGCCGAGGCTTCCCGGATATCCGCCGATCAACCACGGTTGCCCCACATTGAACGCCCCCCCAGCGTACAGCACGCCGGGGGCACGGCCGGTCAGGTCTATCATCGGCGTGCCGGCAACAAACCCCGCCCGAGCGCTCGCCTGCTTGAATTGTTCTATGTACTGGCTGTCGGCTTCGGACAAAAGCAGGGAAGATCCGCTGCCCGGCCCCAGCACGGTTGGATGCGTATTGGCCCGCAGTGCCTCGAGCTGCCGATAAGGATTGTTCATGGCAAGCTGCAGCAGCAGGGCTGCCACGACCAACGCAATCGCCGCCATCGGCAACAGGCTGACCCAGGCCCCCGCCCTCGGCTTGACCACCCCCCACAACCCGGCTCCCGCCAACAACCAGAAATATCCGGCGGCCGCGCCCACGAGCCAATAGTTGTTGTTGCTTCCAAACGCATAGGCAAACGGCAACGCGGTGCAGACTGCGACCATCGCCCATTTTTTCAGTCGAAAGATGCGCCACCTGCCCACCAATCCACGCGCGGCAAACACGCCTACACCGGCGAAGGGCGCCGCCAGCGCCAGCATGCCCTGGAACATGCCGAACTCGCGCGCAGGAACCCAGCCCACCGCCAGCCCGATCGCGCAGGCCAAAGCTGCCAACAGCGCCAGCCCCCCTGCTGCCTGAAGCAACCAGCCCGTTGATCCCATGAGCAGCGCGACGACCGCGGCAGCGGCGCCCGCTTTCAATATGGACTCAGTCAGGGGTTCCGGCAGGATGAGGGGCTCCAGACGCAGCATCTTGTCCATTTCATGGCCTGCGCCCAATGCCTGCGCCAACGCCAGACCGGATTGAATCCTCTGGACGAAGCCTTGAATCGATCCATCAATCAGCCAGGCGCTCATGACCAGCAATACGGCGCCCCCGGCCAGGCTGATGAGCACCCCGCGCACACTCAGTTTACGTGCCAACACCAGATAGATGGCGCTAATCGCGGCCAAGGCGAGCGCGGTGGTGGGCTTCGCCATGAAAGCCAGCCAACCGCCCGCAACGATCAGAAACCACCCCGCGTCGCTGGCGCGCGTACGTGCGCCAGCGGCCAACAGCAGTCCGATCAAGGTAACAAGAAGCGCCTGGAACGCCAGGCTGTTGTAGCCGGGAGACGGCATCCATAGCTGGAAAAATGCCAAGCTGGAGCCAGCGAAAGCTAGGCTGATGGCAAGCCGCGTACCTTTAGCCGCCGGTTCGTCCACCATCCGCGACAGAAGCTGGTACGCGGCGGTCCATGCCAAGCCGAAAGTCAGCAGCACATTGGCTCGCCTGAGCAGGGCGATGTCTCCACCCAGGAGCCAGTCCAAGGGACGATACACAAAGCCGAACTGCGTGACGGACGCGGCGTATGCATGCGGATTGTGCAGCCAGATCAGGTAGAGGCCTTCGTCCGTGAAATCGAAGCCCCGGCCGCAAGCCCATAGGACCCACCCCAACAATGCCGCCGCCGCGGCGCCTGCAGCCAGTTGCGCGATATGGGCAATACGCACCACCGGAGCCATTGATGCGCTTGCGTCGCGGCCGGCGGCGATATCTCCGCCTTGCTGGCCTTCGCTAGGACGCATAGTGCTTGTCGATCCAGCCGCGGTGATGGGCCCCATCGATGATGTCCTGCACCCATTGTCCATGGTCTAGATACCATTGCACTGTCTTGCGCAGCCCAGTCTCAAATGTCTCCACGGGCCGCCAGTCCAGTTCCTGCCTGATCTTCGACGCATCAATGGCGTAGCGGCGGTCATGGCCGGGCCGATCCTGCACAAAGGCGATCTGCTGCTTGTAAGGAACGCCATCCGCCCGCGGCCGCAAATTGTCCAGCAGCGCGCACACCTGCGTGACGACATCCAGGTTCGGACGCTCGTTCCACCCTCCGATGTTGTAGGTTTCCCCCACGCGCCCCGCCTCGAGCACCCGACGCAAGCCGCTGCAATGGTCCTTCACATACAGCCAATCGCGCACTTGCTGACCGTCGCCATAAACAGGCAGCGGCTTGCCGGCCAATGCGTTGGCGATCACCAGAGGAATCAGCTTCTCCGGAAATTGAAGCGGGCCATAGTTGTTGGAGCAGTTGGTGGTCACCAGCGGCAAACCATATGTGTGGTGATACGCGCGCACAAGATGGTCGCTTGCCGCCTTGCTCGCCGAATATGGGCTATTGGGTTCATACCGATGCGTTTCGGTAAACGCACCGCCATCCGTCGGCAACGAGCCGTAGACCTCGTCCGTCGACACATGCAGGAAGCGGAAACTGGCACGCACCGCAGAATCCATTTCGTTCCAGTAGACCCTTACCGACTCCAGCAATCGAAACGTGCCGACGATATTGGTCTGAATGAACGCTTCCGGCCCGTGTATGGAGCGATCCACGTGTGACTCCGCCGCCAGGTTGATGATCGCTCGCGGCCGATGGCGCTTCAGCAGATCCCCGACCAGCAAGGCATCACATATGTCGCCAACGACCAGCTTATGTCGCTTATCTCCCTCCAGTGCCAGGAGACTCCGCGGATTGCCCGCATAGGTAAGCTTATCCAGGTTGATTACTGGTTCGTCGCTCTGGGCCAGCCAATCGAGCACGAAATTGGCTCCGATGAAGCCAGCACCTCCGGTAACGAGGATAGTCATAGGCAATACACGCAAGAAGAGCGCCGGTTGGGACGGTGGACAGGCGCTGAGTTTACTCCGCGCATCTTGGTCTGTTCGACGGAGATTCAGGCCCCGACAGGCCGATATTGGCGTTTTGCGCGGATTGGGTCCACAATGAACACGGGACTGTACCAAGCAAGGAGACAGCCATGCGCATTGCAGATGCCCAGTGGATTCCTTCGACCCAGCACCAGACTTGGGATGCGCTGACCGATCCCGCAGTGTTGCAGCGATGTATACCTGGCTGCGTGGAGGTCTCGCGCCTCAGTCCGACCGAATACGCCGTCAAGCTGCACGCCAAGGTAGCCGGTATCGACACCGATTACGACGGCGAAATCCTGATGTCCGACGTCGACCCGCATAATAGCTGCACGCTGGTCTTCGAAGGCAAGGGCCGCGCCGCCTGCCTGGCCATCGGGACGGCCCAGATCAACCTCAGCGCCAAGGACCAAGGCACGCGTGTCGCCTATACCGTCGCCTGCATGACCGGCGGCAAGCTGGCGGAATACGGCGAGGGAATGCTGCTGAAGGCGGGCGACAAGATCATCCAGAAGTTCTTCGCCAGCTTCATCGACTACATGGCAGCCCAGCCCCGCCTCGCGCCGCCGCCCCCGCCCCCCGAACCGGAGCCGCGCGGGCTGTCCAATTCGCGCTGGTCCTGGATCATGGTGGTGCTGGTCATCGCGGTTTTCTGGGGTTATCACGCCTTCTATAAGTGAAATCCCTGAGGCGCTGGTGATATTCTGTGCGGCATGACGCCGCCATCCGAATCACAGTCCCCATCCGCCCCCGCCCATACCCGACGCGACCTGTTGATGGGCATGGCGGGGGTTTCGGCAACGGTGGTCCTGGCCGCGCTGGATTCCACCATCATCAGCACCACGCTGCCGCGCGTGGCCGAGGCGCTCAATGGCATGGCGCTGTATGCCTGGGTTGGAACGGGCTACCTGCTGGCCACCGCCGCGTCCATCCTGATTTTCGGACGACTGGGCGACATGTTCGGCCGCAAGCCCCTGATGCTGCTGTCGGTGCTGATCGTGGCGCTGGGCTCCATCGCCTGTGGCCTGTCGCAGACCATGACCCAGCTGATCATCTTCCGGTCGCTGCAGGGCATAGGCGGCGGGATGATGATCGCCACTGCGTTTGCCGCGCCCGCAGACCTCTTTCCCGACGCCAAGCAACGGGTACGCTGGATGGCGCTGGTATCCGCGGCGTTCGCCATGGCCAGCGGCATCGGCCCGGTGCTGGGCGGGGCGGCGACGCAGGCGCTGGGCTGGCGGGCGGCCTTCTTCATCGCGCCGATCGCGGCCGCGGGCGCATTTTTCCTGCTGGCTCGCTATTTCCCCCGCATACGCCCCATCCATGACGGCAGCCGCAAGATCGACTGGCTGGGCGCCATTCTGCTGGTCCTGGCGGTGGGCGCGCCGCTAGCCGCTCTGGAACTGGCGTTTGCCAGCGGCGACCATGCTCGCCCCATGCTGGGATTGGCCCTGGCCGTGGCGGGCGTGGCGGCCATCGCCATCCTGATTCCCACGGAACGGCGCGTGAGTTCGCCCATCTTTCCGCTGCGCGTGCTGGGCGGCGCGGAATCGCGGCTGCTGAATCTGGCGGCGATGATGGTGGGCGCGGTCATGTTCGTGCAGATCTTCTACAGCCCGCTGCTGCTGCAGCAGGTGCTGAATTACACCCCCAGCGAAGCCGGGCTGCTGCTCACGCCGCTGGTCGCCGCGATTTCGGTAGGCAGCATCATCAATGGCCGCCTGTTTCCCAAGCAAAGCGAACCGCAGCGCCTGATGGTGTTCGGCGGCTGCCTGCTGGCGGCGGGTTCGCTGATGGTGCTGCTGATCTCGCCGGGCACCTCGGCCTGGTGGATCCTGGCCGCCTTCTTCGTCAACGGCTGTGCGCTGGGCTTTCTGCTGCCGAACCTGACCTTGTTCATGCAGATGCTGAGCGAGCGGCGCGACGTGGGCGTGGCGTCGGCGCTGGTCCAAACCACGCGCGCCATCGGTAGCGCGCTGGGGACGGCCTTGGTTGGCATCATCATTTCGCACAGCACGGTACTAAACGGAGTGCGCGCAGGCTTGGTGCTGTGTATCGTCCTGTCGCTGACCTGTGCCTTGCTGGCCTGCCGGGTCAAGATGAAGAACCTGGCCACGAACCGCAAATGAGCCCCACGCGGGACTGAACATGCGTCAACGCAACTTGCTGGATCTGCTGCTCCTGGCTGCCGTCTGGGGCGGCTCCTTTCTTTTCATGCGCCTGGCGGTTCCGGAATTCGGGCCGATTGCGCTGATCGAACTCCGCGTGGGCCTGGCCGCGCTGGTCTTGCTGCCTGCCGCCCTGTGGCGCGGCAAGCTGCCCGTCATCGCGCGACACTGGAAGGCCTTGCTGATGGTAGGCGTGCTGAACGCGGCCGTGCCGTTCCTGTTGTTCGCCTACGCCGCGCAATCGCTGGGCGCCGGCTTCCTGTCGGTGGCCAACGCGGTGACGCCGGTGTGGGGCGCGGTCATCGGCTGGCTGTGGCTCAAGGACAAGCTGCCCTGGATGCGTTCCCTGGGGCTGATGATAGGCGTGGTCGGCATCGTGGTGCTGGTGTGGGACAAGCTGAACTTCAACGATGGCGGCACCGGGCCGGCGGTGCTGGCGGCCGTGTCGGCGCCGGTGTTCTACGGCATCGCGGCCAATTGGACCAAGCGCTTCCTGACCGGCGTGGATGCCCTGGCCAACGCCACCGGCAGCATGATAGGCGCGACGCTGGTGCTGCTGCCCCTGGCGGTCACGCACTGGCCCGAAGCACCGGCGTCCATGCAGGCCTGGATCGCCACCATTCTGCTCGCGGTGGTATGCACAGGCGCCGCGTACATCATCTTCTTCCGCCTGATCGCCAATGTCGGCCCCACCGGCGCCGTGAGCGTCACTTTCCTGGTGCCCATCTTCGGCGTGCTGTGGGGCTCGTGGTTCCTGGACGAAAGCGTCACCCCGTCCATCGCTGCGGGCGCTGCCGTCATCCTGGTCGGCACCGCACTGGCGCTGGGGTTGCTGCGATTTCGCCGCCCTGCCGGCTAAGCCTGCTTGCGCAAAGCGGCCTCAAGCACCTCGGCCACCATGTCCTGCTGCGCGGCGTTCAGGCCCACCCAGAACGGCAAGCGCAGCAGCCGCTCGGAATACTGGTCGGTGACTGCCATGTTCCCTGCCACACGCCCATAGCGCAGGCCTGCCGGAGCGGAGTGCAATGGCACGTAATGCGATACAGGGTAGATCTGGCGTGACCGGAACTCCTCGATCACCTGCCGGCGCTCGACCGATGCCGGCAACAAGACGTAATACATGTGCGCGTTATGCTCGCAACCGTCGGGCACGATGGGCCGCCGCAGCAATTCCCGGGCTTCCAGCGGCGCCAGAGCGTCGTGATAGCGATCCCAGATGGCCAAGCGCTGTACAGTGATGTCGCGCGCCGATTCCAGCTGAGCCCAGAGAAACGCCGCAATCATCTCGCTCGGCAGATAGGACGACCCCACTTCCTGCCAGGTGTACTTATCCACCTCGCCGCGGAAAAAGCGGCTTCTGTCCGTCCCTTTTTCACGAATGATCTCGGCCCGCATTGCCAATTCGGGGTGATTAACCAGCAGCGCCCCCCCTTCACCTGAGATCACGTTCTTGGTTTCGTGGAAGCTGAAGGAACCCAGATCGCCAAGGCTACCCAGCGGGCGGCCTTTGTAGTTCGCCATGATGCCCTGCGCCGCATCTTCGACCACTCGGATCCCATGCTGCCGCGCGATAGCCAAGATCGTGTCCATCTCGCAGGCGACGCCTGCGTAGTGAACCGGCACGATCACCTTCGTTCGCGGGGTGATGGCCTGTTCCAGCAGCGTTTCATCGAGATTCATCGTGTCCTTGCGCACGTCGACGAACACTGGCACCGCGCCGCGCAAGGCAAATGCGTTCGCGGTGGACGCAAAGGTGTATGAGGGCATGATCACCTCGTCGCCAGGTCCCACGTCGCAGAGCATGGCCGACATTTCCAGGCTGGCGGTGCAGGAATGCGTCAGCAATCCGCGCACGCATCCTACTTGCTGCTCAAACCAGTCGTGGCACAACTTGGTGAACGCGCCATCCCCCGCTAGCTTCTGGTTGGCCAGCGCCTGCGCAATGTATTGCGTTTCCTTGCCCGTCAGATAGGGCTTGTTGAAATCGAGCCGCTGCGCGCTCATTGTGCGCCTCCAAACCGTTTGGTTTCGTCCGCAACGCTGCGGAGATAGTCCCGATACTGGCAATTGGGCAATTCGCCAACCAACTTTTCGAATGCGTCCAGGCTCAGAAAGCCGCGCACGAGCGCAGCCTCTTCCGGACAGCCGATCTTGACGCCCTGGCGGCGTTCGACGGCCTCGATGTAGGCGGACGCTTCCTGCAGAGCGGAACTGGTGCCGGCATCCAGCCACGCGAAACCGCGGCTGAGCCTGTTCACCTTGAGCTTGCCCCGGCGCAGGTATTCGATGTTGACGTCGGTGATCTCGAGTTCGCCGCGAGTCGATGGCTTCAGGCCTCGCGCGATGTCCACGACATCCTTGTCATAGATATACACGCCAGGCACTGCGTAGCTGCTGCGGGGCTTTGCCGGCTTCTCTTCAAGCGAGAGCGCGTTGCCCTTGGCGTCGAATTCGACCACGCCATAGCGTTCAGGATCCCTCACGTGATAGGCGAAAATCGCCGCTCCGTCACGAAATTCCGCCATCGCCCGCGGAAAATCGCCACCGCCCGAAAAGATGTTGTCCCCCAGCATCAGCACAACATCTTCGCCGGCGATGAAATCCTCGGCGATAAGAAAGGCCTGCGCAATGCCTTCCGGCTTGGCCTGCTCCCGGTATTCGATGCTGATTCCCCAGTGGCGGCCATCTCCCAGGAGATTCTCGAACTTGGGCAAATCATGTGGCGTGGAGATGAGGCAGAACTCGCGCACCCCCGCTGCGATCAGAACGGTCAGGGGGTAGTAGATCATCGGCTTGTCGAAGACCGCCTGCAATTGCTTGCTGGTTACCTGGGTCAGCGGATACAGCCTGGAGCCGGTGCCGCCGGCAAGAATAATTGCCTTCATTGCTTTTCAATCCGTTGAGCAATCACAAAGCGGGATCCTCCCGCCGCAAAATCGACGCCCGCCTTGATCAGCGAGGCCTCTCCCTTCATCACGCGGTATAAGATGGAGTTCAACTTGGGCGAAAGCTTGAACTCATCGGTTACATCGAATTCACCGCCCTGCTTGCGCTTCTTCAGGCGCGACGCCATCATCAAAGGCAGCAATAGCGATACAAAGGAAGTGCTGCGCACGATATGGAATCCTGCCGCACGCAGCTTGGCATGGCAATCCCGGGCCGAATAGCGGCGGACATGGCAAGCGTAATCGTCGCTGGGACTCCATAGCCAATCATGCTGAGGCACCGTCATCAGGAGCAGGCCCTCAGGTTTGAGCGCTTGATGAACCTGCCGTAGCACGGCCTCGTCTTCCTGGATATGTTCCAACACATCGAACGCACCGATGACGCCGAACTCCTCGGAAAACGGAATCTTGCGGGCGTCCATCTGGATGAAGCTGGCCTGTGGCACACGCTGCGCCGCGAAATGCAGGCCCTGGGAGAAGATCTCGCTGCCCAGCAGCCTGGCGAATGAAAACCGCTTGGCCATGCCGGACAGCACGAATCCCGTGCCGCATCCGATTTCGAGGAAACTCTCGCGATCGGCGCAGTATTTTTCAACGGCCCAGGCTATCAGTTCGTTTCGCGCCTCGAACCAGAAGTGCCCCTCCTCGAGGCTCGCCAGTTCGGAAAAATGGCTTTCCTTGAAGCCCCCGCCCTCGCGAGCAAGCTCCGGCGCGTAGGCTTCGAAGCCATCGACAAGAACGGGTTTCGCATGGCACGACGGACACCCAGGCCGCTCCCGGGGAAATACGGCGCCGCACGCCAGACATTGCTTCATCTCATCGACCCTTTCGCCGTATCGGCGAACACAAACCAGCGAAGCGCGCAGAACATGAATCCGGCGACGATGAAGACCGCGGCCAGCTGAACCCATTGATGGGGTATGCCGAGGCGATCGGCGAACAGCGCCAACAGGCCAATATTGATCAAGTACCCCACGCCGTGGGCAAGCGCATACCGCAATGCCGACCCGAGCATGCGGCCGCGGCTTTGGAAGGTCAGGCGCCGATTCCCGAAAAATGCCAATGCCGCCGTGACGGCATAGAGCAGCGTAACCGTTATCTTGGGCGCAACGCCCAGGTGCGTGACCAGCAGATAGACCGCATATCCCAGGGCATTGCTCACCAGGCCGACCAAGGCATAGCGCAACAGTTGAAAGCGGTAGCCGGACTGTCCGGAGCGCCGGTCCGGGTTCAGCACGAGGATGATTCCGATGCGGGTTGCGCCTTCACTTCCTGCCAAAACGCCTCGTCCTCCCATTCGATACCGACGGTTCCGAATGGATTGAACATGATGTCCCTGCCACATAGCCGCAGCACGCGCGCGCGGGCCCGGCCCACAATACTTAGTTGGCCTCTCAAGGCCTCCAGCAATGCCAGGCAACCGGCGCGGAACACCACGTCCATAACGAGATCGACACCATCGCCGGGCTCCACCGGAATCGCCGCCTGCACCAGCGGCCGACCCGCATCGACTTCGGCCGAGACGCGATGCGCGGTCACGCCCAGTAACGTGGCCCCGTACTCCAGCGCGCGCTTGACGGGCTCGACGCCGATTACCCCGCCAAACGCCGGCAACAGGGAATAGTGCAGATTGAGCAGCGCATTCTCGTACTCCGCCACAAATTCCGGCGTCAAGATCTTGTGGACGTTCGTCACCACGGCATCGGCGGCGAGGCGTCGCAGTTCAAGCTGCACGTCCGCCTGACCCGACCGCGAAAAATCCATGCAGCGCGTGGGCACACCCTTGCTGCGGGCAAACACGCTAGCGCCGCATTCCCGGTCGGTCAATACGCCCACAAGCCGTGCGTCCGGAAGCCACCCGCGCTGCATGGCCGCCTGCACGAACCTGAGATTGCCGCCGCCGCCCGAGCATAGAAATACGACGCTCTTCATGGCGCGCCGTTCCGATAGACATCGCGGACTATCGTGTACGGGCGCCCCTTCGCTTCCGTGTAGATCTTGGCTACGTATATGCCGAGAACGCCAAGCGACGACATCAGAAGCCCGCCCAGCAGCCAGATAGAAGCCATGACCGATGTCCAGCCCGCCATGGAGGTGTCCTGCAGCCACCACCGCAGGACCAGGAAGACGATATAGCAGCCGGCCACCAGCGATATCAGCAGCCCCAGGTAGAAAATACTGATCAAGGGCGCATTGCTGAACGCAGTGACCGAATTCACGAGCAAGGACATTTTCTTGCGCAGCGTATAGGTCGACGTCGAATTGCTCAACTTTTCGACCTCGCAAGCCGACTGCCTGAAACCCGTGATGAACCAAAGCCCCGCGATGAAGACTTCGCGCTCCTGATGCTGTAACAAGGCCTGCACGTAGCGCCGTGACATCAGGCGTGCGGTGGTGACGTTGCCTGGCAAGGGCATGCCAGTCAGCTTCTTCAGCGAAAACCAGAACAGCCGGCCCGTGACCCGCTCGAACCATGCGCCCTTGCGCTGTCGCTGTACCCCGTACACCACGTCGCTGTCGCTTTCTGCACGCAGGGCAGAAAACTCAGCCAGCCATTCGGGGGCCTCTTCGAGATCGGTATCGATCAGGAACACCTCGTCCCCGCCTGCATGCGCCAGGCCGGTCATCATGGCCTTGTGATGGCCGAAATTGCGCGACAGGTCCACCACGACGACCCTGGAATCCAGGGAGGCGATCTGCCTGGCGATATCCAGGCTTTCATCGGGCGATCCATCGTTGACCAGAATGATCTCGTAGTCATCGCCAGCGTGCTGTCTCGCCGCTTGCCGGACTCGGCGGCAGAACTCGTCGATATAGGGCGCAGACCGATACAGAGTGGCGACAACGGAGAGCTTCATTTCACGTATCTCATGTACTGGGAGGAGGTCGCGCCGCAGTTGAACAACAGATCCAATATGGAAACCGCGTGTTCGAATTTCCCCCATAGCTGGGGATATTCCGGATACCCCGCGTAATCGAACCATTCAACGCTGATGCCGGCCGCTGAAAACTCGCTTTCATCAAGATAGGCCTTGGCGGCCGGACCTGATATATAGCGTCCTGCACCAGCCTGTCGGCAAAGGCCGACCAGTCTTCCGGTCTTGCCAGGGGCATGCTCGAAATCCGATGAGTTGCTGATCTTCGTACCGATTCCCAAATACCCGCATACGGCCTTGATAAACACGACGTTCAATTCAGACAGCCGCTGATAACGCCTTTCCAGATACAAGGGTTTCAACCAACCCGCAACATCGTCAAAAAAAGGGGCGCGTCCGTAGTTCGCAGCGAGAGTTTTCCAGTGCTTCTCAGCCCACGCGCCTACGGGCAATTCCACTTCGCAAATGCGCCTCTGGATATCCGCGCCGACGGGAATGGAGAGCCACTGTACGCCTTGGGGGGTCTTGATCTGGTTTCTGTTGCGCCAGTCGTTCTTGGTGAACTGGACTTCATCATAAATGACGAATTCGTCCACCGCGGCGATCAGGTCAAAATACCCCTTCCACGGCACATAGTTCGACTGCAGGATTGCCACTGTTTTCACGACCGCTTTTCCCCTATTACCATCGCCGGAAATCAACCGCGGACGTAGCTGTTCCAGACTCATGCAATTTGAGGCGAATTCTACTCCAGCGGCCCTCGCTCAGTATTTGTCCGAGGTCCCCGTCAACGCCACCCCGATGCGCAGCAGCGTATAGGAAACCGCGTCGACCCAACGCCGCAACCATCCGCGGCGCTGGTATTCGATCGGCCGAATGAAGCGCCCGCCCTCCCGGATGGCCGCCTCCAGCCGTTCCTGCAGGTCCCAGGAGAAGGGCTGGTCGTCCACCACCACATTGGCTTCGCGCGCCAGCAGCAGGCTGAAGGGGTCCAGGTTGGACGACCCCACCGTCGCCACGTTGTCGATGACTGCCACCTTGGCGTGCAGGTAGCTCGGCATGTATTCGTAGATCTCGATGCCGTCGCGCAATAGCTGGTCGTACAGCGAGCGCGTGGCGTGGTACTGCATGCGGTATTCGATCTTGCCCTGCAGCAGCAGGCGCACGCGCACGCCACGCGCGGCGGCCTTGGCGAGCGCGCGGCGGAACTGGCGGCCGGGGAAGAAATAGGCGTTGGCAATGAGGATGTCGCGGCGCGCATGCGCGATGCCGTACAGGTAGGCGCGTTCGAAGGTCTGGCGGAAGCGCAGGTTGTCGCGCAGCACCAGCGCCGCGCGCAGGTCGCCACAGGGCGCAACGGAAGCGTGGCGCGGCTTCAGCAGGCGCATGCGGTTCCAGTCGCGCGGATGGCGCCGCAGGCGCGCCCAGTTCAGCCGTACCCACAGCAGTTCCTGGGCATAGGAGGCTTCGGTGACCAGCGGTCCCTGCACCTGCACCGCGAAATCGAAGCGCGGCCCCGTGATGCCGTCCGTCGGGTCCTGGTCATCGTAGTCGTCGATGATGTTGATGCCGCCGATGAAGGCGATGCGTCCATCCACCACCGTAACCTTGCGGTGCAAGCGCCGCAGGCGGCTGCGCGATGGAATGTAGCGCGCGAACCAGCGCGGCTCGGGGCGGAAAATGCGGCACTGCGCACCAGCGTTGGTCAGGCGCGTGCGCAAGGGATCGACGAACTCGGCGCTGCCGAAGCCGTCCAGCACCACCCGCACTTTGACCCCGCGCCGCACGGCGGCCTCCAGGCAGTCCAGCACCTGCGAGCCGGTGCGGTCCGGCGTGAAGATGTAGGTTTCCAGGTGCACGCTGACCTGGGCGGCGTCGATGGCCGCGCACAGCGCGGGAAAGAAGTCGGCGCCGTTCTGGAGCAACCGAATGTCGTTGCCCTGCGTCCAGTCCAGCTTGGACTGCTCTGCCCTCACGGCAGTTCCAGCTCGGCCAGCAAGGGGGAATGATCAGAAAGCCTGGCCCATTCGCGGCCGCGCAGCACGCGGGCGCTGCGCACGGCGAAGCCGCGCTGGTAGATGCGGTCCAGGCGGAACCACGGGAATACCGCGGGGAAGGTGCGCGGCGGCGGCAGCAGCAGGCGCGAACTGTCGCCCATGCCGAGCTGGTTGGTGCGCTCCATGACGGAGACGCCGCCATTGGGCAGCCCGCGCAGGGCATTGCTCAGGCGCTTGACCGAATCGCGCAGGCGCGGCAATTCGCCGCCATGGCTGCGTGGCGCATGCGAGAACACTTCGTACAGGCCCAGCTGCTGCACGAACAGCGGCGCCAGGCGATCGCCCCAATCATTGAAATCGCCCGCGATCAGGATGGGCTCGCCATCCGGCACCATGCGCCGGATGCGCTCGGTCAAGGCCAGGATCTGGCGGCTGCGGCTGCCGGCGAACAGGCCCAGGTGTACGACGAAGCAATGCACGGCACGCCCGCCCAGCTCGATGCGCGCGTGCAACAACCCGCGCTGCTCCAGCCGGTGGTCGGAAATATCCAGATTTTCGTGGTCAAGAATGGGAAAGCGCGACAACAGCGCGTTGCCATGGTCCGTCTCGTGGCGGATGGCATTGCGGCCATAAGCCACATCCAGCCGCAAGGCGGCGGCAAGGGATTCGTGCTGGGCATCGAGCAGCGATTTCTGCTCGTTGCGGCCCTGGACTTCCTGCAGGAAGACCAGATCCGGACGCAGGCCATAAAGGCCCAGACGCAATTCGTTCAGGGAGTCGCGCCGGCCCAATGCCGAGCGGCCCTTGTGTATGTTGTAGCTGACGACGCGGATGAGCGACATGGAAAATGGCGCCTTTCAAAACTGGGGAACCGCCGGCCACCGCAAAAAAAGAAGCCCGGCCAGCACCGCCAAAATCAGGCGGCGTTTGCCAGATTACTCCAATTCAGAAGACCGTTCCCACCGCCGCGGCGCACACCCCGCCCTCAAGCAGCAACAGGTCCCAGCGCCCAGTCGAGCACCCCACGCCGCAAGCAAACAACGCCCCCCAAGCCGGGCCGCACGGATCCGGGCTCCGCCGGTCCGTAGCGGCGCCCCCCTGGGGGGGGAAGCGCCTACGGCGCTTCGGGGGGGGTCACTTCGGCTCTACGTTGCGCAAGCGGATGTGCAGTTCGCGCAGCTGCTTCTCGTCGACTTCCGAAGGCGCCTGGGTCAGCAGATCCTGGGCACGCTGGGTCTTCGGGAAGGCGATCACGTCGCGGATCGATTCGGCGCCGGTCATCATCGTGACGATGCGGTCCAGGCCGAAGGCGATGCCACCATGCGGAGGCGCGCCGTACTGCAGCGCGTCCAGCAGGTAGCCGAACTTCTCGCGGGCTTCCTCGGCGCCGATCTTGAGCGCGCGGAACACCTTGCTCTGCACTTCCTCGCGGTGGATACGGACCGAGCCGCCGCCGATTTCCCAACCGTTCAGCACCATGTCGTAAGCCTTGGCGAACGCCTTGCTGGGATCGGTTTCCAGGAAGTCTTCGTGGCCATCCTTCGGGCTGGTGAAGGGGTGGTGGGCGGCGGTGTAGCGGCCGTCTTCCTCGTCGTACTCGAACATCGGGAAGTCGACCACCCACAGCGGCTGCCAACCGGCTTCGAACAAACCGGTCTTTTTGCCGAATTCGCTGTGACCGATCTTCACGCGCAGCGCGCCGATGGCGTCGTTGACGACCTTCTCGCGATCCGCGCCGAAGAAAATGATGTCGCCATCTTGCGCGCCGGTGCGCTTGACCAGTTCGGCCAGGGCAGCGTCATGCAGGTTCTTGACGATGGGCGATTGCAGGCCTTCACGGCCCTTGGCCACTTCGTTGACCTTGATGTAGGCCAGGCCCTTGGCGCCATAGATGCCGACGAACTGGGTGTAGCCGTCGATCTCGCTGCGCGACATTTCGGCGCCGCCGGGCACGCGCAAGGCGACCACGCGGCTGCCGGGCGCCGTGGCGGCGGCGGCGAACACCTTGAAGTCCACATCGCGCATGACGTCGGTCATGTCAGTGAATTCGAGCTTCACGCGCAGGTCCGGCTTGTCCGAACCGTAGCGACGCATGGCTTCGGTCCACGGCATGATCGGGAACGGCGAAGCCAGGTCGACGCCCTGCACCACCTTGAACACGTGGCGGATCAGGTTCTCGAAGATTTCACGGATCTCGAACTCGTTCAGGAACGAGGTTTCGCAGTCGATCTGGGTGAATTCAGGCTGGCGATCGGCGCGCAGGTCTTCGTCGCGGAAGCACTTGGTGATCTGGTAGTAGCGGTCAAAGCCCGACACCATCAGCATCTGCTTGAACAGCTGCGGCGATTGCGGCAACGCGAAGAAATGGCCAGCGTTCACACGCGAGGGCACCAGGTAGTCGCGCGCGCCTTCGGGCGTGCTCTTGGCCAGCATCGGGGTTTCGATGTCGATGAAACCCAGCTGGTCCAGGAACTTGCGCGTTTCGATCGACACGCGATAGCGCAGCATCAGATTGCGCTGCATCTGCGGACGGCGCAGGTCCAGCACGCGATGCGTGAGGCGCGTCGTTTCCGAGAGGTTGTCGTCATCCAGCTGGAACGGCGGCGTGACCGACGCGTTCAGGATCTCGACTTCCTTGCAGAGCACTTCGATTTCACCCGAAGCCAGTTCGGCGTTGGCGGTGCCCGCCGGACGCTCGCGCACCAGGCCGGTGACGCGGACGCAGAATTCGTTGCGCAGGCGCTCCGCGGTGGCGAAGGCGGCGTTGTCCGGATCGAACACGATCTGCGCCAGGCCCGCGCGGTCGCGCAGGTCGATGAAGATGACCCCGCCGTGGTCGCGGCGGCGGTTCACCCAGCCGTACAGGGTGACGGTCTGGCCGAGATGGTCACGGCAAACCTGGCCGGTGTAGCAGGTACGCATGCGGGATGACTCCGTTTATGTGCTTGGTTATAGCGTAAGGGTTACGAATCGGCGCGAGGCGTGTCCTGCACGCCAGGAGCCGGGACGGGAGCGGCCGGCCGGTCCGCAGGCGTCGCCGCCTGAACCGGGGCGACTACGCCCATGGAAACGATGTACTTCAATGCCGCGTCCACGCTCATCTGAAGATCGATCGCGTCGGCGCGCGGGACCATCAGGAAAAAGCCGGACGTGGGATTCGGCGTGGTCGGCACGTACACGCTGATGTGGTCGCCGGGCAACCGGTCGGCCACTTCGCCGCTAGGCGTGCCGGTAACGAAAGCAATGGTCCAGCTGCCCGCGCGCGGATACTGCACCAGCACCGCGCGGCGGAACGCCTGGCCGTTGGGCGCAAGCACGGTATCGCTGACCTGCTTGACCGAGTTGTAGATCGAGCGCACCAGGGGTATGCGGCCCAGCATATTTTCCCACTGATCCACCATGGTGCGGCCGATCAGGTTGGCGGCGAACACGCCCGTCAGAAGCACCACCACGATCACCAGAACGAAGCGGAAGCCGGGAATGTCGATGCCGAACAGCGATTCGGACGACAGGAAGCCGGGCACGAACCCTTCAAGGGTCGCAACCAGCAAGCCCAGCACCCACACCGTGATGACCAGGGGAACCCAGATCAGCAGGCCGGTGATGAAGTACTTCTTGATGACGCGCATACGCATCGCGTGTGCTCTAGGAGGCGGCGCTACCGGCAGCAGGCGTCGCCGGGGCGGCCGGAGCTGCGGGCGCGGCGCTTTCAGCGGGCGCCGCCGGCGTGCTGGCCGCAGCCGCACCCTGGCTGGCGCCGTTGCCGTTGCCGCGGAAGTCCGTGACATACCAGCCGGAGCCCTTGAGCTGGAATCCAGCCGCGGTCACCTGCTTGGAGAACGTGCTTTGGCCGCATTCGGGGCAAACCGAAAGCGGCGCATCGGAGATCTTCTGCAAGACGTCTTTGGCATGGCCGCAGGCGCTGCACTTGTAAGCGTAAATGGGCATCTAGGACTCCCAGGCGCGGGCCCGGCGTATCAAAAGCCGCTGTCGCCGGACGCGATGTCCGGGGCCGGATTGAATCCGAACGGAAGCGGCGGGCGGGCAAGGCCGGAAAAAATACGGGAAAGTCTTGAATTTTAGCGGTTTTTCGTGAACGGCCGGTGTCCGCCCCCGGCAGCCCACCTGGGGCGGCGCCTCAAGGACGCCGCCAGCCGGTTTTCCGGCCCCGTCGCCCTATACGGGAAGCAGGAACATGACGGCCGCCACCAGGGTCGGCGCCAGGGCCGACAGGAACAGCCGCCCCGACGAAATGCTGCCGTCCGGGAAGTGGTTCTTCAGGATGGCGAAGCCGGCCGGGTTGGGCGCGTTGGCGATCACCGTCAGGCCCCCGCCCGTGACCGCACCGGCCACCAGCATGTAGCGCCAGGCCTCGTTGGTGCCTTCGACCAGCGAACCCAGGTAGGTCAGCGCGGCGTTGTCGGTAATGGCGGTGAGCGCGGTGGCGCCCCAGAACAGCACGAAGGGCTCGAGCCCGCCCAGCAGGTCCTGCAGCCACCATTTCTGCAGGCCGCCCAGCACCACCAGGCCGGCCAGGAAGAACCCCACCATCAGACCTTCCTTGATCATCAGGCGGCTCTGGTAGCGCTTATAGGCTTCGGCAAAGCCGATGAACATCATCAACAAGCCCAGGAAGATGGCCGGATGGTGCGCGCTGAGCACCACGGCGACCAGGAAGACCAGATGCACCAGCATGACCAGCAGCGGCACCGGTCCGCGCGCATCGCCGCCTTCCGGCGCGTCCACGCCGCCGCCCGTGCCCACCGAGCGCTCCAGCAGCGCCTTGCGGCAGATGAAGGTCAGGAGGGCCGCGTTCAGGCAGACCGCGATCGCGGCGCGCCAGCCGAAGTGCTGGGCCATGAAGGCCGAGTCCCAGCCGAAGGTGGAGGCCACCATCAGCACGGGCGGCGCGGCATAGGAGGTCAGCACGCCGCCGATGGAGACGTTGACGAACAGCACGCCAAGAGTCAGGTACTTGAAGCCCGCGCGCCCGCTGCTGCGGAAGTAAGCGTCGCGCAACAGGATGGCAGCCAGCGTCATGGCGGCCGGTTCGGTGATGAAGGAGCCGCCCAGCGGTACCAACGACATCACGACGAAGAAGGTGGCGAGTTCGCGCGGCAGCGGCAGCACCCGCGCCACCAGCCGCACCAGCGTCCCCACCAGTTCAAGGATCGGCCGGCTGGCCGCCACCACCATGATCACAAAGACAAACAGCGGCTCGGTGAAGTTGCGCGTGTCCATGTACTCGATGGCATGCGACGGACCCGACAGCGCCGCCATCGCCACGATCAGCACGAAGGCCCAGACGCCGAACACGGCCTCGACTTCGGAGAACAGATGCCAGATGCCCGCATGCGGTCCGCCACGATGCGCGAGCCGCGCGAAGAAGGGAACCGAGAAGGTATGAAGAACCGCCACGGCGAACAGGAGAGTGGCGATGACTTCAAGTGTCTGGGGCATGTAAACGACTTCCGGAAGAGGGATACGACAGCGCGGACGCCGCCCGGCGGGCCTGCGGGGCAAGGGTCGCAATATAGCGCAAGGCCCTTGCCGTGTAACGCAGGGTCAACACCAAGGCGCGCGGATCCGCCCCGCTATTTCCGCCAGTCTTACGCGTCGTTGGCTGCGCCCTGGCGCGCATGCCGGAACGGCAGCAGCCGCAGGTCCAGCGCCGCGGGTCCGGGCGCGTCGACGTCGATGATCGCGGCGCACAGCGGCAGGAAGGCCGCGCGGAAGTGGTTCTTGGCCTTCACGCACAGCAGCCGCACCTGATTGAGGTCGATGCCATGCAGGGTGAAGAAGCCCGGATCGTTAGCCGGCGCCACCAGTTCGGTAATGATGACCTGCACGTTGGGCCGGTCGCGCAGCGACAGCAGCGCGGTGCGACCGCAACGCGTGCGAACGCCCGTTTCCATCGGCCCGGTGTTGCTGAATTCGCCGTCGGTGTAGCGTTCGACCCGGAATGCCGCGCGCACTGGCGGACCGAAATCGCGGCTTACGCGGCCGCCCAGGTCCAGTTCGCAATCGCCGCCCAGACCCGCTTCGTACGCGCGCCTAACCGCATCCGGATCCGCGAAGCTGGCGAACACGCAAGACAGATCGATCTGCGCATCCAGCAAGGCGCGGAACAGTTCCGGTGTGTCGCAGACGCCTCCCGACAGCGGGTTGTCGCCCGGATCGGTGACGGCCACCAGGCCGCCGGCGCGCGCCGCCTCCACGGCTTGCGCCAGGCCCTCTTGCGGCGTCGGCAAGGTGACCGCAAACGCAGGCGCCAACCGCCGCATGGCGGCCATCATGGTCTCGGCCGCGGCCTGCGCCTGCGCGCCCGCGGCATCGCGGACCGTGTCGGCCACCACCAGCACCGATGCGCCGGTATCGACGGTATCCGCGTACGGAAAGCCGCCGAACACCGAGACTTCGGCCACGCCTTCTCGTACCTGCGCTGCGGCAAGATCCTGCAGCTCGCGCATCGGACCGGCATCGGTGCGCATGTTGAAGCTGGACAACAGCAAATCCGGCTTGGTCACCAGCACCCGCGGCGACAGCGTGCCGGCCTGCGCGCGCAGCAACATGTCGAGCACCCGCCCCGCCGCCTCGCGCATGTCGATGTGGGGATAAGTCTTGTAGCCGCTGGCGCAATCCAGCAGGCTGCCCAGTTCAGGGGCCAGGTTGGCGTGCAGGTCGAAGCTCGCGCCCAGGGGAACGCCGGGCAACAGGGCCCGCACGGCGCGCACGAAGTCCAGGTCGGGCGTCTGGCGCAGGTCGGTGATGGCGGCGCCGTGCAACGACAGGTAGACGGCGTCCCAGCCAGCCTCATCCGCGGCCAGCTCGGCCAGTACCTCTTCGGTAAAGGCGCGGTGCACGGCGTCTGCTATCGACCCGCCAGGCAGGGCGGATGCGCAGCGCAGGGCCACGACCTCCCAATCCGGATGCGCGCGGGCGAACTCGGCCACTTCACCCAGTTCGGTGGCCGTGCCAGCGGCGGCGGCCAGGGCGTCGCCGCCCTTGCGCCACTCGCGCCGTTCGAAATCCGCCATGGTGCAGGGCACCGGGCAGAAGGCGTTGCCTTCGTACCAGAAGCGCGCCACCGCCAGCCTTTTCTTCATGCCCTTGCCCATGCGTTTCCCCGCTTATTCCGGACGGATGTCGGTGCCTTCGATCAGGACGCGGTACTTCTCGCGTTCCGTCTGCAGATGCTGCGCCAAGGCTTGCGGCGTGCCGCCGATGGGCTGCGCGGCCAAGGTTGCCAGCCGTTCACGCGTGGCGGGCGCATCCAGCACGCGCTGGGCGGCGGCGTTGAGCTTGTCGATGACCGCTTGCGGCGTGCCGGCGGGCGCCATCACCACGAACCAGGAGGTCAGTTCGAAGCCCGGCACGGACTGCGCGATGGCTGCCACGCCCGGCGCGGTGGGCACCGGCTGGGCCGAAGTCACGCCCAGAGCCACCAGCTTGCCCGCCTTGATCAAGGGCAAGGCGGTGGGCAGGTTGTCGGCAGACAGATCGATCTGCCCGCCCAGCAGGTCATTGTTGGCCTGGCTGGCGCCCTTGTACGGCACGTGGCGGATGTCCACCTTGCCCATGCGCTTGATCATCTCCAGCGCCAGATGGCCCGAACTGCCCACGCCCGGCGAGCCCCAGTTCAGCCGCCCGGGCTCCGCGCGCGCGGTGCGCAGCAGGTCGTCCATGTTCTTCAGGCCGGACCCGGGATGCGTCAGCACCACGTTGGGCACCTGCGCCACATAGGCGACCGGCGCGAAGTCCTTGACCGGGTCGTAGCCGATCTTCTTGTAGACGTAGGCATTGATGATCTGCGTGCCGGGCGTGCCCAGCAGCAGGGTGTAGCCGTCCGGCTGCGCGTGCGCCACCTCGGACGCGCCCAGGCTGCCGCCCGCGCCGGCCTTGTTGACCACCACCACGGATTGGCCGAGTTCGGCGCCCAGACCCTCGGCCATCAGGCGGCCCAGCAGGTCGGTCGTGCCGCCGGCGGCGAACGGCACCACCAGCCGCACCGGCTGTTCCGGCCAGGCGGCGCCGGCCTGCCCGGCCGCGCCCAACGCGGCAGCCGCCGCAATCCCTAGAGTCCAGCCACGCAACAGATGGGAAAACTTCATGACGCCCCCTTGAGCGAATGATGACGATGCAACGGCCAATGCGGCAATAAAACCGTTTGGTTTATTTTTACAATAAATATACCATGTGTTTTATTTGACAAACCAGACCACGAGTCGCCGCCCCCCATCATGAGCCGCATCATTCATCGCAATGCCAGCCCCCTGCCCGTCGCCGTCAAAGGCGAAGGCTGCTTCATCATCGACCAGGAGGGCCGGCGCTACTTCGACGCCTCGGGCGGCGCGGCGGTCTCGTGCCTGGGACATGCGCACCCCGAAGTGCGCGCTGCCGCCGTCGCGCAGCTGGACGCGCTGGAGTACGCGCACACCAGCTTCTTCACCACGCCGGCGGCTGAAGAACTGGCCGAGTTGCTGGCGGCCAACAGCCCGGCCGGCCTGGGCAACGCCTATTTCGTTTCGGGCGGTTCGGAAGCGGTAGAGACCGCCTTGAAGATGGCGCGCCAATACCATGTTGAACGCGGCGAGCCGGGACGCTACCGCTACATCGCGCGGCGCCAGAGCTATCACGGCAACACGCTGGCAGCCTTGTCGGTGGGCGGCAACGCGGGCCGGCGCGCCCTGTACCAGCCCGTGCTGATCGAAAGCCACCACGTCTCGCCCTGCTTTGCCCTGCATTACCGCGAGGCCGGCGAAACGGACGAGCAGTACAGCGACCGCCTGGCCGGGGAACTGGACGCCGAGATCCTGCGCCTAGGCCCGGACACCGTGTCCGCCTTCATCGCCGAAACCGTGGTCGGCGCCACCGCCGGCACCGTCGCGCCCGTACCCGGCTACTTCCGCAAGATCCGCCAGGTGTGCGACCGCCACGGCGTGCTCTTGATCCTGGACGAGGTCATGTGCGGACTGGGCCGCACCGGCAGCTATCACGCCTTCGAACAGGAAGGCGTGGTGCCGGACCTGCTGACGCTGGCCAAGGGCTTGGGCGGGGGCTATCTGCCGATCGGCGCCGTGCTGGCGCATGACCGCGTCATCGGGGCCATCAACGCGGGCTCGGGCGCGTTCCAGCATGGCTACACGTATGTCGGCCACCCGGTGGCCTGCGCCGCGGCGCTCGCGGTGCAGCGCATCGTGCTGCGCGACAAGCTGGTGGAACGCGTGGCGGACATGGGCGCGCAGTTCGGCGCCATGTTGGCGGCGCGCCTGGAAAAGCATCCACACGTGGCCGACATCCGCGGCCGCGGCATGTTCTGGAGCGTGGAGCTGGCCGAGGACCCCGGCAGCCTGCGCGCGTTCGCGCCGCAGCGCCGGCTGCATGCACGCATCAAGGCCCAGGCGCGCGACCTGGGCCTGCTGTGCTATCCGGGCGGCGGCACGGTGGACGGCAAGCTCGGCGACCACGTGCTGCTGGCGCCGCCCTACCTCAGCACGGCTGATGAGCTGGCGTTCGCGGCCGATGCGCTGGCCCGCGCCATCGATCTGGCGTTGGCGGACGATACGCCATAATACGCGGCACCTTACCCGGAGCGCAGATGGATAAAGCCGCCATCGACAAACTGATCGAAGCCCAGTTTTCCGCCCTGCCGCCCAAGCTGCGGCAGGCGGCCCGCTATGCGATCGATCACCCCAAGGACATCGCCCTGGAATCGATGCGCGCCGCGGCCGGCCATGCCGGTGTGCAGGCCGGCGTCATGCTGCGCCTGGCTCGGCAACTGGGATTCGATACCTACGAGGCGTTCCGCCAGCCGTACCGCGACTGGCTGGCCGCGGGCGGGTCGAGCTTTTCCGGCCGCGCCACCGCCCTGCGCAAGCGCCCTCAGCACGACGCCGACGCGGGACTGGTCGCCGACATCCTCGATGCCGAAGTGCGCAACCTGGGCAGCAGCCTCGGTCCCGCCGCCCTGCCCGCGCTGAAGGCCGCGCACGGCCTGCTGGCGGGCGCGCGCCGCATCTACGTCATCGGCCTGCGCAGCCTGTATCCGGCGGCCTATCACTTCAGCTATGCCTGCGGCATGTTCCTGGACAAGGTCACCTTGCTCAGCGGCGTAGGCGGCACCTTGGCCGATGAACTGCGCCGCATCGGGCCGGACGACGCGCTGATCGCCTTCAGCCAGGCACCTTATGCGCAGGCGGCAGTCACGGCCGTGGAATTCGCGCATGAACGCGGCGCCGGCGTGGTGGCGGTCACCGACAGCGCGGTGTCGCCGATTGCCCCGGGCGCAAAGGCGCTATTGCTGGTGGCCAACGACACGCCCTCGCTGTTTCCCTCGGTGGTGCCTGCGCTGTCCATCGCGCAGACGCTGGCCGCCCTGCTGGTCGCGCACAGCGGCGAGGAAAGCCTGCGCGAAATCTCCAACAGCGAAGCGCAGCTGCAGCGCTTTGGCGTGTACGCGGAAAAACGCTGAGACCTCAGGCGATCGGCGCGGGCGGCTCGCCGCCTTGCTGCGCCTCTTTCATTTCCATCAGCAGGCTGTGCAGCATCTCGGTGGACAGCCCGTGCAGCACCAGCCGGTAGCCTGCGCGCAGGGTCGACATCGGCACCAGCGGATGGTTGTTGTTGACCAGGATCAGGTGCTGCGGCGCGCCCAGCAGCTTGGCCGCGTAGATGCCGATGGTCTCGTCCAGCTGCAACGAATTGGCCGCGCGCCAGAAGTCGTTGTCGGTCAGCATCAGCTGATACAACGGCGTGAAGAGTTCGATCGCGCTTTGCAGGTCCAGGAAGTTCAGCTTGCCCCGCGGCATGTCTTCGAGCAGCAGGTCCGGATCGCGGATCATCGAGAAATCGACCCGTTCCGGCGCATGCATCTCCACGCCTGCGTCGCGCAACGCCTGATTCAAACGAATGACGAAATTGAACAGGTTCAGGTCGTGCTTGACGAAGAGTTCGTCCTTTAGATCGTCGATATCGCGCGGCTCGAGCGGCGTCGTGGTGACGCGCACCGGCGAGTTGGCCGCGATGAACGACAGGATCTGCGCGCCCAGATGGAAATGGCGCAGGATCAGCCAGTTGGCCTCGGGCGACACGAAGCGCTTCAGGCCCCAGGCCAGGATGCGGTGCAGCAGCTTGGAATGCGACCAGCGGCGCGGCAGGAAGGTCTTGATGACCTGGATCAGGATGATGAAGGCGCGCGCCAGCGGCCGCAGAAAGGGCAGCAGGTACTGGCGCGAAGCGCAGCTGGAATCCGTCAGCCAGGCCTTCTTGACCTTGTCCGGCAGAGGCGTGCTGCGGTCCAGGTAGAGCGCCAGCCAGGGGCTGGGGTCGGCGGGATCGTGCGGCTTGGCCAGGAACTCGGGCTCTTTGCTCATGACGCGTCGCCTTCCATCACGTGGTGGAACTGCATCAGGTACAGCGCGGCCGTGCGGCGCGCCGTGTCGACGATGCGCTGTTCGGCGCGGCCGTCCTCGTCGCAGTCCAGCGCCAGTTCCACCGCCGACAGCCAGCGCGCCAGATGGTGCTCGTCGTTGTGGCCGTGGTACTCCAGGAAGCGGAAGGCGTCGGGCGGCAGCGTCAGGCTGGCCTTGAGCAGCGGCAGCAGCGCCGGCACGATGCGCTGCCCGGTGCCCTCGATGATGTAGATGGCGCCCAGCAAACCGATGGGATCGCGCGTGGCGGCCAGGCCGTGCAGATAGGCGTTGAGCGCCTCGCCGCCGGGATTGCGGCGCAGGGCGTCGATGCTGTCCACCGGACCGCCCGCGTTGCGGTAGTCCTGGAACAGGATCTGGAAATCGTTCTGTTCTTCGCCGGCGTGCGTATCGATCAATGCGGCCAGCGGCGCGTACTGCTCCGACAGCGAGGCCGCGCCTTCGCGCATCCACTTGCTGCCTTCGCGCACCTGCGGAATCCAGTTCTCCATCCAGTTCAGATAGTCGGCCGTCTGGAACTGGCGATTGCGCAGGCGCCGCACCACCGGCGTGCGCCACACGCGCGAACGGTAGTCGTGCCAGATCGCGGCCAGTTCGGTCAGCAGCTGGCCCAGGCCTTGCGGCGCCATGTCCGGATCGTGCGGCGGCGCGATCGCGGCGGCGTCGTCGCTGTTCGCGTCCTCGCGCGCGGCAGTCGCTGCGGGCGCGCCCACGGCGATCTGCGGCGCGTGCACGGCCTCGGCTTCCAGCAGCATGTACGCGGCCATGAAACGGCCCGATTCCGGGATGTAGCAGAAGATCTGCTCGCCTGGCTTCACTTCGCGCGTTTCCAGGAACTCGGCCAGCATGATCAGGATGGACGCCGCGCCGGTATTGCCGCGCCACGCCAGGTTGCTGAACCAGCGTTCACGCGGGATCACCAGGCCGGCCTTCTCCATCAGGTCTTCCACCACGGGGATGAACTTCTCCGACGAGTAATGGCACAGGAAGTGGTCCACCTGGTCCGGATCCACCCAGCCGTCGCGCACCAGCTTGGCGTATTCATGGATGCCGATGTCGAACAGATGCGGCAGCAGGCGGATGTCCTGACGCAAGGACAGCGCGCCATCGGCCTCGGCCTCGTTCCACGACGGATAGTCCAGATGACCCTTGGCCCGGTCGGCCGACAGGCCCAGCTGCATGCACACCGGATAGTCGCCCGAGAACGAACGCTGATGCACCCACTTCAGACGCAGGCGCACGCCTTGCGAGGCGCCCGGCAAGGGCCGTCCGCTGTTGCCCAACAACACCGCCCCCGCGCCGTCCGACAGCATCCAGCGCAGGAAATGCGCGTCGAAGTCGGCGTCGTAGCCGCGCGCCGCGAAGCGCGAGCGCTTGAACAGCCGCGACGGCAGCTCGCTGGCCACCGCCAGGGCGCTGGCGTGTCCGCCCAGCTCCACGCCCTGCGCGGCCGTCTGGATCGCCGACACGCCCGCCGCGCAAATGCCGTGCACCGACAGGGTTTCCATCGGATGCGCGGCCAGCTCGCCCTGGATCATGTTGGAGAAACCCGGCATCAACGCGTCCCCGCCCGACGAGCCGCTGGCCAGCAGCGACACGGCGGACAGGTCGCTGTCGTTGCGCCGCAGGCAATCGCGGATGGCGTTGGCCGCGAGCTGCGCGTTGGTGAATACCGTGGCGCCCTCGGGATCGATCGCGTAGTAGCGCTGCTTGATGCCGTTCTCGGCCAGGATGCGGCTCTTGATGCGGCTGGACATGCGGTTCAGCGGCGCGATGTAGCTGTCCATGGCATCGTTGGACACGGGCTCGCCCGGCATGAAGTAGCCGGCGCTTTCCAGGTAGACACGATGAAACGCAATGGGCATGAGAGGCCTCTGGTGGATGTAGGGAGTGCGGCGCTAGCGGACGTGCTCGGGCGCCATGCATGAACGGCTGCGAAAGCGCGGCATGAAGGCGCCCAGCACGAACACGCGGAACATATAGGGCGTGAGGCCCGGCTCGTTCAAGGCCGGATTCACGCGGTTGCGGTATTGCTCGCGGTGCAGGCGCGTCAGTTCGGACCAGTGCGCCCGCGGATGCTCGTGGTGGGCGGTGTGCAGGCCAATGTTGAAGAGCAGCGGATTGACCAGCCCTTCGAAATTTCGCGCATAGTTCAGGCCCGCGACGGACCGCGGCCCGCCGTCGGCGTGCGCATGCTGCAGGTAGTTGGTAGCCAGCAGCCAGTGCAACCCATGCAGCTGCGGCACGATGACGAACAGCAGCGCCTTCATGGGGTTTACGGCCAGCAGCCCGCCCCACAGGCCCAACCATACGCCGTACTGCGCCATGCAATAGCGCCAGGCGCCCGGCCAATGCCGGTACAAGCGGCCCAACCACGCGAAGAACAAGGGATACAGCGCCCAACCCGCCTGCAATGGATGGATCAGGTAGCCCCACAGATGGTTGGTGTCGCCGCCAAAGCGATAGGTACGCGCCACGTCGCGCGCGCCGTGCTTGTAGCGATGGTGGTTGGCCACATGCGCCGGATAGAACACGAAGGTCGGATGCCCCTGCAGCAGCGTGATCCAGAAATCGGTCGCGCGGTTGGTCCAGCGTCCGCGCCACATGCGGATGTGCGTATGGTTGTGGTGGATGACGCCCACGCCCAGGGTCAGGAACAACATCAGGCCGTACAGCGGCCACCAGAAACCGTGCACCCACTGCCACGCCGCCAGCGCCGGCAACGCGGCCAGGTAGGCCAGGCTTTGCCAGTCGCGCCAGCTGCGCAGCGACGGCAGGCGGCGCTGCCGCTTAAGCGCGCCCGCCAAGCGATTCTCGCTGCCGGAAAGCATTCAGCTGGGCCTGCGCCGCCTCGGCCTTGAGACGGGTGCGGAACAGACGGTCCATGAAGGTGAACTGGAAGCCGTAATTGCCGTTGTAGCAGGCATGGTGCAGGTGATGCCTGCGGCTGGCGGCGAACCAGTGCGCGTAGGACACCTTGGGAAAGAAGTCGTAGTTGGCGTGGCCGATGCAATTGAAGAACAGGCTGAACAGCGGCACCGATGCCAGCGACCAGAAACTGAAGTCATGCAGCACCATGGGCAACATGATCACGTTGCCCAGCATCAGCGCTTCGATGGGATGGAAGCTGTAGGTCGAGAACGGCGTGGTCACGACCGAGCGGTGATGCGGCAGGTGGAAGCGACGCAGCGGCTTGGTGTGCAGCAGGCGGTGGTTGATCCAGAAATGCACGTCGTTCCAGGCCACCAGCACCAGGATCTCGAGCGTGATCTTTTGCCAGCTGGCATCGGGGTCCAGGTGCGCCCAGCCCAGTTGCAACAGGCCCCACGGGAAAATCATGCCGGTGCCGAACAGCAGGATGGACAGGCCGGACTGCGCGAATTCGCGCCGCAGTTGGCCCGGCGCCAGCGGGCGCGGATCCAGCGGACGCCCGATGCCCAACGCCGGCAGGATGTGCTGCGTCAGCAGCCAGGTGGCCGCACCGAACACCAGATAGATGCCGCTGAAGAAAAGCAGGCCCGCCAGCATGACTTGCCAGGCGGACAAGGCTACAAAAGCTTGGGCCATGAACGTTTTGTTTCACCCGAAGAATGGCCGCATGATAAGCAATCCGTCAGCTTCCCGGTAGGACATTTATTACTAAATGAATCCGAACACCACAAAGCTGGCGGACTGCTCACCAAGTTCGGGCTACTGGCAAGGATATTGCCGGTTCAACCCCGCCACGGCGGCGTCCATGCGCGCGGCCAAGGCCATGCTGGCGGGCGGCATGGGCATGCGCAGTTCCTCGCTCAGCAGGCCCTGGCGCCCCAGTTGCGCCTTCAAGGGACCGGGATTGGGCTCGGCGAAGGTCAGCTGGATGATGGGGACCAGCGCGTGGAACAGCTTGCGGGCCAAGTCCAGCTGCTGTGCCTTCACGGCCTGGTGCATGGCCACGAACAGGTCGGGGCGGATATGCGCCGCGGCCGCGATCATGCCTGCGCCCCCCAGGCTCATCAAGGACAACGCCTGCAGGTCCTCGCCCGCCAGCACGTGCATGTTGCCGTCGGCGATCAGCGCGATCGTCTTTTCCAGCGAGCCGCCGCAGTCCTTGATCGCCGCGATATTGGGATGCGCGGCCAGCGCCAGCAAGGTCGCTGTATCCAGCGTCGTGCCGGTGCGATAGGGAATATCGTAGAGCACCAGGGGGAAGCGCGAGGCATCGGCCAGGCAGCGGAAATAGGCGGCGGCGCCTTCCTGGCCGGGGCGCACGTAGTACGGTGCGGGCGCCAGGATGCCGGCCAACGGACGCGTGCCGAAGGCGGCCAGGCGCTGCATCACGTGCCCGTGGTGGTTGCCCGCCAGGCCCATGATGACGGGCAGCCGGCCGGCCTCGGTCAGCACGGCGTCCAGCACCGCCAGCTGTTCGGCATCGTCCAGCGACGCGGCCTCGCCGGTGCTGCCGCACACGACCAGCCCGTCCACGCCCGCGGCGGCATAGTGGCGCACCAGGCGGCGCAAGGCCCCGCCATCCACGGCGCCGCCGGAAAACGGCGTGACCAGAGGCACCCAGACGCCCTGGATCGGAGATTGATGATGAGATTGCATGTGAACACTCCTGCGTTGTAAGCGGACCGTGGTTGGGGACCGTACAGAAGTGCTCGGGATGCCAGGGGATGCGCGGACGGCGCCAAGCGCCGCCAGGAGGCCGCTGTTCCGTCGCCCATCTGACGGAACAGCATGCTCCGGTCAGATGAGCGGCTGTTTTTTGGATTTCAGGCCGGCGCAAGCCAGTACCACGCCCTGGGCGCGGAACGGGAAAGCGGATTGCTTGGCCTGATGAATCATGAATGTGGGAACGGATGCGGTGGTGTGCAAGCGCAGATGCGGGAATCTACCGGGAGGCCGCAACCGTGTCAACGGCGTGCAGCGCGGCGGCTGCCGCCGCGGCTCAGCCCAGGCTGGCCAGAAACACCGCGCACAAGGCTTCCATGCCCTGGCGGTCGTCCTCGTCGAAACGATCCGGCACCGGGCTGTCCACGTCCCACACGCCGATCAATTGGCCCTGGTGGACCAGCGGCACCACGATCTCGGAACGCGAAGCCGCGTCGCAGGCGATGTGGCCGGGAAAGGCATGCACGTCGGGCACCAGCTGCGTCTGGCGCTGGCTGGCCGCGGCTCCGCACACGCCGCGATTCAGCGGAATGCGCACGCAAGCCGGCTTGCCCTGGAAGGGGCCCAGCACCAGTTCCGTGCCGTCATAGAAATAGAAGCCCGCCCAGTTCAGGTCGGGCAGAGCCAGGTAAGCCAGCGCGCTCAGGTTGGCGGCGTTGGCGATGCGGTCGGGCTCGCCGTCGAGCAGGGCGCGGGCCTGGGCGACCAGGCCAGCATACAGGGCGGCCTTGGAGTCGGCGACGATGGGAGCGGCTTCGAACATGGGAAATGTAACTGTACAGGCGGTTATCGATGCAGGTGATTTTAGGGGCTGCGGCCGTTAAGGGGGCCGGGCCGCCGCCGTGTGGGACAATAGTTTTTTGCCGAATGTTTTTCCGCCGGGCCACCCAAAGGGACCAACCGCCCGTATTTTCCTACCCTTCTTTTTCAAGAAGCACTCCATGGACAAGCCTCTCGAACCTGCGTTTTCCTTTTCGGAACGCGCCCAGCAACTCACCAGCTCCGCCATCCGCGAGATCCTCAAGGTCACCGAGCGCCCCGAAGTCATTTCGTTCGCCGGCGGCCTGCCGGCGCCCGGCGGCTTCCCGGTAGAGGTAGTTCGCGCGGCATTCGACAAGGTACTGTCCACCAACGGCCGCGCCGCCCTGCAGTACGGCCCCACGGAAGGCTTTGCGCCGCTGCGCCAATGGGTTGCCGATGATCTGAACAAGGCCGGCGCCAGCGTCGCCGCCGACCAGATCCTGATCGTGTCGGGTTCGCAGCAAGCGCTGGACCTGCTGGGCAAGGTGCTGATCGACAAGGACAGCAAGGTGCTGGTCGAAGATCCCAGCTACCTGGGCGCGCTGCAATCGTTCAGCCTGTACCAGCCCAACTTCGTGCCGGTGCCCACCGACGAAGGCGGCCTGATCCCGGAAGCCATCACCCCTGAACTGGCCGAAGGCGCCCGCTTCCTGTACGCCCTGCCCAACTTCCAGAACCCCACCGGCCGCACGCTGAACCTGGAACGCCGCATCGCGCTGGTCAAGCGCGCCGCGGAACTGAACCTGACCATCGTCGAGGACGATCCCTATGGCGAACTGCGCTACGCCGGCGAGCCGCAGCCCGGCCTGATCGCGCTGGCCGCCGAATACGGCGCCAACGTGGTGCGCCTGGGCACGTTCTCCAAGGTGCTCGCCCCTGGCCTGCGCCTGGGCTACATCGCCGCCGCGCGCCCGCTGATCAACAAGCTGGTGCAGGCCAAGCAAGCCACCGACCTGCACACGCCCACGCTGACCCAGATGGCCGTGTACGAGATCGTCAAGGACGGCTTCCTGGAAGAGCACCTGCCCAACGTGCGCGAAATCTACCGCGCCCAGGGCAGCTGCATGCTGGAAGCCATCAAGCAGGAGTTCCCGGACACCGTCACCTGGACCAAGCCTGAAGGCGGCATGTTCATCTGGCTGACCTTGCCCGAGCACATCGACAGCACCAAGCTGCTGGAAAAGGCCATCGCGCAAAACGTGGCGTTCGTGCCCGGCGCGCCGTTCTATTGCGGCGCCGGCAAGACCAACACGCTGCGCCTGAGCTTCGCCACCGTGCCGGAAGACAAGATCCGCCGCGGCATCGCGATCCTGGGCAAGCTGCTAAAAGACGAGGTGAAGTAGGCCCCCCCCCCGAAGCGCCTGCGGCGCTTCCCCCCCAGGGGGGCGCCGCTACGGACCGGCGGAGCCCGGATCCGTGCGGCCCCGCTTTCGCCACGACAGTGGCAATATGACGCGGGTGCCTCGTAGGTGCTGTAGGACATGAACGGCGGCCGGGCGCGATGCCCGGCCGCCGTTGTTTTATGCTCTTGGTTTTCCCATTCCGTTTCGCCGTGACAGTGAGCGCCCCCCAACCATCCCCCGTTGACCTCAGCGACATCGTCTTCACCGACTGGGTCGAACGCTGGCTGCCCAAGTCCTGGCGGCCCTATGCCCGTCTGTGCCGCCTGGACCGCCCCATCGGCACCTGGCTGACCCTGCTGCCGGCCATCGCCGCGCTGGTACAGGCCGCGGGCGGCCTGCCGGACCTGCGGCGTTTGATCGTGTTCTCGCTGGGCGCGCTGCTGATGCGCGGCATCGGCTGCACCGTCAACGACATGTGCGACCGCAACTTCGACAAGCACGTCGAGCGTACGCGCTTCCGTCCGTTGACCAGCGGCCAGCTCACGATGAAGAACGCGGTCTGGTTCCTGATCGGGCAATTGCTGGTCTGCGGCTCGCTGCTGTTCTTCCTGAACGAAATGAGCCGCTGGCTGGCCGTGGCCGTGCTGCCGTTCGTCTTCATCTACCCGCTGTGCAAGCGCGTCACGTACTGGCCGCAAGTGGTGCTGGGCATCTGCTTCAACTGGGGCATGCTGATGGCCTGGTCGGACACGCAGAATCACGTGCCGCTGGCCGCCATCGCCATGTGGGCGGGCGCGGTGCTGTGGCAGGTGGGCTACGACAGCATCTACGCCTACGTGGACGTGCGCGACGATCGCAGCCTGGGCCTGCATTCCACCGCCATGCGCTTCGGCGACCAGGGCAAGCTCTGGATCGGCGGCTTCTACCTGGCCACCATCGCGCTGTGGGCCTGGGGCGGCTATGCCATCGGACTGTCGTGGGCCTATCAGGTCGGCATGGTGGCCGTGGCGGCGCACTTGGCGTGGCAGTTGTGGGTCTTCGACATCCAGCGGCCCGACCGCAACTTCATGCTGTTCCGCGCCAACCTCTGGCTGGGCGCCCTGTTGGTCGCCGCCGCGCTGGCGGGTACGCTGATGCTGATCCGCTAAAAGCCGCATCGGCGCCGCACTAGCGGCCGCGCCGATGCCCCGTTGACGCTGCGCATTGCCCGCGGCGCCGACTGGGACCATGATGTAGCCTCCGCAACACATTCCGGAGACCACGCATGCCCTCATTGTTCAAATCCCTGGCCTTGACGGCCGCCGCAGCCGCCGCGTTCGTGGCCATTCCGGCCCAGGCCGCCAGCGATTGCTCGGCCCAGCGCGGCTGCGCCGCCAAGTTCTGCGCAATCGAAAACGACATCGCCGCTGCCAAGGCGCAGAACAATACCCGCCGCGAAGCCGGGCTGCGCAAAGCCCTGGCCGAAGCCAAAGCAAACTGCACCGACAGCCGCCTGCAATCGCAGCGCGAAGCTGATGTGCGCGAGAAGCAAAGCAAGGTCGCCGAACGCGAAAGCGAGCTCAAGCAGGCCCGCGCCAAGGGCAAGCAGGACAAGATCGACAAGGCCCAGCGCAAGCTGGACGAAGCCCAGGCGGAATACAACGCCGCGCTGGTTGAACTGAACCGCTGATCCCCCCTCCTGCCAGCCCCGGATCAGTCCGGGGCTGCGCGCCATCACTTCCCCCCCTCCGCCGCCTGACCTCCGCCCCTCCCGGGTGGACTACCTCCTATGGTGTCATCAAACGGAAATTTCACCATCCATGGTGCCATTTGGCGAAATGAAAACCTATTAGTCTCTTTTTTGGAAAGATGTTTTCAGGGAATCAGGGTTTATCCGGGGGTGTTTTGAGGCCAGAATGCATCTCATCGGGACACAGCAAGCGAACCCCCAGGCAATCAGGCCGGCGGTTCGGCTCCCAAGCTCAAGACACTGGAGGTCTGCCATGAAAACCCTTGCTACCGCTTTGATGCTGTCGATGTCCGTTCTGGCTGCCGGCGCCCAAGCCGCCGAGGCTGATCAGGGTCCCACCCGCGCTCAAGTCCAAGCCGAACTGCAACAAGCCAAGGCCTCGGGCCAATACACCTTCGGCGAAGAAGGCTACCCCGCCGCCATCGCCCCGAAGTCGACCCTGACCTCGCAGCAAGTGCAGGCTGAACTGCAGCAAGCCAAGAACGCCGGCGAAGTGACCTTCGGCAATCTGGACTACCCGCCCGTCGCCGCCGCCGAACAAGCCACCTCGTTGACCCGCGCCCAGGTCCGCACCGAACTGGCTGAGGCCAAGTCGGAAGGCCTGGTCACCTTCGGCAACCTGGACTACCCGCCCCTGGGCAGCTGATCCCCCCCTGGCCTCCCCGGCCAGGCAGCGCCCCGAAGCCCTCCGGCCCCAAACCGGAGGGCTTCGTTCTTGACGTTTCGACAATAAATTAAGTCGAATTAACGTTACCTACGGCCGATTCGACTATTTAGCATCTACACATCGACAGCGCCCCCGCATAGGATGAGCTCACCCACTCCCCTTCCATGCAGGAGCCGCACCATGACTACCGCCTCTCCCCGGCCCGTCCTACTCCTGGGCGCCGGAAAAATCGGTTTCGCCATTGCCCTAATGCTGGAACGCAGCGGCGGCTACTCGGTGCTGGTTGCCGACCAAAATCCCGAGCGCCTACGCATCGTGGCCGAGCTGGGCTGCGGAACCCGCCAGATTTCCGATGACGACAGCGTGGCGCAATGCATCGAAGGACGCTACGCGGTGATCAACGCGCTGCCCTTTCACCGCGCCGCCGCGGTGGCCGGCCTGTGCGCCAAGGCTGGCGTGCACTATTTCGACCTGACCGAAGACGTGGCCAGCACGCACGCGATCCAGGCGCTGGCGGAAACCGCAAGCAGCGTGCTGATGCCGCAATGCGGCCTGGCCCCGGGCTTCATCGGCGTAGTCGGCAACGCATTGGCGCGCCGCTTCGACACGCTGCTCGACCTGCGCATGCGCGTGGGCGCCCTGCCGCGCTATCCCTCCAACAGCCTGCGCTACAACCTGACCTGGAGCACCGAAGGGCTGATCAACGAGTACTGCAACCCTTGCGAGGCCATCGTCGACGGCCAGCTGACCAGCGTGCCCGCGCTGGAAGGCTACGAAACGTTCGCGCTGGACGGCGTGGAGTATGAGGCCTTCAACACCTCGGGCGGATTGGGCACCCTGCCCGCCACCTTGCGCGGCCGCGCCCGCAACGTGGACTACAAATCGGTGCGCTACCCGGGCCACTGCAGCATCATGAAACTGCTGCTCAACGACCTGCGCCTGCGCGACCGCCGCGACCTGCTCAAGGAAATCTTCGAAGCCGCCATTCCCACCACCGAGCAGGACGTGATCGTGATCCAGGCCTCGGCGTCCGGGCGCCGCCATGGTCGCCTTGAGGAAGAGTCCTACCCCATCCGCATCTTCGGCGCGGAAGTCGACGGCCATCGCCTCAGCGCCATCCAGCTCTCCACCGCTGCGGGAATCTGCGCCGCGCTGGATCTGGTGGCGCAAGGCGCCTTGCCGCAACGCGGGTTCGTGGGCCAGGAAGCGATAGACCTGGACGCTTTCATCAACAACCGTTTCGGCCGGGTCTACGCGGGCAAACCGCTGGCGTTGGCGGGCAGCGGCGCCATGGCCGACCGCTGAATCCGGGCGCGCGCCGCCCCCAGCGTCCTATCCCGCAAAAACTCACGGCGGGATGGGACGCTAGCTCCAGCCTTCCAGGCGCAAGGTCGCGCGCACCAGGCGCTGCTCTTCCTGCTCGATATCGGCCAGACTCTGGCGCACGCTGTCCACGTGGTCCGCGGCCGCCTTGCGCGCCTGCTCCGGCTGGCGCGCCGTCACGGCGTTGAACAGCCGCGTGTGCTGGCGGTCGATCTGGCGCTTCTCTGGCTGGCGGTGGTACAGGTTGTTGACGCAGGCGAAGACCGATCCCAGCAGCAGATCCGTCAGGGATTGCAGCGTGTGCACCAGCACCGGATTGTGCGAAGCCTCGCAGATGGCCAGGTGGAAAGCATGGTCCAGGTGCGCATGCGTCGCCGTGTCGGTGGCCGTGCCTTGGGCCGCCACCATTTCGTCATAGCGGCGGCGGATCATGATGAAGTCCGCTTCGGTGCCGCGTATGGCGGCCAGCCGCGCGGACTCGGCCTCCAGCAGCGAACGCACTTCCAGCAAATCATAGAGCGTGCGCGGCTGCGAATTGAACAAGTGCATCAAGGGGCCGGCGTCCACCTTGGAGATATGCGCCACGTAGGAACCCTTGCCCTGCGCGGTATGGATGATCTCGCGCGCGCGCAACAGCTTCAGCCCTTCGCGCAAGGCCGTGCGCGACACGCCGAGCTTCTCGGTCAGGCGCCGTTCGGAAGGCAGCGCCTGGCCGGCCTTCAGCACCCCGTCCAGGATCAGGCGCTCGATCCGCTCGGCGACCTCGTCCGCCACCTGGCGGGGCTTTTCTTCTGTTTCCGCGTACATGCACTCTCCGTCGCCAGTGGTATGACCAAGCCGCACCGCAACTGGGACGCTTGGAAAACACCTCTGTAAGTAGCTGATATAAAACCATAAAAAATACCGTCTTGCCCATACGGCAGTGCACAAACTGGTATGACCAGTGGGTTTTGATATGGACATTGGGACAGACGCGAACGATGATGTCGGGACCAGATACGCCCGGCGCGCGGCGTCGGCCAGTCCCTTACCGCTAGAGAACCGCATGACTCAACGCATCCAGCACCACGGCCTGCAAGTGGCGGCCAATCTCAATCAATTCATTGAACAGGAAGCCCTGCCCGGCACCGGCCTGGATGCCGACGGCTTCTGGCAAGGCTTCGCGGCCCTGGTGGACGACCTGGCGCCCAAGAACCGCGCGCTGCTGGCCGAACGTGACCGCCTGCAGGCCGAGCTCGACGCCTGGCACCGCGCCCATCCCGGCCCCATCGCCGACCCGGCCGCCTACCGCAAGTTCCTGGAAGGCATCGGCTACCTGCTGCCGCAGCCCGCCAGCGTGCGCGCCACCACCGAAAACGTCGACACCGAAATCTCGCAGCAGGCCGGCCCGCAGCTGGTTGTGCCCATGTCCAACTCGCGGTACGCGCTGAACGCCGCCAACGCGCGCTGGGGCAGCCTGTACGACGCGCTCTACGGCACCGACGCCATTCCCGCCACGCCCGGCGACACGGGGCACGGCTACAACCCGGAACGTGGCGCCGCCGTCATCGCCCGCGCCCGCGCCTTCCTCGACACCGCCTCCCCGCTGGCCCAGGGCTCGCATGCCGATGCCCGCGGCTACACCGTTGAAAACGGCCAATTGCGCGTGGCGTTGGCCAATGGCTCAACCGGTCTGAAGAACCCCGCGCAGTTCGCCGGCTACCAGGGCGAGGCTTCCGCCCCCTCGGCCATCCTGCTCAAGAACAACGGCCTGCACTTCGAAATCCAGATCGACCGCAGCCACAGCATCGGCGCCACCGATGCTGCCGGCGTCAAGGACGTGCTGGTGGAAGCCGCGCTTACCACCATCATGGACTGCGAGGACTCCATCGCCGCCGTGGACGCCGACGACAAGGTCCACGTCTATCGCAACTGGCTCGGCCTGATGAAGGGCGACCTGACCGAAGAGGTCACCAAGGGCGGCAAGACCTTCACCCGCAAGCTCAACGCCGACCGCAACTACACGCGCCCCGACGGTTCGCCGCTGACCCTGCACGGCCGTTCGCTCATGTTCGTGCGCAACGTCGGCCACCTGATGACCAACCCGGCCATCCTGGACCGCGAAGGCCGCGAGATCCCCGAAGGCATCCTGGACGCCGTGGTCACCAGCCTGGCCGCCTTGCAAGACCGCCAGCGCAAGCTGAATTCGCGCACTGGCTCCGTCTACATCGTGAAGCCCAAGATGCACGGCCCGGTCGAAGCCGCCTTCGCCAGCGAATTGTTCGACCGCGTCGAAGACCTGCTGAAGCTGCCGCGCAACACCCTGAAAATGGGCATCATGGACGAAGAGCGCCGCACCAGCATCAACCTCAAGGCGTGCATCGAGGCCGCCGCCGCGCGCGTGGCCTTCATCAACACGGGCTTCCTGGACCGCACCGGCGACGAAATGCACTCCAGCATGGAAGCCGGCCCCATGCTGCGCAAGGGCGACATGAAGTCCACCGCCTGGATCACCGCCTACGAGCGCAACAACGTGCTGGTCGGGCTGGACGCGGGCTTGCGCGGCCGGGCCCAGATCGGCAAGGGCATGTGGGCCATGCCGGACCTGATGGCCGCGATGCTGGAACAGAAGATCGCCCATCCCAAGGCGGGCGCCAACACCGCCTGGGTGCCCTCGCCCACCGCCGCCACGCTGCATGCGCTGCACTATCACCAGGTCGACGTGCAGACCGTGCAGCAAGAACTGGAGCGCACCAAGCTCGACAGCGTGCGCGATGATTTGCTGGGCGGCCTGCTGACCGTGCCGGTCGGAGACCCGTCCAAGTGGTCCGCGCAGGACATCCAGCAGGAACTGGACAACAACGTCCAGGGCATCCTGGGCTACGTGGTGCGCTGGATCGACCAAGGCGTAGGTTGCTCCAAGGTGCCGGACATCCACAACGTCGGCCTGATGGAAGACCGCGCCACCCTGCGCATCTCCAGCCAGCACATCGCCAACTGGCTGCGCCACGGCGTGACCAACCGCGACCAAGTCATGGAAACCTTCAAGCGCATGGCCAAGGTGGTCGACGGCCAGAACGCGGGCGACGCGCTCTATCGTCCGATGGCCGGCAACTTCGACACGTCGCTGGCGTTCAAGGCCGCCTGCGCCCTGGTGTTCGAAGGCCTGACCCAGCCCAACGGCTACACCGAGCCGCTGCTGCACAAGTACCGCCTGGAGTTCAAGGCCGCCCAGGCCTGAGCCCGACGTGCCAGGCCGCGGCACGAAAACCGGACAGCAAAGGCTGTCCGGTTTTTTTTGGGGGGTCGCGCCCCTGAAAAATAATGCGCGCCATTTCGCACGATCGTGCTAAATTTGCCGCATGACTGCCAAAACCGAGAAAAGCGAACTGACCTTCGCGGCCATTGTGGACGCGGCCCTGGACATGGCCGCGGCACAGGGCATGGAAAGCCTGTCGCTCGGCCAGGTGGCCAAGCGCCTGGGCATCAGCAAGAGCGGCGTGTTCTCGCGCGTGGGGTCGCTGGAAGCCTTGCAACAGGCGGTGCTGGACGAATACGACCGGCGTTTCGTCGGAGCCGTGTTCGCGCCAGCCATGGCCTATCCCCGCGGCCTGCCGCGCCTGAACGCCCTGGTCTCGCTCTGGATCGAACGCGCCAGCAACGTCGAAACGCTCACCGGCTGCATCTATGTGGCTGGCGCCTTCGAGTATGACGATGTGGAATCGCCCCTGCGCGCGGTGCTGGAAGGCAATCTGCGGCGCTGGCGCGACGCCATGCTGCGCACGGTCAACCAGGCGCTGGAAGCCGGCCACGTCAGGCCGGACACGGATCCCGAACAACTCGTGTTCGAGGTCTACAGCCTGATGATCGGGCTGATGCACGATGCCCGCTTCCTGCGCGACCCCAAGGCTCCCGACCGGGTGCGGGCCGCTTATGAACGATTGATTTCCACCTACCGCAGTTTCAAATACCTCGAGTAGTCGTCTTTCTTGCGCCGGCCTGTGCCGGCAATTCTTCACTTTAATTTCGCACGATCGTGCGAAATTTGACAGGAGTCTGACATGTGGATCCTTATCGCAGTGATCGCCGTTTCAGCAGGAGCCAGAGTCTGGCTGCAGTGGCGTGCCCTGCTGAAACAGTTGCCGGACTGCGCCGAGCATCTGGTACTTTTCTAGAAAGACATGGCCATCCCGTTCTATATTTCGAGTTCGCCTCCCCCGAACGTCGTCATGCCGCGCTCCAATCATCTACTGATCATCGATCCGCAGAATGACTTCTGCGACCTGCCTGAGTCCTACCTGCCCAGGGATCCCGTGACAGGCGCTGCGCATGCGCCCGCCCTGCCGGTGGCTGGCGCGCACGCCGACATGCAGCGGCTGGCGCGCTTCATCGACACGGCCGCGCCCGCGCTCACGTCGATCACGGTGACGCTGGATTCGCACCACCGCCTGGACATCGCCCATCCGACCTTCTGGTCCACCGGCGATGGCCAAGCCGTGGCTCCATACACGCCGATCACGGCGGCGCAGCTGCGCGCAGGCGAATTCCGGCCGCGCCACGCCGACGACCTGCCGCGCACCTTGTCCTACCTGGACGAACTGGAAGCGCGCGGCCGCTACACCCTGATGGTGTGGCCGCTGCATTGCGAGATCGGCACCTGGGGCCACAACGTGCATGCCGACGTGCGCGCCGCCTACAGTCGTTGGGAAGACGAGCGCCAGTTCATCGTGCGCAAGGTGCCCAAAGGCATGAACCCCTGGACCGAGCACTACAGCGCGCTGATGGCCGAAGTCCCCGACGCCGACGATCCGCGCAGCCAACTCAACCACAGCCTGCTGGATTCGCTGGACCGCGCCGAAACCATCCTCATCGCCGGCCAGGCCGGCAGCCATTGCGTCAAGGCCACCGTCGAACACCTGGCCGAGCATCTGCCCGGCCGCGACCTGTCGCGCCTGGTCCTGCTGACCGACTGCATGAGCCCGGTCGCGGGCTTCGAAGACGCACAGGCGACATTCCAGCAGCGCATGCGCGACCTGGGCATACAGGCGCGCACCAGCGTCGACATGGCGCGGGCGCTGCTCGCGGCCTGATTTCGCCGCGCAAAGACAACGGCCGCCTGCTTGCGCATGGCGGCCGTGGCTGACAGGCTGAAGAAGCGTTCAGGCGCCGCCTTCGTGGCCTTCGCACTGCACGTACAAGGCGCCGATCGCTTCGCACAGGGCGGCGGGTTGCTGGAACAGGCGCGCAATCAGTATGCAGCCCTGCACCGTGGCGAACACCGCGCGGCCGGCCGCCTCGGGCGTGCCGGAGAACTTCATCGTGCCCTGCGCCGCGCCTTCGGCCAGCACCCGGGCCAGCCAGGCTTCGTGCGCGCGGAAGAATCCCTGCAATGCGCCGCGCACACGTTCGGGCAGCGAGTTCACCTCGGCCGCCAGCATGCCGGCCAGACAGAGTTCGCCGGACCCGCAGGCGCGCGACTCCATCATCGACAGATATTGATCCAGCTGCTCCTGCGCCGGCAGCGAAGTATCGATGGCGCGTATGGCAGCCAGCGCACGCGTGCTGTAGGCGTCGACAGCTTCGTAGAGCAAGTCGTCCTTGCCCGGAAAGTAATAGTGGATGCTGGACGTCTTCACGCCCACGTGCTCAGCCAGGTCGCGATAGCTGAAGCCGTTGCATCCGCGCGTGCGGATCAGCTTCTCGGCATGAGCCAGAAGCTGTTCGCGAGTGGTGTTGGAAGTAGGAGTGTCCATGGCTGAATATTACCTACTAATAGGTTGATTCGTCATCGGTTCCGGCAGCGTTGCCACTGCTCCAAAACCCTTGCGGATCCCGGCCGGGAAACATCCCGCCCCCCGGGATCCGCATGTGCCGGCATCAGATTCAGCCTTGCACGGGCGGGTAGGCCAGTTCGCCACTGTCGGTCAGGCCATGCGCACGGGCGGCGGCCAGTTCTTGCTGCACTTGCGCGCGGGTCTTGTCGCCGGTGGCGGCAAACAGGGTCGTCGGGTAGCCTTCTTCGCCAGACACCAGTTCGCCATTGGCGCGGGCTTGGGCCAACTCTTCTTGCACCTGGGCGCGGGTCACCGTGCTTTCGGTGTTCAGGGGAGGCGGGTAGTCCAGCTCGCCGGCTTGGGCGGCGCCGATGAAGGAGGCGGACAGGATCAGGGCGGATACGAGGGTCTTCATGGTTGATCTCCAGTAAGGATCGGGTGCTGCATTCGGGATTCGAAAAGCTATCTACTTATAGATAGATTTGATGTGAAAAATACTCAGCCTTGCACGGGCGGATAAGCCAGTTCGCTGCTGTCAGTCAGGCCTTGAGCGCGGGCGGCGGCCAGTTCTTTCTGGACTTGGGCGCGGCTCTTGTCGCCGGAGGCAGCAAAAATCGTGGCGGCGTAGCCTTCTTCGCCGGACACCAGTTCGCCATTGGCGCGGGCCTGGGCCAGCTCTTGTTGCACCTGGGTGCCGGTCACCGTGCTTTCGGTGTTCAGGGCGGGCGGATAGTCCAGTTCGCCGGCTTGGGCGGCGCCGATGAAGGAAGCGGACAGGATCAGGGCGGATACGAGGGTCTTCATGGTTGATCTCCAGATAACGATTACGTAGCGGTTCAAAAAACTATCTACTTATAGGTAGATGAAGAGGGAAATAAAAAAACGGTCCTACTGTATTTCTGGTTTCGACTGCGGCGGGGTGTTTGGTTTGCTGCGTCGATGGATGAATCTTATCTACTACTAGGTAGACAACGCAAGAGGGTTTTGTGAAACAAAATGCTTCAACCCGCCTCACCGTTTGGCGCGACTGCCGATTGAACCCTGTCTCGGGTCCGTCCAGCGAGAAGCTGCAACGCCTGCGGCATGCCGGCGCGCATGTCGCAGGCATGCGAACCCGGACAATCCTTCACCCCAACACTTGCCGCCGGGGCCGCGCCGGAGCGATGGCCGCGCCTATGGGTTGGCCGGAGGCCGGCACGGCGCGCTCACGGCCCCAAGCGCGAATGTTCTCGATTTGTTCCGGGGCGGTCTTCGACAACGGCACCACATTGCGGAAGCTGTCGCGGAACAGTTCGGGCGTGACGGCCGCGTCACCGCTGAGATAGGCCTCCTTGACGACTTCGCGCACGGCGGCTTCCAGGTCCGAACCAGCGAAACCGTCAGACAACTCCACCAGTTCATCCATCAAAGCCTGCGGCTGCGCGGCTTTCAGGCCACGCTTGATATAGATGTCGATGATCTCGTGACGCTCGTGCGCGGTGGGCAGGTCCACGAAGAATAACTCGTCGAACCGGCCACGGCGCAGCAGCTCGGGCGGCAACTTCGACACGTCATTGGCCGTGGCCACCACGAACACCCGCGACCGGGCTTCCTGCAGCCAGTAGAGGAACTGCCCCACCAGCCGGGTCGACGTGCCGCCGTCGCCCGACCCCTGCGCGCCGGCCAGGCCCTTCTCGATCTCGTCGATCCACAGTATGCAGGGCGCCACATGGTCCGCCGTGGCCAGCGCGTCCTTAAGGCGCGATTCGCTCTGGCCCAGATACTGGCCGTGGATCGTGGACAGGTCCAGGCGATACAGCGGCAAGCTCCAGCTCGCCGCGATGGCCTTGGCGGACAGAGACTTGCCGCAGCCCGGCACACCCACCAGCAGCACGCCACGCGGCGGACGGATGCCGCGTTCGCGCAGGTCGGCGGTCAGCAGCGGCCGCTCCTTGTCCAGCCAGGCCTTCAGGCCGCCCAGCCCCCCCACGCTCAGTTCGTTGCCGCGCACCGACACGCGTTCGATGCCGCTGATGTCAGCGAAAATGCGATCCTTGGCGTGCATGAGTTCCACCATGTCGCTCTTGGCGATGCGGCCATTGGCCAGCAACGTGGCGATGATGTTCTCGGCTTCGATGCGCGAGATGCCCGCGAGGATCGCAGCGGCGCGGCGCTCATCATCGGTGTCCCATTCGATCTCGAAGTGGCTGCGGTACGCCTCCAGCGTATCGTGGATGATGGCGTACATCTCGTCCTCGCTTGGCGCGGAGAGCGTCAGCGCCATGCCGGCCCGCTGGAGTTGGCCCCACACCGGTTTGGTCGTGATGACTATGACCACGCCGCTGTGCTCAGCGGCCAGCATCACGACATCGAGCAAATGACGGGCAGAGGCAGTGTCGTCCTCGATGTCCGAGATTTCAGTCAACACGCAGGACAGATTCTGGCGCTGCGCGAACTGCTGGCTCGCGAAGTCGACCGCGCCTGTGACCGAGCGGTCTTCGTTCACGCTGCGGCCGGTCGCGAGTTCGCGCGTGCCCTGCGACAGGGTGTGCACGAAGATGGGCGCGTTGAGCGGCGCCACCACTTCGCGCAACAGCTCCAGCACCCGGCTGCGCTCGGCGCTGCGGATCGAAATGAAGGGAATGCGGGCCTTGAGGTAACGCGTCAGCGTGGCCTTGAACTCGGTCGTGTCGCTCATGGATCGATATCAGAGAATAATGTTGCGCCGGCGCGCGCCGGTTTGCGAAAGAGGATGCTGTGCCGCCGCGCCAACGGCAGCGCCCATGCCCATCGCCCGCGCTGTGGAGGCGGCGCCCCCGTCCTGGGCGGCGGGCTCGTACCGCACCAGCGGGTTGTTGCGCAACAGGACCAGCAGGCGGCCGCTACGGTCTGTCCTGGCGCTGTCTTCCAGCGACTGTTGCGCGCGCTGCGCGAACTTGCGCAACTCGTCGGTCAGGTGCGTACGCAACGTGGCGGGAAAGCTCTCGATGTGCGCCAGGCGATGCAGGAAAGCCAGATGCTTGCGAGCATTCAGAATGGCGCGCACGACCTGGCTTTCGTCGTTGCCTATGCTCAGGTCACGGGTCAGGTGTTCCGAGCAGCGCATCAGACGCGCATTGAACTCTTCCGCCAGACGCTGTGAAAATAGCGTGACCACGCCACCGCTGGCATTGAGTTCACCCGCACGCATCGCATCCAGGCAGGCCTCGTCTTGCAGCCCTTCCGACAAGCGATCCAGCCAGACAGACCACTGCGCATAGCTGCGCGGCACATCGGCGGGCGCGGGCGCCGCGTTCACTTGAAGCGGCGAATGAAGGGCGAGGCGGGCAACAGGTCCCACGCCGGCAGCGCTCCCGCCAGCGCATCGCGCGTATCGGCAGACGCCGGTACCGCGGCGCTTGCAGGCGCTGCAGCAGGGACGACGGCTGGCACTACAGGCCGCGATTCAGGCACAAGCGCGGGGTCCGGGGAAATCTGGCGGATCATCGTTGGTTCCTTAAGCCTTGACCATGACGCGGCGCACCGCGTCATGCGAAGAAAGCACGTGCTGTTCAGGGGAGATGCTTTCCAGCAGTTCGGCCACGCGGGTCGATATCGAGTCGCGGGCCGCAATATCGCGACGCAACTCGACCACTTCGGCCAAACACGCGCGCAGCGCATCGCCGGCCTGCTGGCGCAGCTTGGCATAGTTCGCCTTGACCGTCTTGCGTCTCGTCTCCATCTGGCGATGCGTGAGGTAGACCCACAACAGACCAGCGGCGCCCAGCAGCAGGGGCAAGATGCCCACGCTCACGGAACTCAGAACGAGGGCCGCGCTCAGCGCCGCGCCCAGCCAGTGCTTGGCCGTGAACTTGATGGCGGCCAGATCGCCTGCCTCGCGCACGGCGATGGCGTCCTCCAGGCTGCGCAGCAGTTCGGCCTCGTTGTCGCCGTTTTGCGTGATGCCTTGCCAGTCTTCGATATCGAGATGCACGTCGGCCGGCACGGTCATGCGCGCCTTAGCGGTCACATCGGCATGACCGTCCAGGATCCAGTCTCGCGAATGCGCGACCGCGAACCGTTGCGTGGCTCGCGTCACGTGCGAGACCTCGGGATGCATGGCCGCGTTGGTAAGCAGTTGGGTGAAATCGACTTCCTCGTCCAGCGCGGCGCTCTGCAGGTCGAAACGCTTCTGGGCGGCGCGGCGGTCGCCGCTTTCCTCGATGATGAGGCGGCACAACTCTTCCTGGCGGCGCAGCGGCAGCTCTTCGTCATCGAAACGCGTGACCAGCTTGCTCAACAGGTCGTCGACCGCCGCCAGCACGCTGGCGGCGGGACGGATCTCGCCCAGAAACACGCCTTCGAAGTGCGCCAACGCGGCGGCGTGCACGGCAACCCCGTTGATGGCTTGATTGAGCTCGGGCCAGGTCGGGCTCATGCGCTTGAGGTGCGGATAGCGGTTGCCGTGGTCCTCGTTGGGGGCCTTGGACAGCAGCGCGCGCCCCCATTGGTTGCGTTGCGCCTCGACGAACCCGGCCTGGGCCGACAACTCGTCGATCCAGTCGGCGATGCGCTTGGTGCAATGCAGGGCGACTTCCGCGCCAAATACGCCATTAGCCAGCGCATCGACCATGACCACAGTCTGGCGGTCAAGCTTGAACGGATTCTGCAAGCCGAAATAGCGATCCAGCCAGATGCGGTTGAGCTCGTTGCGGCCCGCGCGACGGGCGATCAGGGCGAAAAACAACGAGGTCTTCTCGTCGTCGCGACGTATGGCTTCGCTGAGCGCCCGCTCGGCCAGTCCGCGGTTGTCGCCCAACCAGGACGACAGCGCCACAAGCGCCGGCGCGAGCCAGTAGCGCGGCGCCGAGATCATGAGTTCTTCGGTCGCGCTGCGCAGCGTCTCGTTGCGCACGAGCTGGATATCCGAGGCCTGCAGGATGCCAGTAGCCTGGCGTCGCACGATTCCGTAGTACTCGTAGGTCGTGTCCAGCTCCTGGCGCACCTTCACCTGACGGGTTTCGGCTAGCGACAGCTCCTTGGCCTTCAGGTCGGACTCCACGAAGTCGGCGAACGCCTGCTCGAGCCTGGACAACTCGGCGCGCGTCTGGTTCAACTCCCGGCCCACCGAACCCACCTGGTCCGATACCGTGCCGATGTCGCCCTGCAAGCCGCGCAGTGAACCCAGGATGCTGCTCAGGTCTGCCGTCTGGATGATGCGATCTGCCATGTCTGCCTATTCAGTTTTCGATGATGGCGGTCTGACCGTTGACGCCCACGGCGATCAGTTTGTCGGTGTAGACCTCGATAAATGCGTAGTAGCCGTTGCGCGCCAGCGACCGGGCCTGCTCCATGCCCTGGGGCAGGGCCTCGCCGCCCTTGAAATGCTGGATGATGCTGCCCGAACAACTCAGCGTATGGACCTCGTAAGGCGCGCCCAGAAAACATTTGGCGATGATGCCCAAAGGCCAGGCCTCGACATGCACGTCCGGGAATTCCTGACGGATCGCATCGATGAGCGCCTCGGTGGCGGCCCTGCTGTGGACATGCCCGCCGGCATCAAGACGAGTCATGGCTTCGACGTAGGCGGTCGATCGGCGCTGGCGCAGCCGGGCCTGCAATTCAGCGGGGTTCAGGCGGGCACGGGATGCCGTGCTGAGGCTCAAATCGGTCTTGAGCTCGACTTTGGGGACTGCCGCCCCAAGGATGGAACGCACCATTTCGACTGACGAGCCGCGAAGGCCCCTGGACGCAAAAACTGTGACGGAGCGAAGCTTAACCCATTCTTACAAAAAATTTCGTAATGAACGGCCAGCGCGTACGGCGATTGCGAGCGCAAGAACCGGCCCGCGCCGCACGGACGCCCGCGATCAAAACAGACGGAAATAAAAAAACCCCCGCCTGAGGCGAGGGTTTGCATGAACCGGCCAGTAGCGATCAGAACGGAATATCGTCGTCCATATCCGCCAAATTAGCACCGCTGCTGGCCGGAGCCGCTGCGGGCGCCGGGCGCTGTTGCGGGGCCGGGCGCTGGGCCGGGGCGCGCTGCTGTGCCGGACGCGAAGGCGCGTCGTCGTAGCCACCACCGCCGCCAAAGCTTGCGCCACCGCCGCCGCCGTCTTCGCGGCCACCCAGCATCTGCATCTGGTCGGCGACGACTTCGGTGCTGTAGCGGTCAGCGCCGGTGTCCTTGTCTTGCCACTTGCGCGTCTTCAGACGGCCTTCGATGTAGACCGAGCGGCCCTTCTTCAGGTATTCGCCGGCGATTTCAGCCAGGCGGTTGTACATGACGACGCGGTGCCATTCCGTTTCTTCGCGGCGTTCGCCCGAAGCCTTGTCTTTCCAGGTGGAGGTGGTGGCAATGGACATATTGCAGATTGCCGCCCCTTCGGGGCTGTAGCGGACTTCCGGGTCGCGTCCCAGATTGCCCACGAGTATGACTTTGTTAACCGATGCCATGCCGTTGTCCCTCTGTTGTTGACAGCCTGCGTGTGCGTTGCCGCGGACGCGCCGGCAACAACATAAAAGCGATGTTGAAGACCGGCTTCATGAAACACGCCGGTCACCGCAACGATGACCGGCGACGCCGGGTTAAACCCTGAGTGAAGCCCTGATTTGATGCGTATTATCGACGAAAAGAGCCCGCCGCGCCAAACCAGGATGTGACAAAGCCGTCCACCCCGGCTAGCCGATTTTCGCGGCTGTTGGGCGCTTTTCGGGGAACGATCCCCGACTTTCCCGAGGGGAATTCGCTAGCAAGCCGGCTGGGGCAGCGGCCGCAACGCCCAGGTCACGGCCAGCCAGATCGCCGACAGGATGGCGGCAGCGATGAAAACAGCGCTGGACCCAGAATGCGAGGCCAGCCAGCCGCCCAGCGCGCCACCCGCGAACAGGCCGGCGGCCTGGGCGGTGTTGTAGAAGCCCAGCGCCAGGCCTTTATAGGCCTGCGGCGCCACCCGCGACACCAGCGAGGGCTGCAAGGCTTCCAACACATTGAACGCCACGAAGAAGCCCGTCAGGGCGGCGGCCAGGGTGTAGAAGCCATGGCTGGCCGCGGGCAGCAAGGCGCACACCAACGCCAGTCCTGCAACGGCGGCGCGCAGGGCGCCGCGATGGGCGCGGCGCTTTTCCGCGATGAACACCACCGGCACCATCAGCACGAAGGAAACCAGGATGACCGGCAGATAGACCTTCCAAAGCTCGCGCGCGTCCAGGCCGCCTACCTTGGCCAACAGGGCCGGCACCACCACGAACAGCGCCACCTGGATCAGGTGCAGCACGAACACGCCAAAATTCAGCCGCAGCAGGTCGCTGTGGGTCAGGACTTCGCGCGGCCTGGCCGCCTGCATGGTGCGGGCCTGGGTCAACGGCACCACGGGCACCACCCAACCCGCCACGGCCAGGCAGATCACGCCCAGGCAGGCGATGGTCCAGAACAGGCCGGACAGGCCCCACCAGCCCACCAGCACCGGCGACAGCACCAGCGAAACGGCGAAGGACAGGCCGATCGACCCGCCCACCATGGCCATGGCGCGGGTGCGGACCTCGTCGCGGGTGGAATCCGCCAGCCAGGCGGTCACGGCCGCCGAAATGGCGCCCGCGCCCTGGATGGCGCGGCCGATGGTGATCCAGTACACGTCGGACGCCTGCGCACAGACAATGCTGCCCGCCACGAACAGCAGCAGGCCGAACAACACCACCGGGCGGCGGCCCCAGCGGTCGGACGCCAGGCCGAAAGGGATCTGCATGAAGGCCTGGGTCAGGCCGTACATGCCCAGCGCCAGGCCGACGCGGGCGGGATCGTCGCCGCCCGGCATGCCGGCAGCGGCCACGGCGAAGACGGGCAGCAACAGGAACAGCCCCAGCATCCGCGCGGCGAACAGGCCGGCCAGCGCCACGCTGGCGCGGCGCTCGGACGGGGTCAATTTCAGTTTTTTATCTGCCTGCATGCGAAAAATTCAACGATGACTAGGGCTCGCCCGCGCGCGTGCATGTCACACGCTCACGGTCTGATCTGGCGGTGCAATGCCGCCCCCGGGACTATCCAGGCTGAAGAACTGCCCCGAACGCAGGGGGATTCGGCGCGCTATAGTACCAAGTTGGCCTTTGAAACCGCTTAAAAGAGCCCGATCGACGTGACAATACGCATTCGGGGTGCGCGCACCCACAATCTCAAGAACGTCTCGCTCGACCTGCCACGCCACAAGCTGGTGGTCGTCACCGGCTTGTCCGGTTCGGGCAAATCCTCGCTGGCATTCGACACGCTGTACGCGGAGGGCCAACGCCGCTACGTGGAAAGCCTGTCCGCCTACGCCCGGCAGTTCCTGCAACTGATGGACAAGCCGGACGTGGACCTGATCGAGGGCCTGTCGCCGGCCATTTCCATCGAACAGAAGGCGGCGGGACACAACCCCCGCTCCACCGTCGGCACCATCACCGAGATCCACGACTACCTGCGCCTTCTGTACGCGCGGGTCGGCACGCCCTACTGCCCGGACCACGGCCTGCCGCTACAAGCGCAGAGCGTCAGCCAGATGGTGGACGCGGTGCTGTCCTGGACGCCCGAGACCCGCCTGGCGGTGCTGGCCCCGATCGCCCGCGGCAAGAAAGGCAGCTTCGAGGACGAGTGCGCCAGCCTGCAGGCGCAGGGCTACGTGCGCCTGCGCGTGGACGGCCAGATGACCGAAATCGACGGCATGGCGCCGCTGAAGAAGACTGAGAAGCACGACATCGACGTCGTCATCGACCGGCTGCGCATCAAGCCCGAGAGCAAGCAGCGCCTGGCGGAAAGCTTCGAAACCGCCTTGCAGCTGGCCGAAGGCCGCGCCCTGGCGCTGGACATGGACAGCGAGCGCGAACAGGTTTTCTCCAGCCGCTACGCCTGCCCGGTGTGCAGCCACAGCCTGCCCGAGCTGGAGCCGCGCCTGTTCAGCTTCAACAACCCCATGGGCGCCTGCCCCAGCTGCGACGGCATCGGCCAGGTCGGCTTCTTCGATCCCAAGCGCGTGGTCGCCTTCCCCGAGCTGAGCCTGGCAGCCGGCGCCATCCGCGGCTGGGACCGCCGCAACGCCTTCACGCATTCGCTGCTGACCAGCCTGGCGGCGCACTATGAATTCGACATCGAGGCGCCCTTCGAGGAACTGCCCGAAGCGCTGCGCGACAAGGTGCTGTACGGCTCCGGCGACGAAGAGATCTCGTTCCTCTATCTGAACGAGAAAGGCCGCAGCACGGTCAAGCGCCACACCTTCGAGGGCGTGATCCCGAACCTGGAGCGCCGCTGGCGCGAGACCGATTCGGCCACGGTGCGCGAAGAACTCGGCAAGTACCGCAACATCAAGACCTGCCCGGACTGCGGCGGCTCGCGGTTGCGGCCCGAGGCCCGCAACGTACTGATCGGCCAGGATCCGCGCGGCGGCGAACGCCACGGCCAGGCCATCTATGAAGTCGAGGCCATGCCGCTATCGACCTGCCTCGCCTGGTTCCGCGACCTGAGCCTGACCGGCGCCAAGCAAGAGATCGCGCAACGCATCGTGCGCGAAATCGAGGCGCGCCTGAGCTTCCTGAACAACGTGGGCCTGAACTATCTGTCGCTGGACCGCAGCGCCGACACCATCTCGGGCGGCGAGGCGCAGCGCATCCGCCTGGCCAGCCAGATCGGTTCGGGCCTGACCGGCGTGATGTATGTGCTGGACGAGCCCTCCATCGGCCTGCACCAGCGCGACAACGACCGGCTGATCGGCACCCTGCAGCACCTGCGCGACCTGGGCAACAGCGTGATCGTGGTCGAGCACGATGAAGACATGATCCGTATGGCCGACTGGGTGGTGGACATGGGGCCGGGCGCGGGTGAACACGGCGGCCAGGTGGTGGCGCAGGGCGACCCGGAAGCCGTGCAGCGCGACCCGAATTCGCTGACCGGCCAGTACCTCAGCGGCGCGCGCGCCATCGCCATTCCGCAGCGGCGCCCCGTCAACGAAGAACTGTCCTGGCTGACCCTGGCGGGCGCAAGCGGTAATAACCTCAAGACCGTGGACCTGCGCATCCCGTCGGGCCGGCTGGTGTGCGTGACCGGCGTGTCCGGTTCGGGCAAGTCCACGCTGGTCAACGACACGCTGGCGGTCGCCGTTTCGCGCCAGTTGCACCACGCGCAGAGCGAACCCGCGCCCTACGTGTCGATGCAGGGGCTGGAAAACTTCGACAAGATCATCAGCGTGGACCAGAGCCCCATCGGCCGCACGCCGCGCAGCAATCCCGCGACCTACACAGGCCTGTTCACGCCGATCCGCGAACTCTTCGCGGGCGTGCCGGAGGCGCGCACCCGCGGCTACGATCCGGGGCGCTTCAGCTTCAACGTCAAGGGCGGACGCTGCGAGGCCTGCCAGGGCGACGGCGTGGTCAAGGTCGAGATGCACTTCCTGCCCGACATGTACGTGCCCTGCGACGTCTGCCACGGCAAACGCTACAACCGCGAAACGCTGGAAATCCGCTATCGCGGCCGCAACATCAGCGAAGTGCTGGACCTGACCGTGGAGCAGGCGCTGGAGTACTTCGAGTCCGTGCCGGCCATCGCCCGCAAGCTGCACACGCTGATCGACGTGGGCCTGTCCTATATCCGGCTGGGGCAGAGCGCGACCACCCTGTCGGGCGGCGAGGCGCAGCGCGTGAAGCTGTCGCAGGAACTGTCGCGACGCAGCACCGGCCGCACGCTCTATATCCTGGACGAACCCACCACGGGCTTGCATTTCCGCGACATAGAACTGCTGCTGCAGGTGCTGAACCAACTGGTCGACAGCGGCAATACCGTGCTGATCATCGAGCACAACCTGGACGTCATCAAGACCGCGGACTGGGTGATCGACATGGGCCCCGAAGGCGGCGATGGCGGCGGCCGCGTGGTCGCGCAGGGCACGCCGGAAGACGTGGCCGACACGCCCGCCAGCCACACCGGACAGTATCTGGGCAAACTGCTGCGTCGCAGCCCGGGCGCATGAACCCTCACATCAATGGCTAGAAAGGATCGCGGCATGTACACCTTGATCATCGGCAACAAGAATTACTCGTCCTGGTCCCTGCGCCCCTGGATCGCCTTGCGCGCCACGGGCATTGCATTCACGGAACAGAAGCTCGGCTTCTTCACCGAGGAATTCTCGCGCCGCGTGAGCGCGGTGTCGCCCGCGGGCCTGGTGCCGGTGCTGCTGGACGGCGACTTCGCGGTCTGGGATTCGCTGGCGATCTGCGAATACCTGGCCGAGCGCCATCCCGAGGCCCACCTGTGGCCGCAGGACCCCAAGGCGCGCGCCCGCGCCCGATCGCTGGCCGCCCAGATGCACAGCGGCTTTGGCGCAATGCGCCAGGCGCTGCCCATGAACGTCGAGGCGCGGCTGCCCGGCATCGACCTGCCCGAGGCCGCGCGACAGGGCATCTCGCGCCTGCAAGCCATCTGGCACGACACGCGCGCGGAATTCGGCCAGGGCGGCGCTTTCCTGTTTGGCGCATTCTCGATCGCCGACGCCTTCTTCGCGCCGGTGGTCTCGCGTTTCAATACCTATGGCATCGCGGCCGCGGGTCCGGTGCGCGACTACATGGACGCAGTGCTGGCGCTGCCCGCCATGCAGGAGTGGACGCGCGATGCACTGGCCGAAGCCACCTTCGTGCCCGAGGACGAGCCCTACCGCAAGCACCGCTAGCGCGGGTTCAATCGCGCAGGCGCTGGGCCACGAATTCACGCACCAGCGCCATCGCGGGCGCCTCGGTGCGGCCCGTCAAGGTCACCATCGCGAACAGCGCGTGGCTGCGCAGCGGCGGGTCGGTGGGCAATTCCGTCAGTTCGCCCGCAGCGATGCCGACCCGCGCCGCGCCCACGATGCCCAGGAATACCGCGTCCGACACGCGCACCGCTTCCAGCACGCTGCCGATTTCATCGCAGCGCAGGCGCATCGACGTCTGCGGGTCCGCCTCGATACCGAAATGCTCGACCACGATGCGTACCGTGTCGGCGGCCAGGAACGTCGACGCCAGCGGATAGGCCGCGACCTCCGCGAAGCGCGCCGGCCGCCCCGCCTGGACTAGCGGGTGGCCGCGGCGGCAGATGAACCCGGCGCGCATTTCCGATATGGGTTCGATGCGCAGATCGGCCGCCGGCACAATGCCGCGGGTATCGACCACCAGCGCATCCAGGCGCCGCTGGCGCAACAGCGCCAGATGGGCCTCCGGCGAACCGCGCATCACATCCAGCCGCACTTGCGGATAGTGTTGCGCCACGTGCGCCAGCAGCGGTGTCATGAGCATGACGCCTGGCCCCGATCCCAGGCCTATGCTGATGCTGCCCCGGTCGCCCTGGGTCAGCAGTTCGGCGCTGCGGCGCAATTCGCCCGATTCGAACAGGATGCGCCGCGCGCGGCCGGCGACGGTCAGGCCCAGCGGCGTCAGCTCGGTCCGCTTGCCCATGCGGTCCAGCAGCCGCGCCCCCAGGTCCTCTTCCAGCAGCCGGATGCTGCGGCTGAGCGCCGACTGGGTCAGATGCAGATGTTCGGCCGCGCGGCTGAAGGAGCCTGCCTCGGCCACCGCCAGCAGATGTTCGAGCTGCTTGAGATTCATGCCCGAGTCCCCGTTCAAGTATGAGTTTTTTTTCTAGCTTCCAGAATAACAATTCGTTAGACAACTAGCGAGGCCAGTCCCTAGCATGCGGAACATGCCTATATCCATTCCAAGGGGAATTTCGTGAGCATGCTTTCCAATGGCCTGCGCCAGGCCGGCTGTGCGCTGGCGCTGGGCGCGGCACTGCTGGGCCAGAGCGCCCAGGCCGCAGACTATCCCGACCGGCCGGTCATGATGATGGTGCCCTACCCGGCAGGCGGCGCATCCGATTCCATCGCCCGGGTGGTGGCCTCGCCCGTGTCCAAGCAGCTGGGCCAGCCAGTACTGGTGGAGAACCTGGGCGGCGTCAGCGGCGCGCTAGGCGCGCAAAAGGTGCTGGGTGCCAAGGCCGACGGCTACTACCTGTTCCAGGGCTCGCCCAACGAGCTGATCCTGTCCCCCATCGCCAACCCCGCGGTCAAGCTCAAGAGCGAGGACTTCCGCCTAGTGCAGATGATAGGCATGGCGCCCCTGGTGATCGTGGCGCGCGCAGACCTGCCCGCCAACAACGCTGACGAACTGGTCACGCTGGCGCGCTCGCGTTCGGCCACTCAGCCGCTGACCTTCGGCAGCGTGGGCGTGGGCTCGCTGTATCACGTGCTGGGCGAGCACATGGCCCGCACCATCGGCGCCAACATGATGCATGTGCCCTACAAGGGCGGCGCGCCGCTGATGCAGGACATCGGCGGCGGCCAAGTGGACCTGGCCATCCTGCCGCTGTCGCAGCAGCAGGTGGCGCTGGCCGAACAGGGCCGCATCAAGCTGCTGGCCAGCCTGGACCCGCAGCGCAGCCAGTTGCCGGCGCTCAAGTCGGTGCCGTCGGTGAATGAAGGCCAGCTGCTCAAGGGCTTCAACTTCACTACCTGGACCGGCTACTTCGTCAAGCGCGACACGCCGCAAGACGTGGTGTCGCGCCTGAACGCCGCACTTAATGCTGCCATGCAGGATCCGGCGGTGAAGGACAGCCTGGCCCACCAGAACATCGAAGTCTCCGCCCCCATGAGCGCGGAACAGGCCGATGCCATGTACCGCGCCGAGACCGAACGCTTCCGCGAAATCTCCAGCCACGTGAAACTGGCCGGCAACCCGTGACCCGATTCCAGGATCTACCCGACATGCATCCCATCCTGCAGACCATGACTGCCCAGGCCGCCGAGTTCGTCTCGATCCGCCGCGACATCCATCGCCACCCCGAGCTCGGCTTCCAGGAATTCCGCACCAGCGACCTGGTGGCGCAATGCCTGACGCAATGGGGCTATGAAGTGGAGCGCGGCCTGGGCGGCACCGGCCTGGTCGGTCAGCTGCGCCGCGGCACGGGCGGCAAACGCCTGGGCCTGCGCGCCGACATGGACGCCCTGCCGATCCAGGAAGCCACGGGCCTGGATCACTCCAGTTGCAACGAAGGCGTGATGCATGCCTGCGGCCACGACGGCCACACCGCCATGCTGCTGGCGGCAGCGCATCACCTGGCCAAGCACGGCGACTTCGACGGCACGCTCAACCTGATCTTCCAGCCCGCCGAGGAAGGCCTGGGCGGCGCCAAGCGCATGATGGAGGACGGGCTGTTCCGCAAGTATCCGTGCGACGCCATCTACGCCATGCACAACATGCCGGGCCATCCGCAAGGCCGCCTGCTGCTGCGTGACGGCGCGGCCATGGCTTCGTCCGACAACGTCACCATCGTGCTGGAAGGCGTGGGTGGACATGGCGCGATGCCGCATTGCGCCGCCGACCCGGTGGTGGCAGGCGCGGCCATCGTCATGGGTCTGCAAAGCATCGTCGCCCGCAACATCGATCCCCTGCACATGGCGGTGATCACGGTCGGCGCGTTCAACGCCGGCAAAGCAAACAATGTGATTCCCCAGACCGCTACGCTGAAACTCAGCGTGCGCGCGCTGGACCGCGGCGTGCGCGACACCTTGCAGACGCGCATCACCGAACTGGTCCACAGCCAGGCGGCCAGCTACCAGGTGCGGGCGACCATCGACTATGGCCGCGGCTATCCCGTGCTGGTGAATACCCAGGAAGAAACCGATTTCGCGCGCCAGGTGGCGGTGGAACTGGTGGGCGCCGATAGGGTGGAGCTGCAGACCCGGGCACTGACCGGCAGCGAGGACTTCGCCTTCATGCTGGAGGAAGTGCCGGGCTCCTACCTGCTGGTGGGCAATGGCGATGGGTCAGCGGACGGCTTCAACAGCGGGCACGGCGCCTGCATGGTGCACAACCCGGGCTACGACTTCAACGACCACAGCCTGCCCGTGGGCGCGGCCTATTGGGTGCTGCTGACGCAGCGCTATCTGGCGGGCTGAAGCGAGGGCAAGGCGTCTGAGACCTGCGCCCGCGCCGCCGCGCGCGGGCCTCAGGCCATCTCGAACAGGCGCTTGTGTTCGCGGATGGCGTAGCGGTCCGTCATGCCGGCAATGTAATCGGCGATGGCGCGGGCCTGCTCATTGAACGCCGGCCGGCGGTAGTCGGGCGGCAGCAGGCGCGGATCGTCCAGGAAGGCGGCGAACAGCTCGCGCACAATGCGCCGCGCCTTGGTCGTCATGCGCAAGACGCGGTAGTGGCGGTACAGATTGTCGAACAGGAATTTCTTGAGCGCGTCGGCCTCGCTGCGGATCTCCGGCGAGAACGTCGCCAGGGGCGGCGCGCGGCGCACGTCGTCGGCAGTGGCGGGCGCGAACTCGCGGATGCGCGCCAGCGAAGTCCGCGTCAGGTCGACGATCAGCGTATTGATCATGCGGCGTATGGTTTCGGCCACGGCGCGGCGCGGGGCCAGCCCGGGATAGCTTTCCAGCACATGGGCGTGGTGGCGCTCGAAGATCGAGACTTCCTTCAACTGTTCCAGCGTGATCAGGCCCGAACGCAGGCCGTCGTCGATGTCGTGGTTGTTGTAGGCGACTTCGTCCGCCAGATTGGCCAGCTGCGCTTCTAGCGAGGGCTGGGTGCGGTCCAGGAAGCGCTGGCCCACGTCACCCAGTTGGCGCGCATGCGCGGCCGAGCAGTGCTTGAGGATGCCTTCCCGCGTTTCGAAGCACAGGTTCAGGCCGTTGAAGTCCGCATAGCGTTCTTCGAGTTCGTCCACCACCCGCAGGCTTTGCAGGTTGTGCTCGAAGCCGCCCGCCTCGGGCGCCAGTTCCCGCATGCAGGCATTGAGCTCGTCCTGCCCGGCGTGGCCGAACGGCGTGTGGCCCAGGTCATGCGCCAGCGAGATGGCTTCGGTCAGGTCTTCGGACAGGCCCAGGCTGCGCGCCAGCGTGCGCGCGATCTGGGCCACTTCCAGGCTATGGGTCAGGCGGGTGCGGAACAGGTCGCCTTCATGGTTCACGAAGACCTGGGTCTTGTATTCCAGGCGCCGGAACGCGCCGGAATGGACGATGCGATCGCGATCGCGCTGAAACTCCGTCCGATTTTCCGGCGGCGGCTCGGCATAGGTCCGCCCGCGCGATTGAGACGGGTGGGATGCATAGGAAGCCAGTTCTTTCATCTGCAACACCGTCTCCAGCATGTCTATTGGGTGGTACGGGCCAGGACGGCGCGCACCGCGTCGTCGGGAGCCGGGCGCATCATGGCTTCGCCGATGCGGGTCATGAGCACGTAGCGGATCGAGCCGCCTTCCGTTTTCTTGTCCACCTGCATCAGGTCCAGCCAACGGTCGGCGCCCAGGTCAGGGGCCACGGCGGGACAGCCGATGGCGGTCACCAGCGCGCGCACGCGCTCCACGTCGGCGCGCTCAAAGCCGGCGACGTCGGCCGACAGCTCGGCAGCCTGCACCATGCCGCAACCCACCGCTTCGCCATGCAGCCAGGCGCCGTAGCCCAGGCCGGATTCGATGGCGTGGCCGAAAGTGTGGCCCAGGTTCAGGATGGCGCGCAGGCCGGATTCGCGCTCGTCCTTGCCCACCACCTGCGCCTTCAGCTCGCAGGAGCGGCGGATGGCATGGCTGACGGCGTCCGGATCCAGCGCGCGCAGCTTCTGCGCGTTTTCTTCGCACCAGGACCAGAACGCCGGGTCGAGGATCAGGCCGTACTTGATCACTTCGGCCAGGCCCGCGGACACCTCGCGCGCCGGCAGCGTGTTCAGCACGTCCGTATCGATCTCGACGGCGACCGGCTGGTAGAACGCGCCGATCATGTTCTTGCCCAGCGGATGGTTGACGGCGGTCTTGCCGCCCACCGACGAATCGACCTGTGACAGCAAAGTCGTCGGCACCTGCAAGAAGCGCACGCCGCGCATGTAGACCGCGGCGGCGAAGCCGGTCATGTCGCCGATGACGCCGCCGCCCAGCGCCACCAGCACGCAGCGGCGGTCCAGGCGGTTGCCCAGCAGGGCGTCGAAGATCAGGTTCAGCGACTGCCAGTCCTTGTAGGCCTCGCCGTCCGGCAATTCGATGCGCAGCACCCGCTTGCCGGTCCTGGCCAGCGCCGCCTCGGCGCGTTCGCCGTACAAGGCGGCGACGGTCGGGTTGGTCACCACGGCGATCGCGGTGGCGTCGGCCGGAATGCTCTGGTCCAGGACGTCCAGGCGGCCCGGGCCGATGTTGATCGGGTAGCTTCCGCCCGGGGTGTCCACGTGTACAACGTTCATATGTGCTTCTCGAAGGCTTGCAATTGCGGCAGCAGCGCCTTGACCAGGGTGTGGATGGGCATGGCGCCCGTTTCCACCACCAGGTCGGCCACTTCCTTATAGAGGGGTTCCCGCAGGGTCATAAGGTCACGCAGCGTGCCGCGCGGATCGGCGGTGGCCAACAGGGGACGGTTGCGGTCGCGGCAGGTGCGGCGGAACAATTCGTCCACGCTGGCCCTCAAATAGACCACGATGCCGCGCTCGTGCAGGCGCTGGCGGTTTTCCGGCGCCAGGATGGCGCCGCCCCCGGTGGCGAGAATTATGTTGCGTCGTTGGGTACACTCTTCCAAGGCGGCTGATTCCCGGCGACGAAAACCGGCTTCGCCCTCGATTTCGAAGATTACCGGCACCCGCACGCCGCAACGCGCCTCGAGCTCATGATCCAAGTCCATAAACTCGCGCCCCAGCGCACGCGCCAGGCCACGCCCTATGGTCGTCTTGCCCGCGCCCATCATTCCGACCAGGAAGACCGGCAGGTCATGCGGCAATGTAGCGGCCCTGCCTGTGCACTCAGCGGCGCAAGGCAGGTTTTCAGGCGTCTCGCCAGAGGACGCCGGGTCCGGGTCGGCCTCCGGACATGAGATAGCGGAAAAGTTCATGACGGCATTATCACATCAGCCGCCAGTTGCCCGCCTACCACACTGAACGATTTTGTTACAGAAACCGGTGCCCCGTGCCAAGACGGACCCGGAGATACCCGTAAAATCGCCGCGATGAGCAAGCCCCAGAATTCCTCCAAGAAAGACAAGCCCGCCAAGAGCGGTTCCCCGATACTGCGATTCTTCGTCAAAACCGGCATCTTCTTTGCCGGCCTGTTCCTGTGCGGCGTACTGCTGGCCGGAATGGCGTTGGCGCTGGCCTGGCCCAACCTGCCGGACCTGAACGCCATGACGGACTACCGTCCTCGGGTGCCGCTGCGCGTCTATACGGCGGACCGCGTCCTGATCGGCGAATTCGGCGAAGAGCGCCGCAACGTGCTGCGCTTCAACGAAATCCCGGACGTCATGAAGTCCGCCGTGCTGGCGGCCGAAGACGACCGCTTCTACCAGCACGGCGGGATCGACTGGATGGGCGTGGCGCGGGCCGGCCTGACCAACCTGATCAGCATGTCGAAGTCGCAGGGCGCCAGTACCATCACCATGCAGGTGGCGCGCAACTTCTACCTGTCGTCGGAGAAGACCTATTCGCGCAAGTTCTATGAACTGCTGCTGACCTTCAAGATCGAATCGGAGCTCACCAAGGACCAGATCCTCGAGCTCTACATGAACCAGATCTACCTGGGCCACCGCGCCTACGGTTTCGCGGCCGCCTCGCGCACCTATTTCGGCAAACCCCTGTCCGAAGTCACGCCCGCGGAAGCCGCCATGCTCGCCGGCATCCCCAAGGCGCCGTCGCGTTTCAACCCGATCGCCAACCGCCCGCGCGCCGAACTGCGCCAGCGCTACGTGCTGGGCCGCATGCATTCGCTGGGCTACCTGACCGAACCGGAATATCAGCAGGCGATGGCCCAGCCCATCGTCATGAAGTCCGCGGAAGGCACGCCGGCCGGCGGCTATTCCATCCATGGCGAGTACGTGGCGGAACTGGCGCGCCAGCTGCTGTTCAACGTGTACCAGGACAACGTCTATTCGCGCGGCATCAATATCTACACCACGGTGCAGTCCAAGGACCAGGAAGCGGCCTACCGCTCCGTGCGCGAAGGCGTGCTCGAATACACGCGCCGCGCGCCCTACCCCGGCCCCGAAGAGCAGCTGGACCTGCCCCCGGGCACCGAGAACAACCCGCAGGCGCTCGATGAGTTCCTGGACGGCGTGTTCGACAAGTTCAGCGACAGCGGCGACCTGCTGACCGCACTGGTGCTGTCGGCCAGCCCCACCGAAGTGAAGCTGGCGCGCAGCTCGCGCGAGATCATCACCGTCACCGACAAAAAGGTGCTGGGCGTGGTGGCGCGCGCGCTGAACGACAAGGCCAAGCCCGAGCAGCGCATCAAGCGCGGTTCCGTGGTCTACATCCGCAAGTTCGGCGACAACTGGGAAATCATCAACCTGCCCTCGGTACAGGCGGCCTTCGTGGCGCTGTCGCCGCAGGACGGCGCAATCCGCGCCATGGTCGGCGGCTTCGACTTCTACCGCGGCAATTTCAACCGCGTGACGCAGGCCTGGCGCCAGCCGGGCTCGAACATCAAGCCCTTCATCTACGCCGCTTCGCTGGAGCGCGGCCTGACCCCGGGCACGCAGATCTCGGACCAGCCCTTCGAGCTGACGGCCGCCCAGACCGGTTCCAAGGCCTGGAACCCGAAGAACTACGGCAACCAGTACGAACCCATGCTGACCCTGCGCCAGGGTTTGTACAAATCCAAGAACATGGTGTCGATCCGTATCCTGCAGGCCATCGGCCCGCAGTACGCGCAGGACTACCTGACCCGCTTCGGCTTCGACAAGGCCCGCCAGCCCGCCGTGCTGCCACTGGCGCTGGGCGCGGGCTCGGTGACGCCCCTGCAGCTGGCCGGCGCCTTCTCGGTGTTCGCCAACGGCGGCTACCGCGTCACGCCCTACCTGATCGACCGCGTCACCGACAGCAACGGCAAGGTCATCATGCAGTCCAAGCCGGTCGTGGCCGGCGACGCCGCGGCCCGCGCTATCGATCCGCGCACTGCCTGGATCATGGACGACATCCTGCGCGGCGTGGCCACCTACGGCACCGCAGCGCGCGCCCGCGTACTGCTCAAGCGCAACGACATTGCCGGCAAGACCGGCACCACCAACGAATCCGTGGATGCCTGGTTCTCCGGCTACACCCCCTCGCTGGTCGCCACCGCGTGGCTGGGCTTTGATCAGCCCAAGTCGCTGGGCTCGCGCGAAACCGGCGGCGGCGTCGCCATGCCGATCTGGGTCGATTACATGCAGACGGTCCTCAAGGGCGTGCCCGAAGAGAAGCCGCGCCCCCGTCCCGACGGCCTCATCGTGGAAAACGGCGAGTTCTATTTCTCCGAATTCCCGCCCGGACAGGCGGTCGCGCGCCTGGGCCTGCCCGAGGCCGACACGCTGGGTGAATTCCTCAACGGCCTGAACGGCAGCACCAGCGAGGAAACCCGGATCAAGGTGGCGCCGGGCGTGGGCACGCAAAGCAATACGCCCTGGTCCCAGAAGATCCCGTTCTGACGCGCAAATAGCAAGGCCGGCCCGATGGGCCGGCCTTTTTTTCGCCTGAGCCTGGCTTTTTACAGGCGTATCGTCACGGGCACGCCAGCGGCTGCGGAACAGATCTGCGACAGGGCGTCCGGCAACTGCGGGCCGCCTCGGGTATCGTTCCAGTGCTGGCCATCGTAGCGGTAATGGAAGCCGCCGCTGCGCGCGGCGACCCATAGCTCCTGCATGGCAGCCTGGCTGTTCACCACCACGTGGGTGTTGTCCTCGAAGACCATCGTCAGCACATTGCCGCTGCGGCTGGTTTCGACATCGACATCGAGCGAAGCCGCCCAGTCATCGGCCTGGCTTTCGATGCTGTTCAGCACCTGGTCGATCAACGCAAGAAATTCGGTTTCGGTCATAATCGAGCCTGCAAGATTTAGGAGTTCCCAGTGTTCCACTTGGCATTTCGCCGCATGGTCCTTCGCATTGTAGCCACGCTGCTGGCGACCGGCATGGTCGCGGCCTGCGGGTACAAGGGCCCCTTGTACATGCCGACGCCGGACGGCAAGCCGCCCTCGCGTACGCAACAGCAACCGCCGCCGACGGTCATCCCGCCGGCCCCGTCGCTGCCATGACTTCCCGATTCCCCGCGCAGCCTGAACTGGCCGGTCATCCGTACTTCCAGTTCCGCAACAATGTGCTGTACGCCGAGGACGTGCCGCTGGATCACCTGGCCGAAAAGCTGGGCACGCCGCTGTACGTGTACTCGCGCGCCGCGCTCAAGGCCGCCTGGGAATCCTACCGCAACGCCGTCGGCCAGCACCCCGTGCTGGTCTGCTACGGCATGAAGGCCAATTCCAACCTGGCCGTCCTGAAGGAATTCGCGCGCCTGGGCGCGGGCTTCGACATCGTTTCCGGCGGCGAGCTCAAGCGCGCCCTGGCGGCGGGCGCGGACCCGTCCAGGATCGTGTTTTCAGGCGTGGGCAAGCAGGCCTGGGAGATGCGCGCTGCGCTCGCGGCCCAGGTCAAGTGCTTCAACGTCGAGTCCGAAGCCGAATTGCGCCGCCTGTCGGAAGTCGCGCATGGCATGGGCCTGCGCGCGCCCGTCTCGCTGCGGGTCAACCCGGACGTGGACGCGCAGACGCATCCGTACATTTCCACCGGCCTGAAGGAAAACAAGTTCGGCATCGCCATCGAGTCGGCGCTGGACGTCTACCGCAGCGCGCAATCGCTGCCGGGCCTGGACATCGTGGGCGTGGACTGCCACATCGGATCGCAGCTCACCGACATCAGCCCCTATTTCGACGCGCTGGAAAAGCTGCTGGACCTGATCGAAAAGCTGGATCAGGCCGGCATCCGGATCGCCCATCTGGACCTGGGCGGCGGCCTGGGCATCCGCTACACGGATGAGATCCCGCCCTCACCCCAGGCCTTGCTGGACCGCGTCTTCGAACGCCTGAACGCGCGCGGCTTCGGCCATCTTCAGCTGGTGCTGGAGCCCGGCCGCTCGCTGGTGGGCAATGCCGGCGTGCTGCTCACCCGGGTCCAGTATCTGAAGCATTCAGAAGCGCGCAACTTCGCCATCGTCGACGCCGCCATGAACGATCTGCTGCGCCCCGCGCTGTACGAGGCCTTCCATGGCGTGCGCCCCGTGCATCCGCGTGCGGGCGACGCAACCCTCTACGACATCGTCGGCCCGGTCTGCGAAAGCGCCGACTGGCTGGCCCGGCAGCGCAAGCTGGCCATCGAGCAGGGCGACCTGCTGGCGGTGGAGTCCGCGGGCGCCTACAGCATGGCCATGGCCAGCAACTACAACGCGCGGCCCCGCGCGGCCGAAGCCATGGTCGACGGCGACAAGTACTACGTGGTGCGCCAGCGCGAAACGCTGGACGACCTGCTGCGGGGCGAATCCACCCTGCCTTGACGGGCTTCCGCCATCTGCGGCGCGATCCACGCGCCGCATGCGGGCGCGAACCCACGTCTTTCACTTGAACTCATGCGTGATGGAAGCCGGCCGGCCCGGAGCCACCGTCAAAGTCATGCGGTGATCCCCCGCCGACGCGTTGCGCACCGTCACCTGGTAGCGGCCGGGCGGCAGGGCCAGTTCGCGCAGCGGCGGGCTCACGCCGCGCGAGCGGCCGTTGACCAGCACCTCTCCCCAGGGACGCACGGCCACCTGCACCGTGACGGGCGCGGCCTGGGGCGGCGGGGTCGCAGGCGCGGCCGGCTCTGAAGCCGGGGGGGTTGCCGCGGCTTCAGGCTCAGGGGCGCTTTCCGGTTTTGAGCTGGCGGCCGGCGCCACGGATCCGGCAGCGGCAGTCTGCGGCGCCAAGGCGGTTCCGGCAGCGGCAGTCTGCGGCGCCGAGGCGGATCCGGCCGCGGCGGAAGAATCCGGCGGGGTCTGTGGCGTCGGCGCAGGCGCTGTTGCGGCGGTTGCGGGCTGCGGCGGCTGCGCCGGCCGCAACCACGCATACCCGCCCGCCGCAAGCAGCAGCAGGCCCGCCACGGCCAGCGGCAACATGCGCCGCGCCCGCGCCGGGTGCTCCGGCCGCATCGCGGTCAGGCGGGCAGCAACCGGCAGTGGATCGGCAGGCTCGTCAGCGGGCGTTTCCGCCATCAATGAGGGCGCAAACATGTCCGGCTCCGGATCCGGATCCACCGCAGGCGCCGGCGCTGGATGCGCCACAGCAGCCGCCACGGCCGGCGGGATCGCACCCATCGCCGCGACAAGCGCCGCAGCCGTCCGCGGCCTGGCCTGCTCCTCCATCGCCAGCCCCTCGTCCACGGCGGCGCAGAACGCCGCTCGATAGGCGCCCGGTTGCCATTCGTCCAAAGGCAGGCAGTCGTCGCGCACGCGCCGTGCCAGCGCGCCCGGAGGGGCTGCACCCGACGCCAGGAAGTACGCCAGCGCCGACAGCCCGTACACGTCCGTCCAAGGGCCGCAAGCATGGCTCGGATCGTCCGAGTACTGTTCGAACGCGGCGTAACCCGCGTGCCGGACGGCGTCTTCCTCATCCGGCGCAACATCGGCAGGCGGTGCCAGGACGGCAACACCCTGCGCATCGCGGATCACGGCACCGGGGCAGATGCCGCCGTGCGCCCGGCCGGCCTCGTGCAAGGCGGCCAGGGACGCGGACAAACCGGCGACGACTCGCAGGATCTCCTGCTCACGCAGCCGCCCGGGCGGCAGGCGCAAGATATCGGCCAGGCGCGCCTCCTCTGGAGCGGCCGGCAAGCCTGCCGGGCCCGGTCCCGGCGGCACAGCTGAAGTTCGAAGCATGCGCGGTCCTCCGGCAGGTTCAGGGATGCCAGGTCGGCAGGGATGAGAACAATCTGGCGAACAGCGTGGCGTTCAGCGCGCCACCATGAATGTAGGTCTGCAAAGCCGCGCCGTCCGCCTGGTTGGTCCACCAATAGCTGGTGTGGGAACTGGGATTGAAGCAGAACGGCAGATCGGGCCAGGCACCCAGGGCACGGCGCGCCAGCGGCGCGGAATCCTGCTCCCGGCCCGCGCTCAGGATGTCCATGATGTCGCTGCCCGCGCGCGGCGCGGCGCCTGCGCCTGGCGCGGACACGCGCGCCGCCGCCACGGGCATGCGCAACTGCTGCAGGCTGCGGTCGAACTGTTCCGCCGGGCAACCATGGCGCACCGCGGCCAGCAAGCTGGCGCCGACCTGCCGGTAATAGTCGCTGGCGCCGTCCAGGATGCTGCTGTGGTACTGCTCGGGCGGCACGGCCATGACCACGCACAGCGGATAGCCCCGGCCCACCCGGTCGCGGCTGGGCGTGATGCAGCCCAGCTGCGCGACGCCGGCGCCCGGCCCCGATGGAATCGCGAAATTCCAGATGGGCGCCGACGCGAAACCGCGCGCGGCGTTGACGTCCGGCGCTTGCTTCAACGCAGCCAGCCCGAACTGCAACCAGCGGTCCCACCAGGTGATCAGCTCACGCGGCAGACGCCGGTGCACGAAATCTCCCGCCGCCGGAATCTTGCCGTACCAGCCCACCCGTCCCCGCTCCACTGCTAGCTCCATGTCCATGTCCTGTTCATGACGCGCCGGGGCAGGCAAAGGCCTGCATCTCGGCTAGATGAAAAGGGCTTTTGACGCTGCTGGCGGTGATCTCCAGCACCACCTTGCGCCCGCCCAGGTCGAATGTGGCCAGCGTGATTTCCGCCGTGGCGCCGCGCCGCAGCTGCGCACGATCCAGCATGCGGTTCAGCGCCCAGGGGCCGGACGTGGTCATGCCCGCCGCCCCTTCCTGCGGCGTAAGCTCTATACGCACCTGGTTGCTACCGCGGGGGCCGGGCCACTGCACCGTGGTCGCGACCTGCGGGCCGTGCGCGTAGCGCACCGCCTGGCCGTCCACGTCCATCACGAACTGGGTAATGTCCGCGTCCATTTCCACGGGCCTGATGGCCACCCGGTACGAGGGCATGGGGTTGCCCGCCATGAAGTACACGTCGCGGATGACGCCGGCGCGCTGGAAGGCATCCAGCGTGCCGGAGTTCTCACCCGACTTGCCATCGATGCCGGGCTTAAAGCGCCAGCGCTGTCCGGACACGTCGATCTGGTTCGCCAGGTTCTTCTGGAAGAAGTCGTCCATCAGGCCGTTGGGCCCGAACAGCCGCGCCATGTCGTTGGGCGCCACGTCGCGCGTGGAACGGCCGGAAAACGGGTAGCGTCCGGCCACGGACTGGCTGCAGAACATGCCTATGGTGGCGGACACGGTCTCGCCCATGCGCGCCCGGGCCACGTCGGACACCTCGCCGGACGCGTTCACGGACAGGGAATTGAGCACGTCGCGCAACGGCCCGGGCAGGCGTCCCGCCTCCGCCCGCAGCTTGGTCACGGCATCCGAGTTGGGCGCGGGACTGCCGCTGCGCAAGGCCGCGTCCGCCGCCGTCAGATAGGTATAGAGCTCGTTGATGAGGCCCGTGGTTGCGGCGATCGGAGAAGCAGCGCCGGCCGTAGCGCCCTCGCCTTCGGCCAACCGCCGGTATGGTTCGAAGTGCTGGTCCACGATGCGCTCCAGCTTCTCGTCGCTGGCGTCGGCCCGCATGGCCGCGCCCGGCCCGGTCGGCCCGAACATCTGCTCCAGCGCCTCGCGCGTGCTGCTGACGCGGTCGCGCGCCTGATCCACCAGCGAACGGTCGTCCTTGCCGGTATCGCGCAGCAAGGAGGTTTCGCGCGCGACGCCGCGCACCAGCCGCACCAGCGGTGACTCCGGCGCCGACAAGGTGCGCGCCATCTGGATGTTCTGCAGCAGCGATTTGCTGGGCGCCAGCTGCAGATCGTTCAGATAGCCGTCCCACTGCGCCACGTAGTCGTTCATGTACAAGCGCTTGATGTCCACCACCAGCTGGCGTTGCGCCGTCTGGTCCAGCTGGCTGCGCAAGGGTATGTTCAAGATCCACGCATCGTCCGACCGCAGCACCTCGGCCACGCCGGTGACGCGCTTGTTGAACACGTCCCAGTAGCCGCGATAGCTGTAGAGCGCGGGTATGCCCTGGCTCAACGGCTTGCCGCTCTTGCGCACAAAGACGGCGCTGGCCTGCGCGCCGCCCAGCGTCACCACCGTGATCTCGGGCGCCGCATCGGCGTTGGCCAGGGTGCGGCGCAGCCGACTGTAGGCGCGTTGCGCCAGCGTGTAGCGCGCCAGCTTCTCGCGCGCCTGTGCCACCAACGCGTCATCCTTGGGAAACGGCGAGGCCAGCACATGGCTCTGCGTCAGGTTGCGCAGGTGCAGCGACAACTGTTCGTACTGGCGCCGCGTGTAGCCCTCGGGCAAGGTGGCCTGCATGTCCGAAAGCAGCCAGGCATGCATGAACTCCGCGTCATAGCGCTCCGCCTCGTACAGCATCAGATAGGCCCGCAGCGCCTCGTAGGAATATTCCAGGTCGCTGGCCGAGGCGTCGCGCAACGCGGTCTCGACGCGCCGCGCCACTTGCGGCAGCAGCACCTGGTCCAGCGTGTTGCCGTACACGCCCTGCGCCGCCGCCTGCAGCTTCTGGCCCTGGTAGAGGCCATAGCGATAGCTCAGCGGCGGGTTGTCGATCTCGAAGCCTTCATGCTGCGGCAGGTACCAGAGGCTGTCCAGGAAGGGCATCAGTCCCAGCAGGTCGCCGGTGCGCGTGATCTTGATGTCGCGCGTCAGCTTCTCCACTGCGGGTACGCGCCGCGCCACTTCCTCCACGTAATCGGCGTTGTTGCGATAGCTCATCGCCCATCCCCCGATCAAGGCCACGAAGGCCGCCGTCACCAGGCCGTAGCCCGCCCAATGCAGCTGCCGGTAGCGGCGTTCCCAGCGCAGGTTGCGGCTCGCCAGGCCCGCTTCGCGGAAGATCACGTCCTGCAGCAGATTTTTCAGGAAGTAGCTGCGGCCCTCTCCTTCACCCGGTACGCTGGCCGCAGGCGCGGCGCCGCCGTCGATGCGCAGGTAGCGCTTCAGATGCCCGGTCACCTGGTCGAAGGTTTCGCCGCCCTGCGTGCCGCTGGTGAAGTAGACGCCTCGTGGAATGACGCGCGCCTCGAATTTCGAGGTCGCGAACACATCGCTCAGGAAATGGCCCAGAATGGCCTGCAGGCCGGCGAACTGCTGCGGCAGCATATAGGCGAGCGCGCGCCGCGCCGGATCGCTCTCGGCCGCCACCACTTCGGGCAAGGCGTCATCCAGGCGCCGCTGCAACAGCGCATATTCCTCGTGAAAGGCCTCGTACAGGTCGAAGTCCGGCTCCTGCGCGCGCGCATACGGCAAGGTGAAGCCCCATATCTGCGCCAGTTCCTCGCGGGTGAAGGAAGCGAAATATTCTTCGAAGCCCGACAGCAGGTCGGTCTTGGTCACCAGCACATAGACCGGAAACGCGATGCCCAACTGTTCACGCAGTTCCTGCAGCCGGCGTCGCAACACCGCCGCATGCTGCGCCCGTTCCGCGTCGGAAGCCGACAGCAGGTCTTCGACGCTGACCGTCAGCATGGCGCCATTGATGGGCTGCCGGCCGCGATACTTGGACAGCAGGCCGAGAAAGCCGCGCCACTCTTCCTCGTCGCCAGTCGGATCGCTTTCGTGCGTGGTGTAGCGCCCAGCCGTGTCCAACAGCACGGCATCGTCGGTAAACCACCAGTCGCAATTGCGGGTGCCGCCCACTCCCCGCAGGGCCACCTTGCCATAGCGTTCCGCCAGGGGAAAGTTCAGCCCCGAATTCACCAGCGCGGTGGTCTTGCCCGCGCCCGGCGCACCGATGATCACGTACCAGGGCAACTGGTACAGATACTGCTTCGAGAACCGGTCCAGCGCGCTGCGCTTGCCACGGCTCTCGAAGCGTGTCTTGCGCAGCAGTTCCACGGCCTCGTGGAACCGCGCCTCCAGCTGGCGTATCTCGTCATTGCCGGCGGCCTCCTCCAAAGGCTTGTCCGCCTTGGGCTTGGGCCGCCGCAGCTGGCTCAGCAACTGTGCGTTCAAACGCCCCTCGCGCCATTTGCGCCACAGCAACCGCAGCAGCCAGATTGCGAACATCGCCACGATGACCGCAATGCGCACTGTTTCGCTTTCCAGCGGGCGCACGGTGCCGATCGCGATAAGCGGCCCTGCGATCCAGATCAGCACCGCCAGGGCCACCAGCCCCAGGAAGTTCCACACGCGGCGGCTGAAGAACCATCCGAACAGCCTGTAGATCATTCCTGTCCTCCCTGCTCGTGCGCCGGCGGCGGCACCAGCACCGTGATCTCCACCCGCCGGTTCAGCGCGCGGCCCGCGGCCGTGTCGTTGGGCGCCACCGGATCGGCATCGCCGCGGCCCTCCGCGCGCACCCTGGCCGTCTGGCCCAGGCGCTGCTCCAGCATGTCCTTGACCGCATCCGCGCGCGCCTGCGACAGGTGCCAGTTGGACGGGAAGCGCGCGCTGCGCATCGGCGTATTGTCGGAGTAGCCGCGCACCAGAATGCTGCCCTGCGTCTCGCGCAAGGCATCGGCCACGCGCGACAACATCGGCAGATACTGGTCGCGCACGGAACTGGCGCCCGACTCGAACACGCCGTCGCCCCGCAGCACCACCACGCTACGGTCCACCTCGTCGCGCACGGAGACCAGCTGATCGCGGATCTCGGGCGCCAGGAACACCGCCAGCCGCGGCGCAGGCGCCGGCCGCTTCACCGCCGTCGGCGCGATCTGCACGGTAGGCGGGCGCAGCTTGGCGATGGATGCGAACACGGCGTCGGATTGGCTGCCCAGGCGCCAGCCCAGGCCCCAGTACAGCGCCAGCGCCAGCACGGCGGCCAATGCGCCGAACACCCACAGCGGCACGGGCAAGCGGCGCAAGGGCGTCTGCGCCGGTTCGTCGCGCCAATGGGGCGACAACGCTAGTGGATACTCGCCGCGCGCGCCGCGCAGGATCCGCAACAGGCGCTGCCGCAACGTCTCCAGCTGCGAGCGGCCGTTGTCGATCACGCGGTAGCGTCCTTCGAAACCCAGCAGCAGGCAGTAGTACAGCAGCTCCAGCAGATCCAGATGCTGCCCCGGGTTCTGCGACAGCTTGGCCAGCAGCTGGAAGAACTTTTCGCCGCCCCAGGTCTCGTTGTGGAAAGTGACCAGCAGGCTGTGCGCGGACCACACCCCGCCCCCGCCCCATGGCGTGAGCGCGGCGGCCTCGTCCAATGCCGTGCACAGGCAATAGCGCGCGCCCAGTATGGTTTCGTTGGGTATGCCCGCCTGCTGCGCACGCAGCTCGAACTGGCGCACCTCGTCCAGCAGGTGCTCGCGCAGCATCGCGGGCGACGGATGGGCCGCCGTTGCGCGGATCTGCGGAATCAGGTCCAGCAGCGGGTTCGCCGCCGCCACCAGCGGATTGGTGCCGCTGATGACGTAGTCGTGGGGCCGCAGCCTGCCCGCCGTACTGGCAGCGCCCTCGCCCATGCCGCCCGGAGGGCCGGCCAGCGTGTGATCCGAAGCATGCATAGTTGTCTCCGTCTGGTTGGACTGCGCTCAATCGCGCAGCGCCCAGAACTCCATCGTCAGCCCGGGAAAATCGCCCGCCAGATGCAGCGCAAGCGCGCCGGTGCGCTCCAGCTGTTTCCAGAATTCGCCGCTCTTATCCAATTCGAAATAGACATGTCCGGCGCTGTATGGGATCTGCCGCGGCGCCACCGGCAGCGCACGCACGGCGACGCCCGGCAATTGCAGGTGCACCAGGTCGCGAATGCGTTCCACCGGACCGATCTTGACCTGCGCCGGAAAGCGCATGCGCACGGCCTCCACGCCCAGATCCGCATGCACCGCCAGCACGAAGCCGGCCGACTGCAACAGCTCCGCATCCTGGATCTGCGCCACGCGCACGCCCTGGCCGCGGTCCTGCAGCGGAATCTGCAAGGCACGTTGCTCCAGCACGGCTGACAACGAACGGCGCAGCTCATTCATCAGGGGCGTGAAGCTGCCCTGCAGATCGTCGTGCGCATACCCCGGCAATACGCCCGGCCGCCGCGTCGCGGATGTGAAGGTGGCGAGGTCGCAGGCCAGCATCAGCCAGTCGTGGAACAGGCGCTCGGGATGCTGCGCGGGGCTCTGGCGCGCATGCCAGACCGCGCCCATATAGCGGTTGACGGTCTCCAGCAGCATGAAGTCCGACACCTCGGAGACGCCGCCGCGGCCGGGCTGCGACAAGCGCGCGGCCAGCGCCTCGCTGCGCGCGTCGAGCAACCCGTGCAATTCATCGACAAAGCCGCGCAGGACCGGATGCTCGCCCGCCGCCACCCAGGGCGCTATGTAGCCCTCGTCCAGCACTACTCGGTTGTCCGAGCGGCGCTCCAGGATGCGCGCCACACCCAGGCCCAGCCAGTCGTCGGTCAGCTCGTCCTCCAGCATCAGCCGCAAGCGCAAGCGGCCCAGCTGCATCAGGACGGGTTCCAGGGCCACCGATCCGCTGTCCTCCACCTCGGCCTCGTGCACCAGATAGCGCGCCAGCGTGTCTTCCTCGCCTTCGTAGATGACGTCACTGGCGCCGGCGCGCACGCGCGGCAGGGCCAGCAGGATGCGCGCGCCGCGCGTTTGCGCCGGCACTTCGAACGCCGCCGGCGCCGCGTCCGGGTGCGAAAAATCGAATGGCGTGCCATCGGGCATGACGCCTTGCGCCCGCGTCAGCGCCACCTTGCCTATCGCCAGCGCGTCGCGGTCCAGCGACAGCTGGCTGAAGCCCCAGAAGAACCCCTGGAGCGCGGCCGCGCGCTGCTGCGCGGTGTGCAGCATATGGCGTTCAAACTGCTGGAAATGCTGGGGCCGCAGGAACATACCCTCCGACCAGATCACTTTGTCTCTGCTCACCATGTCCGGTTCTCTCAGCATCTAAAAAGGCCACCACGAACGGCTGCGATCCACTTCTTCCAGCCCGTCGCGCTTGACCGCGACTTTCACCGTCTCTTCATTCGGCGAAAACTGCCAGACCTTGTACATATTGGTGTTCTGCGCCTCGGGCAGCGCCACCAGCAGCCGCCACTTGCTCTGCTCCAACTCGCGATAGGCCGCCACCACACCCACCACGCGCGCCTCGGCATTGCCGGGGTACTGCACCACCTTGGTCTCGCCCGGTTTCAGGATCACCTGATCGACATTGAGCAGCTCAGCGCCCAGCGCCGCGTGCGCATCGCCCTGCAAGGTGAAAAAGTCGCGCGATTCGAAGATGCTGGCTGACTTCAGCTCGTAGATCGTCACCTGCACCGGCGACGGCCTGCCGCCCGCGTTCTGGTTGACTTTGGGATCCGCGCGCAGCTCGATTGCATAAGGCACGGGCACGCGCCTGGCCGTCGACGAACATGCCGCGAGCAGCGCCGCCGCCAGCACGCCCGCAAGAATCGCCGCGATGCGTCGCCGTCCCGTCGGAATCATTGGTAGGCATGGACTGCTCATAGGACCTCGGAAATAAAAGTACACACGTCTGTTACGCCGCGACGCATACCTTGCACGGTGGGCCGCTATCATCGGCGGGATGACCAGGCCTACCCACCCCGAACGACACGCCCGCGCCATGAAACAGCCCGCACGCATCAGCTTGATATCCGCTCTCGCCCTGCTCGCCGCCTGTGCCTCCACGCCATCGCCGCAGGCCGTGGACGCCTTGCAGCAGGTCCGCGACGAATATGCCGCCAGCCGCTTCGGCGCCGTCGTGCGTACCGTGGCGACTTCCGACGCGCTGGCCTCCGCGCCCACTCCCACGCGGGTGGAAGCCCTCAAGCTGCAAGCCTTCAGCTACTGCGTGACCAACTACCGCCAGCTGTGCGAGGACAGCTTCGTCCGCATCCTGCAGCTGCAACCCTCGTTCCAGCTTGCGCCGAATGAGGCCGGACATCCCCTGTGGGGACCGGCTTTCCAGGCGGCGCAGGCGTCCCAGACTCGCTAACGCGCCGACGGCGCCCAGGAGACAGGCGTGAAACTCATCGTGTTCCAGCGTGCCGGCGATCCGGCCTTCGACCCCATCCACGCCGTGTTCACGGCGCCCGGCGCCACGATAGGCCGCAGTCTCGACAATCACCTGGCCCTGCCCGATCCCACGCGCGCCATCTGCCGCGTGCAGGCGGCGATCCGCGTCAACGACGCGGACGCCGGCTTTGTGCTGAACCTGAGCAGCATGAGCGCCGTCAGCGTCAATGGCCAGGCGCTCGCGCGGGACCAGGAAGTGCCGCTGAATCCCGGCGACGAATTGCAGATCGGCGATTACCGGCTGCGGGCAGATACGGGCCCGCCCGAAACGGCGGCAGCCGCTACGTCCGTGGTCGCCGACGACGACATCTTCAGCGACCTGATCGGCCCGGGCACCTTGCCCGTGGGCAGCGCGCCGGACGTCTCCACGCATCCCTTCGATCTGGACTCCGCCCAGGCGCGCAATCCGGAAGACCCCTTGCGCCACCTGCCGCCCGGCGATGGCGCGGTGGCGAGCGCGCTCACCGATCCCCTGGCGCTGTTCGACGCGCCCGGCGATGGCACGCCCAGCATCTTCTCGGACGGCACCCCGTCCGCCCTGCCCGCCGACGATGCGCTGGCCGAGCACCGCGCCCATCCCGTCGATGATGCCTTGGGCCGTCCGCGCGAGTCCGCGGACCATCGCAGCGCATCCGACCATCTGCGGGAGATCGGCGGCTACTTGCGGCCCGCGCCCGTCAAGCCAGAGCCTGGCGGCCAAGACCGCTGAAGTCTCAGGCGTAGTCATAACGGAACTCCCCGTCGGCGGCTGACAGGCCTACCCTGCTCAGCCTGCGGTCCTGCATCGAAGCGCCCAGCAGCTCCCGGCTGATCCTGGGCAGCACCGTGTTGGTGAGCACGGCATCCACCATGCGCGCCCCCGACTCCACTTCGGCGCATCGCGCCACGACCAGCGCGGTGGCTTCGGGCGTCACCTCCAGCACGATGCCGTGGTGCTCCGACAGGCGGCGGCGCACGCGCTCGAATTGCAGGTCCACGATGCGTGCCAGCATGGTGTCCGGCAACGGCAGGTACGGCACCGCGACCAACCGCCCCAGCAGAGCGGCCGGAAAGGCCTGCAGCAGCGGCTCGCGCAATGCCGCGGCCAACGCGACGCTGTCCGGCAACAGCTCCGGGTCGCGGCACAGCGCCGCGATGCGGTCCGCGCCCACATTGGAGGTCAGGATGATCACCGCGTTGCGGAAATCGATGTAGCGCCCCTCGCCGTCCTCCATCCAGCCCTTGTCGAAGACCTGGAAGAAGATCTCATGCACGTCGGCGTGCGCCTTCTCCACCTCGTCCAGCAGCACCACGCTGTAGGGCCGCCTGCGCACCGCCTCGGTCAGCACGCCGCCCTCGCCATAGCCCACGTATCCAGGCGGCGCGCCCTTGAGCGTGGACACCGTATGCGACTCCTGGAACTCGCTCATGTTGATCGTGATCAGGTTCTGCTCGCCACCGTAGAGCGCTTCGGCCAGGGCCAGCGCGGTCTCCGTCTTGCCGACGCCGCTGGGGCCGCAGAGCAGGAACACGCCCACCGGCTTGTCCGGGTCGGTCAAGCCGGCACGAGAGGTCTGGACCCGGCGCGCCACCGCCTCCAGCGCTTCGCGCTGGCCGATCACCCGCGTCGACAGCGTATCCGCCAGATCCAGCACGGCGCGCGCCTCGTCCCGCAGCATGCGGCCCACGGGGATGCCGGTCCAGTCGGCCACCACCGCCGCGACCGCCGCCGCGTCGACCGCGCAATGCACCATCGCCGTCTCGCCCTGGCTGGCCGCCAGCGCTACGCGCGCCTGCGCCAACGCGCGGCGCTGGTCTTCCTGCGCATCGGACGCAGCAAGGTCCAGCGTCTTGCGCAATGTCAGCACATGCCCGGCCAACGCACGTTCCGACTCCCAGCGCGCCGCCAGCGTCCGCTCATCGTCCGCGGCGCCGGCCTGCTCGGCCGCCAGGCGCTGGATCCGCTGCGCGTCGCCTTCGCCCAGGCGCAGTTCACGTTCGGCGATGCGCTGCGCCAACTCCAGTGCCTGGACCCGCCTGCGCGCGTCCTCCAGGCTGGGCGGCACCGCATGCTGGCTGACCGCGACGCGCGCGCAGGCCGTGTCCAGCAGCGCCACCGCCTTGTCAGGCAGCTGGCGCGCGGGAATATAGCGATGCGACAAGGTCACCGCCGCCTCGATCGCCTCGTCCAGCAGCAGCACGCCATGATGGGCCTGCAGCGTTTCAGCCAGGCCCCGCAGCATGCCGAATGCACGCGCCTCGTCGGGCTCGTGCACCTGGACGACCTGGAAGCGGCGGCTGAGCGCCGGGTCCTTCTCGATGTACTTCTTGTATTCCGACCAGGTGGTGGCGCCTATGGTGCGCAGCTGGCCGCGCGCCAGCGCAGGCTTCAACAGGTTGGCCGCGTCCCCTGTGCCCGCGGCGCCGCCTGCGCCCACCAGCGTGTGGATCTCGTCGATGAACAGCACCACCGGCCGCTCGCTGGCCTGCACCTCGTCTATGACGCCGCGCAGCCGTTGCTCGAACTCGCCCTTCACGCCCGCGCCCGCCTGCAACAGGCCGATGTCCAGCAGATACAGCGCAACGTCGCGCAGCTGCGGTGGCACCTCTCCCGCCGCCAGGCGCAGCGCCAGGCCTTCCACCACGGCCGTCTTGCCGACGCCGGCCTCGCCGGCCAGTAGCGGGTTGTTCTGGCGCCGCCGCATCAGCACATCGATGAGCTGGCGGATTTCCTCGTCGCGTCCGGATACCGGATCGATCTCGCCCGCGCGCGCGCGAGCGGTCAGATCGACCGCGAAGCGCGCAAGCGCGGAACCGCCCTCGCCCGGCGCCCCGGCGGCGGCAACGGACGCCGCCTCGGCCGCGTCTTCCGGCGAGCCCTGCACGATCTCTTGCAGCTGTTCCAGCAGCGTATCCGGCACGATGCGCGAGAACTGCGCCGACATGCCCAGCAGCACGTGGCGCAGCGCGTAGGTCCGCGCCAGTCCCGCCAGCAGATGGGCGCTGCGGATGCGTGCCGCGCCATAGCGCAGCGACCCCAACACCCAGGCCCTTTCGACTGCGTGATCAATGTGTTCGGACAGATCGGACACCGAACCCGCCCCGGCCGGCAGGCGGTCCAGCTCCGCCGTCAGGTCGGCTTGCAATGCCGCCATGTCCAGTCCGAAGCGGCGCGCAATCCGGTGCAGGTCGCTGTCTTGCGCATGCAGGATCTGATGCACCCAATGCACCAGTTCCACATAGGGATTGCCGCGCAGCTTGCAGAACGCGGTGGCGCCCTCCAGCGTCTGGTAGAGCAGCGGATTGAGCTTTCCGAAGAGGTCGATGCGGCCGATATCCGACATGGCAGGGTGGCGCGTCAGGCGCGCGTGGTCGTTGAGGTTGAAGCCGGCAAGCGGCCACGCGGCGGGATACGGCCGCGGCTTTCATAATCCAGCAGGAGATCGCCAGCTTCGCCTTGCTCGGGCCGGCGCTTGCCCAGCCACGAAGAGAGGCCCAGCGGTCGCTGCGCCCCAAGGGCCAGTCCGCGCGCATCCTGCGCACGCAGCACCGGCCGCAGATCCCAGGCCAGCTCCATGCCGATGTAATGCCTGACCCAATGCGTCAGCTGGCGGGCGCGTTCGCCTCCCGGCAGAAAGCTCTGGTAGTCCGCCAGCGCCAAGGGACCGATCTCGATGCGGAACTTGTGCTGGGCGTCGCGCACCGCGACCCCCAGCACCGTGTCACGCCCCAGCCCCGCCAAGCCGCCCAGCCCCAGTCGTTGTGCCGGTTCCAGGCGGATCCACTGCGGCACGAACTCGCGGATGCGCACCGGCAGGCCGAAGAACGATTGCAGGATGTGCTTGAGTCCTTCCGGATTGCGGGTCTGGCGCGTCAGATGCCCCGCCATGTGGTACTTGGCATGGTCCAGCACGGCGTCGCGGCGCCGCATCGACGGTTCGCCCATGTGCAGCAGGCTGGCCACGTAGCGCGTGAAGCGCTCATCCTTGCGATCCAGGCTGACCGTGCTCTGCGCATCGGCCCAGGCGCGGTAGAACAGCAGGATGAGCCGATGGTGGAACACGTCCGCGAATGCAGACAGCGTGCGGTCGCCGTGATGCGCCATGCGCTCGCGGGCGTGTTCCGTCAGATGCAGAGGCAAGGGCCCGTTCGGACCGAACAGGCCGAAGCTGAATATCGACAGTTCCGCGGGCCGGCCGCCCATGGCTGCGCGCGCGCCCGCTACGGTGGATGGCGCGAATGCCATCGACGGCTCCTGCCGCAGCCGCACGGGTTCGTGGCGCGCGACCGTGTCGCGGCCCAGCGGCTTGCGCGCCCCGGAGAGCGCATCTATCCAGCGCAAGGCATGGAACAGGTCGTGGGCGTGCGGTTCGCGCTCCAGCGCGCGCCACCATTGCGCCAGCGCGCCGTCTGGCGCGGCGGGCGGATTTTCGGCAGCGGCAAGGGGTTGGGCGATGTCCACCGTCCTATCCCATGTGGATCTGCTTGGCGTCCACCTTGACCAGGTCGCCGCCCGTCACCATCGTGTAGGCCGCGTGCAGCCGCGCGCTCTGCTCAGCCTGGAAATCGATGGCGCCGGCGCGCACCTGGTCCATCTCGCTGACGCTGCGCAGCGACAGCCGCGCCATCAGCGTCATGCGGTCCAGCACCGCCTCATAGTTCCGGCCCACCAGACGCGTCTCACCCACGGTGGCATGCAGCTGCTTCGCCACCATGCGCATGCTGCCGCAGGTATGGCGTTCTTCCTCGGCTTCCACCGCGTACTCGGACGCGCGCACGCGCACGGCGCGCTCGCTCTCCAGCAGCACCTCGCCGCTGCGCGAACGCAGTACCAGTTCGCCCTCGGCTTGCAGCGTGGTGCGCCCCGGATCGGCCTGCACGGTGATGGCGATCAGGTAGACCCGGGCGGGGTCCGGGCCGCTGATCAGCACCTCGTCGCCCGGTTGCGGCTCCAGCAGGCAGCTGGCGGCGCGCTGCGCGGTCCAGACACGGCCGTCGCAAGCCACCGCGTAGCTGCCGTCGGGTTCGCGGCGCAGCAACTCGCCCAGCAGATGGACGGGGTCGTAAGCCATGCGGCTCAGAGGTGTCGCGGACTTCATCATGCGCTCCTTTTTGTGTGCACAGGCCCTAGACCACGGGCCGGCGTCCCATGCGGGGCTGGTAGCGGGCGATCTCGCCGCGCTGCAGGCTCGAGAGGACCAGCTCCGACATCAGATTGATCGATACGTGGCGCGCGAAGAACTGCTCCAGCACGGCGCCGAACAAATAGGGGCTGATGCCCGAAAACGCCGTCTCGTCCACCTGCAGCGCAATGCGCACGCCGCGCCCATGGACGATGGGGCCTGGCACCGGCAGGCGATGATGCACCGGCGTGGCGCTGACATGCCGCAGGCCGGCGATGTGCCGGCGCGTGGCGGGCTCGGCCAGGCTGCCGTAGACGTGCAGCATCTCGCGCAGGGTTTGCGCGCCCTGCTCTGCGTCCAGGTCACTCAGGCTCAGGTAGTTCAGGCCCAGGTGGCTGATCAGATGCCAGGTCGCGGCATTCTCCGCCAGCGCAGCGCGCGGCCGCGTGGGTCCGTGCAGCACCCTCACCGAGCGCACCGGCGCCGACACGCGCAGGGTCATGTCGGTCTCGGTTCCCAGCGGCAGCAGCAGCGCCAGGTCGCGGTTGGTGCACAGGGTTTCCAGGGTCAGGTGGCGCAGGTCACCGGAAAACGGCGCCTCCCGCCGGTCCACCAGCGACAGGAACACCTCGCTGCCGATGTAGCCACTGCGGGTGCCGTTGCGCTGCGCAATGTCCGAAACCAGCCGCGGCTCGCGGCGCACGGAAAAGTAGGCGCCGTGCTCGTCGGGATCGCTGCCCAGCGAGCCATAGAATGGCCGGAACTCCTGCTCCTGGCGCTGTGCGGAAGCGTGGCCCGCCACGCGCGTCACGCCGTAGACCTCGTAGTCCAGCGGGCGGCTGCGGTCGATGACCACGTGGTACTCGGAAGTCCTGGGGGTCACCGCCACGCGGTCCGCCCGCTTGGCGAACAGGTTGATCACCGGCACGCAATGCAACGCCAGATTGGCGGCCGATATCGCACCCTCCAGTTCCGGCGCCGCCATCGAGAACAGCAGGGTCAGGTCGAACGCGCGGGTCTCGCGCTGCGCGCCTTGGGGCATCGCGGGCGTGCGCAGCCCCTGCTTCAGTCCGTTGATGCTGAAGAACAGATAGCGCTGCGCGAACGCGAAGTACTCTTGCAGCAGCCGGTAGCCCTGGAACACGCGGGCGTCGCCCGGCAACAGCGCCTGCTCGTCGGCAAAGCCTTCATGGCGCACCGCCCCCGGGGGCAGCCTGTTGATCCAGGCTAGCGGCCGTGCGGCGTCATGGCCCAGCACCGCCACGGTATGCCCCATCACGACTTCCAGCAGGCGCTGCATCTGCAGGTCCTGGCCGTTCAAGTGAAACACCAGTTGATCGAGATCCAGGTCTTCCAGCCGTTGTCCGCCGCATACCTCTATCCGGATACGCAACGCGCTCAGCACCCGCGCGGTGCGCCCCGTCAGGCCCAGGCGCGCCAGCGGCAGATCCTGCGGCGCGGCCGTGAACTCCGCCTGCGTGACCTGCAGGGGCCACAGGCGCAGGGCGTGGCCGGTGGTGAAGTCGCAGGGCGTCTGCTCGCCGCGCGCCACGCGGCCGCGCAGCAACGTGCCGCGTGGCAGCTCGAAGCCTCCCGCCAAGGTGCCCTCGTTCATGCTGGGCGCAAACTGCACGATGGCCATCGCTGGCGTGGGCGCCAGATAGTTGGGGTACACCACCTCCAGCAGCCGTTGCGAGAAACGCGGAAATTCCGCATCCATCTTCATGTGGATGCGGGCAGTCAGAAAGCTGAAGCCCTCCAGCAAGCGCTCGACATAGGGATCGGCCACCTCGGTCGCATTCATGCCCAGGCGTCCGGCCACCTTGGGATGGGCTTGCGCGAATTCCGCGCCCAGCTCCCGCAGATAGACCAGTTCCCGGTTGTAGTAATCCAGCAGGCGATCGTCCATCAAGCACCACCCAGATCGCGCAGATCCATGTGGCCGCTCTCCAGGTCGATGTCCGTGCGGAACAGGAACTCGAGCGGCTGCGGCACGCACCACAGCATGCCGCGTATCTCCAGGCTCAGCACGTTGTGGTGTTCCAGCGTGCCAGCGTCCGACACACAGCGCACTTCCACCGAAGAGCGCAGGATGCGCGGCTCAAATGCGGCTATCGCTTCGCGGATCGACTCTTCCACGTCGATCCAGTCGATCTCCGACATGCGCTTTCCCGCCATGGCCCGCACGCCGAAGTTCAGCGCGGAGGCGGCCACCGGCCGATGCGCCGACAAGTCCTGGGACGCCTGCAGGTTCACGGTATTGAGCAGCCAACGCAGGTCCCGCAGCACCGCCGCGCGCAACGCCTCATGCGTGAGCATGGCGTTTTCGCGCGGCTCCTCGCGCTTGGCGGGATCGTTATCCATCAGGCGATCCAGCAGCGACGGCTGCAGGCGGTCCCGCGCCGCTCGCTGGCCGCGCGACAGCGGTTCCCAATCGCCCGGACGGTCTGCGTGGCCCATCACGCCAACTCCAGTTTGCGCACCTCGAGCAGGGCCGTTTCCGCGGCATCCGTCAGCCACATCTTCTGCCCCACGCCCGCATAGGTATCGCCGTGCAGCGCACGCCAATCGGTCGTCCTGCCCAGCTTGGCCGAGTCCGACAGTTCGACCATGCGCGCGCCCGGCGCCGCCGGGTAACGCGCCGGCACCAGGCCCTGCCGCGCCTGGCCATCGGTCAGTTCGATCTCGGCCTGCGCCCAGATCAGATCGCACAGGCCTTCCGGCGCCAGCAGGCGCACGCGCTTGAGTCCGGCAAAGGGCAGCCAGACATAACGCCCGCCCGTCAGGAACTCGAACACCGGACCGAGGCGGCTGTCGCCATCGCAGATCCACTGAAACGGCTGCGCCGCCTCTTGCGCCGCCAGCTCCAGCAGGCCGGCATGCGCGCTGGCTTCCTCGAAAGCCTTGCCGCGCAGCTCGGCGGCCTGGGCCGGCGCGGTGCCGTCCAGGCGCAGCGCCGATATCATGTCCCGCAGCCAATCGGCGGGCTCATCCAGCAGCGCAGGCTCGCCTTGCCCGGCGAGCACCGCCTCGCGTTCGCGCTCCGCCGCGATGGCGCTGGCATAGAGCACCTGCGTCGGGCGCGCCTGCGCATTGAGATGCCCGCAGACGTCAAGTTGCTCGGCCGCGCGCGCCCAATCGCCCTGCACCGCCAGCAGCTGGAACAGCTGAGCGCGCAGGTCCGCGTCGGCGGGCTGCCGGCGCACCTGCGCCTGCAGCTCGTCCAACTGGCCAGCCAGGCTGAGCGCGCCGAAAGGAACGGCAGCTATGGACATCGGTGCCTCCGCCCTAGCCCACTTCCTTGTTCTGCTTGATATCCCAGGCCACCAGGCTTTCCGCGCCCTTGCCGCCCTTGTCGGTCTGCTCCCAGTACTGCTGCTTGACCTTGGCGGCCTGGAAGGCGAAGTTCACCACCACGCCCTCCGCGCTTCTATCTCCGGAAATCTGCACCGACGACACCAGCACGTCCTCCAGCGTGATCTTGGAATACTCGATCTGCTCGCCGCCCGCCTTGCACATGGACAGCTCGATCTTGCTGAGATGCTTGCCGCTGGCGCAGTGCTTCATCACGGCGGGCGCGGCCTTGTCGATGCGGGCCACCACGTGCAGGTCGTTGAAGCTGGCCTTGCCAGCACCCAGGCCGCCGCCGCTGGCCAGGTTGCCTGGCTGGGTGGCGCCCCACGAGAAGGACACGATGTCGGTCCAGTCCTTGTGGTTGGAGTCCTTGGATTCGCCATTGGCTCCATCGATTTTCATGAACATGTCCACTGCCACATCTGTCTCCCGGAGTTATGGGGCACGGTTGCGCCCCGATTTGTCAGCGCCACTCAGCCTTCGTTCTGTTTGAGCGAAGGCAGCTTGGAAACCAGCCGCAGCGACACCGTCAGCCCTTCCAGCTGATAGTGCGGCCGCAAGAAAAACTTGGCGGAGTAATAGCCAGGGTTGTCCTCGATCTCCTGCACCTGCACCTCGGCGGCGGCCAGCGGTTTGCGCGCCTTGGTTTCCTGCGAGGAGTTCACGGGATCGCCGTCCACGTAATTCATGATCCAGTCGTTCAACCAGCGCTCCATGTCGTCGCGCTCGCGGAACGAGCCGATCTTGTCGCGCACGATGCACTTCAGGTAATGGGCAAAACGGCAGCACGCGAAGAGATAGGGCAGGCGCGCGGCCAGCTTGGCGTTGGCCGAGGCGTCGGCCTCGTAGTAGTCGTGCGGCTTTTGCAGCGATTGCGCGCCGATGAAGGCAGCGAAATCGGAGTTCTTCCTGTGCACCAGCGGCATGAAGCCGTTCTTGGCCAGCTCGGCTTCACGCCGGTCGCTGATGGCGATTTCGGTCGGGCACTTCAGGTCCACGCCGCCGTCATCGGTGGGAAAGCTATGGCAGGGCAGATTCTCCACGGCGCCGCCCGATTCCACGCCGCGAATGGACGTGCACCAGCCGTACAGCTTGAACGAGCGGTTCACGTTGGCCGCCATGGCGTAGGCGGAATTGGTCCAGGTGTAGCGATCGTGGTTCGAGCCGTCGGTGTCTTCCTCGAAGTCGAACTCGTCGACCGGATTGGTCCGGGCGCCGTAGGGCAGCCGCGCCAGGAAACGCGGCATCGCCAGCCCGATGTAGCGCGAGTCCTCGGACTCGCGCAGGCTGCGCCATGCGGCATATTCCGTGTTGGTGAAGATCTTGGTCAGGTCACGCGGGTTGGCCAGTTCCTGCCACGAATCCATCTGCATCACATTGGGCGAGGCCCCCGCGATGAAGGGGCAGTGCGCGGCGGACGAGATCTTGGCGATCTCACCCAACAGTTCCACGTCGGGCGGGCTATGGTCGAAGTAGTAATCGCCGACCAGGCAACCGATGGGCTCGCCGCCGAACTGGCCATACTCTTCCTCGTAGACCCGCTTGAAGATGGGGCTCTGGTCCCAGCCCACGCCCTTGTGCCGCTTGAGCGTGCGGCCCAGCTCCGACTTGGACATGCACATCACGCGTATCTTCAGGAGCTCGTCGGTCTCGGTATTGGTGACCAGGTAATGCAGGCCGCGCCACGCGCCCTCCAACTGCTGGAAATCGGGGTGGTGCATCACGCCGTTGATCTGCTCCGACATCTTCCGGTCGATCTCGGCGATGATGGCCTGGATCGTGCGGTAGGCGTCCGACGACAGCCCGACGCCACTGTTCTCCAGCGCCTGGTGCGCCAGCGTGCGCACGGCGTGCTCCACCGCCTCCTGCGCCTGCTCGGTCTTGGGCTTGAATTCCTTCTTCAGCAGGGCGGACAGGTCGTCCGCCTGCAAGGTCTCGACAGCGCGCGCGTCGGCGCGTTTGGCCACTGCGGTCATGGCATTCTCCGAAAAGCGATTCGTGCGGAAATCAGGCGGCGGGATCCGTGGCAGGGGCGTCGGATGCGCGCGGCTCCTCTTGCGGCTTCGGCGCCGCCGCCAACGCGTTCATCAGCGCCGGGTTCTTGAGCACGCTGCCGATCAGTTCCTCGGCGCCGGTCTTGCCGTCCATGTACGTCAACAGGTTTGCCAACTGCGTGCGCGCGCTCAGCAATTCGTTCAGCGCGCCGACTTTTCGAGCGACGGTCGCCGGCGAGAAATCATCGATGCTCTCGAACGTGACGTCCACGTTCAGATTGCCTTCGCCCGTCAGCGTGTTGGGTACCTGGAACGCCACGCGCGGCTGGATGGAGCGCATGCGTTCATCGAAGTTGTCGATATCGATGTCCAGGAACTTGCGCTCGCCCACCTCCGGCTGCGGCGTTTCGGACTTGCCGGCCAGATCCGCCAGCACGCCCATCACGAACGGCAGCTGGATCTTGCGCTCCGCGCCGTAAATCTCCACGTCGTACTCGATCTGCACCCGCGGCGCGCGGTTTCTTGCGATGAACTTCTGGCCGCTTCCCTTCAGGCTGGTCGCCATGGTGTCGTCTCCTCTTGTTGGTGCGGCGGCTGGCCCGCCTTACGGTTCCTGCCGGTTTGCCTCGGACCGCGGCAGCCATGCCTCGAATTGCTCCAACCCCTGGGGGGCCAGATTCTTGATGATGTCGTGAAAGCTCATCGGGATAAGCTGCTGGGCGCGGCGGATGAGATAAGGCGCGGGATGGCCGGGCTCGTTGGCCTCGAAGTACGCACATACCTTGGAGAGCATCGCCAGCGCTTCGTCGCGCGACTGGATGGGCAGGTCCTGCCTGCACGCCGCGCCGTCGGCGGCGAGATGCGTGGCGGCGGAAGGGGCCGCAGCAGCGGGTGCATCGTCCGCCAGAATTTCGGCCTGCGGCGCGGATTGAAGGTCCCGCGTCGCCTCCAGTACCAGGTCCAGGGTGCGAAGCATGGCGGCGTAATCGGGCGTCCAGGCATCACCCAGCTTGTCCGCCACGAGTTTCTGCATGCGCCGCAGCGCGTCGGCCGCGGACTGCAGCGCCTGCGCGTCGGCATTGCCTTGCGCCCAGGCCTGGCGCAGGCGCTCGACAAGTCGCGGACGCCCGCCCGGATAGGCGTCCGCGTCCTGTCGGCTGCCATCGAGCAGCGCCTCGGTATCGCGCAAAGTCAGTTGTCCGTGCACGCCGCTGACCAGGCTGGCCGAACGCACGCTGCGCGCGCAGCCCTGCATGTCGCCAAAGGCCGCCAGCGCATTCATACGGGGCATGGGATCGTTTTCACCGACGCTGTCGAGCCGGGGATGCACCGGCTCCCAATAGCGTTCCAGGGTGTCGACGGCCAGCGCCAGGCCGTCGCTGTAGCCGGGCAGTCCGCGGATTTCAGTCCAGGCCGAGGTCAACAGGCCGATGATGCGCAGGTCGCGGGTGCGTTCCAGCAGCGCGCGCGCCAGGCGTTCGACTTCGCGCCAATCAGGCGGCTGCGCGGCGATGATGGTCGAACCGAACTGCTGTTCGTCGCGACCCGCCGCGGCTTGCTGCAGTTGCAGAAAGTCAGCGTCGTATTCGAGGTCTTCCCCGCAGGGCAGACGTGAATCGAGTGTATTGAGGATGTCGGCGAATTCCATAGTCATCACTTAAATGCCTGCTGGGATGCTGCCTGGATACAACCACTACGCTCCGCGCTGCTCCACGGAAGGGTGAATTCTAGGCATCTCTTTCCGCATGCAACGGCAACCTAACAACTACAGATTTTTCTTACAGATAACTAACACCCGAGTAAAAAATTGAACACTTATCTCCCAGCAGCACTGATTTTTAGACACAGACCTTACGGAATTGGCCGGCACACGGAAGGACTGTTACCGAAGCGTAAAAAACACAAAAGCATGTGATAGCGCTTCTCGGGCGCTTTGGCCCCTGCCTACAATCGGCGCTCACGCTGGCGGCAAGACCGGCGCGCTTCAAGAAGACTCAGAGACAGATTTCCCCGGTCGCATGCCCGCTCATCGTGAGCCATGCCCGTCCTTTGCAAGCGGCCCCATCCCGTGGCCGGTCATCCCATTGCAGTCCTCGTGACGCGCCTTGTGCGCGCCCGCGAAAAAATCCAAAGCAGCACACGCAACAACAGGCGCAGCATTCTCATAAGGAGACGGTGAGATGGACCGCAACGTGCCCAGCGATCGTGTCGTCAAGGCGCATACGCCCCTGCCGCCGGAACAGCTGAAGTTCCGCGCCATGCATGGCGCCGAAAGTCTTTCGCAACTGTTCGAGCTGGAGGTCGAGCTGGTCTCCGAGTCGTACTCGTTGGACATGAAGTCGCTACTGGGTAAGCCTTTGACGCTGGAGATCGAGACCGGATCATCCGCGCCGCGCTATCTCGGCGGACACGTCACGCGCTGCGCCCTCGTCGGTCGCGAGAACAACACCTCGCGCTACACCATCTATCGCGCCACGGTGCGCCCGTGGCTCTGGTACCTGACCCAGACCTCGGACAACAAGATCTTCCAGAACAAGAGCGTGCCCGACGTCATCCGCGAAGTGCTGAAGGACTATGACTATCCTGTCGAGTTCAAGCTGGTGGACAGCTACCGCAACTGGGAATATTGCGTCCAGTATCAGGAAACCGACTACGCCTTCATCAGCCGCCTGATGGAGCACGAAGGCATCTACTTCTGGTTCAAGCATGACAAGGGCAAGCACACCCTGGTGCTTACCGACGACATCACGCAGCACGAACCCGTCGCGGACTACGAGCAGATCCCCTACTACGGGCCGGACCGCATCACCGTCCCGCGCGAAGACCATGTCCACAAATGGGAAGTGGCCGAGCAGATCACCCCCGGCGCCTTCGCCACCACGGACTACCACCCGCTCACGCCCGCCGCCAGCCTGGAGGCGCGCCGCAATAATCCCGGCGCCCACGACCACGGCGACCTGGAGATGTACGAATGGCAAGGCGGCTACACCAACCCCGACGACGCGGAACACTACACGCGCGTGCGACTCGAAGATCTGCAATGCAGAAAAGAGCAGAGCGCCGGCGCATCCAACGCGCGCGGGCTGGCCACGGGCCATCTCTTCACGCTGCGCAATCATCCGCGCCAGGCCGAGAACCGCGAATATCTCGTGGTCAGCACGTACTACCGTATCCGCGAAACGGGCTATGCCAGCGGCCAGCCCGACCCCGGCAGTTTCGACCTGGAGTTCGTCGTGCTGCCGTCCAGCACGCAATTCCGCGCACCCCGTGTCACGCCAGTTCCCCGTACCCATGGGCCGCAGACCGCCACGGTGGTGGGCAAGGAAGGAGAGGAAATCTGGACGGACAAGATGGGCCGCATCAAGGTGCAGTTCCATTGGGACCGCTACGGCAAGAAGGACGAGAACAGCTCCTGCTGGGTGCGCGTATCCAGCCCCTGGGCCGGCGGCGGCTTTGGCGGCATCCAGCTGCCGCGCGTGCGCGATGAGGTGATCGTAGACTTCATCGGCGGCCAGCCCGACCGCCCCATCGTGATCGGCCGCGTCTTCAACGCCAACAATCTGCCGCCCTGGGACCTGCCGGACAATGCCACGCAAAGCGGCTTCCTGAGCCGCTCCAAGAGCGGCACGCCGGCGACGGCGAACGCGCTCATGTTCGAGGACAAGAGCGGTAGCGAACGCATCTGGCTGCACGCGGAGCGCGAACTCTGCACCGAGGTGGAAGCCAACGAATTCCATACGACGGATGTAAATCGCACGACCACCATCGGCGAAAACGACACCACCAAGATCGGCGGCAACCGCGACATCAAGGTCACCGGCACCGACAACCTGCGCGTCGAAAAGACCCGAGATGTGTTCGTAAAGGGACATGAGGAATACACCGTCAAGGCGTCGCGCACGGTCAATGTGAAAGACGGCCTGATGGACGAGAAGTTCGACAACGGCTTGAAGACGACTGTCGCGGCCAAGGGCGAGGAACGCGAGATCACTGGTCTCTTCAAGGAGACGTTGAAGAACGGCGAGCAGGTCTACGTGAACGAAGGCGACTCGCTGCATCACGTGAAGACCGGCGCGCTCACGGAGAAAGCCAAGGGCAAGGTCGAACTGCTTTCCACCGACGCGAACATGGACGTCAAGGCCAAGACCGCGATGCGGGTGGAGTCCGAGACTTCCACCATGGATCTGAAGGCCAAGGGCAAGATAGACATGGAGTCGACGGGATCGACCGTGCTGGTCAAGGCCGATGGCAACATCACGTTGAAGACCCCTGCCGACGTCGTTCTGGACGCCGCTAACGTCAAGGACCTTTCCAAGGAGAGCTGGCTGCAGGCCACGCCATTCTCCATCGGCCTGGCGGTGGCAAAGGCGGAATTCGGCATGCATCGCGTAGCCCTGTTCCGCACCACGGTCATGCTGAACGGTTCCTTCACCAACTACGCCCTGGTCAGCAGCATCGGCCAGCTGGTTTCCTACCGCACCACGGGCTCCAGCTATCAGTTCGACGCCGTTGCCGCGGAAAAAGTCGGCTTGGGCGCCTCGATGATGGGCCTCTGGAGCATCATCTGAGGCCGCCATGTCCGACTTCCTGAACGCCTGGCCCAGTTGGGCCAAGTGGGTGTGGCTGGGCCTGCTGCTGTCGCTGGCGCAGGCCGCATACATGCTGTGGCGCGAGCGCCAGCGCCGCGCGGCGGGGCGCAGGGAGGTACAGCGGCAGGACGGCTTGCGCGCCAGCGGGCTGCCCGGCACCGCGCGGGTGACCGCCGCGCGCGACACGCGCCGCCGCATCGGCGACACCTTGTACTTCATCGTCGAACTGGACCTGGAAGTCTTCGCCACCGGTGCCACGCCTGCCCTGTCACGCACACTCAGCGTGCCGCTGTCGCCGCTGCACCTGGGCGATTTCAGCGCTGGCAAAACCATACAGGTGCGCGTCGATCCCGCGACCCGCGAGGTCGTCGTGGACCAGGCCACCGGATAGCCATGAAAACCATCAAGCCGCTACGCCTGGGCCTGCTTACCCGCCCCTACCGCTGGCAGCGCCGCGACATGTTGGGCGTCGCTGTTTTCGCGCTGGTCGACATCAGGCAAACACCCACGTTGCTCATGGACCAGGAACTGTGGAAACTGGCGGGCGCCGAAGCCGGCGGCCTGCTGGACCTGGCCACGCCCAAGCTGTGTCCGGAGGTGCTGGTTGCGGGCCACGCCTATCCGCACGATCCGGCAAGCCCTGGTGCCTGCGCCGTGCGCCTGAAGGTCGGAGCGATCGACAAGTCGCTGCTGGTGTTCGGCGACCGCTATTGGCTGGACGGCAAGGCCACCGCCCCCCAGCCATTCGAACGCATGCGTCTGGACTGGAGCCATGCCTATGGCGGTCCAGGCTGCGCGGAAAACCCGCTGGGCCTAGGCGCGCAGGAAGAAGACATCAACGGCGTGCGCGTGCGCAGGCTCCCCAACATCGAACACCCGCAAGAGCGCATCGCATCGCCCTCCCAGCGCGTGGCGCCCGCCGGTTTCACAGCCATGCCCATGGACTGGCCCCAACGGGCCGCGCTGCTGGGCCGCCAATATGGCCAACAGTGGCTGGAGCATGACTTCCCCGGCTTCGCATCCGACATGGACTGGCGCTTCTTCAACGCCGCCCCGGCCGACCAATGGGGCGCTCCCAACGCGGCCTTGGCCGGCGGCACGGAGTACGAGCTATGGAACATGCACCCGGACCAACCGGTGCAGCGGGGCCGCTTGCCCGATTGGCGCGCCCGCTGCTTCGTCAGCCGCCATGCCGATGGCAACGCACTTGAAGAAGTCGCGTTGCGCCTGACTACGGCCTGGTTCTTCCCCGACCGCGCACAACTTGCGCTGATCTGGCATGGCGCGCTGCCGGTGCGCGAAGACGACGCGGCCGATATCCTGCACCTCATGCCCGCGCTCGAACACGCCGGCCAGGCCCGCGATATGGCCCATTATCAGGCCGTGGTGGGGCAGCGCCTCGATGCGGAGCTCGGCGCCGTCTACGCCTTGCTCGATGCACAGCTGGTACCGGAAGACATCTGCGGCGAACTGCCGCAAGCCGCAATGGAGGCTACCGCACAGCGGCCGTCGAATCGCAACATCTATGCCGGCGCAGCCCGGCGCCATGCCCGCGAACGCGAATCGCTGCTCGCCCAAGGCCTGGATCCCGATTTGTACATGGTTCCCCTGGAGCCGCCACCGCAAGCGCCAAGCCTGTCCGATCTGCCGCAGACGATACTGCGCATGCAGCAGGAGCTGGAGGAGGCCAAACGCTTGTCCAGCGGCCCCGCGGCGCGTGCCCTGGCCGACCCCAACCTGCCGTCCATGGTTGCAGTCGCGGGCGTCGACATGGACGCGCTGCGCAAGCTGGACGATGACGGCAAGCTGCCGGCCGGCTTCGATCCGCGCGTGGTGAAGCGGCATATCGCCGACTTCGACGCCAACCCTCACACGCAGGCCGGACGTGGCGCGCAGGACGCCCCGGGTTCGCCGCCGCCGCTCGGCCAGACCCTGGGTCCGCAGGTGCATCAGGCATATCAACAATCGGCGCATCAGTTTGCGCCGCCCCCGCCCATGCCGCCGTTGCGCGCGCGGCGCACGCGCATGAAGCTGGAAGCGCGCCTGAAAGGCAACCGCGATTGCCGGGATATGAACCTGACCGGCGCGGATCTGAGCGGAATGGATCTTTCCGGTGTCGACTTCCAGCGCGCCATACTGGCCGGCGCCAAGCTCGCCGACGCGCGCCTGGATGGCTGCAACTTGACCGACGCCGTGCTTGCCGGCGCCGACCTGACACGCGCCAGCATGCGCGGCGCCGATATGTCGCGCGCGAACCTGGGCCGCACGCAATGCGTGCAGACGGATTTCACGGACAGCCGGATCCAGGACACTACCTGGGACCATGCGAACTGCGAAGAATGCCGCTTTGCCGGCAGCACCTGGCTGCTGGGACGCCTGCATCAGGCTCGCCTGCGCGGCTGCGACCTGAGCGGCGCTTCGTTCGAGCAATGGGCCACGATAAATGCCAATTTCGAAGACTGCCGCTTTCACGGCGCGCGGCTGAATCAATGCGTGTTCATGCAAGGAACAATGGCGAACGCCGATTTTTCCCGCGCGGACCTGCAGCGCGTCAGCTTCATGGACGTGGCGTTTTCCGGCCGCTTCAGCCTGGAGAGCGGCACGCTCGATGGCTGCGCCTTCGCCGGCCGTGTGGAGCTTGCCGGCGCCTGCCTGCGCGGAATGCAGTTCAAAGTGGGCAGCGCGCGCGGCGCCATGCTCGACCGGGCCGACATGCGCGGCGCGCAGCTTGCCGCCAGCGATTTTTCGAACTGCAGCCTGCGGGAAGCGGACCTCAGCAGCGTCACCGCCCCCGATACACACTTCGTACGCGCCGATTTCACTGGCGCGCGCCTGCGCAACGCCAATCTGATCAACAGCCTGCTCGGCAAGGCCATCCTGTTGCGCGCCGATCTGACAGGCGCCAACCTCTTTCGCGCGGATGTCGCGCAGGCGCTGATCGACGGCAGCACCGGACTGGACGACGCCTATACCCAGGGCGCCAAGCCCTGGCCCGCCCGGCAGCCGGAGAACGCCGCATGAACCTGGATCAATTGCTGGACCAAGTGCGCCATGGCGAACCGATAGCGCACCTCAGCCTGGCCGGCCAGGACCTGCGCGGCCTGGATCTGGCCGGCGCATTTTTCGACCAGGTGGATTTGAGCGGCGCCACGATGAGCGATTGCCAGTTGCAGGACAGCCAGTTCATCAACTGCGTGCTGACCGGCCTGAACGCCGCCGGCGCCAATCTGGATACAGCGCGGCTGTTCCGCTGCCAGGCCCGCGGCCTGGTGCTGGACCGCAGTCACGCCCATGGCGTCAGTTTTACCGAATGCGATCTGGGCCAGGCCAGCCTGGAACAGGCCGAGCTGAGGGAGGCTTCCTTCAACTCCACCTCGCTCGAAGCCGCCTCCTTCCGGTCTGCCCGCCTGGAACGCTCGATCTTCTCGCGCAGCACGTTGGCACGCGCCGACCTGTCGCAGGCCTGGATGAGCTTCACCCTGTTCCACCAGCTGGACCTGCGCAGCATCGCGCTGGCGGGCGCCAGCGCGGAAAGCACCATGTTCATCGAATGCAATCTGGCAGGCCAGGATTTCGCCTCGCAAGCCTACCCGCTCTGCCATTTCACCGACTGCCAGCTGGATGCCGCGGATTTCCGCAATACCGATCTGCGCCAGGCCGGCTTCAAGGGCGCATCACTGCGCGACGCGCGCTTCGCTGGAGCATCTGCGCCCCAAGGCTTGTTCCCTCAGGCGGATCTGAGCGGCGCTGACCTGCAAGGCGGCCGCTTCGACGGCGCCATCTGGGCCGAGGCGACGTTGGACGGCGCCTCCTTGCGTGGCGCCAGCCTTTCCTTGTGTGTCTTCCAGCGCGCGCGTTGCGCCAACGCCGATTTCCGCGGCGCCAATCTGACCGACGCCGATTTCTCGCTGGCCGACCTGGGCCAGGCCGACCTGCGCGATGCCACCTTCCTGCGCACGCGCATGCATCGCGCATTGACGCAAGGCACTCGCTGGACGCAACGCCGCGGCATCATCGAAAACGACGGGCCCCTGCTGGAAGCCGAACTCTGGTCGGCCGGGCGCGCCACCACTTGACCCCGCGTGCGGCATCGCCGCCCACTCATCGCACAAGGAGATAAATATGCTCGCAGTCTGCCAGTTGCCCAGCCTGGCCGTGGGCGTGCCGGATGTCTGCAAGACGCCCGTGCCGCCGGTGCCGCATATCGATACGGCCACATCGTCCATGGGGATCCCGGTGGTCTGGAACGTATGGTTGATGGCCGCGCCCGTGCACAACATGGCGACCCTGATACCCGTCACGCTGGGTGATACCGCCGGCGTGGGCGGCGGCCTGATCTCGCAGACCTTCATGGGGCAGTCGCGCTACATGACGGGCGCGTTCACCATGCTGGTGCGTGGCGCGCCCATCGTCCGCATGACCAGCCTGACCTTGCAGAACACCATCAATGCGCCCGGCTTCAAGGTGTACTCGCCGCAGCCTGTGATGGTCGTGCTGACGGCCTGAACAGGCCGCGCCCGCCTACAGTTCGCCGTAGGAATGCAGCCCCGACAGGAACATGTTCACGCCCAGGAAAGCGAAGCCGGTGATCAGCAGCCCCATCAGCGCCCAATAGGCCGCCATGGTGCCGCGCAGGCCCTTGATCAAGCGCATGTGCAGCCAGGCCGCGTAGTTGAGCCAGACGATCAGCGCCCAGGTTTCCTTGGGGTCCCACTGCCAGTACGCGCCCCAGGCGTCGGCCGCCCACAGCGCGCCCAGGATGGTGGCGACCGTGAAGAACGCGAAACCGATCGCGATGGCGCGATACATGATGTCGTCCAGCACCTCCAGCGACGGCAGCGCCGCGGCGATGCGGCGGCGGCCCAGCAGGATGGCGCCCACGATCACCGCCCCCACGCCGAAATACAGCATCCAGGTGGCCGACAGGCCGTCGGTGCGGAACACCATGGGCTCGGCGCACAGCAGCACGCCCAGCACGAACAACGGCGCCAGCTTGGCCCAGGACGTAGTCTGCCCATGCTGCTTGACCAGGTAGGCAAAGCCCACCATCGCCGCCAGCGAGAACGTGCCGTAGCCGATGAAGTTGGCGGGAACGTGCAGTTTCATCCACCAGCTCTTGAGCGCCGGTACCAGCGGCTGGATCTGCCCGGCGTCGCGCGTGAACGAGTACCACAGCAGGAACACCACGGCCGACGTCACCACCAGCATCACGAAGCCGCCCAGCGCGCGCGTGGCGTACTTGCGTTCGTAGTAGAGGTAGAACAACGCCGTGATCAGCGCGAACAGCACGAACACTTCGTACAGGTTGCTGACCGGGATGTGGCCCAGGTCCGGCCCCATCAAGTGCCCCTCGCGCCAGCGCACCAAGAGGCCGGTGACGCCGGCGAACACCGCGCCCCAGCTCAGTGCCGTGCCGAGCCAGGCGGCGGTGAGACTGAAGAAGCCGATCCAGTAGCAGACCATGGCCAGCGCGAACAGCGCGCACATCCACAGGATCGCCGATTGCGAGGAGAACAGGTACTTCAGGAAGAACACCTGCTCGGCCCGGGCCAGGTCGTTGCCGTACAGCATCAACGCCAGTCCGGCCGCAATCGCACAGGCGATCATCAGGTGGCGCAGCGGGCGCCACAGCCAGCCCATCCAGGCCAGCACCGGCACGGTGCCGCACAGGATGATCTTCTCGTAGTAGTCCATCGCGTTGCTGTAGCGGGTCAGCGCGAAGCCCGCGCCCACCGACAGCAGCAGGAAGAAGACGGCGTCGGTCCAGTCAGGCCTGCCGCGCTGCGCGCGGCTGTCGCCGGTTTCGGACAAGGCGTCCTGCCAGAGCTGATCGGGCGAGGCGGCCCGCGCTTGCGGCGAGGAGGGATGCGTAGTGGTCGTAGTGGACATAGGAAACCTTAAGACCTCTTCTGGCGCAGCAGCGCCTGCTTGAAGCGTTCGAACTCCTGGTTGAAGTCGAGTGTACGCTTCTGGGACGTCATGGCCGCCAGGACGCTGCTGCCGTTGCCTTGCGGCTTGACCCAGATCCAGATGCGGCGGTCTCGAATATAGAACATCGAGAACACACCCAGGACCAGCAGCAGGCTGCCCAGGTACACGGTGTTCTTGCCCGGCGTGCGGCTGACTTGGAACACGCTGGCTTGTACATGCTGGAAATCCGCCAGCGACAGGAACACCGGCGCCGGGTAGACGGTCAGGTCCGACAGCGCCGCCACCGCCAGCCGCGACCACACCGCGGCGCGTTCCGCGTCCGGGCCCTCGACGGCCACCGCCGGCAAGCCGGCGCGCTCGCGCTCGATGGCACGCAATTCATTCATGCTGGCGCCGATCAGGCGGATCACCACGTCGGCCGCTCGTTCCAAGTCCTGCGGCGGCGTGTTGGCCTGCAGGAACGCCGCCACGGCCTGCAGACCGCCGGAGGCAAAGGTTTCCAGGGCGCGCTCGGCAGCCGTCTGCAGCGGCTGGCGATCCATCCCCGCCGGGCTGTTGCGTTCCGCGAAGCGGCGCGCGGCTTCCTGGCGCGCCGCGGGGTCGGCCAGGGTCGCGCGCAGTCGCATGAATTCGGCGATCGAGCTGTCGTCATCCGCCGGAATGCGCAGATAGCGGAAGGGTTCGGAGGCGTTGTTGCGCACCCCGGCCAGGAACACGGCGGCGCCGTCCAGTTCCACGGGCAGCATGTAATTCTGGAATTCGTGGGCCTGGCCGGCGTCGTCGATCAGCTTGTATTCGACGCTGGGGCCGACGTTGCGCAGGTTTTCGTTCTTCTTGCCCGCGGCGCTGCCGGACACCGACGCGACGTGTTCGGCGAAGCTCTGGTTGCCGCCCTTGGGGTCGCCGCGAGTCAGGTCTTCCACGTTGATGGGCCGCAGGGCGGTGATTTCAACGCCCATGCTACGCGCGCCACGAGCAGTGTGAGCGGTTACTTCGCTGGTCTTGCCCACCGTACCGTCAACGGCAAAGGTAGCGGGGTCAGATCCTACTAGCGGGTAGCCTTTCAGCACCACCGTGCTGCCGCCGTCGTCGAAGCTGGACTGGTAGACCGTCATGCCCTTGAAGCGCAGCGGCTCATTGACCTCGATGGTGGAATCAAAGCTCTTGCCGGTATCCGGGTCGGTGACCTCGACCTCGCTGGCGAAGCGGCTGGGCATGCCGGTGGAGTAATAGTCGACCACGAACTTCTTGAGCTTCAGCGTGAAGGGCATGGGCTGCACCAGGGCGCCGTCGCCCACCATCACGACCGCGGTGCTGGCCTGGCCGCCCTCGGGCACCAGCACGCTGGCGCGGAAGCTCGGGTTGTCGACCGACAGGCGACCGCTTTCCGGCACTTCCGAGATCAGCATGTTTTCGACGATGGGTTTCTTGTCGCCGAACATGACCTGCAGGCGCACCGGCAATTCGCTGTCCAGCAGGCCGCCGATGCAGATGATGACCATGGCGGCGTGGGCGAACACATAGCCCAGCCGGTTGGCGCTGCCCTTCTTGGCCGCCAGCAGCACCCCATCCGCATCCTGGCGTTCGCGCACGGCATAGCCCAGCCGGCCCAGCAGGGATTTCAGGCCCGCAGCGGTCTGCGGCACGTCGGTGGGTTCTTCGGTTTCGACGCGGTGCGGGAAGGCGCGCAGGCTGCTGGCGCGCACATGCTCGCGGAACGAGCGCGCATCGCGCAGCATCTTGGGCGCATTGCGGATCAGGCAGACCGAGGTCGACACGACCAGAAAGCCCATGATCAGCAGGAACCACCAGCTGTTGTAGACGTGCCAGATGGAAAACTTGTCGAACACTTCAAACCAGAACGGCCCGAACTGGTCGATGTAGTTGTTCGACGAGCGGTTCTGCTGCAGCACGGTCCCCACCAGGCTCGCCACGCAGATAAACATCAGCAAGCTGACGGCAAAACGCATCGAGCCCAGCAATTCGAAGAAATCGCCGGGCAGGCTGCGCAGGGAGGGACGGGAGTGTGTACGTGTCGAATTCATGAAAAAAGGGGGGCCGCGCTATCGGCTACCCCCCTCATAGACAGCGCGCGGCGGAACGAGGTTCCGCTGCGCCAGGTTTGCAGAACGCGGACCAGCCGCGCGCGTGGCGGGCTGACGCCTACCGCAGGCCGGCGGCGTAATCCGACACGGCCTTGATGTCCGCGTCCGACATGCGGTCCGCGATGGCGAACATGACGTCGTTCTTGCGGTCGCCGCTGCGGAACAGCTTCAGCTGCTCTTCGATGTACATGGGGAACTGGCCCGACAGCCGGGGGTACTGGCTGGGAATGCCTGCGCCATTGGCAGAATGGCACGAGGCGCACGCCGGAACCTTGCGATCCGGCAAACCGCCGCGCCAGATCTTTTGACCCAGATCAACCAGCTTCTCCTGGCCGGCCGTGGCGGGCTCCTTGAGCGGCTGCTGCGCCAGGTACAGCGCGATGTTCTGCATGTCGGCGGGCGTCAGATTCTGCGCCATGGCCGTCATCGGGGTGGGATTGCCGCCCGCGCCGTTGCGCACCGGCAGCTTGGCGCCAGGCTTGATCTGGAAGTCCGCCAATTGCTTGGCCAGGTACTCGTGGGACTGCGCGGCCAGGTTGGGGTTCACCGGTATGGTGCTATTGCCCGCCGCGCCATGACAGGACGCACAGGCGATGATGCCCCTGGCCGCATCGCCCTGGTCAAACAGCTGTCCGCCCTTGGCGGCATCTGGTTTTACCGGGCCCGCAGCGCCTTCGGCGGCGAAACTCGTAGTAGATAAGGCGGAGGCGCCGAGCAACAGCCCGCTCGCAACCAACATCCGGGACAGCACACGCTTCATGAAGACCTCGACGATCGCATCGATCAAGGCGCAAAAAGGCGCCCACGCCTGCCCGCACACCCTGGAATACCGTATCGAACCTGTTTTGCCTTCCTGCCTGCGATGTTGCTGCGAACTTGCCGGATAAAGCATTCAGCAAGCGAAACAGTAAGCAAAAAAGACGGCTCCGCGCACGGGGACCACTGTTGCAAACGCCGGATTATACAATAGGGCTCGAAACCAACCGTATCCAAAGCCACCCGTGTCCCTCCTACATCGCGCCTCTTTCCTCACTTCCGCGGCTCGCCTCGACCAGTTGCCGGCCGCCGGCGCTCCCGAGGTCTGCTTTGTCGGCCGCTCCAACGCCGGTAAATCCACGGCCATCAACGTGCTGTGCAACCAGCGCCGCCTTGCCTTCTCCAGCAAGACGCCGGGCCGCACGCGCTTGATCAATATGTTCGGCCTGCCCGACCCCTTGGATCCGGAAGGCCACATCGGTTTTCTTGTCGACCTGCCTGGCTACGGCTACGCGTCCGTGGCCCGCAACGAGAAAGAAAAGTGGGCCGACATCCTGGGCGGCTATCTGCGCGACCGCGAATCGCTGGTCGGCATCGTGCTGCTTATCGACATCCGCCGCGGCGTCACCGAACTGGACCGCCGCCTCGCCAATTTCATCGCGCCCACCGGACGCCCGGTGCTGGCATTGCTGACCAAGGCTGACAAGCTGCCTTACGGCCAGCGCATGCGCACCGTGTTCTCCGTGCGCAAGGACCTGGCCGACATCGGCGCCTTGCACACCATCCCCTTCTCGGCGCCGGAACGCATCGGCCTCGAAGAGGCGGGCGCGCATATAGAAAACTGGATTTCTCCCAAGGTCGTACCATGAACCCGCAGATCATCTCCCCTGAATTCCCGGTATCCCGCCCGCGCCGCCTGCGCCGCGACGACTTCACCCGCCGCCTGGTGCGCGAGAACGCGCTGACGGTCAACGATCTGATCTATCCCGTGTTCGTGGCCGAAGGCACCGGCCTGCAGCAAGCCGTGCCGTCCCTGCCGGGCGTGGTCCGCTACTCGCTGGACACGCTGCTGCCCGTGGCCCGGGAATGTGTGGAACTGGGCATTCCCGTGCTGGCGCTGTTCCCCGCCATCGATCCCTCGCTCAAGACGCCTGACGGCATCGAAGCCACCAACCCCAATGGCTTGATCCCGCGCGTGGTGCGCGAACTGAAGAAGCAGGTCCCCGAACTGGGCATCCTGTGCGACGTGGCGCTGGACCCGTACACCAGCCATGGCCAGGATGGCGTCATCGACGAGAACGGCTACGTCATCAACGAAGCCACGGTGGAAATCCTGGTCAAGCAGGCGCTCACGCAGGCCGAGGCCGGCGTCGACATGGTCGCCCCCAGCGACATGATGGATGGCCGCATCGGCGCCGTGCGCCGCGCGCTGGAAGCCAAGGGCCACATCCACACGCAGATCATGGCCTACTCCGCCAAGTACGCCAGCGCCTTCTACGGCCCGTTCCGCGATGCCGTGGGCTCGGCCACGAATCTGGGCAAGTCCAACAAGATGGCTTACCAGATGGACCCGGGCAACCTCGACGAAGCGCTGCGCGAAGTCGCGGCCGACCTGCAGGAAGGCGCCGACATGGTCATGGTCAAGCCCGGCATGCCGTATCTGGATGTGCTGCGCCGGGTCAAGGACACGTTCCGCGTGCCGACCTTCGCCTACCAGGTCAGCGGCGAATACGCCATGATCAAGGCCGCCGCCGCCAACGGCTGGCTGGACCACGACAAGGTCATGATGGAAGCGCTGCTGGCGTTCAAGCGCGCCGGCGCCGACGGCATCCTGACGTACTTCGCGATCGAAGCCGCGAAGCTGTTGAAAAGCCAGCGCTAAGCGCTGACGGCATCGCGGGCGCGGCCAACGCAGGCCGCCCGCGACGCCCGCTGCATTCAGGTCTTTGCGGCCGCACTGCGGCCCGCCACCGGCGCCCCGCGCCGCAATCCCAGCCAGGTTCCCGCCAGCACGCAGGCCAGCCCCGCGACGTGCGTGGGCGTGACGTGCTCGTCCAGGAACAGGGCCGCGAACAGCAGGCCGAAGATCGGCAGCCAGTTCACGAACAAGGCGGCGCGGCTGATGCCCAGCCGCGCAATCCCGGCATTCCAGACGATGTTGCTGACGCCCGAGGCGATCACCGCCGAGAACAGCAGCACCAGCCACGGCCACCACGTCATCTGCCAGGTATCGCCTTGGTAAGACGCGGGCGTCAGCGCCGCGTGCACCACCAGCATCAGGCCGCCGGCCAGGTACATGTACCAGAGCATGCCCAGCGGATCCATGCTGCGCGACATGCGCTGGATCACCAGCCCGCCGCACACGAACACCAGCACCGCCACGAACACGATGGCGTCGCCCCAGCCCGTCAGGCCGATCTGCGCGCCGCTGCCGACCACCACCATGCCCACGCCCAAGAGGCCCAGCAAGGCGCCGGCGATACGCACCAGCGTCAGTCTCTCGCGATAGAAGATGGCGGCCAGCAGCGCCGACAGCAAGGGGCTGGTCGCCATGATGAGCGTACCGTTCGCCGCCGACGACACCCGCAGGCCTGTCACCAGCGCCATCTGGTGGGCATACACGACCAGGAATCCCGCCAGCGCGACCCAGCCCAGTTCAGCACGGCCCAGCCTGGGGATGCGGCCACGGCGGGCCTTGATGATGAGGGTGACGGTGATGAACGCAATGACGATGCGCACGGCGGCCAGGGCCTGCACATCCATGTGCAGCGTCAGGTACTTGACCGAGACGATGTTCAGGCCCCAAGTGGCCATGACGAACATCAATTGAAGATAGATAAGACCTGTGCGGTCCTGGCTTGCATCAACTGTCGGGGACGTCACGGGCGCCGGCCTGGAAGGGAGTGGAGTGCGCCGCCCACGCGGCGCTGCGGACATGGTATCGCGCCTGCGTGCCGGACTCAATGCGCGCCGAGGTAGGCCGCACGCACGTTGGGATCGCGCAGCAGTTCCGCGCCCGTACCGCTCAATGTGATGCGCCCGGTCTCCAGCACATAGGCCCGGTCCGCCACGCCCAGCGCCTGGTTGGCCATCTGCTCCACCAGGACGATGGTCAGGCCGTCGTCGCGCAGCTTGCGGATGGCCGCGAAAATGTCCTGCACGATCAGGGGCGCCAGCCCCAGTGACGGTTCGTCCAGGCACAGCAGGCGCGGTTCGCTCATCAGGGCGCGCGCCATCGCCAGCATCTGCTGCTCGCCGCCGGACAGCGTGCCGGCCAGTTGCTCACGCCGTTCGCGCAGCCGCGGAAACAGCCGGTAGCCGCGCTCCACGCCCGCGGCCACGGCTGCGGAGTCCCTACGCCGCGTATAGCCGCCTAGCACCAGGTTGTCGTAGACCGTCTGGTCCGCGAACACGCCCCGCCCTTCCGGCGACAGCGCCAGACCCAGGCCCACGCGCTGATGCGCCGCCACCTGCGTGATGTCGCGTCCGTCGAAGGTCACGCGTCCGCCCTGCAAGGGCTCCAGGCCCGCCACACCCTTCAACAGCGTGCTCTTGCCCGCGCCATTGGCGCCGATGATGGTCACGATCTCGCCCGCGCGGATCTCCAGCGACACGTCGCGCACCGCCTGGATGGCGCCATACGAAATCTGCACGGATTCTAGTTTCAGCATCGTCTACGGCCTGTTCATACGCAAATGGCCTGGCCTCAGGCCATGCCGGTTCCGAGATACGCCTCGATCACGCGCTTGTCCGCCTGCACCTGCGCGGGCTTGCCCTCGGCGATCTTGATGCCGTAGTCAAGCACGATCACGTGGTCCGAGATCGCCATCACCAGGTCCATGTGATGCTCGACCATCAACAGCGTGATGCCGCAGGACGCGCCGACGCGCACCAGCAGTTCGCCCAGCTCCGCAGTCTCCTGCGGATTCAGGCCCGCCGCCGGCTCATCCAGCAGCAGCAGGGTCGGCTCGGTCGCCAAGGCGCGCGCCAGTTCCACGCGCCGTTGCAAGCCGTAGGGCAGGCTGCCCGCCGGCGTATCGGCCAGATGCTCCAGCCCTACCATGCGCACCAGCCGGTAGGCGTGTTCGCGCGCGCGGCGCTCCTCGGCGCGCGCGCCGGGCAGTCCCAGCAGCGACGCCCAGAAACCGTTCTTCATGCGGCTGTGGCGGCCCAGCAGCACGTTGTCCAGCACCGACAGCTCGCCGAACAGGCGCAGGTTCTGGAAGCTGCGGCCTATGCCCAGCTTGCAGATGACGTGCGGCCGCTCGCCCGCGATGTCCGTGCCCTGGAAGCGGACCACGCCCGCGTCCGGCAGCACCACGCCGCTGAGCATGTTGATGAGCGTGCTCTTGCCCGCGCCGTTCGGCCCGATCAGTGCGTGCACGTGGCCGCGCCGCAGGCAGAAGGAAATGTCCTGCGCCGGCTTCACGCCGCCATAGGCCTTGCACAGGCTCTCCACCACCAGCAGCAGATCCTCCTGCGCTGGGGCCGCCGGCTTGGCCACGGCCGGCGTCGCGGCCTCGCCCGCTCCTTGCGGCCGTGCGTCCGCCACCCGCCGCGCGCGGCGCGAGAACAGCCCCATCACGCCGCCCGGCATGAAGTACAGCGCGAACAACAGCAACGCACCGTAGAAGAAGTGTTGCACCGACGGCCAGCGTGCCAGCAGCGCGTCGATAATGGTCAGCGCGATCGCGCCCACTGCCGGCCCCGCCTTCGATCCCGCCCCGCCGAACAGCACCAGCAGCAGGATGAAGATCGACAGGTTGAAGCCGATGAAATCCGAGTTGATGTACTGGTTCTGCTGCGCCACCAGCGCGCCCGCGATGCCGCAAGTCACCGCCGCCACCACGAACGCGATGACCTTGGCGCGATACACGCGCACCCCGACGGAGGACGAGGCGATCTCGTCGGCCTGCACCGACAGCAGCGCACGCCCGAAGCGCCCATCCAGCACGTTGCGCAACAACAGCTGCGTCGCCACGCACAGCACCAGCGCGAACCACACCCACTGCTGATTGGTGAATGCGTTCCCGCCCCAGGTCAGCGGCATGATGCCGAACAGGCCCGAAGGGCCGCCGAACACGTCCACCCATTCGGTGACGATCTTCTCCATCACGATACCGAAGGCCAGCGTCACCATGGCCAGGTAAGGCCCCTTCACGCGCAGCGACGGCAAGGCGATCAATACGCCGAACACCCCAGCCACCACGGGCGCCACCGCCAAGGCCAGCCAGGGATCGACCTGCCAGCGCGAGGTCAACAAGGCCGCCGTGTAGGCGCCGGCGGCAAACAGTCCCGCCTGGCCCAACGACTTCTGCCCCGCATAGCCCACCAGCACGTTCACGCCCGCCGCGCACAGGTAGTACACGCAGGCCATGAACACGATGCGCAGGTAGTAGTCGTTGTCCACGAGAGCCGCGAATGCGGCCAGCGCCGCCGCCAACGCCACGGTAATCAAGGACTGCCCGTGCCGGTTCATACCTTCTCCACCAGGCGCTTGCCGAACAGGCCGGTAGGCCTGACCGCCAGCACCAGGATCACCAGCCCGAAAATCGCTACCTCGCGCCATTGCGACTGCCAGAGGTTGACATAGGACTCCAGCAGCCCCAGCACAAATCCCCCCAGCACGCAGCCGCGCGGATTCGACAGGCCGCCTATCATCGCGCCGGAAAAGCCTTTGAGGCCAATCGCCAGGCCCATGAAAATCGAGGCCGACGTGATCGGCGCAACCAGAAACCCCGCCAACCCGGCCAGCGCCGAGCTGGCGAAGAAGGCCCCGGTCATTACCGCGTTCACATTGATGCCCATCAGGTTGGCCACCGCGGGATTGGCGGCCACCGCCCGCATCGCCTTGCCCAGCATGGTCCGGTTCATGATCCGGTCGAACAACACCATCACGGCCACCGCCACCGCGAGCAGCAGCAGCTCCTGGCTGCGCACGCCTGCGCCGAACACGCGGATCACCTCATCGCCAAAGGGCGCGGGCACCGTGACGGGCGCCGGCCCCCAAACCGCGAACGCGGCGCTCTGCAGGAGTATGCCGAAGCCAAGCGTGCTCATGACCCACGCCATGCCCGGCCGCGAAGCGAATGGCCGCACACCGAACACGTACAGCAACACGCCCAACAAGCCCATCACCAGCACCGCCGCCAGCCCGGCCAGCAGATACTCCCAGCCGCTCAGCGCCAGGCCCGTGAAGGCCGCGGTGGTGACCGGCTTGCCGGCCAACAGGAACAAGGCACCGACCCCGATGAACGCGCCCACGGACACGAACTCCCCATGTCCGAAATTGAGCGTGCGCGTGGTGGTGAACGTGATACTGAAACCCAGCGCCACCAGCGCATACGCGCCTCCCACGGCCAGCCCGCTGACGAGCGCCTGCAACAATGTCGCCAACATGACGGCTCCCTATCCCTGTCGCTGTCCTGCTTCTACTTGGCAACGGCGACGGTCACGTCGTCCGCATAGGGCACCAGCTTGCCGTCCTGCCAATGTGCCCACTTGTAGTCGCTCACCAGCAGCGCGTCATGCGTCGTGGCCGAGAACGGCTTGGTGTAGGTCTTCATCGCGCCTTCATAGGTGCCATCCAGGTTCTCCAGCGCCAGGCGCACCTTGTCGCCATCGGTAGAGTTCGCCTGCTTGATCGCCATGCCCAGCAGGTTCATCCCGTCATACGCATGCGCCAGGAAGCCGAACGCGGTGGGCGAGGTCATCTTGGCCGATACGCGGTCATACAGCTTCTGCTGCGCGGGCGTGCGGTTGTCGGTGATGGTGCGCAGGAAGAAGGGCTTCTCCGACAAGGTCTTGCCCGCCGTGTCGTAGAAGGCGATGTTGTCCGCGGCCCAAGAGGTCAGCGTCAACGGAAACCAGTTGATCTTCTCCATGCTGCGGAACACGTGGGCGATAGGCGTGCTCTGCGCCCAGATCACCACCGTATCCACGCCTGCGGCCTTCAGCTTGTTCAACTGCGACGTCATGTCGGTATCGGCCACGCCGAACTTCTCGACCGCCACGGCCTTGACGCCCTGCGCCGCGCCGACTTCCTCCAGGTCCTTGAGCGCGCTCTGGCCGTAGCCAGTGGTCTCGATCATGAAGCCCACGTTCTTGACCTTGGGATTTTTCTTCAGGTAGCCGATCACGCCGTCCACTTGTTCTCGATCCACCATGCCGACGCGGAACATGTAGTTGTCGGCGCCAGCGCGCATGGGCTTGGTGATGTCGGTGCCGGAACCGATGGCGCCCATGACGGGAATCTTCTTCTGGTTCGGGATGTGCTTCCAGGCCAGCGCATTGCCCGAATTGGTGGGGCCGACGATGGCCACGACCTTCTCGTTATCGATCAGGTCGGTCATGTTCTGGATCGACTTGGGCGGCTGCGACAGGTCGTCGCGCACCACCAGTACCAGCTTGCGCCCGAGCAGGCCGCCGTTGGCATTGATGTCGTCGATGGCCGTGCGCAGGCCCAGCACCGCGGCCTGTCCGCTTTGCGCGGACGGCGAGGCCGACAGGTCGCCGTTAAAGCCGATCTTGATGTCCTGGGCGTAGGCCTGCGCACCCACAGCCAGCGCGCACAAGACGGCCGCCTTGGACAAGGTGGAAAAAATCCCCGTTGCTTTCATCGTTGTCTCCAGTGTTTTTCAGATGTGCTGCACGTCGATGATTCTTCCGCCTGCTTGGCGCACGGCGTCCGCCGCTATACCGCGAGGTAGCCGCCATCCACCGGCAGCGACACGCCTGTCACGTACCGCGCCATCGGCGAAGCCAGGAATACAGCGGGGCCCACCAGGTCCTCGGGCTGTCCCACCCGTCCCAGCGGTATGCGCTGCATGAAATTCGCCAGCCGGGCCGGGTCGTCCCGCGTGTACTGCGTCATCGGCGTTTCGATGACGCCCGGCGCGATCGCGTTGACCCGTATGCCGTCGGGCGCAAGATCGCGCGCCATGGCCTGCGTCATCATCTTCACGCCGCCCTTGGAGGGCGAGTAGCCCAGGGTAGCGCCCACCCCCGCGAATGACGCGATCGAGCCCACGTTGATGATGACGCCGCGCGTGGCGCGCAGCGCTCCCAGGAAGGCATGGATCATGTTGAAGCTGCCGTTCAGGTTCACGTCCAGCACGCGGCGCCAGTTCTCGGCGGCGCGCGGACTGTCTATGCCTTCGCGGATCAAGATGCCGGCATTGTTGACGAGCACATCGATCGGCCCCACTTCCAGCTGGACCTGCGCCGCCACCGCCGCGCAGGCCTCGGGGTCCGTCACGTCGAGCGCATGGCTCCAGGCCTCGCCGCCCCCGGCGATGATGGCGCTTGCCGTCTGCATGGCGTTGTCGGCCTGCACGTCGGTCGTCACCACGCGCGCACCCGCGGCCGCCAGGCCCAGCGCCAGGGCTCGTCCGTTGCCCTGCCCCGCTCCCGTCACCAGGGCCAGCTTGCCCTGCAGCAGCCCCGCCGGCGCGGCGCTCATGCAGCCGCCTGCGCGGAGGCGTCTGCAGCCGGCACGCCCGCTGCCGGTCTGCCCGACGCGGCTTTGCCGGCGGCGGCGATGCTCTGTCCCGCGATGTAGCCGAAGGTCAGCGCCGGCCCCAGGGTGATGCCGGCGCCGGGATAGTTGCCGCCCATGATGCTGCAGGCATCGTTGCCCACGGCGTACAGGCCGGGGATGACGGCGCCAAGTTCGTTCAAAGCGCGGCCTTGGCCATCCACCTTCAGGCCGGCGAACGTGCCGATATCGCCGATCATGACCTTGATCGCGTAGTACGGTCCCTTCACTATCGGCGCCACGCACGGGTTCGGACCGTGCAGCGCATCGCCCTGATAGCGGTTGTAGGCCTTGCTACCCTTGCCGAATTGCGGATCGCGTCCCAGCGCGGCCTCGCGGTTGTACGCTTCGACCGTCTGGCGCAGGCAGCCGGCATCGATGCCGGTCTTCTGCGCCAGTTCCGCCACCGACGCGGCGCGCGTCAGATAGCCCGTATCCAGATAGCGCTTGATGGGCAGCGGGAATGGCGCGACGCTGCCCAGGCCGTATTTGCGCAGGGTCTTGTGGTCGCAGATCAGCCAGGCGCAGGTATCGCCCTGCCCCTCGCATGCGCGCACCATCTCCTGCACGAAGTCATGATACGAACTGCCCTCGTTGGCGAAGCGGCGGCCGTTGCGCGTAACGGCAATGACGCCCGGCTTGGCGCGGTCGATGAAGTGCGGCATGTAGCCCGGACTGCCGTCCTTACGCGTGACGACGGACACCGGCACCCATGCGGCCGCATTGGGCAGCGTCGTATTCACCTGCCCGCCCGCGCTCTCGGCCAGGCGCAGCCCGTCGCCGGTGTTGCCCGCGGGCGATGGCGAGTAGTGCTCCGTGCCGTTGGGCGCGTGCGCGTACAACTGCTTGCGGCGTTCGATGTCATACGGAAAACCGCCGGATGCCAGCACCACGCCGCGCGCGGCGCGCACGCGCACGGTCGCGCCGTCGCGCTGCACCACCGCGCCGCGCACGGCGCCATCCTCGATGATGAGCGACCTGGCCGGCGCATTCAGCCACAGGGGAACGCCCAGCTTGAACGCGGAAGCGGCCAGGCGTCCCGCCAGCGCATTGCCGTTGGTCAGCGTCATGCCGCGCCCATGCTTGGCCACGTCCAGGAAATGCCGCGTCAGGCGCTTGGCCACGTACCAGGCCGAAGCCAGCGAGCGGGTGGCGCGCATGAAATGCACGATCTCCTTGCCCGAGCCCAGCATCATGCCGAACACCGTCAGTTCGGGCAGCGCGGGCGCCAGGTCCCGTACGTGCGCGCCGAGCTTGCGGCCATCGTAAGGCCGCGCCACCATCGAGCGGCCGCCCTGCTTTCCGCCGGGCGCTTCCGCGTGATAGTCGGGAAACACCAGCGGCATGTCGAACTGCACTTCGGTGTTGGATGTGAAGAAATCCACGGCACGCGGGCCATGTTCGAGAAACGCGTCGACGCGTTCGGCGTTGTAGCTGCTGCCGGCTTCGTGGCGCAGATAAGCGCGCCCCTCGTCCGGTGTTTCATGGATGCCCTGCACCTTGGCCAGCGATGTGCCCGGTATCCACAGCCAGCCGCCCGAACGCGCGGTGGAGCCGCCAAAGCGCGGCTCTTTTTCAACGATAAGGACCTTCAGGCCTGACGTCGCCGCGGTGATTGCGGCAGCCATGCCCGACGCGCCCGACCCGACCACCAACACGTCGCAGTCGTATTGACGAGAATCTTCCACGTTGTCTCCATACCCTTGGGGGGTGGCCTGCTCCCGATCGCGAAACCGGGGCGGCCTTCTTATTCTTTCGACTGTAGAGAACGCATTTGATAATGTCAATATGGTTCACGATTAGCGAAAGTACTAACATAGGCAATCACATTCGATAAAAGAAAATGGCCACCAGACCCAGCTCCGGCAAGCGCACTGCCGATCGCACGCCCGCCTCGCCGCCGCGCAGGCGCGGCATCCAGTCCATCGAAGTCGGCGGCAAGATCCTGCTGGCGCTGCTGGAACATTCGTCCTCGCTGCCCTTGGGCGCGCTGGCCAAGGCCGCCGGCATGTCTGGCGCCAATGCCCACGCCTATCTCGTCAGCTATGGCAATCTGGGCCTGGTCAGACAGGACCCGAACAGCGGCGAATATGAACTGGGTCCGCTCGCGCTGCAGCTGGGCCTGGCTGCGTTGCACCGGCTCGATCCCATCAAGATCGCCATCCCGATGACGCGCGAATTCGCCGAAAGAACCGGCCAGACCATCGCTATCGCGGTGCTCGGCAACCTCGGGCCGGTCATCGTGCATCTGCACGAATCCAACTACCCCATCCACGTCAACATGCGCACCGGCACGGTCATGTCGCTGACCAACACCGCGACGGGCAAGGTATTCGCGGCGCTGCTGCCGCCGAAGAAGATCGAAAGCCTGCTGCACGAAGACCATCTGCGCCTGGGCGCGGTGCCTTCATTGGGCCAGACCGAGAAATTCGAACGGACCCTGCGTGAAGTCCGTCAGCGAGGGGTGGCCCGCGCCGTCGGCGATCCCATCCCCGGCATCAATGGCCTGAGCGCGCCCGTGTTCGATTCGAACGGCAACGTCGTGCTCGCGATCACCGCGATCGGCGCGGCCGGCGTGTTCGACGTGCGCTGGAGCAGTCCGCTGATCGACGACATCAAGCGCTGCGCCGACGCCATCTCGGCGGAGCTGGGTTGGCAGAACCGCGACGCGCGCGCGACGCGCCAGGACTAGAACCGGCAAAGCAAAAGGCCGCTGCGCGGATGCATCCGTGCAGCGGCCTTCATGTATTGCAGATCAGCCTTGCGGCAAGCGCGCGGCGCTTCAGCGCACCAGCACCTTGTCCAGCGATTCGGTGAAGCGCTTGGCGTCCTGGAAGCCCACCACGCGCGCCTCGGGCAATTCCTTGCCTCCCGGTTCGAAAAACATGATGCCCGGCGGGCCGAACAGGCGGAAGCGCTTGAGCAGCGCGCGGTCGTCGGCGTTGTTCGCGGTCACGTCGGCCTGCACCAGCAACATGCCCGACATGCGCTGCGCGACGCCCGGATCGGTGAACGTAAAGCGCTCCATCTCGCGGCACGACACGCACCAGTCGGCGTAGAAATCCAGCATCACAGGCTGGCTGCTTTGCGCCAGCAAGGCGTCCAGTTCGGCGTTGTTGCGCACGCGGGTGAAATGCACCTCGCCATTGTTGGCCGCCGTGGCGGCACTCGCGCCAGCAGGCGCACCGGCACGCGCTGCCAGGTGCGACAGGGGTTGCAGCACGTCGCGCCCGCCGCTGGCCGCACCGATGAGCCAGGCCGCCGCCGCCAGCGCCAGCAACAAGCCCACGCCCTTGCCGAACATGCGTGCCGAACCCGCGCCTTCCGGCAAGGCATCGAAAGCCCGCAGCATCACGGCGCCCACCACGGCCAGGAAGGCCCAGCCCGTCATCTGCACCCAGGTCGGCACCACCGGGATCAGCATCCACCAGGCGGTCGCCAGCAACAGCATGCCGAACAGACGCTTCACGCCGTCCATCCAGGGACCGGCCTTGGGCAGCAAGACGCCCGAGGACGCGCCCACGATCAACAGCGGCACGCCCATGCCCCACGCCATCGCGAACAGGGCCGATCCGCCCAGCACCACGTCGCCGGTCTGCGAGATGTACAGCAGCGCGCCGGCCAGCGGCGCGGCCACGCAGGGCCCGACGATCAGCGCCGACAAGGCGCCCATCACCAGCGCCCCGGTGTAACGCCCGCCCGGGATGCGCGCCGAGCGTTGCGACAGCCAACCCTGAACGCCGGCCGGCATTTGGAACGTGAAGGCATCGAACATGGCCAGCGCCAGCACGGCCAGCAGTATCGCGAAGAGCGTGAGGATCCACGGCGTCTGCAGCCAGGCAGCGAGTCCCGCTCCGCTCAGTCCTGCGGCCACGCCCAGGGCCGTGTAAACGACCGACATGCCGAGCACGTAGGTCGCGGCCAGCGCCAGGCCGCGGCCGCGCGACGGTTTGGCCTGCGCCGCGCCGCCCAGCACGATGGACGAGAGGATGGGAATCATGGGGAGCACGCAGGGCGTGAAGGCCAGCAGCAGGCCCAGCACCAGGAACACGCCAGCGGTCTTGACCCAGCCCAGCCCGCCCAGCGCGTCGGCCAGGCCGGTATCGCCGGCATTGACCAGCGCGCCCAGGCCGCCCGAGGTACCCGATGCAGCCGCGGGGCTTCCTCCCGGACCAGCCAGCGCGTAGCCGCCAGCCACCGGGGTCAATTTCACACTGCTGTCCATGGGTGGATAGCACAGGCCCGCGTCCGCGCAGCCCTGCGCGGTCAGGGTCAGGGTGAAAGGCTGTCCGCCTGCGGTCACCGGCACGCGGATCACCACGTCCTGGTGAAAGACCTCCATGTCCTTTTCAAAGGTCGGGTCGTACTTGACCTCACCCTTGGGATAGACGGCTTCGCCCAGGGTGGCGGCGCCCATGGGACTGATGGTGATGCCGAAGCGTTCCCGGTACATGTAATAGCCGGGCGCGACGCGGTAGCGCATTTCCAGCGTATCGGGCGCCACCATCTGGGCGCTGAACGCGAAGGCCTTCTCAGGATCCAGGAACTCGGCCTCGGCGCGCGCGGCCGCCTGCCAGCCCAGCAACAGCAGCATCATGGCCAGCAAGGCTGCAAGATGCCTGAAGAAGGCGCGTGACGCGCAGGACTCGCGCCGGGGCGCGCCGATACCGGCTAGTTGCAACATCAGTCTCTCTTGTTCTGCGTGACGGCCGTCTGCTCACGCACCCAGTCCAGATAGGGCGCGGCGCCGCCGATGACGGGCAGCACGATGATCTCGGGCACATCGTAGGGATGCATCTGCGCCAGGGCCTGCACTACAGCCTGGTGGCGCGCGTATGTGGTCTTGATGTGGATGGGGATTTCTTCCGCCCCTTCGACCTCTCCTTTCCACATGTAGATGGACAGGCCCGGCGCGCCAAGGTTCACGCAAGCGGCCAGGCCGTCTTCAACCAGGATATGCGCAATCCGCTTGGCCAGCAGCAGGTCGGGCGCATTGCTGATGACCAGCACAACGTCGTCATCTCGCAACATGGAAGCTCCTCGGGATACCCGTATGGGACATAACTCAGGGTATTTTATCGGTATTGCGGCCATCGACCGGATCCGCCGGGCCTGAACGCGCCGCCGCTCCCACCGAGGCACGCATGTCCGATAACTGCCTGTTCTGCCGCATCGCCCGCCACGAAATCCCTGCGCACGTGATCCACGAAGACGAGCGCCTGCTGGCGTTTCTCGATATCCATCCGGTGCGCCCCGGGCACACGCTCATCATCCCGAAGCAGCACTATCCCTATTACGAAGACATGCCGGCCGACCTGGCGGGCAGCATCCTCAACCTGGGACAGAGGCTCGGGCGTCACATGAAGCGCCTGTATGACGTGGAGCGCGTGGGCTTCGCCTTCACTGGCATCCACGTGGCGCACGCGCATGCGCACGTCATCCCCATGCATCATCCGCAGGACGTCACGTCCACCCAATACATCGAGCAGCAGGACCTGACTTTCAAGATGCCGCCCCAGCCCGACGCGGCAGCGCTGGTCGCAACGGCGGCGCAATTGCGGGGCGAACTGCACGCCTCGTAGCGCGCGGCGGCTGCACAAAAAAAACAAGGGCGGGTCCGAAGACCCGCCCTTGTCGCTTATCGAGCTACCGAAGTTATTCGGCGCTGTCCTCAGCGGCTTCATCAACTTCCGGACGGTCAACCAGTTCCATGAAAGCCATGGGAGCGTTGTCGCCTTGACGGAAGCCCATCTTCAGCACGCGGGTGTAGCCGCCGTTACGGGCCGCGTAGCGCGGGCCGATTTCGGCGAACAGCTTCACCACGGCATCGCGATCGCGCAGACGGGCAAAAGCCAGACGCTTGTTCGCGAGGGTGGGCTCCTTGCCCAGCGTGATCAGGGGTTCGATGACGCGGCGCAATTCTTTCGCCTTCGGCAGCGTGGTCTTGATGGCTTCGTGGGTGATCAACGAAACGGCCATGTTGCGGAACATGGCAAGACGGTGACTGCTGGTGCGGTTGAGCTTACGCAAGCCATTACCGTGACGCATGATAAGTTTCCTTTGAATCTAAAGATGGCTGTCGCCATCGGGTTGCCGGCTCTTCTATCAACCTGCAATCAGGCCGCGGTCCGGTAGAAAACGGTGCATTTTACGACGATTTCGCAAACCAGCCGGCGCAAGGCCGGCTGCCCGCGGGAACCGCCCCTTTTCAGGCGCGGCACCCTTGCAAGACTTAGGGACGCTCCAGGCCCAGCGGGGGCCAGTTTTCGAGCTTCATGCCCAGCGTCAGGCCGCGTGCGGCCAGGACTTCCTTGATCTCGTTGAGCGACTTGCGACCCAGGTTCGGGGTCTTGAGCAGCTCGTTTTCGGTACGCTGGATCAGGTCGCCGATGTAGTAGATGTTTTCGGCCTTCAAGCAGTTGGCCGAACGCACGGTCAGTTCCAGGTCGTCGACCGGGCGCAGCAGCACCGGATCGATCTGCGGCGTGCCGCGGACCGGGGCTTCGTACGAATCGCCTGCGCCTTCCAGGGCGGCGAAGACCGAGATCTGGTCCATCAGGATGCGGGCCGACTGGCGCACCGCTTCCTCGGGCGAGATCACGCCGTTGGTTTCGATGTCCAGGACCAGCTTGTCCAGGTCGGTACGCTGTTCCACGCGGGCGCTTTCAACGGCGTAGCTGACGCGGCGGACCGGGCTGAACGAGGCGTCCAGAACGATGCGGCCGATGGTGTGGGTGCGGTCTTCCGACAGCGCGCGCACGTTGCCCGGCACGTAGCCGCGGCCCTTTTCGACCTTGATCTGCATTTCCAGCTTGCCTGCGTCCGTCAGGTTGCAGATGGCATGGCCGGGGTTGATGATCTCGACGTCGTGCGGCAGCTCGATGTCGCTGGCCAGCACGGTGCCCGCGCCAGTCTTGCGCAGGACCAGGGTCACTTCGTCGCGGTTGTGCAGCTTGAAGACCACGCCCTTCAGGTTCAGCAGGATGTCGACGACATCTTCGCGAACGCCCGGGATGGTCGAGTATTCGTGCACCACGCCCGTCATCTGGACTTCGGTCGGCGCGTAGCCGGTCATCGAAGACAGCAGGATGCGGCGCAGGGCGTTGCCCAGCGTGTGACCGTAGCCACGCTCGAACGGCTCCATCACGATCTTGGCATGGTGCGTGCCGACCGGTTCGACTTCAATGGAGCGCGGCTTCAGGAAACCTTGAGTGGACATTTACTGTGTTCCTTTTCAATACCCTCGGCTCGTTACACCGATAAGGCTGATGGACAGGGTGAAACTTGAAACGCGGACGGCGCCAAAACACCGGCCGATACTTACCGCAAAGCCCGCTCCGCCAAAAAGCGGAAAGCGGGCTGCTGCGGAGCGTGCAAACGGGTCGCGAGACCAGCTCGCCGGCGCACTGCGAAGGTAGCGCCGGCAGGCCTGATTAACGCGAGTACAGTTCGACGACCATCGATTCGTTGATGTCGCGAGCGACGTCAGCGCGATCGGGGGCCGACTTGAACGTACCGGTCAACTTGGTCGTATCGACTTCCACCCACTGGGGGATGCCGATGCTGGTGGCCAGATCGAGCGATTCCTTGATGCGGCCTTGCTTCTTGGCCTTTTCGCGGATCGACACGACGTCGCCAGCCTTGACCAGCATCGAAGCGATGTCAGCCGTGTGGCCGTTCAGTTCGATGGCGCGGTGGCTCACCAGCTGGCGAGCTTCGGCGCGCGTCGAGCCGAAGCCCATGCGGTAGACGACGTTGTCCAGGCGCGATTCCAGCAGCTGGATCAGCGTTTCGCCGGTGTTGCCACGGCGGCGCTCGGCTTCAGCGAAGTACTTGCGGAATTGCTTTTCCAGCACGCCGTACATGCGCTTCAGCTTTTGCTTTTCGCGCAGCTGCAGGCCGTAGTCGGAAGTGCGGGCACCCGAAGTGCGGCCGTGTTGGCCAGGCTTGGAATCCAGCTTGCACTTGGAATCCAGCGAGCGACGGGCGCTCTTCAGGAACAGGTCAGTACCCTCGCGGCGCGAGAGCTTGCATTTGGGTCCAATATAACGTGCCATGTGGATTCCCTTTAGATACGACGACGCTTCGGCGGACGGCAGCCGTTGTGCGGAACGGGCGTGATGTCGGCGATGGACGAAATCTTGATGCCCAGCGCGTTCAGAGCGCGGACCGACGATTCGCGACCGGGGCCGGGGCCCTTGATGCGCACTTCCAGCGTCTTGATGCCGTACTCCAGCGCGACGCGGCCAGCCGTTTCAGCAGCGACCTGCGCGGCGAACGGGGTCGACTTGCGCGAGCCCTTGAAGCCAGCACCGCCCGACGTGGCCCACGACAGTGCGTTGCCCTGACGGTCGGTGATGGTGATGATGGTGTTGTTGAACGAAGCGTGAACGTGCGCGATGCCGTCCGAGACGTTCTTCTTGACCTTTTTGCGCACGCGCGAAGCGCCGCTGGTGGAAGCTTTCGCCATAATCCAGTTCCTCGATTATTTCTTCAGGGACGCAGCAGCACGACGCGGGCCCTTGCGGGTCCGGGCGTTGGTGCGAGTGCGCTGGCCGCGCACGGGCAAACCGCGCTTGTGACGCATACCGCGGTAGGTTCCCAGGTCGATCAAACGCTTGATCGAGAGCTGTACTTCACGACGCAGGTCGCCTTCAACCGTGAACAGACCAACATGTTCGCGGACGCGTTCCAATTCAGCGTCGTTCAGATCCTTGACCTTTTTGTCAAAGGGTACGTTTGCCGCTTCGCAAATCTTGCGAGCGCGCGTACGACCAATGCCAAAAATGGCGGTCAGTCCGATCTCGGCGTGCTGTTGCGGCGGGATGTTAATGCCAGCAATACGGGCCATGACTATTCCTTGAATAAATCTGTTGCGTAGTCGCTAACCCGAGTTAGCCTTGACGCTGCTTGTGACGCGGGTCGGTGCAGATAACGCGCACCACGCCGTGACGTTTGATAACTTTGCAGTTGCGGCAGATCCGCTTAACCGATGCCATTACTTTCATGGTTGACTCCTAATTTTCCGTAATCCGGTTCCGCTCATTTGGAGCGGAAAACTATCCTGGCTCGCGTCAGATCATAGGGCGTGAGCTCCACTGTGACCTTGTCACCCGGCAGGATCCGGATGTAATGCATACGCATCTTGCCGGAAATATGGCCCAACACCACGTGGCCGTTTTCGAGCTTGACGCGAAATGTCGCGTTCGGGAGGTTCTCAAGAACCTCGCCTTGCATCTGAATGACGTCGTCCTTGGACATTCTTTTGCTTACCGCATCGGCAAACCCGCGCCCTTGAAGTTAGCCTTCTTGAGCAACGAGTCGTACTGGTGAGACATCATGTAGGCCTGAACCTGTGCCATGAAATCCATCGTCACCACCACAATAATCAACAGGGACGTACCACCGAAGTAGAAAGGAACGTTCCAGCGCATCACCAAGAATTCCGGCAACAGGCACACCAACGTGATGTAGATGGCACCTGCGAGCGTCAGACGCATCAGGATCTTGTCGATGTAGCGCGCTGTTTGTTCGCCCGGACGGATGCCCGGAACAAACGCACCACTCTTCTTCAGGTTGTCCGCCGTTTCGCGGCTGTTGAACACCAGAGCCGTGTAGAAAAAGCAGAAGAAAATAATCGCGACCGAGTACAGCGTGATGTAGAGCGGTTGACGAGGCGACAGGGCCGCAGCCAGGTCGCTAAGCCAGCGCATGTTCTCACTGCTGGAGAACCAGCTCGTGATCGTGGCCGGGAACAGAATGATCGACGACGCGAAGATCGGCGGAATCACCCCTGCCATGTTCAGCTTCAGCGGCAAATGCGAGCTTTGACCACCGTAGACCTTGTTGCCGACCTGACGCTTGGCGTAGTTCACCGTGATCTTGCGCTGTCCGCGTTCCACGAACACCACAAAAGCGGTAACCAGCACCACCAGAGCCACGATGAACAGTGCGGAAAGCACGGACATCGAGTTGGTGCGGACCAGGTCCAACAGTGCAGCCAGCGCCGCGGGCAGACCCGCAACGATACCTGCGAAGATCAGGATGGAAATCCCGTTGCCCAGACCACGTTCCGTGATTTGCTCACCCAGCCACATGACGAACATGGTGCCGGTGACCAAGGTCACGACGGTCGTGAAGCGGAACAGCATGCCCGGATCGATCACCAGTCCCTGCTGGGACTCCAACGCTACCGAAATGCCCACAGCCTGCACCAGCGCCAGCACGACCGTGCCGTAGCGGGTGTATTGGGTGATCTTCCGACGGCCGGCTTCGCCCTCTTTCTTGAGCGATTCCAGCGACGGCACCACCACAGACATCAGCTGCATGATGATGGATGCCGAAATGTACGGCATGATCCCCAGGGCAAAAATCGAGAAGCGCGAGAGCGCCCCGCCCGAGAACATGTTGAACAGGCCCAGGATCCCGCCCTGGTTCTGACGGAACAAGTCCGCCAGCGCATCCGGGTTGATGCCCGGTACGGGGATGTGTGTACCCAAACGGTAAACCACCAGGGCGAGCACCAGGAACACGAGGCGGCGCTTCAGATCGCCGTACCGTGCTCCGGTTTTGCCCAATGCCTGCGCGTTAGCCACTCGTCACCTCGTGATCAAGCAAGCGAGCCGCCCGCGCCTTCGATGGCGGCGCGAGCGCCGGCCGTCGCGGTAATGCCCTTGAGCACGACCTTGCGCGAGAGTTCACCCGACTTGATGACCTTGGCGTAACGAACCGCCTGGCCAATCACGCCAGCGGCCTTCAGCACTTGCACGTCGACTTCGTCGATGGGCAGGGCTTGCAGGTCCGACAGACGGACTTCGGCGTACAGGTGCTGGCCGAGCGGGGTGAAACCACGCTTGGGCAGACGACGCTGCAGCGGCATTTGACCGCCTTCGAAGCCAACCTTATGGAAACCGCCCGAGCGCGACTTCTGACCCTTGTGACCACGGCCGGCGGTCTTACCCAGACCCGAACCGATGCCACGGCCGACGCGGCGCTTGGCGTGCTTGCTGCCCTCAGCGGGCTTCAGCGAATTAAGTTGCATATCCGACATGGTGATTCCTTAGGCTTCCGAGACGGAAACGAGATAATCCACCTTACGGATCATCCCACGCACCTCGGGCGTATCGACCAACACGCGGCTGCTGTTGATGCGACCCAAGCCCAAACCGCGAACCGTATCACGGTGCGATTGCTTGGTACCGATCACCGAGCGCACGAGGGTCACTTTGATCTGCTTCTGAGCCATGATTTACCCCAGGATTTCTTCGACCGACTTGCCGCGCTTGGCAGCAACATCAGCCGGGGTCATGGAGGCGCGCAGGCCGTTCAACGTGGCGCGAACCATGTTGTAGGGGTTGCTCGAGCCCAGGCTCTTGGCAACCACGTTACGCACACCCATCACATCAAAAATAGCGCGCATCGGGCCGCCAGCGATAACGCCGGTACCTTCAGCAGCGGGCGAGATCAGCACGGTAGCGGCGCCATGCTTGCCAACCACGGTGTGGTGCAGCGTGCCGTTCTTCAGAGCGACCTTGAACATGCCGCGGCGGGCTTGTTCCATAGCCTTCTGAACGGACACCGGCACTTCACGCGCCTTGCCCTTACCCATGCCGATGCGGCCATCGCCATCGCCAACCACGGTCAGCGCGGCAAAGCTCATGGTGCGACCACCCTTGACCACTTTGCTCACGCGGTTGACCGCGATCATCTTTTCGCGGAGGCCGTCATCGTTCTCTTTTTCCGCGGCGTTCTTGCCTTGTACTTTAGCCATTTGACAGATCCTCGCTTAGAACTTCAGGCCGGCTTCACGCGCGGCATCGGCCAGCGCTTTCACGCGGCCATGGTAACGAAAGCCCGAGCGATCGAAAGCGACCAGTTCGATACCGGCAGCCTTGGCCTTTTCGGCCACGCGCTTGCCAACCAGCGACGCAGCGGCTTTGTTGCCGCCCTGACCGGTTTGGCCGGCCAGTTGCGCGCGCACTTCGGCTTCGACCGTCGAGGCGCTGACCAGAACGCGATCGCCTTCCGGCGAAATGATGTTGGCGTAGATGTGCTGGTTCGAGCGGAAAATCGAGAGGCGATGAACGCGCAGCTCGTTGATCTTCCGGCGGGTCGGAACCGCACGACGCAAACGGGAAACTTTTTTGTCCATGATTCGTCCTTGCGTGCGCCGTTATTTCTTCTTGGTTTCTTTGATGACGACGCGTTCGTCCGAGTAACGCACGCCCTTGCCCTTGTAGGGTTCGGGTTCGCGGTACGCGCGGATTTCAGCGGCCATCTGACCGACGACTTGCTTGTTGGCGCCCTTGATGACGATTTCCGTCTGGGTCGGGCACTCGGCCTTGATGCCGGCCGGCAACTGGTGCAAAACGTCGTGCGAGAAACCGAGCTGCAGCTTAACGGCATCGCCTTGGATCGAGGCGCGGTAACCCACGCCAACCAGGGTCAGCTTGCGCTCGAAGCCCTTGCTCACGCCGGTGACCATGTTGGCCACCAGAGCGCGCACGGTACCCGACATGGCGTTGGCGTGACGGCTTTCGTTGGCGGCGACAAACGTGAGTTTGCCGTTGTCCAACGCAACCGTGACGTCGCCAGTCAGGGCTTGGGTCAAGCTGCCCAGCGGGCCCTTGACGGTGATCTGATCCTGCTTGATGTCAGCTTCGACACCCTTGGGCAGTTCGACCGGATACTTAGCGATACGTGACATTCGAATTTCTCCTTAGGCCACGTAGCACAGCACTTCGCCGCCGACGCCGTTGGCGCGAGCCTTACGGTCGGTCATGACGCCGCGCGAGGTCGAAACGATAGCCACGCCCAGGCCGTTCATGACCTGAGGAATGCTGGTACGGCCCTTGTAGATACGCAGACCGGGGCGCGACACGCGTTCAATGCGCTCGATAACCGGACGGCCAGCGTAGTACTTCAGGGTGATCTCGAGCTCAGGCTTGGCCTGGGTGCCCTTGATTTCAAAGCTGTCGATGTAGCCTTCGTCCTTCAGCACAGCGGCAATGGCCGCCTTCAGCTTCGAGGAGGGCATGTTCACCGTAACTTTGTCCACTTGCTGCGCATTGCGAATGCGGGTCAGCATATCGGCGATGGGATCGCTCATGCTCATATTGTTTCTCCTACCAGCTGGCCTTGGTGATGCCGGGGATTTCACCCTTCATCGCCATTTCACGCAGTTTGTGGCGCGTCAGGCCGAACTTGCGGAACACACCGCGCGGACGACCGGTGACCACGCAACGGTTACGTTGACGCGTCGGGTTGGCATTGCGCGGCAGCTGTTGCAGCTTGAGCCGAGCTTGGTAACGTTCTTCGTCGGTCTTCGACTGGTCGTCGATGATCGCCTTCAACTCAGCGCGCTTGGCAGCGAACTTGTCAGCCAGCTTGGCGCGCTTGATGTCGCGATTGATGAGGGAAAGTTTAGCCACGTCATCAGCCCCTTAGTTACGGAACGGGAAGCTGAAGGCCGTCAACAGCGCCTTGGCTTCTTCGTCGGTCTTCGCGGAGGTGGTGATGCTGATGTTCAGCCCACGCAGCGCGTCGATCTTGTCGTACTCGATTTCGGGGAAAATGATCTGCTCCTTCACCCCGATGTTGTAGTTGCCACGGCCGTCGAACGCACGACCCGAGATACCGCGGAAGTCGCGCACGCGAGGCAGCGCAACCGCCACCAGGCGATCCAGGAATTCGTACATGCGTTGACCGCGCAGCGTGACCATGCAACCGATCGGGTAGTTTTCGCGGATCTTGAACCCGGCGATAGCCTTCTTGGTCTTCGTCACGACGGGCTTCTGGCCGGCGATCTTGGTCAGGTCACCAACAGCGTGCTCGATGACTTTCTTGTCCGACACCGCTTCCGACACACCCATGTTCAGGGTGATCTTGGTGATGCGCGGCACTTCCATCGTGCTCTTGTAGCCAAACTTGGCTTGCAGGTCGGCAGCGACCTTGCTCTTGTAGAGATCTTGCAAACGAGACATGTCTATCGCCCCTTACGCCTTGGCGCCGACAACGGCACCATTGGAACGGAACACGCGAACCTTGCGGCCTTCGACTTCTTGCACGCCCACGCGATCGCCACGGCCGGTGGCCGGGTTGAACAGCGCGACGTTCGAGATGTGAATCGGCATGGTCTTTTCGACAATCCCGCCCGGGTTGTTAGCCATCGGGTTGGCTTTCACGTGCTTCTTGACGACGTTGACGCCTTCGACCAGAACGTGGTCGGCATCGACGCGCGCCAGCACGGTACCGCGACGCTTCTTGTCGCGGCCGGTCAGGACGATGACTTCGTCGCCTTTACGAATGTTGTTCATCGTAGGGCTCCTTACAGCACTTCCGGGGCCAACGACACGATCTTCATGAACTTCTCGGTACGCAGTTCGCGCGTAACGGGTCCGAAGATGCGGGTGCCGATGGGCTCCAGCTTGGCGTTGAGCAACACGGCGGCATTGCCACCGAAACGAATCAGCGAACCGTCTTTACGGCGCACGCCCTTGGCGGTACGAACCACCACGGCATTGTAAATTTCGCCTTTCTTGACGCGTCCGCGCGGAGCCGCATCTTTGACGCTCACCTTGATGATGTCGCCGATACCGGCATAACGGCGCTTGGAGCCACCGAGCACCTTAATGCACATGACATGACGCGCACCAGTGTTATCGGCCACATCCAGCGTGGTCTGCATTTGGATCATGATTTTTCCTGTTCCAACTTAACTGGAAATACGGTTTTCCCAACAAGGGAACACTGCAATTCCTGCCAGTTTTGGTCCCGTCAGGTCTGCCGCCCTGCTTTTGTGTTGGCATGTCTTGAGCTTTCGCCCTACTCACGCAACTGGTTGGCAACGCAACGACCCTGGGTTGAAATCCTGCGGGTATTCCCCCAACACGTCGGGCTAACCTGCATAGGCGCGGGCCAACTCGATCGACAATCTGGGAAAGCTGATAATTCTAACGTGGTTAGTTTTTGAGCGCAAGCACTTTGTGTGGATAACCCACAAAAGCCACGCTCCCCCTGGGAAAGGGGTGGACCGAGGCTATCCGCCCCCTATTTCTGGCGGTAGTAGCCCTTCTCCCAGGCGTCATGATTGGCCTTGCCGCGACGGATCTCGTCCGTGAACGGCGCGGCCATGAGCACCAGGCGGTTCAGCCATTTTACCGGAGCGCGGCAGGGGCGCTCGAAGTCCACGAAGAGCACGGCGCGCAAGCCGGCAGTGTCGTTGTGCACTTGGTGCGGGTACAGGTCGTCGAACACCACCGCCCGGCCTTCGCGCCAGCTGTAGCGCTCGCCCCCGACCTCGATCCAGCATTGCTCGGCCGGTTCCGGCACCACCAGCCCCAGATGCAGGCGCAGGACCCCGTTGTACGGACCCGTGTGCAGGGGGATGCGCTTGCCGGCCTCCAGGATGGAGAAGAATGCCGTGCGGATGCCCGGGATCCCCTGCAGCGCCCGGGCCGTGGCGGGACACCGGGCCAGATTACGTTCGGAACGCAGGCCGTAACCCATGAAGACAAAGGTCTTCCATTGGTCGTCCGAGGTGATCTGGCCCACATCGGGCGAGATTTCGTGAAACGCGGGCAGGTGCTGGCGCTCGGAGAGCAGGCCCGCCAGTTCAGTGCGGATGGCAGGCGCCTGGGCCTCGAGCGCGGCTACCCAGGGAAACTGGCCGTTGTCGAAAATGGGACGGTCGCCGACCAGCGAGGCCTGGGCGATGCGATTGCGCAACCAATCTATGAAGCGGAAAAAGACGCGCGAGTAGAAACTGGGCTTGCTGGGCGGACGCGCATCGACGGGTTGCACAATGAGTAGCCGGATAGACAGCCAAAGATGCACCATTTTGTCCATGCCGGCGCGGGCACGCAAGACTTGCGCCGGCAGATTGGCTCCAATGCGCCGCCGGCCATTGGCCCTCCCCGCCACGGACAAGCTGGTTTAGACTGGCATGGGCGACAGTGATCGCTATCCACTCCTATTTCGCAAGGGAAGACAGGCATGTATGAACAGTTGGCGCTGTATATCGACGGCGAATTCGTCGCCGGAGAGGGCAGGCGCACCCAGGACGTCATCAACCCGGCCACGCTGGAAGTTCTCGGCCAGTTGCCCCACGCCACCGAAGCGGATCTGGATCGCGCGCTAGCCGCCGCCCAGCGCGCGTTCGAGTCGTGGAAGAAATCCTCTCCCATGGACCGTTCGGCCATCCTGCGCAAGGTCGCGACGCTGTCGCGCGAGCGCGCCAAGGAAATCGGCCGCAACATGACGCTGGACCAGGGCAAGCCGCTGGCCGAAGCCGTGGGCGAAGTCACCTCCTGCGCCGAACACGCCGACTGGCACGCCGAGGAATGCCGCCGCATCTACGGCCGCGTGGTCCCGCCGCGTAATCCCGACGTGCGCCAGTTCGTGGTGCGCGAACCCATCGGCGTCTGCGCCGCGTTCACGCCCTGGAACTTCCCGTACAACCAGGCCATCCGCAAGATCGCCGCCGCGCTCGGCGCCGGCTGCACGGTGGTGCTGAAGGGTCCTGAAGACTCGCCCAGCGCTGTCATGGCGATTGCCCGCATGTTCCATGATGCCGGCCTGCCCAAGGGCTGCCTGAACATCGTCTGGGGCGAGCCCGCCAAGATCTCGGACTACCTGATCCGTTCGCCGATCGTGCGCAAGGTGTCGTTCACCGGCTCCGTGCCGGTGGGCAAGCAGCTGGCCGCGCTGGCTGGCGCCCACATGAAGCGCGTCACGATGGAACTGGGCGGCCACTCGCCCGTGCTGGTGTTCGACGACGCCGACATCGACCGCGCCGCCACCATGCTGGCCAAGTTCAAGGTCCGCAACGCTGGCCAGGTGTGCGTGTCGCCCACCCGCTTCTACGTCCAGAACGGCGCCTACGAACAGTTCCTTGCGCGCTTCTCCGAAGTGCTGAAGAACATCAAGGTCGGCGACGGCCTGGAAGAAGGCACCGACATGGGCCCGCTGGCGCACGAGCGCCGCGTCCCCGCCATGAGCGCCTTCATCGACGACGCCAAGAAGCATGGCGGCAAGGTCGTGGTCGGCGGCGGCCCGCTGGACCGCAAGGGCTTCTTCTTCGCCCCCACGGTCGTGACCGATCTGCCCGACAACTCCATGCTGATGACCGAAGAGCCCTTCGGCCCGGTCGCGCCGGTGGTCCGCTTCACGGATACCGATGAAGTGCTGCGCCGCGCCAACAGCCTGCCCTTCGGCCTGTCGTCCTACGTGTTCACGAACTCGCTGCAGACGGCCACCAAGGTCTCCAACGGCCTGGAAGCCGGCATGGTCAACATCAACCATTTCGGCAGCGCGCTGGCCGAGACGCCCTTCGGCGGCATCAAGGACAGCGGCATCGGCAGCGAAGGCGGCCTGGAAACGTTCGACGGCTACCTGGTCACGAAGTTCATCACGCACATCTGACCCTGACGGCAACACAAAGCCCCGCAGCAACCCTGCGGGGCTTTTTCTTGTCTGGCATCTAGAACGCCAAGCGGAGCCGACAGAGGGCTCGTCAGGAACTCGCCCGCAGATCGCGCGGCGTCATGCCGAAGCGGCGCTTGAACAGCCGGCTGAAATGCGAGGGATGCGAGAAGCCCACCTGGTAGGCCAGTTCGGCGATGCTGCGGTGGCTATGCTGCGGATTCAGCAGCAGTGCGCGGCACTTGTCGAGCCGCTGATCGAAAATGAAGGATTCCACCGACAGGCCGCCCGCGCGCAGGATGCGATGCAGGTAAGCCACGGACAAGCCGCAGCCCTGCGCCACCTGTTGCGGCGACAGCGCCGGATCCGCCAGATGCTGGCGGATGTAGGCCAGCACGCGCTGGCGGTGCGCCAGCGTGACGCTGCTGTCCGACTCCGACGCGTGCCCCTGACCCGACTGCACCAGGAACAACACGATCAAGTCGATCAGGCGCTCGCCGAGTTCCGAGGCTTCAAGGTCCGACCAGCCGTCCACGCCCTTGAACAGGTGGTCCATGTAGCTGGCCAGCAAGGCGCCGCGCGGCGAGCCGTCATCGACGCGCAGCTTGTAGAAAGCGCCGATGCGGGAATCGCGCTGCAGCAATGCGCTACGCGGAAACGATACGCTCAGGCTGCGGTAACCCGACGCACCCTGCGCCGTGGCCTGATAAGGCAGGCTCTGGTTCATCAGGTAGACGCAGCCAGGTTCAACCTGGAATTCCCGCCCCTGCTGCTGCACGGCCAGAGGTCCTGCCAGCGGCAGGCCGAAGGTATAGAACTCCTGGTCCAGGCGCGACACGTTGCCGGTGGTGCGCTCCAGCTTCTGGCCCTGGTAATGCAGGTCGTTGAACTGCAGGCTGCCCCGGCGCGCGTAGCGCACATGTCCGGCGAAACTGTCGGGCCGGCCGCGATGCACCTCGAACGGACCGAACGCGTGCGACAACGCCGCGCGCCATTCGTCGCGCCGGTCAGCGCTGGCGCTGGCCGAAATGGCGAATTCCGTATCGGACATGGCTCGGTCTCCTTGGACGCCGGCGCCGCGGCCGGGCGCTCGTGATCCTGCGTCTACATATTCTTGACTCACCCTGCTGCGGGGCGTCCGGCGCCTTGAAGGCGCGCTTGGCGCAAGTCTATATTCAGCCCGATAAGCACACAACCTGGACAACCCGGGAGGAGGAGACTCATGGCACCAGCGCCCACAGCGGCCGGCCGCCACGCGCCGGCTTCGCGCTACCTGCGCTGCGCAGGCCGCGAGCTGCACTACACCGAATGGGGCGCCGCCGACGCGCCCCCCGTCATCATGTGGCATGGGCTGGCCCGCACCGGCCGCGACTTTGACGACCTGGCCCAGGCGCTGGCGGATGACTACCGCATCATCTGCCCGGATGCGATCGGCCGCGGCCTGTCGCAATGGAGCCCCGACCCGGTTGCCGAGTACCAGCTGGATTTCTATGCCACGCTGGCCCGCGCCCTGGTGGACGGGTTGTCGCTGGCGCGCGTGCGCTGGGTGGGAACGTCCATGGGCGGCGCCACCGGCATGCACGCCGCCGCCACCACCTTGCGCGACCGGATCTCGCATCTGGTCGTCAATGACATCGGCCCGGAGCTGCCGCAAGCCGCCATCGACCGCATCGTGGCCTACGTCGGCGCGCCGCCGGCTTTTGACACGGTCACGGAACTGGAAGCCTGGCTGCGCGTCGCCTACAAGCCCTACGGCTGGCAGAGCGACGAGCAATGGCGCCGGATGGCCGAAACCTCGGTGCGCCGGCTGCCGGACGGACGCATCACCCTGCACTACGATCCGGCCATCGTCGGCCAGTTCAGCAACCATCCCGCCGACTACGACCGCTGGAGCGGCTATGACTCGCTGCGCATGCCGCTGTTGCTGCTGCGCGGCGCCGATTCGGACCTGCTGCTGCCCGAGGTTGCCGATGCCATGACCCGCCGCGGACCCTGCGCGCAGCGCATCGACTTCCCCGATTGCGGCCATGCCCCTGCTCTGAACGTCGCCCCCCAGATCGACGCCATCCGACTATTCCTTGCCACGCCGGACCACACGGCGGATCACCGCCCCCAATAACAGGAGACTCCCATGAAACGCGTCCTGCTCGCCGCGCTCGCCGGCCTCTGCATGAATTCCGCGATAGCGGCAAAAGACTTCGTCGTGGCCCACGTCTACGACAAGACCGGCCCCCTCGAAGCCTATGCCAAACAGACCCAGAACGGCCTGATGCTGGGGCTGGAATATGCGACGCAAGGCACCATGACGGTCGCCGGCCGCAAGATCCGCGTCATTGAAAAGGACAACCAGGGCAAGCCCGACGTGGCGCGCGCCCAGCTGGCCTCGGCCTACGCCGACGACAACGCCGACATCGCCGTGGGCCCGACCTCGTCCGGCGTCGCGCTGGCCATGCTGCCCATCGCCGAGGAATACGAGAAGATCCTGCTGGTCGAACCCGCCGTGGCGGATTCGATCACCGGCGACAAGTGGAACAAGTACATCTTCCGCACTGGCCGTAATTCGTCGCAGGACGCCATCGCCAACGCAGTCGCCTTCGACCAGGCCGGCACCTCGATTGCCATGCTGGCGCAGGACTATGCCTTCGGCCGCGATGGCGTGAAGGCATTCAAGGGCGCCTTGAAGAACGCCAAGATCGTGCATGAGGAATACCTGCCGGCCAACGCCACCGACTTCACCGCCGGCGCCCAACGCCTGTTCGATGCGCTGAAAGACAAGCCAGGCCGCAAGATCATCTTCATCCTGTGGGCGGGCGCGGGCAATCCGTTCAAGATCGCCGACCTGGATCCCAAGCGCTTCGGCATCGAGATCGCCACGGGCGGCAACACGCTGGCCGCCATGACGCCGCTGAAGTCGCTGGCCGGCATGGAAGGCGCCACCTATTACTACTACGGCATTCCCAAGAATCCGATCAATGACTGGCTGGTGGCGGAACACCAGAAGCGCTATGGCCAGCCGCCGGACTTCTTCACCGCGGGCGGCATGGCCTCGGGCATCGCGATCGCGACCGCGCTGGCCAAGACCAAGGGCGACTCCGATACCGACACGCTGATCAAGGCCATGGAAGGCATGAGCTTCGATACGCCCAAGGGCAAGATGACCTTCCGCCCCGAGGACCACCAGGCCATGCAGTCCATGTACCACTTCCGCATCAAGAACGATCCGTCGGTGCCTTGGGCGGTGCAGGACCTGGTCAAGGAAATCACGCCGGACCAGATGTCGGTGCCGATCCAGAACAAACGCTGATCCCGCTGCCCATCCATGCTGGAAACCCAATCGCTCACGATCCGTTTCGGCGGACATGTGGCCGTCAACGAAGTCAGCTGCAGTTATGCGCCTGGCACCCTGACCGCCATTGTCGGCCCGAACGGTGCGGGCAAGACCACCTACTTCAACTTGATCTCCGGCCAGCTGCGCGCCAGCGCCGGGACGGTGCGCCTGAACGGGCGCGACCTGACCTCGCTGGCCGCGCCCGCACGCATGCATGCGGGGCTGGGCCGCGCCTTTCAGCTGACCCAGCTGTTCCCACGCCTGAGCGTGCACGAGAACGTGCGGCTGGCTTTGCAGTCCCGCCAGCAAGGCATGGGCTGGCGCCAGATCCGGTTCTGGCGCACCTGGAGCGACGATCGCGGCCTGATCGAACGCGCCGATACCCTGCTCGAACGCACCCGCCTGTCCGCGCGCCGCGACCAGTCCGCCGCCGACCTGCCGCATGGCGACCAGCGCAAGCTGGAGATCGCCATGCTGATCGCCCTGGAGCCGCAGGTATTCATGTTCGACGAGCCGACGGCAGGCATGAGCGTGGACGATGTGCCCGTGGTGCTGGAGCTGATCCGCGAAATCAAGAACGACCCGAGCAAAACGATTCTGCTGGTGGAGCACAAGATGGACGTGGTGCGCGAATTGGCGGACCGCATCGTGGTGCTGCACAACGGCCAGCTGATGGCCGATGGCGCCCCTGCTACGGTGATCGCCTCGCCCATTGTGCAGCAGGCCTATCTGGGCGTCACCCCGACGGAGAAGCCGGCATGACGCAAGCGCTGCTGGAACTGAAGGACGTGCACACGCACATCGGCGCGTACCACATCCTGCACGGCGTGGATCTCGCCGTTCCGCCCGCGGCCGTGACCATGCTGCTGGGCCGCAATGGCGCCGGCAAGACCACCACGCTGCGCACCATCATGGGATTGTGGCGCGCGTCGCAAGGCCAGGTGAACTTCGACGGCGCGCCCGTCGGCGGCCCGGGCACGCGCACCTCGCCGCCCGACATGGCGCGCATGGGCATGGCTTACGTGCCGGAGAACATGGGCATCTTCGCCGACCTGTCGGTGAAGGAAAACATCCTGCTGGCGGCGCGCCAGGCCCGCAACGCCAGCCAGCTGGATACCGCAAGGCTGGAGTGGATCTTCGGATTCTTTCCGGCGCTGAGGAAGTTCTGGCTGCATCCCGCCGGCAAGCTCTCGGGCGGACAGAAGCAGATGCTGGCGGTCGCGCGCGCCATCATCGAGCCGCGCCGGCTGCTGCTGGTGGATGAACCCAGCAAGGGCCTGGCGCCCGCCATCATCCAGAACATGATCGACGCCTTCATCGAACTGAAGCAGGCGTCCACCACCATCCTGCTGGTCGAGCAGAACTTCAACTTCGCGCGCCTGGTCGGCGATCACGTCGCCGTGATGGACAACGGTCGCGTCGTCCACGCGGGCGGCATGGCCGAGCTGGCCTCGGACGACGAACTACAGACGCGCCTCCTGGGCCTGTCGCTGGGAAGCCACCAATGAGCACGCTCGAAATCGATACCCCGCTGCCGCGCGTGCGCGCGGACCTGCGCCCGGTCCTGCTGGTGCTGGCCCTGGCCGCGCTGGCCCTGCCCCTGGTGGGTTCCCTCTCCACCTGGGTCACCCTGACCCTGGCGGGGCTGGCCATGGGCATGATCATCTTCATCGTGGCCTCCGGCATGACGCTGGTGTTCGGCCTGATGGACGTGCTGAACTTCGGGCATGGATTGTTCATCGCCATCGGCGCCTATATGGCTGCCACGGTGCTGGGCGCCATGGCCGATTGGACGCAATCCGGCAGCCTGTGGATCAACCTGGGCGCCGTGCTGCCTGCGATGATCGTCGGCATGCTGGTCGCGGGCGCCGTGGGCCTGGCGTTCGAGCGCGTGATCGTGCGCCCCGTCTATGGGCAGCATCTGAAACAGATCCTGATCACCATGGGCGGCATGATCATCGGCGAAGAGATCATCAAGATGCTGTGGGGCCCACAGACGATTTCGCTGCCGCTGCCCGAAGCGCTGCGCGGGGCCTTCCTGCTGGGCGATGCCGCCATCGAGAAATTCCGCATCGTCGCCCTGTTGACGGGGCTGCTGGTGCTGGGCGGCATGCTGTGGCTGCTCAACCGCACCAAGCTGGGCCTCTTGATCCGCGCAGGCGTCGAGGACCGCGAAATGGTGGAAAGCCTGGGCTACCGCATCCGCCATCTGTTCGTGGGCGTGTTCGTCGCCGGCTCGATGCTGGCGGGACTGGGCGGCGTGCTGTGGGGCATGTATCAGCAATCGATCGTGCCGCAACTGGGCGCGCAGGTGAACGTGCTGATCTTCATCGTCATCATGATCGGCGGCCTGGGCTCCACCGTGGGCTGCCTGATCGGCGCGCTGCTGGTCGGGCTGATGGCCAACTACACCGGCTTCCTGCTGCCCAAGGCCGCCCTGTTCTCGAATATTGCGCTGATGGTCGCCATCTTGTTGTGGCGTCCGCAGGGCGTGTACCCGGTCACGAATCGCTAGGAATCGCCGACATGTCCGTACGCCTGCTCTCCGGCGATCCCCCCCGCAGCACGCTGCTGGCCCTGGCGCTGATCGCCATCGTCGCCCTGCTTGCCGCCGCGCCCTTTCTCTTTCCCGGTCCCAAGTCGCTGGCGGTGGCCGCCAAGATCCTGGTGTTCGTGATCCTCGTGGCCAGCTACGACCTGCTGCTGGGATACACCGGCATCGTCAGCTTCGCGCACACCATGTTCTTCGGCATCGGCGCGTATGGCGTGGCGATCGCCAGCATACGCATGGAACCGGGCTGGGCCGCGGTATTCGTGGGCCTGGGCGGCGGACTGGTGGTATCGCTCGCGTTCGCCCTGCTGATCGGCCTGGCCAGCCTGCGCGTGCGCGCCATCTTCTACGCCATGATCACGCTGGCGGTGGCCGCGGCGTTTCAGACATTGGTGTCGCAGTTGTCCGACCTGACGGGCGGCGAGGACGGCCTGAATTTCAAGGTGCCGCAGATGCTGCGGCCGGCCTTTCGGCCCTTCTCCGAACAGATCTTCGGCGTGACGGTGGACGGCCGCATCATCACCTATTACCTGATCGCCGCGGTCTGCGTGGTGCTGTTCCTGCTGTTGCTGCGCATCGTGAATTCGCCGTTCGGCCGCGTACTGCAGGCTATCCGCGAAAACCCGTTCCGTGCGGAAGCCATCGGCTACCGCACCGTGCTGTACCGCAGCCTGTCCAACCTGCTGGCGGCGGCCTTCGCCACGCTGGCGGGCGCCATGTATGCGCTCTGGTTGCGCTACAACGGCCCGGATACCTCGCTGTCGTTCGAGATCATGCTCAACATCCTGCTGATGCTGGTGATAGGCGGCATGGGCACCATGTATGGCGCCGTGGTGGGCGCCAGCCTGTTCGTCTTCGCGCAGAGCTATCTGCAGGACGGCCTGCACGTTATCCACGATGCGGTGTCGGGCGTGGCGCCCTTGGCGCTGTTGTTCGAGCCGGATCGGTGGCTGCTGTGGCTGGGGATCCTGTTCGTGGTGTCGGTGTACTACTTCCCTACGGGCATCGCGGGGCGGCTGCGGGAACTGGCCGGGCGCCACTGAAGCCTGCCGTCATCAACGGCCGCGTTGACTCAGCGCATCCGCGTCGCGCCGCAAACCGTCAACTCGCCGCTGCATTTCGTCCAGGCTGCGGCGCGTGTCCAGGGAACCCCGGTTCAGCTGCGAGCCGGACGGGGTCGGCGCCAAGCTCGGCATGGTCATGTTTGCGCCAGGATTCAAAGGGATCATCGCGGGCGGATGCGGGTCAGCCGCAGGTTTCTCGCTGAGCAGCTTTTCCAGCACTCGCATCTGCTCCCTGCGTTCCCCGATGGCGCGTTCCTGGTCCACCAACGCTTGCTCATTCGCATCCTCTGTACCAAAGATCGCCGCATGATCACGCGACAACCCGTCCAGGCGCACCCGCGCATCGGGACCGGCATCGAGCAAGGCCCGGCCCAAGGCCGCGGGATCCTGCGCCGGCGGTGACTCCTGCCGCGTTTGCGCGCCAAGCGGAGGCGCCGCCATCCAGGCGCACGCCATCAACAAGCCAAGCCGGGCCGCGTTCATGAAACCGCGCATTGTCCTGATTCCTGGGTTCGACACAAAAAGTTCGGGCGAAAAAAAACGGCAAGGGTTTTATCCCTTGCCGTCTTATATCAGAACGGCGGACCGTTCCAATGGACTGCTTTACTTAGATGATACGTGCGGCTTCAACCAGACGCACCACGCGCCACGACTTCGAGCGCGAGATGGGACGGCCTTCAGCGATTTCAACCGTATCGCCTTCGTTGTACTGGTTCGATTCATCGTGCGCCTTGTACTTCGCGGAACGCATGATGATCTTGCCGAAGATGGGGTGCTTGACGCGGCGCTCAACGAGCACGACGACAGTCTTGTCCATCTTGTTGCTGACGACCTTGCCAACCAGCGTGCGCTGGCGCTTGGCCACTTGGGTGTTTTGAGTTTCGCTCATCTTTATTTCCCTGCCTTCTCGGTCAGCAAGGTACGAACGCGCGCAATGTCGCGACGCACGTTGCGCAGCTGGCTGGTGTTGGCCAGTTGCTGCGTGGCCTTCTGCATACGCAGACCGAATTGTGCCTTCAGCAGGCTTTCGAGCTCTTTGCCGAGCTCGGCGGCGTCTTTCGAACGGAGTTCGCTAGCTTTCATGTTAGTACTCCTTAAGCACCGATATGACGCGCGACGAACGTGGTCGAAATCGGCAGCTTGGCAGCGGCCAGGCGGAAAGCTTCACGCGCGAGCTCTTCGCTAACCCCTTCCATTTCGTAGAGCACCTTGCCGGGCTGAATTTCAGCGACCCAGTACTCCGGGTTGCCCTTACCGTTACCCATACGGACTTCGGCAGGCTTCTGCGAGATGGGCTTATCCGGGAAAATGCGGATCCAGATACGGCCGCCACGCTTGATGTGACGATTGATGGCACGACGAGCAGCTTCGATCTGGCGAGCGGTCAGACGGCCACGGCCGGTGGCCTTCAGACCGTATTCGCCGAACGACACGTGGGTACCACGGGTCGCCAGACCGGTGTTGCGGCCCTTCTGCTCTTTGCGATACTTTCTGCGAGAGGGTTGCAGCATGGTTATTCTCCTTCAGGCGCCGGAGCAGCGTCCGCCTTGCGGGGACCACCACGACCACGACCACCCGGACGACCGGTGCGAGCACCGTCCGGACGATCACCACGCGGAGCGCGGCGCGGACGACGTTCTTCTTCGCGCGGGGCAGCGGTTTCCGGCGGCAATTCGCCGTTAGCCAGCATGTCGCCCTTGTAGACCCAGACCTTGATGCCGATCACGCCATAGGTCGTGTGGGCTTCGGAGGTGCCGTAGTCGATGTTGGCCTTGAGGGTGTGCAGCGGCACACGGCCTTCGCGATACCACTCGGTGCGAGCAATTTCGATACCGTTCAGACGGCCCGAGCTCATGATCTTGATGCCTTGGGCACCCAGACGCATGGCGTTCTGCATCGCGCGCTTCATGGCGCGACGGAACATGATGCGCTTCTCGAGCTGTTGCGAGATCGAGTCGGCGATCAGTTGAGCATCGGTTTCCGGCTTGCGGATTTCTTCGATGTTGACGTGCACAGGCACGCCCATCAGGCGCTGCAGATCAGCCTTCAGGCTTTCGATGTCTTCGCCGCGCTTGCCGATCACCACGCCCGGACGAGCCGAGTAGACAGTGATGCGGGCATTCTTGGCGGGACGCTCGATGATCACGCGACCGACGGAGGCGCTCTTGAGCTTCTTCTTCAGGTACTCGCGAACGCGAATGTCTTCGGCCAGCATCGTGCCGAAGGCCTTGTCGTCGGCGAACCAACGCGAGGACCAATTACGGGTGACCGCGAGACGGAACCCAGTGGGGTGAATTTTCTGACCCATCGTGACTCCTTAAGCTCCGACCTTGACCGTGATGTGGCAGGTCTGCTTCTCGATACGGTTGCCGCGGCCCTTGGCGCGAGCGGAGAAGCGCTTCATCGACTGAGCCTTGTCCACAAAAATCGTGGTGACTTTCAGTTCGTCGATGTCGGCGCCGTCGTTGTGCTCGGCGTTGGCGATGGCGGACTCGACAGCCTTCTTCAGGATGACGGCAGCCTTCTTCGGCGAGAAGGTGAGGATGTTCAGCGCTTGCGAGACGGACTTGCCGCGGATCAGGTCCGCAACCAGTCGGGTCTTTTGAGCGGAGATGTGAACCCCACGGATAATGGCAGTAGTTTCCATCGCTTACCTCTTCGCCTTCTTGTCCGCGGCGTGCCCCTTGAACGTACGGGTCAGCGCGAACTCGCCCAGCTTGTGACCGACCATGTTCTCGTTGATGTAAACGGGAACGTGCTGCTTGCCGTTGTGCACAGCGATCGTCAGACCGATGAACTCGGGCAGGATCGTGGAGCGACGCGACCAGGTCTTGATCGGCTTCTTGTCTTTGCCCGCGACGGCCGTGTCCACCTTTTTGATCAGGTGAGCATCGACAAACGGGCCTTTCTTGATCGAACGTGACATAGTGTTCGCCTCTTACTTGCGCTTGCGCCGTTGGACGATCATATTGTTCGTCCGCTTGTTGCGACGGGTCTTGAAACCCTTCGCCGGGGTGCCCCACGGGCTGACCGGTTCGCGTGCTTCACCGGTACGGCCTTCGCCGCCACCGTGCGGGTGATCCACCGGGTTCATGGCAACGCCACGAACCGTCGGGCGGATACCGCGCCAACGCATTGCACCGGCCTTGCCGATTTGGCGCAGGCTGTGTTCTTCGTTACCGACTTCACCGATGGTGGCGCGGCATTCGATGTGCACACGGCGGACTTCACCGGAGCGCAGACGCACTTGAGCGTAGATGCCTTCGCGAGCCAGCAGGACGGCGGAAGCGCCGGCCGAACGGACCATCTGAGCACCCTTGCCAGGCAGCATTTCGACGCAGTGAATCGTCGTACCCACCGGGATGTTGCGGATCGGCAGCGTGTTGCCAGCGCGGATCGGGGCTTCGACGCCCGACAGCAGCGTGGCGCCAACTTCCAGACCGCGCGGAGCGATGATGTAACGACGTTCGCCGTCGGCGTAGCACAGCAGAGCGATGTGCGCCGTACGGTTGGGGTCATATTCCAGACGCTCGACCTTTGCCGGGATGCCGTCCTTGTCGCGACGGAAGTCGACGACGCGGTAGTGCTGCTTGTGGCCACCGCCACGATGACGGATCGTGATGTGACCGTTGTTGTTACGGCCAGAACCACGGGTCTTCTTTTCCAGCAGCGGCGCGTAGGGCTCACCCTTGTGCAGGTTCGGGCTGACAACCTTCACCATGCCACGGCGGCCAGCCGAAGTCGGCTTAACTTTTACGAGGGCCATTTACTTCACCTCCGCAAAGTCGATTTCCTGGCCGTCCTTGAGCGACACGTAAGCCTTGCGCTCATTGCGACGACGGCCAACGAATCGGCCAAAGCGCTTGACTTTGCCCTTACGGTTGAGGACCTGCACGGACTCGACCTGCACCTTGAAGAGCAGTTCGACGGCAGCCTTGATTTCCGGCTTGGTAGCGTCAGCCACGACACGGAAAGCGACTTGCTGATTCTTCTCAGCGACGAAGGTGGCCTTTTCGGTCACGATCGGGGCCAGAATGACTTGCATCAAGCGTTCAGCGTTCATCCCAGCATCTCCTCGAGTTGAGCGATGGCCGGCTTGGTGATCAGCACTTTCTTGTAGTGGACCAGCGACAACGGATCGGCATAACGGGGCTCGACAACGGCAACGTGCGGCAGGTTGCGGGTGGCGAGGTAAACATTTTCATCAACGCTGTCGGTGATGATCAGGACCGAGTCCAGGCCCAGGCTCTTCAGCTTTGCAGCTGCGTCCTTGGTCTTGGGCGATGCCAGATCGAACGATTCGACAACAGCGATGCGGTCTTCGCGAGCGAGCTGCGACAGGATCGAACGGATCCCGGCGCGGTACATCTTCTTGTTGACCTTCTGGCTGAAGTTCTCTTCCGGCGAGTTCGGGAAAATCCGACCACCGCCACGCCACAGCGGCGACGAAGTCATACCGGCGCGAGCGCGGCCGGTACCCTTCTGGCGCCAGGGCTTCTTGGTCGAGTGCTTGACTTCAGTGCGATCCTTCTGAGCGCGGTTACCCGAACGGGCGTTGGCTTGGAAAGCCACCACGATCTGATGAATCAGCGCTTCGTTGAAGTCACGGCCGAAGATGGTGTCGGGTGCGCTGAACGTAGCAGCGGCCTGACCTTGGTCGTTCAGGAGCTTGAGATCCATTTACTTATGCTCCCTTCTTGGCCGGGGCCTTGATGGCCGGGCGCACGATGATATCGGCGCCAGCGTGGCCGGGGACAGCGCCCTTGACCAGCAGCAGGCCACGCTCAACGTCAACGCGAACGACGTCGAGGTTTTGAACGGTGCGGGTGACATCACCCAGGTGACCGGCCATGCGCTTACCCGGGAAAATACGGCCCGGATCTTGTGCTTGACCAATCGAGCCCGGGACGCGGTGCGAACGGGAGTTACCGTGCGACGCGCGTTGCGAACCGAAGTTGTGACGCTTGATGGTACCGGCGAAGCCTTTACCAATGGTGGTGCCCGTGACGTCGACCTGTTGGCCGGCTTCGAACACCGATTCCACGGCGATCACGGAACCGGCCGCAAATTCAGCGGCGCGAGCGGGATCAAGGCGGAATTCTTTGAGGATGCTACCGGCTTCAGCGCCGGCTTTGGCGTAGTGGCCCGTTTGCGGCTGAGCCACACGCGAGGCACGACGAGTGCCATAAGCCACCTGGATCGCGGCGTAGCCGTCGGTTTCCAGCGACTTAACTTGGGTCACGCGGTTGTTCGACACGTCCAGCACGGTCACCGGGATGGATTCACCTTCCTCGGTAAAAATGCGGGTCATGCCGACCTTGCGACCCACCAGCCCCAGCCGGTGAGCGGCGGGCGTGGGTGTCGAATTCGACATCGTTTTCTCCATTCCCGACTGCGATTGGTCGGGGCTAATCAGGCAAAAGGTAACGGCCTTTGCCCTACGACTATGTTCAACCTGGTTCAAATTCAGGCAGAGTCCGCCCGCCTTTTCCCCATAGTTGCTCTTGCCACAAAATGGCAAGCTTGGCATATTAGCATGTTTTTTTCAGTCAGCACAAGCACTTAGCGTGCTTTGGCCTCACTGCAAGGGGCGATTTCGCCACACCCGGCGGATGTGGGCAGCGGCGGCGCTGCCTGACGGACCTGATTGCGGCAGTGAGCACCCGCTAACCAGCATGCGGAGGCGGGTTGAACACTACTGCCCGCCCCTGGGCAAACGTTGCGCGCAACGCAGCCAAAAAACAAAATGGCCGCATCCATAAGGAAGCGGCCATCTTTTTCGTGCCTGCCGGCGAAGGTAGCAGGCCCGATACGCTTTACTTACTGCAGCGCGATTTCAACGTCGACGCCGGCCGGCAGGTCCAGACGCATCAGGGCGTCAACGGTCTTGTCGGTGGGATCAACGATGTCCATCAGGCGCTGGTGCGTGCGGATTTCGAACTGGTCACGCGACGTCTTGTTGACGTGCGGCGAGCGCAGGACGTCATAGCGACGGATACGCGTGGGCAGCGGCACCGGGCCGCGGACAACGGCGCCGGTACGCTTGGCGGTGTCGACGATTTCAGCGGCCGATTGATCGATCAGCTTGTAATCGAAGGCTTTCAAGCGGATACGGATCTTTTGGTTTTTCATGGCGTTTCCTAAAGAACGAGAGGCGGGGGCGACGAGGCCACCCCCGCTGGTTGTTTGCTGCTTAAGTGATCCGGATTACTTCAGGATCTTGGCGACGACGCCGGCGCCGACGGTACGACCGCCTTCACGGATGGCGAAACGCAGGCCTTCTTCCATGGCGATCGGAGCCAACAGCTTGACCGTCATGGCCACGTTGTCGCCCGGCAGAACCATTTCCTTGTCGGCCGGCAGTTCGATCGTGCCCGTCACGTCCGTCGTGCGGAAGTAGAACTGGGGACGATAGCCCTGGAAGAACGGAGTGTGACGGCCGCCTTCTTCCTTGGACAGGATGTACACCTCGGACGTGAAGTCCGTGTGCGGGGTGATCGAGCCCGGCTTGGCCAGCACTTGGCCGCGCTGCACGTCTTCACGCTTGGTGCCGCGCAGCAGGATGCCCACGTTGTCGCCCGCTTGACCTTGGTCCAGCAGCTTGCGGAACATTTCCACGCCCGTGCAAGTCGTCTTGACCGTCGGAACGATACCGACGATTTCGATTTCTTCGCCGACCTTGACGATGCCGCGTTCGATACGGCCGGTCACCACGGTGCCGCGACCCGAGATCGAGAACACGTCTTCAACCGGCATCAGGAACGTGCCGTC
>NZ_JBYSYI010000019.1:0-39447 GCF_058783105.1 Achromobacter sp. FW305-C-30-7 | reverse complement strand
CAGGCCGGCCGCGCGGGCGGCCTTTTGGGGCTTACGCGGTGTCTTGCGTCGCGCGATGGCGCTGCGCGCTGGTGGTGAGTGAATTTAGATGTCTCGGTTGCTGAAATGCGTAGGCCGATACGATCCTGGGCAGGCGGGATTGTGTCGTAGCGAGTCAGGCGACAAAGACGGCAAAGACGGCATAGACGACAAAGACGACAAAGACGGCAGTCAACCAACGATCGTCATTTGAACTCCAGTGCCGGATGGGTGGCGCGCGCGAGAAGCGCGTCATACGCAAATTGCCGTCCATCGCGCGCCACCCATCACCGCCCACCCCCCAAAAGCTGGATACCACTAGCAAGCCGCCCATCGCACGCGCGCAAGCGCACACAATAGAAATCAACAAAATCACGTATGTCATTCTCGGCCGCCCGCGCGGCCGAGAATGACGGGCACTGCAAGAGTCGTCCCTGACCACGGCTCCAGCAGCGCAACAAGCCCAGACACCGTTAGCTCGTCGGCGCAGGCGGGGTGGCGGCTCGCAACCTCGATGCGCCCGACGGAATCCGAAGGCAGCCGCCGCAGGCGGCCACGAGGATGAGGCAGGGGCAGTCCGGAGCGAAGGCTCCGGACCGCAATCGTGGGCGCGAGCCGCCACCCCGCCTGCGCCGACGAGCGGCCTACGGGTAGCAACTGGCCATAGCAACAACGGCCCAAAGCGACAGTGGTCTCCCACAAAACCCTAGGCCTTCAGCAACGAACTTAATCCCGTCGCACACAGAAAGACCGTCCCCATTTACCCACCCCCAAGTATCTAGATACTTTCCCCATTTGCACCCCGCCACCTTCAGGTATATATTTCAAGCCTAAACTATCCAGGTTTAAATATCTGCGGCCCCAGCTCCAGGAATTCAGAGCGGTAGTCGCTTACCACGGAGCGTTACGGCAATGAAAATAGTCTGCATCGGCGGTGGCCCCGCCGGCCTGTATTTCGGTCTGCTCATGAAGCTGCAGGACCCCGCCAACGAAGTCACCGTGATCGAGCGCAACCGCCCTTACGACACCTTCGGCTGGGGCGTGGTGTTCTCCGACGCCACCATGCAGAACCTGCGCGAGGCCGATCCGGTTTCCGCCCAGACCATCGGCGACGCCTTCAACCACTGGGACGACATCGACATCAACTTCAAAGGCCGCAGCATCCGCAGCGGCGGCCACGGCTTCATCGGCATTGGCCGCAAGAAGCTGCTGAACATCCTGCAGGCGCGTTGCGAGGATGTGGGCGTGAAGCTGGTGTTCGAGAACTTCGTGCAGGACGACCAGGCCATTGCCCGCGAATACGACGCCGACCTGGTGATCGCCTCGGACGGCATCAACAGCCAGGTCCGCACGCGTTATGCGGACACTTTCCACCCGGATATCGACCAGCGCCGCTGCCGTTTCGTGTGGCTGGGCACCAAGAAGGTGTTCGACGCCTTTACCTTCGCTTTCGTGCAGACCGAGCACGGCTGGTTCCAGGCGCACGCCTATCGCTACGAAGACGGCATGTCCACCTTCATCGTGGAAACGCCCGAGGAAACCTGGCAGGCGGCCGGGATCGAGCAGATGAGCCAGGAAGAGGGCATTGCCTACTGCGAAAAGCTGTTCGCGCCCTGGCTGGATGGCAACCCGCTGATCAGCAACGCCACGCACCTGCGCGGCTCGGCCATCTGGATCCGTTTCCCGCGCGTCATCTGCAACACCTGGGTGCACTGGAACACGCTCGACACCGCCCGCGGCGAGCGTCGCGTGCCCGTGGTGCTGATGGGCGACGCCGCCCACACTGCGCACTTCTCGATCGGCTCCGGCACCAAGCTGGCGCTGGAGGATTCCATCGAACTGGCGCGCTGCCTGAGCGGCGCCGAAGGCAGCGTGGAAGCTGGCCTGAAGCACTACGAAGAAGTGCGCAGCGTCGAAGTGCTGAAGATCCAGAATGCCGCTCGCAACTCCACCGAATGGTTCGAGAACGTCGAGCGCTATGCCGACCTGGAACCCGAGCAGTTCGCCTATTCGCTGCTGACCCGCTCGCAGCGGATTTCGCACGAGAATCTGCGGCTGCGCGATCCGGCCTGGTTGGAAGGCTTCGAGCGCTGGATCGCGGAACGTGCCGGCGCCGCCGGCGCGCCGGGCCAGCGGCCCGCGATTCCCATGCTGACGCCTTACCAGGCGCGCGGCGTGCGGCTGAAGAACCGCATCATGGTGTCGCCGATGGCCATGTATTCCTGCACCGACGGCGTGCCGGGGGATTTCCATCTGGTGCACCTGGGCGCGCGCGCCATGGGCGGAGCCGGGCTGGTCATGGTCGAGATGACCTGCGTGTCGCCGGACGGCCGCATCACGCCGGGCTGCCCGGGTCTGTGGAATGACGAACAGCGCGACGCGTTCGCTCGCATCGTCGGCTTTGTGCATGGCAACAGCGATGCCCGCATTGGTCTGCAGCTGGGCCACGCCGGCCGCAAGGGTTCCACGCAGCTGGGTTGGCAGAAGATCGACCACCCGCTGGCCGAGGGTAACTGGCCGCTGATGTCGGCGTCCGCCCTGCCGTATATCGAAGGCGTGTCGCAGACGCCGCAAGCCATGACGCGCGCCGACATGGACGACGTGCGCGACAACTTCGTCGCCGCCGCGCGCCGCGCCGAGCAGGCGGGTTTCGATTGGCTGGAGCTGCACTGCGCCCACGGCTACCTGCTGTCCAGCTTCATCTCGCCGCTGACGAATCATCGCACCGACGAATACGGCGGCAGCCTGGAGAACCGCCTGCGCTTTCCGCTGGAAGTGTTCCACGCGGTCCGCGCCGTCTGGCCCGAGACCAAGCCCATGTCGGTGCGGATTTCCGCCAGCGACTGGGTCGAAGGCGGCATCACCGCCGATGACGCGGTGGCGATCGCGCGTCATTTCAAGGACGCCGGCGCCGACATGATCGACTGCTCGTCCGGCCAGGTCAGCAAGGAAGAGAAGCCGGTCTACGGACGCATGTTCCAGACCCCCTTCGCCGATCGCGTGCGCAACGAGGCCGGCATCCCGACCATCGCGGTGGGCGCCATCTTCGAGGCTGACCACGCCAACGGCATCATCGCCTCGGGTCGCGCCGACCTCTGCGCCCTGGCGCGTCCCCATTTGGCTGACGCCTCTTGGACGCTACGCGAAGCGGCGCGGGTGGGCTACCGTGATGTTTCGTGGCCGAGCCAGTACTTCGCCGGCAAGCGCCAACTGGAAACCAACTTCGAACGCGCCGCCGCCATGGCGCAACTGGACATCAAATGAACGCAACTCCGCTCCCGCTGGCCGGACGCCACGCCTTGGTGACGGGCGGCGCCCGCGGCATCGGGCTGGCCTGCGCCCGGGCGCTCTTGCAGCGCGGCGCGCGTGTCACGCTGCTGGGCCGCGACGGCGCGGCGCTGGACGCCGCCACCGACAGCCTGGCCAGCCTGGGCCAGGTGCAGGCCGTCAGCGCCGACATTGCGAACGAAACCTCGGTGCGGGCGGCTTTCGCCCAGGCGGAGGCCGAGTTCGGTCCGGTGCTGGTGCTGGTGAACAACGCCGGCCAAGCGGTGAGCCAACGCTTTGACCGTACCGACGCGGCGCTGTGGCAGTCCATGCTGGACGTCAACCTGACCGGCACCTTCCACTGCATCCAGGCCGCCTTGCCCGGCATGCTGCAAGAAAAATGGGGCCGGGTAATCAACGTCGCCAGCACGGCCGGCCTGATCGGCTATGGCTACGTCAGCGCCTATTGCGCCGCCAAGCACGGTGTGATCGGCTTGACCCGTTCGCTGGCGCTGGAAACCGCGCAAAAGGGCGTCACGGTCAATGCCGTCTGCCCCGGCTACACGGAAACCGACATCGTGCGCGGCGCGGTCTCGAACATCGTCGACAAGACCGGCATGACCGCGGACGAGGCCCGCGCCAAGCTGGCCGAACGCAACCCCCAGGGCCGGCTGGTGCAGCCCGAGGAAGTGGCCGAGACGGTCGCCTGGCTGGCCTTGCCGGCCTCGGCCTCGGTCAACGGCCAGGCCATTGCCGTAGACGGCGGCGAAGTGATGACCGGCTGACGCCGGCGCCCCATCCACCCACCCAATTCACGAACGGAGACACCATGAGCACCCAGCCTGAAGAGCACACCATGAAGCACCACAAGCGTCCGTTTGCCGGCTACCAGGCCAAGACGTTCCTGTGGCAGGTGTCGGCCGACGGCAAGATCGGCACGGTGACGCTGAACCGCCCCGAGCGCAAGAATCCGCTGACGTTCGACTCCTACGCCGAACTGCGCGACCTGTTCCGCGCGCTGGTGTACGCCACCGACATCAAGGTTGTGGTGGTGACGGGCGCGGGCGGGAACTTCTGCTCCGGCGGTGACGTGCACGAGATCATCGGGCCGCTGACCAAGATGACCATGCCCGAGCTGCTGGACTTCACCCGCATGACGGGCGACCTGGTCAAGGCCATGCGCGCCTGCCCGCAACCCATCGTGGCGGCGGTCGACGGCATCTGCGCAGGCGCCGGCGCGATGGTGGCGCTGGCCTCGGACATGCGCCTGGGCACGCCCGCCGCGCGGACTGCCTTCCTGTTCACGCGCGTGGGTCTGGCCGGCGCCGACATGGGCGCTTGCACCCTGCTGCCGCGCATGATCGGCCAGGGCCGCGCTTCCGAACTGCTTTACACGGGCCGCGCCATGACGGCGGAAGAGGGCGCCAGCTGGGGCTTCTTCAACGCCCTGCATGAACCGGGCGCGCTGGCCGACGCCGCGCAGACGCTGGCCGCGCAATTGGCCGCGGGGCCGACCTTCGCCCACGGCGTGACCAAGAAGCTGTTGCACCAGGAATGGAACATGGGCGTGGACGAGGCCATCGAGGCCGAAGCCGAGGCCCAGGCCATCTGCATGCAGACGCGCGATTTCCGCCGCGCCTACGATGCCTTCGTGGCCAAGCAAAAGCCCGTCTTCCAAGGGGATTGAGCATGCGCGACGCAAGCTGGCTGGATTGGCCGTTTTTCGACGATGCGCACCGCAAGCTGGCGCACGAGGTCGACGCCTGGTGCGAGGCGTCCCTGGGCGACGTGGATCACCATGACGCCGATGGCGCCTGCAAGAAACTGGTGCGCGCCATGGGCGAGGCCGGCTGGCTGCGCTACGCGGTCGCGGGCGGCCCTGGCGGCGCCTGGGGCGGCGCGCTGCCGGAAGTGGATTCGCGCGCCGTCTGCATCCTGCGCGAAACCCTGGCCCGCCATGAAGGGCTGGCCGACTTCGCCTTCGCCATGCAGGGCCTGGGTAGCGGCGCCATTTCGCTGATGGGCTCGGACGAGCTGCGCCAGCGCTACCTGCCGCGCGTGGCCCGCGGCGAAGCCATCGCGGCCTTCGCGCTGTCGGAACCCGACGCGGGCTCGGACGTGGCGGCGATGGCCTGCGAAGCCAAGCTGGACGGCGACCATTACGTGCTGAACGGCGCCAAGACCTGGATTTCCAACGGCGGCATCGCCGACTTCTATTGCGTGTTCGCGCGCACCGGCGAAGCCCCCGGCGCGCGCGGCATCAGCGCCTTCGTGGTGGATGCCGATACGCCGGGCTTCGAGGTCAGCGAACGTATCGAGCTGATCGCGCCGCACCCGTTGGCCACCATCACGTTCGACAACTGCCGCATTCCGGTGTCGCACCGGCTGGGCGACGCGGGCCAGGGTTTCAAGCTGGCCATGATGACGCTGGACATCTTCCGTGCCTCGGTGGCGGCGGCGGCGCTGGGCTTTGCACGCCGGGCGCTGGACGAAGGGCTGGCGCGCTCCAAGTCGCGACGCATGTTTGGCCAGACCTTGTCGGACCTGCAATTGACGCAGGCCGCGCTGGGCGACATGGCGACCGCCATAGACGCTTCGGCGCTGCTGACATACCGCGCGGCCTGGATGCGCGATGTGCTGAAGCAGCGCACCACGCGCGAAGCGGCAATGGCCAAGATGACGGCCACGGAATCGGCTCAGACCGTGATCGACCGTGCCTTGCAGATGTTTGGCGGCGCGGGCGTGGTGTCGGGGATGCCGGTGGAAAAGCTTTACAGGGAAATACGCGCGCTGCGGATTTACGAAGGCGCGACCGAAGTGCAGAAGTTGATCATTGCCCGTGAACTGCTGAAGGCGTAAGGCAGCCATCGAGCTCCGTCGTCCCGGCACAGCAAAAACACCGCAATAGCAAGGGGAATTCCATGGAAGCATCCGCCCACATCGACACTTTCGCCCGGGACAATCTGCCCCCGGGCGAACAATGGCCAGAGTTCCTGCTCGACGGCCCCGACGTGGCCTATCCGAAACGCTTCAATTGCGCGGTCGAGCTGGTGGACGCCATGGTCGAACGCGGCCATGGCGAGCGCGTCGCGCTGCGCTGGAGCCAGGACGGCAAGCCGGCCACCATGACCTACCGCGAGCTGGCCGCGCTGACCAATCGAATTGCGCGCGTGCTGGCCGAGGACATGGGCCTGGTGCCGGGCAACCGCCTGCTGCTGCGCGGGCCGAATAATCCGATGATGGCCGCGTCCTGGTTGGCGGCGATCAAGGCGGGCTTGGTCACGGTGCCGACGATGCCGCTGCTGCGCGCCAAGGAGCTCAAGCAGATCATCGACAAGGCGCAGATCCAGGCGGTGCTGTGTGATGCCCGCCTGAAGGACGAGGCGGAGTTCTGCACGCAGCCCAGCCATGAGCATCATTGCCCGGGCCTGACGAAGGTCATGTACTTCAACGATAAGGCGCCGGATGCGCTGGACGCGTTGGCCGCGGCCAAGCCGGACGATTTCAAGGCTTGCGATACGGCGGCCGACGATGTCTGCCTGATCGCCTTCACCAGTGGCACGACCGGCGCGCCCAAGGGCTGCATGCACTTCCACCGCGACGTGCTGGCGATGTGCGACCTGTTTCCCAAGCATGTGATCAAGCCGGGGCCGGACGATATTTTCTGCGGCACGCCGCCGTTGGCTTTCACCTTCGGCCTGGGCGGACTGCTGTGCTTCCCGCTGCGGGTGGGCGCGAGCACGGTGCTGGCTGAGAAGCTGTCGCCGGAAAGCCTGCTGCAGCTGATCCAGGATTTCCGCGCCACCATCGTGTTCACGGCGCCGACGTTCTACCGCCAGATGGCGGCGCTGGTCGGCAAGTTCGACCTGTCGTCGCTGCAGAAGAGCGTGTCGGCGGGCGAGGCGCTGCCGGACGCGACGCGCCAGCTGTGGAAGCAGGCTAGCGGCATTGAGATGATCGACGGCATCGGCGGCACGGAAATGATCCATGTGTTCGTGTCGAGCCCGCCAGAGTCGGTCAGGGCGGGGGCCATCGGCCGCGTGGTGCCGGGTTATGTGGCGCAGATCGTGGATGACGAGATGAAGCCGGTGCCGAATGGCACGGTGGGCCGGCTGGCGATCAAGGGTCCGACCGGCTGCCGCTATCTGGCGGACGAGCGCCAGCTGCGTTTCGTGCAGCAGGGTTGGAACCTGCCGGGGGATACCTTCCTGCAGGACGACGATGGCTACCTCTTTTACCAGGCGCGCAATGACGACATGATCGTTTCGGCCGGCTACAACATCGCTGGACCTGAGGTCGAGGACGCGCTGTTGCGTCACGAAGCCGTGGCGGAGTGCGGCGTGGTGGGCGCGGCGGACGATGAGCGCGGCCAGGTGGTGAAGGCGTTCGTGGTGCTGAAGCCGGGCTATGAGGCCGGCAATGAGCTGGTCGCGGCGCTGCAGCAGTTCGTGAAGGCCAATATCGCGCCCTACAAGTATCCCCGTGCCATCGAGTTTGTCGAGGCGCTGCCGCGCACCGAAACCGGCAAGCTGCAGCGGTTTGCGCTGCGCAAGATGGCCTGAACCGGCAACAAGGAAATTCCATGGCAGCCCCTTTCATCAGCCAGGTCGAAGTCCGCTTCCGTCATTGCGATCCGGCGGGCATTGTTTTCTACCCTCGCTATTTCGAGATGATCAATGACTTTGTCGAGGAGTGGTTCGACAAGGGCATGGGGTTGCCGTTTCATGCGCTGCACGTGGAGCGGCACATCGGTACGCCGATGGCGTCGGTGCAGTGCGATTTCAGCGCGCCCAGCCGCTGGCACGAGCGTTTGCGCCAGGTGCTGGAAGTGCAGCGCATCGGCGGCGCGTCGTTCAAGGCGTTGGTGCGTTTCGAGGGGCCGGATGGCCAGTTGCGTTTGTCGGCGACGCTGACGATCGTGACGGTGGATTTGCGGACGATGAAGTCCATGCCGCTGCCTGCGGATCTGCGGGAACGCATGCAGGCTTATCTGGTTCCCGCGGCGTAAGCGGCGGGGATCGTTTGCTTTTCTTAAATATAGGATGACGTTATGAAGATTCTGCAACCGCCGGATTGGATGGCGCCCCGGGGCTATTCGAATGGCGTGCTCACTGAGATGCAGGTGGGCAGCAAGCTCGTGTTTGTGGGCGGGCAGGTGGGGTGGAATGGCCAGCAGCAGTTCGAGTCGGACGATCTGGCCGATCAGGTGCGGCAGACGCTGGCGAACATCGTCGCGATTCTGGCCGAGGGCGGCGCGAAGCCTGAGCATATCGTCCGGATGACGTGGTACGTGACGGATAAGGACGAGTACGTGGCGGCTTATCCGGCTATCGGCAGGCATTACCGCGAGTACATCGGCCGGCATTTTCCGGCGATGACGGCGGTGGAAGTGGCGGATCTGGTTGAGGATCGGGCCAAGGTTGAGATCGAGGTTACTGCTGTGGTGCCGGCGTAGTAATTGCCGGTTGCTCCTGGGCGCCGAGGGTTGGTTGATTGCTGACCTTCGGTGCTTTTTTTGCGGTCTTTGAGTTCTTGAGATGGCCGGTTCTTCGGCACTGTCGCGTTCGGTGGCGGTTGCTGGTTCTTGAGACGCCCGGCGCGGCGGCGGCCCGGCATGCGCGGGGCTGCGATTGCGGTCCGGAGCCTTCGCTCCGGACTTCCCCTGCCTCATCCTCGTCCAGGCCTGCGGCCTTCCCTACGGATTCCGTCGGGCTTATCGACGCCCCGCGCATGCCGGGCCGCCGCCGCGCCGGGCTCTGGCAAGTGCTGTGGACGTCAGCGGGGGCGGGTGGGGTTCTTGGGGTTCTGCTCGGCGGTGGTTTTGCGCCGATGATCTTGCGGGGCCCGCCCCATGCCGGCCGCGCTGGCGGCCTCTTGGGGCTTACGCGGTTTCGTGCGTTGTGATGCTTGGTGGCTGTTGGTGCCGCTAGTGTCGTTGCTGTCTTTGACGCGCGGCGTGATGCTCTGCGTCCGATGCCGTTTTATCCCGTCACCCGCCGTGTCTCGCGCGGCAATTCTCCGAAACGTTCGCGGTAGTACTCCGAGAACCGTCCCAAATGTCCGAACCCTACTCCCAGCGCCACTTCCGTGACGCTGGCGGCTGTGCTCGTTCGTAGGCGGCTCCTGGCTTCGTCCAGCCGCAGCGCCCGCAGCGCGTTCATCGGCGTGGTGTCGCGGTGCTCCTGGAACAGGCGGGTCAGCGCGCTGGCGCTGGCGCCGGCGTGGCGGGCGATGTCGGCCAGGGTAAGCGGGGCGGCGAGGTGGTCACGCATATAGGTTTCGGCGGCGCTCAGCCGCCGCGGGACGGCGGGGGCGATGCCGGCGTGCGTCTGCCAGCTGTTGGGCTGGTTGTAAAGCAGGTGCAGCACCAAGGTGTCTTCCAGGTGTTCGAGCCAGGCGGCGGGCGGGCGCGGGGCGCCGTCGTCCAGGGTGGGCAGCAGGTGGATCAGGCTTTCGACCATGCTGCGCCAGACGGCGCCGACGGGATTGTCCAGGCGCAGGGCGGGGCTGAAGTCCAGCGGGCGGGTGGCGGCCTCGCCGAAGGCGCGCAGGCCTATGGCTTCGAGTTTGCCGCGGGGGATCTTGAGCAGCAGTTGTTCGCAGCCGGCCTCCCAATGCAGCTTCAGCGGGCGGTTGGGGGCGATGACGGCGGCGCAGTCGGGGTCGGCGTCGACGCGGTCGTTGCCGCATTCGATACAGGCGCGGCCGCGCAGGGGGACCTGGACCAGCATGAAGTCCTGCAGGCGGTCGGGTTCGATGTGGACTTCGGCGCCGTAGCGCAGCGTACAGACGGTCAGTGAGCCGAAGCGGCCGCGGTTCAGTTCGGCATCGACGCGGCCGCCTTTCCAGGTGAGGCGGTGTTCTTTCAGGGCTTCGGAGACGAGGGTGCGCGTCTCGTCCTGCTGGGTGGAGCTGAAGACGCGCCGTTTGAGCAGGGGCGCTAGCGTGAGTCGGGACCAGCCGTGCATGGATGCCTCCGGGACGGGAACGCTCCCGTGTTACTGCCGAGGGTAATTTAAACGGCTAGGACTTGGAATTAAGTGATTCCCGGATAAGGCTGACGGAATCCGGATAGAGCGGCCCCCGGGCGCGGCCTAATCTAGCCGGCAGGCCCTTCGCGTGTTGGTTGGAGGGCGGCGCCGCGACGCGTAAGCTGGCGGCGTTGTTCGGCAGCATGCGTAGTCCGACGGCAGACGGGTTCTGTCAGCTTTCCGCCGGCGTGGCCGGGCGGGGATAACGGGGTGGCTCATGAATCGAAATCTATGGAGCCGGCGCGCGCTGGCTGCGCTGGTGTGCATGACGGCGGCGGCGGGCGCCACGGCGGCGGACAAGGTCAAGGTGGGCTTGTTGACCACCTTGTCGGGTCCGGGCGCGGCGCTGGGCAATGAGATCCGCGACGGCTTCAATCTGGCGCTGCAGCATACGGGCGGCAAGCTGGGCGGGTTGCCGGCGGAAGTGGTGGTGGCGGACGATCAGCAGAAGGCGGACGCCGGCCGTCAGGCGGTGGAGCGGCTGTTGAAGCGCGACCGGGTGGATGTGATGACGGGCATCGTGTTCTCGAACGTGCTGCTGCCGGTGATGCCGGCCATCCTGCAGTCGGGGACCATCTACCTGAGTACCAATACCGGGCCGGAAAACTATGCGGGCGCGGGCTGTAATCCGAATTTCTTCGCGGTGGCTTGGCAGAACGAGGATATCCCGGCCGCGATGGGCAAGTACGCCAGCGACCAGGGCTACAAGAGCGTGGCGCTGATCGCGCCGGACTATCCGGGCGGGCGGGAGTCGCTCAATGGTTTCAAGCGCTTGTACAAGGGCGGGCTTTCCGAAGAGATCTACACCCAGCTCGGGCAGCTGGACTATGGCGTGGAGATCACGCGGCTGCGCGCCAGCAAGCCGGATGCGGTGTTCTTCTTTTTGCCGGGCGGCATGGGCGTGAACTTCATCAAGCAGTTCAATGGCGCTGGCCTGTCCAAGGAGATCGCGTTGCTGGCGCCGGGTTTCTCGGGCGACGAGGACACGATCGCGGCGGTGGGTGCGCCCATCGAGGGCATGCGCAATACCTCGCAGTGGGCGCTGGAACTGGACAACCCGGCCAATCGCAAGTTCGTCGAGGACTTCAAGAAGACCTATAACCGCAGCCCCACGCTGTATGCCTCGCAGGGCTATGACGCGGCCATGTTGCTGGATAGCGCGGTGCGCCAGACCGGCGGCAAGCTGGAGGCGGACGCGCTGCGTCCGGCACTGCGGCGCGCGGATTTCAAGTCGGTGCGGGGCGATTTCAAGTTCAACCGCAACCAGTATCCGGTGCAGAACTATTACCTGCGCATCGTCGAGGCGGGGGCGGGGGGCAAGCTGTCGAATAAGCTGTCGGGCACGGTGCTGACCCAGTACCAGGACCCTTTCGCCGCAGCCTGCCAGATGAAGTAGGGCGGACATCCGCAATAAGGAGATACGTATGACCCAGAACATTACGACGCGCGAAGTGACGGTGGCCTCGCATGACGGCAAGTCCTTCGGCGCCTATCTGGCCGTGCCGGCGTCCGGGCATGGCCCGGGCCTGGTGCTGTGCCAGGAGATATTCGGCGTGAACGACTTCATGCGGCGCGCGGCGCAGCTGCTGGCCGAGGAAGGTTATGTGGTGCTGGTGCCGGACCTGTTCTGGCGCCAGCAGCCGGGCATCCAGTTGACCGACGGCCCGGCCGACATGCCGCGCGCGTTCGAGCTCTACCAGGGCTTTGACGTTGAGCTGGGCTTGCAGGACATCGCGTCCACCATCGCCACGCTGCGCGGGCTGCCCGAGAGGCAGGGCGGGGTGGGCGTGCTGGGCTATTGCCTGGGCGGCAAGCTGGCCTACCTGGCTGCCTGCCGCACCGATGTGGACGTGGCCATCGGCTACTACGGCGTGGGCATCGAGAATAGCCTGGACGAGGCATCGGAATTGCGCGGCCGGCTGGTGCTGCACATCGCCGAGCAGGACGGCTTCTGTCCGCCGGAAGCGCGCCAGCGCATCCTGGAGGCGCTGGGCAACAAGCCTGGAGTACAGATCTACGTCTATCCGGGCATGGACCATGCGTTTGCGCGTACGGGCGGGGACCACTACGACAAACCGTCGGCGCTGATGGCGCATCAACGCAGCATGGCCGCCTTGCAGCGCGCCATCGGGCCGGAGTTCGACTACTCCTACCTGTGGGACAAGCATTGCGAATACGAATTCGGCACGCGTGACGTGGCGGCGACGATGGCCACCATGGTGGCCGAACCCTATGTGAACCATATCCCTACCATGACCGGGGGCGTGGGCCATAAGGAACTGAGCCGCTTCTACCAGCACCACTTCGTCAACAGCAATCCGCCGGACACGCGCCTGGTGCCGTTGTCGCGCACGGTGGGCGCCACGCAGATCGTGGACGAACTGCTGTTCTGTTTCACGCACACCACCGAGATCGATTGGCTGCTGCCGGGCGTGAAGCCCACCGGCAAGTATGTGGAGATCCCGCTCATCGCCATCGTCAAATTCCGCGGCGACAAGCTCTATCACGAGCACATCTATTGGGACCAGGCCAGCGTGCTGGTGCAGGTGGGCCTGCTGGACCCCAAGGGCTTGCCCGTGGCCGGCCGCGAGACCGCCGCCAAGCTGCTGGACGAGACCCTGCCGTCGAACACGCTGATGGCGCGCTGGAAAGAAAGCGAGAACAAGTAGGAGCCCGACATGTCATACACCGAAGAGCAATTGGCCGCGATGGTGCGCGGCGACAGCGTGCACCGCGGCGTCTACACCGACCCCGCCATCTTCGATTTGGAGATGCAGCGGATCTACGGCCGCGCCTGGATCTATGTGGGCCATGAAAGCCAGGTGCCGAAGACGGGCGACTATCACACCACGCGTCTGGGCGACCAGGACGTGCTGATGGTGCGCGCCACCGACGGCCGCGTGCACGTGCTGTACAACCGCTGCCCGCACAAGGGCGCCAAGGTGGTGGCCGACGGCGAAGGCTGTGTCGGCAAGTTCTTCCGCTGCCCCTATCACGCCTGGACCTTCAAGCTGGACGGCAGCCATCTGGGCGTGCCCTTGAAACAGGGGCTGGAGGGTACTGCCTACGATCCCGCCGATCCGTCCTTTTCGATGCGCCGGGTGGCGCGGGTGGAAAGCTATCGCGGCTTTGTGTTCGCCAGCCAGGCCAAGGAAGGGCCGGCGCTGGAGGACTTCCTGGGCGGCGTGCGTTCGTCGATCGACAACCTCTGCGACCGTTCGCCGGTGGGCGAGGTGGAAGTGGCTGGTGGCATCTTCCGCGTGATGCAGCGCTCGAACTGGAAGGTGTTCTACGAGAACCTGCACGACACCATGCATGCCCGCGTCACGCATGAATCTTCCTATGCCGCGGCCCGCGACGAGGCCAAGGAAATGGGCGAGATGCCGCTGGAGCTGCACATCATGGACGGCAACGGCGAACCTTATGAGTTCTGGGAGAAACTGGAACTGCGCGCCTACGCCAACGGCCACGGCTACATGGAAGGCATTTTCAATCCGGGAGCGGCCGAGCGCGACCCGGTGTCGCGCGCGCATTTCGAAACGCTGACCGCGGCCTATGGCGAGACGCGCGCCCGCGAGATCCTGGGCATGAACCGGCACAACACGGTGATCTACGGCAGCGGCTCGCCCCACACGGTGTTCCAGCAGTTCCGCGTGATCCGGCCGATCGCCGTGGACCGCACCATGATCGAGATCCAGACCTTCCGCTGCAAGGGCGCGCCGGACGGCGTGTTCAAGCGCGCCATGCTGTACGCCAACGTCATCAATTCGCCCTCGTCCAACGTCATGCCGGATGACATCGAACTCTACAACCGCTGCCAGGAAGGCAACGCCACGCGCGGCGGCGAATGGGTCAGCATGCACCGCTACCACGGCAGCGACCGCAGCGACGCCGACGGCATGGTGTCGGTCAACGGCACCAGCGAACTGCCCATGCGCAACCAGTTCGACGCCTGGAAGACCTATATGGAAGCCGGCCCCGCCGCTACCGAAGCCGCCGCCACCGGAGACCGCTCATGCTGCTAGACCTGGATTTCGACGTGAGCACCGAGGGACTGTCGCCGGCCGAGGTACCGGCCGACGCCTACCATCGCATCGCGCAGTTCCTGTACCGCGAGGCGCGCCTGCTGGACGAGCGCCGCTACGATGATTGGCAGGCGCTGTGGACGCCGGACGGCATGTACTGGATGCCGCGCGTGCCGGGCCAGCAAAGCCCTTACGACCATATCTCGCTGTTCTGGGAAGACCGCATGTTGCGCGACGTGCGCATCCGCCGGCTGGAGCATCCGCGCAACTGGTCGCAGCAACCGCCCACGCGCAGCGCGCGGCTGGTGGGCGCGGTGGAGATCGAGGGGGTAGATGCCGCCGGCAACCTGGTGGTGCACTCCACCTTCCAGATGACGGAATGGCGCAAGCGCCAGCCGCGCCAACTGGCGGGCCGCTACACCCACAAGCTGGCCGCCGAGGGCGATAGCTGGCGCATCCGCATGAAGCGGGTGGACCTGGTCAATTGCGACGACGTGCATGACGTGTTCGAGGTGTTCGTGTGACGGCGGCCGACGCCGCGGTGCTGGCGCTGCACTTCCAGAATGACGTGCTGCACCCCGAGGGCAAGATCCGTGTCGGCCTGGACGCGGACAGCGGGGCGCGCCAGCGCCTGCTGGACAACGCCGCGGCGCTGCTGGCCGGGGCGCGGGCCCATGATCTGCCCATCGTGCACGTGCGCATCGCCTTTCGCCCGGACTACGCCGACCTGATGGCCAACTGCCCCATTTTCCGCAACGTGGCCGCCATCGGCGCGGTGCCGGAAGGGCAGTGGGGCAGCGCCTTCTATGAGGGCCTGCAGCCGCTGGCCGGGAGCGCGCGCGAGTTCGTGGTGAAGCACACCCGCATCAGCGCCTTCTATGGCACACCGCTGGAAGAGACGCTGCGGCTCTTGGGCGCACGCCGGCTGGTGGTGGCGGGAGTCGCCACGCATTCGGTGGTGGAAGGCACGGTGCGGCACGCCGCCGACATTGGATTCGAGGTCATGGTGGCGCAGGACGCCTGTGCTTCCGCCGACCCGGCGGTGCACGACGCGTCGCTGGCCAGCATGCGCCTGATTGCGCAAACCGGGCCGGTGGCGGAAGCTGTGCGCTGGGCCGCCGCGCCGCATTGATCGAGGATTCATCATGGATTTCACAGGCTTTCCCGGACTGGCCGGCAAGACCGCCATCGTCACCGGCAGCACCCAGGGGCTGGGCGCGGACATCGCGCGCGGGCTGGTCGCGGCCGGCGCCAACGTGGTGCTGGTCGGGCGCAATGCCGAGGCCGGGCGCGCACTTGAAAAGGAACTGGACGGCCGCGCGCTGTACTGCGAAACCGACATCGGGCAGGACAGCCAGATACAGCGCTGCATCGACGCGGCGGTGACGCGCTTCGGGCGGCTGGACATCCTGGTCAACAACGCTTGCCAGTACGCGGACCGGGGCCTGGCTTCGTCGCGCGAGGAATGGCACAGCACGCTGGACACCAACCTGGTGTCGGCCGCCATCTTCACGCAGCTGGCCGCGCCCTTGCTGCGGCGCGGCGGCGTGGTGGTGAACATGGGCAGCACGGGCGGCAAGTTCGGCGCGGCCGGACGCGCGCTTTATCCGGCGTCCAAGGCGGCGCTGCTGCAGATCACCAAGAACTTCGCGGTGGAGCTGGCGCCGGCTGGCGTGCGGGTGCTGGCGGTGTCGCCTGCCTGGACCTGGTCGCCGTCGGTGGAACAGTTGTCGGGCGGTTCGCGCCCGGCCGCGGACGCGGTGGGCGCGCATTTCCATCCGCTGGGGCGGGTAGGGTCGGGCGAGGAGATCGCCGCGGCCGTGTGCTTTGCCTGCTCCGACGCGGCGTCGTGGATGACGGGCGTGGATATTCCCGTGGACGGCGGCTTTTCCATCCTGGGGCCGGACCGCGGCATTTCGCCGCGCACCTGGTTCAAGGAGCTGGCGCCCTGAGGGCGCCGGCGGGCGGGGTCAGCGGATGACGATCTGCCCTTCTTCCACGGCGGCCTTGCCGCCGATCTGGTCTTCCAGGAATTCCTGCACCTTGTTGCCCACCTGAATCGTCACGCCGCTGCAGAAGCGGCGCGCGGCCTGGATGGTGGCGCTGGCCAGGGGTTGCAGATCCAGCACCAGTTGGGCTTCCTCCGCGTCCAGCGCCAGCAGGTCCTGGCTGAGCTTGACGTGGGTATTGCGGGCGCGGTCGGCCACGTCGCCCGGGGCGCGCTGGGGATTGGCCTTCAGGAACATCAGCAGTTGTTCCAGCTTGGATTTTTCCTCGTGCATCTTCTGGCGCTTGCGCGCCAGCGCCGCGCGCTTGATGTCCGCGTGCGGGTCCAGGCCAGCCTGCACCAGCGTCGGAATGCCCGAGGGCGAGCCTATGGTGCCGGCGCGCACTGCCTGCATGGCGCGGGTCTGGCCGCCGGTGATGGCGCTTTGCTGGGTGTTGGGAGGGCCGACATTGACGCCGCCGCCGGCCGCGATGCTGCTCTGGCGGACCTCGCGTTCGACGTCCACATCCTTGCCCGCGCTGATGACGGCGTTCTCGATGAACTTGGCGCGCAGCGCGCCGCCACAGACGACGCGGGCGGTGCGCGCGGCGGCGGCGGCGTCCTGCAGGGCTTCGGCCAGGCCGATGATGCCGCCCTTGACCGTCACGTTGCCGCCGGCCTCGACCAACGCGGCCTCCATGGTGCCGTTGACGACTACGTCGCCCGTCACGTGGACTTCCATGGTGGCGGCGATGTCGCCGCGCACCAGCAGCGAGCCTTCGAAATGGATGTTGCCGGTGCTGAGGTTGACGGCGTCCACCTCGACCATGGGGTTGACCTGCACGCCGTGGCTGACCAGGGTGGGCGTGCCGGCGATGGCGGCGCGCAGCAGCAGCGGATCTTCGGGATCGACGACGGCGCCGGCCAGGTCGCTGGCGAACGGCGTGTCGGGCAGTTCATCGGGCAGGATAGGTTCGCCCAGCACGGTGGCGCCGTCCACGCCGGGCAGGGGCGGCGTGCGCCGCATCAGGGGCATGCCGGGCGTTACCAGCAACAGGCTGCCCAGGTCGCGGTAGTCCACTTGGGCAAGTTCGTCGATGTCCTGGCCGCGCGGCTTGAGGCGGTCCAGCAGGCTTTCGAAGCGGGTCGGCGTGCCGCGGGTGGGCGGCGTGCCGCGGGCGATCTGCGTGGTTTCGCGGCGGCCCTGTGTAACGGCGTCGATCAGTTCCTGTTCCAGGATGCCGTGGACGATGCCGCGCTCGGCCAGCACCTGGCGCACGGCTTCCAGGGTGACAGGCTTGCCGCCCTTGGGCGGGAGCAGGGTCAGCAGGGCGGACATGCGCGCGGCGTCCAGCTCCAGCTCGAGCGAGCCGTCGATGACCTGGCCTACCGGAGCCTGCACGGTTTCCGTGGCGTGGCGGCACAGGTCGATGAAGGTCAGGACGGCCTGGCTGTCGAGCGCTTCGGCGCCCCAGCCTTGAGCGACTGCTGCGGCCGCCAGGGTGTCCCAGCTGGGCAGGTCGGCATTGGCGTGGGGACGCGGCTCGGCGTCATCGTCGGCGACAGCGACGCTGGCCTCGGCATCGAGGGCGGCTGCGCCGTCGGTCTCGGCCGCGGCGGCTGGCGAGGCGGGCGCAAAGGCGGAATCTGCGGCTCCGGGACGCGCGGGCGGCGTGTAGACCGCCGTCAGGACGTTGGTCGTGGCGTCCAGCGTCAGCAGGAGCGTGTTTTCTGCGTCCATCTTGCCTCTCCAGCCTGACTTTTCCGTCAGGTGAAATTATTTGGTAATCATAGGAAATATTAAGTCATATTCTAGCCCAAGGGCATCAGGCTACTGGAAAGTAGGTGAGGCAAATTCCGCCGCATGCCCTAGTTCTGGCCCTGTTTGCCTTGGTTTTCTCCTGGGATGGCGACCGTCCGGCCAGGACTAGGACGTCGGTACTAGCGACAAAATGGCGTAGCCGCCGCAGCATAGGAACTCGATTACGGAGCCCGATCCCATGCACCGCCATCCCCGTCCCGTCCTGCCGGCCCTGCGCGCCCTTCTGGCGCGCGCCGGCAGCATGGCGGCGCTGGCGGCCGTCGTAGGGGGCGTGCTGGCGCTGGCGCCCGCCAGTCCCGCCCAGGCGGCCGACATCTATCGCTACAAGGATCCTTACGGCGTCTGGCGGTCGATGAAGGTACCCACGGGCTACGCCAAGTATTACAAGCGGGCGCAGGCCAGGACTGTCTGGCGCGGCAACAGCGTGAAGGTCTGTCTGGAATGCGAGCCCAAGTCCGGCGACGGCGCGCGCCTGGTGACGCTGTCCTCTGCCACCCGCGCGCAGCGCTGGGGCGACCTCAAGGTGCCGCAGGCGCACGACGGGCTGATTGCGCGCGCGGCCCGCGAGTCTGGCGTGGATCAGGCGTTGATAACAGCAGTGATCGCGATCGAATCGGGGTTTCGCAGCGATGCGCGCTCGCCCAAGGGGGCGCTGGGCCTGATGCAGCTGATGCCGGCCACGGCGGCGCCGCTGTTGTCGGTGACGGACGTGGAGACGGCGCTGGTGGATCCGGCCACCAATGTGAACGCGGGTTCGCGCCATTTGCGCCGGCTGATCGACCAGTACCCAGGCCGGCTGGATCTGGCGCTGGCGGCCTATAACGCGGGGGAAGGGGCGGTACGCAAGTACGACGCCGTGCCGCCCTATGCGGAAACCCAGGCATACGTCCGGGATGTGACGGCCTTGTACGAGCATTACAAGGCCCCGTGAGGGGAGCGGCCGCGGGCCGGCTCCCCGGCGTCGCTACATCGACGCGAAGACCTTTTCGGCGATATCCAGCGTGGACTTGATCACCGCGTCGTCGTGCGTGGCCGAAACGAAGCCCGCTTCGAAGGCGGACGGCGCGAAGTGCACGCCGTGGTCCAGCATGGCGTGGAAGAAGCGATTGAACGCCGCCGTGTCGCAGGCCGAGACCTCGGCGAACGAGGTCGGCACCTGGTCGCTGAAGTAGATGCCGAACATGCCGCCCACCGAATCGGCCGAGAAGGCCAGGCCGGCGGCGCGGGCGCGTTCCTGCAGGCCCTGGGCCAGCTTGGCGGTCTGGGTCGACAGCTTGTCGTAGAAGCCGGGAGCGCCGATCAGGCGCATCGTGGCCAGGCCCGCGGCCACGGCCACCGGGTTGCCCGACAGCGTGCCCGCCTGGTAGACGCCGCCCAGCGGCGCGATGTTCTTCATGATTTCGGCGCTGCCGCCAAAGGCGCCCACCGGCATGCCGCCGCCGATCACCTTGGCCAGCGTGGTGATGTCGGGCTGGACGCCGGTCAGGCCCTGCACGCCTTGCGGACCGACGCGGAAACCCGTCATCACTTCGTCGAAGATCAGCAACGCGCCGTGCTGCGTGCAGACTTCGCGCAGGCCTTCCAGGAAGCCCGGGGCCGGCTTGATCAAGTTCATGTTGCCGGCGACCGGCTCGACGATGATGCAGGCGATGTCGGCGCCGTGCTGGGCGAAGGCTTCGCGCACGGCGTCCAGGTTGTTGTATTCCAGGGTCAGCGTGTGCGAGACGAATTCCGGCGGCACGCCGGCCGAGCTGGGGTTGCCGAAGGTCAGCAGGCCCGAGCCGGCCTTGACCAGCAGGCTGTCCGAATGGCCGTGGTAGCAGCCTTCGAACTTCACGATCTTGGCGCGCCCGGTGGCGCCGCGGGCCAGGCGGATGGCCGTCATGGTCGCTTCCGTGCCCGAGCTGACCAGGCGCACCTGTTCCAGCGAGGGCAGGCGCGAGATCAGCACTTCGGCCAGTTCGATTTCCGCTTCGGTCGGAGCGCCGAAGGACAGGCCGTTGACGGCGGCTTCCTGCACCGCGCGCACCACTTCGGGATGCGAATGGCCGAGGATGGCGGGGCCCCAGGAACCCACATAATCGATGTACTGCTTGTCTTCCGCGTCCCACACGTACGGACCCTGCGCGCGCTTGATGAAGCGCGGCGTGCCGCCCACGGAGCGGAAGGCGCGCACGGGCGAATTGACGCCGCCGGGGATGCTGCGGCAGGCGCGTTCGAAAAGCTGAGCGTTACTGGACATGGCGTTCAAGGCTTGCGGTTGGGGTTGACGGAGTAGGGCGCGGAGCATGCGGCCGCGGCGGCCCGGATGCTGGGCGCCTCGAAAAGCGCGGTGATGACGGCGATGGCGTCGGCGCCGGCCTGCGCCACCAGCGGCGCGTTGTCGGGCGTGATGCCGCCGATGGCGACGACCGCGGGCCGGGGGGCATCGCAGTTGTCTGTGAGGCGGCGGGCTTCGGTCAGGACCGAGAGCGGCGCGCGCACGGTGTCGGGCTTGACGCTGGAGGCGTACATGGCGCCGAAGGCGATATAGTCCGCGCCCGCGGCCAGCAGTTCCTGCGCGCGGCCCAGGTCGTCGTAGCTGGAACCGCCCAGGATCAGGTCGGGGCCGGCCTCGGCGCGGATGCGCGCCAGGCTTTCGTCCTCGCGGCCGACGTGCGCGCCATCGGCGCCCACCTCCAGCGCCAGGCGCCAGTCGTCATTGATCAGGAACAGCACGCCGAGCTCGCGGCATAGCGGCGCCAGTGCGCGGGCCTGCGCGGCGCGCACGGCGTCGGGCACATTCTTGCGGCGCAACTGCAGCGAACGCATGCCGCCGTCGGCGGCCTGGCGCACCGCCAGCAGCAGGCGGTCGGTATCGTCCCATTCTGGGGTGACGCCGTACAGGCCGGTGGGGAAACGCAGCGCTTTCATTGGGCGGGAATCCGGTTGGGGATGCGCCGGCCCATGCCCGGCAGGAAGCTGGCGGCGACCGCGGTATCGGCATGCGCCAGGCCTTGGCGCACGGCTTCCGGCATTTCCAGGCCGCGCGCCAGCATGGCCGCGATGGCAGTGGCAGCTACGCCGCCGGCGTCGCCGTTGCGGTCCGGGGGCGCCTGCCAGGGCAGGGTGGCGGTTTGGCCGTTGGGGCCGAGCAGCATGTTGGCGTAGTGGCCGGGCCGCTGCGGACTGCCCAGGACCAGCACCCATTCCGCGCCCGCCGCGACCAGGGCGTGCATCGGCGTCGGTGCGTCCCCGATATCGATGTCGCCGTCGGCGTGCCACTGCGCCAGGCGCAGGTGCTCGATGACCAGCAGGTCGGTCTGCGGCAGCACCAGTTCGAGGGTGGCGGCCAGCAGGTCGTCGGCTTCGTCCTCGTCGGCGGCGTCGGCCGGCGGCTGGGCGCGCTGGCCCAGATGCAGGACCAGCGGCACCTGGCTGTAGTCGGCGGCGACCTGCGCCGCGACGCTGGCAGTTTCCGCGGTGTATAGTCCGCCCACCTTGATGGCCTGTACGGACATGTCCTCGAGCAGGCAGCGCGCCTGGTCGTCCAGCAGGTCGGGTGTAACGGGATGGATTTCTTCGATGCCGGCGGTGTCCCGCACGGTCAGCGCGGTTACGGCCGCCAGACCATGGCAGCCCAGGCCGGCGCAGGTGACGGCGTCTGCCGGCAAACCGTCGGAACCCGAGGGGTCGAGCGGACCGAAGACCAAAACGAGAGGGGGAGTAACGGGGGCCACGTGGACAGCGCTAGAGTAGGGGGCGCCCGGACTCATTTGCGGTGAATCAGGGGAACCCCTATTGGGTTTCGGTAAGATTGTCCCCATTCTAATGGAAGCCCCTCACCTTTGCCCTGACGCCGGGCAAGGGCCTGGAATTGATGTAAGAGAGAACTATGCGTACTTGGATGTGTTTGATTTGCGGCTGGGTCTACGATGAAGAGGCCGGCCTGCCCGACGAAGGCATTGCCCCCGGCACCCGCTGGGAAGACGTGCCGCCGAACTGGGTCTGTCCCGAATGCGGCGCCCGCAAAGAGGACTTCGAACTGATGGAAATCTGAGGCCGTAGCGCCGACTTATTCCGCCAAGGCTCGTAAGATGGGACTACGCCCCATCCTTCGCAACCGTGGGACGGACTGCCGCCAGGCATGATGCTTGCGGGGCAAGCGTGGCCTCCCCACGGTTCTTTCAGATTACCCATGTAGGGGTTGCCATGACGGAAAAACACCACGAAGACGCCACGACAGAGGCGGCCAACTTCGCCAACCAGTTCCTGATCGCCATGCCGGGCATGGTCGAGGGCAGCTTGGCGGGCTCGGTCATTTATGTCTGCGAGCACACCGAACGTGGCGCGCTGGGCCTGGTCATCAACCGGCCCACCGACCTGACGCTGGGCACCCTGTTCGAGCGCATCGACCTGACGCTCGAGATCGGTCCGGTGAAGGACACCCTGGTCTTCTTTGGCGGTCCGGTGCAGACCGACCGCGGTTTCGTGCTGCACGCGCCGGCTGGCGATTACAGCTCCAGCATCAAGCTGGGCGACATGGCGCTGACCACCTCGCGCGATGTGCTGCAGGCCGTGGCCGACGGCAAGGGCCCGGCCCGCATGCTGGTCACGCTGGGTTACGCCGGCTGGGGCGCGGGCCAGCTCGAAAGCGAGATGGCGCAGAATGCCTGGCTCAGCGTGGGCGCCGACGACAGCATCATCTTCGACGTCCCCCCCGAGGAACGCTATCCGGCCGCGCTGAAGCTGTTGGGCATCGACCCGGTGATGCTGGCGGGCGATGCCGGCCATGCCTGAAGAGACCCTGCTGGCCTTCGATTTCGGCGAGAAGAAGATCGGCATTGCCATTGGCAATACGCTGACGCGCCAGGCGCGTCCGCTGGAAATCATTTTCAGCGAAGTCCGCGAGGCGCGCTTCGGCCGCATCGCGGCGCTGTTGCAAGAGTGGCAGCCCCATCGCGTCGTGGTGGGGCTGGCGCTGGACGCGGAGGGCGGCGAACAGCCGGCCACCGCGCGCTGCCGCCGTTTCGCCAATCAACTGCACGGCCGCTTTGGCCTGGCCGTCGAACTGGTCGACGAACGCGGCTCCAGCATGGAGGCGCAGCGCCTGCTGGGCACCCATGCCGCCGACGACGCGATGGCGGCGGCCGTCATCCTGCAACGATACCTGGACACCCTGCCTGCGTCCTGAGGCGCGCGGTCCGGCCTGCCTATGCTCAATCCGCAACTCGATCGCCGCGGCGAACTGATACACCTGCTGACCACCGAAGGGCTGCCCCGCCGGCATGTCGAGCGGCTGCTGGACGCTGCGCGCGGCTTGGCGGCGGGCGCGGCGCCCGCCTGCCGGTCGTCCGCCGTGCCGGTGTTTTTGTGCCTGCCCGATGAGGCCGCGAAGGACCGCGACGCCTTTGCCGCCGCCGCGCAGCGCCTGTCGCTGTCGGCGGTGACGCTGGAACCGCAGGCCGGCGACGCGCTGGCCGAAACCGTTGCCCGGCTGGCCCCGGGCCTGCTGGTGTTGCGCCATGGCGCCAGCGGTGCGGCGCATTGCGCGGCCGCGCACGCGGCGCCGGGCCTGCGTATCCTCAACGCGGGCGACGGCTGCCACGCCGACCCCTTGCCGGCGCTGGCGCTGGTGCAGGCCATGCTCGACGCCCGGCAGGATCTGACCAACCTGGCCGTGACGCTGGTGGGCGATATCCGCCATTCGCGCGTGGCGCGTTCCATCATCCACGCCATGACCACGCTGGGCGTGCCAGAAGTCCGCGCCGCGGCGCCGCGCACTCTGTTGCCCGACGGCCTGCCGCAGCTCGGCGTGCGCGCCTGCGCCTCGCTGCGGGAAGGCTTGCAGGACGCGGATGTCGTCATCGTGCTGCCCTTGCGCGTGGAAGGGATCAGCGGCGCGCTGCTGCCGTCGGCCCGTGAATACGCGCATGCCTACGGCTTGACGCCGGATGCGCTGGCCGCCGCCCGCTCCGATGCGCTGCTGCTGCCCGCCGGCGTGCTGACGCCGGGCATCGAAACTGACGGCGACGTGTCGGCCAGCCTGACGCCCATCGAGGCGCAGCTGGCGGATATCGAACGGCATTTGCGCCTGGCCGCCCTGGACCTGCTGACCGGAGACGCGCCATGAGGCTGCATATCGCCAATGGCCGGCTGATCGATCCCGCCAACGCGGTGGACGGGCAGCACGACCTCTACGTTGCTGACGGCCACGTCGTCGCCGTGGGCCGCGAGCCCGACGGCTTTCACGCGGATCGGGTGCTGGACGCAAGCGGGTTGGCGCTGCTGCCGGGCTTGATCGATCTGTCCGCGCGGGTATCGCAGCCCGGCGCGGCGGCGTTCGCGCCTTCCGAGCTGCGCGCGGCCCTGGCCGGTGGCGTCACCCGGCTGGTGCTGCCGCCGGATCCTGCTGCGCCGCTGGATGAACCCGGCAAGGCCGAGGCGCTGATGCGCCATGCCGAGCCGGGGCAATGCCGGATCCATCCGCTGGGCGCGATGACGGTGGGACTGGCCGGCGAAACGCTGGCGGAGATGGGCTTGCTGGCCCAGGCGGGCTGCCTGGCCTATGCGCAGGGCGAGCAGGGCATCGCCGACACGCGCGTACTCTGGGGCGCGATGCGCTACGCCAGCGGCATGGGCCACGCCCTGTGGCTGCGGCCCCAAGACCCCTGGCTGGCGCGCGGCGCGGTGGTCGCCAGCGGCGCCTATGCCGAACGTCTCGGCCTGGAAGGGCTGCCGGCGCAGGCCGAAACCGTGGCGCTGCACACCATTTTCGAACTGCAGCGCGCCACCGGGGCGCGCGTGCACCTGACGCAGCTGTCCACGGCTGCCGGGCTGGAACTGTTGCGCGCCGCCAGGCGCGAGGGCCTGCCGGTCACGGCCGACGTGTCCGCCCACAGCCTGCATCTGACCGACGTGGACATCGGCTTCTTCAATACGGACTTCCGCCTGAACCCGCCGCTGCGCGGCCAGCGCGACCGCGACGCGATCCAGGCGGCGCTGGCGGACGGCACGGTCGATGCCCTGTGCTCCGATCACACCCTGGCCGATGATGCCGCCAAAACCGTGCCGTTCCCGGCGGCCGCGCCCGGCGCCACGGGACTGGAGCTGCTGCTGTCCCTGGCCTTGAAGTGGTCGCGCGATTGCCGCCGGCCGCTGGCTGACGCGCTGGCGCGTGTCACCTGCGGCCCCGCCGCGGTGCTGGGCAAGATATCGCCGCAGGCCGCATTGGCCGGCCAGTTGGGCGTGGGAGCGCCAGCAGACCTCTGCCTGGCCGACCTGGACGCCGAATGGCTGGTGATGCCAGGCGCCCTGCAAAGCCGCAGCGGCCACACCCCGTTCGCGGGTATGATGCTGCCCGGCCGTGTACGCGCCACCGTGGTAGGTGGCAGCCTGGCCTGGGAGACTCCGGTTTGAAGCTGCTGCGCTTTGTCCTTAGGCTGTTCCTCGTGGTGCCCTGGATTCTCTTTGGCCTGTTGTGCGTGGGCCTGGTGTATCCCTTGATCGGTTCCAAGTCGCGCGCCTGGCTGAACCGCCGCTGGTCGCGCTGCCTGATGGCCTTCTGTGGCCTGCGGGTCGTCCTCAAGGGCGAACCGCGCCTGACCGGTCCGGTGCTGCTGGTGGCCAACCACGTGTCCTGGATCGACATCTTCGTGCTGAATTCGGCGCGCGCCACGTCCTTCGTCGCCAAGAGCGAGATCCGCAGCTGGCCGGTCATCGGCTGGCTGGTGGCCGGCGCCGGCACTCTGTTCATCGAACGCGGCCAGCGCCACGCGGTGCATGCGATGGGCGAATCCATGCAGGCCCGCTTCAAGCAAGGCGATGCGGTGGGACTGTTCCCGGAAGGCACGACGACTGAAGGTTTCGAGCTGCTGCCTTTCCACGCCAGCCTGTTCGAACCGGCGCGTTCGGCTGCCATCGAGATCCAGCCCGTGGCCTTGCGATTCCTGCAGCATGGCAAGCGCAGCGGCTATGCGGCGTTCGTGGGGGAGGAGTCCTTGGTGGCGAATCTCTGGCGGGTGCTGGGGGTGACGGGGCTGGCCGTCGAAGTGGTGTTCTTGCCGCCTTTGGCGGCTCGGCATCCGGATGGGAGTCTGCCTACGCGGCTGGAGTTGTCTCATCAGGCGCGAGATGCGATTTTGAGTGTGCTGTAGCTCATAAGCGCTTCGTAGGTCGTCCGTCGTCGCGGGCGGTGTGGCGGCTCGCGCCCACGATTGCGGTCCGGAGCGTTCGCTCCGGACTGCCCCGTCGTCATCTTCGTCCAGGCCTTCGGCCTTCCCTTCAGATTCCCTCGGGCGCATCGAGGTTGCGAGCCGCCACACCGCCCGCGACGACGGACTACGTGCGTCTTGGCTTGTTGCGCCGCTAGAGCAGTGGTTGGTGGCGTGTTTTGCGGGGCCCGCCCCAGGCCGGCCGCGCGGGCGGCCTTTTGGGGCTTACGCGGTGTCTTGCGTCGTGAGGTGACGCTGCGCGCTGGTGGCGATTGAATTCAGGTGTGCAGATTACCGACGCGCATTGGTCGGTCAACAACCGTCGTTGCAACGCCAGTGCCGGATGGGTGGCGCGCGTGACGGTCAGCATACGCAAGCAGATCGCCATCGCGCGCCACCCATCACCGTCCATCCCCGTGAGCTGGCGACCATTAGCTAACGACTGACCGCATTCGCGCAAGCGAACACAACTGAAATTCAAGAAATCACGTATGTCATGTTTGGCCGCCCGCGCGGCCAAACATGACGGGCAAACAACGACTCGCCCCTGACCACGGCTCCAGCGGCGCGGCAGGCCAAGACCCAGGTAGCACGTCGGCGCGGACGGCTGGGTGGCGAGCAACCTCGATGCGCCCGAGGGAATCTGAAGGGAAGGCCGAAGGCCTGGACGAAGATGACGAAGGGGCAGTCCGGAGCGTAGGCTCCGGACCGCAATCGTGGGCGCTCGCCACCCAGCCGTCCGCGCCGACGTGCGGCCTACGAAGCACTACGGCCCACGAAGCAATCAAACCGAACCGGAAAAAAGTCCCCGAAACCGCTACTCAGACAACGGATCCTGAAACTGCGAACACTTCACCTGCACCAGCTTCCGATCCTGCAACCGCAAAGCCGTCAGCGACCCGCCCCACACGCACCCCGTATCCAGGCAAATTACATCCGGCCGCTGCAGCAACCCCAGCGTCGACCAATGCCCGAACACGGTCGTGATGTTCCGCGTGGCGCGGTTGGGCACGTCGAACCAGGGCACCAGGCCGGTCGGCCAGGCGCCCGGCGTCACCTTGGTGGCGAATTCCATGTGGCCATTGGGCGTGCACAGGCGGATCCGCGTCAGCGCATTGATGATGACCCGCATGCGCTTGCCGCCCTTGTGGTCTTCCTTCCAGGTGGCCGGTTCGTTGCCGTACATCTTCTGCAGCGCCTTTTGCCAGTTCGGCCCGCGCAGGGCGTCCTGGACTTCGCCCGCCAGGGCCAGCGTCTTGGCGACGTCCCATTTGGCCAGCGTGCCGGCGTGGACCAGCAGATGGTTCTGTTCAAAATGGGCCAGCGGGCGAAAGCGCAGCCAGTTGATCAGGTCGACCGCGTCCGGCGCCCGCAGGACGTCCTCGAGCGTGTCCGATTTGGAAGGCTTGCGTACTCCCGCCGCCGTGGCCAGCAGGTGCAGGTCATGGTTACCCAGCACCGTGGTCGCGCGGTCGCCCAGGTCGATGATGCGGCGCAGGGTTTCCAGCGACTGGGGGCCGCGGTTGACCAGGTCACCGGCGAACCAGAGACGCGACTGGGGATCGCCGACCAGTTCGGGGTGGGACAGCAAGCGATCCAGCGGCGAGCAGCAGCCCTGCACGTCGCCGATCATCCAGATACTGCCGTTCATGCGGGACTTTTGCTCCAAGGCCAACGTTGTTGCACGATCCGCGTGATGGTGTGGCGGTACTCCATATAGCCCATGGCGCCCAGCGCCACGATCATGGCGCCGATGTTCGGGCCCAGAGCGGTCAGCCAGGCCGGCCATTTGCCCAGCATGCCCACATTCAGGGCCAACTGGTTCAGCATGAAGAAGCCCACGCCCAGCAGGATGCCGATGAAAACCTTGGCCCCTACGCCGCCGCGGCGCGTCTGCATCAAGCCGATGGGGGCGGCAATGGTGATCATGACCAGCAGGGTGAACGGATATGCCAGTTTGCGCCACAAGGCGACGACCTGTCGACCATATTGCAGCTGGTTGTTGCGCAAATAATCAACATAGTCCAGCAGCGTGGCGATGGACATGCGTTCAGGGGTCAGCACCCGGGCCAGCAGGCGCTCGGCGCTGAGCGTGGTGTCGATATTGCGCTCGGGCAGCTTGACCACGGTGGCGGGCGGGTGCTTGGGCGGACGCGCGTTGGCCAGCGCTTCGGCAGCCTCGTCGTCCAGGCGCGTTTCGGTGACGTCCTTGAGCAGCAGGTCGCCCTGGGTGAACAGGCCGGTCGGTGCGGTGGACAGCGCGGACAGCGTCTGGTCCTTCTTGAATTCATAGAGGGTCACGGCGCTGACCTGACCGTCGCCCTTGAGTTCGCCGATGTTGATGATGCGGGTGCCGCCGTCGGCGGTGGGTTCCTTGAACCAGTAGCCGCTGTTCAGGCGGTCGCCGCCGGCCTTGCCGCGGAACAGCAGGTTGGCTTCGCCGGACTTGATTTCGGCCCAGGGCGTGACGTACTCGGACAACAGGCCCGCCCCTATCATCAGCGGGATCGTGACGATCCAGAGCATGCGCAGCAGCTTCATGCCGCTGACGCCGGACACGCGCAGGATGACCAGTTCGTTGCGCTGGGCCAGTCCCGCCAGCGCCAGGATGGCGCCGATCAGCAGGCCGATGGGCAGAAGGTCATAGAGACGGGTGGGAATCGCCAGGGCCTGCATGTACAGCAGGGCCATCATGGAGAACTTGTCGCCCACGTTGTCCAGATCGTCCACCAGCGCGAAGAACGTGAAAAGGCCCAGCAGGGCCAAAAGGACCACTGCGCAAGAGCGATAAATCTCGCGGGCCAGGTAGCGACGTGCGGTGCGCATGAAAGAAAGGGGAAACGCCTAAACCCGAAAGCTTAACAAATCCCGCCGCTGAAGGTGGGGCCGGAGCGCTGGATCCGTGTCAGGGAATCTCGACCATCTGCATCCGCCGCGTCAGGACGCCGACCCGGGAGTTCAGATACCGGGTATTGCGGTGGGCGTCGTAGAAGCGCGGGTTGGGCAGCATGGCCGCCAGCCGGGCCGACTGGCTGGCCCCCAGGTTGGCGGCGGTGGTGTTGAAATAATGCTTGGCGGCGGCCTGGGCGCCGAACACGCCCTCGCCCCATTCCGCCACGTTCAGATACAGCTCCAGGATCCGCTCCTTGCTCATGACATGTTCGATCATGTAGGTCAGGACGAGTTCCTGGCCCTTGCGGATGTAGCTGCGGGAACTGGACAGGAACAAGTTCTTGGCCAGTTGCTGGGTGATGGTGGAGCCGCCGCGCATCTTGCTGCGGCCGGCGTCCTGCTGTTTCTGGTTGTATTCCCAGGCCTTGCGGATGGCATCCCATTCGACGCCGTCGTGCTCGGTGAAGTTGGAGTCCTCGGACGCCACGACCGCCCGCTTGAGGTTGCGGTTGATCTTGTCGTAGGGCACCCATTCGTACTTCAGCTCGAAATCGGGGTTGCCGTCGCTCAGGCGGGACCGTTCCTCGCGCATGATCGCGCTGCTGCCAGGGGGGCGGTAGTTGTACCAGACCACCTGGGCGAACAGCCAGAACTGATAGAGCAGCACCAGGCATACCAGCGCCATCAGCGCGCCGCTGATGATCCGGAACCAGGAGCGGCCCTTGCGCGTCGCCATGCCGCTTATTGCCCGGCCTGGAGCGCCTCGTGCAGCGCGACCAGCACCGGGGCGGGGTCGGGACGCACGCCATGCCAGATGTAGAAGCTTTCGGCTGCCTGGCCCACCAGCATGCCCAGGCCATCGGCCGTCAGGGCGGCGCCGTCGGCTTCGGCCTGCTGCATGAAGGCGGTGGGCCGGGCGCCGTACATCATGTCGTAGGCGGCGGCGCCGGCCGCGTAGAGGCCGGGGGGCAGGTCGGGGGCGGCGTTCTGCAGGCCGCTGGCGGTGGCGTTGACGACCAGGTTCCAGCCGCCGGCCTGGGCGGCGTCAGCCAGGCTGCCGCCCGTGACCGCCGTCTGCGGCGACACGCCGCTGTCGCGCCAGGAGGCGGCCAGTTCTTCCGCCTTGGAGGCGGTGCGGTTGACGACGTGGATGCGGCCGCAGCCGGCCTCGGCCAGGGGCTGCAGTACGCCTCGGGCCGCGCCGCCGGCGCCGACCAGCAGCACGGATGCTCCGGTGAGGCGCACGCCCAGGCGTAGCAGGTCGGACACCAGGCCCACGCCATCGGTATTGCAGCCGTGCCAGGCGCCGTCGCGCCAGGACAGGGTGTTGACCGCGCCGGCCAGGCGGGCGCGGCTGGACAGGCGGCCGGCGGCCAGGGCGTAGGCGTCCAGCTTGAAGGGCACCGTCACATTCAGGCCCAGCCCGCCCTCGGCCACGAAAGCGGCGACCGCATCGGCAAAGCCGTCCACCGGCGCCAGCAGGCGGTCGTAGCGCAGCGGCTTGCCGGTCTGTTCGGCAAACATGGCGTGGATCTGAGGCGAGCGGCTGTGCGCGATGGGGTTGCCGATGACGGCGTATCGGGCAAGAGGGGGCGCCTCGGTCATGGGGCTTGGGTTTCCAGGGTGTCGTTGACGAAATGCCAGGTGCGGGTGATGACCAGCACGTCCGTGTCGCGCGCGATATCGGGCGGGAACGGGGGGAAGGGCGCGGCCAGCTGGACGATGCGGCGGGCCGCCTGATTCAGGACGGCGTGCGGCGAGGGTTGGTCGATCTCGACATCGGCGATGCTGCCGTCGGCGCGGACGGACACCGTGATGCGCAGCGAGCCATAGATGCGGCCGCGCGCCTCGTCCGGGTAGTGCTGGGTGCCGACCGCCTCGATGCGGGTGCGCCAGGCGTCCAGGTAGGCGGCATAGCGCGAGGCCTCGGCGGAGGGGGCCACGAATTGCTTGCGCGGTTCGGCGCTGTACTGCTGGACTCGCGCCGCCAGCGCGGCCACCTGGGCGCTCTGGATGAGGCTGGCCTGGTCCTCGGCGTCGCGGCCCAGGTCGGCGCCGTCGGGCCAGGGGTTGACGGCCTGGCGCTCGGCGCCGGCTTTGTCAGCGGCGCGCAGCTGGGTCATCAGGCGGGTCTGTTCGGCTTCCAGCTGCACCTGGCGGCGGCGCATGGCTTCAAGCACGATGGTCTCGGCCGATTCGCCGGTGCGGGGCAGCGGGGTGGTGGACATGCCGCGCTCGGCGTTGCCGCCGCCGCTCATCTGGTTCTGGGCCTGCGCGCGCGGGGTGTCCGGGGGCGTCTCGCTGCGGGCATTGAGCAGCACGACTTCCAGGCTGGTGACCGGCGGGCGCGAGAGCGCGGGCGCGCCAAAGCGCCACGCCAGGGCGCCGGCGTGCACCAACAGCGATATTGCGATGCCGATGCGCAGGTAATGCTGGGCGGGTGCGCCCAGCCACCGCAGGTAACGGCTCAGCGGGGAAGGGGAATCAGCGAGGCGTTGCACCAGCGCATTGTAGAGCGAGTCCAGGTCCGCCGGGCGCCAGGGGCGGTTCACACTGACAGCCTACGCCGCGTGCGCGGGAGCCCTGGGCCCCGGGCTTGTAACCGCCCGGGGTGGGCGCCGGGCGCCTCCTCAGGCGGCGGTGCGGGGAAAGACCCAGACCTTGCTGGCGGGCAGGGCCAGCCGGCAGGGACCGGGTTCGCGACCTTCGGGGCCATAGGCGCGCAGGGCCAGGGTGTGGGCTGGGTCGGCGTCGGGAGTACGGAACAGGTACTCCCAGCGGTCGCCCAGATACATGCTGGTCAGCAGCGGCATGTCCAGGTGGTTGCCGTCAGGGTCGTCCGCCAGGCGCACCTGCTCCACCCGGATGACGGCGGTGGCGTCCTGGCCCTGGGCCAGGCCCGGGCTGGCCTTGCCCCACACAGAGAAGCCGCGGCCCTCGATGCGGGCCTGGCCGTCGCGCACTTCGGTCACCTTGCCGTCCAGGCGATTGTTGCTGCCCATGAATTCAGCGGTGAACAGCGTGGAGGGGGACCCGTACATCTCTTGCGGCGTGCCCTGCTGTTCGATCTTGCCGTTGTTCAGCAGCAGGATGCGGTCCGAAATCGCCATGGCTTCGCTCTGGTCATGCGTCACCATCAGCGCCGACAGGCCCAGGCGGATGATCAGCTCGCGCAGGAAGGCGCGGGCCTCTTCGCGCAGCTTGGCGTCCAGGTTGGACAGCGGCTCATCCAGCAGGATCACGGGCGGGCTGTACACCAGCGCCCGGCCGATGGCCACGCGCTGCTGCTGGCCGCCGGACAGGGCGTGCGGATGGCGCTGGCCCAGCTTGCCCAGGCCCAGTTGGTCCAGCACCGCCTGCACCCGTTCGCGCACCTCGGCGCCGGGCACCTTGCGCAGCTTCAGCGGGTAAGCCACGTTCTCGAACACGGTCTTGTGCGGCCACAGCGCATAGGACTGGAACACCAGGCCCAGGTTGCGCTCCTCGGCGGGAATCTCCTTCTTCGCCGCGCCGTCATACACGACGCGGTCGCCGATGGTGATGCGGCCGCGCTTGGGGCCTTCCAGGCCGGCCACGGCGCGCAGCAGGGTGGTCTTGCCGCTGCCCGAGGGGCCCAGCAGCGACACCACTTCGCCCTGGCGCAGCTGCATCGACACGCCCTTGAGCACCGGGTTGTCGCCGTAATCCAGGTGCAGGTCTTCTACAGAAAGCTCAATCATGAAGTTTGACTCCGAATCGCAGGGCGATGCCCAGGCCGATCACGACCAGAACGATATTGATGAAGGAAAGCGCGGCCACGATGTCGATGGCGCCCGAGGCCCACAGCGACACCAGCATGGAGCCGATGGTTTCGGTGCCGGGCGACAGCAGGTAGACGCCGGTGGAGTACTCGCGCTCGAAGATCAGGAACATCAGCAGCCAGGAGCCGATCAGGCCGTACTTGGCCAGCGGCACCGTGACGTGGCGGGTGACCTGGCCGCGGCGCGCGCCTGCGCTGCGGGCGGCCTCTTCCAGTTCGGGGCCTACCTGCAGCAGGGTCGAGGAGATCAGCCGCAGGCCATACGCCATCCATACCACCGTGTAGGCCAGCCACACGCTGAAGATGGTGCTGCGCATGGCGCGCAGCCATTCGATGAAGTTCTCGCGCAGCCATTCCGCGAAGGGCAGGGCCGACAGCCAGCCGCCTTCGTCCAGGGCATTGTCCAGCCACATCGGCACGAACAGGAACACCCACAGGAACGCCAGGCCGGCCAAGAGGCCAGGCACGGCGCGCGGCACCAGCACGCTGTAGTCCATGAAGCGCGTGATGTTGTCGGGCTTGCGGTGCATGGCCAGCCCCACGAACATGTAGCACATCACGGCCAGCGCGCCGCCGAACACGCCGATGGCCACCGAGTTGACGATGGCGCGCATCAGGTTGGGCTGCGCGAACACGGTGCGGAACGCGTCCAGCGACAGCACGTCGAACAGCGACACGCCCATGCCCCAGTTGGACACGAAGGCGCGCAGCAGCACGCCCAGCAGCGGCACCACGATGGTCACCAGCAGCCAGAACGCCACCACCGCGCCAGCCACCCAGCGCCACTTGCCCAGCGGCAGGGCGCGGGCCCGCGAGGCCTTGCCCTTGACGGTGACGAAGCGGTTGGCCGTGCGCATCAGGCGGCGCTGCAGCATCACCAGCGGGATCGTCATGCAGATCAGCACCACGGCCACGGCGGCCATCAGGTGATAGGACGGGATGCCCAGCTTGTTGGTGAGCTTGTACAGGTAGGTGGCCAGCACCAGGTTGCCTTCGGGGTCGCCCAGCACCAGCACCAGGCCGAACACTTCCAGGCCCAGGAAGAACAGCAGCACGGTCGCGTACAGCATGGCCGGACGCACCATGGGCAGGCTGACCGACACCATCACGCGCAGCGGCGAGGCGCCGGCCACGCGGGCGGCTTCTTCCACGTCCGAACCCATGCTGCGCAGCGCCGACGAGATGTACAGGTAGGCGTGCGGCACGTGGGTCAGGCCGGCGATGACGACGATGCTGGTCAGCGAATAGACGTTCCAGGGCACGAACCCCAGCAGGTTCTGCGCCCAGATCGAGAAAAAGCCCACGGGGCCCGCGGCCACCACATAGCCGAAGCCCAGCACCATGGGCGACACGAACACCGGCACCAGGATCAGCGGCTCGATCCAGCGCCGGCCCGGCAGGTCCGTGCGTATCATCAGGAAGGCCAGCATGCCGCCCAACGGGATGGCGATGACGGCCAGGCCGAAGGCCAGGATGAAGCCGCTTTTCAGGGCCTTGTAGAAATCGGGGTCCGCGAAGATGAAGCGGAACGCGTCCAGGCTGAAGGTCTTGGACGGGGCAAAGAAGGGCGCGGACAGAAAGCTCTGGATGATGATGAACGACAGCGGCACATAAATCGCCAAAGCCGTGATCAGCACCACCACGCCGCGGGGCAGGGACTGCCATTTCGAGCGCAATGACTGCATGGGGAATCCTGTGTTCTTGAATGGCGCGAAGGTCGCGCGGCCGGGTCGGAGGCGACCGCCCCGGCGGCGGTCAGGCGGACGGCGGCGCGCCGCCGTCCCCTACGCGCAAGGCGATCCGGAGCCGTTGCATCGTTCCGGGCCGCGCGGCATTACTTGCCTGCCGCGGCGCGCCAGTCCTTGATGAACTGCAGGCGCTTGTTCTGCTCCAGGTAGTCCAGCAGGGTTTCGTTGACCGGAATCGGCTTGAGCGAGGCGCCCAGCTTCTTGGTCATGCCGTCCACGTCGTTGTCGCCTTCGATGTCGTCGCGCACCGAGGCCAGATCGGCCTGGTTCGCCAGGATCGTCTGGCCCTTCTGCGACAGCAGGTAGTCCATCCACAGCTTGGCGGCGTTGCGGTTCTTGGCCTTCTTGCTGATGAACGCGACGCGCGACAGGACCAGCGCGTAATCGGTGGGATAGGCCACGCCCAGCGACGGGTCGTTCTTGGCGCGGGTTTCGGCGTACGAACCCAGAATGTTGTAGCCGATCAGGTTTTCGCCGGACGACACGCGCTCCATCATGGTGCCGGTGGACGATTGCACGATCAGGCCGCCTGCGGCGATGCCCTTGAGCGTCTCGAAGTACTTGGGATCGTTGACCTTGTCCTGCACCGCCAGCATGAAGCCCACGGCCGACTTCTCGATGTCGTAGGTGGTGACCTTGTTCTTGAACTTGTCCGGCTGGCTCGCGATCAGCTTGGCCAGCGCGCCGTGCGTGGTCGGCACTTCGGCGGCGGGGATCAGGCGCTTGTTGTAGATGAACACGGCCGGCTCGTAGGTGGTGCCGTAGGCCGAATCCTTCCACACTGCCCAGGCCGGCAGCTTGCCGACTTCCGGCGACTTGTACTGCAGGGCGTAGTCGCTGGCCAGCTTCAGCGCCGAGTCCATCGACGAGCTCCAGACGATGTCGCCGCTGGTGCCGCCCGCGGCCTGCTCGCTGATGTAGCGGTTGTAGAGCTCGGTGCTGTTCATGTCGTTGTATTCGACCTTGATGCCCGGATACAGCGCTTCGAAGCCCTTGATGACGGGGCCGGCAGCCTTGGTGTCGGTGGTCGAATAGATGACGACCTTGCCTTCCTTCTTGGCGCCGTCCAGGATCTTCTGGTAGTCGGCCGGATAGCCGGCCGGCACTTGCTGTGCAAAGGCGCTGCCGGCGGCAAGGGCGAATGCAGCGGCGCAGGCGGCCGCCAGTTGGGACTTGGCAAGCATGGGTGTGTCTCCGATGAGTTATTGGTACGAGCGGGATCCGTGTCCAGCTTGCGGGCATCTTAGGAGCCGGCGTCTGTCGCCGTCCTGTCATGGCGACAGGTCGCGCCTAGGGGAAATCCCTTGCTGGCAAGGACGCCGCGCGTCCGCGACCGTCACGGCCGCGCCGGCGTATCCGTCACCAACCGGATCCAGTTCTGCACGAAGCGCGAATGGCGGCGCTGGTCCAGTCCGACCAGCAGGGCGGGGCTCAGCACCACCGGCTGCACGATGCCTTGTGAACGCGCCAGCACCGCTTCGGAGGTCCAGCGGCCGGGCGTGTCCTCCATGATGGAGCCCAGCGCCGCATGGCTGGACGCCACTTGCTGGCCGGCCGGCGAAAGCAGCCAGTCCACCAGCGCGCGGCCCAGTTCCGGGCTGGGCGCCTTGCGCGCGATCAGCACCGAACGCGCCAGCACCAGCACGTAGTCCTGCGGAAAGACCACGCCGATGGCTGCGCCCGCCGCCTGCCGCGACAGCGCGTAGGAGCCGAGGATGTTGTAGCCGATGTCGATCTGATCGTGCTCGATCGCGTCCAGGATCTCGGCGCTGGTGGCCGACAGGCGCACGCCGGCCTGGCCCATGGCATTGGCCAGCCCCCAGAAGTTCGACGACACCAGCTCGTCCTGTTCGGCAAGCAGATAGCCCACGCTGCTGGCCGCGATGTCGTAGGTGCCGATCCGGCCGCGCAGCTTGGCGGAGTCGCGTTCCAGCAGGCGCAGCAGATCCTGGCGCGAACGCGGGACGGTGGCTTCGGTATAGCGCTTGGGGTTGTAGACGATGACGGCCGGCTCGAAGGTGAAGCCATAGACCTCGTGGCGCCAGATGGCCCAGGACGGCAGCTTGGCGGCATAGGGCGACGAGTAGCTCAGCGCATAGCCGTCGTTGGCCAGCCGGATCTGCAGGTCCGAGGCCGAGCTCATCAGCACGTCCACGTCCTTCAACTGCCCGGCGATGGCGGCCTCGTAGAGTTCGCGGCTGCCCATCTCGCGGTACACCACGGTCACGTCCGGCCGTTGCGACTGGAAGCCCTGGATCAGCGGTGCAACCACCGGCGTATCCGTCGGGCCGGCGATGGTCAGGACGCGGGACGTGGGTTGCGGCGCGGGATAGCGGGTGACGATTTGCGGGATGTCGGCGGCGCGTGCGTCGTTGGAGGATGAGGCCAGCAGCAGGCCCGCCAGGCACAGCGCGCCCAGGCAGGCGGCGGCCGCGCGCCCCGGCGCGGAGCGCGCCAGCGGCAGGATCACGCGTGCCGTCAGGCCGCCGCCCGGGCGGTCCTGCAGCCACAGCGAGCCGCCGTGGGCGACGGCGACCGAGCGCACGATGGACAGCCCCAGCCCGGATCCGGGCAGCGTTTCGCCGGCCCGGCCGCGGGTGAAGCGCTGCTGCACGGCTTCTTTCTCGTCGTCGGCCACGCCCGGGCCGCGGTCGGACACGGTCAGCGCCACGCGGAAGCCCGCCACGGGCGTGGCCTGAATGTCCACGGGGCCGTCGGGTGCATAGCGCAGGGCGTTGTCCACCAGGTTGCGCAGCATCTCGCGCAAGGCGACCCGGTCGCCGGCGATGCGGGCGCGGCGGACCTCGGGCGCGATCTCGATGCGCAGGCGCTGCGCCTCCAGCGGGCCGATGCGGCGCCGTGTTTCGTTGACGGTCTCGGCCACGCCCACCAGGGTGCGCGAGCCTTTGCCCAGGCGATGGGTGATGGTGGCGTCCATCAGCAACTGGTTGATCAGCTGGCTGGCATGCGTGGCGTTCAGGTGGATGCGTTCGAGGCGCGCATGCAGCCGCTGCGGATCGGTTTCGTCCAGCGCCACTTCCGCCTGCGCGCGCAGCGAGGCCAGCGGCGTGCGCACCTGGTGCGCGGCGTCCGCCACCAGGGTGTTGAGCGTGCCCATGACACCGGACAGGCGCTGCATGAAGGCGTTCAAGGCCTCGACCAGCCGCCGCACCTCGCGCGGCACGGGCGTGACCAGCGGCGCCAGATCGTCCGGCGCGCGGCTGCGCAATTCCCGCTCCACCACGCCCAGCGGCGCGAAGGCGCGCTGCACGCCGAACCACAGCAGGCCCAGCGCCACCAGCGACACCACCACCAGCGGCAGCGCGGTGCGTCCCAGGATCTCGTCGGCCAGCGCCTCGCGCGATCCCAGCGTCTCGGCCACGCGCACCGTGACCCAGCCCGCATGCTGGCTGGCCGACACCAGCCGGCCCACAGTGGCAACGCGTACGGGTTCGTCGTGATAGCGCAGGTAGGCGAATACCGGCGTGGCCGACTGCGCCAGCGGCAGGCCGGGCGCCAGGTCGTCGTAGCCGGTGATGAGGCGGCCGTTGGAAGTGCGGGCCTCGTAGAACACGCGTTCGCCGCCGGACAGCATGGCCAGCGAGGACACCGGCGGCTCGACGGTGACGTTGTTGTCCTCGATCTGCACGGAACCGGCAATGGTCAGCGCCGAGGCCGCCAGCAGCCGGTCGAAAGCCTGTTCCGCCGCGCGCTGCGCGTAGCCGCGCAGGAAGAACACCAGCCCGATCAGCGCGCAGGCCAGCAACAGCACGCCCAGCGCGAAGACGCGGCGGCGGATGGAGAAATTTTCAGGGCTGTTCATGGCTGCGGGCCTGATAGCCGACGCCGCGCACAGTGACGATATCGATCGAGGCGCCCGCCAGCTTCTTGCGCAGCCGCGATATCAGCAACTCCAGCGCATTGAGCGTGCCGTCGTCCAGGTCGAACAGCTGGTTCATCAGCCGTTCCTTGGCGACGGTCTGGCCCAGCTTGCCGAGCAGGATCTCCAGCAGGCGGAATTCACGCCGTCCCAACTCCAGCGGCGCGCCGGCCACGCTGACGTTGCGGTTGGCGAGGTCCAGGCTGAGGTTGCCATAGACGGTAAGGCTGCTGGTCTGGCCGGCGGGGCGGCGCATCAGCGCGCGTAGCCGGGCTTCGAGTTCCCGCAGGTCGAAGGGCTTGACCAGATAGTCGTCGGCGCCCAGGTCCAGCATGTCGATCTTGTCTTCGATTTCGGAACGCGCGGTCATGACCAGCACGGGCGCTTCCAGCCCGGCGGCGCGCAGTTCGCGGATAACGGTAAATCCGTCCTTGCCGGGCAGGTTGATGTCCAGGACGAGCGCGTCCCAGGTTTCGTCCAGGCCCCAACGCAACGCCGCCACGCCGTCGCGCACCCATTGCACGCTGTGGCCGGCGAAACGCAGCTTGCTTTCCACGGCATCGCCGAGATCGAGATTGTCCTCGACCAGCAAAATGCGCATGTGTTGTCTCCGTGTCTTTTGTGGCTTTCGGGGGAGTGTAAAGGGCTGGGATGGTTCTGTGGGTTTGGGGTTTGGTGTTTGCGGTGGTGGTTGGTTCTTAAGGCGCCCGTCGCGTCGGCGGCCTGCGGGGCGCGGGGCAACGATTGCGGTCCGGAGCGTTCGCTCCGGACTTCCCCATCCTCATC